>NZ_WYDP01000009.1 GCF_009904055.1 Rubellimicrobium sp. CFH 75288 | reverse complement strand
ATGCGACCGATCCTTGCCGCAGCTTTCGTCCTGACGGCCGCGCCCTCTCTGGCGCAGGACTTCCCGCTGACCCTCGACACGAAGTTCGGCCCCGTCACCATCGAGTCCGCGCCGGAGCGCGTGGCGACGCTCGACTACAACGGCGCGGACAACCTGCTCGCGCTCGGGATCCAGCCCGTCGCCATCCGCTACTGGTATGGCGACTGGCCGGAAACCGTCTGGCCCTGGGCGGAAGAGGCGCTGACCGCGACGCCGACGGTCATCGGCTCTCCCATCGACATCGAGGCGGTGGCCGCGGCCGAGCCCGACGTGATCCTCGCCCTCTGGTCGGGCATCACCGAGGAGGAATTCGCCCGGCTCTCGCTCATCGCCCCGGTCGTCGCCGTGCCGCCGGGGACCGGCGACTTCGCCCTGCCCTGGGAGGAGCAGGTCCGGCTTGCCGCCCGCGCACTGGGCCGCAGTGCCGACGCCGAGGCGGCCATTGCGGGTATCGAAGAGCAGATCGCGGGGATCGTGGCGCGCAACCCCGGCTGGCAGGACCACACCGCGAACGTGGCCTTCTACTGGGGCGACCGGATCGGCGTCTACGGGCCGACCGACATCCGGCCGCAGCTTCTGGGCCGGCTCGGGCTGCGCACGCCGCAGGCCGTGGCAGAGGCCGTGCCGGCAGGGGCGTTCAGCGCCGATGTCTCGGCCGAACGGCCCGACCTGATCGACGCAGATGTGGTGATCTGGTACACGGACCAGCCGGCCGAGGCGCTCTGGTCCCTGCCCATCCGCGCCGGCATGCGGGCGGCGGCCGAGGGGCGCGAAGCCCTCGCCGACGATATGCTCGCCGCGGCCTTCAGCCACGCTTCGCTGCTCAGCCTGCCCTACGCTCTGGATCGGCTCGAACCCATGATCGCCGCCGCCATCGATGGCGACCCGGCGACGGCCGTGAGCGATTAACCGCTTGCCGCGACGGGACAGGAACGGCGCAGGTCAGGAGGCCAGCCGCTCGGCCGATGACTGGGCGGCCACAAGCCGGGCATAGAGGCCGCCCTGGGCCATCAGTTCGGCGTGGTGGCCGCGCTCGACGACACGGCCTGCCTGAAGCACCGCAATCTGATCCGCGTCGCGGATCGTGGACAATCGGTGCGCGATCACCACCGTGGTCCGGCCGCGCATGAGCTCCGCGAGGCTGTCTTGGATCGCGCGCTCGGTCTCGGTATCCACGGCGCTGGTCGCCTCGTCGAGGATCAGGACGGGCGCATCCTTCAGCACGGCACGCGCGATCGACAGCCGCTGCTTCTGCCCGCCGGACAGCCGCACCCCGCGTTCGCCCACCAAGGTGTTGTAGCCGTCCGGCAGGCCCGCGATGAAGTCGTGCGCGCGTGCCGCCCGCGCCGCGGCCATGACCTCGGAGTCCGAGGCCCCGGGACGACCGAAGCGGATGTTCTCGGCGATCGTGTCGTTGAACAGGAACACGTCCTGCAGCACCATCGACACGTTCGCGCGCAGGTCGCCGAGGCGAAGCCTCCGCAGATCGTGCCCATCGAGCCGCACGACACCATCGGTCGGGTCGTAGAAGCGCGCCACCATGTTGGCGAGGGTGGACTTGCCCGCGCCGGTCGCCCCCACCAGGGCGAGCGACGTTCCGGCTGGCACGGTCAGGTTGATCTCGCTCAGCACCCGATCGTCGCCGGTGTAGGCAAAGCCCACGTTCTCCAGTTCGATCGCGCCCCCCGCGCGGCCGAGCGCGATTCCGTCGGCGGGGTCGGCCACCTCGGGCTCGTGGGCGAGCACCTCGCCGATCCGGCCGAGCGAGGTCAGGCTCTTCTGGAACGACTCGGCCGCGTCGGCAACGCTGTGCAGCGGCAGGTAGATTGCGGCGATGTAGAGGACGAAAGACACGAGGTCCCCCACCGCGATGTCTCCGTTCAGCACCATGCGGCCGCCGACCAGCACCACGAACGCGGTGGACAATCCGGCCGCGCCCTCGACCACCGGCTCGAAGCCGGCCATGACCCGACGGGCCTGCACCTGCGCGGCGGCCAGCCGGGCCGAGATGCCGCCGAACCGCCGCGTCTCGGCGGCTTCGCGGTTGAAGATCTGGATCTCGCGCATGCCCGCCACCTGGTCCTGCGCGAGGCCAGAGGTCTCGCCGAACACGCGGCCCTCCCGGTCAAAGGCGTCCTGCGCCACGCCGCCCAGGCGCCAGACGCTCCACAGCGCGACAGGCAGAGGCAGCGCCGCCAGAACCGCAAGCAGCGGCGAGATCGTCATCAGGATGACGAAGACCCCGACACCCACGAGCGAGGAGACAAGAAAGCCGTAGACGGCATCTGCCAGAAGCGGCTCGAGATCGTCGGTGTCGCGCATGATGCGGCTGACGATGTCGCCCGAGGCGCGGGCCGAGAAATAGGCCGGAGAAAAGGTCTGCAGCCGCGCCTGCAACGCGTCGCGCATGTCGCGGACCGTCGAGAAGGCGACCACATGGCTTAAGTGGAACACCGCCCCCGTGGCGAGGCTGCGCAAGAGACAGACGAGGCCGAGCGCCCCCGCCACCCACGGCAAGCGCGCCGCCGCGCCCTCGCCGCCCGCCTCGATCGTGCGCACGATGTCGCCGACCAGCCAGGGGCCGAGGAGCCCGGTCGCCGTGACGACGAGAACGGCCGCCAGCACGAGCGCCGCCGTGCGGCGGTAGG
Source organism: Rubellimicrobium sp. CFH 75288 (assembly GCF_009904055.1). Taxonomy (GTDB): domain Bacteria; phylum Pseudomonadota; class Alphaproteobacteria; order Rhodobacterales; family Rhodobacteraceae; genus Rubellimicrobium. The sequence continues at coordinate 27,045 of NZ_WYDP01000009.1, read as the reverse complement.
GCCGGACAAAGCCTGCCAGCAGCCGGATGCGGCCCTGCCTCCGGCGAGAACGGGTGGCGCTCACGCCACGGCGCCGCTGCTCTGGCCCAGGACCGCGACAAAGCCCTCGAACTGGGGCGGGCCGAGATAGAGATCGCGCGCGCCGCCGGCGTCGCGATGGGCCAGGCGGAACGCCTCGGACCGCGTCCAGTCGAGAAAGGCCTCCTCGCACTCCCAGACCGAGTGGCTGGCATAAAGCGTGTGGTCTTCGTGGCGCAACCCGCGCAGCAGGTGGAAGGCGATGAAACCCGGCACTTCCGCCAGATGCGACCGGCGGGTGCGCCAGACCCTTTCGAACTCCGCTTCGCGGCCCAGGTGGATGCGGAAGCGGTTCATGGCGATGAACATGCGGACACCTCCTTGTCATGGTCCGGCACCGGGGCGGGGGCATGGCTCGACGCGCGCTGCCCGGCGAGCCAGGTCCGCCAGCGGCGGACCTGCTCCTCGGGAGGGAGGTGGACGCAGGTCGAGCAATAGTCGTTTCCGCCCCAGGTGTAGGCCCGACAGCACCCCCCGCGCGCCCGCCAAAGGTCGCGCATCTCGGGCAAGCCCGCCGCGGGATCGGCCGGCAGGACAACCTTGACGACCTGCCGTTCCTTGGCGAACAGCCGGCTTCCCTTGAGCAGCGACAGCGCCCGGGCCTCTGCCACGGCCCGGTCGGCCAGCCCCATGGCCCGACCGGGTTCGATCAGGCCGCCCGCAAGGCCGTCGCCGGCCAGCCGCCAGAGGGCGGGCCGAGCAAGATGGCTTGCCGTGTGGAGGCGCTCGACGAGCGGCTGAAGAAGCGCGCAGAACCGCGCCGCCAGCATCGTGCGCAGGTCGGGCTCGCCCGTCAGTCCGCGATGCAGAGGCATGTCCCCCACCAGGAACCAGAGGGTCCAGGCCCGACCCGTGCCGCTTTCGCCCTCGTGCGTCCAGGGCACGTCGCGCGGCTCGAGCGCGAGCTGTCGCGGCTCAAGGGCCGGAACGACCCCGTTCAGGTAGAGATGTCCGAAGACCGTGCCGACAGCCCAGCCCACCGAGTCCATGAAATAGGCCGCCGCGACCTTGATGTCGGCGCCGGGGCAGTCCGCGATCTCGCGCGCAAGCTGGAGGTCGAGCAGGCTTCGGTGCGCGGCGTCATCCGCCAGCTCGGCCAGCGATATCGCCGCCGGGCCGGGGTGACCGATCCGGCCCCGGGGCGACCAATCGTCCGCCCCAGGCAGGCGGGCCAGCAGGGCAGATAGTCCCGCGCCGGTGCCCCCGGTCGCCGTCAGTTCCAAGAAGTCCTGCATCTGATCCTTGCCAATCCGGGCTGTGCGAACGACACCCCCAGCCCGAGTCTTTTCTTAGAGAAACAGTCAACAAAGTCAACATGCGCCGGATCTGTCGCGCCGGCGTTCCGAGCGGTGTTGGCCGTCGAGACACTTGCGATCGCGCATCGCTTGCGGATGTCGGACGGTCAGTGGGTCTCGGTCGGACGCCATGCGGCAAGCCGCCCGGCGCCATCGTGCCCGTTGACCTTGCAGCCACGTCGTGCCAAGGACGGCGCGACGGTTCCCGAAGCCGCGAGGCAGAGGGATGAAAAGGGAACGCGGTGAGGCGTAGGCATCAGCCACCGAATCCGCGACTGCCCCCGCAACTGTGAGCGGCGAGCGATCCTGCAACAGCCACTGCCCCTCGGGGTGGGAAGGTGCAGGAAAGCCGGGACCCGCGAGTCAGGAGACCTGCCGTCAGTCTGTTCAACCAACCCGGGCGGGGTGTCCCGGAGGAGGCCCGAGATGACCAAGGCACCCGTCCGCGTGCCGTCCGACATCGCCGTGCGCTCGTGCCGCCCCCGCCGATGGCGGAGGCCGGCATGGCAGGATCGCAGCCGCGACTGATCGACCCGAACGCGCGTCTGGCCCCCTGCGACCTGCCCACGGACGCTTGCCCCGTGCTGGCGGCGCTCGGCCCGGTCCTGCCGCGCCTGAGCGCGGCGCTTTGCGCGATCACGGGCGGGCAAGGCGAGGTCGCCGCCGACCTCGTCATGCCCTGCCGCCGCGCCCCCGGCGGGCAGTGCCGCTGCCGCATCGGCCCCGGCAGCGGCCGCCCCGTCCCCGGCGAGCGTTCCTGCCCCCCGATCCCCGGACCGGTCCTGCAATGACCGCGGCCGCCGACCATCTGATCCTCTGCGTCTCGCAACCCAGTCTCTCGGGGTGCGACGAGGGCCGTCTGCTGGCCGCGCTGCACCGCGCCGGCCGGTCGGTGTTCGCCGGGCCGGTCACGGCACTGCGGCTCGAAGGCCCAGGGCTGGGGCTGGCCGCGGCCCTGCGGCAGGCGCGCGACGGCGGCGCGCGGCGGGTGCGGGTGCAGCCGGTGGGCTTTCCGCTTGCGGCGAACATCCTGGCCTGGCTGCCCGGCGCGGTGGCGCATTTCGCCGCGACCGAGGCCGGGGACATGGCCGTCGACCTGGCTGACCCGCCCGAACCCGAGGAGGCCGCCACGGCGCTGGCGCCGCTGCTCGCCGGCAGCCGGAGCCGCGACGCGCGGACGCTGCGCCCCGCGCTCGGAAAGCCCGGCTGGCAGTATCCGCCCGACTTCGACACCCATATCCTGGTCTGCACCGGCCCGCGCTGCGCCTTCCTCGGCTCGGGCACGCTGCAGGCCCGGCTGAAGGCGCGGCTGGCCGAGACGGGGCTGGCCGACCGATGCCTCGTCACTGCGACGGGCTGCCTCTTTCCCTGCAACCAGGGGCCCGTGCTTGCGGTCTATCCCCGCGGGCTGTGGTTCCGCATCCCCGACGAGGCCGCGCTCGACCGCATCCTGTCCGATGTCGTCGCGGCAGGCGGCCATGCCCCCGACCTCGCCCTGTCCGGACGCCCCGGCCGCCGCCGGGTCCGCACCCTTTCCGCATCTGCAACCGGGAGTTTCTCATGACCACGATCCCTCTGTCCCGGCGCTGGCTTCTCGCCGCGGCCGCCGCGCTGGCGCTGACCGTGCCCGGCCTGCCCGCCCGCGCCGAAGGCGCCCATCCGCCGCTGCGCATCGTCACCTCCTTCGCCATCGACAGCATGAACCCCTGGGAGGATGGCTTCTGGATGCAGGAATTCGGCCAGGCCGAGCTGCTGATGCAGTTCCGCGAAGACGGCAGGCACCACCCCTGGCTGCTTCAGAGCCTCGCCAACCCCGAACCCACCCGCTGGGTGATGACCCTGCGCGAGGGCATCACCTTCCAGAACGGCAGGCCGGTCGACGCCGCGGCGGTGGTCGCCGCGATCGAGGCCGCGCGGAAACATTCCGCCTCGGCGCAGGGGGCGGTGCCCGAGGGTGCCGTCTTCACCGCGACCGGCGCGCTCGAGATCACCGTCACGACGCCCGCGCCCTGGCCGGAACTGCCCGGCGTGCTGGCCGATGAATCGGTGTTCCTGATCCTCGATGCCGAGGCCGTGGAGGCAGTGGGCGAGGACTGGGCGCAGCTCGTCGGCGCGGGCATCTACACCGGCCCCTACGCGGTCACCGCGCTCGACGACCGGCGGATGGAGGCGACCGCCTTCCCCGGCTACTGGCAGGGCAGGCCCGCACTGCCCGGCCTGACGGTCAGCTTCGTGCCCGATGCCAACGCCCGCATCCTGGCCGTGCAGAACGACGAGGCCGACATCGCGCTCTACCCGCCCTTGGCCGCGCGGCCGCAGGTCGAGGCGACGCCGGGGATGCATTTCAACATCGGCGCGCTGGGGACGGGGGGCTTCACCGGCTTCATGAACCTGCGGCAGGGGCCGCTGGCGGATGTGCGGCTGCGCAAGGCCGTGCTGCGGGCGGTGGACTACCGCGAGATCGCCGAGGACGTGTTCCGCGGCGGGCTCGCGCAGGCGACCTCGCTCTATGCCGCGAACCTGCCCTTCGCGCTCGAGAACTACCGGACCGACCCCGACGAGGCGGCCCGGCTTCTGGACGAGGCCGGGTGGACCCCGGGCGCGGACGGGATCCGCAGGAAGGACGGCCAGCGCCTGACGCTGATCCTCGCGATCTATCCCCAGCAGCCCGATCTGGTGCCGCTGTCCACCGCGGTGCAGGCTCAGCTGGCGCGGGTCGGCATCGAGGCGCAGGTGGTCAGCTTCGACGGGATCAACCAGGCGCTGATGGAGCCCTCGAACCGCTGGGACATCGCCATGGTCTCGTCCGGCGCGGCCGGCTGGGGGCGGGTGCAGGGCTTTCTCGAGACCTATCTCCTGCCGGACGGGCAGCGCAATTACGGCGGCTTCGACAACGCCGAGGTTGCGGGGCTGGTGACCGAACTCGCCACCGCGATCGACCCCGCGCGGCGCACCGCCATCCTGCACCGGATTCAGGAAATCCTGTGGGACGACGACCCCTATGCCTTCTCCTTCAACATCCACAAGGGCCGCGTGGTGGTGAACGACCGCTACGCCTGCTACGCCCCGGGCTTTGCGCTCTACCACGTCTCGTGGCAGACGGCGCCCTGCGAATGAACGGCAGTCGCTTCGCCGGGGCGCGCGGATGGCCGCGCGCCCTCGGCCGGATCGGGCTGCAGGCGGGGCTCGCGGCGTTGGGCGCCTCGGTCCTCGTCTGGGCGATGCTGCCGCTCGCCCCCGGCGATCCGGTGGACATGATCCTGGCCGCCCGGCGGATCGAGGAACCGACGGCCGCGCAGATCGCCGAACTGCGCGCGCGGTTCGGCCTCGATCTGCCGCTGTGGCAGCGCTACCTGCACTGGCTGGGCGGCGTGCTGCGGGGCGATCTGGGCCTGTCCTGGCGCACCGGCGAGCCGGTCGCCGAGGCGCTCCTGCGCCGCCTGCCGGCCACCCTGCAGCTCGTGGGGCTGAGCCTTGCCGTGTCGGTCGTCTGGTCGCTGGCGCTGGCGCTGATCGCGGTGCGCTGGGCAGGCCGGTGGCCCGACCGGCTGGTCATGGCCTATACGCGGGTCTTCGCGGCGATCCCGGCCTTCGTGCTGGCGCTTCTGGTGCTGCAATTCGTGGTCGTGGGCCTGGGCCTCGGCCGGGTGCTGTCGGGCGGGGCCGGGATCACGCTGGTCCTCGCCGCGGTCGTCCTCGGCATCGACCGCGCCGCCGGCTGGACGCAGCTTCTGCGCGCCACGCTGGCCGAGCAGATGGCGCGCGGCCCGGCCGACGTGGCGCGGGCCCGCGGTGCGCGCGAGGCGCGCATCCTTGCCGTCATCGCGCTGCCGCCGGCGCTGCTGCCCTGGCTGACGGCGCTCGGCATCTCGGTCGGCGGGCTGATCGGGGGCGCGCCGGTGCTCGAGACGATCTTCACCTGGCCCGGGGTGGGCGCCTACCTGCTGCAGGCGCTGTCGGTCAGGGACGTGCCGGTGATCCAGGCCTTCGTCCTGATCGCCGTTCTGGCCTATGTCGCGGTCAGCAGCAGCGTCGATGCGCTGGCCCTGCTCATCGACCCGCGCCTGCGGGCCCCGCGCGAGGGGCGGGCATGATCGGCCTTTCCCGGCGCGCTGCGACCGCCCCGCGTCCGGGCGCGATGCCCCCGACCGACTTTCCGGCGGCGCTCCTGCGGCACCCCTCCGGCCGTTGGGGACTGGCGCTGTGCCTCCTGCTTCTCGGCGCGGCGGCGGCCGGCCCCTGGCTCGCCCCGCATCCGCCGAACCTGCCCGACTATGCCGCGACCTTGCGTCCGCCCGGGCCCGGCCACTGGCTCGGCACCGACGCCATGGGGCGCGACCAGCTGTCCCGCCTTCTCGACGGGGCTCGCAGGTCGCTGGGCGGGGCGGCTGCGGTGACCGCGGCGATCACCCTGGTCGGCCTTCTCGTCGGCAGCCTCGCGGCGCTGTCCGGGCGCTGGATCGACGCCGCCCTGATGCGCCTTGTCGATGTGGTCATGGCCCTGCCGGGCCTGATCGTGGCCTTCGGGGTGCTGGGCCTTCTGGGCCCGGGCTATCTCAACCTGCTGATCGCGCTCGCCGCGGCCGACTGGGCCTACAAGGCCCGCATCGCGCGGGCCTGTGCGCTGGAGGCCGTGCGCAGCCCGGCCGCGATGGTGGCCCGCGAGATCGGGGTGCCCGAATGGCGCGTCCTCGCGCAGCATGTCCTGCCCTCCGTCCTCTGGCCGCTTCTGGTGCTGGCCACGCTGGGCCTCGGCGGGCAGATCGCGGCGATCTCGGCCTTCTCGTTCCTTGGCCTCGGCGTTCAGGTGCCCCATGCCGAATGGGGCGCGATGCTGGCTGAATCGCGCTTCCACTTCCAGATCGCGCCTTGGCTTCTGCTGGCGCCCGCGCTTTGCATCTTCGTCGCGGTCCTGGCCTCGAACCTGCTCGGCGAGGCCTTGCGCGACATCGCCACGCCCGAGGCCCGGTCGTGAGCGCGGCCGCGCTCGCCGTCCGCGGATTGAGCGTGGCCTATGGCACCGCCGTGGTCGTCAGGGACCTGTCCTTCGACCTGCAGCCGGGCGAGGTTCTGGCGCTGGTCGGCCTGTCGGGCTGCGGCAAGACGACGGTGCTGCGCGCGCTCCTCGGTCTGCTGCCGCCATCGGCACGGGTCGATGGCAGGCTTCGGGCGGCGGGCGAGGACCTTGCTCCGAACGACCGCACGGCGCTGCGCCGCCGCCTCGGCCATGCCATCGGCTTCGTCGCCCAGAACCCCTTCGACGCCTGCGCGCCCCACCGGAGCGTGCGCGCCCATATCGAGGAGGCCTGGCGGGCGCTCGGCCACAGGCCAGACCCGGCGCGCATCGCCGCGCTCTGCGATCGGCTCGGCCTCGACCCCGCGATGCTCGACCGCTTTCCGCACGAATGGTCGGGCGGCATGCTCCAGCGCGCCAACATCGCCGCGGCCCTAGCGCTCGACCCGCCCGTGGTGCTGGCCGACGAGCCGACCTCGGCCGTGGATGCCGACAATGCCAAGGCGGTCATGGCCTGTCTGAGGGACGGCGGACGATCCGTGCTGGTCGTGAGCCACGATCTCGACCTGATGGCGCGCACCGCCAACCGCATCCTGCTGCTCGAAAACGGCAGGATTGCCGCCGAAACCCCGGCAGGACAGGCGTACGCCGAAACCGCGCCGGGACCGATCCGGACCTTCGCGCGGGCGGCCGCTCTGGTGCGCCCGCCCGAGCCGTCCGCGGCACCGCCGCTGCTGGAATGCCAAGACCTCGTGCTCGTGCGCGGGGCGAGGCCGCTCTTTCCGCCCCTCTCGCTGCGCTTGAGGCCCGGCGAGGTGCTCGGCGTTGTCGGGCCTTCCGGATCAGGAAAGAGCAGCCTTCTGGCCGCACTGGCCGGGCGTCTGCCGCCGGCCGCGGGTCTCATCCTGCGCGACGGTGCAGAGCGCCCCCCGCGGAGGGGGGAGGTGCTGACCCTGTTCCAGAACGCCCTGTCGAGCATGAATCCGCGCTGGCCGATCGAGCGCGTGGTGGCGGAACCGCTGACCGTCGGCCCTGTGCGCCTTGCCCGCGCCGCTCGCGCGGCCGCCGCGCGCGCGATGCTTGCCCGGCAGGGGCTTGCCGAGGTCGATCCGGGCCGCCGGCCCTGGCAGTTGTCAACGGGTCAGACCCAGAGGGTGACGCTGGCGCGCGCCGCCCTCGCACGACCGCGGCTGCTTCTGGCCGACGAGCCGACCAGCGCACTCGATCCGCGTCAGCGATGCCTTGCGATCGAAGGCCTTGCCCGGATCGCCGCCGCCGGATCCGCCGTGGTGCTGGTGAGCCATGATCGCGGCATGCTCGACCGCGTCTGCCACCGGGTCGTGACACTCGATCCCTGCTCGACCATGCGCCCGTAAGCGGGAGAAGGTCCGACGTCAGGCATGTCCCCTCCGCCATGCACGTTTCGGAGTTGCTCACGAAGGGCCGCTTGCCCTCGACCTCACCCATGCCGTGGATCAGCCGGTCGCGGTCCGCCTTCAGCACGCGGGCGACCTCGGCCAGCCGGGTGATGTCGGGGCGGGCGACTTCGGCCAGTCGCGGAGCCCTGCCGAGACCCGGATGCATGCTGTCAGGCTTCCGGGTCGGTGCCTCTCCTCACGCGCTTTCCACCGTCAGTCGCGGAGTTCCAGGTGCGCGTCTCCAGGACGGCGTCGCCGCGCCCGGCCCAGCAACCGGCGAGGCGGGGGGACAGGTCTGTCCGGGGAAGGGTGATCCGACCCTCAGCCGACCCGTGCAGCAGGGACCAGACCGGTCGGGGTTCCGGCCCGGACGAGCCGGGGCTGCCCCGCCGCTCACTCCCGTGCGGCCGCCAGCGCCTGCCGGGCCTGCCCGGCCTTGCCGTCCAGCGCGCGGAAGTCGCCCCGCAGCGCCTTGAGGGCCACGCGCTCTTCCTCGATCTCGCGCGCGGTGCGGAAGCCCATGCGGCGCAGGACGGGCAGGGGGGGGCACCAGCCCTGCACGGCATGCTGGAGCAGGAAGGCCGTCACGGCGGCGGGCAGCAGCAGCCAGCGCCGGTCCGCCGTGGCGCCCAGCACGATCCCGGTCAGCGCGAGCGTCGCGGCATTCGCCTCCAGCGCCCGCTCGATGTCCCATTCGCGGTCCAGCTCCGCCAGCCGCTCTCCGATCAGCCAGGGCCGCGCCTCGTACCAGCGGACCCGCGACTCCGTCTCCTTGCGGATGCGGCGGTTGACCTCGTCGGCGGTGTGGGCGGGGACACGGTCGGTCGTGCTGGGGATCATCGGGGGCTTCCTCCTCGCGGCTGTCGCCGTCCGAACCGCATGGCGCCCGATGCGGTTCCCCTTCGCACCGACCGCCCCGCCGTGTACCCATGGCTCCGGCCGGTCCCGTCCCGGCCCCCCAGGACCCGGAGGCCCCGCCTTGCACCCCCGCCCCCTCTCCGCCGCCCAGAGAACCGCGCTCGCCGCCCTCGATGCCCGCGCCCCCGACCTCTCCGCGTGGTGCGCCACCATCTTCGACTTCGGCGAGACCGCCTGGCGCGAATACCGCTCCGCCGCGTGGTATGTCGAACGCCTCCGGGCCGAGGGCTTCGCGGTCGAGGAAGGCTCGGGCGGCATGCCCACCGCCTTCTGCGCCGAATGGGGGAACGGCTCCGGCCCCGTGATCGGCCTCTATGCCGAATACGACGGCATCCCCGGCAATTGCCAGGCCCCCTCCACCCGGCGCGAGCCGCGCCCGGGCCTCGGCTTCCAGGCCGGCGGCCACACCGATCCCCATTCGGCGCTGGGCATCGCCGCGCTGGGCGGCGCGCTCGCGCTTAAGGCGGCGATGGAGCGGCACGGCATCCCCGGCGGCATCCGCCTGACCGGAGAGCCGGCCGAGAAGGTCCGCGGCTCCAAGCCCATTCACGCCGCGCGCGGCTATTATGACGGGCTCGCTGCGATCCTGTCGTTCCACCCCTTCTACATGCTGCCCCTGTGCAACACGGTGCGCTGGGACACGCATTGCGGCGCGGGCTGGTCGATGATCTACCGCTTCCTCTGCGACGAGCCCGAGCGGTGGGGCCAGGCCGACGGCGCCCCCATCCCCCAGGCCCACAGCGCCGTCCGCGTCCCCGGCGCCAACGACGCGCTCAACCTGATGTATCTCTCCTCCAGGGCCTTGCGCGAATCGATGCTGCCCCACCAGGGCGGCTGGTCGCTCTCCGAGGCGATCCTGACCGCGGGCCAGGCCACCGCCGACAACCTCCCCGCCGGGCTGGCCGAGATCCAGTACATGCTGCGCGTCCCCACCCTCGCCATGGCCGGGCAGGTCACGGCCGTCCTCGACCGCAACGCCGAGGCCGCCGCCGCCATGACCGGCTGCCGCTGGGAGCGGCACTGGGTCTCCAAGTCCCGCCCCGGCCTCGCCAACCACGCCATGGCGCGCCTCGTCTGGGAGGCGATGGAGATCGTCGGCCCCCCCGTCTGGGGCGAGGACGCCCGCCGCATCGCGCGCGAGATCCAGGCCGGTCTCGGCCTCGAGCCCGACGAGGACCCCTTCCTCCCCGAGACCACGCGGCTCATCCACCCCGAGGAGGCCGAGGCGATCCTGCGCCGCGACCTGCCGCCCGGCCAGACCCATTCGACCTCGGACGATTACACCGACATGTGCTGGCACGCGCCCACCGCGCGCTTCTACGTCGCCCGCCCCGCGCTGCGCCCCCATGGCGGCCGACCCTATCCGGCCTGGGTGATGAACGCGCTGGGCGGCATCCCCGCCACCATCGACCCCACCGTGCGGACCGCCGCCGCGATCCTCGCCCTCTCGGCGCTGCGCCTGCTCGAGGACCCCGCCGCGCGGCAGGCGGCGGCCGAGGAGTTCCGCGCGCGGACCGGAGGCGGCGTGGGCGGGCGCGACTGGCTCCCGCCCCTGTGCGACTACCCGCCGCCGATCGGCTTCCGCTGGCCCGAATACGTGACCACGCCGCGCGGCCGCGACTGGTGGATTCCGTCGGCCGTGCCCGGCGCCTGATCCGCGCTCAGAACGCGTTCAGCCACAGGAACGTGCCCACGCCCAGCACGGCCCACAGCACCCCCGCCACCACCGCAAAGGCGACGAGGCCCACCACGATGCCGGCCAGGATCCACAGCCCGTCGCGCTCCAGCACGCCCAGCGCGATCAGCACGATCCCGATCGCGGGCAGCATGTTCCCGAACGGGATCGGCAGCGTCAGCACGATCCCCAGAAGCAGCAGATAGGCCCCCAGCAGCCGCTCCGCCCGCGGCGTGACCAGGAATTGCAGCCGGGGCGCCGTGAAGCGGTCCGCCCATTCCAGCCACGGGTTCACCCGCTCGACCAGGTTTGCGAAGTCGCCGCGGGCCATCGACCGCAGCGCGATGGACCGCGGCAGCCACGGCTTGCGCCCCAGCATCATCTGCAGGGCCAGGAACAGCACGGGCAGGCCCAGGATGGTGGAGGTCCCCGGAATCGCGGGCAGCGCGTTGGGAAAGGCGAACACCAGCAGCAGCGCGCCAAAGGCCCGCTCGTGCATCGCCCGCAGGATGTCGGCCAGCGCCACGCGCTCGCGCGTCTCGTCCGTGGCCAGCTCGGTCAGGATCACCGACAGCTTCTTGGGCTCGATGCCGCGCCGCCGCAGAAGGCGCCCCCGGATGCGCACCCGCGGCACCGGCCGCGCCACGGGGCGCGCCGCCCGACCCGGATCGTCGTTGCGCATCGTCAACCCTCAGGAGCCCCAGCGACCCCGCCACGCATTAAGGAGGTGCCCGCCCCTCCCGCAAGGGCCGCTTGGACGCGGCGGGATCAAAGGCGCGCAGGATGTCCCGCAGGCCCTCCTCGTCCACCCGCCCGGCTGCCTCGGCCGGCGGCAGCCAGACGCGGTCGCGCCGGTGCGCCTCGGGATAGCGGTCCTCCTGCCGGCGCACCCGGATCGCATAGACCCGGTGCAGGCACGGCACGTCGTCCCCCTGGGGCGTGCGCTTGATCGCCATGTACTCGCCCACGGGGGTGCGCGTGGCCTTGCCCTTGCGCACTCCTGCCTCCTCCCAGGCCTCGATCCGGGCCGTCTTGTGCGGCGCCAGCCCGTCCATCGGCCAGCCCTTGGGCAGGATCCACCGCCCCGCGGACGAGGTGACCAGCAGCACCTCGATGCCGCCGCCCGGGCGCTCGCGCCAGCAGAGCGCCGCCAACTGGGTGAAGGCCGGCGCCGTGTGGACCGGGGCGCAGCCGGACGACGGAGCCGGGGCAGCAGGCACAGGCAACCGGGACACTCCCGCAGAGAACGGATGGACCCTAGGAAAGCCTGTGCGGCCGCACAACCCGGCCTGTTGCCCTTGCTGCTCCAGCCGTTACGCTCCGACCCGCACGCAAGCAGGGAGAGGGGCGGATGGAGCAGGCAGGCGGCGGGGCGAGCCTCGGACTCTACGGTCTGGGCACGATGGGGGCGGCGCTCGCGCTCAACATCCTGGAGAAGGGCTTCCCCCTCCACGTCGCCAACCGCACCGCCGCCCGCACGCCCGCCTTTCTCGACGCCGCCGGTCCGCTCGCCGGGCGGGCGACCGGCCACGAGAGCCTGCCGGCCATGGTCGCCGCCATGCCCGCGCCGCGTGCGCTGATCCTGATGGTCGATGCCGGCCCCGCCGTGGATCAATCCATCGAGGCCGCGCTCCCCCATCTCGCCCCCGGCGACATCGTTGCCGATTGCGGCAATGCCGACTTCCACGACACCCGCCGCCGCGCCGCCGCGCTGGCTGCCCGCGGCATCCGCTTTCTCGGCGTCGGCGTCTCCGGCGGAGAGGAAGGGGCCCGCCACGGCCCCGCCATCATGGCCGGCGGAGAGCCCGACGCCTGGGCCGCGCTCGAGCCCGTCCTTTCCGCCATCGCCGCCCGGCACGAGGGCGAGCCCTGCGCGGCCCTTCTCGGCCCCGACGGGGCGGGTCACTTCGTCAAGACCGTCCACAACGGCATCGAATATGCCGACATGCAGCTCATCGCCGAGGTCTATGGCCTGCTGCGCCACGGCATGAACCGTCCCCCCGCCGCCATCGCGTCCCTCTTCGCGCGCTGGAACGGGGGGCGCCTGCGCTCCTACCTCGTCGAGATCACGGCGGAGGTGCTCGCCGCCACGGACCCCGCCACCGGCGGCCCGGTCGTGGACGTGATCCTCGACCGGGCGGGGCAGAAGGGCACCGGCCGCTGGACCGTGATCGAGGCGCTGCGCCTCGGCCAATCCGCCTCCGCCATCGAGGCCGCCGTCGCCGCCCGCGCCTGGTCCGCCGAGAAGCCCTCGCGCGAGGCGGGCGAGGCGATCCTCGGCTCCCCGCGCCAGCCCGTGGACCTCCCCGAGGACGCGCTCGAGGGCGCGCTCCTCGCGGGGCGCATCGTCGCCTACGCCCAGGGCTTCCGCATCCTCCAGGCGGCATCGGCCGAATACGGCTGGAACACCGACATGGCCCGCGTGGCCGAGACGTGGCGCGCGGGCTGCATCATCCGCTCGGCGCTGCTCGCCGACATCGCCGCCGCCTTCCGCGCGGGCGACCTGCCGCAGGGCCAGCTTCTGCTCTCCCCGGCCTTCGCAGCCGACCTGCGCGCGGCGCTGCCCGCGCTGCGCCGCACGGTCGCCGCCGCCGCGCTCGGCGGGCACCCGGTCCCCGCGCTTTCGGCCGCGCTCGCCTTCGCCGACACGATGGCGCAGGCACGCGGCACGGCAGACCTGATCCAGGCCCAGCGCGACTATTTCGGCCGCCACGGCTTTGTCCGCCTCGACACCGGGACCGCCGGCCAGCACGGCCCCTGGGCCGGCTGAGGGGCAGGGGGGTGTTGCGCGAATCGGGGATGGTGCGCGCGGTGGTGTAAGAAATCGTTAACCGCCCCGTGGCACCCTGCCGGCATGACCCACCCCATGCCCGGAGTCGCCATGCCCCAGCCTCGCCCGACGCCCCCCTCGCTCCCGCGCTCAGCCGCGGGGCTTGGCGCGCGCCGTGGGCGCGGCCTCCTCCGGGTTCTCGGGCCAGGGATGGCGCGGGTAGCGGCCGCGCATCTCCTTGCGCACCTCGGCGTAGCCCCCGCGCCAGAAGCCGGGCAGGTCGGTCGTGACCGCCACGGGCCGCCCCGCGGGCGACAGCAGCGCGATCCGCAAGGGGCGCCCGCTCGCCACGGGATGCTCGCGCAGGCCGAACGCCTCCTGCACGCGGACCTCCACCGCGGGTTCGCCGCCCTCGTAGTCGACCGGCACCCGCCGGCCCAGCGGCGTGACCCAATGCGCGGGGGCGACGCGCTCCAGCCGCCGCATCCCCTCGGGCCCCAGCCGCGCCTCCAGCGCGGGCAGCAGGTCCAGCCGCCGGAACGCCTCCAGGCTGCGCACGCCGCCCAGCCAGGGCAGCAGCCACTCCTCTGCCGCCTCCAGCAGCGCCTCCTCCTCCAGGTCCGGCAGGTCGTGGCCCGCCTCGCGTGCCAGCCGCACCCGCGCCCGCAGCCGCCCGGCCGCCCCGTCCAGCCGCAGCCCCGCCTGCCGCACGCCGTCCAGCATGGCGGCCGCGACCACCTCCTCCGGCGCGTCCTCCCAAGGCCTGTCGGCCAGGACCAGCGCGCCCAGCCGCTCCTGCCGCCGCGCCCGGACGCGCCCCTCGCGCGCGGACCAGACGGCTTCGGCGACCTCTCGGACGCGCTCGCCCAACACCTCGCGCAGCCCCGCCTCGGAGAGCGGCAGGCCGGCTCGCACCCGCGCCTCCTCGCCGCCCCCCTCCAGATCGGTCGCCACGATCAGCCGCCCCGCGCCCAAGGGGTCCCCGGCCGCGACCACGGCCCCCCGCCCGCCCGAGAGCAGGAACCGCGCCGCCTCCCCCTCGCGCCTGAGACCCACGCGATCCGGGTAGGCCAGCGCCGCCATCGCGCCCGGCTCCATCGCCTCCCCGCGCCGGGGCACCAGCCGCGCCAGCCGCGCCCGCTCGCGCCCCAGCCGCTCGCGCGCCTCCGGCCGCACGGCGCCCCGCAGCAGCGGCGTCAGGTCGGCCGAGCCGGGGGGCGCCCGCTCCCCCTCCGACAGGATCGCGGCCAGTCCCGCAGCCTCGGCCCCGGCCCGCAGCAGCATGTGAGCGAGGCGCGGATGCACCCCCAGCCGCGCCATCTCGCGCCCGTGCCCGGTGATCCGTCCCCCGGCGTCCAGCGCGCCCAGGTCCGTCAGCAGCGCCCGCGCCTGCGCCAGCGCCCCGGCAGGGGGCGGGGTCAGGAGCGGCGGCTCCCCGCCCCAGAGCGCCAGGTCCAGCGCCAGGGGGGCGAGGTCCGCCGACAGGATCTCGGGCGGCGCGAAGGGGACCAGCGCGCCCTCCTCCCCACGCGTCCACAGCCGCAGGCAGAGGCCCGGCCCCTCGCGCCCCGCACGCCCCGCCCTCTGCGCGGCCTCCGCGCGGGTGACGCGCTCCGTCACCAGCCGGCTCATGCCCGAGGCGGGGTCGAAGCGCGCCCGCCGCGCCCGGCCCCCGTCCACCACCGCCCGCACCCCCGGAATGGTGAGCGAGGTCTCGGCGATCGCTGTGGCCAGCACCACCTTGCGCCCGCCCCCGGGGGCAAGGGCCGCGCGCTGCACGGCCGCCGGCGCCGCCCCGAAGAGCGGCCGCACCGCCACCCCCCGCAGGTCGCCCAAGAGCGCCTCCGTCCGGCGGATCTCCCCCTCGCCGGGCAGAAAGGCCAGCACGTCGCCCTCAGCCTCGGCCAGCACCTCGCGCACGGCCCCCGCCACGGCCGCCTCCAGCCGCCGCTCGCCCAGGGGGCGGTCCAGCCAGCGGATCTCGACCGGAAAGGCGCGCCCCTCGGCGGTGACGACCGGTGCATCCCCCATCAGCGCGGCGACGGGCGCCGCGTCGAGCGTCGCGGACATGGCCAGCAGCCACAGGTCCGGCCGCAGCGCCCCCCGCGCCTCCAGGCACAACCCCAGCCCCAGATCGGCCTGAAGGCTCCGCTCGTGGAACTCGTCGAAGATCACGGCCCCGACGCCCGGCAGGTCCGGGGCCTCCTGCACCATCCGCGTCAGGATGCCCTCGGTCAGCACCTCGATGCGCGTGGCGGGACCCACCCGGCTCTCGCCGCGCATCCGGTAGCCCACGGTCCCGCCCACCGCCTCGCCCATGGTGCCCGCCATCCGCTCCGCCGCCGCCCGCGCGGCCAGCCGCCGCGGCTCCAGGAGCAGGATGCGCCCCCCGACCCGCCCCAGCAGCGCGAGGGGCACCCGCGTCGTCTTGCCCGCGCCGGGCGGCGCCTGCAGCACCGCCACCCCCCGCTCCTCCAGCGCCGAGAGCAGCGCGGGGATCACCGCCTCGACCGGAAGCGCCCCCTCCATCCGCTACAGCCAGCGCCCCCGCCCGGTCCCCACCGCCTCCGCGACCGAGGCGAAGCCCTCCCGCTCCAGCCTCTCCCCGAGGCCCTGCAGGATCTCCCCCGCCAGCCCCAGCCCGCCGTACGCCAGGGCCGTGTAGAGCTGCACCGCGCTCGCGCCCGCGCGGATCTTCTCCCATGCCTCCTCGGCCGAGCCCACGCCGCCCACCCCCACCAGCGGCAAGTGCGTGAGCGTGGAGAGCCGCGCGAGGACCCGCGTGCTGCGCTCGAACAAGGGCGCACCCGAGAGGCCCCCCGGCCGGTCCCGCTCGGGGCTGCGCAGGCCCTCGCGCGCCAGCGTGGTGTTGGTGGCCACGATCGCGGCCACGCCCGCCTCCTCCGCCACCCCGGCGATGTCGGCGAGCGCGTCGTCCTCCAGGTCCGGGGCGATCTTCAGGAACACCGGCACGGGCCGCGCCAGCCCCGCGCGCGCTTCCATGACCCGCTCCAGAAGCGACGCCAGCGCCGCGCGCCCCTGCAGCTCGCGCAGCCTCTCGGTATTGGGCGACGAGACGTTGACCGTGGCGAAGTCCACATGGGGCCCCACCCGCGCCAGCACGGCGGCAAAGTCGCCCGCCCGGTCGGCGCTGTCCTTGTTGGCGCCCAGGTTCACCCCCAGCACCAGCCCCGGAGGCCGGGCCATCAGGCGGGGCAGGGCCGCCTCCACGCCGCGATTGTTGAAGCCCATGCGGTTGATGACCGCGCGATCCTCGGGCAGCCGCCACAGGCGCGGGCGCGGGTTGCCCTCCTGCGGCAGGGGGGTCAGCGCCCCCACCTCGGCAAAACCCAGCGCCGAGCCGGCGATCCCCCGCAGCGCCACCGCGTCCTTGTCGAACCCGGCGGCGAGGCCCAGCGGATTGGGCAGGTCCAGCCCCGCGAGCCGCGTGCGGAGTCGGTCCGAGGTCACGGGCCCGCCCTGCGGCCCCAGCCCGGCCCGCAGCGCCCACAGGGCCAGCGCATGGGCGCGCTCCCCCTCCAGCCGCCGCAGCACGGGCAGGGCCAGACGCTCCAGCACGTCCGCCCCTCAGCCCAGCGCGGGCAGGACGTGCCGGCCGTCCCGCAGGGGCAGGGGCGCGGCCCAGACCACATCCGCCGCCTCGAGCGGGCGAAAGAGGTGGGGAAACGCCTCGCCGCCCCGGGACGCCTCCCAGCGCAGCGCGTCTCCCAGCCGCTCCTTGGCCAGGGCCAGCAGCCACAGCCCCTCCTCGCCCGCGAAGTGGCGGCGCAAGGTCCCCTCGACCTGATGGGCCGCGGACAGGTGCACGAAGCCGTCGCGCCGGTCGTCGGCCGAGCCGGCGAAGCGCCCCTCGGCGTCCAGCGCCGCGCGCTCGGCCGCGCGCAGGATCTTGAACACGCTCATGCCCGCCCCTTGCGACGCGCCGCCCCGCGCGTCAAGCCGCCCGGCTGTCACGGCGGCTTCATGCAGGCGGCGCAGATGGGGTCTCGACAGCGCGCCGCACGCGCCCGACTGTCCCGTCAGGCCAGATCAGGGAGAGCCCCCATGCCCCGTCTGCTTTGCACCACCGCCGCCGCCCTCGTCCTCGCCGCCACCGGCGCCGCGGCCGAGTTCACGCTGACGATCCTGCACACCAACGACTTCCACGACCGGTGGGAGCCGATCAACGCCTTCGACTCGACCTGCACCCCCGAACAGGCCGAGGCCGGGGAATGCTTCGCCGGGATCGCCCGCCTCGCCACCGCCGTGGCCGAGGCGCGCGAGCGGGCGGGGGAGAACGTGATCCTTCTGGACGCGGGCGACGTGTTCCAGGGCTCGCTCTTCTTCACCGAATACGGCGGGGCCGTCGCGGCCGAGTTCATGCCGCTGCTCGGCTACGACGCCTTCACCGTTGGCAACCATGAATTCAACCTCGGCCCCGAGGGGCTGCACGACTTCGCCCACGACGTGGACTTCCCCATCCTCGCCGCCAACCTTGACGCGAGCGCCGAGCCGCTGCTGGCCGACCACATCCGGCCCTCCGCCGTGCTCGAGGTCGGCGGAGAGCGCATCGGGATCGTCGGCGCCGTGACCGAGGACACGCCCGAGATCTCCTCGCCCGGCCCCAACCTCGTCTTCAACCCCGCCCTCGAATCGGTGCAGGCCGAGATCGACCGGCTCGAGGCGGAGGGGGTCAACAAGATCGTCGTACTGGCCCATCTGGGCCTGCCGGCCGAGATCGAGCTGGCCGAGGGGCTGCGCGGCGCGGACGTGATCGTGGGCGGCCACAGCCATACGCTGCTGTCCAACACCGCCGAGGATGCCGAGGGGCCCTATCCCACGATGGTCAACGGCGTGCCGCTGGTGCAGGTCTATGCCTACGGCAAGTATCTGGGCGAGCTGCGCGTGACCTGGGACGATGCGGGCAACGTCCTGTCGGCCGAGGGCGAGCCGATCCTGCTCGACGCCTCCGTGGCCGAGGACGAGGCCGTGGCCGCCCGCCTCGCCGAGCTGGCCGCCCCTCTCGAGGAACTGCGCAACCGCGTCGTCGCCGAGGCCGCGGCCCCCATCGGCGGCGACCGCACCGCCTGCCGCGCCCGCGAATGCGAGATGGGCAACCTCGTGGCCGAGGCGATGCTGGACCGGGTGCGCGGGCAGGGCATCCAGATCGCCATCCAGAACGGCGGCGGCCTGCGCGCCTCGATCGACGTCGGGCCGATCACGATGGGCGAGGTGCTGAGCGTGCTGCCCTTCCAGAACACGCTCTCGACCTTCCAGGTCTCCGGCCAGACCATCCTCGAGGCGCTCGAGAACGGCGCGAGCCAGATCGAGGAGGGGGCGGGCCGCTTCGCCCAGGTGGCGGGGCTGCGCTACACCATCGACCTTTCGGCCGAGCCCGGCTCGCGCATCTCGGATGTGGAGGTGCAGACCGACGGAGGATGGGAACCCCTCGACCCGGCGGCGACCTATGGCGTGGTCAGCAACAACTACGTCCGCACCGGCGGCGACGGCTTCGACATGTTCGTGGACGCCGAGAACGCCTACGATTTCGGCCCCGACCTGGCCGACGTGACGGCCGAGTACCTGGCCGCCAACCAGCCCTATCAGCCGTTCCTCGACGGCCGCATCACCGTGCTGGGGGCTCCATGAGGCCCCTGTCCCTCGGCCTGCCGGCCGCCGCCACGCTGGCGCTGCTGGCGTCTGCCGCCGCCGCCGGGTCGGTGGCGCCGCCGCTGCCCACCGCCACGGCCTATGTCTGCCCGGACGGGCGCGAGGTGGTGGTGCTGGCCCATCCCGCCGGGGTGGTCCTGCTGCTGGCCGGGGAACGGGCCGCCCTTGTTCCGGCCGTCTCCGCTTCGGGCGCGCGATTCGAGGCGGCGGATGGCTCCGGCACCGCCTTTTGGTCCAAGGGGCGGGAGGCGCTGGTGACGCTGCGCGGCGAGGCGCTCGGCACTTGCACCGCCGGGGCCGAGGTGCCGCTCGTCCCCGCCTCGGCCGCGGACCTCGCCGGGACGGCCTGGCGCGTCGCCGGGATCGGCCCCGGGGCGCTGCCCGAGGGCACGGAGGCGACGATGGACTTCGGGGCGGACGGGGCGCTGACGGGGCAGGGCGGCTGCAACCGTTACAGGGGACGCTGGCAGGCCGAGGGGGGGACCTTCGCTGTTGGTGCCGTCGCGGCCATGCGCATGGCCTGCGCGCCCCTGGCCATGACGGTGGAGCAGGGGCTTCTCGACGCGCTGGAGGCGGCGCGCGGCGCCGTGCTGGACCCGGCGGGCGCCCTGCTCCTGCTGGATGTGGAAGGCGCGATCCTTGTGGAGGCAGAACCCGCGTGACCGCATGGCGCTCCGGCCTTGTGCCGGGGCGCCGGGTGGGCTAGATCGGGGTCCGCGCGGGCGTTGTGTAATGGTAAGACCCTAGCCTTCCAAGCTAGAGATACGGGTTCGATTCCCGTCGCCCGCTCCAGCCTCCCCTGGACTGCTCGGCTCCGCGTCAGCCCCGCGGCAGGGGCGAGGGGGCTGCGCCTCCCATCGGTTCGGTACGGTCGGCCCCTTCGGCAGGGATCATCGCCTCGGCCTGCGCGCCGCCCTGACCCTCCTCGGCGTCGATCTCGGCCGTTGCCTGACGCCAGTGCTCCTCGTGCCGGCCGTCCGGGCACCCCTCGCGCTCCCAGATCGCGTGTGCCCGTGCACGGATCCGCTCCTCCCGGTCGTTCATGCTGGCCTCCCTCTCGCATGATGCGGCTCAACGACCGGGGACGCTCGGAGTTCCTCGGCCTAGAGCCCCGCCTCGGCGGCCAGAGCGGAGAGATGTGCGGGCAGATCGCGGCTCGGCACGGCGGCCTCGCGCACCAGGGCATCGAAGTGCCGCGTGAGCGTCTCGACCCGCCCGCGGTCGCGGAAGGCGAGGTAGTTCCGCCCCAGATACAGCACCGCCAGCAGCGGCCCGAAGACGGTGATCGGCGCGGAATAGAGCCGGCGGGCATCGAACAGATGGACCCGGAGCGTCGGATAGAGCTGTTCGTGCAGGACGATCATGTGGGCGATCTGCTCGCGCCTCATGTCCCGCGGCAGATCCCGATAGAGCCCCTGTCCATGCGCAAAGGTCGCGAGTTCGTGCAGAGGCAGAGCGATCTCGTAGTCGGAATGCCCGCCGCGCATCCAGGCCAGACGATCCTCGCTGGCGCCGATCGCCTGTTCGGCGGTCCGGCCGTGGACGGGCTCGGACTCCCACTGCAGGAGGTCGCGCGTCTTGAGCATGTCCGGCAGGTGCGCCGGCACGATGCGGATCTTGTAGCCGGCCGCTTCCCGGTGCCAGCCGAAGATCGTCTCGTCCACCAAGGACCGCGGCGCCTCGGTCATCGTCATGGCGGCAGCGACCAGTTCGGCCGCCGGCTCCTGCCGGTCCGACAGGCCGAGCAGCCAGTCGGCAGAGACGCCCAGCGCCTCGGCGGCGCCGGCCGCCACATGGACATTGGGGAGGCGGGGAAGGTCGCCTGACAGCAGCTGGGAGACGGTCGAGCGATCGACCCCGACGGCGCGCGCCAGCGCGGCCTGGGTCAGACCCCGCTGTTCCATCGCGGTCGCAAGGCGCTGACGGAACAGGGACGAACGGGTGCGCTTGTCCATGGTCCCCAACGATGATGAATCTAAACAACAAGGTTTCCCAAAAGTTTCGAACATCCTGAATGGTCCCGTCAAGCCTCTTGAACGAAGATGAGGGCCGCAGACTTCGACGGACCACGACCATGCCCCGCCCGACTTCGGAAACCGTAGAATGGCCCACCCTCGCCCTGACGGCGCTCACCTATCTTCTCTGGGTGCTTGCCGTCTTCTGGCTTGCCGACGTGACGCTCTGGCTTGCGGTGCCGCTGGCAGCGTGGGCGATCGCACAGCATTCCTCCCTCTGCCACGAGGCCATCCACGGCCACCCCTTCCGCCGTCCTGCACTGAATGCAGCCTTGGTCTGGCCGGCCCTGGCCCTCGTGGTGCCGTATGGTCGCTTCCGCGACACGCACCTGGCCCATCATCGCGATGCGGTCCTCACGGACCCCTACGACGATCCGGAGTCGAACTACCTCGCTCGCCGCGACTGGGAGCGGCTGCCGATCTGGGTCAAGCACCTCCTGCGGTTCAACAACACGCTTGCCGGTCGTCTGCTGGTCGGACCGGCCGTGGGCATGGCGGCCTTCCTGTGGCGCGACGCGGTGGCAATCCGCGCGGGCGACCGCCGGGTGCTCGGAGCCTGGCTTCTCCACATTCCGGCTGCCGCAGCAGTGGTGGCGGCGGTCGCCGTCTCGCCGATGCCTCTCTGGGCCTACGCGATCGCGGTCTATGGCGCCCTGTCGCTGCTCAAGATCCGAACCTTCCTCGAGCATCAGGCCCACGAGCGGGCCCGCGCCAGAACGGTCATCATCGAGGATCGCGGACCCCTGGCGCTCCTCTTTCTGAACAACAACCTGCATGTCGTGCACCACATGCACCCGCGCGTGCCGTGGTACCGCCTGCCGGCGCTCTACCGATCCAATCCCCAGCGTTACCTGGGGCTCAACGACGGCTACCGCTACGCCTCGTATGGGGAGGTTCTCCGCCGTTATCTGTGGCGTGCCAAGGACCCGGTGGATCACCCAATCCTGCGACGGGATTGAGCGTCAGTCGGCCCGGACATCCGCGTTGGGGCCGCCGAACCCGTGCATCCGACGCGCCCACTGGAAGCCGACGATCGCTCCCTTGAAGCGCGGCAGCAGCCACAGCGACAGACCCACTGCCAGAACCGTCAGCAGCGTGGCGAGCACCAGCGGCTCCGGCCGGAAGTGCGCCCACAGCACATGCATCGCCACGACGATCAGATGCCCGACGACGAGGATCGTGAGATAGGCGGGACCGTCGTCCGCACGCTGATGCGTGAGATCCTCGCCGCAGGACGGGCAGGCGGACACGACCTTGAGATAGCCGTCGAACAGGTGCCCCTTGCCGCAGGAGGGGCAACGCCGCGCGAAGCCGCGCGTCAGCGAAGGCCAGGTCTGCCGTTCGGCAGGGTTGCTCCAGCCCGGAGGCGCGTCGTCCGGCAGTGCCGGCACGCCGCTGCGCGCGGTGTCGGTCATGGCGGGAAGCCTCTCGAAAGCGTGCGATCTCAGATGGACCGCGCCGCCGCGTTTGGGAAGCCCCCATGAGCCCCTTGCGGCGGGATGTCGCCCTGCGACGCCTGCCTGCGACGGATCGGCGTGGCTGCTGCGTGAGAGGGGGGTCCGGCCTGTCGCCGGATGGCTGATCAAGAGGAACGCACATGCCTTATCGACCTGTTCTGGCCGCCATGGTGGCCGGTCTTCTGGGAACGGCCGCACTCGCCCAGGCGATCGGCGAGGCTCCCGCCGCACCTCAAGCCGATCCGTCGGCGGACGTGGTTCCGGCGCAGGCCCGACCGTCCGAAGACGCGCCTGACGGTGCCCGTCCGACCGAACGGCCGCGCGGGCCCGAACGGGCGGCGCGGGGTCCGCGGGCGGATCGCCCGGCGGGGGGACCGGCGGCCCGGCACCGTGCCGGCGGCGTGCCGAACATGGCGCCGCTGATGCTCGAGATCTACGATCTCGACGGCGACGGACGGATTACCCGCGAGGAGATCGAGGCGCGCAAGGCGGAGCGGTTCGCCGAGGCGGATGCCGACGGCGATGGCGGCCTGTCGCCGGAGGAACTCGTGGCGCTTGAGGACATCATCCGCGACGAGATCCGCCGCGCCCGTGCGGCCGCGACCATCGAGCGCTTCGACGACAATGGCGACGGCCTGCTCCAGTTCGAGGAGATCGAGGAGCGGACGCCGCGCCTCGCCCCGATCTTCGACCGGCTGGATCGCGATGGCGACGGCGGCATCAGCCAGGACGAACTCGACGCCGCCGGGGATGGCCGCGGCGAGCCGTCGCGCCGCGGCGGGCCGCGCGGCCGCGACCGGGGATGAGCGGAGTCGCGACCGGTTCGTTCCTGCCGGTCGGGGCATGGCGCCCCGGCCGGGGGCTTGCCTGTCGCGCTCCGACGCGACAGGGGGCGTCTGCGATGAGCGGCGCCCCCGCAGACCAGCCCGACCTGTCGCTGTCCGGCGCCGATCCGGCAGCGGATCTGCTTGCCCTCTATGCGTCCGGCGATCCGGGAGCCGCGCGGGCTCTGGCCGAGTCGCTCCTGCCGCGGGTTCTCGCGCAGGCGAACCGGATGCTGGGCGATGCCGCCGAGGCCGAGGATGTGGCGCAGGAGGCCATGCTGCGGCTCTGGCGCGCCGCACCCGGCTGGCGGCGCGAGGGGGGGGCGCGTATCCACCTGGCTCTACCGCGTGGTGGCCAATCTCTGCACCGACCGCCTGCGCCGGCGGCGCAGTCTCCCGCTCGACGACGCTGCGGAACCTCCCGACCCGGCGCCGGCTCCGCTGAGCCGGATGGAGGAAGCCGACCGCCTGCGCGCCCTTTCGGATGCGCTGGCCCGCCTACCCGAGCGACAGGCCCAGGCGGTGGCCCTGCGGCATCTCGAGGGTCTCTCGAACCCGGAAATCGCCGAAGCCATGGACATCGGTGTGGAGGCTGTCGAATCCTTGACTGCCCGGGGGCGGCGCGCGCTTGCCGCCATCCTTGGGTCCCGTCGATCGGAGCTGGGCTATGAGGAGTGACGACGATCTCGAGGCGCTGTTCGCCGAGGCGCGCCGCGCGCCCAGTTCCGTCTCGCCCGAGCTGATGGCCCGTGTCCTCGCGGATGCAGCGGCCGCGATGCCGCGGCCCCGGCTCGCCGGCGGACCGGCCGCGGCCGGGATCGGGGAGCCTCCGGGATGGTGGCCGTTGCTGGGCGGCTGGCCCGCCATGGCCGGCCTCGCCGCAGCGGCCCTCGCGGGCTTCTGGATCGGCGTCGCCCAGCCCCTCCCGGCCGTCCTGTTCGACTCGCTCGCGGAGGCGGGTCACGCTGTCGAGCTGTTCGGTCTGGGGGACCCGCTGGCGCGATGGGAGCCGTGAGCATGGGCGGAGCGTCCCTGCGGGGGATCAGGGTGCTTCTGATCGGATCGCTGGGGCTGAACCTCCTGTTCGGGGGCATGCTCCTCGGCGCCTTCCTTCGCCCCGATGGGCCGGTGATGGCTCCGCCGCCGCGGCCGGCTGCGGAGGCGCCGCTCGCAGCCCTCGCGCGCGCCCTGCCGCCTGCGGAACGGCGTGCGATCCTCGGCGAGGCGCGGGATCGTCGCGGCGACCGGGGTCGCGACCAGCGCGAGATGGCCGCCTCGGAACTGGCCGCGCTGCTGCGGGCGGAGCCCTTCGACCCGGCGGCCGTTTCGGCCCTGATCGAGGAGCAGGCTCGCAGCGTGCGCGAGTCGGAGGCGGCCCTGCGTGCCGCCCTGGTGGAGCGCCTCGGCACGATGACGCCGGCAGAGCGTCTGGCCCTGGCCGAACGCGTCGAGGCGGAAGCGCGGCGGGGAGGGCGTCGCTGAGTCCCGGCTAGACCCCGAGGCACCAGCGCAGGACGGCCTTCTGGGCATGGAGCCTGTTCTCGGCTTCGTCCCACACGACCGATTGCGGGCCATCCATCACGGCACTGGTGACCTCGTCCTCCCGGTGGGCGGGAAGGCAATGCATGAACAGGGCATCCGGGCCGGCCGCCGCCATCAGGGCCTCGTTGACCTGGTAGGGGCGCAACTGGTTGTGCCGCCGCTCGCGCGCGCTCTGGGGATCGTGCATGGAGACCCAGGTATCCGTCACCACGATATCCGCGCCGCGGACCGCCTCCACCGGGTCGCGCACGATCTCCGCTCGCCGGCCGCGCGAGCGCACAAAGGCAAGGTGATCCGGCTCGGGATCGAGCGGCTCGGGTCCGGTAAAGGTGATGTCGAAACCGAACTGCCCGGCCGCATGCGCCCAAGAGGCGAAGACGTTGTTGCCGTCTCCGGACCAGACCACCTTGCGATCCGCGATGGAGCCGCGATGCTCCTCGTAGGTCATGACATCGGCCATGATCTGGCAGGGATGCGTCCGGTTGGTCAGGCCGTTGATGACCGGCACCGTGGCATGATCGGCCAGCTCGTGCAGCGTCGCTTCCTCGAAGGTCCGGATCATGACAAGATCGACATAGCGCGACAGCACGCGCGCGGTATCGGCCACCGTCTCGCCATGCCCGAGCTGGAGGTCGGCGCCCGACAGGACCATCGTCTCTCCGCCCATCTGACGGACCCCGACATCGAAGCTCACGCGCGTGCGCGTGGAAGGCTTCTCGAAGATCAGCGCCACCATGCGTCCCTTCAGAGGCTGCTCGTCGTCGGGCGCTCCGCGCGGACGGTCGCGCCGGGCCGCCTTCATGGCGCGCGCGTGCGAGATCATGGCGCGGAGGTCGGCCGGGTCGGTGGTATGGATGTCGAGAAAGTGCTTCATCGCTGTCCCCGCGGCGTTCCGTGTCCGCCGTTCCATGGAGTGGCAGATCCGTCAGGCGGCCTGGAGATGGACGGCGCGGGCCGCCTCGTCCAGACGGTGCAGACCTTCGGCGATCTCGTCCGCCTCGATGGTCAGAGGCGGCAGCAGTCGGACCACATTGTCGGCGGCGGGCACCGTCAGGACCCGGGCCTGATGCCCTGCGCGGACGAAGTCGGCCGGGGCGCAGCGCAGACGCAGCCCCAGCATCAGGCCCACCCCGCGCACCTCTTCCACGAGCTGCGGATGGGCGGTCGCAAGGGCTTCGAGCCCTTCGCGGAACTGCCGGCCCTTCTGCCTGACGTCCTGCAGGAACGCATCGTCCATCATGTCGAGAACCGCGAGACCGACGGCGCAGCCGAGCGGATTGCCTCCGTAGGTCGATCCGTGGGAGCCGACCGTCATGGCCTCTGCCGCCCGTGCGGTTGCCAGAACCGCGCCGAGCGGGAAGCCCCCGCCGATTCCCTTGGCCACCAGCATGATGTCGGGGGCGATCCCGGCGCGTTCGTGGGCGAACAGATGGCCCGTGCGTCCCATCCCGCACTGGACCTCGTCCAGGATCATCAGCACGCCCGTTGCGTCGCAGAGGTCCCGCAGGCCCTTCAGACAGGCCGGCGGCACGGGGCGGATGCCGCCTTCGCCCTGCACGGGTTCGACGATCACCGCTCCGACATCGGGACGGCGCATGGCGGCAGCCAAGGCGTCGTGATCCCCCCATGCCAGCTGGGTGAACCCCGGCAGCAGCGGTGCGTAACCCTCCGTCATCTTCCGCGATCCCGCCGCCGCGATCGCGGCCGACGAACGGCCGTGGAACGCCCCTTCGAAGGCCAGGATATG
Organism: Rubellimicrobium sp. CFH 75288; assembly: GCF_009904055.1. Taxonomy (GTDB): domain Bacteria; phylum Pseudomonadota; class Alphaproteobacteria; order Rhodobacterales; family Rhodobacteraceae; genus Rubellimicrobium. The sequence goes on along the minus strand of NZ_WYDP01000009.1, from coordinate 622 downwards.
CGTCCGTTCGGGCCGGCCGCGACCATGCCAGAAGCGGCGCGCCATCTTTACCGCCAGCTCCATCGCCTCCGTGCCCGAGTTCGTGAAGAACACGGTCTCGGCAAAGGTCCTGTCCACCAGCCGCTGGGCCAGACGTTCCTGTTCGGGGATCGTGTAGAGGTTGGAGACGTGCCACAGCCGTTCCGCCTGAGCCGTCAGCGCGCCGACCAGCGCCGGATGCGCATGGCCGAGCGCGTTGACCGCGATTCCTGCCGCCAGATCGAGATAGCGCGTGCCGTCTTGCGTGGTCAGCCACGAGCCCTCGCCGCGGACGAAGGAGAGGGGGGCCCGGTTATAGGTCGGCAGCAGCGCAGGAATCATGGAGCAGTACCCGAACGGAGAAGCCTGCTGGACAGGCAGGAGGCTGGACTGTGGGCCATCCGCAGAGCAGAGGCGAGTCTCAGCGTCGTCGCAGAAGGGCTGTCCGGTCCATGCCTTCCGGTAGCCGCCCCGCCCCGCTGCCGCAAGAGGCAAGTCGCTGCTGCAGCCCGAACCCGGATCCGTGCGCTTGCACGGCCGCCTCAAGGCTGGTGCTGCCGGAGAGGATTGAACTCTCGACCTCTCCCTTACCAAGGGGGCAGAT
>NZ_WYDP01000080.1 GCF_009904055.1 Rubellimicrobium sp. CFH 75288 | reverse complement strand
GCAGGAGGGGCCAGGGTAGCTTCCGGCTCCGCTCGCTGAGGGTGGCAGAGGAGGGAACGCGCTCTAGACCGAGGCGCTTGCGGAGCCTAGGGTTGCGGGCCAGTTCCCGGCGCATGCGTTCGCTGGAGAAGCCCAGGAGGGCGCGGACCAGGTGGAAGAGAAAGAGGCTGAGGTCGGAGAAGGTCCTGGGCCTGCCGGGTTTTCTCTCCCCTTC
>NZ_WYDP01000008.1 GCF_009904055.1 Rubellimicrobium sp. CFH 75288 | reverse complement strand
CCCGGATCCGTGCGCTTGCACGGCCGCCTCAAGGCTGGTGCTGCCGGAGAGGATTGAACTCTCGACCTCTCCCTTACCAAGGGGGCAGATTTATCGCGACAACCCCTTGATGCGTCTTGTTCTTTGCCTGTTGACGGGAACCCTGTGTGCCGAATCCGTGCCAACCGGCCCCGTCTGGGCATCGAAGATCGCCGCCAGATCGCGGCCGGCGCCGTCCGCGTGAACGTAGGTTTCGAGGAACAGCCGAGCCGACTTCCAGCCGCCCGCCTCCATGGCCGCCTTGACGTGCGCCCCAGCGTTCATGGCGTTGGTGCCGAAGCTGTGACGCCCCGCCGCGTGGGTGCCCTTGCGCTCGATCCCCGCGCGGTCGCACACCGCGGCCATGCGTCGGTTGACCGCCGCCGGGTCGGTATAGCGGAACACGGGCTCACCGGGTCGCGGATCCAGCGCCGACAACCGCACCACCAGCTCGGCCGTCAGGTGGCGCACCGACCACTCGTCGGTCTTGGTCCGCTCCAGCAGCGCGACCCGGCGGCCGAGATCCACATGCTCGCCCATCAGCCGCACGGCCTCGGACCGGCGCGCGCCCGTCTGGTGCATGAACAGGACAATGGCGGACAGATGGGGCAGCCCGTCCGCGTCCGCCCGCGCCATGAACTTCTCGAGCCACAAACGGCTGGCAGGCTTGGCCTTTCGGGCCTTTCGGGCCTCGAAAATCTCGACGCTGATCCGGGGGCACCAGCCCATCGAATGCGCATGGTTGATGACCGCGCGGGCGGGGATGATGACCTGACGATTGCGCGTGGCAGGACTCGCGTGAGGGTAGAGCGTCAAGGCGGCTTCGCGGACCTCGCCGGGCCGGATGGTGGCGACATGACGGCCCTTGAAGTGGCTGAGGAGGGGCGCGAGGAAGCGCCGCTCGCCGCCTTGGGTCACGTAGCTGGCGACCGCTTCCTCGAAGGTGCGGACGGCTTCTTCCCCATAGGAATGACGTTTCCACAGGCGCGCTTCGAGGAGCGCGCAGAGCTCCTCGGCCCGGGCGCGGTCACGAGTGCCCAGGCTCTGTCGAACGCGCTGTCCCCCGATGGTGCCAGAGGCGTGCCAGACGCCGTTGCGGGCCTTGAGGACGAGGTTTGGCACGCGAACGCCTCCCTGAGCCGCGCGACGTGTTCGGGATAGAACACCTTCTTGCGCCGCCCGCGCAACTCCCAGAACAGGGGGGCGCCGGGCTCGGGCCGGGCCAGGCGGGCCAGCATCTCCGAAAAGGTACGACGGGACACGCCCAATGCGCGGGCGGCCCCGTTCATGTCCAGCGGCTCCACAGCCCACGCGGGCAGAGGCTGAGACGGACGCGCGGCGGGCATCAGCGGTCCCATTCCTCCTCAAAGAGACGATAGAAACCCGAGATCCTGCACTCGTCGCAGTTCCAGCCCCTGCGGTAGAAGTGGGCGCACTCGTCCTTCCGGTGCGGATTCTCTGGGCCATATTCCCAGTTTTCCACGACAAACCCCGCATCGTCGTACCAGATCGCGCGCGCCCGCTCGAAGAAGGCCCTCCAGTGGTCCCGTTCGGCCTGCAACCGTTCCAGCGCTTGCCGAAGCTCCTCTCGCTCCGCGAGGAGAGCACGCAGGGTGGCGGCACCCTTCTCGTGCGCCGCAATGGCCTCGGCAACATGGGACGGATCGAGGCAGACCCGTTCCGGGTCGGCGCGGAGATCGGCGGCATGGCGATCATGCATCGCCGCCAATGCCTCCACCGCCACCCTGCTCGTGTCCGTGCGGTCCTCGTCCATCACTCGCCTCCTTTCGCCTTGTGCGCCAGCTTCGCCGCGGCCAGCAGCAGCGGGCGCAGCTCCGGCTCCGCCTTGTCGTAGGCCAGCACGCGCCTGCCATGGCGCGACGCCCCAGCCAAGCGAGGCAGCAGGGCGCGCGGCACCGCCTCCCAGTTCGAGGAGTCACAGTTGGCCCGGTCCCCGTCCAGGCACTTGAGGGCATACCCCTCAGGCAACGGGCCGTTCGACCTCTCCCACAGCCACTTGTGCTTAAGGACGCTCCGCGTCGCAGCGCCGGTATACGGGTTGCGCTCGTCCACGACGAGCCAGACATAGCCGTCCTCGTCGCCCAGCCGCTCGAGCTGCGCGAAAAGGTGGTCGTTGAGATCCCCCAGCTTGTTCTTCACTTGGCCACTCCCTGCCATTCCATGCCCCACAGGGCCAACCACCCGGCCCACATGGCTGTTGCCCCACCGCACTGCACCAGGTCCGCGACCGTCTCGGCCACGGCGATGACAGCCACAGCCCAGATCATCGTCGCCAGGAACGGCGGAAGGTTGCCCCCCATCACCGCCCCTCCGTCATGCCGGGGGCGGCCATCGCCGCGTCGCGCAGCGCCTCCCACGCCTGCCACCCCAGCCACCCGATCCAGGACCAGAGGGCCACACAGGCAACCAGCGCCGCCGCCCACACGAGGACATTGACCCAATCGACCCCCCCCCTGATGGGCGTCGAGCCGCGCCTGCCAGGTCCGGTCCGGGTCGAACCCCTCGGACGTCCCGGCGCGGTCCAGCACGTCGAGCAGCCACACGATGTCCCCGTCCCCGGACGGCGGGGCGACGCGGTTGGCCGGGACAGGCGGGGGAAGACGAGCCGGGCGGGTCATCTGGAGGCCTCCTGTTCGTCGATCCTGCGCACCATCTCCGCCGCCTCCCGCGCGGGCTCGGGCGAGCACAGCCACGCCAGAAACTCCCGGTCCGTCTGCGGGCGGGGCGGGGGGCGGTCGATATTGGCGGGGCGGGACTGCGGCACCACCATCACGCCGCCTCCCACCGGCTGTCGTCGCAAAGCGCGTCGCGGTCGTCGCCATGCCGCCCACGCCTCCGCCCGCCAGCGCGGCAGATGCGCCGCGAAGGGGGGCATGAGCAGCACCCCCTTGGGCAGCCGCTCGCCGTCGATGTCGGCCGAGAGCAGGACCACATCGTCCCGCTCCCAGCCGCCGCGCCAGCCGCAATCGCGCTGGGGCTCCTCCCAGCGCAGACCGACAAGGTCCCACGCGAGCCGGAGCGTGCCCAGCTCGCCGAGGTCGTGGACGCTCTCGAATACAGGCATCACAGGTCCTCCTCCGCGCGCTCGAATGCGTCGAGCTCCTCCTCCAGCCGCGCGTGCATCTCCGGGTCGAGGCGTCGCATCGTGGCGATCATCGCCGCATTGGCCTCGCGCGCCCGCGCCGCGCCCGCGTCCATCGCGTCCGCGAGGATCGCGTCGTAGGCGGAGGCCAGATGGGCGAGCGCGTCCGGGTCGGGCTCGTCCTCCGGGGGCGGCGGCTCGGCCGCCCGGGCGTTCCGGGCGCGCCGCGCGCGGGGCGGCGCCTCGGGCTCCGGCTCCGGCTGCCGGTCGGGCTCGGGCTCGGGCGGCGGCGCGGCCTGCGCCTCGATCACCGGCCCGTCCTCGGGGTGCTGCGCCAGACGCCCGAAATCCACCGGCGCCTCGTCCACCTCCAGCGCCTGCGCAAACTCGACCGAAATGGGCATCTCGCCCCGATTGGCGAGCGCGCGCAACGCCGTCTTGCGCGCCATCGCGTCCTCGTGCGCGATCCAGGGCGCACCCTTGTCGCCCTTGGCGACCGCCCGGCGATAGCCCTGCGAGAGGTCGCGGACCCTCATCACCTCCGGCCAGGGCAGGACCACGAACGCCTCGCCGTCCTTGAGCTTGACGTAGCAGTAGGCCGCGACCTTGCGGCCCTCGCGCGGCCCGGGCTTGTGCCGCAGATGCATCCCGGAGCCGTATTCGTAGGACCACAGCTCGTCGTCCGAATAGACCACGTCCGAGTGGAGCGAGACCACGAGCCCGGAGCGGCGCGCCATGTCCGCCATGCCCTTGTAGCCCACGACCAGCGTGACCGACTTCCCGAAGGGGATCAGGTAGGCGTGGCCCAGCGGGGTGTTGGGCTCCAGACCGAGCGTGGCGCACTGCATCAGCGCGCCGAGCAGGCTCATCGGCTCGCAGTCGGCCAGCGCGGGCGTGGCGCGGATCGAGTTCGCCATCACGCGCATCATCCGCTCGGGATTGAGGTGGCGGGCGGCGACCTTGGCGAGCTGCTCCTGCGCCTGCCGGTTGACGAGCAGCTCGCGGACATTGGCGACCTGCCGCAGCGGCTTGTCGGCCGCGCGGACGAGGCTGCCGGAGGGCGGGGGGGTCATCATGCGACAATCCTCTCGATGGCAATGGCAAAGCCGGGGATGTGGTCGGGGGCGTCCGGCCCCCGCAGGTCGGCATTGGCGAGGCGTTCCAGGAGCGCCGCGACCTCCGCGCGGTCGCGGTAGTGGATGAGCGCGCGGTTGAGATTGACGAGGCGGGCGACCCGCCGGGTGCGCTGCGCGAGCGTCCGGCCGCCTCCGGTCGCGGAGGCGATCCGCACGCGCGTGTCCCCGCGCTCCAGGGCGGCGATGCGCTCCTCGATGACCGCGATGGCGTGCTCCGCCGCCGCCTCGCCGATCACGTCATGGGCGCACGCGGCCCGCTCGCGCTCGGCCTCGGCCGCCGCCAGATCGGCGCGGGCGCGGGCCAGCGCCTCGGACCTTTCGGCCTCGCGTCCGGCCTGCTCGCGCTCCGCGTACTCGGCCAGCAGCGCCTTGATCCGCTCCGCCGCCGCTTCGAGCGGGGCGAGGAGCGGGGCGAAGGCCGCCTGGACGGCCTTGGCCGCCTCGTCGTGGGGCCGCTTGGCTTCGCGCCGCGCCTCGTCGACCTCGCGGTGCAGCGCGCGGAGCGCCGTCAGGAAATCGCCCGCGCGGGAGGCATCGGCCGCGTCCGCGACCGCGCCCTCGTCGAGCCATTGCCCGGCCGTCTCGGCCATGGCCCGCACCCGCGCCTCGAAGGCGTCGAGCGCCGCCGGATCGACCGGCGGGGGGCGGTTGTGCCCCATCGGGGGCGGGGCGGCGTCATCCATGGCGGGGCTCCCTCCGGGGGCCGAGGGCCAGCGCCTCGGCGGGCAGGCGGACATGCGTGGCCTCCATCGCGGGCGAGGAGGCGACCAGCGCCACCAGAGCCTCCCACGCCTCGCGCGGGATCGGCCGGCAGCGCGTCCAGATGCGGGCGGGGTCCACGCGCTCGCCCCGCTCGGGGCTGCCGACGAGCGCGTGGAGCGTCTCGGGCGCGACCAGCTCCCCCGTCTCCGGGTCCGTGGGCTGGTCGAGCCAGATCAGGACGGGCACCCACGGCCCGCCCGCGACGAGCCGCATCCGGTAGGTGCCCGGCTGGGGCTCGTCCTCGTGGCGCGGCAGGCGCCCGTCGCGGAGCGCCGCCGCGTGCCAGCCGAGGCCGGCTTGGGGCGTGGGGCGGCGCATCACCGCCGCTCCAGGAGGGCGGCGAGCTCCCCCGCCCCGACCGGGCCGAGGAGCGCCAGCACGTTGCGCAGCTCCTCGGCCGCGGCATCTGGGTCATGGGCGAGCGTGCCCGCCGCGTGGCGGTTCTCCGGCGCGGGCGGGCTCATCAGGACGCCGCCCTGCGGCGTCACGAAGAGAATGCGGGGCAGGGGCATCGGGGTCACTCCGTGAGGGTGGGGGCGTCGGCGGTGGCGGGCTCAGGGGCCGTTTGACGGGCGACTCTCATCCCGGCGGGCTGGGAGCCCATGCGCAGAGGCCAGAGCGGACAGGCTACACAGACGCATTTGCGCACCTCTGCGGCGTTGCCGCCGCAGCAGTCGAGGCACTTGGCGCGGATCGCGGCGAGGCCGACCAGCGGATCGGGCATGACCGCCCGCCACTCATGGGCGGGGATCGTGCGGGGGTCGCGGCCGATCAGATGACCGCCATCCGCCTCGTAGGGCGACGGGGCTAGAAAGGGATGGGCCATGGCAGGGTCCTCAGCAGGGTGGCTGAGGTGAAAATAATGGACGCTCGTCCATTCGTCAAGGAAAATAGTGGACGCTAGTCCATTATCCTATGGCACCCTCGTCCCCCCGTGCTATCCTTCCGCTGCGCCGGGGGACGGCGACGATATGTCGTCATGGACTACATCTTAGCCTTTAGCTAAAGATGGTTCATGAAGCGGATCACCTACACCAAGGCGGCGACCAAGGCCCTTCTGGCGATGCCGAGGAACACGGCGGAGCGCATCCGCGAGAAGATCGGCGCCTATGCCGCCGATCCGGTCTCGCAGGCCAACAACGTGAAGGCCCTCAAGGGCCGCGAAGGCATCCGGCTCCGGGTCGGCGACTGGCGCGTGATCATGAACGACGAGGGCACGGTGCTGGCCGTGCTCAGGATCGCCCCCCGTGGCGGGGCCTACGACTGAGGACCGAACCCATGATCGACACCGTGACCATCCCCCGCACCGAATACGACGCCCTCCTCGCCGCCCGCGAGGAACTCGAGGACCTGCGCTCCTATGACGAAGCGATGGCCGCTCTCGCCCGGGGGGACGAAGAGCTGCTGCCCGACGACATGGTGGCGCGCCTCGTCGCCGGCGAAAGACCCCTGCGCGTCTGGCGCGAGCACCGGGGGCTGTCCCAGTCCGAGCTGGCCCGGCGCTCGGGCGTCAACCGGGTGCAGATCGCCGACATCGAGGCGGGGCGGAAAACCGGCTCCATCGCGACGCTCAAGAGCCTGGCCACTGCGCTCGGGATCAGCCTGGACGACCTGGCCTGAGGCCGCGCGCCTTTATGGATTGGCGATTATATACCGTGCAAAACGGCGGGCCTGACCTGCCTTGAGGCGGTATTCATAGGACCTGATGAGGTAGCTTGGCCTTGATCCTGCTCTGATCCTTCAGGCACGACAGGCCGACAGGGAGGACAGGATGACAGGGTTGCTGCAACTGCGGATCAGCATCGACGGGCAGAACGTCCTGGAGTTCGGGCCGGGAGACAGCGTCATGGTCCCGATGGACCATGACGAGCGCGCCCTCTGTCGCAAGGCCCTGGAGGGCGCGCTCTTGCTCCTGGCTCAGACGGTGGTCACATATCCCACCTTTGCCACGGCAGACGGGAAGGATGGAGCCGCGACACGAACTGGACAACATCTTGCCGATTGCCGCGAAGGCGCCGATTGGATTCGCCCATCAGGACGACCACGGAGCAGCGGAACTTCACCGCTACGGCTCGTATCACTTCGGATGACCGAGACGGACTGTCGATGACGTGGTTTGCCACGAGCGCAACCACAAAGGTCACGCCTTGTTCGCGCACAAGCGCGGCTTGAAGCTGGGCCATCAAGGCCTCCACGAGTTTGTGGGGAGACGCTTGACCTACGCAGCCACCTGTAGGATACCCTGCCACGTGAGCTCATAGAACGAAGCGCCTCGCCAGGCGTTGGAGATAGTGCCAAGGTGTGCGACCACCTTGGCACGTTCTTTATTACATGGCTGTCATGCAAGCTGTCGAGCCGACGGGTTCGCTTTGTGGCCCGGAAAGGTTCGGGCTGCGTTCTGGTGCCTGTTCTCTTTGGCGCGGCAGCGGGTCGGGAGTGCGCTGCGGGACATGAGGGCGGCGGGGCTGGTGGTGCGGGATGGGTGAAAGTGGAGGCTGGCCCCGTAGGGCCAGCCACGGGCCGTCAGGCGGCCTTGCGAGCGGCTTCTTCGCTGCCGGGGTAGCGCTTGCCGGTCAGGACTTCGCTGATCCGCCCCTGGTTGACGTCGAAGCGGGCGGCGATGCGGCTATGGAGCCAGCCGGTCCAGTGGAGGCGCCAAACCTCCACCGCATCCTCGAAGGTGAGCCGGTAGCTCGGCTGCCGGGGGTGTTTTGCAGGCGTGGAGTTGTGGTGGTCGATAGGCGTCATGCCCATGGTCCTTTTCGTGTGGGACCACCAACCGGCGCTTGACGCGAGAATCCACCCCATGTCATAGGACAGGGGTGATATCACGCAACCGCCGGCTGATGGCGGAGCTTCTAACGCCACGAGGGGGTTACGGCCCTCGTGGCGTCTCCTTTTTACAGGGTGCCCCCGATGAGTCGTCAGGGGAACACAAGCAGCCCATCGACTCCACTCCCCCAACTGTTGCGGTGGTGTCACGACCCCCGCTGCCAGGGGCCCTTCCAAGCCCTGCTGACGGGCGAGGCCATGGCGGAGGCGTGGACGCAGGCGAGGCAGACGGGCAAAGGGCTCGGGCGGCCCGTTCCCGACGAAGCGGCCAAGGAGCAGATGGCGCGGTGAGCCCGCCCCGGATTACGCGGCCGCCGGGCCTTCCTCGAAGGGGCGGAGCGCTCAGGCGACGGCAGCTTCCTTGATCTCCCGGAGCAGAAAGGCCATCGCTCCTTCCGGGTCGCTCCCGAAGACCGGCGTCCGAAGGCCCCGGTTTACGGCAACCTCCATCGTTCGGTTCGACACCGAACCCCCGCCGATCCGTTCGACGACGGCAAAGACGGGAGCATCATCCTTTTCCCGCCCCATGTGCCGAACCAGCGCCGTCAGCATCCTCTCGTTGCTGGTGGCAGCGTAGACGATGGCGGCGCGGCGGCCGGTCTGCACCGACGTTACAACGAAGTCGGCGGGGAGGTCGGCATGCTCCTCGTCCTCGATGCGGAACCGGTCTCCCAGACGGCGCTCGGCCTCGGCCCGTACATCCTCGGCGAAGGTGGAGGCGATGTGTTCCTGCGTAAGCAGATGGAGGTCACGCGCGCGGATCAGCGCCGAAACAAAGCGGGCTGCCGCGCGGCCGAAGTCGGCCGCCGTGACAGGTTCGGACCGGATCTGACACGTGTCGCGGTCCAGGTATGCCCCCTCCTGTCGCAGGATGCCCGCGAGGAGCTGCGCACGCGTCCCCGACTCGATAGGCAGGCCGGATGCGACGGCCGTAGCGAAGAAGTCGCCGTCATCCTCGAGCACGATCCCATCGGCGGTCTCCACCACGTAGAAGGTCAGCGGATCGCCATCGGGCAGAAGAAAGCCCGTCGAGACGGCCAGACCGACGGGCACCGCCGCGACGGATGCGCGCTCGCAGAAGACGCGGCACAACGCCTCATGGGCCTCCTCCGGCAGCATCGAACAGGTCTCCTTGATCGGCTGGCACCCTTATACGCAGAATCGCAGCTACCGCGCGAAAAAAGGAGGTCCTCGTCCAAGCCAACTTGCGCCGGTGGAAAGCGTCATCCGCCGGAAGGCGGTGCGACATGCCCTCCAGCGAGGCAGGCCCCGACAGAAGATGACCGTTGCAAGGCGCGTGGACGTGCAGACCTTCCTTTCCGGGCTGCGCTTCTACCCGCAGGAGCACCCGCCATGCGGTCCCATCGGCCGTCACCATCAGGAAAGCTTTCCACTTCGCGAACTTGGGAGCCACGAGCAAGAGCACGACATGGGCTTCGGCTCCACATGTCAGCGTAATGCTTCGCCATTCCCAGTCGCGCCGTGCCGGTATACCCCTCGGGAAGACCGGAGCAAAGCGTGGCGATACCCTCCCCCCGCGCCATCCCGTGTCCGCCTTTATGGATTTGGCGCGACGGGCAAGGGCGCGAAGCATCGCGCCGCGCTTTACGGTTTCCATCGTTGGCCATCCGGCTTGCCTTGTGCGCCCGCTGGGGCCCTCACAGCGCCCCTCCTGCCCAGACGACGCGGCCGATCACGCTGATGGCGTCGAGGGGGTATTCCTCGCGCGGATAGGCCGGGTTCTCGGGCAGCGCCCAGACATGGCCCGCCCGCGCCGAGCGGATCATCCGCTTGATGTGGATCGTCTCTCCGTGGCGGAAGACATAGAGGCCCTCGACGTCCGGGACGGTCCGGCCCATGTCGATCAGCACGAGGTCGCCGTCCTCGAGGAGGGGCCTCATCGAGTCGCCCGCCACGGTGATGAGCGCGAGGCGCCTGGGATCGGCGCGGATCACCCGGCGGATGTAGTCCATCGCGAACGACACCCGGTCGGTGACCGCCACATACTCGTCCGGGATCTGCCCCGGCCCCGCAGACGCCCGCACGTCGTAGATCGGGATCAGGGCAGTGTCGGCGGGTGAGGGCGGGTGCAGACCGGCTTCGTCCTCCATGCCAAGCACGGCTGCGATGCGTCGTGCCCGATCCGCGGAGGTGGTTCCGCCGGGCCTCTGCAACAGCTTGTAGATCGCATCTCTCGACACGCCTGAACGTCTGGCGAGTTCGGGAACCTTGATCCCCGTCTCCTCCATACGTCGGACCATCCGCTCTCGAAAACTGTCCTCTGCCATTGGCCTATCGAGCCACATTCGTGGCCATTCGTCCAATGGACGATAGTCCTTGACTTCTTGTGGACAGCCGTCCATGTCTTTTCTCATGCTGACCGACCGTGAAGCCCTCATTGAGGAAGTCCGTGCCTACTGCGCTGCCGCGGGGATCGAGGCCTCGACACTCGGCGTAAGAGCCTTGGGCAACAGCCGCTTCTTCGACCGCTTCTTGCGGCGTGCGGAGCAAGAGGCCGAGGCGGCCGAGAAGCTTCGCGCCTACATGGCCGAGAACCCGCCCGAGGCTCGACGTGCGCGTGCTGCGGGCGAGGCCGCCTGATGCTGGCCTGCGCCCGTTCCTTGCGCGTCCGTCCTCTCATGCGGGGGCGTGGCTGCGCCAGGCCCAGTCCCAGTGCAGGCCCCACCAGGGGCGGCCCCAGGTCCAGCGGCGCGGGGTGGGCATCGTGATGGTCATGGCGTCCTCCGGCAGTGGCGCGTGGGAGAGACATGGGGAGGCCTGTTGTCGGTTTCCCGACGAAACCGCCGCGCGGCGCTGGTTCCGGGGCCTGCTCTGGCAGGCCTTCCCGGCCGCGCAGACCGACCACGACCTCGCGCGGCGCGCGGCGGCCACGCTCGAGGTGAGCGAGAGCCGGGTGCGCGGGTGGCTGCGCTGCGAGCACGACGCGAAGCTTCGGGAGGTCCTGCGCGTCCTCGCGCTGGCCGGGGCGAGCGTGGTGCTGCCCGACGATGGGGGCGAGGGATGACAGACGTCCGCGACGCCTTCGCCGCGCAGTTCGCGGACGCCGTGCTGTCGGGCCGCCTCGGGCCGTCCTGGCGGAGCCGGATCGTCTTCGCGGACCTCGCGGCGCAGGCCTACGCCTATGCCGACGCGATGATGGCGGCGCGGGGACGGGGGGAGGGCGGTCCGGCGCCCGACTTGGAGCGCCTGCGCGCGGAGATGACCAGGCTTGCGGCCGGATCGTGGGGCGAAGGAGGCGGGTCGTGACGGCCCCGACCCTCCCGCGCCTATGGCCGCCTCGCCCTCGGCGCGTCGAGCGCCGCGCGCGCGCTGCGCTAGACCTTCGCCTCGCGCAGGGCGGCGTTGATGCGGCTCTGCCAGCCCGGCCCCGTGGCGCGGAACTTCTCGAGCACGTCGGGGTCGAGGCGCAGCGACACCTGCACCTTGGGCGCGGCCGACTTCGGCCGGCCGCGGCCGCGGCGGATGCTCTCGGCCAGGTCGGGGAAGACCTCGGCGAAGGGGCGGGCCTGCGCCAGTTCCTCGTCGGTGGGCTCGAAGGCCGCGGCCTCGCGCACCTCGTCCCAGTCCTCCTTCGTGTAGCCACGCCCTGGCACGAACTCCGTCATCCGCTTGCGCTTGGTCATAGCAGGCTCCTTTCCTTTCGGCTGGCGGGCCGCATGGAGATGACCGACACGGCCTCGCGGCCGAGCGGGGCGAAGACCACCGCCAGCGCCAGCCGGTTCAGGCGCCCGACGGCCATCCAGCGCCCCTTCTTCGCCGGCACGATCACCGCGCCCTCGAAGAACTCCGGCGTCAGGTCGGCGAAGTCGAGGCCCCGCTCGTCGAGGGTCGCCAGCCGCTTCGGTTCATCCCACACGATCCTCATGGGAATATCTGTATCACAACAAATCGCGGCGTCAAGAATATTCGTGATGCGGAAAAAGGGGGGCCGCGCATGTCGGTGAGAGCCGAGCTGCTCGCCCGTCTGCTGGCCGCGCTGGGCCTCGCCGTTCTCGCCGCCCGCGTGCGCGAGCGCGACCGGCAGCGCCCCGGCCGGAGGGACCGCGCATGAGCGCCCCCACCGTGTCCCGCGCGCGCCCCATCCTCCCGCGCGCGCGCCACCCCGGCCCGCCAGCCTGTGGCCGGGACACCTGCCCCCCCGGCGCGTCCGACCGCCGGGGGGGGCTTTTTGTATCTTGACCTCCCCGCCCTCCGGCGGCTGCGCGGCCTCATCGACGCCGCCATCGCCGCGCTGGAGGCCGTCGAGTCCGCCCTCGCGGAGACCGCCCATGCCCCGACGCCGCCCGCCCCCGCCGCCCCGCTCCCTGTGGGAGGGGGTGGACCTGCTGGAGGCGTGGCGCGCCGTCAGCCCGGCCGAGGCCGCCGGCCTGCGCAGCCTGCTCCGGTCGCCGCGCCCGACCCTGATCCCGGGCGGACACCCGATGATGAAACCCATCCTCGCCCTGCGCCTCCTGATGACGGAGACGCGGGGCAGCGCGTAGGGACCCCCGCGCCCGCGGCAGGCGCAGCCGCGGCCGGGGACGGGCCGGGGGATGGCAGGCCCCCGGCCCACCATCTGCGCGGATGGGGCGGACTCACCGCCCGGCAGGCCCACGCGCTGCTCTGCGACCACCTCGACGCGGTGGCCGATCCCGACTGGCCGCCCGCGCGCGACCTCGCGCTCGTGCAGGGCGTCGTCGCCCGCAGCGCCACCGCCGGAGCGGAGGCCGCAGGCTGCGACCCGGAGGAGGCCCGCACCCGCTTCGCCCGGCTGACCGCGCCCATCCGCGAGGCCGCCACGATCCGAGGCCGCACCGTCATGGCCTGCAACACCGACGGACAGACCATGCTCGCCGCGCTGCTGCGCGAGCGGGCGGACGATGAGGAGAGAGCGACATGACGGACGAGCAGTATGACGACGCGTGGATGCCGGATCTCGAAGCCGCGGCCCGAGCGGGCAAGGACGCGCGCCCGCGCATGAAGGAGACCGCCGAGGACCGCGCCGCAAAGGCCAAGGCGCTGGGCAGCACCGGGCAACGCATCCTCGAGTTCATCCACCGCTACGAGGCGGAGGAGTCGGACAAGATCGAGGCCGCCGCCCGCATGAAGGCGGTCATGGAGGAGGCCAAGGGCGAGGGGTTCAACGTCAAGGCGATCAAAAAGATCATCGCCGACCGCAAGCGCAGCCCGGACGAGGTGCGCGAGGAGGAGGATACCCTCCGCCTCTACCGCGAGGCCATCGGGATTTGAGCTTCGGGACACGCCGCCCATGACCCCCATCCTCGCCCTCGACCTCGGCACCGTCACCGGCTGGGCGCTCCGCGACGCGGAGGGCATGATCCATTCCGGCGCGCAGCCGTTCCGCCCCCGCCGCTTCGACGGCGGCGGCATGCGCTACCTGCGCTTCGCCGAATGGCTGGGGGATCTGGACCGCATGGCCGGGCCCTTCGGGCGCGTGGCATTCGAGGAGGTCCGCCGCCACGCCGGGACCGACGCCGCCCACATCTACGGCGGGCTCATGGCCACGCTCACCGCCTGGTGCGAGCAGCGCGGCGTGCCCTACGAGGGCGTCCCGGTCGGCACGATCAAGCGCCACGCCACCGGCAAGGGGAACGCGCCGAAGGAGGCGATGATCGCCGCTGCCCGCGCATGGGGGCACGAGCCCGCCGACGACAACGAGGCCGACGCGCTCGCCCTGCTGCGCTGGGTCATGGACGGAGGGCAGGGATGAGCCGCGCGCCCCTTCCGCCCTGCTCGCGCTGCGGCGCCGCGTTCGCGCCCTTCGGATTCCTCTGGCCCGACGGGCGGCGCTTCCACGCCTGCCCCGACTGCCAGCCCCGCGCCAAGGCCGCCTTCGAGAAGGCCCGCCGCGAGGCGGGGAGGGTCAGGGCGTGACAGACCGTCGCTCACTCCGCCGGCAGCACGGTCAGGCGCAGGCCCAGTGCGCGGGCCACGCCGAGCAGCGTCGAGAGACGGGGGTCGCCGTTTTCGCTCACCGCCTTGTAGAGGCCCACGCGGCTGATGCCGGCTTCCTCGGCCACCCGGCTCATGCCGCGCGCGCGGGACAGCGTGCCGAGCGCGCGGGTGATATCCGCCGTGTCGCCCGTCTCGAGCGCGGCGGCCAGATACTCGGCCTGCGCCTCGGGGGTGCCGAGATAGTCGGCAGCGTCGAAGGGTGCGGTTTCGATGGGCATTCAGACCTCCATGGCCATCGCGATGGCCCGCTTGATGTCCCTGTCCTGGGACGACTTGTCGCCACCGCAGAGCAGGATCACGACCTCCTCCCCGCGCTGGCAGAAGTAGAGCCGGTAGCCCGGCCCGTGGTCGATGCGCAGCTCGCCGATGCCGTCGAACCGCTTCGTGTCGCCGAAGTGACCCGCCGCCAGCCGTTCGATGCGCAACACGATCCGCGCCACCGCGCGGGCGTCCCTCAGACCCTTGAGCCACTTGTCGAACACGGCGGTGCGGCGAACGCTGATCATGCGATAACTATAGTTATCAGGTCGGGCCGACGCAAGGGGTCTGTCAACGATAGTTTGCAGTGGGTGCAGCCATGACCGACCGGCCGCCCGTCTGGTCGGACGAGGCCATCCTCGACGTGCTCCATCGCATGGAGCACCTCGGCCAGTCCGCCTCCGAGGTGGCCCGCGCCTACGGCACCACGCGCAATGCCATCCTCGGGCTGAGACACCGCGTGCTCGGCCCGCAGGACAGCCGACGCCCCACGGCAGGGGACGGGACCATGCCGCCGGACTGGTGGAGGCGCTGATGAGCGTGCGGATGATGGCTCGGGTGTGGGACAGGGGCCCCGAGGACCGCGACGAACTGCTGGTGCTGCTGGCTTTGGCCGACTTCGCTGACGACGAGGGCTTCTGCTACCCGTCCATGCCCGCCATCGCGGCCAAGGCTCGCATGACGGAGCGGGGTGTGAGGGGCATCCTGCGGCGCCTCGAGGCGTCGGGTTGGGTGACGACGGAGAGGGGCGGGGGCAAGGGCCGCAGCAGCCGCTACCGTGTCAACCCTGACCCCCCAAGCCATGCCCAACCCGGAACCCCATTCCCGGAACCCCATTCCCGGAATGCCAAACCCGGAATGCCAAACCCGGAATGGGAGAGCACCAAACCCGGAACGGCACGACACCAAACCCGGAACCAGGGTTCCGGGAAACCATCAGTAACCATCAAGAACCGCCCCCCCCCCCTATAATCCCCCCCCCTCCTCCCGTCGGGGGGGGCGAGGACGCGACCGCCGCACGGATCAGGGCCACGCTCTGCGAGGTTCTGCCCGAGCCTGTGGCGGACGACTACATCGCCCACCGCAAGGCCAAGCGCGCCCGTCTCACCCCCCGGGCAGCCCAGCTCATCGCCGACAGACTGCGAGCCATGCCCGACCCCGTCGCGGCGGTGGAGCACAGCATCGCCATGGGCTGGACAGGCGTGTTCGACCCGCCCGCGCCCCGCGCCATCCCGCCGCCGGGCCCCGAGCCCGACCTCGATGCCATCTTCGCTGCCATCCGCGCCAAGCGCCAATCCGGGGGGCACCCGCCGTGACCGACCGCAACGACCACCTTGAAGCCCGCCTCCGGGCGCTGCTGGCCCGCCGGACGCCGCCCCGTGGCATCGCCGGACAGGCGCTGGCAGACGAGGCCGAAAGCCTGATCGCGGCCGTCCTGCGCCTCGCCCCGGCCATGGGCTACGAAGCCTGGTGGGAGGCCGTGGCGCGGACGGTGGAGGAACGGCACCGCAGCCGGTCATGGCCTACGGTCGGGGACATCGCGGACGCCGCCCGGGAAGTGCGGACGCGCAGCCCCGGCCACGACGCCGGCCCGGCTGCGGCCGACCAGCACAGGGAGGCAGCCATGGTGGACCTGCTCGAGCGTCATTTCCGGGCGACCGGCGCGCCGCTCGGAGGGGTCAACCGGGCGTCCCGCACGGCCGCACTGATCCGACGGGGCGTTCTGGCGGATGCCCGGGAGGCGCGGCATCGCGGGTTCGACCTGTCGCCCGACCAGGCGGCCGAGGCGAGGGCGGCCCGGCCGAGCCGGACGGAATGGGAGCACCACGTGGCCGTCATCGGCCGCCTCAAGGGCCTGATGCCCGACGAGGCGGAGGCGTGGTGCATCAGCGCGTCATCGGGGGCGGCGCTGCCGGAGCATCTGGCGCATCTCGACAGGGGGCAGCCCGCCGGGTCTGCTGTCCTGCCCCGTCAGGGCTGGCGGGATATGCGGGATGCCACGGCGCGCCCCCGGCCGCCGGATGAACCGCCGCCACGCCACGACCCGCTGTCGGAGCCGCCGAGGCCGTGGACGGACGACGAATGGGCGCGGTTCGAGACCATCCACGGCCCCCGTTCGTCTGCCGCGATGGAGCAGACCCGGGCGGATGGGGCCTGACAGGTCAGAGGGATCTGCGACGTGACCCGCATCGGCGACATCGAGCCATGGAGCCCGCCGCCGCTCCTGTGGGCGGACGGATCGCCGCGCTGGCACGCGCTGCGCTGCGCGCCGCTGCGCGAGTCGGGCGACGACACCGCCGCGCATTCGGGCCGTGCCTGCGCGCTGGCGGCGGCGCTGTTCCCGGATCGCCCGCGCGTCTGCCAATGGCTGGCGTTGCACGATCTGGGCGAGAGCACGGAGGGCGGCGGGCCGGGCGACCTGCCGGCGACCGCCAAGCGGCATTCCGACCTGTGCCGCGCGGCCGCACAGCGCGAGGCGGCAGCCCTGGAGCAGATGGGTCTCGGTCTGCCCCGGCTCGACGAGCGCGAGCGGGACATGGCGTGGCTCTGCGACCGGCTCGATGCGTGGCTCTGGTGCGCCGCCCGCGCGCCGGACCTGCTGATCCGGTTCGACTGGCAGGGCGACCGGGCACAGATCGAGCGGCTGGCAACCGAAACCGGGGTCGGTCGCGCAGTCCGAATGGCCCTGCAAGCCGCTGAGCGGGCCGCTGAGCGGGCAAGTCAAGGTCACCCGCTGGTGGTAAAGGGGAAAGCGGCGATGCCGCTCACGGGGGCGCTGAGTGACGGTATCAAGATACCGCATGGGATGGCGGCGCGAAGGGGCGCGCGCGGAGCGGGAATGACGGCAGGGCTTGTCGCAGACCCCGGGCAACGGGGCTTCACGCAGGGGAATGGGGATATGGGACGCAAAGGGAAGAAGGCTGCCGCCGAGCGCGCCCGCCGGGCCGCGGCGGCACGGGCCGCAGGGGTTCCGCCCCTCGCGCCCTCGCGCATGCGGGAGCCCTCCGGGCGACCGTCGCGCGCAGCCGAGGCGAGCATCCTGCGCACGGCGCTTGTCGCCCGCGCGCGGCAGGCCGGATGGATCACGGGAGCGGAAAACCCGGACGACCGGGACGACCAGAAGCGGGTCGCCCGCGCCCTCGCCCGCGCCCGGGCGCAGAGCCTTGAAGGCGAGGCCGGGCTTGCCATCACCGTGGGCGCCCGCGACGAGGAGGAGCGCGAGCGGCTCTGGAGCACCTGGGCCGACTTCTCCTCCGCCCGTCTCGCCTGGCATCGGCGCATCCTCGGCGTCCTGCCATTCCCGGTCATGCCGCGCCCCCGCGCCGCCGAGGACATCTCAACCGGGCCGGAAGCGCCCCCCGACGACCGCACGCCGGAGGAGCGCGACGAGGCCGCAGCCCGACGCTGGGCTTGGTGGGCGGCGCGCCTTCGGACGATCCAGCCCCACATGCGCGATGCGCTGCGCGACGCCGTGGCCGGCGGCACCCCCTTCCTGCGCGGCGGAAAGCTGACCCGCGCCGGCGCGATCTTCCTCGCCGCGCTCCGCGCCGTCGCCCGGGCGCAGGACCCTTTCGCAGGAGACCCCCGATGACCCATCCCGGCGACGAGGACCTGGCCCGGTCGGTCCACCAGGCCGCCACCACACTCAACGCGGCGGTCGCCGCCGCCGTCAGCGCCGGCTTGCGGGTCGATCTGCGCGTGGACTGCAAGATCGTGCTGGGCCTGGGCGAGATCGTCGCCGTCCGACCGGACGTGCTGCGGCGGATCAACGAACGGTTGCGCGATGCCCCGGATCGTGGCACTTTGGCAGCATCGGAAGAAGCGCGCCCGGGGATCGACCCCGCGGCGCGCTTCGCCGTTCAGGAGCCCCCCCGATGACCGACCCCACCGCCTGGCCGGCGCAGAGCACGGAGCTCTGGCCGGTCGAGAAGCTCGTCGCCTACGCCCGCACCCACTCCGAGGCGCAAGTCGACCAGATCGCAGCCTCCATCCGCGAATGTGGCTGGACCAATCCGATCCTGGCTACACCCGAAGGCACGATCATCGCCGGACACGGCCGCCTCATGGCCGCCCGCAAGCTGGGGATCGAGCGCGTCCCCGTCATGGTCGCCCGCGGCTGGTCCGAGGCGCAGGTGCGCGCCTACGTCATCGCCGACAACCAGCTGGCGCTGAATGCCGGGTGGGACACCGACCTGCTCAAGATCGAGGCCGCCGACCTGAGCGCGCTGGGCTTCGACCTCAACCTCCTGGGCTTCGAAGGCCCCGCCCTCGACGCGCTCCTCGCGCCCGCGCCGACCACGGGCCTCACCGACGAGGACGAAGCCCCCGAGCCACCGGGGGAGCCGGTCTCCCGCCTGGGCGATGTCTGGAGCCTCGGCCGCCACCGCCTCGTCTGCGGCGACGCCACCGACCCGCACGCCGTGGCCGTCTGCCTCGACGGCGTGGAGCCGCACCTGATGGTCACCGACCGGCCCTACGGGGTCGAGTACGAGCCCGAATGGCGCGACAAGGCCGCGGGCAAGAAAGGCGCCACCGGCACCGCCAAGGGGAAGGTGCTGAACGACGACCGCGCCGACTGGCGCGAGGCTTGGGCGCTGTTCCCCGGCGACGTGGCTTACGTCTGGCACGGGGGCCTCTACGCCGGGGTCGTGGGCGACAGCCTGCGCGAGACCGGCTTCGTCCTCCGCTCGCAGATCATCTGGGCCAAGGAGCGGTTGATCCTGAGCCGCGGCGATTACCACTGGCAGCACGAGCCGTGCTGGTATGCCGTCCGCAAGGGCCGCCGCGGGCACTACGGCGGAGGCCGCAAGCAGTCGACGCTCTGGCAGATCGAGAAGCCCACCAAGAGCGAGACCGGCCACGGCACCCAGAAGCCCGTCGAGTGCATGCGCCGGCCGATCCTCAACAACTCCTCCCCCGGCCAGGCGGTCTACGAGCCCTTCTCCGGGTCGGGGACCACCATCATCGCGGGCGAAACCACCGGCCGCCCGGTCCACGCGATCGAGTTGAACCCGGTTTACGTCGACGTCGCCATCGCCCGGTGGGAGGCCTTCACCGGCAACAAGGCTGTGCTCGAGGCGACCGGGGACTCCTTCGCCGCCACCGCCGCCCACCGCCGGCCGGACGCCGCATAGGGATGCCGCGCGATGCTCGAGGGGATTTCCGACAGCAGAAAAAGCGGCAGCACCGGACCCGGCCGCCCCCCACACCAGCCGACCGAAAAGGACCGGATGCTGGTGACGCTCCTCAAGGCTCAGGGCGCGAAGGAGGACTTCATCGCCCGCAAGATCGGGGTCTGCCTCAACACCCTGAAGCAGCACTACCGGGAGGAGCTCGACTTCGGGAAGGAGGAGGTGGACGCGAAGGTCGGGGCATCCCTGATCACGGCCGCCATGAACCCCCAGCACCCGAAGTGGTTCTCGGCCGCCGTCTGGTATTCCCGGTCGCGCATGGGATGGGGTGGCGCGCGCGAAGCCGACCCGCCCGGATGGCGCGATGGTCTCCCGCCCGAGGGAGAATCCGATGGCGCAGTCGTCGTGACCCTGCATATGGGCGAGCGCCGTGTCCGCGATTGACCGGCGCCTGCGCAGCGCAGCGCCCCCGCTGCGCCTCGCCTGGCAACGACCGCCCCTCTATCCGAAGCAGCGCATCGCCATGTTCGACGCGCCGGACCATACCGGCGCCCCGGCGCGCATCTCGCTGATCGAGGCCAGCACCAAGGCCGGCAAGACCCATTCCGCCATCTGCTGGCTCGCCGAGCGCGCCTTCCTCGACGGCAGGCCAGGCCGCAACTTCTGGTGGGTCGCCCCGGTCAACGCCCAGGCCAAGATCGCCTACCGCCGCCTCAAGCTGGCGCTCCCGCCCTGGACCCACGAAGTCAATGCCTCCGAGCTGTTCATCCGCCTCATCAACGGCGCCACCATCTGGTTCAAGAACGCCGAAAAGCCGGACAACCTCTACGGCGATGACGTCTATGCCTGCGTGATCGACGAAGCCTCGCGCGTCCGGGAAGCGGCCTGGCACGCCGTGCGCTCGACGCTGACCGCCACCAAGGGGCCGCTGCGCTGCATCGGCAACGTCAAGGGCCGCAAAAACTGGTTCTTCCGCCTCGCCCGCCAGGCCGAAGCCGGCGCGGACGGCCTGCACTTCTCCAAGCTGACCGCCTGGGACGCGGTCGAAGGCGGCGTGCTAGACCGGGAGGAGATCGAGGACGCCCGCCGCCTGCTGCCCGAAGCCGTCTTCCGCGAGCTCTACCTCGCCGAAGCGTCCGACGACGAAGGCAACCCCTTCGGCTTCGCCCATATCGCCGCCTGCCTCGGCCCGCTTTCGCCGCACCCGCCCGTTGCCGTGGGCGTCGACCTCGCCCGCAGCCAGGACTGGACCGTGGTCGTGGGCCTCGACCGCCATGGCGCGGTCTGCGGCATCGAGCGCTGGCAGGGCGTCCCCTGGGGCGAGACCACCGCGCGGCTGGCCGACCTGATCGGCGCCCGCCCCGCCCTGGTCGACTCGACCGGCGTGGGCGACCCGATCGTGGAGGCGCTCCAGCGACGCTGCCCGCAGGTGCGCGGCTTCACCTTCACCGCCGCCTCCAAGCAGCGCCTGATGGAAGGGCTCTCGCTCTCGATCCAAAGCCGGGCGATCACGATCCCGGACGGACCGATCCGGCTGGAGCTTGAAGCCTTCGAGTATGTCTATACCCGCACGGGCATCCGCTACGCCGCCCCGGAGGGAGCGCACGACGACTGCGTGATGGCGCTGGCGCTCGCCAATGCGCTCTGGCGCGGCAGCGAAGGCCATGCCGTTGCGGAGCCGGTCGGCATTCCCCGCCTCTCGCCCTGGCTCGACGCCGCCCCTGCCGCGCCCGGCGGCGACTACGCCTATCTGGAAGGGCTCGCGCCATGACCGACGACCCGATCGACAAGCGCAGGAGCACCCTCGCCGGAATGGGCGACGTGGTCGGCACGACCGGCCTGCGCCTTTCCGGCGGGGCCATCATCGAGGAGTTCCTGCCCGAGCTCCGCGGCCAGCGCGGCGCCCGGACCTTCCGCGAGATGGCCGACAACGAGTCCACCCTGGGCGCGGTGATCTTCGTCGTCACCACGCTGCTCCGGCAAGCCTCCTGAACCGTCCAAGCGATCGACGACACGCCCGAGGCGGAGGACGGCAAGACCTTCCTCGAAGAATGCCTGGACGACATGGCCGAGACCTTCGAGGCGGTGATCGCCGAGATCGCCACCATGTTCGTCTATGGCTACGCGCCGATGGAGATCACCCTCAAGCGCCGCGCGGGGCCGAACCCCCGCGATCCGCTCCGGCATTCGCGCTTCTCGGACGGCCGCATCGGGATCGCGTCGCTCGCCCTGCGCGCGCAGACCTCCATCACCCGCTGGGACGTGGACGACCGGACGGGCGAGATCCGCGGCCTCTGGCAGCAGCCCATCTCCGGGCCGGAAATCTATCTCCCGGCCGAGAAGATCCTTCTCTTCCGCACGACCGAGGAGCGCAACAACCCCGAAGGGCGGAGCCTGCTGCGATCCGCCTATCGGGACTGGTATTTCAAGAAGCGGATCGAGGAGATCGAGGCCATCGGGGTCGAGCGCGACCTGGCGGGCCTGCCGGTCGCCCTGATGCCGTCGCGCTTCTTCGCCGCCGACGCCGACCCGGCCGAGAAGCGCCTCCTGCAGGCGTGGCAGACGCTTGTGACCTCGATCCGGCGCGACCAGCGCGAGGGCGTCATCATCCCCTCCGACCGCGATGCGTCCGGCCATCCGCTCTTCGACCTCAAGCTGCTGTCCTCGGGCGGCGCGCGGACCTTCGACACGACGCGGATCATCGACCGCCGCTCGCGCGCCATGGCGACCTCCGTGCTCGCCGACTTCCTTTTCCTGGGCCAGCAGGCGGTGGGCAGCTTCGCCCTTTCCAGCGACAAGACCGCGCTTTTCGCCACCGCCGTGGGGGCCTTCGCCCGCAGCATCTGCGCCGTCTTCAACCGCCGGCTTGTGCCGCTTCTGTGGGAGGCGAACGGCTGGAAGCCGGACGCGCTGCCGATGATCGTCTGCGGCGACATCGAGAACCCCAACATCGCCGATCTGGCGCAGCTTCTCGGGGTGCTCGCGGGGGCGGGCGCGACGCTTTTCCCCGACCGGGAGCTGGAGAACCACCTGCGCAAGCTGATGGGCCTGCCCCTCGCCCCCGAAGATGACGGGCTCGGCGCCGATCCCGCTGCCGGCGGGACGCCCGCCGACTTCGGCGCCATCGAGTGGGACAGCGCCGGGGATGAAGGAGAGGTGGCGTGATCGGGGTTCTGGCCGCAGCCCTGCGGCTGCGGGTGGCGATCGCCAAGGCGCAGCCGCGCCATCCGGCCGGCGCGCCGGAGGGGAAGGGGGGGCAGTTCGCGCCCAGCAGGGGCGCCTCGGCCGGGCGCCCCTCCGGCCGGCGGGCGGGAAAGACCTCGCCGCCGCCCGAGCGCCCAGCGTCGCTCGCCGCAGCGAAGGGTGCGCGGGGAATCACCAAGCGGGACAAGAAGTTCAACGGCACCCCCTCCGCGCTCATCCAGTCGCTCGACAAGCTGATCACGGGCGCCTTCGGCGACGGCGAGTTCCTGGGCGACAACGGACTGCTCAACTTCCACGGGGAAAACGGGACTTCGTTCATCGCCACCTTCCTCGAAGGGAAGAACGGCCCTTACGTTCACTGGGACGAGATCAAGCTGCCCGACGACGCGCGGGGGAAAAACTTCCGCCAGTTCGTGGGCGAGATGTTCGACCTCTACCGGAAGGACGGTCAGGATGCCGTCCTGATGGCGGCGGGCTACGATGTAGGCCCTTATGTCTGGGCGCGCGCGGGAGTCCTGCCCTTCCCGGAGGATTGGGAGAAGGTGCGGACCAACCTCCGCCCCCGCGTGGACGATCTGCCCCTCGACCAGAAACAGCGCGCCGACCTCTACGCCATCCTGGACTCCGATGATCCCGAAAGCATCTGGCGCCTCGCGGACGCGCCCGGCGGCAAGTCGCTCCTCGTCAACACAGGAGACCGGAAGAGGCAGCTCGAAGTGCTCTGGCGGGGGTATTTCATTTTGAACGACAGCGATCAAAATGCTAGACTTTCCAAATATGTAGGGAGAACGACATGACCAGGACCACGCCCCCTTACTCCCTTGAGGACCTTCCCGATCAGGTCCGGGAGGCCCTGAGCCGCCCGAAGGTCGGCCCGTGCGGCCTTCTGGACGACGATGACGGGAGGGACGAGATGGGCCGCCCCTCCCCGCAGGGCGGCCCCACCGATCCCGTCGCTCCTTCGTCCTCATGATCTGGCGGAGCCCGGGCCGATGCCTCTTATCCGGCAAGGCGGAACCGCGATCCTCCCGCGGCGGGAGCCGGTCGCCAAGCGGTCGCGGGCGGAGATCATTGGCGACATCGACGCGCTGGCGCGCACGATGGAGCCCGCGCTGCGCATCGCCGTCCTCGCCCATGTGGCGATCCAGGAGGACCGGGCGACGCTGGAGGCAATCCTCAAGGCGCTCCAGGACGGCAACAACGCGCTGGTGCTCGACCTGATCCTCGGAGCTGACATCGCGCCGGCCCGGCAGGCCGTCGAGGACGCCGCCCGCGCCGCCCTTTGGGCCGGCGCCGCCTCGGCCGCCCGGCAGATCAACCTGCGCCTGCGCGGCGCGACCTTCGCCTTCGACAAGCTGAACCCGCAGCTGGTCCAGTGGGTCAAATCCTACTCGCACAACCTCATCCGCGAGATCGACAAGCAGACCCGCGAGTCCGTCCGCGCCGCGCTGCTCGACGGGATGCGCAAGGGCCAGAACCCGGTCGCCACCGCCCGCGATGTTCGCCAGGCCATTGGGCTCACCACGAAGCAGGCCAAGGCGGTCGCCAACTTCCGCGCGCAGCTTGAGACCTTCCACCTGCGAACCTCCGCGAAGGGCTGGAACCTCGGGGGCAAGATCGACCGGGTCAACGGCCGCCAGGTTTTCCGGCCCGATGCGGACGGCACGCCGCTGGACGGGATCGACGAGCGGCGCCTGCGCGACTTCCGCTTCGACGGGACGCTTCGGCGCGCGATGGAGACCGGCAAGCCGCTCACCCCCGCCCAGATCGACAAGATGGTCGAAGCCTACCGCCGCAAGTTCCTGCGGTTCCGCGCCGAGACCATCGCCCGGACGGAAGCGCTTCGCGCCACCAATCAGGGGGTGCAGGAAGCCTGGCGGCAGGCGATCCTGGACGGCAAGGCCGATGCCGGGCTCGTGCGCCGGCAATGGGTGGTCGCCCGCGACGAGCGCCTCTGCCCGACCTGCTCGCCCGTGCCGGGGATGAACCCGGAGCGCGGGGTGGCGATGGACGAGCCTTTCAGGAGCCCGGACGGGCCGGTCATGCTGCCCCCGGTCCACCCGAATTGCCTACCAGCGGGCGCGCTCGTATCGGCCGGTAGCGGGATCACGGCGGCGACCCAGAGATGGCACGAGGGTGATCTGGCGGTCATCCGCACAGCCTCGGGTCAGGAGCTTTCCGCGACAATCAACCATCCGGTACTCACGGA
This sequence comes from Rubellimicrobium sp. CFH 75288, assembly GCF_009904055.1. Classification (GTDB taxonomy): domain Bacteria; phylum Pseudomonadota; class Alphaproteobacteria; order Rhodobacterales; family Rhodobacteraceae; genus Rubellimicrobium. The sequence continues at coordinate 321,376 of NZ_WYDP01000008.1, read as the reverse complement.
TCGCGGCTGGGTCGGCGCGGGCTTCCTCAAGGAAGGCGACCACGTAGTCCGCCGCCTTGCTCCAGAGCGGCTCGCCCCCGAAGGACACGACCACGAGAACGTGCCAGCCCGCATTGAGGACGTAGCGCGTGCGTTCATCGAGTCGGGCGAGATGCCGACCGCTGAAGTGCCAGTTGCCGCCGAACACTTCCACGGCGACGGGTTCGAGGGCGAGGTCGCAGTTGTAGCGTCCGATCGCCTTCTGGGGCACAGCCACGAGACCGCGCGCGCGGAGCATCGCGTCGAGGCTCCGCTCGTGATCGCTGGCGAAGCCCGTGAAACGAGCCTGCCGGGTGAGGGCTGTCCGCTGCCGCCTCTCCTCGGGGTCACGCTTTCCACGACGCCCAGCATGGGCGGGACCAACCTGTCGGGCTCGCTCCTCGGGGCTCATACTGGCCCACTTGACGGCTTCGGCCTCGGATCGCCCTCGGGGTTGGACGCCGGCACCAAGGAGGCAGCGCCGAATGACGCTGCGGCTGACGCCGTGCTCGCTCGCGATTTGGTTCTCGGATCGACCGGCCCGGTAGCTCTCGACGAGGTGGTCGATGTCCGGCGGATTCCATTTGCGGGTCATGTGTTTAACCTCGAAACGACGCAGGGCCACTATACCGCGAACGGCCTAATAAGCCACAACTGTCGCTGCACTATTTTTCTGCGTCAGTACGAACCCTCGCAACTCGCCGAGGGCTGATGCCCGTCATTTGCGCCCCACCTCTCCACCTCGCCCGGATCGGCCCTTAACCCGATGATCCGACGCAAGAATCCTGTTTGCCCGTCACTTGAACGGAGCCACGGCCATGCCGCTCGACGCTCTCTCCCGCCTGCGCGCCGCCATCGAGAAGGCGAAGGGCGGGGGCTCCCCTCTCAGCGACACGGACGATCTTGTCGTCAGGCTGCGCGATCTGCGGAAGGGTCTCTCCACGCCTCGGCCGCTCTACGTCCACCGCAAGCTCCGCAATGGCAAGGCGCTGATCGCCTGGGCGAAGGAGCAGGGGTTCAAGACCACCGTCCCGGCCGAGGAGCTTCACGTCACCATCGCCTGTTCGAAGCGGCCGGTCGACTGGATGGCCGCAGGCTCGCATGGGGAGGGGCAGATCGTCATCCCCGAGGGCGGCCCGCGCATGATGGAGGCCCTCGGGACAGACGGCTCGGCCAAGATGCTCCTCATCGCCTCCGCCACGCTGCGGTGGCGCCATCAGGCGATCCGCGATGCGGGGGCCTCTTGGGACTGGCCCGAGTACCAGCCCCACATCACCATCAGCTATGCGCCCGACGCGCCCGACCTCGCCACGGTCGATCCCCATCGCAGGGAGATCGTCCTCGGCCCCGAGACCTTCGAGGAGATCGAGGAGGGCTGGGCTGACCAACTGGTCGAGAAGGGCAAGGATCAGCCTCGCCATCCTGCCGGAGCGCCGGACGGTCAGGGCGGTCGGTTCGCGGAAAACCCCGGCCAGAGACTTGAAGATCAGGCCGATGGCAACTATAGTTACCAAGGCTTCACCATCCGGCGAAGCGCTGAGTTCGATCGGTGGGAGAAGAAGGTCGGAGATCCGGTCGCCCGCAGAAGGATCGCCTCTCGCATTCTGCGGGCCGAGGAGGGCAACCTTGGGGACGTCAGGGCGCTGAGCGGCAAGGCGGCAGGGATCAGCGAGATGCGGATTGATCACGGGCCGGGCTACCGGCTCTACTTCACTCGCCGAGAGACGACCTTGATCTTCTTGCTCTGCGGTGGCGACAAGTCGTCCCAGAGTCGGGATCTCAAGCGGGCCATTCAGATCAGGGACGACCTCGACAAGAGGGGGATCGACGCATGAATTTCAGTACCGAGCCCTTCGACGCGGCCCCCATCTTCGACACCCCAGAAGCCCAAGCGGAGCTTCTCGCCGAGGCATTCGAGACGGGCGAAGTTGGCTTTATCCTCAGCGCGCTCCACACTGTCGCTCGCGCCCGCGGCCTCTCTGCTGTGGCGGATGAGATCGGCATCAGCCGCCAAGGCTTGCGGAAGGCGCTGGGGGAAGGGGGCAATCCCACTCTCTCCACTCTGCTGGGTGTCATGAAGTCCTTGGGGTTCCAGGTGACCGTGACTCCAAGCGGGGCGGGTGAAGCGGTCTATCCCGAGGACGAAGACGCCCCGGAATGACGTTCATCTCGCGAGCGCCTGCGCCACAGGCCGCCATCTCGGGCTGCCGGCTGCTCTATCGTGCAGTTGGCCCCGGACTGGGCAGGCAAGCGCGTGATCCTCCGCGACGACGCCTCCGGTCGTATCTGGCGGGATGTTCTCGTCCCGCCGGACGGGCGGGTGGAGTTGGATTGCCCGAACCCCGCGTAGCCCCCTCCTGACAAGGCCCTTGCAAAATCCTGCCGATCTGGCAGATTGCCACCATGCCCCGCAGGTTGCGGAGCGCGGAAAGGCCCCGCCCCCAGCGGGGCCTTTCGCGTTTCCAAGGCCGGCGGCGCTGGTTCCGCCCTGTTGGACAGACTGAGGCCCGCCCGCCCCCTTCCGCGACGGCGGGCCTCCCTTTTCCCGGACGCGCCCCATGACGATCGGCCTGACCTTCGCCTTCGCCAAGGGCGACGCCGAAGGGCGATACGTCCGCGGCTGGGCCTCGGTCGTCTCGACGGACGGTGTGCCCGTCACCGATTGGGACGGCGACCGGATCGAGATCGAGGAGCTGCGCCGCGCCGCCCACCGCTTCGTCCTCGACGCCCGCGTGGCCAAGGCGATGCACAGGGGCGAGACCATCGGCGATGTGGTCGAAAGCCTGATCGTGGACGACCATGTCGCCCAGGCCCTCGGCATCACCGATCCGCGTCGGGGCTGGTTCATCGGCATGCGCATCAACGACGAAGCCGTTGCCAAGCGTGTCCGCGACGGCGACCTGCGCGCCTTCTCGATCGGCGGGCGCGGGATTCGCAAGACCATCACGGACTGAACCCATGCCCGCGCTCCTCAAGAGCTTGACCATCGACGAGATCAGCCTCGTGGACGAGCCCGCCAACGACGAGGCGCGGGTCGTCATCATCAAGGCGCGCCGCCCCTTCGACCTCGCGCCCGGAGGCGCCAAACCCCAGGAGACCACCATGCCCGACATGGACGCCATCGAGGCCGCGCTTGCCGAGGCCGAGCAGACGATCACCGCGCTGACCAAGGCCCGGGACGAGGCCGAGGAAGAGCGCGACGACGCGAAGGCCCGCATCGCGGAGATCGAGGAGGAGATCGCCGCCCTGCAGGCGGAGCTGGAGGAGGCCAAGGGCGAGGTGGAGAAGGCCCGCCGCGCCGCTCTTGCGCCCGAGGAGGCCGAGGAGGCGTTCCTGAAGTCCCTGCCAGAGCCGGCGCGCCGCCGCCTCGTGGAAGCCGAGGCCGAGCTGGCCAAGGCGCGCGCGCGCGAGGAGGAGCAGGCGGCCATTGCCAAGGCGCGCGCCTTCGCGCCCGGCGAGGAGGAAGCGCGGCGCCTGGGCGGCCTGCTTCTGCGCATCGAGAAGGGCCGGACCACGCCCGAGGACGCCGCCGCGGTCGAGCAGATCCTCAAGAGCGCCCGCGCCATCGACGCCCGGTCGCTCTTCTTCAAGGCGCTGGGCTCCGGCGGCGGGCAGGCGGAGGACGATCCCGAACGCGCGCTCCAAGCCAAGGCCGACGAGATCGCCAAGGCCCGCCCCGATCTGTCCAGGGCCGCGGCCTATGCGGAGGCGGTCCAGCAGAACCCGGACCTCTACGGCGCCTATGTCGCCAAGCGCCGCGCCACCATCCCGGCAATCGTCTGATCCCCTCCCCTGCGGAGCGGCGACGCCCGCGCCCCTCGAATCCAGGAGCACCCGACAATGGCTTACCAGGGCCACGGCATCGACATTTCCCGCGCCGCCGGCGCGGACCTTTCGGCGCAGCAGTTCCGCGCCGTCAAGCTGAACGCCTCCGGCCAGGTGGTCGTCGCGGGCGCGGGCGAGGCGGCCATCGGCATCCTGCAGAACAATCCCGGTCCCGGGCAGGCGGCCACGGTGCGCGTGGCCGGCATCTCCAAGGCCAAGGCGGGCGGGACCATCGCCGCCGGCGGCGATGTCGCCTCCAACGCCTCCGGCGCGCTGGTCGCGGCCACCGCCGGGCGGACCAATACCTCCGATGCAGGCGCGGCGGCCGACCCTCTGATCGGCTCGCACGTCCTCGGCACCGCCCTGGAGGGCGCCGCCAGCGGCGACGTCTTCCCGATCCTCGTCACCCACAAGGGCGCGGTGCCCACCACCGCCGCCTGATCCCCGTCCTGACCGGCCCGCAGCCACGGGCCGGTCGCCCCCGCGCGAGGCATCGCCGCGGGTTCCCCCCACGCATTCCAGGAGCTCCCGGCCATGCAACCGACGCCCGGCGACGTTCACGTCAACGCCCCGCTGACCAACATCTCGGTGGCGTTCCTCCAATCCCGCGACGATTTCATCGCCACGCGGGTCTTCCCGAACATCCCGGTCCAGAAACAGAGCGACCGCTACTTCGTCTTCGACCGGCACGACTTCAACCGGGACGAGATGGCCCTCCGCGCCCCGTCCACCGAGTCGGTCGGCGGCGGCTACAGCATCGACTCGACCCCGACCTACTTCTGCAACGAGTGGGCCTTCCACAAGGACATCCCCGATCAGGTGCGCAACAACGCGGACGCCGCGCTGAACCCCGACCGGGAGGCCACGCATTTCGTCACGCACAAGGCGCTGATCCGGCGCGAGAAGCTCTTTGTGGACGCCTATTTCAAGCCGGGCGTGTGGGCGACCGACATCGCCGGGGTCAACGCCTCGCCCGGCGCGGGGCAGGTGCTGCGCTGGAACGACGCCAACAGCGACCCGATCAAGAACGTCCGCGATGCCAAGCGCGCCATGCGCGAGTCCACCGGCTTCGAGCCCAACAAGCTGGTCCTCGGCCGCGCGGTCTACGACGCGCTGGTCGATCACCCGGACATCATCGACCGGGTCAAGTATGGCCAGACCGCCGGCGCGCCCGCGCGCGGGACGCTCAACGTGCTCGCGCAGCTTCTCGAAATCGACGAGCTGCTCGTGATGAACGCCATCGAGTCCGCGCCCAAGGAAGGGCAGCCCGGCGCGGGCTCCTTCATCGGCGGCAAGCACGCGCTGCTCGTTCATGCCGCCACGGCCCCCGGCCTGATGACGCCCTCCGCCGGCTATACCTTCTCGTGGGTGGGCCAGATCGGGGCGGCCGAGGACGGCCTGCGCATCCGGCAGTTCCGCATGGAGCAGCTCAAGTCCGACCGGGTCGAGATCGAGATGTGCCTCGACATGAAGAAGGTCGCCGCCGATCTCGGCTACTTCTTCAACGGCGTCGTGGCCTGATGGCCGAAGGGGAGGGCGGCCGGAGCCGCCTTCCCCGCCCCCTTTCCAGGTCGCGAGGACGGACCCCATGTCGCGTTATCCCAGCCTTCTGCCCTATTCGCCCCATGCCGCCTTCAAGGCGCTCCGGGTCCTCACGCTCAACGGCGTGGCCCTCCGGCCGGGCGATCCGATCGACACGACCGGGGTCCCCGAGCGGCGCCTGCGGTTCCTCTACGAGCAGCGCATGATCGCGCCGCTCGGCCCGGACGATCCCGTCCCCGTGAGGCACGCGGGCGGCGGCCAGTCCGAAGGGATCGCCGGCGCCGCAGGAGACGAGGAGGGGCAGGCTGACGGGGAGACGGCCGGCGCCGAGGGGTCCGCGCCGGCCGACGCCGCCGAGCCTCTCCTCCCGGGCGAGGCGGCACCGGCGGAGGCCGTTGCGGCGGCCTCCGCCTCCTGGCGCGTCCAGAAGGCCGGGCTCGGCGGCTGGCACGTGGTCGATGCGCGGGGCGCCCCGGTCGGCCCGGCCCACAGGACCAAGGCCGCCGCGGAGCAGGCTCTGGCCGCGCTGATCACTGAGGGATGATCCCATGCCGCTCGTGGTCGAGGACGGGTCCGGTCTGCCGGACGCGGAGAGCTATGTCTCCGTCGCCGACTTCGACGCGCATTGCGCCGCCTGGGGCTACGACATCTCCGGGCGGACGGCGGCGCAGAAGGAGGCCGCGCTGCGGCAGGCGACCGTCTTCATCGACACGCTGGGCCGCTATCGCAGCCGCCGCCTTTCGCCCGCCCAGGCGCTTGAGTTCCCCCGCGAGGACCTGACCGAATGGGGCGGCCATCCCGCTCCGGGCGTGCCCCCGCGCGTCCGGCGCGCCTGCGCCGAGCTGGCCTTCAAGGCGCTCTCGGCCCCCCTCAAGCCCGATGTCGCACGCGGCGGGCGGGTCCTCTCCGAGAGCGTCGGCCCGATCAGCGTGACCTTCGCCGACGATGCCCCCGTGGGCACCACCTGGCGCCTTGCGGAGGATCTTCTGGAGCCGTTCCTGCGCCGGGATGCGACCGACCTGCGCGGCCCCGCTTGGGAGGGACCGCTCGCCCCCGCCTTCCCGTTCGGGCTCCACGACCATCCGGGGACCTGATCCATGGGCCGCTATCTGTCCGCCCGCGAAACCGCCGCGCGGCTGATCGAAGCCCATGGCGGGCTGGCGATCCTGACCCGCACGACCCCCGGCAGCTTCGATCCGGTGACGCAGCAGACCACGGGCGGCGGAACCTCGTCCTGGACTTTCCGCGTGGTCGTTCTGCCCCCCGGCATGGCGCAGCGCTTCGGCGTGGATCTCGAAGGGAAGAACGCCCGCGAGGTGTATTTCGCGCTCGACGGCGCGCCCGTGCTGCCGCAGCCGGGCGACCGCATCACGCTCGCCACGGGCGAAACCGGCACGCTGTTCTGGGTCCAGACCTACGACCCCGCCATGGACGGGCCGATCATGACCGTGGCCTATGCGGAATGGGGCGCGCCGTGAGCACCAGGACCTTCCGCGCGAGCCTCGCCCAATGGGCGCACCTGACCGCCGAGCAGACGGAGGCGGTTGCCCGCCAAGTCTGCTTCGAGGCGGCCTCGCGCGTCGTGCAGAATACCCCGGTCGATACGGGATTCCTGCGCGGATCGTGGCAGCCCTCCATCGGCGCCCCGCTCGTCAAGGACGAGGACCTTGCCTCCGTCGATCCCGCCGGGGCCAACGCCGCCTCGCAGATCGCCCTGGCCGTGCTCCAGATGAAGGCGGGCGAGCGCTTCTGGATGCTCAACGGCTGCTCCTACGGGCGTTTTGTCGAATACGGCACGTCAAAGATGGAAGGGCGGCACTTCGTCCAGAAGGTCGTCCAGTCCTGGCCCGCGATCGTCGCGCATGTCATGGCCGACCTGGGGCTGGCCCGATGAGCGCGGTCCAGACCCTTTTCGGCGACCTCCGCGCGGCGGTGCGCGCGCGCATCCTGGGCACGCCGGGCCTGCCCCCGGTCGTCTCCTGGGAGGGGATCGCATTCACACCTGCGACCGGCACCCCATGGCTGCGCGAGCGCCTCGCCCCGATTGCATCGCAGGTCCTCGGGCTCGGCGTCGGCGGGACGATCGTGCATCGCGTGGTCGCCAACCTCACCCTCTTCTACCCATCGGGCCGGGGGACGGTGGAGATCGAGACGGCGGCCGGGCTCCTGCTCGCCGCCTTCGCCCCCTCGACCTCGCTGGTCCATGGCACCACAGCCGCGCGCGTCGCGCAGGCTGAGCGGGCGCCCCTTCAGCACGAGCCGTCCTGGGTCTCGTGCCCGGTCGCCATCACGATCCTCGCCTACACCCCCAGCTGATCCCCCCCACCCATCCCCGACAAGGAGGCCCGCCATGCCCGCGCAAGGCGCCCATCAGGCCACGATTGTGGTCCGCGAAGAATCCACCTTCGGCGTGCCCCCGGGCACGAGCGGCGGGCGCACGCTTCGCCGCGTCTCCACCACCCTCGGTCTGCAGAAGAACATCTTCGCCTCCAACGAGGCGCGGGTCGACCAGCAGGTGGGGGACCTGCGGCACGGCATGATGTCCGTCTCCGGCTCGATCGAGCGCGAGATGACCATCGCGCCCAACTCCGAAGGGCTGACCATGCTCCTCGCGGGCGCCCTGCGTGGCTCCTGGGAGGCTGGCGCCACGCTGACCCCGGCCGACTTCGCAACCGGCGTGACGATCACCAACGGCACGGGCATTGCGACCGGCCGCTCGGTCCTCACCTTCGCCGGGGCCGGAAACGTGATCTCCAAGGGCTTCAAGAACGGCGACATCATCCGCGCGACCGGCCTGACGGCCCCGGAGAACAACAACCGCAACCTGCGGGTCATGTCGGTCGGCAACAACCACCTCCACGTCCTGCCGCAGATCACCGTTTCGCCCCAGCAGGCGACCGGATGGAGCATCGCCGTGGTCGGCTCCAAGCTGGTGATGGGCACGATGAAGCGCTCCTTCACCATCGAGCAATCCTTCGAGGACGCCGGGGTTTACGAGCTGTTCCACGGCATCCGCGTCAACGGCATGCGGATCAACATCAGCCCCAACTCGATGGACACGATCACCTTCGACCTCCTCGGGCAGCGCGGGGTGATCGGCAACGCGCCCTATTTCGTCAACCCGACCGCGCAGTCGGTCGGCGGCACCGTCACCGGCGCGGACGGCGCGCTGCGGGTCGGCGGCGTGGACGTGGGCGTGGTCACGGCTCTCCAGATCAACCTCCAGAACAACCTCTCGCAACCCCCCGTGATCGGCTCGAACGTCGCCCCCGAAATCTTCTACGGCAAGATGGTCGTCACGGGCTCCGTGACCGCCATGCTGGACGGCCCGGCGCAGATGCAGGCGTTCGAGCAGGAAAGCGAAATCGACCTTGTCTGCGTCTGCCAGGCGGCCGGGGCCGAGCCGAAGGGCTTCCTGTCCTTCGCCATGTCCCGCGTCAAATACACCGGGCTGAACAAGACGGTCGGCCCGGACGGCGCGGTGCTGCTCCAGATCCCCTTCCAGGCCCTTCTGCCGACCGGCACCGTCCAGCAGGGCGGATCGCTGACCATTCAGCGCTCCTTCGCCTGATGCCGGCCCGCAAGCCCCCTCCGGCGCGGTCTGAGGGCCGCGCCGCCCCTTCCCCTCGGACGGCCCCCCCCATGGACCTCGACTTCGATCTTCCCGGACTTGATACGAAGACCCTTTCGGAGCAGGGCGTTCCCATGCCCGTGCTCGACCCTGCCGGGCGCCCGGCGCTCGACCGGCAGGGTCGGCCGATCACCATCACGCTGCTCGGCCCGGACAGCGACCGCTATCGCGCCGCCGCGCGCGCGCAGCTTCGCCGCCGCATCCAGCGCGCCTCGGCGGGGCAGGAGCCCGACTTCGCGGAGGAGGAGGCGGAGATCATCGCCATCCTCGCCGATTGCACGCTGGGCTGGGAAGGCGTCTGCACGCCGGACGGCGAGCCCATTCCCTGCACGGTCGCAGCGGCGGCCGAAATCTACCGGCGGTATCCGCTGATCCGCGACCAGGCGGATCGCTTCATCGGCGACCGGACCCGTTTTACCAAGGCGTCGTAGCGCGCCTTGTCGCCTACGGCGCCTGGCATTTCGAGCGCACCCGCCCCGTGCCCGGCGGGGGCAGCTTCGCCGACCACCAGGCCGCGGCGGCGCGCGCGCGGGGCCAACCGATCCCGAAAGGGCCGGAGCCGCCGCCGGAGGCGGTCCACATCTGGAACGCCTTCATGGCGCTGCATCTGGCGCGGTCGGCGAGCGACCTCGGGCCGAACCCGCTCGGCTGGGCGGAGATCGACGCTTGGTGCCGGCTGACGCGCACCCGCCTCGACCCGTGGGAGGCCGAGGCGATTCGGGCGCTTGACGACGCCTATCTGGCCTCCCGCATCCCGGCCGGGAAGCCCAGACCCGAAGAAGGGAAAGGGTGACGATGGACGGCGTGATCGCTCCGCTGGGTTTCGTGATCGACACCCGGGTGCTGGCGGAGGCGCGCGCGGAGGCGCAGGCGCTGGCCGCGGCCCTTCTGACCGTGGCGGACGCCGCCGACAGGCAGGAGCTGGCGCTGGGCCGGGCGACCATCCGCCTGCGCGAAGCCGTCGCCACGGCCCATCAGCAGGCCGAGGCGACCCGCGGGCAGGGGCATGCCTCGACCGACGCCGCCGCGCGCGTCGCCGTTCTGGAAGCCGCCCTTGCGCGCGCGGTGGAGCGCGAGAAGCAGCATCTGGACCTCATCCGGCAGGCGCAGGGCTTCCAGCCCACGACGCTGCTCGCGCCGTCCCTTTCGCCGCAGCCGCCCCATCCGGGCGCGGCCCCGCCGTGCCCGCGCCGGCGCCTGTCCCGCCCCCGCCGCCCGCTCTCGGGGGGGCAGCCCTGCCTGTCCTGGGGCCGGTCTCGCCCCTGGGTGCCATGCAGGCGCGCTCCACGCTCGACACTCTCGACCGGCTCGGGGCGCAGATCGGCGGGTTGACCCGTCGCATGGAGGACGGGCTTTCGGGTCGCGAGCCGGCCGCGTCGCAGCCCTCGGCGCCATCGCCGAACGAGGCGATCGCCGCCGCGCCCCCGGCGTTCCCCGCCGCGCCCGCGTCTCCGGCGGCTTCCCCGGCCCGGCCTGCGGAGCCCGCCGGCGGTCAGCCCACCCCGACGCCACCTCCGCAGCCGCCCCGGCCGTCCCAGGCGGTCGCCCCCGACCTCGGCGGGGCGAACGCCGCCTTGGCGGCCCTGACGACTTCCGTGGACGAGCTGGGCGGCCGGATGAGCGGTCTCACGGCGATGCTGATGACGACCGGCGCCGCGCTGTCCGGGCCGCAGGGCATCGAGGGGGGGCTGGGCCGGGCGACCGTCGCCATGCGCGGCCTCGGCATGGCCGTGGGCGGCACGGCGGGCATGATGATGACGCTCGCGGCGGGCATCACGACCGTCGCCGGGGCCTATCCGGCGCTGGCGGCGATGACCTATCGCGCGGAGGAAGCCGCGCGGCTCTACCAGGTCCGGCTTGAGAATATCCACGGCAGCCAGGAGACGGCCGCGCGGCAATACCAGCGCATCTTCGCGCTCGCGGTCGAGAACGGCGCGGACTTCGGGACCACGATGGAGTCCTATCTCCGTCTGGCCCGCAACAACCAGTCCATCGGGCTTTCGCCGAACGAGATGATCGCCTTCGTGGAGGCGACGCAGAAGCTGGGCGTGATCTCCGGCGCCACGCCGCACGAGCTGGCATCGGGCCTCTTCCAGTTGAACCAGGCGCTGGCCTCGGGGCGCCTGTCGGGCGACGAGCTGCGCTCGATCATGGAAAACCTGCCCGAGCTGGCCAAGCAGATCGCCCAAGGGCTCGGCGTGTCCGTGGGCCAGCTGCGCGCGATGGGCGCGGAGGGGCAACTCACCGGCGACAAGGTCGCGCGCGCGATCCTCTCGCGCCTGCCGGAAATCGAGCGCGAGTTCGCTTCCATCCCGGATACGGTCGAGCGCGCGACCAATCGGGTCGCCAACGAATGGGACCGCCTGCTGATGACGCTCGGCGAGCGTCTCAAGGCGTCCGAGTTCTACACCGAAGTGATGAACGTCACTGCGCGGATGGTGGCGGCCGTCGCGGATTCGCTTGAGCCGGAGACGAACGCGCAGGCAATCCGGCGGCGCGAGAGGGACGTGGAAGGGCGGACCGATCTTTCGCCTTCGCCCGCAGCCGAGGCGGCAGGGGCGGGCTTCGACTTCGAGGCGCAGCAGCGGGCGGCTGAGGCGCAGGGGCTGCGCACGAACAGGACGGTGGTCGGATTCTACGACGATGCGGAGGCCGAGCTTGCCGCCCGCCGTGAGGCGGAGCGGCTGCTGCAATGGCGATGGTTCGACCGAGCGGAGATCACCGCCAAGTCCAACCGGCGCTCGGCTTTCACGAGCGCCGAAACGATCAGCACGGATCTCGATCCGATCGGCCAGCGGCTCAAGACGCTCCGGGAGAATCGCCAGACGCTGGAGGACGCCATCCGCGAGATGGAGAGGCGGCCCGACGATTATGATCCGGACGAGCTGCAGCGCCTGCCGCTTCTGCGCGAGCAGGTGGCCGCGCTGACCCACCAGATCACGCTCGCGCTGCCCGCGCTCGACGACTACCACCGCCGGACCGGCCTGATGACTGCCGGTCGCGCGCTCTTCGGCGCGGGCGGCGCGGCGTCGATCTACGAGGAGGCCAATAGCCTTATCGACGCGGACGCCGCCAAGGGGCGGGAGGTCACACAGAACGAGGCGCTCAACGCTGTCCTGCGGCGACGGGTCGAGGCGACGACCACGGCCGCGGAGGCCATGGACATCGAGATCGCCGCCCAGCAGCGGCTGATCGACGCGATCGGAAAGGGGGCGGAGGCCCAGCGCGAGGCGCAGATCGCCACGGAGGCGCATGCCTACCAGATGCGCACCTTCGGGGAGGACCTGACCCCGGCCGCGCAGCGGGCGATGGACGGCTATATCGACCGGCTGCGCGCATTGAAGGAGGCGCAGGACGCCGCCGCCGCGGCGCAGCGTCTGCTCAATGCCGAGATCGACCTGGCGGTTTCCAGCGCGGTCATGGCGGCCACCGCTGCGGGGCTGTCGCCCGGCGAAATCGCGCAGATCGAGCGCGACGCGCGGACGGCGGCCGAGATCGCGCGCATCCAGGGCGGCGGGGCGGGAGCCGTCCCGAGCCACATGGGCGGGGGCATGGCCCTCGGGGGCGGCGGGGCGGCCCTGCTCGGCCTGATCGACCGCACGGAGGGCGCGGCCGACTACCGGACGCTCTACGCGCACGCGCACCGCCCCGGCGGGCGCTTCGCCGGGGTGGACGTCACCACCATGACGCTCGACGAGCTGCGGGCCTTCGACCGCGGCGGCTACGGGCAATGGGTGGCCGAACGCAACGGCGGGGTCGTGGCGACGCCGGTGGGCCGCTACCAGATCGTCGGCGACACGCGCGAGCGCGTGCAGCGCGAGATGGGCCTGCCGGGCACGACCCGCTTCACGCCCGAGGTGCAGGACGCCTTCGCCATGCACCTGCTCACAGAGCGGCTCGGGCGCGCCTCGACGGTCGAAGGCAAGATGGCGCAGCTGCGCGACGAATGGCACGGCCTGCGCCGGGTCCCGGACGAGACCCTTGCGGCGGCCATCCGCCAGTTCGAGGCGGGCCGCGCCGCGCCGTCGCGCGCCTCTGCTTCGGCGGCGACCGCTTTCCCGGCAAGCGGCGTTACGCTCGACTTCGCCCTTGGCCCAGCCCGGCCGAACCGCCCCGATCCGGCCATCACCAATCTGGTCACGCATGCGGTCGAGCAGGCCGTGGGGCCAGGCGCGCGCGTGGTCGTCACCTCCGGGCAGGAGGATCCGGGGCACCGGCATGGCTCCAATCGCCACGGGACCGGGCTGGCGGCCGATGTGGCGATCTACGACGCGCAGGGGCGTCGGATCACGGCGCGTGATCCGCGCATGGCGGACGTGGCGCGCGCCGCCGCGGCTTCGGGCGCCCTCGGGATCGGCTTCGGCGCCGAATACATGGGCGGCACGCACATGCATATCGACATGGTGCCGCCGGGGCCGGGGCAGGCCCATACCTGGGGCAGCGGCGGGCGCGCCATGCGACCGGAGCTGGTGGCGCTGATGCGCGGCGCGGACGCGCCGACGCTGACCTTCGGACCGGGATCGTCGGGCGTGCCGGCGGGCACCTCCCCCGAAGCGCTCTCCGTCCAGGCCGTCCTCACCGAAGGGCAGAACGCCGACCTGCGCGCTCGGGCTGCCGGCCTCGCCTCGATCCAGGATGTCCGCCGCGAGGCCGAGCGCATCCTGGCCGGGGTCGGGCTTGGTCCGGCCGAGCGGCGCCAGCAAGAGGTCGCGGCCATGGCGGAGGAGGCCGCGCGCGGCCTGCCGCCCGACCAGCAGGAGGCGATGCGGCAGGCGGTCATCGAGCGCGAGCGTGCGCGGGACCTTCAGGCCGAAGCCGAAGGGCTCCGCATCCTCCAGGAGAAAACGGAGGAGATGCGCGACCAGGCCGCCATCGCCGGCCTGCCCACGCGCGAATACGAGATCGAGCTGGGCGTCCGCCGCGAGATTTGGCGCGAGCAGGAGGCGGGCCGCGAGGTGACCGCCCAGCGCGCCGCCGCGATCCGGGCCGAGATCGAGGCGCAATGGGAGGCAGGCGACCTGCTGGAGCGCGAGCGCGAGCGCGCGCAGGCGATCGAGAACATCTGGACGACCACCGCCCAGGGCGTGGGATCGGCACTGGAGCAGGCGACCCGCCAGGCGATCATGAAGGGCAAGATCGACGCGGAGGACATCCTCAAGGGACTGCTCGCGGACATCACGGTCGCCATTCAGCGCGCCTTCATCACCCAGCCGCTGGTCAACGGCCTGGAGCGGTGGCTCGGCAATGTCGATTGGGGCGGGATCGGTCTCGGCTTCCTCGGCCTGGGCTCCGGGTCAGGGGGCGGCGCGCCCCTCCGCCCCATGGCCCGGCCGGCCATGCTGGCAGCCCACGGTGCCGTCCTCTTTGCCCATGGCGGCGCGACTCCCGGCGCGACGCCCTCGCCCCTTGCGCCCGCAGGCATTCCGATGGCGGATCTTTTCGCCGCCGGCGGCGTGCCGAGCCTTTCGACCTGGCGCGACGAAATCGTGGACCAGCCCACGATCTTCGACATGGGCGGCGGCGCGACCGGGATGATGGGCGAGGCGGGGTCGGAGGCGGTCATGCCGCTGGTGCGCCACGGGGCGGGCTTCGCCGTCCGCGCCCAAGACGGCGCCGGCCGGTCGGCCCTCGCGCCGCTGACGCGCGACCCCAGCGGGCATCTGTCGATCCTCGTGGACGCCTCGCCCCCGACCGCCTTCGCCCTGGGCGGGGTCGTCGGCGGCTTCGAGCCGCCCCGGCCGATGCCGCAAGGGCCGGTCGGCGAGGCGGCGCGTCAGGCTCCGCAGGGCGGAGGGGTGACCGTGATCGTCAACGACATGCGCTCGTCCCCGGACGCGCTGCCGGTCGAGCAGGAGGAGGCGGTCGGGCCGGACGGAAGCCGCGTGCTTCAGATCACGCTGCGCGACGAGGTGCGCCGGCAGCTCCGCCGAGGCGAGCTGGACGGGGCCATGCGCAGCCGCTACGGCGCGCTCCCGACCCTGACGCGGAGGTGATGCGATGTCCGCCTGGCCCGCTTCGCTGCCCCAGTTCTTCCTCGAAGCCGGCTATCGCGAGCCGTTGGAGGACCAGCTGATCGAAAGCGACATGGACGCGGGGCCGGCCAAGGTCCGGCGGCGCTTCACGACCGCCACGCGGATCATTTCCGGCTCCATCGCCATGACGCAGGCGCAGGCGGCGGTCTTCGAGACATTCTTCGCCACCACCTGCGCCGGCGGATCGCTGCCCTTTACCTGGGTCCATCCGCGCACGCGCGCGCCGGCGACCTTTCGCTTCCGCAAGCCGCTGCCCACCGTCCAGCAGGTGAGCGGCGACATGGTCGTCTATGCCTTGCGCCTGGAGATGCTGCCGTGAGCCGGTCGCTCTCGCCCACCGCCTCGGCCAGCCTTTACGCGGCCGGGACCGATCAGGTCTGGCTCTGCCTGTTGACAATCGAGCACCCGGACCTTCCCGCGCCGCTACGCTTTGTCAACAACCCGGTCTCGGTCCAGAGCCGCGGGATGACCTTCGTGGCCTATCCCTTCGAGATCGAGTTTCCGGGGCAGGGCGAGGACGGCCCGACCGAGGCGCGGGTCGCCATCGACAACGCTGATCGGTCGGTCCTGCTTGCCCTGCGCGAGCTGGAAGGGCCGCTTTCCGTCACGGTCGAGGTTGTGCTGGCCTCAAGCCTCGACACCGTGGAGGTGTCCATTCCGGGCCTCTCGCTCCGCGAGGTGGATTGGGACGAGAAGCGCGTGCGCGGGGCGCTGCGCGTGGAGGACCTTCTGAGCGAGCCGTTGAGCCTCCAGATGACGCCGGCGAGGCTGCCGGGGCTGCACTGATGCCTCCTGCCTGGGTCGCGCCCTATATCGGCCTGCCCTTCGCGCCGGGCGGGCGAACGCGCGAGGGTCTCGATTGCTGGGGCCTGTGCGCGCTCGTCTGGTCCGAGCAGTTCGGGCGCGACCTTCCCCCATACGACGGCCCCGCCTGGGTGCCCGGCCTGCCCGCCGGGTCCGTGGAGGCCGCAGCGACCGCGTATGCCCGCCGCTTCTCCCCGGTTCCGCTCGCCGAGGCAGAGGAGGGTGACGGGCTGCTCCTGCGCGTCCTGGGGGCGCCAATCCACGCCGGGCTGATCGTGGCGCCCGGATGGATGCTCCACATCGAGCGGGGCTGCGACTCGGTCGTGGAGCGCTTCGACGGGCCGCGATGGGCGCGGCGGGTGGTGGGGTGCTACAGGTGGCGGAGAAACTAGGGGAGAGGCGGGGGCGGTCCTGCTTCGGTGCTCACGCTGGGGCACTGCCGACCGCCCCGGGCCCAATATTCCAGCCAGTCGAGTGTGGAAGACCCCATGCGCGGACCAACCTTCAGGCCTACGCGAGCGTCACTGCCAACCCGGTCGATCCGAACCTCCCCGATCGGGATGTAGTTGAAGGCCATGATCCCGATCCGAATGTCGGCATAGCCGAGATCAGGGTATACCTGACCGTCCACATTCTCCGCGAAGCAGACCCGCATGTTGGCGTTCATCCGAGCGAAGACCGACTGATAGTTCTCAGTCAGGGTGAATTCACGTTGAAGCCCGATGGACTCCATGTCCGGTGAAGGACCACAGGACGCCAAGGTGGCCATAGTCAGCGCACTGGCAAGTGCTCTAAGCACGGGTCACTTCCTGCTGAATGCACCCTCCCCGCCAAGGTCTCGGGAGGGGCGCGAAACCATGATCAGGTGTCATCGGTCTCACTGGCTGGCACGTATGTCGTCAATGATGATGGTGGCGTGCGTGCGCACCGCTCCAAAGGCCTCGCCTTGGTAGGTGTAGATCACTCCCAGAAGGAGTTCTCGGGCGACATCCGGGCACTCCTTCTCCCAAGCCAGCTTGGCCAAGGCGATTTCGGCGAGTGCGCCGGTCGTAGCGGCGTCCAAGCCGGACGTGCCGCCTTGCAGCTGGTCCATGACCATCTCGGCTCGCGAGTAGATCCTCCTGTTCTCGAGGAAGTCCATCAGCGTATCCAGTTCCGGGCCGGTGCAGTCGGGACTAGCCGCGTAGGCCGCATACCTCGCCTGGGCCGAAGGAAGGTTCGGATAGAAGTCTGCAGCATCGGCCACGGCGATGGCTGGGAACGCCAGGGCGAGTGCGGTCAGGATCGCTCTGATCATCGGGGTCCTCCTCGTGTCGGCACGCTGCCACGAGCGCATGGCTCGCGCTACTCCGATGACGCGCCGCCCCTGTCGTCGGGCGCTCCTGTGGCCTGTTGGGCGAGGGCGTTCGCGATCAGGCGACGGATCGCCTCCGGGCGGTTGGGCGAGTCAGGAAGCTCGGCTCGATATCTGTCGAGATCACCCACGATGGTGCGAGGCAGGCGGACATGAATGTCCACCGTATCCGCAGGGGGGCGGCCTCGTCTTTTCTTGGGAGCATCAATGCTTGACATGGTGTCTTTATGCTCCCATAAAAGAAGCAGCCGCGCAAGGTGCTTGCGACACCTCACGCGGCCTAACCGCAACCGAACACCAGAGGTTCGATCATGGCTACCTCCGACCTTACCACGGCGCCTCTTGGCGCCAATCCCCCGCCCACGCCGGTGCGGGCGGCCTTCGAGTGCTGGCGCGCGGTGCGCGCGGCGCTGCTGGCCTCCTCGCAGGAGAGGGAGGCCTACCAGGCGCAGTTCGACGCCCTGCTGGCCGCCGAGGCCACGGTCGCCCGCCTCCGCGCGGTGAGCGTCGAGGACTTCGCCTTGAAGATCCTCGTCGCGGACGACTTCGGCGACATGAGCGCCAACACCGCGCAGGCGGCCCTCGTGGCCGAAGCGCGCCAGATCGCGGGGGTGCTGTGATGGACGACTTCCTCACCCCGGTCGCCGCCGACCGCCAGCCCGTCGTCTTCGTCCGCGACGGCGAGGTGTTCGCCACCAGCCGCGACGTCGCCGCGTTCTTCGGAAAAAACCACCGCGACGTGATGCGGGCCATCGACGTCCTCGTCGAACAGGAACCCGACCTAGCCCTGCGCACTTTTGCGCAGGGGGTCTACACCCTCCCCGAGACCGGCGCGCAGCAGCATCGCATGTTCGACATGACCCGCGACGGCTTCACGCTCTTGGCGATGGGCTTCACCGGCGCCAAGGCGCTCAAGTGGAAGTTGCGCTACATCGAGGCGTTCAACGCGATGGAGGCGGAGGTGCGGCGGATCGCGCAGGGCGGCCTCTCCATCGACCTCAACGACCCGGCGCAGCTTCGCGGCCTTCTCCTCAACTACGCCGACCGGGCCGAGAAGCTGGAGCGGCGGGTGCAGGAACTCCTCCCCTCCGAGGAGGCGCTGGACCGCATCGCCAAGGCCGATGGGTCGCTCTGCATCACCGACGCCGCCAAGGCGCTCCAGATGCGGCCCAAGGACTTGTTCCAGTGGCTTCGGGAGCACGGCTGGATCTACAGAAGGCAGGGCGGCGCGTCCGACCTCGGCTACCAGTCCCGCACCGCCGCCGGGCTCTTGGAGCACAAGGTCACGACGGTCCTGCGCGCGGACGGGTCGGAGAAGGTGACGGAGCAGGTGCGGGTGACGCCGAAGGGCCTGACCCGCCTCGCCAAGCTCATCAATCCGAGCCTGCACCTGATCCACGAGGATCGGCAGGCCGGATAGGCTGCGCCGCTGGCAAGAGGGGCGTCCCTTTCTGGTCACCCCCTTCCTCCTTGCCCGCGGGGCTGGATGATGGCAGATTGCCACCATCGGCAGGTGAATATCAGAGGGCGGCGCAGGATGCGCCGCCCTTGTTCTTTGGGGGTCCGGGATGAACGCGCTCGCGCCGCTCCCCGTTCCTGTGCGAACGGTCGCCGTTCGCCCGCACCCCTTCCAGGCCGAGCCGGTCCGCGTGACCGTGGGCGAGGGACTGACGGTCGAGCAGATCGTGGCGGCGGCCGGCCTCCGGCCCGACTTCTTCCCCTTCGTCCGCGTCTGGATCAATGATGCGGAAATCGACCGGCGCTATTGGGCGCAGGTCCGGCCGAAGCCCGGCCGGCAGGTCTATGTGGCGGTCGTCCCCCAAGGCGGCGATGGCGGGGTCCTGCGCTCCGTCCTGATGCTGGTGGTCTCCGTCGCCGCCTCCGCCTTCGCTCCGGGCATCGCGGGGGCGCTCTTTCCCGCCACGATGAAGGCCGGCGGCCTGATGGCGTCCCTCGCCACGGCCGCGGTCGGCGCGGGCATTTCCCTGCTCGGCGCGCTCGCGGTCTCGGCCCTCGTCCCGCCCCCGCCGCAGGACACCTTCCCCGGCCAGCGCGCATTCCAGGCGAGCGTGCGCAACCGCTTCGAGCCTTACGCCTTCATTCCGCAGACCTTCGGGCGGCGGCGCATCTATCCCCTCCTGGCGGCGCGCCCCTTCACGGAAGCCTCCGGCGACAAGCGGTGGCTGCGGGTTCTGCTCTGCGTCGGCTGGGGGCCGCTGGCGATCAGCGACATCCGTATCGGCGATACGCCGATCACCAGCTTTCCGAACATCAAGGTCGAGGTCCGCGAAGGCTGGCGGGCCGGCCACGCGCAGTTCGGCACGATCCCCTCCGGCAAGCTCCCCGAGGCGCCGCACAAGCTCTTCACGCAATCGGTCCGCGAGGAGACCTTCAACACGCTCCTCGCGCACAACGTCTGGCACCAGCGGACGACCCAGCCGGACACCACGGAGATTTCGGTCGATGTGACCGCCCCCTTCGGGCTGATGGAGATCGAAGGCGACGGGGGGCGCAAGGAGCGCACCATCGACGTGGACGTGCAGTATCGCAAGGTCGGCACGACCACCTGGATCAACGCCGCCTGGGACGGTCAGGACGAGGAGGACGGGACCGACCAGAACGGCCGCATCCGCCTCAAGGCCAAGAGCGCCACGCCGGTGATCCGCGGCGGGCGATGGGAGCTGCCGGAGGCCGGGCAATGGGAGGTGCGCCTGCGCCGGACCACCTCTCCCGGGTCCGAGCGCAACGCCGAGCGGGTCGAATGGACCGCCCTGCGTTCGATCACCAGCCAGTATCCGGTCGCCGTGCCGGGCCTCGCCACCATCGCGCTGCTGATCAAGGCGACGGACGAGTTCAACGGCCTGCCCGATACCATCAACTGCGTCGCGGAGTCGTGGCTGCCGGTCCGGGTCGGCTCCGGCTGGTCCTGGCAGCTCTCACGCAACCCCGCCTGGGCCTATGCGGACGCGCTGCGCCGGCAAGGCACGAAGCGGCGCATCCCGGATGCCCGGATTGATATTCCCGCCATCGAGGAATGGGCCGCGGCCTGCGCGGCGACCGCCCCGAATGCCCCGGAGCCGCGCTGGCGCTTTGACGCCACGCTCGACACGGGCTCCCTCTTCGAGGCGCTCCGGCTGATCGCCGCCCATGGGCGGGCCAGCTATGCGATGCGCGACGGGCTGCATTCGGTCGTGCGCGACACGATCCAGCCCACGCCGGTCCAGCATATCACCCCCCGCAACTCGTGGGGCTATTCGGGCACCAAGCGGTTCATCGACCGGCCCCACGCGCTCAAGGTGCAGTTCGTCAACGCCGAGAACGGGTGGCGCGAGGACGAGACCATCGTCTATGACGATGGCTATTCGGCGGCCAATGCCGACCGATTCGAGATTCTCGATCTGCCGGGCTGCACCTCGCAGACGCAAGCGTGGCGGGAAGGCCGATACCATCTCGCCGTGGGCAAGCTGCGGCCGGAGGAGCACATCGTCCATCAGGACGTGGAGAATCTCCGCTGCACCAAGGGCGACCGGGTCCAGTTCGCCCATGACGTGATCTCTGTGGGCGTGGGCTCGGGACGGGTCGTCTCCCGCGTCGCCTCCGGGGGCAATGTCACCTCGGTGACGATCGACAACGCCGTGCCGCTCCAGCCGGGCAAGAGCTATGCGATGCGCGTGCGGCGGTCGACCGGCGCCATCGTCCTCTACACGCTGCAGGGGATTGGCGCGGCGACGCAGACGGACACGCTGGTGCTTTCGCCCGCCGTGACGACCGGCGGGGCGCCGCAGGTGGGCGATCTCGTGACCGTGGGCGAGGCGACCCGCGAGACAATGCCGATGATCGTCAAGGCCGTCGAGCCCGGGCCGGACATGAGCGCCCGGCTGACGCTGATCGCCTATCACGAGGGCATTCATACGGCGGAGACCTCCACGATCCCACCTTGGTCGAGCTACGTCAACGACGACACCCCGCCCGACCAGCAGCGCCCGCCCCAGCCCGTCCTGACGGTGGTCTCGAACGAGGCCGCGCTGGAGCGCCTGGCGGACGGCACGCTGATCGAGCGGATCGCCGTGGGCATCTCGCCCTTCCCGGCGACGCGCCGGAGCATCCGCCGGATCGTGGTCCAATGGCGGCCGAGCGGGACGACCGAGTGGATCGACGCCCCCGGATCGCCCGGGCGCGCGACGCGCCTGACCTACATGATCGCGCCGGTCAAGGTCGGGGAGGCTTACGACATCCGCGCGCGGCTGGTCGGCCGCAATGGCCTCGCCTCGCCCTGGGCGGTCGTCTTGGGCCATGTGGTGGTGGGGCGGACGACGCCGCCGGCGCCGGTAGCCGACTTCACCGCCGAGCCCGTCATCGGCGGGGTCCGGCTGCGGTGGTCGGCCAACCCGGAAATCGACGTGACGGGCTACCAGATCCGGCGCGGCGCGAGCTGGGAGACCGGAACGATCGAGGTTCGGCGAACCGCCGCGACCGAGCGCTTCATCCCGATGGCCGGCTACGCCCCCGCGACCTTCTGGATCAAGGCCCGCGACTCGCTGGGGCTGATGAGCCCGGACGCCATGTCGGTCGTGGGCCAGGCCCGACGGGCGGCGCAGGAGGATATCGACGCCGACTTCCGCCCCGGCCGATCCGCGACCGCCCCCCCGCAGGTGACGGGGGTCACGGCGACAGGCGGGATCAGGCTGATCTGGCTCGAATGGGCGCGCTCGCCCGCGCCGGACCTTTCGCATTACGAGATCTACGAGCAGGCGACGGCCACGCCCGCGCCGACCGCCGGCACGGCGGCGACGCTGAGCACGGCGGCGGAGTTCGCCGCGCGCGCGTCGCTCGGCGATGCGGTCACGCGCCACTACTGGGTGCGCGCGGTCGATACGAGCGGGCGAAGGGGCGCCTGGTCGGCCCGCGTGCAGGCGACCACCGCGGAGCGCGCCGGGGTCACGACAGCAGCCGTGCAGGGGCTGATCGACGCGACCAGCTTCGCGGCCGGGGTCCGTCCCGTGGAGATCGTCTCGGCGCTTCCGACCTCCGGCAACTTCGCGGGTCGCGTGGTCTTCCTGACCACGGATGCCAAGCTCTACCGCCATACGGGCAGCCCGGCCGGGACGGCGGGCTTCACGGCCGTGGTGCCGGCGGCGGACATCACGGGGCAGATCACCAGCACGCAGATCTCCGACAGCGCCATCACTACGCCCAAGCTGGCGGCCAATGCGGTCACAGCCAATGCCATCGCGGCCAACGCGGTGACGGCGGGCAAGGTCGCGGCGGCGGCGATCGGCACGGACCAGCTGGCGGCCAATGCCGTCCGGGCGGGCAACCTGCTGCTCGTGGACATGGAGAACCTCGCGCCCGAATGGGCGTTCGAGGAGGGGGATGCAGCGCCTTTCCTGCTCGCGGGGGCGGGACAGATCGGCTGGTCCACGTCCGCCCGGACGGGCAGCCGGGCGATGGTGGTCACGCGGACCGACACATCGCAGCAGGTCACCGTCCGGTCGGTCAACGCACGCCTCGTGGCGGTCCGGGAGGGCGAGACCTACTGGATCGAGATGGAGGCGCGCTCGGAGGACGGCGAGAGCTACAGCAATGCCTGGCAGCCGCGCGTCGCCTGGTTCGACGCCTCCCGCGTGCTCATCTCGGTGACGACCCTGGGCACCTACGCGCTGTCGTCCTCCTGGGACCTGCGGACGGATCGGGTGGTCGCCCCGGCAGGCGCGCGCTTTGCCTCGCCCAGCCTGCGCCTGCCGCCCGGCGCCGCGCCCATCCGCCTCGACCGCGCGGTCCTGCGGCGCGCCAATGCCGCGCAGCTCATCGTGGACGGCTCGATCCAAGCCAACCATCTCAGCGCAGGCGAAATCATCACCCTGTCGGCGCAGATCGGGACGGGGATCATCACCCGAGCCAAGATTGCGGATGCGGCGATCAATGCGGCCAAGATCGCGGATGCGGAGGTCACGACGCTCAAGATCAGGGGCGAGGCGGTCACGGTGGCGCGGCGGGCCTTCGGATCGGGCACGCCCCGCGATGTCTCCTCGACGACCGACTGGCTCACGCTGGCCTCCGTGACGATCCCCCGCACGGCCGGCTTCGAGACGGACTACGCCGCCAACCTCTTCTTCGACGGCTACGGGCAGGGGACGATCCGGGCGGGCATCTTCCGGGGCGGCGCCCTTCTGCGCGCGCCGTCCGATGTGACCGGCCCCAGCGGGCGGCAGGCCAGCATGACGATCATGGGGACCGATTCCGACCGGGGCGCGGGGAATGCGACCTATCACCTGCGCGTCCAGCGCGTGACGGGCTCGCCCGTGCTGCGGGCCTGGGCCGGCTATCTCCGGGTTCAGCAGTTCAAGCGGTAGCGCCATGCCGGTGTATTTCGCCTATTCGACCGCGGCCGGATCGCCTGCGGCGCGGCCGGTCACGCGCTGGTGGGACGCGGCCGATGCCACGGAGGCGGCCCTGACGCCGCTTGCCCCGGACGAGGCGGGGCCGGTGCAGGATGCGGCTTTCGAGGGGTGGGTCACGGGCGCGGATGATCCATGGGGGTGGTCCTACACATGGGACCCCGGCGCGCAGACGGCCGCGCGCACAGCGCTGTCGGACCTGCCCGAGCGGCAGGCGGCGGTGCTGCGGCAGATCGAGCAGGCGGTCGCGGCGCGGCGGTGGACGCAGGAGCTGCGCGCGGACATCACGCCCGCCTCGCGGCAGGCCAACGCCGCCTATCTGGCGGCCCTTGAGGCGATGCCCCAGCATGCCTCATGGGCGACCGCCCCCGAGTCCGTGCCCTGGCCCGCCGATCCGGGCGTGGTTGCGGCCGGCTTCGACACCGGCCGGCAGCTTCGGGGGCTGCGCTCGGGGAGCAACTTCATCCCGAATGCCCGCTTCAATCTCGACACCAAGGGGTGGGTGCTCTTCGGATCGGGCGCACCCTTCGCGGAGACGTCGATCAAGCGGCGCTCCCCCGGATCGACCTGGGCGGGGTCGGACTTCTTCACCGGCGCGCTGGAGCAGCTTGGCAACGCGCAGGGCGCCTCCGTCCAGATGGCCGGGCGGGCCTTCACGAAGAACGGCGCGATGACCAACCTGGTCGTGCCCGTCAAGCCGGGGGACTGGATCGAGTTTTCGGCCCAGCTTGCGATCCTCAACTGCACGGTCGCGCTGTCGCTGGTCTGGCGCGACGCAGCCGGGGCGATCATCCCGCCGAACACGATGACGGGCCATATCGGGCAGAATACGGGCGGACCTGTCCACCAGGACGGCAATCCCGAGGACTGGCCGCGCTACTGGGTCCGGGGTCCCGCGCCGGCCGGCGCCGCCTATGCGTCGGCCGCCCTCGACAAGACACCGACGATCCTGCCCGCGACGGGCTCCTGGGTCTTCATCCACCGCCCGATGCTGACCTATTCCTACGAGGCGGCGGTGGAGCCGGCGGCCTATGCCGAGCCTGCGCCGCCCTTCACGGAGCGCGAGGCGCTGGTGACGGGCGCCATCTCCGACCCGTGGACCATCGCATCCGCGACGCCGCGCACGCATCAGGACGGCACGACGCTGACCGTGCTGACCCTCGCGCTGGGCGCCACGGCGGAGACGGACTGCATCATGCGGACGGTCTCGTTCGAGGCCCGGAACGGGGCCAATGCGGCGCCGATCATCCGCGCGCAGCGGCGCACCCGCACGGCCGGGGTCTGGTCGGTCTGGTCCACCGAGCAGTCGTGGCTCGACACGAACCTGACCGGCTCCTGGGCGCGCTACGATGGCGGCGCGGTTTTCGGCGGCGGGCACGAGGCCACCGAAATCCGGCTGCTGCTGACCGGCTCGGGCTCGAACACGTCGCTAGAGGTGCTGCGCAACTGCCGGATCAACGCGCAGCGGGTGGTGGTGTGATGATCCGTCACTTTGCGATCCTCGATGCAGCCGGTCTGGTGGTCGCGGCCGGCACCGTGCCGGAGGGCGAGGACCTGCCCGAGGGGGCGGTCGCCTGCGACCCGCACGTGGGCGAAGGCTGGTGGTGCGACGGCGGGGAATGGCGCGAGCGCCCCGCGCTGCCGGAGCCGGACGGGCTCTCGTGGTCGGGCCTGCCGGCGGGAACGGTGATCGAGGTGTGGGACGCGGAAATCGGCGTGCTGCTCGCACAGATCGAGCCGGAGGACGGAGCGGCGACCATCGGCCTGCCTGATCCGGGCGCCTACGAGGTGATCGTGCGCCCCCCGCCGCCCTGGCGGGTGCAGCGGGCGGAGTGGAGGTCGGAGTGATCGTGATCCGGCGGGATCGCGCGGCCCTGGCGGAGCATCAGGCCCGCCAGGCGGCGCAGGCGCGTGCGCGCGCGATGGCGGAGGTGCTGGGCGCGCTCGACGCGGCCGGCGGGCTGTCGGCCTGGCCTGCGGCCGAGCGCGAGTCGTGGCCGGCGAAGGCCGAAGCGGCGCGGCGGTGGCTGGAGGACCGCACGCCGTCGCCCGCGCTGGAGGCCGAGGCCGCGATCCGGGGCGAGCCCGTGGACGATCTGGCCCGCACGGTGCTGGCCAAATGCGAGGCCAATCTCATGCGCGCGGCACGGATCGCGGGTCTGCGCGCCTGGGCCGAGGCGGAAATCGCGGCGGCCCGCGACGCGGAGGCGGTCCGCGAAGCCGCCTGCCGGATCATGGACCGGATCAGGGACGAGATGGAGGCGCAGGCATGACCCTCTCCCAGCGATTGCATTGGCTCCTCTACGGCGACGCCTCCACCTCCATCTGCGGGCGGGCGTGGGCGCGGCGGCACGAGCCGGGATGGAGGCTCTTCGTCAGCCTGGTCGGAGAGGCCCACTGCCGCCGATCCGCCGAATGGCACGCCAGCCGGAGGACAGGGGAATGACCATCGAGGCCTTCCGCGCGCGCATCGCGCTGGCCAAGGACATGGTGTGGCTCGGCGCATTGATCGCCGGGTTCAGCCTCTTCTTCCTCAATCTCGCCTTCGTCCTGGTCATGGCGCTCTACGGCGACAAGATCCGCACGTGGGCGCAGGACTGGCTGGGCATCTCCGCCCTCCACCAGCAGCTCGACGAGGTGACCGGCCGCACCCGCGTGATCCGCGAGGAGCCGGGCCAGTCCTACGTCCGCGAGCCCGTCTATCTCGGCCAGCCGCTTACGCTGGTCATCGTCCTAGCCCGCACGCAGGTCGGCGCCGCCTGCCGCTTGCGGCAGTTCATCCCGCTGTTCACGGACGACTATGGCGTGACCATGGCGGGCGAGGCCATGCCGCCGCTGCGCCAGATCGGGACCGATTTCGAGCGGCTCGAAATCGAGATCGTCCCACCCCGCCGACTGGGGCTGGGCCACGCCCTGCTGCGCCTGCAACTCGAATACGAGTGCGGCGACCGAACCGTTTACGAGATGACCTCGCCGGTCGGTTTCGCCGTGCTCAGGCCGGAGGACGACGCCCCATGACCCGGGCGCCGACGAGCTGACCCGCAGCAGGACCCGCCCATGCCGCTCACACCCCGCATGATCGAGGCGCTGACCACATGGCGCAGCCTCGGAGGCCCGGACGTGCTCGGCGCCAAGATACGCACGGCCGAGAAGCTGGGCGTCAGCTACCGCCGCTGCCAGCAGCTCATCGCCAAGGCGCTCGAATACGAAAGCCTCCCCGAGGGTGTGCAGCACGCGATCAGCGCCACCGCCACGCACGGCGCGGCCCGCGCGGGTTGGCGCAAGATCCGCCACGAGGACGGCTCGGGCGAAAGCGTCTATTGGCGCACCCCGGAGCCGCAGGCCGACCCGGGCGCATGGGTCGAGGCCATCCGCGAGGGGCTGGCCGACCTCCGCGCCGCACCGGCCCGGATCGCCTCCCCGCCGTCGCCCTTGCAGATCATGGCGGTGTTCCCCGTCGCGGACCTCCATGTCGGGATGCTGGCCGACCCGGACGAAACCGGCACGGCCTGGGACAGCAAGATCGGCGGGCGCGTGTTCGCGGACGCATTCGAGCGGCTGGTCCGCGTCGCCCCCGCCGGCGACTGCGCCCTGCTCGCCCAGCTCGGGGACCTCACCCATACCGACGATCAGCGGAACGTCACGCCGCAGAGCGGCCACCAGCTCGACGCCGACACGCGCTTCTTCAAGGTGCTCCGCAGCGCGGTCGCCACGATGAAGGCCGCCATCGAGACCCTGCGGGAGCGCTATCCGCGCGTGATCTATCGGGGCCAGCGGGGCAACCACGACATGAATGTCCACCATGCGGTGACGCTGGCGCTGGCCGAGCACTACCGCGACTGCCCGGACGTGGAGATCGCCGCGTCCCCGGCGGACGTGCATGTCCGGGAATGGGGCCGGACGCTCCTGGTGCTGCACCACGGCGACCGGATCAGACCCGACCGCCTCGCGCATTTCGTGGCGGCCGAATACCCCGCGCAATGGGGCCGCACCCGCCACCGCCTTGCTCTGTCGGGCCACGTCCACCACCAGCGGGTGCACGAGGTGGGGGGACTGGTCTGCGAGAGCGTCGGCACCATCGTGCCGCGCGACGCATGGGCGCGCTCGCATGGCTATACGGCGCGGCGCGGGCTGGTCGCCATCGCCCTGCACCGCGAGGACGGCGAGATCGGCCGCTGCCGCGTGGGGGTGGGGCCATGATCCGCGAGGATGTGCTGCGCGAGGCCGCAGCCGCCATCACCGGCGACCGGCAGCGCGACTATGGACCCGCCCGCGAGAGCTTCGAGCGGACGGCCGCGCTCTGGTCGGCCGCGCTCGGACGGCGCGTCGCGCCCGAGCAGGTCGCGCTGATGCTCGCGCTGCTCAAGGTCGCGCGGCTCTGCACCAGCCCCGATCACCGCGACTCGTGGGTGGACCTCGCAGGCTACGCCGCGCTGGGGGCCGAGGTCGCCGCCCGGGACGAACGCTGACCGCCACACCCGACACCGCCACAGGGGGGCTCTCCCATGACCACGCCGCTCTCTGCGGACGAGGCCGTCCGCCACATTCAGACTCGTCTCAGGACGACCGGCTTCTACACCGGCCGGATCGACGGGATTGCCGGGGCAGGCACGCTTGACGCCTTCGACAAGGCGATCCCGGCGCGCGTGAGGATGCCCCGGCCCAAGCTGCCCCTCGGCGATGTGGACTTCGTGCGCCATGTCCAGACCCGGCTCAAGGAGCGTGGGTATTTCACCGGCTGGGTCGGCGGAACCTTCGGCCCGCTGACACGCGCCGCCTTCGACAAGGCCATGGCGGATGCCACCGCGGGAAAGCCGCCGCCCCCCGCCCCGGAGCCGGAGGAGGACGAGGAGCCCGACCGAGCGCTTGAGACGGCCCGCGTGCCGCCTTGGATCGCCGCCGGCATGGAGCCGCTGGGCTGGCACGAGGTGCGCGACAACGCCCGCCTCGCCGCCTGGCTCAAGCGCGACGGCAGGACGCTGGGCAACCCCGCCCGCTTGCCGTGGTGCGGCGACTACGTCGACACCGCCCTGCGGCTGGCGCTGCCCGACGAGCCCCGGCCGGGTCCGCTGGCCGGCAATCCCTATTGGGCGCTCAACTGGCTCCATTTCGGCAGGCGGATCACACACCCCTGCCTCGGCGCGGTCGCGGTCAAGAAGCGCACCGGGGGCGGGCATGTCGGGTTCGTCGTCGGACAGGACGCTGCCGACCTCTACATCCTCGGCGGCAACCAGAACAACCAGGTCTCGATCGCCCGCTATCCCCGCGACGCATGGGAAGACTTCCGCTGGCCCACGACCTGGTCCGGTCCGCAGATGCCGCTGCCCCGTATGAAGCCCGGCAGCACGCCCCGCACCCCTGACGAGTTCTGATCCATGCCCCCGCTCACAGCCCCCGAGCGTGCCGTCCTGGAGCGCCTGCGCAGCTTCGGCACCTGCCCCAGCCCGGCCGAATGGGCCGCGTGGCTGCGCGACCAGGAGGCCGAGCGCACCCCGCCCCGGCCCGACGCCGACCCGTTCCCGCTCCGCCACCTGGAGGCGGACCCCTTCCTCACATGGAGATAGGCCCATGACCGACCTCGCCCCCGTCATCGTGCGGATCGTCCTGCGATACCTCTCCGGCGCGCTCGTCGCGTGGGGCCTGCTCGCCCCCGAGAGCGTGCCGGGTCTGATCGCCGATCCCGACCTCAATGCCGTCCTGGTCGCAGCCGTGGGCGGCGTCATCGCCGCGCTGACCGAATGGGCCTATGCCCGCGCCCGCAGGGAGGGCGGGCCGACATGAGACGGACATGCGCCGCCGCCGTCCTCGCTATCATCGCGTCCACCGCTGGCGCGCAGGACTGCCTCGACCCCGCCATGGTCGCCGGGTGGCTGCGCGACCAGGGCTACCGGATGCACGGCTGGGGCCTCGATCACGGCGACATGGAGGAGCTGTGGCTCGGCCCCGGCGATGCGTGGGCCGTGGTCAGGACGACCCCGGCCAAATGCGCGCGGGTGGTTTCCATGCCCCAGCAGCCGGGGCGGCGGCTCGACGCGAGCCCCCGAAACCCGGGGCTGGGGCAGATGCCCATGGGCGAGGGCACGGCGGGGTAGGAACAGACAGGCCCCGCCCTCACAGGGTGCTTTTCGTGCTTCCCGGGCGGTGCCTCTGTGCCAGATTTGTGCCACGCCGCCCTGCATGTTCCTGCCCCGTTCTGCCCAGGTCACGGCATGGGCGGATGAGGCAGCAGCGGATTTTCCCGTTATATCAGAGTGGTTTGCTGGTGCTGCCGGAGAGGATTGAACTCTCGACCTCTCCCTTACCAAGGGAGTGCTCTACCACTGAGCTACGGCAGCGCCGATCGGGGGCGCCCGACAGCTCTTGCCGGTGCGCCCGCCGCCTTCTAGCGGCCGGGACGTGGAACGCAAGGGGGTTCCTTGTCGCGCGGACGCGGCGATGCTGTTCTGGACGGCGCGGGGACGGCGCACTATGACCGCGCCATGAGCAGGAACCAGAGCGGCGGCCGCACGCGCGTTGACGGTCAGGACAGTCGCAGGGAACGGCTTCGCCATGCCCTGCGGGCCAACATCGCCCGCCGCAAGGCCAGTGCGGCCCTGCGCGGGGGCGATGACGCCGCAACCTCCGGGACAACCGATGGCAGCATGGCCAAGGCGTCGCCACCCGCGCCGCCTCCGGAAGAATAGGGCAGGACCAGCATGGATTCGATCCGCGTTCGCGCCAACGGGCCCCTCCGGGGGCAGATTCCCATCGCCGGGGCAAAGAACGCCTGCCTGGCTCTGATGCCGGCGACCCTCCTGAGCGAGGAGCCCCTGACCCTGACCAATGCGCCACGCCTGTCCGACATCCGGACGATGACGCTTCTGCTGCGCTCTCTGGGTGTCGAGGTGTCCGCCCTGGCGGATGGCAAGGTCATCGCGCTGTCGTCCCATGGTCTGACCTCGACGCGGGCGGATTACGACATCGTCCGCAAGATGCGCGCCTCGAACCTCGTGCTGGGGCCGCTCCTGGCGCGCGAGGGGGTGGCTACCGTCTCGCTGCCGGGGGGATGCGCGATCGGCGCCCGACCGATGGACATCCATATCGCCGCCCTCGAGGCGCTCGGCGCCGAGATCGAGCTGCGCGACGGCTATCTCCATGCCAAGGCCCCTCGCGGCCTGCGAGGGACGCGGGTGGCGCTGCGCTTCGCGTCTGTGGGTGCCACGGAGAACACGTTGATGGCCGCGGTCCTCGCCAAGGGCACAACGGTCATCGAGAACGCCGCGCGCGAGCCCGAGATTGTCGACCTTGCGCTGTGCCTGTCCCGCATGGGAGCGCAGATCGACGGCGCGGGGACCTCCACGATCACCGTGCAGGGCGTGGATCGGCTGGCCGGGGCGACGCACCACGTGGTGGCGGACCGGATCGAGCTGGGAACCTACATGCTGGCGCCTGCCTTCGCCGGCGGCGAGGTCGAGTGCATCGGCGGGCATCTCGACCTCCTGGGCGCCTTCGTGGAAAAGCTGCGTCTGGTCGGACTCGAGGTGGAGGAGAGCGCGGCGGGCGTCCGCGTCAGGCGGAGCGCGGACCGGCTGCAGGCGGTGGATGTCGTCACCGAACCCTATCCCGGCTTTCCCACCGATCTTCAGGCCCAGATGATGGCGATGCTCTGCACCGCGCAAGGTGTCAGTGTCCTCGAGGAGCGCATCTTCGAGAACCGCTTCATGCACGCCCCGGAGCTGATGCGCATGGGTGCCCGCATCGAGGTGCATGGCGGAACGGCCCGCATCACCGGGGTCGAGCGCCTGCGCGGCGCTCCGGTAATGGCGACGGACCTGCGGGCTTCCGTCTCGCTCATCCTGGCGGGGCTGGGTGCAGAGGGAGAGACCGTGGTCAACCGCGTCTACCACCTCGACCGCGGCTACGAGCGTCTGGAGGAGAAGCTGCGCGCCGTCGGCGCCGATATCGAGCGGATCGCCGCATGAACGACGCGGGCGACGCGCGGTTCTCCGATGCCGACGAGCGTCCGCTGCGGCTGAGAGCGCTCGACCCGGAGGACCTCCGGGTGGTCTCCGCGCTGATCCAGGACAGCGTGACGACCGTGGGCGACATGGCCTTCCTCCGGCGCCAGAGGCGCTTTGCCGCGCTCGTCAATCGGTTCCGCTGGGAAGGTCCGGTGCGCTCGCCGGAGCGGGTGCGCTCCATGCTCGTGGCCGAGAACGTCACCGCCGTCCGCAGCCAGGGGATTTCTCCCCGGGACCGCGATCTGGTCCTGTCGCTGCTCGCGCTCGACTGGGAAGGGCAGGGCGACGGGCCGGGTCGGCTCCGGATCACCCTGTCCGGCGACGGCGAGATGATGGTGGAGGCCGAAGCGCTCGAAGTCACGCTCACGGACGTCACGCGGCCCTATCTGGCTCCGAGCGGGCGCGTTCCGCGTCACCCGGATTGAGAGGCCATGCCACGCGATCGGCACACGGGTCTGCGCCCGGCATACTGGCTGAGCACGGACGATCCCGATTTCGAGCGGGCGTTCGGTGCGTTGCTGGGTCAGAAGCGGGAGGACAGCCCCGATGTGGACGAGGCGGTCGCCGCCATCATCGCCGATGTGCGTCGGCGCGGCGATCAGGCGCTGATCGATCTGACCGCACGCTTCGACCGCGTGTCGCTGACGCCTGGCACGCTGCGGGTGAGCGACGCGGAAATCGACGGGCTTGCCGCTCGGGTGGGGCCGCCCGAGCGGGCCGCGCTCGAGACGGCGGCACAGCGGATCCGCGCCTATCACGAGCGCCAGCGTCCGCCGGACGATCTCTGGACCGACGCGGCCGGGGCCACGCTCGGCTGGCGGTGGAGCCCCGTTGCCGCCGCCGGGCTCTATGTGCCCGGGGGTACGGCCGCCTATCCCTCCTCGGTCCTGATGAACGCCATCCCGGCGCAGGTGGCGGGCGTGCCCCGACTGGTGGTGACGGTCCCGGCGCCGGACGGGCTTCTGAACCCGCTGGTGATGCTGGCCTGCCGCCTGGGGGGCGTGACGGAGATCTACCGGATCGGCGGTGCGCAGGCGATCGCCGCCCTGGCTTATGGAACGGACACGATCCGTCCCGTGGACAAGATCACCGGACCCGGAAACGCTTGGGTCGCCGCCGCCAAGCGGCGGGTCTTCGGGCGCGTGGGGATCGACATGATCGCGGGGCCTTCCGAGATCCTGGTCATTGCCGACCGCGACAACGACCCCGATTGGGTGGCTCTCGATCTCCTGTCGCAGGCCGAGCACGACATCTCCGCTCAGGCCATTCTGCTTACCGACGATCCGGATCTCGCCGGCGCCGTCGCGCGGGCTGTGGAGGGATGGCTGGAGCGGCTGCCCCGTCGGGCCATCGCGGCGGAGAGCTGGCGGCAGCACGGGGCCATCGTCGTCGTGCGCGACCTCGACGAGGCCGCCGCCCTGGCCGACCGGATCGCGCCGGAGCATCTGGAACTGCTGGTGGCCGAGCCCGACCGTCTGGCGGCGCGGATCACCCATGCAGGCGCCATCTTCCTCGGACGCTGGACGCCCGAGGCAGTGGGGGATTACGCGAGCGGCCCCAACCATGTGCTGCCCACGGCGCGGACGGCGCGCTTCTCGTCCGGCCTGTCGGTTCTGGACTTCCTCAAGCGCACGACGCTGGCGAAGATGACGCCGCAGGCGCTCGGCTGCATCGGACCTGCCGCCGAAACCCTGGCACGCGCCGAGAAGCTCGATGCGCACGCTCTGTCCGTGCGCGCGCGTCTGGACGCCCGCAACGCCCTGGACTGACAGCCATGCCGCACCGGATCGTGGCCATCAACATCGACGACGATGGTCGGTCCGCGCCGACGCCGGAGATGGAGCAGGAACGGCGCGTCGCCGTTCTGGACCTGCTGGAGCAGAACCGCTTTGTCCTGCCGCCGCGCGACGGGCGGGAGATGGAGGGACCGTGGCGGCTGTCCCTCGGGCTGCGGGACCGGCGGCTCGTCTTTGCGGTCGCCTCCGAGGCGGGCGAGCCCGTGGGCGAGTTCCATCTGGCCCTGGGGCCCTTCCGCCAGGCGGTCAAGGACTACTTCCAGATCTGCGAAAGCTACTACGATGCCGTCCGGCGCCTTCCGCCTTCGCAGATCGAGACCATCGACATGGCCCGTCGCGGCATCCACAATGAGGGCGCGCGCATCCTGCAGGAGCGGCTGGAGGGCAAGGTGGGCCTGGATCAGGATACCGCGCGGCGGCTCTTCACCCTCATCTGCGTGCTCCAGTGGGAGGGGTGAGGGTGGGGGATCTGCTCGAACCGCTTCCAGGCTCGGTCCTGTTCTGCTGCGACCACAATGCCGTTCGATCCCCGATGGCCGAGGCGATCATGAAGCGGCTCTACGGCACCCGGACCTATGTCCAGTCCGCGGGCGTCCGGAGCGACCAGGAGATCGACGGCTTTGCCATCACGGCCTGCAAGGAGATCGGGGTGGAGCTGTCGCGCCACCGGACGCGCAGCTTCGATCAGATGGGCGGATGGGGGGACGATCTGGGCTCGTTCGATCTCATCCTCGCGCTGTCCCCTGCGAGCCATCACCTCGCCCTCGATCTCGGCCGTCCCCACGCCTTGCGGGTCGAGTTCTGGCCGATCCTGGACCCGACCGGGATGGGCACCAGCCGGGAGGAGCGGCTGGGCTTCTACAGGCAGGCGCGGGACATGATCCTGCGGCGTCTGGTCGAGCGCTGGGGACCAGGCCGCGACGGGTGGACGGGAACCGATCACCGCTGACGGGAGTCGTCCTTTCAGACGACATTGCCGCTTGAAAATGGGCTGTTTCGGCGCCACATAGGGCGCGGGCCGCCTGCGAGGAGCGGCCTGATTCCATTGGGAGACCACATGGCCAAGGAAGAACTGCTCGAATTCCCTGGGGTCGTGAAGGAGCTCCTGCCGAATGCGACGTTCCGGGTCGAGCTGGAAAACGGCCATGAGATCATCGCGCATACGGCAGGCAAGATGCGGAAGAACCGCATCCGCGTGCTCGCCGGCGACAAGGTTCAGGTCGAGATGACCCCCTACGATCTGACCAAGGGGCGGATCAACTACCGCTTCAAGTGAGCTCCACCGATCCGTTGCCGCGCCTCATCCTCGGGTCTGCGTCGCCGCGCCGGCTGGCGCTGCTCGAACAGGCGGGGATCCGCCCCCACGACATACGCCCGCCGGCCATCGACGAGGCACCTCTGCGGGGAGAGCATCCGCGGGTCTATGTTCGTCGCGTGACGGCAGACAAGATGCGCGCGCTCGATCCCGCCGAGGGAGAGGTGGTGCTCTGCGCGGACACCACCGTGGCCCTGGGGCGGCGCATCTTCGGCAAGCCGGCGGACCGGGCCGAAGCGCGCCGCATGATCGAAGCGCTCTCGGGCCGGCGGCACCGCGTGCTGACGGCCGTCGGTGTGCGGAGCATGGATCGTCAGTGGGAGCGGCTCGTGACGACCACCGTTGCGGTGAAACGTCTGACCGAGAGGCAGATCGAAGCCTTTCTCGATACAGGCGACTGGGAAGGCAAGGCGGGGGCCTACGCGATCCAGGGTCCGTTCGGAGCCTTCGTTTCGTGGATCAACGGCTCCTTCACCGGCGTCGTCGGCCTGCCGCTGGCCGAAACGCTGGGCCTGCTGGAGGCGGCAGGCATCCGGGGGCGTCTCGCATGAAGGGGCGCCGGATCGTGCTGGGCGAATGGAACGGACGCGAGGCGGCGGCGCTCGTGCTGGACGGCCGGCTGGATGATCTCCTTCTGGACCACCCTCACCAGCTCAGACCGGGCGCCATCCTGCGGGCCTTGTGCGACCGTCCGCTCAAGGGGCAGGGCGGGATGATCCTCCGCCTGCCGGACGGCGGGCA
Organism: Rubellimicrobium sp. CFH 75288; assembly: GCF_009904055.1. Classification (GTDB taxonomy): domain Bacteria; phylum Pseudomonadota; class Alphaproteobacteria; order Rhodobacterales; family Rhodobacteraceae; genus Rubellimicrobium. Next base: position 285,920 of record NZ_WYDP01000008.1, on the reverse strand, counting down.
GGGGTGGTTGCGCCAGGCCACGAGCCGCCGTCCGGGCGAGCCGCTGCTCGTTCAGGTGACAGGCGTGCCCGAAGGCGGCAAGGCCGTTCCGCTCACGGACCGGATCCTGTTCAAGGGCCGGTTCGCCATCGTGACGCCCGGAGCCCCCGGCGTGAATGTCAGCCGCCGCGTCCGCGACGGCGCCGAGCGTGGTCGCCTCGAAGCCGTGGGCGCCGCTGCCCTCGGGGAGGCACCCCATGGCCTGATCCTCCGGTCCGCTGCCGTCGAGGCCTCGGACGAGGATCTGACCGGAGAGATCGCGAGCCTGTTGGCTCTGGCGGAACAGGTGCTGACCGACGGCGGGCGGGAGCCCGAGCTGCTCGTTGACGGCGACGGTCCCCACGCGCTGGCGCTCAGGGAATGGACCGCCTCGGACATCGTGGACGGTCCCTCTGCGTTCGAGCGGGAGGGGCTGATCGAGCAGGTGGAGGCCCTGCGCTCGCCCGTCGCGCGGCTCGAGGATGGCGGTTCGCTCAGCATCGAAGTCACACGGGCCGTGGTGGCCGTGGACGTCAACACGGGCAGCGACACGTCCGGTGCGGCGGCGCTCAAGGCCAACCTCGCGGCAGCGCGGCTCCTGCCGCGCCAGTTGCGGCTTCGCGGCTTGGGGGGGCAGATCGTCGTGGATTTCGTGAGCATGTCCAAGGCCCATCGTCGGACGCTGGAGCAATCCCTCCGCGACAGCTTCCGCAACGATCCCGTCGAGACGAGTCTGGTCGGCTGGACGGCAATGGGTCTCTACGAGATCAGCCGCAAGCGGGAGCGGGTTCCCCTGGCCGTCCTGGCGGGAGAGCCATGATGGCCTGTCCCCTGTGCGGCCGCGCGACCGAGCCCCGATGGCGTCCCTTCTGCTCGGCCCGTTGCGCGGACCTCGATCTTGCGCGGTGGCTTCGCGGCGATTACCGCATCCCTGCCGAAGCAGCCGAGGAGCCGGAACGGCCGGCCCCGCCCGCAGAACCCGATGAGCGCTAGCGCCAGATCGGGTTGCTCCAGGCGCGGCGACCTGCGCGGTCCATGACGGTGACGCGAAGCCACGGCGAGGCTTCGAACCGGCCCAGCGGGATGTCGGCCCGGGTCATGGAATGGCCATGCAGCGCCTGAGCTGCCGTGCCGCGGCCCTGCACGATGACGGCTGCCGCTGGGGAACAGCGGACATGCGCACTGTTCTCCCGGAGTTCGACCGAGTGGATGAGCGGTCCCTGGGTCGAGTAGAACCGGCCGTCGCGCAGCGAGGCGAGAAGCGCATCCGGCTCGTTTTCGTCGGCACGGACCATGACCCAGCCGCCGAAATGATCCGGCTCCGAGAAATGGGCATCGTCCGTCGCAACCGCGTCGAGCCGAAACCCCTCTGTCAGGAGAAGATCGAGGGCATGGAAGCCGTCCCCCCGGTCGCACCCGGCCGCGCAGCCGTGGTTGTAGACTTCGACCGCGTGGACATGCGGCGCAAGGGCACGGCAATCAGCCTCCGTCAGACCTGACCATTGGGGATGGGCGATGGCAACGAAGGCGCCCGCGGCGGCCGCCCGGGCCGCCAGATCTGTGGCGGTCTCCTGGCCCTCGACCGGGTGAAAGGCGGGGCTGTGCGAGGGGGCGAAATCCGGCGGCAGGCCGACGGCGAGAATATGCCACAGCTCCCCGTTGGCCATCGCGCCGGCATGCAGTTCTGCACCGAGCAGTGTCGTGAACGTCTCTGTGCGGAACGGGACGGTATCGGCCAGCGGATAGCCGAAGACTCCCACGAAGTGATCGGTCAGGGCGAGGAAGTCGTATCCCTCGTCGCGATACCGGCGGCAGACTTCCTCCGGCGGCAGGACCCCGTCCGACAGCGTCGAATGGGTGTGGAGATTGCCGCGCCAGAAGCGCCCGCTGCCGTGCCAGGTCCGCTCCCACCGCTGCATGTCAGGCTCCCACCACGATCACGTCCCGTGGGGAAAAGCTGATGTCCACCGCCTCGCCCGGAGCAGGGGGCGGAGCGTCGGGGCGGTTGAACGTGTCGAGGACGAAAGGGGTCCCGCCGACTTCGGCGCGGATGCGGATGATCGAGCCCATGAACTCGACTTCGCGGGCGACGCCCGACAGCTGGATGGCCTCGTCCTCGGGCCGACCCAGTCGGAGCGCTTCGGGCCGCAGGGCGAGAGTGAGCGCTTCTCCCGCCGCCCGGGGGAGCCGCCGACCGAGCCGGAGCCGCCGGCCCGACACGTCCACCAGGCCGGTCTCGGACTCGAGCACCCGTGCCTCGAATGGGGTCAGCGTTCCCACGAAGCTTGCCACGAAGGCGGTTGCGGGATGGTTATAGACCTCGAACGGCGTTCCGGCCTGCTCGAGGATGCCGGCGTTCATCACCACGACCCGGTCGGAGATCGACAGGGCCTCCTCCTGATCGTGCGTCACGAAGATGGTGGTAATTCCCAGATGCCGCTGGATGGTCCGGATTTCGCTGCGCAGCCGCACCCGCACCTTGGCGTCCAGCGCCGAGAGCGGTTCGTCAAGCAGCAGCACGCGCGGCCGGGGTGCGAGCGCCCGCGCCAGCGCGACCCGCTGCTGCTGGCCGCCGGAGAGCTGGAACGGATAGCGGCTTCCGAAATCGCCCACGGGCAGACCGATCAGGTCCAGCATCTCGGCCACCCGCTCGGCCGTCTCCTGCCGCGGCACGCCGGCCACCTTGAGCCCGAAGCCCACGTTCTGCGCGACCGTCAGGTTCGGGAAGAGCGCATAGGCCTGAAAGACCATGCCGACGTTGCGGGCATTGGTCCGCAGCGGAATCAGGTCCCGCCCCTCGAGGCGGATGGCCCCCGTATCCGGCGTCTCGAACCCTGCCACCATCCGCAGCACGGTGGTCTTGCCGCAGCCGGAGGGACCCAGGAGGGAGACGAACTCCCCCTTGTCGATGCTCAGCGAGAAATCCCTCACCACGCGGTTCGCCCCGAAGGATTTCTGGAGACCCTGAAGATCGAGATGGCTCATCGCCCGGCAGCCCTCGTGTGTTTCTGCGTCCGTGCGACGAGCGAGATCAGCCCCATGCAGGCCCAGGTGATGACAAAGGCGATCACGGCCAGGGCGGTGGGTTCGTAGGCGCGGTCCTGACCAAGCCGCTGCATGAAGGGGCCAAAGGCGGGCCGGTTCAGGATGGCCGCCATGGTGAACTCGCCGATGACGATGGCAAAGGTCAGAAAGGCACCCGAAAGGACCGCCGTCAGGACATTGGGCAGGATCACCCGTCCCAGGATGGTGATCCAGCCCGCGCCCAGCGATTGCGCCGCTTCCGTCAGCGTCGGCACGTCCACGGCCCGCAGCCCGGTATCCACGGCGCGATACATGTAGGGCAGGGCGAGCATCACGTATCCCATCGCCAGCAGCGCGTTCGTTCCCATCGCCGTGCCCGTCAGCGGCAGCCAAGACCCGGTGTTGTAGAGACGGATGTAGCCGAACACGACGACGATGGCGGGAATCACCAGCGGCAACAGCGTGACGAACTCGACGAAGGGGCGCAGCTCCGGCATCTTGAGCCGCACCCAGAACGCGGTCGGCACCACGAGCAGTACGCCCACCACGATAGTCACAAGCGCCATCGTCACCGAGAACAGGAAGGTGCGCTGGAATTCAGGGTTCGACAGGATGGACGCATAGGCATCGAAGGAATATTCGCCGCGGCGCATCCGCAGCGAGAACTCCGTCATGCCCCAGAGGGGAAGGGCAAAGTAGATGCAGCCCAGAAGGAAGATCGTCCATGCGGCGATGCGGGTCATCTCATCCACCTTTCGGCGCGGGCGCGCAGGACGATGTAGATCGCATTGGCCGCCGCCGTGATGACGATCATGCCCAGCGCTAGGGCATAGCCGAGATGAGGGTTGCCGAGCACGTCGCCCCGGATCTGCGCATAGAGCAGGATGGGAGCGATGTTGAGCGAGGGTCCGGTCAGCGCGATCGCGGTGGCGACGGCGCCGAAGGCGTTGGCGAACAGGAGCGCCATCGTCCCGAGGATCGAGGGGAACAGGATCGGCAGGGCCACCATCCGCCAGTACTGGAACCCCGATGCGCCCAGCACTTCCGCAGCCTCGCGCCATTCGCGGCGCAGCCCGTCCAGGGCAGGCGTGATGATGAGGATCATCAGAGGGATCTGGAAGAACAGATAGGTGACGATGAGGCCCCACGCCGACAGGAGGTTCCACCCGTAGGCCCTCAGGTTGATCCCGAATTCGGTGCGCAGGTAGAGCGTCAGCAGCCCGGCCGGCCCGAGGGTCGCGATGAAGGCGAAGGCCAAGGGCACGCCGGCGAAGTTCGAGGCCACGCCCGAAAAGGTCAGGAGCGGATTGCGCAGGCGCTTGGGCACCCCCCAGAGCACGACGGAGGCCGCCATCAGGAAGCCGATCAGGCAGCCCAGCAGCGCCGACCAGAAGCTGATGCGGATCGACAGCCAGTAGGCGCTGCGGATGGACGGGGTGGCGAGATCGAGGACGTTCTGGATCGTCCACCCCCCGCGCCCGTCGCGGAAGGCGCCCACGACGATGTAGAGGGTCGGCAGCAGCAGGAACAGCGTGGCGAAGAGCAGGAACGGCAGAAGCCCGAGCCAGCGCAGCGGAAGCCGCGTGGTCAGCCGGGGCGGTGAGACGGCCGTGCGCGTCGCCTCGGTTGTCAGGGCCATGCGGATCCTGCCGGTGAGAGGATGTCCCGGCGGACGAGCCGCCGGGACGGGATCAGTCCTGCGGGATCACTGCACCACGTCGGCGCCGACGACCGCATCCCAGCCGTTCACGATGACCTCGCGGTTGGCGTTGATCTGCTCGACGGTGGGGAACACGGCACGCTGGTAGGCTTCGGCCGGCGGCAGACGGTCCAGCAGCTCCTGCGGCACGACGCCCCGCTCGACCAGGTCGTTGTAGCGGATGGGGTGGCAGTAGCCCTCCAGCCAGTGGAGCTGGCCTTCGTCCGAATAGAGGTATTCCATCCACAGCTTGGCCGCGTTCGGATGCGGCGCGTAGGCCGAGATGGCCTGGACATAGACCCCGGCCAGGGTGACGTCCGACGGGACCACCACCTCGACGGGCGGGTTGCCGTCCAGCGTGTCGCGGGTGCTGAGCGCGTTGTAGTCCCACTGGATGAGAATGGGCGTCGTGCCTTGGGCCAGCGTGCCCGATCCTCCGATGACGGGGACGAAGTTGCCCGCCTCGTTCAGCTCGCGGAAGAACTCGAGCCCCGCTTCGCCCGAGGCCTGACCCGGCTCCGCGCCGCGGGCCATCCCGGCGGCCATGACCCCGAGGATCGCCTGGTTGGACGCGCGGGGATCCCCGGCGAGAGCCACCATTCCCGCATATTCCGGCTTGAGCAGGTCCGCGAAGCTCTGCGGCACGTTGTCCACCAGATCGGTGTTCACCGCAAAGGCCATCACGCCGTAATAGTCGCCGTACCAGTAGCCTTCGGGGTCCTTGGCATCCTCGGGGATCGTGTCCCAGGTCGAGACCATGTAGGGCTGGATCAGACCCTCGTCCTTGGCCTGCGGACCGAAGGCGAGACCCACGTCGATCACGTCCGGCGCCTGCGGGCCGGTATTGTTGCGGTTGGCGCGGATCGCCTCCAGCTCCTCGGCCGAGGAGGCATTGGGGTTGAGCTCGTTGATCGTGATCTCGGGATAGCGGGCGGCGAAGCCGTTGAACATGCCCTCGTAATTGCACCAGTCGCGCGGCAGGGCGATCGTGGTCAGCATCCCCTCCTCGCGCGCAGCGGCTTCCAGCTCCTCCAGCGACTGGGCCAGCGCCGCGCCGGACTGCGCCAGCAGAGCGGCGGTCGCCGTGGCGGCCAGCCAGGTCTTGGTCATCATGGACGATCTCCCCAGGATCAGGTGTCGCCGGGTCTCCCTCGCCCGGCCCGCGGGGGTTAGCTAACGGATGAAACGGCTTTGTGACAATCGCCGTGTCGCGTTGTTCCGGAACCGCCCGGATGCCCCCGCGTTGCCCCGGCACCATCTGCGAGGGAGTGATCCGCGATGACCGACGATGCCGAGACTCGTGCGGACCTTGAGGCCAGGTTCTGGAAGGCGCTGCGCTCCGACATGACCGTGATGCTGGGCCTCGACAAGGAAACGGAGCAGCGGCCGATGACGGCGCAACTCGCGTCGGACGAGGATCGCGGCCCCATCTGGTTCTTCTCGGCCAAGGATCACGACCTCAACCGCCGCCTCGAAGGCGCGACCCCCGCCACCTTCACCTTCGTCTCGAAGGGGCACGACCTCTGGGCGACCGTGTCGGGCACGCTGGTCGAGGACATGAACCGCGCCATGATCGACAAGCTGTGGAACCCGCACGTGGCGGCGTGGTACCCGGGCGGCAAGGAGGACCCCTCGCTGTCGCTGCTGCGCTTCGATCCGGCCTCGGCGAAGATCTGGAAGGACGGCTCGTCCCTGATGGCGGGTTTGCTGTCCCTGCTGGGCCGCGATCCGCAGGCGGACTATCAGGACAACACGGCGACCGTGAACCTCCGCTGACCTGCCGTTCCATGGGCGAGCGGCGCGGGTCCGTCCGGGCTGTCCGGACCGGAGCAGATGCCGCCGACCGCGGCCGTGCGGCGCCTCAGCCGCGCGGCCCCTGCGCGTCGAGAAACGCCCGCAGGGCCGCCTCGGTCTCGCGCGGGCGATCGGCCTGGAGCCAGTGGCCGGCGCCGCGGAGCCGGGCGAGGCGGGCCTGCGGGAAGAGGGCGCGGATGCGCTCCCGGTGTTCGGGGCGAATGTAGGGGCTGTCCTCTCCGGCGAGAAACAGGGTCGGCCCCTCGAAGCGGCCTGCCGGATCGTGCCAGCCGGTGATGGCATCCATCCAGTTCCCGAGGGCATCGAGATGGAGACGCCAGCGGCGGGCCTTGAGATCAAGGCTGCCCAGCAGGAAAGCCGCCACGGCCGGATCGCTCAGCCCGAGCTTCTCCGCCGCCTCGGAGCGGGTCGCGACCGTGGCGGGATCGACCGCCCGCATGGCGGCGATCTCCCTCAGCCGGTCGGCGGCGTGGCCGTAGGCGACGGGCGCGATGTCGAGCACGACAAGCCGGCGGACGAGATCCGGCCGCGCCAGCGCGAGGGTCATGGCGGCCTTGCCTCCCATCGAATGGCCGACCATGTCCAGCGGGCCCATGCTCTCCGCCTCGATCAGCGCCGCAAGATCGGCGGCAAGGGCGGGATAGTCGTGCCGGTCGTCCCACGGACTCTCGCCGTGGTTGCGCAGGTCCGGCACGATCACGGGGCGGTCGGCGGCCAGTTGACGGGCGATGGCGTTCCAGTTGCGTGCCGACCCGAACAGGCCGTGGGCAATCACCACGGGGGTCCGTCCGCCGCGCGCCGGTCCATGCCGCACGCTGTGCAGGGGCACGGCCGGGGGGAGCGGCGTCAAGAGGCCGGTCTCCCCGCCGGACGGGACGGCCGGTCGCCCCTCACAGGTCGGGATAGATCGGGAAGCGCTCGCAGAGCGCGGTGGCTGCCTCGGCGACGCGCGCCTCGACGGCCGGATCGCCCGCGCCGTCCGTCTCGCGCAGGGCGTCCACCACCTCGATGATCCAGCGGCCGACCTGGCGGAACTCGTCCTCGCGGAAGCCGCGGGTGGTGCAGGCGGGGCTGCCGAGGCGCACGCCCGAGGTCACGGTGGGCTTCTCGGGGTCGAAGGGCACGCCGTTCTTGTTGCAGGTGATGTGCGCGCGGCCCAGCGCGGCCTCGGTCGCGTTGCCCTTGACCCCCTTGGGGCGCAGGTCCACCAGCATCAGGTGCGTGTCGGTGCCGCCCGTGACGATATCGAGGCCGCCCCTCATCAGCTCGTCGGCGAGCGCCTGGGCGTTCAGGATCACCTGCCGGGCATAGTCCCTGAAGGCGGGCTCGAGCGCCTCGGCAAAGGCCACGGCCTTGGCGGCGATCACATGCATCAGCGGGCCGCCCTGGATGCCGGGAAAGATCGCGGCGTTGACCTTCTTGGCGATCTCCTCGTCGTTCGTGAGGATCAGGCCGCCGCGGGGTCCGCGCAGCGTCTTGTGCGTCGTCGTGGTGGCGACATGTGCATGCGGGAAGGGCGAGGGGTAGAGGCCCGCAGCCACAAGCCCCGCGAAATGGGCCATGTCCACGATCAGATACGCCCCGACCTCGTCGGCGACGGCGCGCATCCGGGCAAAGTCGATGACCCGCGGGATCGCCGATCCGCCGGCGATGATCGCCCTGGGGCGATGCTCCCGTGCGAGGCGCTCCACCTCGTCATAGTCGAGCGTGCTGTCCTGCCGCCGGACGCCGTACTGGACGGCGTTGAACCACTTGCCCGACTGGTTGGGTTTCGCCCCATGAGTGAGGTGCCCGCCGGCTGCGAGGCTCATGCCGAGGATCGTGTCGCCGGGCTGGAGAAGGGCGGTGTACACGCCCTGGTTCGCCTGGCTGCCCGAATGGGGCTGGACATTGGCGAAGGCGCAGCCGAACAGCCGCGTTGCGCGCTCGATGGCGAGCGTCTCGGCGATGTCCACGAACTGGCAGCCGCCGTAGTAGCGCCGGCCCGGATAACCCTCGGCATACTTGTTGGTCAGGACCGAACCCTGCGCCTCGAGCACGGCGCGGCTGACGATGTTCTCCGAGGCGATCAGCTCGATCTCGCGCTGCTGGCGACCCAGTTCGCGGGCGATGGCGTCGGCGATCTCGGGGTCGCGGGCGGCAAGGGCGGTGGCAAAGAAGCGCTGGTCCAGCATGATCGGTCCTCCGGGCGGGCCGGGTCCGTCTAAACCGCCGCCAACCTCTTGGCGAGGCCGAAGGCGACGTGTCGCAGGTCCTTGTCGTCTCCGATCGGCGGGGTTGCGTTTCCGATCGGCTCGGCTGACAACCCCTTCGACGCCATGTGCCCGATGCGCCTCCACTTCCGCGCGGTCGATACCCCCCTCGCGCGGGAGGGGCTGGAGCGGCTGATCGATCGCTACGGGCAGGTGCCGCCGGAGGAGGCCGAGGCGGTCGTGGCCCTGGGCGGCGACGGCTTCATGCTCGAGACGCTTCATGCCGTGGAGGGGCGGGAGATCCCGGTCTATGGCATGAACCGCGGCACGGTCGGCTTCCTGATGAACGGCTATCGGGAGGACGACCTGCCCGAGCGGATCGCGGCGGCCGAGCGGGCCGTCATCAACCCCCTGCGGATGACCGCCACGACCCTCGACGGCGAGACCCGCGAGGCGCTGGCCATCAACGAGGTCTCGCTGCTGCGCTCCGGGCCGCAGGCAGCCAAGCTGCGCATCAGCGTGGACGGGCGGATGCGGCTCGAGGAGCTGGTCTGCGACGGCTGCCTCGTGGCGACGCCGGCGGGATCGACGGCCTACAACTACTCGGCCCACGGACCGATCCTGCCCATCGGGGCGGAGGTTCTGGCCGTCACCGCCATCGCTCCGTTCCGGCCGCGCCGGTGGCGGGGGGCGCTGGTGCCTAAATCGGCCACCGTGCGCTTCGACGTCATCGAGCCCGACAAGCGGCCGGTTCGGGCGGATGCCGATTCGGTTCCGGTCCGGCGCGTCGCCGCGGTCGAGGTGCGCTCGGAGCCCAGCGTGCGGCACCACCTCCTGTTCGATCCCGGTCACGGGCTGGAGGAGCGGCTGCTGCGCGAGCAGTTCGCCTGACCCCCGGCGTTGCCGCTCTGCCGCTAGTCAATAGCGTTCCGGTCGGACGGCCCGACAATCGCTAGCGGCGTGGCGATTTTGCCTGAGAGCGGCCGCTGCTCCCTCCTCGGCTCACCGGCCCAGCGGCAGGCGCCCCGCCCGCCGATCCGCGGCCGCTCATCGGGAGAGACACCGCCATGACGCTCAAGACCCTGATTTCCGCCGCTGCCCTGACCCTCGCGCTGGGAATGCCCGCGCTGGCCGACGGGGGCGGCAACGTCGTGCGCCTGGAGCAGCACGGACATTACAACGCGATCGGTGCAGGACAGGACGGCAGCCGCAACCGCCTGACCGTCACGCAGGACGGCTGGCGCAACGGCACGGTGGCGACGCAGGACGGGCATCGCAACCGGATGGTCGTGGGCCAGACGGGCTGGCGCAACGGGGCGGTCGCGCTGCAGGACGGACGCTGCAACGTCCTCGGCATCGCCCAGTTCGGGCGCCGCAACGCGGCCGATGTGGAGCAGGCGGGCCGCTGCAACGCGCTGGGCGTGATCCAGACCGGCCGGGGCGGCGACGTCACCGTGCGCCAAGGCGGCCGGGGCAATGTCGCCGTGGTGGTGCAGGACTGATCCTGTCGGGGCGCGCCGCGTCCGGCGCGCCCCCTCCAGCAGGGAGGATTTCCGATGCTGACTGAATCTCCCCTCGTGATGGGTCTGGCCGCGATCCTTCTGACCGCCTGCGCCATGGTCCTCGGCACGCCGGAGGACGACCCGCTGCCCGGACTGTCCCTCCGCTCGGCCCCGGCTGCAGCCCCGTTTTCCTGCGTCCTGAGGGCGCAGCAGGCCGGGGGTTCGGTGTCCCTGCGCGGCGAGGTGACGGCACGGGCCGCCCTTGCCGGTCACTACACGCTGCGCATCCGCGGCACGGGCGTCACGGTGGATCAGAGCGGTCCCTTCGCCATCGGCCCCGGCGAGACGGCGCGGCTGGGCGCGGCGACGCTGCCGGGCCGGGTTTCGCACTACGACACGAGCCTCATCGTCGAGGCCGGAGGACGGCGCCATGCCTGCCCGCTCGTCGCGTCCTGAGCGCTCGCGCCTCCCGGCGATGGTGCTGGCCTTCCTTCTGGCGGGAACGGCCGCGTCGGCCGAGGTGGTGACCTGGACCTGGAGCCCGGGCGACGGTCCGCTGCGTCCCGCTCTGCGGCAGGTCCTGCGGGCCTACGGCTTCGAGAGCCCGATCCCGCCCGGCGTGACCCTCCAGCAATGGGGCCGGGATCACCGCGCCGTCGTCTCGCAATCGGGCGGCCGCAACCGGGCGCTGATCTATCAGCAGGGACGGGGCCACACCGCGCGCCTGGTGCAGGAGGGCGGCCGCAACCGGGGCGCGATCCTCCAGTTCGGACGCGGCGCGGAGACCGAGATGGTCCAGCACGGGGGCGAGCGGGGCGTGACGGTCCAGATCGGCCGCCGCCCGCACCGCTGACCGGCCTCAGCCGTACTGGGCGACAGGCGTTCCGGCGATGGCGCTCATGTTCAGCAGGCCGCGCGCGGTGATCGAGGGGGTCACGATGTGGGCGCGGTTGCCCATGCCCATCAGGATCGGCCCGACCTCGAGTCCGCGCGCCTTCATCTTGAGGATGTTCCGCACGCCCGAAGCCGCGTCGGTGCCGGCGAAGATCAGGATGTTGGCCGCCCCCTCGAGTCGCCCGCCGGGCAGGAGCCGCTCGCGGATCTCGGGGTCGAGGGCGGCGTCCACGTGCATCTCGCCCTCATAGGCGAAGGGGACCTCGCGGGCGTCGAGGATCTCGAGCGCCGCCCGCATCGTGCGCCCCGACGCCGTGTCGAGATTGCCGAACTGGCTGTGCGAGCAGAGCGCCACCTTGGGCTCGAGGCCGAAGCGGCGGGCGTGGCGCGCGGCGGCGATGGCGACCTCGGCGACCTGCTCGGGCGTGGGGTCCGGGTGCACCTGCGTGTCGGCGATGAACAGCGGCCCGTCGTCGAGGATCATGAGCGACAAGGCTCCGATCGGCCGGAGCCCGCCGCGCGCCAGGACCTCTCGCACGTAGCGCAGGTGCCAGAGATACTGGCCGAAGGTCCCGCAGATGAGGCTGTCGGCCTCGCCGCGGTGGACCATCACGGCGGCGATGGCGGTGGTGTTGGTGCGCATGACCGCCCGCGCGATATCGGGCGTCACGCCGCGGCGGGCCATCAGCTCGTGGTAGGTGCTCCAGTAGTCGCGGTAGCGCGCATCCGATTCGGGATTGACCAGCTCGAAGTCGCGGTCGGGGCGGATGGGCAGGCCGAGGCGGCGGCATCGGACATCCACCACCTCGGGGCGGCCGATCAGGATGGGACGGTCGGTCGTCTCCTCGATCATGGCGTGGGCGGCCCGCAGCACCCGCTCGTCCTCGCCCTCCGCGAAGACGATGCGCCGCTCGGCGTGCCGCGACGCCTCGAACACCGGCCGCATGATGAGGGCCGAGCGGAACACCGAGCCGTCGAGCGCCTGCCGATAGGCCCTGAGATCGGCGATCGGCCGGCTGGCCACCCCCGATTCCATCGCCGCCTGTGCCACCGCGGTCGCCACCACGCCCATCAGGCGCGGGTCGAAGGGCTTGGGGATCAGGTAGTCGGGACCGAAGGTCATCTCCTCGCCGTGATAGGCGGCTGCCGCCTCGGCGCTCGTGGCCTGGCGGGCGAGCGCGGCGATGGCCTCGATGCAGGCGAGCTTCATCGCGTCGTTGATCTGGGTCGCCCCCACATCCAGCGCGCCGCGGAAGATGAAGGGAAAGCACAGGACGTTGTTGACCTGGTTGGGGTAGTCCGACCGCCCGGTGGCGATGATCGCGTCCGGCACTGCGGCGCGCGCGGCGTCGGGCATGATCTCGGGCACGGGATTAGCGAGCGCGAAGACGATGGGGCGGGGGGCCATGCGCGCCACCATCTCGGGCGCGAGCACGCCGGGGCCGGACAGACCCAGAAAGAGGTCCGCGCCGTCGATCACGTCGCCGAGCGTGGCGGGCCGGTCGCCCTGGGCATAGGCGGCCTTCTGCGGGGTCATGTCGACCTCGCGTCCGCGATGGACGAGGCCGTGGAGGTCGCAGAGCCAGACGTTCTCGCGCCGGACGCCGAGCTTGAGCAGCATGTCGAGGCAGGCGATGCCGGCCGCGCCGCCTCCGGTCGAGACGACCTTGATGTCCTCCCACCGGCGGCCCGTCACATGGAGCGCGTTGGTGGCGGCGGCGCCCACGACGATGGCGGTGCCGTGCTGGTCGTCGTGGAAGACGGGGATCTTCATCCGCTCGCGGCAGAGGCGTTCGACCACGAAGCAGTCGGGGGCCTTGATGTCCTCGAGGTTGATGGCGCCGAAGGTGGGCTCGAGCGCGCAGACGATGGCGGCGAGGCGCTCGGGGTCGGGCTCGTCGAGTTCGATGTCGAAGCAGTCGATGTTGGCGAACTTCTTGAAGAGGACCGCCTTGCCCTCCATGACGGGCTTGGAGGCCAGCGCGCCGATATTGCCGAGGCCGAGCACCGCCGTGCCGTTGGTGACGACCGCGACGAGGTTGCCTCGGGTCGTGTAGTCGCGGGCGGCGGCAGGGTCGGCGCGGATCTCGAGGCAGGCCTCGGCCACGCCGGGGGAATAGGCGCGGGCGAGATCGCGGCCGTTGGCGAGCGGCTTGGTCGCCCGCACCTCGAGCTTGCCGGGGCGGGGCAGGCGGTGATACTCGAGCGCCGCCTGCCGGAGCGCGTCCCTGCCATCGCCGGCCATGTCTCCCCCCTCCCTCGTCGTGCCGGCTCCTTATGCCCGGGGGGCAGTGCCTTGCAAAGCGGTCCGCTCTCCCGCAGGGTCGCGCGGCCATGACCGCCGATCCCTTTCCGATCCGCGCCGAGGTGCGGCTGCCGACCACCGACCTGCGGGCCGATCTGCCCTTCTTCACCCGGACGCTGCGGATGCGGCTCGACACGATCTATCCGGCGGACGATCCGGCGGTGGCGGTGCTGTCGGGGCACGGGCTGCGCATCCGGCTGGAGCGGGGCGAAGGGACGCCGGGGCTGCTGCGCGTGCTGACGGACGACCCGTCCTTTGCGGGGGGCGAGCGGGCGCTGGTGGCGCCGGGGGGCACGCGGGTGGAGGTGGATGCGCTCGATCCGCCGCTCGTGCTGCCGGAGACGCGCCATGCCTTCGTGGTGCGGCGCCTCGCGGACGGGGCGCCCTGGGTCATCGGGCGGGCGGGGATGCACTACCGCGACCTCGTGCCGGGGCGTCTGGGCGGGGCGATGATCGCCTCGCACATCCGCATCCCGGATGGCGGCCCCGTGCCCGACAGCGTCCATTTCCACAAGGTCGGCTTCCAGCTGATCTTCTGCGTCCGGGGATGGGTGGACGTGGTCTATGAGGATCAGGGCGGGCCGCGGCGGCTGAACGCCGGCGACTGCTTCATCCAGCCGCCCGAGATCCGGCACCGGGTGCTGGAGGCGTCCGACGGCATCGAGGTGGTCGAGATCGGGGTGCCGGCCGACCACGTGACCGAGATCGACCACGAGATGACCCTTCCCACCCCCCATCTGCGCCCCGAGCGGGAATGGAAGGGCCAGCGCTTCGTGCACAACCGCGCCGAGGGTGCGGCTTGGGAACCCTTCCGGCTCGCCGGGTGGGAGGCACGGGACACGACCATCGCCGCGAACACGCGCGGGCTGGCTGGCGTCCGGGTCGCGCGGCCGCGCGCGACCGGCGCGGAGGCGCCCTGGAGCGTGCACGACGCCGACATCCTGTTCGGCTTCGTCCTCGCGGGCGGGTTCACGCTGCGCGGCGAGGGGAAGGCGCCGTTCCGGCTGGGCGCGGGCGATGCTTTCGTGATCCCGCCGGGGCTGGCCACGCGCTGGGACGCGCCGGAGACCGATTGCGAGATCCTGGAGGTGTCGTTGCCGGGCGCCTTCGCCACGCGGGCGGTCGAGGCCCCGGACGAGGGCTGAGCGCGCGGTCCGTCCTCCCCCTGCGGGGCCCGAGGGTGCCGCCCCCGTGGGGGCGGGCGCGTTGCGACGCGCGGCGGCCGGGGATGTCCGCCTCCGCGCCGTGGACGAGCACCTGCGCAGCCAAGCGGCCCGGTGGGATGCGGCGGAACCTCGGGCATCTCGGGATGCCCCACCCCTGCAAAGAGCACGGGCGGCCGCCTGATCGTTGCAGGTCCCGCCCCGGTCGTCCGCGCCGCCCCTCCGGTCCGCCGGGACGGAAGGATCGGGCGCGTGGGGGCACCCTGCCACGGAGAGGTTAACGGATCGTTACACCACCGCGCGGTGGTGTTGCGCCGCGCTGCGGCGCGGGGCGGCGGGGGTGCGGCAGCGGGGCTGCGCCCGGCGACCTTCCCGGGCGGGACGGCTTGCCGCGCCCCCGGGGCTCGCCTTAAGTCGCGCCATGCGGCTTCTGTTTCTCGGAGACGTGATGGGGCGGGCAGGGCGGGCAGCCGTGATCGAGCGGCTGGCCGGGCTGCGGGCCGAATGGCGCATCGACTTTGCCGTGGTCAATGCCGAGAACGCCTCGGGCGGGATGGGCCTGACGGCGGAGCATGCGCGCAGCCTGCTGGCCGCCGGAGCCGATGTGCTCACGCTCGGGGACCATGCCTTCGACCAGAAGGAGATGCTGCGCTTCGTCGAGGAGGAACCGCGCGTGCTGCGCCCGCTCAACATCGCGCGGGGCGCGCCGGGGCGCGGCGCTCGCGTCTTCGAGGCGCCGGGCGGCCGGCGCGTGCTGGTCGCGCAGGCGCTGGGGCAGGTCTTCATGCGCCAGCCCTTCGACGACCCGTTCTCCGCCCTCGATGCGGTGCTGCGCGCCCATCCGCGCGGGGGCCTCGTGCAGGCCAGCCTGATCGACTTTCACGCCGAGGCCACGAGCGAGAAGATGGGGATGGGGCACTTCTGCGACGGCCGGGCGAGCGCGGTGGTGGGCACGCACACCCATGTGCCGACGGCCGATGCAGTGGTGCTGCCGGGCGGAACGGCGTATCAGACGGATGCCGGCATGTGCGGCGACTACGATTCCGTGATCGGTATGCAGAAGGAGGAGCCCCTGCGCCGCTTCGTCACGGGCCTCGCGCGGGAGCGGTTCGCCCCGGCCCTGGGCGAGGCGACGCTCTGCGGCCTGTTCGTCGAGACGGACGACCGCAGCGGAGAGGCCCGGCGCGCCGTGCCCGTCCGCCTGGGCGGCCGCCTGCCGGAGGCGCGGCCCTGAGGCCGCCCCGATCCCGATCGCGAAAGGTCCCATCCATGTTCGGTCTCGGCCTCGCCCCGGAGATCATGCCGTTCGCGGCGCTTCTGATCGTGGCGCTGATGCTGGTCGCCTTTCTGTTCGAGCGCTGGCCGGTGGAGGTCGTGGCCATCGCGGGCGCGGCGGCGATGCTGCTTCTGGGCATCCTGCCTGCGACCGACGTCCTGCCCGTCTTTTCCAACAGCGCCCCTTGGACCATCGCGGCGCTCATGATCCTGGTCGGGGCGCTCGAGCGGACGGGGACCCTGGACTGGATCACCGGTCACGCCGTGCGCGGCGTCACCACCCATCCGCGCGCGACGCTTGCCGCGCTGTCTCTGGGGATCGTGTTCGCCTCGGCCTTCGTCAACAACACGCCGATCGTGGTGCTGATGATCCCCGTCTTCGTCCAGCTCGGGCGGGCGATGAACGTGGCGCCCTCCAAGCTCCTGATCCCGCTGAGCTATCTGTCCATCGTGGGGGGGACGCTCACGCTCGTGGGGACGTCCACCAACCTGCTGGTGGACGGGGTGGCACGCGGTGCGGGTCTGGAGCCCTTCCGCATCTTCGAGATCACGCCGATCGGTCTGGTGGTCGCGGCGGTGGGGCTGCTCTATCTGGCCCTTCTCGGGCCGCGGCTTCTGCCCGACCGGACGGGGATGAGCGGGCTTCTGACCGACCGCACCAAGATGCGCTACTTCACCGAGGTGGCGATCCCGGAGGGCAGCGCGCTGATCGGCAAGCCGGTGCTGGGCGTGCCGCTGTTCACGCGCGAAGGGGTGCGCGTGGTGGACGTGATCCGGGGAGACCTGTCGCTGCGCCGCGAGATGGAGACGGTCAGCCTGCGCGCCGGCGACCGCGTGGTGCTGCGCACGCCGGTGGCGGAGCTCCTGTCGCTCCAGAAGGAGCGGTCACTGCGTCCCGTCGATCCGCTGTCGTCCAAGGCGACGACGACCGTGGAGGTGCTGATCGCGGCCGACTGCAAGATGGTGGGGCGGCGTCTGGGCGATCTGCGGCTGCGCCGCCGCTACGGGGTCTATCCGCTGGCCGTGCACCGGCGGGACCAGAATTTCGGCCGCCAGATCGACGACGTGGTGGTGCGGGTGGGCGACACGCTGCTGCTCGAGGGCGCGCCGGAGGACATCGCGCGGCTGGCGCAGGAGATGAACCTGGTGGACATCGCCCAGCCCACCGCGCGCGCCTTTCGCCGCAACCGCGCACCCGTCGTCGTGACGGTTCTGGGCCTGGTCATCGGGCTGGCCGCGCTCGAGGTGGCGCGGATCGAGATCCTGGCGCTCCTCGGCGTGGCGGTCGTGCTGCTGACGCGCTGCATCGATGCGGACGAGGCCTTCGGCTTCGTGGACGGGCGGCTTCTGGCGATGATCTTCGCCATGCTGGCCGTGGGACGCGGGCTCGAATTGTCCGGGGCGGTGGGCATGATCGTGCGGAGCCTCACCCCCTTCATGGAACACTGGCCGCCCGCCCTGACGATCCTCGCGGTCTATGCGCTGACCTCCCTGCTGACGGAGATCGTCACCAACAACGCGGTCGCGGTGGTGGTCACGCCCGTGGCGATCGGACTCGCGCAGTCGCTGGGCATGGACCCGCGAACGATGGTCGTGGCGGTGATGCTGGCCGCCTCGGCCGCCTTCGCCACGCCGGTGGGCTATCAGTGCAACCTGCTGGTCTATGGGCCGGGCGGCTACCGCTTTGCGGACTTCCTGCGCATCGGGGTTCCGCTCAACCTGGTCATGGCGGCGACGGTCAGCCTCGCGCTGCCGATGCTCTACGGCCTGTGACGGCCGGCAGGCCGGGCGCGGCCTTGCCCCGTGCGGGGCGGGCAGGCTAGAGGCGAAGGCCGGACGGACAAGGAGGGCGCCGCATGGCCGGGCACAGCAAGTGGGCCAACATCCAGCACCGCAAGGGCAAGCAGGACGCGATCCGCTCGCGCCTGTTTTCCAAGCTCTCGCGGGAGATCACGGTGGCGGCCAAGCTGGGGGACCCGGATCCCGACAAGAACCCGCGCCTGCGTCTGGCCGTCAAGGAGGCCAAGGCCAATTCGATGCCCAAGGACGTGATCGACCGCGCCATCAAGAAGGCGATGGGCGGCGATGCCGAAGCCTACGAGAACATCCGCTACGAGGGCTACGGGCCGGGCGGGGTCGCCGTCATCGTCGAGGCGCTGACCGACAACCGCAACCGCACCGCTTCCAACGTGCGCTCCACCTTCGGCAAGAACGGCGGCAATCTGGGCGAGACCAATTCCGTCGCCTTCCAGTTCGAGCGCAAGGGCGAGATCCGCTATCCCGCCTCGGCGGGGGATGCCGACACGGTGATGATGGCCGCTCTCGAGGCCGGGGCCGAGGATGTCGAGAGCGACGCCGAGGGGCACTGGATCACCTGCGCCGAGGACGAGCTGGGCACCGTCTCCGCCGCGCTGGAGGCGACGCTGGGCGAGTCCGAATCGGCCCGCTTCGTCTGGAGGCCCAAGGTGACGACGCCGGTGGACGCCGAGACCTACGAAAGGGTCATGCGCCTGATCGAGACGCTGGAGGACGACGACGACGTGCAGTCGGTGACGACGAATCTCGAGGCGTCCGAGGAGGTCATGCGGGCCTACGCGGACAGCTGACGCAGGAGGGGCGGCCGTGCGGGTCGCACCGGGACCCCCTGCGGGGGAGCGGCGGGGCCGGTGGTCCGCCGCAGGCGCGACGCCATGAGCGGGTCCGACGCCGAGGCGCGCGGCGCCGTCGCGATCCCGGCCGCTCCGTCCGCCGCGCCGGTGACGGGCATCCTGTGGATGATGCTCGCGGGGCTCCTGTTCGTGGGCATGACGGCGACGGTCAAGCATGTCGGGCAGGCGGTACCCGCGCCGCAGGCCGCCTTTCTGCGCTTCGCCCTCGGGCTGCCGCTGGCGCTGCCGATGCTGTGGCCGCTGCTCTCCGTCCGGCTGACGGGGCGGCAGGCGCGCCTGTTCGGGCTGCGCGCGCTGGTCCACACGGGCGGGGTGCTGTGCTGGTTCTTCGCCATGACGCGCCTGCCGCTGGCCGAGGTGACGGCGATGGGCTACCTCAACCCGGTCTTCGTCACGGTCGGAGCGGCCCTCCTGCTGGGGGAGCGGTGGGAACGGCGGCGGCTGCTCGCGGTGGGGGCGGCCTTTCTGGGGGCGCTGATGATCCTGCGGCCCGGCTGGCGCGCGGTGGAGGCGGGCCACCTGGCGATGATCGGGGCGGCGCTGGGTCTGGGCGGCGGCTATCTGGTGGCCAAGCGGCTGTCGGCGGAACTCGAGGCGTCGGTCGTGGTGGGGATGCTGTCGGTCACGGTCGCGCTGACGCTGCTGCCGTTCGCCTGGGCGGTCTGGGTGCCCGTGGGCGCGGGGCAGGTGGCCTGGCTCGGCCTGACGGCGCTGTTCGCCACGGGCGGGCATTACGCGATGACCCGCGCCTTTGCGGCCGCGCCGCTGGGGACGACCCAGCCGGCCACCTTCCTGCAGCTCGTCTGGTCGGTCCTGGTGGGATTGCTGCTCTTCGGGGAGGACGTGGACCCCTTCGTGATTGCCGGCGGGGCCGTCATCGTGGCGTCGGTCGCCGCGCTCGCCCTGCGCGAGCGCCGCGCCTGGCGCGACGGCGAGGGTCCCTAGCCGCGCGGGTCCACGAGGCGGGCGAGCACCGTGTCCGGCGTCACGGTGCCGAGGGGGCGGCCCTGCTCCTCCACGGAGAGGGCGGGGACGCTGCGCAGGCGGGCCATCACCTCGCGCACCGGCAGGTCCGGTGCCACGGTCGCCCGGCCGCCCTGGGCGGGCCCCATCACGTCGCGCGCCCTCAGAACCCCGAGCGGGTTCATGTTGGCCACGAAGTCCGCCACGTAATCCGTTGCCGGAGCACGGAAGATGTCGCGCGGCGTGCCGCACTGGACGATCCGCCCCCCCTCCATGATGGCGATGCGGTTGCCGATCTTGAACGCCTCGTCGAGGTCGTGGCTGACGAACACGATGGTGCGATTGCGCCGGGCCTGGAGGTCCAGAAGCTCGTCCTGGAGGCGGGTGCGGATCAGCGGGTCGAGGGCCGAGAACGGCTCGTCCATGAGCAGGATGGGCGCGTCGGTGGCGAAGGCCCGCGCCAGCCCCACGCGCTGCTGCATCCCGCCCGAGAGCTGGCCCACCAGCGCGTCGGCGCGTTCGTGCAGGTTGACGAGGCGCATCTCCTCGTCCACGCGGGCGTTGCGTGCCTTGCGCGGAAGGCCCCGCAGCTCGAGCCCGAGGCCCACATTGTCGCGCACCGTCCGCCAGGGGAGCAGGCCGAACTGCTGGAAGACCATGGCGACCGTCTCCTGCCGGAGGCGTCGCAGGGTCGCGCCGTCGGCGTGGGTGACCGAGACGGGCCCCTCCGAGGTGCGCACGCGCACCTCGCCCCGGATCACCGGATTGAGCGCGTTCACCGCCCGCAGGAGCGTGGACTTGCCCGAGCCCGACAGGCCCATCAGCACGAGGATCTCGCCCTCGGCCACCTCGAGCGTGCAGTCGTGCACCCCGAGGATCTGTCCGGTGCGGGCCTGCACCTCGGCCCGCGACAGCCCCTCGTCCATGAGGGGAAGCGCGCGGGCGGGATTGTCGCCGAACACGATGGAGACGCGGTCGAAGGCCACGGCCGGCACGGCGGTCATCGCTTCACCCGCAGCATCCGGTCGAGCATGACGGCGACCACGACGATGACGAGGCCCGCCTCGAAGCCGAGCGCGGTATTGACCGTGTTGAGCGCCCGGACGACGGGAACCCCGAGCCCGTTGGCCCCCACGAGCGCGGCGATCACCACCATCGAGAGCGACAGCATGATGGCCTGGTTGAGCCCCGTCATGATCTGGGGCCAGGCCCAGGGCAGCTCTACCTTCCACAGGGTCTGGCGCGGGGTCGCGCCGAAGGCCTGCGCGGCCTCGAGCAGGGCGGGAGGCGTGGAGGCGATGCCGAGATGGGTGAGCCGGATCGGCGCCGGCAGGACGAAGATCACGGTGGCGATGAGGCCGGGCACCATGCCGAGCCCGAAGAACACGATGGCCGGGATGAGGTAGACGAAGGTCGGCAGGGTCTGCATCAGGTCCAGGACGGGCGCGAGGGCGCGGTAGAGTCGCGGACGGTGCGCCGCGGCGATCCCGATGGGCACGCCGAGGCCCATGCAGACCGCGCAGGAGGTGAGCACCAGCGTCAGGCTCTCGGTCACCTGGCGCCAGTAGCCCTGGTTGAGGACGAACAGGAAGCACAGCGCCACGAGAAGGCAGGTGCGCCAGTTGCGCTGGAGAAGCCAGGTGAGCACGACGAAGCCCGCCACGACCGCCAGCGGCGGCGGCGTCTGGAGCACCCAGAGGACCGCGGCGATGATGCGCTCGAGCAGCAGCGAGAGGCCGTCGAAGAACCACGCGCCGTGGCGCTGGAGCCAGTCGAAGCCCTGGGCTGCGGTGCGCCCCACGGGGATCTTGGGAAGTGCAAGCCAGTCCATGCGCGCGGCGCGCCGCCTCCTCGGGAGTCAGGGGCCGAGGAAGGCGCGGATGCGCCCTCCCAGTTCGGCGGGGGATTCCCAGAGCAGGTTGTGCCCCAGTCCGGGAAAGACATGGTGCTCGGCCCCTGGCATGGCCTCGCGCAGGCGGTCCTGACTGGCACCGTCGAAGAGCGGGTCCTGATCGCCCCAGAGGATGAGGGTCGGCGCGGTCACGCGGGCGGCGGGAAAGGCGAGGTCGGTCGCCACCAGCGCCTGGAGCGTTCCCGTCCAGACATGGAGCGGCACGGCCGCGCTCTCGGCCCGTTCGCGGGCCAGGAACGCCTCGTTGACCGGGGTGGGGTTCCAGTACCAGTCGAGCATGAACTCGCCTTCGGGGTCGATGGGCGCCTCGAGGTTCGGCACGGTCTGCCACAGCCAGTCGGCGGCGGCGTCCGGCAGGGAGAGGGCGGCGCCGATCAGCACGATGCGGTCCACGCGTTCGGGATGGGCGGCGGCAAAGGCGATGGCCGTCATCGCGCCGAGCGAATGGCCGGCGAGGTCGGCCCGCTCGATGCCCATCGCGTCCATGAAGCCCAGAAGGTCGTGCGCGAAGCTGTCGATGCCGTAGCAGCAGGCGGGCGCCTCGGACCGGCCGTGGCCGCGCAGGTCGAGCGCCAGCATCCGCCGCTCGCCCAGATGGGGCATGACGAGCGACCAGGACCGGCTGTTGTCGGTGTAGCCGTGCAGCAGGATCAGCGGGTCGGCCGCGGCCGCGCCCTCCGGCGCCTCCACCTCCACGAAGGCGAGGGCGGGGCCGTCCGGCAGATCGACGGCCTCGCGGGCGGCGTTCCAGTCGGCCTGCGAGGGCACCTGGGCGAGGACCGCCGAGGCGCCGCACAGCAGAAAGGCCAGAAGCGCCGCGCCCCGCAACGGGCTCAGCCCCCGACCGCGGCCAGCACCGCCTCGCGCGCGTCGCCGCCGTCCACGGTGGTCACGCCCTCGAGCCACGGCCCGAGCGCGTCGGGGTTGGCCGCAAGCCATTGGCGCGCGGCCTCGCCCGGCTCCTGCCCGCCATCGAGGATCGCGCCCATGATCTCGTTCTCCATCTCGAGGGTGAATTCGAGATTCTGGAGGAACCGGCCGACATTGGGGCATTCCTCGACAAAGCCCGGACGGGTCAGGGTGCGCACTTCCGCCCCGCCCAGATCGGGGCCGAACCAGTCGTCGCCGCCCTCCAGATAGGTGATGTCGAAGTTGGCGTTCATCGGATGGGGCTCCCAGCCGAGGAACACGATGGGCTCGCCCCGCTGGTCGGCGCGGGCGACCTGCGCGAGCATCCCCTGTTCGGACGATTCGACGATCTCGAATCCGCCAAGCCCGAAGGCGTCCGATTCGATCATCTCGAGGATCAGGCGGTTGCCGTCGTTGCCGGGCTCGATGCCGTAGATGCGGCCGCCCAGCGCGTCGGCATGGGCGGCGATGTCGTCGAAGCCCTCGATGCCCAGCGCGGCGCCGGCGGCATTGGTGGCCAGCGTGTACTTGGCGCCCGTCAGGTTGACGCGGACCGTGTCGATCGTCCCCGCCTCGCGGAAGGGGGCGATGTCGGCCTCCATGGTGGGCATCCAGTTGCCGAGAAACACGTCCACGTCGCCCGAGGCCAGCGAGTTGAACGTCACGGGCAGCGACAGAAGCAGCGTCTCCGTGTCTTGTCCCAGCGCCTCGAGGATGGTCGTGGCGACGGCGGTGGTGGCGGTGATGTCGGTCCAGCCGACATCGGCGAAGGTGATCGTGCCGCAATCGGCGGCGGCCTGTCCTGCCGCGGCGACGGCGAGGACCGAGAGGGCAGCCTTCAATCTCATGTGCATCTCCCTGTTCGCCCGGTCGGGTCCGGGACGTTCTTGATTGACGAGTCAATCAAGCATTCGCTAAGCCGTTCTGGCAAGCCCCTTTGCCGAGGATGCCATGGTCCGTGTCGGCGTCGAGCCTATCCGCAAGGCCGCCATCGTCAAGGCGACGATCCAGGAGGTCGGCCGCGCCGGCTCGCTGGAGGTGACGGTGGCCCAGATCGCCCGGCGCGCGGGCGTGTCCTCGGCGCTGGCCCATCACTATTTCGGGTCCAAGGAGGCGATCTTCGTCGCCGCCATGCGGCACGTGCTGACGATGTTCGGCGCGGAGGTGCGCGGCGCGCTGGCCACCGCGCAGGGACCGAAGGCCCGGCTGGAGGCAATCGTGCGCGCCTCGTTCTCCGCCTCGTCGTTCCGGCGCGAGGCGGTGGCGGCCTGGCTCAACTTCTACGTCCTAGCCCAGACCATGCCGGAGGCGCGGCGGCTGCTCGGCGTCTATCACCGCCGGATGCGCTCGAACCTGGTGCATGCGCTGCGCCCGCTCGCCGGTGCGCGCGCCGGGGAAGTGGCCGAGGCCGTGGGAGCCCTGATCGACGGGGTCTATCTGCGGCAGGCGCTGTCCCCCGCCGCGCCCGACCGGGAGGCGGCGATCGCGCTGGTGCTGGGCCGGCTGGAGCACGAGACGGGGGAGGCCGAAGGATGAGCCGGCCCAACATCCTGATCCTGATGGCCGACCAGCTCGCGGGGCCGTTCTTCCCCGACGGGCCGGCGCCGTTCCTGCATGCGCCCCACCTCGCGCGGCTGGCCGAGCGGTCGGTCCGCTTTCCGGCCGCCTATACGGCCTCGCCGCTCTGCGCGCCGGCGCGGGCCTCCGTCATGGCCGGACAGCTGCCGTCGCGGACCGGCGTGTTCGACAACGCGGCCGAGTTCGCCTCCTCCGTGCCGACCTTCGCGCATCACCTGCGGCGCGCGGGCTATCGCACGGTCCTGTCGGGCAAGATGCACTTCGTCGGGCCAGACCAGCTTCACGGCTTCGAGCAGCGGCTGACGACCGACATCTACCCGGCCGATTTCGGCTGGACCCCCGACTGGCGCCGCCCGCACGAGCGTGTGGACTGGTGGTATCACAACCTGGGCTCGGTCACGGGTGCGGGCGTGGCCGAGGCGACCAACCAGCTCGACTACGACGACGAGGTGGCCTTTCACGCGGTGCGCGCGATCCACGACCTCGCGCGGGAGGAGGACGGCCGGCCCTGGTGTCTGGTCGCCAGCTTCACCCATCCGCACGACCCCTACGTGGCGCGCCGGCGGCACTGGGACCTCTACGAGGGTTCTCCCGCGCTCGACCCGGAGGGAGAGGCCATCCCCTACGAGGCGATGGACCCGCATTCCCGGCGGATCATGGATGCCTGCGACTGGCGGCGCTTTGCCGTGACGCCCGAGATGGTGCGCCGCGCCCGGCGGGGCTACTTCGCCTCCATCTCCTATATCGACGAGAAGGTGGGGGAGATCCTCGGCGCGCTGGAGGCGATGCGGCAGGAGGCGGTCGTCGTCGTCCTATCGGATCACGGCGACATGCTGGGCGAGCGCGGCCTGTGGTTCAAGATGCACTTCTTCGAGCATTCGGCCGGGGTGCCGCTGATGCTGGCCGCGCCGGAGCTGCGGCCGGGGCGGGTGGAGACGCCCGTCTCCACGCTCGATCTCTGCCCGACCCTGTGCGACCTGGCGGGGGTGGACCTGTCCGAGGTGGCGCCCTGGACGGACGGCGTGTCGCTCCTGCCCGTCGCGGAAGGAGCGGAGCGCGGGCCGGTGCCGATGGAATACGCGGCCGAGGCGTCGGTGGCGCCGATGGTGGCACTGCGCGACGGGCGGTGGAAGTATGTCCGCTGCCCCGCGGACCCCGAAATGCTGTTCGACCTGCGCGACGATCCCGGAGAGCGGACCAACCTCGCCCTCCGGCCGGAGGGGGCGGAGGCGCTGGCGCGGATGCGGGCGCTGGCGGACGCGCGCTGGGACCTCGCCGCCTTCGACCGGGCCGTGCGCGAGAGTCAGGCGCGCCGGCTGGTCGTCTACGAGGCGCTGCGCAACGGGGCCCATTTCCCGTGGGACTTCCAGCCGCTCCAGCGCGCCTCGGAGCGGTACATGCGCAACCACATGGACCTGAACGTTCTGGAGGAAAGCCGGCGCTTTCCGAGGGGGGAATGATGCGCGACGCGCGGCCCGAGGCGAGCCATTTCGTGGACGGACGCTTTCTGGAGGACCGGGAGGGCGAGGCGATCCCCGTCCTCTACCCGGCCACGGGCGAGGAGATCGCGCGCGTCCACGCGGCGACACCTGCCGTGATCGAGGCCGCGCTCGCCTCTGCCGAGCGGGCGCAGGCGGACTGGGCCGCCCGGACGGGCGCAGAGCGGGGGCGCGTGCTGCGCCGCGCGGCCGAGCTGATCCGCGAACGCAACCGCGAGCTGTCGGAGATCGAGACGCTCGACACGGGCAAGCCGCTCTCCGAGACGCTGGTGGCGGATGCGCTGTCGGCCGCGGATGCGCTGGAATGGTTCGGGGGGATCGCGGCGGCCATCCGGGGCGAGCATGTTCCCCTCTCGGGTGGCGCCTTCGCCTATACGCGGCGCGAGCCCCTGGGCGTGTGCGTCGGCATCGGGGCGTGGAACTATCCCACGCAGATCGCGGCGTGGAAGGCCGCGCCCGCGCTGGCCTGCGGCAACGCGATGGTGTTCAAGCCCTCGGAGACGACGCCGCTGGGCGCGCTGCGTCTGGCCGCGATCCTGGCCGAGGCGGGACTGCCCCCGGGCGTCTTCAACGTGGTGCAGGGTGCGGGCGCGGTCGGCGCGGCGCTGGTTGCCGATCCGCGGGTGGCCAAGATCTCCGTCACCGGATCGGTCCCCACGGGACGGCGCATCTACGAGGCGGCGGCGGCGGGCCTCAAGCCCGTGACGCTGGAACTGGGGGGCAAGTCGCCGCTCCTCGTGTTCGAGGACGCGGACCTCGACTCGGCCGTGTCGGGGGCGATCCTCGGCAACTTCTACTCCACGGGGCAGATCTGCTCGAACGGCACGCGGGTCTTCGTGCAGGAGAGCGTGCGCGAGGCGTTCCTCGAGCGGCTCTCCGCCCGGCTGGGGGGCGTGCGCATGGGCGATCCGCTGGACGAGGCGACCAATCTGGGCCCGCTGGCGACCGAGCGGCAGCGCGAGATCGTGGAGGGCTATGTCCGCAAGGGCCTGGAGGAGGGTGCGCGGCTGGTGGCGGGGGGGCGGCGGCCGGACCGGCCGGGCTTCTGGTACGAGCCCACGGTCTTCGCGGACGTGACCGATTCCATGACCATCGCGCGCGAGGAGATCTTCGGCCCCGTCATGGCGGTGCTGGACTTCCGCACCGAGGAGGAGGCGGTCGCGCGCGCGAACGCGACGCCGTTCGGCCTCTCGGCCGGGGTGTTCACGCGCGACATCGCGCGCGCGCACCGCGTGGCGGCGGCGTTCCGGGCGGGGACGTGCTGGATCAATACCTACAACGTCACGCCGGTCGAGGTGCCGTTCGGCGGCATCCGCGCCTCCGGCATCGGGCGCGAGAACGGCTGGGCCGCCGTGGAGCACTACACGCAGGTCAAGACCGTCCATGTGGGCGCGGGGGTGGTGGAGGCGCCGTTCTGATGCAGGCGGATTACGTCATCGTGGGCGCCGGCAGCGCGGGCTGCGCGCTGGCCTACCGGCTGAGCGAGGCCGGCCGCAGCGTCATCGTGATCGAGGCGGGCGGGTCGGACTGGGGGCCCTTCATCCGCATGCCGGCGGCGCTGTCCTACCCCATGAACATGGCGCGCTACGACTGGGGGTTCCGCACCGAGCCCGAGCCGCATCTGGGCGGCCGCACGCTGGCCACGCCGCGGGGCAAGGTGATCGGGGGGTCCTCCTCGATCAACGGGATGGTCTATGTGCGGGGGCATGCGCGCGACTTCGACGGCTGGGCCGCGGCGGGGGCGAAGGGCTGGGCCTTTGCCGACGTGCTGCCCTATTTCCGGCGGATGGAGAACTGGCACGGGGGGATCGGCGATCCGTCCTGGCGCGGCAGCGACGGTCCGCTGCACGTCACGCGCGGGCCGGCCTCCAACCCGCTCGCACGCGCCTTCCTCGAGGCGGGGCGGCAGGCGGGATACCCCCTGACGGACGACCCGAACGGCTGGCGGCAGGAGGGCTTCGGCCCGATGGAATCAACCATCTGGCGCGGGATGCGCTGGTCGGCGGCCTGGGCCTATCTGCGCCCGGCACTGCGCCGCCCCAATTGCGACCTGGTGACCGGCATCGCCCGGCGCATCCTGTTCGAGGGGCGCCGCGCCACGGGCGTCGAGATCGACAGCTTCAACGGGTTGCAGACCATCCGCGCCGGGCGCGAGGTGATCGTCGCTGCCTCCTCCATCAACAGCCCCAAGCTCCTGATGCTGTCGGGGATCGGACCGGCGGCGCATCTGCGCGAGATGGGGATCGAGGTGCTGGCGGACAGGCCGGGCGTGGGGGCCAACCTGCAGGACCATCTGGAGATCTACGTCCAGCAGGCGGCCACCCAGCCCGTGTCGCTGTTCCGCTACTGGAGCCTGTGGGGCAAGGCGCTGGTGGGGGCGCGCTGGCTGTTCCTGGGCTCGGGGCTGGGCGCGTCGAACCAGTTCGAGATGGGCGCCTTCATCCGCTCGCGCGCGGGGGTGGAATACCCGGACATCCAGTTCCACTTCCTGCCCATCGCGGTGCGCTATGACGGGCGCGCGGCGGCCGAGGGGCACGGCTTCCAGGCGCATGTGGGCCCGATGCGCTCGCCTTCGCGCGGGGCGGTGACGCTGCGCTCGCCCGACCCGGCGGAGAGCCCGCGCATCCTCTTCAACTACATGAGCACCGAGGAGGACTGGCGCGACTTCCGTGCAGCCATCCGCCTCACGCGCGAGATCTTCGCCCAGCCCGCCTTTGCCCCCTTCCGCGGCCACGAGATCAGCCCCGGCGAGGCGGCCGTCTCGGACGAGGCGCTGGACGACGCGATCCGCGAGCATGTGGAATCGGCCTATCACCCCTGCGGCACCTGCCGGATGGGCGACCGGGACGATCCGGGCGCGGTCGTGGACCCCGAATGCCGGGTGATCGGGGTGGAGGGGCTGCGCGTCGCCGACAGCTCGATCTTTCCGCAGGTCACGAACGGCAACCTCAACGCGCCGTCCATCATGACGGGCGAGAAGGCGGCCGATCACATCCTGGGCCGCGGGATGCTGCCGCGCGACGAGCGCGAGCCATGGATCGACCCCGACTGGCGCGTGGCGCAGCGGCCGATCCGGCCCGTGGAGGGGCAGCAGGCGGCGGAGGCGGATCTGCGCGCCGCCGGCTGACGTTCCCCTCCGGGCCGGCAGGGGAGGAGACGATGGGCGATCGCAGCGGGGAGAACCGGGAGGACCGCCTGAGCGCCGCCGAGGTGGCCCGCGCACTCGAGCGCGCCGGCCTGCCTGTGCGCGAGGGGGAGCCCGAGGCCATGCTGTCGCAGGCGCAGTTCCTGTGCGGGGCCGTCCGTCGGGTCAGGGACGCGTCGTGATCCCTCCGATCCCCGATGCGGCGCGTGCCCTGCGTCGCGGCGAGCTGACCGCCGTGGAGCTGCTCGGGCGGCATCTGGAGGCCGTCGCCGCGGGCAACGGGCGGCTCGACGCCGTCTGGGCGGTGGACGAGGGGCGGGCGCGGGCGGCCGCGGAGGCGGCGGATCGGGACCTGGCGGCCGGGATCGACCGGGGCGCGCTCCTCGGCATCCCGTTCCTCGTCAAGGACGTGATCGATCTGGCGGGACTGGCGACGACCTGCGGCAGCCATGTGCCCGCACCGGCGGCCCGCGCCGATGCGGAGGCGGTCGCGCGGCTGGTGGCCGCGGGCATGGTGCCGCTCGGCAAGACGGCGACCTACGAGTTCGCGCTGACGGGCCCCGCCTTCGACCGGCCGATGCCGCCCGCGCGCAACCCCTTCGACCCGTCGCGCATTCCCGGCGGCTCGTCCTCGGGCTCGGCGGCGGCGGTGGGGGGGCGCCTCGTGCGGGTGGCGCTCGGCACGGACACGAGCGGCTCGTTGCGCGATCCGGCCAGCCATTGCGGCGTGGTCGCGCTCAAGCCCACGGACGGCGCGGTGCCGGTGGGAGGGGTGTTCCCGCTGTCGCGCACCCTCGACGATGTGGGTCCGATCGCGGCCAGCACGGAGGAGGCGGCGCTGGTCTTCCGGGCCCTGGCGGGGCGCGCGGCGCCGGCGCGGCCCCTTCAGGGAGAGGGAATGCGGATCGGCTATGCGCGGGGCTGGTTCGAGGAGGACGAGGCGCTGCATCCGGCCGTCCTCGACGCGCTCGATGCGGCGGCCGAGGGGTTCCGGGCGCTGGGCTGTCCGGTCGAGCCGGTGGAGATGCCCGATTACGCGCTGCTGGAGGCGGTGGGCACCGTCATCATGTATGCCGAGGCTTTCACCGTCCATCGCCCGCTGCTGCGCGCGCATGGCGACGGCTACGGGCGGGACGTCTGGCGCAAGCTGGCGGCGGGGGCGGTGCTGGAGGAGGGCGACCTGGACGCGGCGCTGGCCCTGCGGCCGCGCCTCCGGGCGCAAATGGATGCCGCGATGGAGGGGTTCGACGCGCTGCTGACGGCGACGGTCCTGGCCCCGCCGCCGCGCATCGAGGATTGCCTCGCGGGCTCCTCGACCATGGCGATGCGGACGATCCCGTTCAACGTGACGGGGCATCCGGCCCTGGCGCTGCCCTGCGGCCTGCACGAGGGCATGCCGCTCGGCATGCAGCTCGCGGCGCGTCACGGCGCGGAGGAGGTCCTGTTCGCGCTGGGACGCCTGTGGGAGGAGGCGCATCCCCCGCCGGAGCCGCCCTCGTCCTAGGCCAGAAGCCGGGCCAGCCGGCGCAGGGCGAAGAGATAGCCGTCCGCGCCGCAGCCGGCGATCACCGCATCGGCCCGCAGGCTGACATAGGAGCGGTGGCGGAACGCCTCGCGCCGGTGGATCTGCGACAGGTGGACCTCGATCACGGGGCCGTCGAAGGCGTGAAGCGCATCGAGCAGCGCGACCGAGCTGTGGGTCAGGCCGCCGGGATTGACCACGATCCCCGCGGCCTCCCCGCGGGCCTCCTGGACCCAGTCGATGAGCTGCCCCTCGTGGTTGGACTGCCGGCAGACGATCGAGAGGCCCAGTTCGGCCCCGAGACCGGCGCAGGCGCGCTCGATGTCCCCGAGGGTCTCGCGCCCGTAGATCTCGGGCTGCCGGGTGCCGAGCAGGTTCAGGTTGGGACCGTTCAGGACGAGGATTCGGGGCATGGCGCTCTCCGCTGGCATCCCCTTGTGACGCAAGGCCGGGCGGGGGAAAAGCCGCGCGGCTGGACAGGGCGCGCACGGCCTGCGAGGGGTGGCGCGAAAGCCAGAGGGAGGGGACGATGGACCTGCCGCGCAACGCGTTCCGGCGGCGGCTGCTGGAGGGGGAGGTGCAGATCGGCCTCTGGTGCTCGGCGCCGGGCAGCTACACGGCGGAGGCGATGGCCGGTGCGGGCTTCGACTGGTTGCTGTTCGACACGGAGCATTCGCCGGCCGATCCGCTGACCGTCCTGGCGCCGCTGCAGGCGGCTGCGGCCTATCCGGTCTCGGCGCTGGTGCGACCGGCCTGGAACGATCCGGTCCTCATCAAGCGCATCCTCGATCTCGGGGCGCAGACGCTGATCGTGCCCTATGTCCAGTCGGCCGAGGAGGCGGAGGCGGCCGTGCGCGCCATGCGCTATCCGCCGGGGGGCATCCGCGGCGTCTCCACCCTGACGCGCGCGAACCGCTGGGGCCGCGTGGGGGATTACCTCGACCGCGCCGCGGAAGAGCTGTGCCTGCTCGTGCAGATCGAGACCCGCGAGGGGCTGGAGCGGATCGAGTCGATCGCGGCCGTGGACGGCGTGGACGGGCTCTTCATCGGGCCGGCGGACCTTGCGGCCTCGCTCGGCGCGCTCGGGCGGCCCGAGGCGGTGACGGCCGAGGTGGAGGAGGCGATCCGGCGGATCGTGGCGAGCGGCAAGGCGGCAGGCATCCTGACGGGTCCGGCCTTCGCGCGGCGCTGCCGCGACCTCGGGGCGA
The DNA here is from genome assembly GCF_009904055.1 of Rubellimicrobium sp. CFH 75288. Taxonomy (GTDB): domain Bacteria; phylum Pseudomonadota; class Alphaproteobacteria; order Rhodobacterales; family Rhodobacteraceae; genus Rubellimicrobium. The sequence goes on along the minus strand of NZ_WYDP01000008.1, from coordinate 254,628 downwards.
CGGTTCTGGGAATCGGGGTCGATCTGGCGCTGATGGCGCGCGCGGCCGATGCGCTGGCGCGGGAGTTCCGGGCGGAGTGATCCCTCCCGCCGCGCGGGGGTGGGGGGTCAGTAGCCCGCCCGGCGGTCCACCAGATGGAGCAGCGGCTCTCCGGCCTGACCGCGCCGGATGTTCTCGGCGATGGCGCGGGCGGCCGTCTCGGGCCGGGTCTCGGCCGCGATGTGGGGGGTGACGGTCACGCGCGGATGGGACCAGAAGGGATGGTCGGGCGGCAGCGGCTCCTGCCGGAAGGTGTCGAGCGTGGCATGGCCCACCTGACCCTCGTCGAGGGCGGCCAGAAGGGCCGCGTCGTCGATCAGCGCCCCCCGGCCGGGATTGAGCAGCACGAAGCCGCGGCGCGGCAGGCGGAGCCGCTCGGCATCCATCAGGTTCTCGGTCAGCCGGGTGAGCGGCGTGAGCAGCACGACGATCTCGGCGCCGGTCAGGGCGGGGGCGAGCCCGTCGCGGCCCGTGAACACGCGCGCAAGGCGCCGTTCGTCCTTGGGCGAGCGTGCCCAGCCGGTGACGGGAAAGCCGAGCCCGGTCAGCGCCAGCGCACAAGCGAGGCCGAGTTCGCCGAGGCCCAGCACCGTCACGGGCCGCTCCGTGGCCAGAGGGGGCGGCGAGGGCTCCCAGCGAGGCTCGGTGCGGCGGATGTGGCGGTCGAGCCCGAGATGGTGGCGCAGCACATGGCCGGTGACCCATTCCACCATGCCCTGCGTGAGTCCGGGGTCCACCATGCGCGCGAGCGGCTGGGTCAGGGTGGGGTTGACGACGATCAGCTCGACCCCGGCCCAGAGGCTCAGCACCGCCCGAGCCTGCCGGTAGGGGGAGAAGTCGGTGATCCGTCCGCCGGGCGCGTACACGATCCAGTCCGTCTCCTCGGGGGACAGGTCGCGCGAGACGGTGGCGAGCACCCCCGCCTCGGCCAGCGCGCGGGGAAGGGTGTCGCGGTAGGCCTCCCACACCCGCTCGGGGCCGTCGAACAGGACGCGGGCGGGACGGGAGCGGCCCGCGGGGCGCAGCAGGGCCGCAGGCCGGGCCTCGGGGAGATCATCGGGGACGGTGGACATGCGCGCTCTGGGCGAGGCCGAAGGCCCCGAGAAGGACGAGGAGGGAGGAGCCGCCATAGCTCACGAGCGGGAGCGGAACGCCCACGACGGGCGCGAGGCCCATGACCATGAGCATGTTGACGGCAAAGAGCAGGAACACGGTGACGCCCACCCCGGTCACGAGCAGCGACGAGAAGCGGTCGCGGCAGGTGACGGCCGTGTGGAACAGGAAGGCGAGGATCAGCCCGTAGATGACGAGCAGGGCGAAGGAGCCCACGAATCCGAATTCCTCGGCCAGGGTGTTGAGGATGAAGTCGGTGTGCTTTTCGGGCAGGAAGTTCAGCCGCGACTGGGTGCCCTGCATGAAGCCCTTGCCCGTGAGCCCGCCCGAGCCAAGCGCGATCTTGGCCTGGGTGATGTTGTAGCCCGCACCGAGCGGGTCCTGGGAGGGGTCGAAGAAGGTGTCGATGCGCCGGAACTGGTAGTCGTGCAGAAGCTGCCAGGGCTTGCCGCGGCTTTCGAACACGGCCCAGACGGCCCCGGCGATGCCCGCAAGAAGCGTGGCGAAATACGCCCAGTGAACGCCTGCGCAGAACATGAGGATTCCGCCTGCCCCGAGGATCAGCACCGCCGTGCCGAGATTGGGCTGCATGAGCACCAGGACGACGGGCAGCACCACCATGACGAGCGGCGGCAGCATCCAGAGCGGGTTAGACACCTTCCGCGTGGGCAGCCAGTCGTAATAGGCCGCGAGCGCGAGGACGAGGCCGATCTTGGCCACCTCGGACGGCTGGATGCGGATGGGTCCGAGGACAAGCCAGCGCTGCGCCCCCATGCCGACATGACCCATGATGTCCACGAGCACCAGAAGCCCGATGGAGAGCAGATAGATGGGCCAGGCGAGCCGCCGCCAGACGGTGATCGGCACCATGGCGACGGCGATCATCACCACGAAGCCGAGGACGAAGCGGCCGAGCTGGTCCCCGGCCCACGGCTCCATCCGGCCGCCGGCCAGGCTGTAGAGCATCAGGATGCCCAGGAGCGAGGCCGCCGTGACCAGCGCCACCAGCGCCCAGTTCACGTAGAGCAGCTTGCGCCAGCCGGTGGGAACGAAGCGGACCTGGTATTCGAGAAAGCTCATGCCGGGCCCTCAGACGCGGTCCACGGGCGGCGGCGGCGCATGGCCGCCCATCCGGGCGCGGATCGTCTCCTGTCGTTTGGCCGCTTCCTCGCGCCGGTTGGGCGGATAGGCCTCGAGCGGGGGAAAGCCCCCGTAGAGGGCCTGAAGCGTGATGTCGCGGCCGATCGGCGCGGCAGCCGAGGAGCCTCCGCCCCCGTGCTCGACCACCACGGCGACGGCAAAGCGGGGATTGTCGTACGGGGCGTAGTTGACCCACAGCGCGTGGTCGCGCCGTTCCCACGGAAGCTGGCTGTTGGAGATGACGCCGCGGGCGCGCTCCTCGGGGGTGATGCGGCGGACCTGGCTGGTGCCGGTCTTGCCGGCCATGCGCATCCCTTCGGCCACGATGCGCGAGCCGAAGGCGGTGCCGCGCTCGTGGTTGCAGACGTCGTACATGGAGGCGCGGGTGCGGCGCAGCCAGTTCTCGTTGAGGCCCAGCGGTTCGCCGCCGGTGACGGGCTGTTCTACCCCGTCGATGCTCTTGACGAGACGGGGCTGGATCGCGCGGCCGGTGGCGAGGCGGGCGGTCATGATGGCGAGCTGGAGCGGCGTGGCGAGCACGTAGCCTTGGCCGATCGAGGCGTTGACCGTGTCGCCCACGCGCCAGCTCTCGCCCCGGACATTCTGCTTCCAGGCGCGGTCGGGGGCGATCCCCTCGGCCACCGCGGACATGGGCACGTCGGGGCGCACGCCGACGCCGAGCTTGCGCGCCATGGCGGCGATGGCATCGATGCCGACACGCTGGCCGATCTCGTAGTAGTAGCAGTCGCACGACACCTTGAGGCTGTCGTGGAAGTTGACGTTGCCGTGCCCGCCCGAGCGCCAGCAGTGGAAGCGCGTGCCCGAGACCACGGTGAAGCCCGGGCAGCGGACGGTGTCCTCGGGGCGGATCACGCCCGCCTCGAGGGCGGCGAGCGCGGTGATCATCTTGAAGGTGGAGCCGGGGGGATAGGCGCCCTGGACGACCTTGTTGGCGAGCGGGCGGTACTTGTTCTCGTTGAGGGCCTGCCAGTCGGCGACCGAGATGCCCCGCACGAACAGGTTGGGGTCGAAGGAGGGGGCGTTGCCGACCGCAAGCAGGTCGCCGGTCTCGCAGTCCATGACCACGGCGGCGGCGCTCTCGCCCTCCATGCGGGCCTCGACATAGGCCTGGAGGGCAGCGTCCACGGTCAGCTGGACGTCCTTGCCCTTGGTGCCCTCCACGCGGTCGAGCTCGCGCATCACGCGGCCCACGGCGTTGACCTCGATGCGCATCGTGCCGGCGCGGCCGCGCAGGTCGTCCTCCAGCCGCGCCTCCACGCCCGTCTTGCCGATGGGGAACTTGGGGATGCGGAACAGCGGGTCGGGGCTCTCCATCTGGGAGAGGTCGAAATCCGAGACCGGCCCGACATAGCCCACGACATGCGCCGTATCGGCCCCGTTGGGATAGAGACGCGACAGGCCCACCTCGGCGGTGATGCCGGGCAGGGCAGGGGCATTGGCGGTCACGCGCGCCACGTCGTCCCAACCCACTCGGTCGCGGACCGTCACCGGCACGAAGGAGGCGACGCGCCGCATCTCCTCGAGCGAGCGGGCGACTTCCTCCGGGGTGAGCGGCATGACGGCGGACAGGCGGGCGAGCGCCTCCTCGGGGTCGCCGGCGGCCTCGCGGACGATGACGATCCGGTAGATGGGTTCGTTGACCGCCAGCGGCAGGCCGGTGCGGTCCACGATCAGGCCGCGCGCGGGCGGGATCAGCCGCATGTTGATGCGGTTCTCCTCCGCAAGCAGGCGGAACTCGTCGGCCTGGTCGATCTGGAGCTGCTTCATGCGCCAGCCCACCACGCCCATCAGCCCGAGCTGGGCGACCCCGAGGGCGACGGCCCGGCGGGTCATGCGTGGCCAGACCTCGTTGGTTTCGGGCCGCGGAGTGCGGTCGCTGCGCGGACGCGTCATAGCCGATGCCCCAGTTGATCCACCTCGCCCTGGGCTGGCCGGCGCAGGCCGAGCGCGACCTGTGCCAGACCGGCCAGCACCGGATAGAGCGCCAGCGTCAGGATGAGCTGGATGAGCGTCAAGCCGAAGGGCGGTTGCGGCACCATCACGAGGACGAGAGCCGCCCGCTCGAGCAGGATCACCACTGCCAGTCCCGAGCCTGCCGCCAGCCATTCGTCCAGAAGCGTGCCGCGCCGCAGGCGTGGCGCGCGGCGACGGAGCCATTCCGTCAGCCCGATCGCGAGGGCGGCGTGAAGCCCCGGCGGACGCTGGAACAGCATGTCGGCGAGAAGGAACACGGCCGCGACGGCGAGCACCGGCAGCGTGTCCGGCCGCCGGGCCGCCCAGACGGCGGTGACGACCAGCAGCACGTCCGGCGGGGCCCAGTCGCGTGGCATGGGCGCGAGCGGCAGCAGCGCTGCGGCCATCAGCACGACCGACAGGAGCAGATAGCCCCCGAGCGCCACCCAGCGTCCGCCGGACGTCATTCGCCCGCCCCCTGCGGCCGGCTGGGAGGCGTGACGGTCGCCGCGAGCGAGTCCGCCGGGGGCGGGGGTGGGCCGATGGGTCCGTCGGAGCCCTCGGCCGGGGGGGGGCCGCCCTGGGGCACGATCAGGCCGCCCGGATCGCGGATCGCCTCCACATGGGGACTGCGCAGGACGCGCACGAAATGGAGCTGCTCGTAATCGGCCGCCAGCCGCAGGCGGAGCCGGCCGTCGGTCCCCTGCGCCACGCGGCCGACCAGGAGGCCTGCCGGGAACAGGCCCCCATCGCCGGCCGTCACCACCCGGTCGCCGGGCCGGACGCGGTCGCGATTCTCCACGAAGTCGAGCAGCGGATAGGCGCTGTTGTCCCCCGTCAGGATGGCCCGCTGGCGCGACGGCTCGATGGCGACGGGGATGCGCGAGGAGGTGTCGGTCAGGAGGATCACGCGCGAGGTCCGCTCGCCCACCCCGGCAATGCGCCCGACGAGGCCCAGCCCGTCCATGGTGGGCCAGCCGTCGATGATGCCGTCCCGGCTGCCCACGTTGAGCAGGACCGATTGCCGGAAGGGCGAGCCCGAATCGGCCATCACCGTCCCGGTGATGAAGGTGAGCGCCGGATCGAGCGAGACGTTGTTGAGCGCGCGCAGTTTCGCGTTCTCCTGCTCAAGCCGCAGCGCGGCCTCGCGCCAGACGGTCATCTGGCGCAGCTCGCGCCGCAGCTCGAGGTTCTGCTCGTGGATACGCTGGTAGGAGCGGAAGTCACGCGCGAGGTTGACCATTCCCGTCACCGGCGCCATGGCCCAGTCCAGCCGGGGGACGACCTGATCGACGACATGCGCCCGCAGGCGTTCCACCCGCGGCGAGTCGGCGCGCCAGACGAGGAACAGCCCGAGGCACGCCAGCACCAGCAGACCCACGAGCAGACGCCGGAGCGGGCGGGTGTAGTCCTCTGGGTTGCTGCGCCTGGGCGCCATGGGCCGCCCTCCGCCCGTTCGGGTCAGCTGTCGTAGTCGATGACGTGGCGCAGCTGCTTTTCGTATTCAAGCGCCTTGCCGGTGCCGATGGCCACACAGTTCAGCGACTCGTCGGCCACCGAGATGGCGAGGCCCGTCTGCTCGCGCAGCGCGAGGTCCAGTTCTCCCAGAAGGGCGCCGCCGCCCGTCAGCATCACGCCGCGGTCCACGATGTCGGCGGCGAGATCGGGGGGCGTCGCCTCGAGCGCGGTCATCACTGCCTCGCAGATCTGCTGCACGGGCTCGGCCAGCGCCTCGGCGACCTGGGCCTGCGAGATCTCGGTTTCCTTGGGCACGCCGTTGAGCAGGTCGCGGCCGCGGATCATCAGCGTCTGGCCGCGCCCGTCGTCGGGCATCCGCGCCGTTCCGATGGAGGTCTTGATGCGCTCGGCCGTCGATTCGCCGACAAGGAGGTTATGCTGGCGGCGCAGATAGGAGATGATCGCCTCGTCCATGCGATCGCCGCCGACGCGCACCGAGCGGGCATAGACGATGTCGCCGAGCGAGAGCACCGCCACCTCGGTCGTGCCGCCGCCGATATCCACAACCATGTTGCCGGTCGGGTCGGTGATGGGCATGCCCGCGCCGATGGCCGCCGCGATGGGCTCGGCGATCAGGCCGGCGCGGCGGGCGCCGGCGGACAGGACCGACTGGCGGATGGCGCGCTTCTCCACGGGCGTGGCGCCGTGGGGCACGCAGACGATGATCTTGGGCTTGGGATAGGAGCGGCGGATGACCTTGCGGATGAAGTGCTTGATCATCTCCTCGGCGACGTCGAAATCGGCGATCACGCCTTCGCGCATGGGGCGGATCGCCTCGATCGAACCGGGGGTGCGGCCGAGCATCAGCTTGGCGTCCTCGCCCACGGCCAGCACCTTCTTCTGGCCGTCCTTGACATGGTAGGCGACCACGGACGGCTCGGACAGCACGATGCCCCGGCCCTTGACGTAGACGAGCGTGTTCGCCGTCCCGAGGTCGATCGCCATGTCCGACGAGAAAAGGCTCCCCAAGCCCAGCATTCGCGTGTCTTCCCTCATGCCCCTCAGACCCGGCTGCGGCCACGGGCCGGCGGGCTGCGTTCCCATAGCGGCGATGCGAGCAGGGCGAAAGCGGCCTTCACGCGGTCGTGCGGCGGCTTTCCGCGCGGCAGGGGCGGGGCGCCCGCCCGCATCTCGTGCGGGTCGCGCCGTCAGACGGTGTCGAGGTAGAGTTCGAGCTGCTGGCGCGGCGTGAGTTCCGCCATGTAGCGGGCCTCCTGCCGCTTGGTCATCACGAAGTTCCCGATCAGTTCGGGAGGAAAGATGCGTCGGGCGACGGCGCTGTCCTCGAAGGCGTCGATCGCGGCCTCCCAGGTGTCGGGGATCTGGGGCAGGTCCTGTTCGTAGGCGTTGCCCTCAATGGGCGGCGGCGGCTCCAGCCGGTCCTCGATCCCGGTCAGGGCCGAGCCCAGCACGGCGGCAAGGAAGAGGTAGGGGTTCACGTCGCCGCCCGCGACGCGGTGCTCGATGCGGCGCGCCATGGGGCTGCCGCCGGGGACGCGCACGCTGGCGGTGCGGTTCTCGTAGGCCCAGCAGATGCCGGTGGGGGCGTGGCTCTCGGGGACCAGCCGCTCGTAGCTGTTGGCGTGGGGAGCAAAGACCAGCGTGAGTTCGGGGATGCCGCGCAGGCAGCCGGCGATGGCATGATGCAGCAGCGGCGTGCCCGCGAAGCTGCCGTCGGCGAAGGCGTTGCGCCCCTCGCGGTCCAGGAGCGAGAAGTGGCAGTGCAGGCCGTTGCCCGCGTAGTCCTCGTAGGGCTTGGCCATGAAGCTTGCGGCAAAGCCGTGCCGCCGCGCGAGGCCGCGCACGAGCTGCTTGAAGAGCCAGGCGTCGTCGGCCGCGCGCAAGGCGTCGGGGACGTGGCTGAGGTTGATCTCGAACTGGCCGAGCCCCACCTCGCTGATCGCGGCCTCGGCCGGAATGCCCATGGCGTCGCAGCCGTCATAGAGCTCGTTGAAGAAGACGTCGAAGGCGTCGAGGGCGCGCAGCGACAGGATCTCGGCGCCGGGGCGGCGCTTGCCCGAGCGCGGGGAGGGGGGCTGTCGGATCTCGCCCTCCGAATCGTCCACGAGGTAGAATTCCATCTCGGTGGCCACGCAGGGTGTCAGGCCGAGGGCGGCGTAGCGCTCGACGACGGCGCGCAGGGCGTGGCGGGGATCGCCCGGAAAGGGCGCGCCGTCCTCGTGGAACATCCACATGGGCAGAAGGGCGGTCGGCACCTGGAGCCAGGGCATGGGGACATAGCCGCGCTCGGTCGGGCGGAGGATGCCGTCGGGGTCACCGATCTCGAAGACGAGTGGGCTGTCCTCCACGTCCTCGCCCCAGATGTCGAGGTTGAGGACCGAGAGGGGAAAGCGGGTGCCCTCCTCCTCGATCTTGCGGGCGAAGCGGACGGGAAAGCGCTTGCCCCGTCCCTGCCCGTTGAGATCCACGGCGCCGCAGCGGATGTTGCGGATCTCGGGGTGCTGGTCGAGCCAGCTCATGATGTCACCTTGGGGTTGCCACGGAAAACTCGGATCAGCGGACGAGACGGAAGCGCGGGCGCCAGGGGCCGGGCACGGCCGGCAGGTGGCGGTTGAGGCGGCGCTGGATGAGGCCCGCCAGCGCGATGATGCCCAGCGTGAGCAGGATGAAGTAGCCCGCGAGGATGGGATAGGGCACGAAGGGGTTGAAGGTCCGGTCGGCGAAGAACTTGGCGTAGTAGAGCGCGTCGCCCCTTTGCTGGGCGGCCGGGAAGCCCGAAAAGAACACGAGCGTGGTGGCGTGGAACAGGAAGATCGCCTCGTTCGTGTAGGCGGGCCAGCCCAGACGGAGCATGGTGGGAAAGGTGATGCGCCGGAACTTGCGCCATCCGGCGAGACCGTAGGCATCCGCCGCCTCGAGGTCGCCGCGGGGGATCGCCTGCAACGCGCCGTGAAAGATTTCCGCAGAGTAGGCGGCGGTGTTCAGGAACAGCACGAACAGCGCCCCGTAAGCCGCCGATGTCAGGGGAGACAGGGCGGGAAAGGTGCCGCGCAACGACAGGAACAGGAAATAGGCGAAGAAGAACTGGATGAAGAGCGGCGAGCCGCGGAACACGAACACGAACCACTCGGCCGGCTTGCGCAGCACGGCGTGGCGGGATTGCCGCGCGAGCGCGGTGGCCACCGCCAGAAAGAACCCCGCCCCGAGGGCCAGCGTGCCGAAATACACATTCCACAGCAGGCCCGAGCCGATCAGCGTGAACTGGTGGCAGAGCGTGATGTCGACCTGCGGCAGTAGCCGCTCGCCGATTCCGAGCGAACGCAGGGCATAGGCCTGCACGATCTCCCAGCAGGTCATGCGGCCGCCTCGGCGCGGCGCTGGACCTCGCCGCCCGCCATGGCCTGCCCGCGGGTCAGACGGCGCATCACCCGCCCGAGCACGATTTCCGACAGACGGGTGAGGGCGAGGTAGAACACCAGCAGGAAGAGGAAATACCACATCCGCCAGTCGCCGTGCGGATAGTCGGTGAAGCGCGGCGTCTGGGTCGCGCCCAGCTCGCGCGCCCAGTAGACGATGTCGCGCACGCCGAGCAGGAACAGGAGCGGCGACGCCTTGATGAGGATCATCCACAGGTTGGACAGGCCCGGCAGGGCGTAGACCCACATCTGCGGCACGAGCACGCGCCGGAAGGCCTGGGCATGGGTCATGCCGTAGGCCTCGGCCGTCTCGATCTGCGCCCGGGGAACGGCCGCCATGGCGCCATAGAGGACATTGGCGGCGAAGGCGCCGAACACGATCGCGAAGGTCACGACGGCGAGGGCGAAACCATAGACCTCGTGGATCCATTGCGGCGCCGTGGCCAGCGGCAGCTTGGCTTCGGGGCAGACGAGGAAGTTCTGGCCCTGGCGGACCGGCTCGGTCCAGTCGGGGCAGAGCCACTGGTGGCGCAGCCATTCGAGCCCCTGGTCGAGCGCGATCACGAAGAACAGGAAAAAGGCGATGTCCGGCACCCCGCGGACAACGGCGATATAGCCCTTGCCCAGCCAGGCGACCGGCGCGAGGCGGGAGCGGGCCGCGATCGCTCCGCCGAAGCCCAGAAGCAGCGCGACAGGCGCCGTCACCGCGAGCAGCAGCAGCACCGTCCCGAAGGCGCCGTAGAAGGCCAGATGCTTGCCGGTCGTCAGGTAGCAGACGAACCAGAGCAGCGTGTCGAGATTGGCGGGATCATCGCACATGGCGAAGGATGGCCCGGGAGAACCCCCCCGGGCCGGTCAAGCGCGCTCAGTAGGATGGCACCTCGTCGCCGGGGAACCATTCCGCCAGAAGGGCATTGAGCGAGCCGTCGGCCTTCATCTCGGTGATGACGGCATCGAACTGCTCGCGCAGCGCATCGTCGGTCTGGCGCAGGCCGGCCCCGACGCCGCCGCCCAGCGGCACGCGCTCGCCCACGAAGACCAGCTCGCCCCCCGAGGCCTCGACGATGGGCAGGAGGTAGTCGTAATCGGCGAAGACGGCATCGGCCTCGCCGTTGCGGACGGCGGCGACCGTCTCCTCGGGCGTGGCGAACTCGAGCAGCGTGGCGCCAGACTCGGCGACGTGCCCAGCCTGGATCGTGTTCACCTGCGCGGCGACGACGCCCATGATGTCGGCATCCTCCGACAGGGCGACATAGGCCGAGGCCGTGGGAGGATAATAGTCCTGGGTGAAGGAGATGACCTGGGCGCGCTCCTCGGTGATGGACATGCCGGCCATGATGACGTCGTAGTTGCCGGACACGAGGTTGGGGATGATCGAATCCCAGTCGTTCGTGACCCATTCGCAGGTCAGGCCCGCCCGAGCGCAGATCTCGTTGCCGAGGTCGATCTCGAAGCCGGCCAGCTCGCCCGCGTCGTTGATGAAGTTGTACGGGGGATAGGCGCCTTCGGTGCCGATGCGCACCACGTCCTGCGCGAGCGCCGCGCCGGCGCAGAGCGCGAGCGCGGAGGCGAGAGCGATCCTCATTCTTCTTGTCTCCCTTCCCTGTGGGTGGGGAGCATGGAACAGGGTTTCGCCGGAAATCTCAAGGCCGCTGCGTCCGGGGGCGCGGGCGACCCGGGGTCAGGCGGGCTGCGTCGCCGACAGGAACCCCCGCAACCGCTCGGATCGCGGCGCGCCGAACAGCGCCTCGGGCGGACCCTCCTCCTCGATGACGCCCCTGTGGAGAAAGACGACATGGTGCGCCACGTCGGCGGCAAGCCGCATGTCGTGGGTGACGATGATCATGGTCCGCCCCTCCTCGGCCAGGGCCTTGATGACGCGCACGACCTCCTGCTCCAGTTCGGGGTCGAGCGCCGAGGTCGGCTCGTCGAAGAGCAGGGCCTTGGGCTCCATGCAGAGGGCGCGGGCGATGGCGGCGCGCTGCTGCTGCCCGCCCGAGAGCTGGGCCGGCCAGGCATCCGCCTTGTCCGCGATCCCCACCTTGGCCAGATAGGCCCGCGCGCGCGCCTCGACCTCCGCGCGGTCCTGGCCAAGGACGGTGACGGGCGCCTCCATGACGTTCTGGAGGACCGTCATGTGCGACCAGAGGTTGAAGCTCTGGAAGACCATCGACAGGTTGGTGCGGATGCGGACCACCTGCGCGCGGTCCGCCGGGCGGCGATGGGCGCCGGTGCCGCGCCAGCGGACCGGTTCGCCGCAGAAGATCACCTCGCCCTGCTGGCTGTCCTCGAGAAGGTTGCAGCAGCGCAGCAGCGTGGACTTGCCCGAGCCCGAGGAGCCGATCATCGCCACCACATGCCCCGCCGGCGCGGTGATCGAGACTCCCTTCAGGACCTCGAGGCTTCCGTAGGACTTGTGAAGGTCGCGGATCTCGATGACAGGCGGCGGGGCAGGGGCTGGCTCGGGGGTCATGCGCTTTCTCGGCTGGCGGGACCAGCAGAGGGCAAGTCGGCCGCGGATGCAACCGCCGGAAGGTCCGGCGGCGGAGGCAGGGGGCGGTCGTAGGCCGAGGGCGGCAGGTCGGCCAGGCCGCGCAGCTCTCCCAGGGCGGCGCGGTCCTCCGCGGAAAGGCCCCCGATGGCCCTCTCCAGCGCCGCGCGCAGGGGGGCGGGGTCGTGGCCGGGGGCGCAGACGAAGGTCATGCCGGGGCTGGGCTCGGTCAGGGCGAGGACCCGCAGGCGCGCCGTCCACCCCTCCCAGCGGCGCAGGAGGCTCCAGGTCACCGCGTCGATGCCGGCCAGATCCGCGCGCCCTTCGGCCACTGCCAGCGCCGAGGCGCGGTGCGAGCCCGTCGCCAAGACCGGGCGCAGGGGGCGACCCTCCGCGCGCGCCCAGGCCTGCGGCATGTCCCAGCCCGAGTTGGACAGCGGCTCGTTCAGGGCGAAGCGGTCGCCGGGGGCCGGGTCGTCGGCCCGCGCGACGATGACGCTCCGGTAGAAGCCGGGGGCGCAGCCCTCGACCGCATGATCGGCCGCGGCCACGATCGTCACCCGCCCCCGGAACAGCGCGCGCCAAGGCAGGTTGCAGATCTGGCCCAGGACCAGGTCCGGCCGCGCCCATCCTTCCGCCGGCGAGAGGCCGCGGTCGAGCGCGTCGGGCGCGGCCACCCCCCGCGCGCGCAGCCCGTCGCGCACGGCGGCCCAGAGGCGGTCGTGGGCGGCCGCGTTCTCGGGGCGGTCGTACATCGGCAGGGCGGCGATCACCTCCCGGCCCGCCCCCACGGCCCCGTCGGGCCCCCGCCGGCCGCGCCGCCCGGCCCTTCGCCCGATGCCCCTCCGTCCAGCCGGGCCTCGACGCGCTGCCGGGCCAGCCCGCTGTCCACGTCTTCCACCCCCAGAAGCGGCGCGACGAGGCGCATGAGCCCGTCCTCCTCGGCGTCGCGGCGGCCGTCGGCCAGGGCCACCTCCCACAGGGCCTCGATCACGCCGAGACGGTCCTCGTAGGCGACGTGCTCCTTGACGGCGCGGGTGAACCGGACGGTATCGGGGGCCTCCTCTTCGAGGATCTCGGCCTCGCGGCGCAGGGCGGCGGCGGCGGCGGCGTCCAGCCCGTAGCGGCAGCGCAGCACGGCGTCGATCCGCTCTGTCTCGGGCGCCGAGTAATGGCCGTCGGCCCGGCCCACCCGGACCAGCAGGGCCGCCAGCGCCAGACGCGAGTCGGGCTCGGGCAGACGGTCGGGTTCGGGGGCAAGCAGGCGGCGCAGGAGGCTCTCGAACATGGGCGGGGAGGATAGCGCAGCCTGCGGCCGAAGAAAGGGCCGCCGGCCCCCCTTGCGGGGCGGGACGGGACCGGACAGGGTGGCGGCCGGGCTCCCATGCTGCAGCAGATCATTATCGGTTCGCTCGTCACGATGCTGTCCCTTGTCGTCTCGGGGCTGGGGTTCTGGGCGGCCGAGGTCGTGTTCACCCACCGCCGTCGCTGGCTGCGCGAGCCGCCCCATGCGGGCAAGCTCGTGCTGGTGGTGACGGGGGCGGGGGCGCTGGTGCTGGCCGTGGTGCTGGCGGGCGTGACGATCTGGACCGTGGCGCTGCGCTGGTCGGGCCTGTTCGCCGACTGGGAGACGGCCTATTACTATGCGCTCGCCTCGTACACGACGGTGGGCTACGGCGACGTGGTGGTGACGGGCGACCGGCGCATCCTGGGCGCCATGGCGGCGGCCAACGGCTTCATCAATATCGGCCTGCTCACGACCCTGCTGATCGAGGGGCTGGGCCATGTGCGCGAAGGCTATCGCGAAACGGTCAACGGGCGGGAGGGCTGATCCAGCGCCCCGAACCGCTCGCCCAGCCAGGCGAGCCGTCCTTCGCTGCCCCAGGGAGGATTGACGACGAACAGGCCGGACCCCTCCATCCCGTGCCCCGGCCGCACGGGGGCAAAGCGGACCTCGTGGCGCAGCGCGCCGGGCAGGGCCGAGCCCAGCCGGTCGAGCATCGGCGCGTGGCGACCGTCCGGCAGAAGCGGATACCACAGGACCAGCACGCCCACGGGCCATTTGCGGGCCACCCGCTCGAGCATGGCGGGCACGGCCTCGTAGTCGGACTTCACCTCCCACGAGGGGTCCACGACGAGCAGGCCCCGGCGCGGCATGGGCGGCGTCCAGGCAAGGGCGGCGCGCAGCCCGTCCGTCCGCTCGATCCGGGCCGGGCGGGGCAGGGCGCGCCCCAGCGCCTCGTGCTCGGCCGGGTGCAGCTCGGCCAGGCGGAGCGTGTCGCCGGGGCGCAGCAGCAGCGCGGCGATCAGCGGTGAGCCGGGATAGGCCGAGGGGCCGTGGCGGCGGCGCGTCCCGGCCAGCGCGCCAAGGTAGGGGTCGCCGGGGGCGAACCAGCCTTCGGTGCGCGCGATGCCGCCGGCCGCCTCGCCGGTGCGGCGCGCCTCGGGCGAGGAGAGGTCGTAGAGGCCGCGCCCCGCATGGGTCTCGAGATAGGAGAGCGGCTTGGGCTTCGCCGCCATGGCCGCGAGCGCCCAGGCCAGATAGCCATGCTTGTGGACATCGGCGAGGTTTCCGGCGTGATAGCCGTGCTGGTAGGAGAGCATGGCCCCTGCTAGCACGGACCGCGCGCGGTCAGTAGCCCCGCAGGTCGCGGCAGGCCCGGCCGAAGGCGTCGAGCGCCTGCGCCTCGAGCAGGCGGCGCAGCTCGGGCGCCATCGCCTCGAGAACGGGGGCGTAGCTGCCGCCGAAGGGGCCGAGCCGGAGGTCGAGCCCTCGCACCGAGCAATCGGCCAGCGACATCTGCGCGCTGGCCTGCAGCGCGGCAGCCGCGTTGCCGGGCACCAGCGCGTCCGCCCCCGTCCGGCAGGCCAGCCGCCCCGAGAGCGACACCGCCGCCTCCTGGCCCCGCAGCTGGAGGTCGAGCGCGTCGAGCGACGCCTCCTCGAGCACGTCGAGGCCGACGGGGACGCCCCATTGCTGGGCGCTGAGCCCGGCGCAGGGATTGAGCCCCGGCAGCACGCGGTCGAGCGGCAGGGACTGGGCGGCGGCGGAGAAGGGCGCGAGCGCGAGCGCCGCCGCGAGGATGCGGGTAGTCATGGTCTGCTCCGTTTCTGCCCCGCCCCGACGTTGCCTGCCGCGCGCGCGCCGGGCAAGCGCCGCCGGAGCCCCTCAGCGGAAGCGCGCCGGCGAGAGGGCGGCCGCCAAGGCCGGGCCCAGGGTCGGGTCCGCGCCGGCGGCCGTCTCGGCCAGGTGCCGGCTGGCGGCACAGGCGGTCTGGAAGCCGTAGCCGCCCTGTCCCGCGCACCACAGGAACAGCGGCTCGAGCGGATCGGGCCCAAGGACGAGGCGCCGGTCGGGCGCAAAGGTCCTGAGCCCTGCCCAGCTGGCCAGAAGGCGCGTCACCGCGATCTCGGCATGGGCCTCGAACCGGGCGAGGCCCTCGGCCAGAACCAGGTCGTCGGCCCAGGCGTCGTGCGGCTCGGCCGGGTCCTCCTCGGCGGGCGAGACGAGAAGGGCGCCCGCGTCGGGCTTCATGTAGAACGTCTCGCCCGCGCCCTGCACCATCGGCCAGGCCGAGGGGTCGGCGGGCGAGGGGATTCGCGCCATCGACCGGCGCAGCGGTCGGAGGCCGAGCGGCGGCAGGCCCGCCATGGCCGCGACCCGGTCCGCCCACGGCCCGGCGGCGTTCACGATCCGGCCCGCCCGGTGCGTCCCGCCCCCCGCCTCGACGGCCCAGCCGGCGCCGTCGCGCCGGATCGCCGCGACCGGCGCTCGGGTCAGAAGGCGCGCGCCCGACGCTCGCGCCTCGCGCGCCAAGCCCTGCAGCAGCCGGTCGGTGTCGAGATCCAGCGTGTCGGGGTGAAAGGCCGCCCGCGCGACGGCCCGGCCCAGGGGCGGAAACAGCCGCCGCGCCTCGGGCAGCGGGATCTCCTCCATGCCCTCGATGCGCAGCTCCGCCTCGAAGGCGGCCTCGTCCGCGGGTAGCGCGAGGGTCAGGAGGCCGCGCGGGGTCAGAACGCCGCGCTCCTCCAGCTCGGGCCGCGAGGCGCGGTTGAGCGCCACCGTCTCGGGCGCGCCGTAGGTCCCCTCGAACACCGCCGCCGACCGCGACGAGGCGTGGTGCGCCAAGTTGTCCTCGGCCTCGAGCAGCAGCACCGAGCCCAGGGCCGAGAGCCGCGCGGCGGCCGAGACGCCGGCGATCCCGCCGCCGATCACCAGAAAGTCGGTCATGGTTCACCCCCGCGGGCCGCGCCGCGTGCGCCGCGCGGCCCGCCGCCCCGATCAGCTCGGGATCTGGCCCGTCATGCCCTCGACGTAGAAGTTCATGGAGATGAGCTGCTCGTCGGTGGCGACCTCTCCCTCGGCCAGCCAAGGGGTGCCGTCCTGCTTGTTGATGGGGCCGGTGAAGGGGTGGTACTCGCGGTTGCGGATGGCCTCGATCATGGCCTCGGCCTCGGCGCGCACCTCGTCCGGGACCGCTTCGGTGATCTCGCCGATCTCCACCTCGCCCTCGGGGATGCCGCCCCAATGGGCGTGGCTCTCCCATGTGCCGTCCAGCACGGCGCCCACGCGCTCGATGTAGTAGGGCGCCCAGTTGTCGATGATCGAGGCGATGCGCGGCACCGGCTTGAAGGCCGCCATGTCCGAGGCCTGGCCGAAGGTGAAGACGTTGCCCGCTGCCTGCGCCGCGGCCTGGGGTGCCGTCGAGTCGGTGTGCTGCATGATGACGTCCACGCCCTGCTCGATCATGGCCTGGGCCGCGTCGGCCTCCTTGGCGGGGTCGAACCAGGTATAGACCCAGATCACCACCATCTCGACATCCGGGTTGACCTTGCGGGCATGAAGGAAGGCCGAGTTGATGCCCTGGATCACCTCGGGGATGGGGTAGGAGGCGATGTAGCCGATCTTGTTGGACCGGGTCATCCGCCCCGCGATCGTGCCGATCACCGCACGTCCCTCGTAGAAGCGGGCGTCGTAGGTGGCGAGGTTGTCGAGCCGCTTGTAGCCCGTGGCGTGCTCGAACTTCACGTCGGGAAACTGCTGCGCGACGTTGACGGTCGCATCCATGAAGCCGAAGGACGTGGTGAAGATCAGCCCCGCGCCGCCCAGCACCATCTGGGTGATCGCCCGCTCGGCATCGGCGCCCTCGGGGACGGATTCCTGATAGACAGTGCGGACGCGGTCGCCGAAATGCTCCTCAACGGCGAGGCGGCCCTGGTCGTGCTGATAGGTCCAGCCGCCGTCGCCGATCGGGCCCACATAGATGAAGCCCACGGTGAGGGGCTCGGTCCCCTGGGCGCGGACGGGCAGCCCCGCGGCGGCGAGCGTCGCGGTCGTGGCCCCGGTAGCGAGCAGTCTGCGTCGGGTCAGCATGGTGGAGACTCCCTGTTGTGGTTAGCGGGATGCGTGGAACGGCTGGCCGAGAGAGCCGGGCGCGGCCAGCGCCGCCCGGCCCCGGCCCGAGGAGATGACGACAAGCACGAGGATCGTCACGAGATAGGGCGCGGTGGACAGAAGTTCGACCGGGACCGGGACGCGCGCCGCCTGCAGGTTGAGCTGGAGCACGGTCAGCCCGCCGAAGAGCCAGGCGCCCAGGAGAAGCCGCCACGGCCGCCACGAGGCGAAGACCACGATGGCGAGCGCGATCCAGCCCGCGCCGGCGGTCAGCCCTTCGGTCCATTGCGGCACCCGCACGAGCGAGAGATAGGCCCCGCCCAGCCCGGCGCAGGCGCCCCCGAACAGCACCGCGAGCAGGCGGATGCGGCGCACGTCGTGGCCCAGCGCGTGGGCGGCGTCGTGGTTCTCGCCCACCGCGCGCAGGCGCAGGCCCGCGCCGGTCCGATGGAGGAACCACCACACCCCGGCCACCAGCCCGAGCGCGAGATAGACGACGAGATCGTGGCGGAACAGGACGGGGCCCAGAACGGGGATGTCGCGCAGGAGCGGGATCTCGGGGCGCGGCACGGGGGGGGCGCGCAGGCCGACATAGCCCTGCCCGACCAGCGCCGCGAAGCCGAGGCCGAACAGCGTCAGCGCCAGCCCCGTCGCCACCTGGTTGGCGCGCAGCCACAGCACCAGCACGGCGAACAGCGCCGAGAGCGCCGCGCCCCCCGCCGCCGCTCCGAGAAAGCCCAGCGCGGCCGAGCCCGAGGCATGCGCGGCGGCGAAGCCCGCCACGGCGCCCGTGATCATCATCCCCTCGACCCCGAGGTTGAGCACCCCCGCCCGCTCGGCCACCAGCTCGCCCAGCGCGGCGAGCAGGATGGGAGTGGACGCCACCATCAGCGAGGCGAACAGCAGCGCGGGCGAGATGGCTGACAGGTCCATCAGCGCGCCTCCTCCGGGGCTGCGGCGGGCAGGGGGGAGGCGGAGGGGGCCGCGCGGCGCCAGCGCGGCCGGTGCGTGGCCAGCAGGTCCGTGGCCAGCAGGAAGAACAGCAGCATGCCCTGGAACAGCGAGATGGCGGCGGCGGGCAGGTTCAGCCGCTGCTGCGCCATCTCGCCGCCCACATAGGTGAGCGCCATCAGCAGCCCCGCGAGCAGGATGCCCCCCGGATGCAGGCGGCCGAGAAACGCCACGATGATCGCCGTGAATCCGTAACCCGCGGCGAAGTCGATCGAGACCTGCCCCGCTGGCCCCGTCACCTCGAACAGCCCCGCCGCCCCGGCGAGGCCCCCCGACAGCGCCATGCACAGCACCACGACGCGCGAGGGCGCCACGCCGGCAAAGGCCGCCGCGCGCGGCGCCTGCCCCATCAGCCGAACGGCAAAGCCGAACGGATGACGCGCGAGCAGCACCCAGCCCGCCGCCACCGCGCCGAGCGCGGCCACGCCCCCCCAGTGCAGCCCCGTGCCGGGCACCAGCTCGAGATTGGCCGAGGACGCCCATTGCCGCAGGTTGCGCGAGCCCGGAAAGCCCAGCCCCTCGGGGTTGCGCAAGGGCCCGAGCGCCGCCCAGGCGAGCAGGTTGGAGGCCACATAGACCAGCATCAGCGAGACGAGGATCTCGTTGGTGCCGAAGCGCACGCGCAGCAGCGCCGGGATCATCGCCCAGACGAGGCCCCCCAGCGTGCCGGCCAGCACCATCAGGGGAAAGATCCACCGCGTCTCGGCCGGCCAGAGCGCGAGGCCCGCGGCCGCGCCGCAGAGCGCGCCGACGATGTACTGCCCCTCGGCCCCGATGTTCCAGACCCCCGCGCGGAAGCCGAACGAGAGGCCCACCGCGATCAGGATCAGCGGCGCCGCCTTGATCGCGATCTGGCCGCGCAGGTAGCCCGCAAAGGGCCCGAACAGCGGCTCCCAGAAGATGGTGCGGATGGCGAGGACCGGGTCCTTGCCCAGAAGCGCGAACAGGACGCCCCCCGC
Organism: Rubellimicrobium sp. CFH 75288; assembly: GCF_009904055.1. Lineage (GTDB taxonomy): Bacteria > Pseudomonadota > Alphaproteobacteria > Rhodobacterales > Rhodobacteraceae > Rubellimicrobium. The sequence goes on along the minus strand of NZ_WYDP01000008.1, from coordinate 235,611 downwards.
CAGCACCGTCAGCGCCACCGCCAGGACCGGCGTGGCCCAGGCGAGCGCGCGCGACGGCGCGGGGCGGCGCTCCCAGACGATCACGCGGCGGCCCCGGCATGGCGGGAATGGGCGACCTCCATCCCGTGCGCGCCGCCCAGCATCAGCCCGATCTCCTCGACCGAGAGGCCGGCGACGGGCCGGGCGGGGGACAGCCGCCCCTCGTTCAGGGCGGCGAAGCGGTCGGCGATCTCCATCAGCTCGTCGAGGTCCTGGCTGACCACCACCACCGCCGCCCCCCCGGCGGCGAGGTCCAGAAGCGCCTGCCGGATCGCCGCCGCAGCGGCCGCGTCCACGCCCCAGGTGGGCTGCGCCACGACCAGCACATCGGGCTTCTGGAGGATCTCGCGCCCGATCACGAACTTCTGGAGGTTGCCGCCCGAGAGCTGGCGCGCCGTCGCCTCGGGGCCGGGGGCGCGCACGTCGAAGGCGCGGATCACGCCTTCGGCGAACCGCCGCGCGGCCGCCCAGTCCACGAAGCCCCGCCGAACCAGCCCCGCGCGCACCCGGGCCGAGAGAAAGGCGTTCTCGGTCAGGGTCATGTCGGCCGCGGCGGCGTGGCCGTTGCGCTCCTCGGGGGCGCAGAGCAGGCCGCGCGCCCGCCGCGCCGAGGGGTCGAGGGCGCCCACCGCCTCGCCGCGCAGGCGGATCGCGCCGGGGGCGGTGCGCCGCTCGCCCGAGAGCGCGAGCAGCAGTTCTTCCTGCCCGTTGCCGGCGACACCGCCGATCCCCAGCACCTCGCCTGCGCGGACGGCGAAGGACACGTCGCGCAGGCCCCCGCCCCGCGGCGAGGCGAGCGAGAGCCCCTCCACTTCGAGGACGGGGGGGCTCTCTGCGGGGGCAGGGGCGGCGCGGGCGGGGATGCGCAGGCTGCCGCCCACCATCATCTCGGCCATGCGCCGCGCCGGGGTCTCGCGCGGGTCGCAGGTGGCTACCACGCGGCCCGCCCTGAGGATCGTCGCCTCCTCGCAGAGGGCGCGGATCTCCTCGAGCTTGTGCGAGATGTAGAGGATCGCGACGCCCTCCGCGCGCAGCTGGCGCAGCGTGGCGAACAGGATCGCCACCTCCTGCGGGGTCAGCACCGAGGTCGGCTCGTCCATGATGAGCAGGCGCGGGCGGCCCAGCAGGCAGCGGACGATCTCGACCCGCTGGCGCTCTCCGGCCGACAGGTCGCGCACGGGGCGGCCGGGATCGAGCGGCAGGCCGTACTCGCGCGAGACGTCGCGGATGCGCGCGCCCAGGTCGCGCAGGGGGGGCGGGTCCTCCATGCCCAGGGCGACGTTCTCGGCCACGCTCAGCGCCTCGAAGAGCGAGAAGTGCTGGAAGACCATGCCGATCCCGGCCGCGCGCGCCTCGCGCGGGGAAGAGGGGGCATGGGGGCGGCCCGCCAGTGTCATCGTGCCCCTGTCGGGCCGGACCAGTCCGTAGATCGCCTTGACCAGCGTGGACTTGCCCGCGCCGTTCTCGCCCAGCAGCGCGTGGACCGAGGCGGCGCGCACGTCGAGCGACACGTCGGCATTGGCCACGACCCCCGGATAGGTCTTGGTCAGGCCGCGGATCGTCAGCAGCGCGTCGGTCATCCGGCCCTGTGGTCCCTTTCTGCGCGCCCGTGCCGCCCGGCCATTAGAGCCGCCGCGACGCCGACCGCAATGGCCTGGGGATGCTTGCCGAGCGCGGGGTCTCCGATCGGACACGCGATCCGCGCCACGCCTTCGGGGCGGTGGCCGAGCGCCAGGAGGCGCGAGCGGAAGCGCGCCCGCTTGGTCGCCGAGCCGATCAGCCCCAGCGAGGCGAAGCCGTGCCCCAAGAGCGCGTGGCAGAGCCCGAGATCGAGCGCATGGCTGCGCGTCAGCACCAGGTGGTCCGCGTCGCGCGGGGCGAAGGAGACCAGGGCAGGCGGGTCGGCCGTGGGCAGGACGGTGACGCGGGCGGGGGGGTCGGGGGGAAAGAGGTCTGCCGACAGGTCCACCCAGGTGATCGCCACGCCGGGCCAGGGGGCCAGCACCGCCACCACCGCGCGCCCTACATGCCCCGCGCCCCAGACCCAGACAGGCCGCCCCGGCGCGAGGGCCGCCTCGATCAGCCAGCCGTCGCGCCAGAGGGGCGGGGCACCGGGCGCGGGGGTGGCGGCGGGGCGGGGCGCGGCGCCGTGAATGCGGCGGGCCAGAGGCAGCGCCGCGGGCAGGCCGGCCTCGTCGAACCGCTCCCAGACCAGCGTGGCCGAGCCGCCGCAGCACTGGCCCAGCGCGGGCCCCAGCGCCCAGCTCCGCCAGACTGGCCCGCCGCCCGGGAGCAGCGTCCGCGCCTCCGCCACGGCACGGTGCTCGAGTTCGCCGCCCCCGATCGTGCCCTCCGCGCCGTCGGCCCAGACCAGCATGGCGGCGCCTGCCTCGCGCGGGGCGGACCCGGCCGTGGCGGCGACCACGATCCGCACGACGGCGCCGTGCCGCGCCACGGCCGCGCGCAGGGCCGGAAGGTCCAAGCTCATGCGCCCCGCGCCCGGGCGACCGCGCGCAGGATCGCCTCGGGCGTCGCCGGGGCCTGAAGGTCCGGCCAGTGGGGCCCGCAGGCCGCGCAGGCCTCCGAGAGCGCCAGGAACGCCGAGATGCCGAGCATCAGCGGAGGCTCTCCCACCGCCTTGGAGCGATAGACCGTCTCGGCGCGGTTGGCGGCGTCCCACAGACGGACGTTGAAGATCGCGGGCCGGTCGGAAAAGGCCGGGATCTTGTAGGTCGCGGGCGCGTGGGTGCGCAGGCGGCCCTTGGCGTCCCAGACCAGCTCCTCGGTGGTCAGCCAGCCCGCGCCCTGGACATAGCCCCCCTCGATCTGCCCGATGTCGAGCGCCGGGTTCAGCGAGGCGCCGCAATCATGCAGGATGTCGGCGCGCAGGATGCGGCTCTCGCCCGTCAGGGTGTCGAGGACGACCTCGGTGGCGGCGCAGCCATAGGCGAAGTAGAAGAAGGGCCGCCCCCGTCCCCGCACCCGGTCCCATTCGAGGCCCGGCGTCGCGTAGAAGCCCGTGGCCGACAGCGACACCCGCCCGAGGTAGCAGGCGTCCACCGCCTCCTCCCAGCTCATCGCGTCCGCGCCCACCCGCACGGTGCCGTCCGCAAAGACCACCTCCTCCGCCCGCGCCTGGTGCAGTGCGGCGAGGTGGCGCGCCATGCGCTCGCGGATCGCGTCGGCGGCGGCCTGAACCGCCATCCCGTTCAGGTCAGCCCCCGACGAGGCCGCCGTGGCCGAGGTGTTGGGCACCCGGGCCGTGTCCGTGGCCGCGATCCGCACCCGGTCCAGCGGAATGCCCAGCCGTGCCGCCGCCACCTGCGAGACCTTGCGGTGCAGGCCCTGTCCCATCTCGGTCCCGCCGTGGTTCAGCAGCACCGAGCCGTCGCGATAGACATGGACCAGCGCGCCCGCCTGGTTGAGGTGGCTCAGCGTGAAGGAGATGCCGAACTTGACCGGCGACCAGGCGAGCCCTCGCTTGAGCACCGGATTACCGCTGTTCCACTCGCGCACCGCCCTCTGCCGGTCGGCGAAGTCCGATGAGGCCAGGAGCGCGTCGGTCATCTCGTGCAGGATGAAGTCCTCGACCTCCATGCCGTAGGGGGTGCTGCGGTCGAGGGCCGGAGAATGCACCGCGCGCAGCCGGGTCCCCGTGCCCGGCCCGGACCGCTCCCCGCCCGTGGCGGGCGGGTAGAAGTTGAGCCGCCGCACCGCGCCCGGATCGAGGCCCAGCGCATGGGCCGCGTGCTGGATCAGCCGCTCGGTCCCCAGCATCCCCTGGGGGCCGCCGAAGCCGCGAAAGGCCGTGGCCGACTGCGTGTTGGTCCGCAGCCGGTGCGAGACGATCCGCGCATGGGGCACGAGATAGGCATTGTCGGCATGCAGCATCGCCCGGTCGCAGACCGCGAGGCTCAGGTCCTGCGACCAGCCGCAGCGCGCGTATTGCACGACCTCCATCGCGAGCAGCCGCCCCTCGGCGTCGAAGCCCGCGTCGTAGTCGATGCGGAAGTCGTGGCGCTTGCCCGTGATCGTCATGTCGTCGTCGCGGTCATAGCGCATCCGGCAGGGCCGGCCCGTCGCCTCGGCCATCACCGCGCAGGCGACGGCCAGGTGGTTGCCCTGGCTCTCCTTGCCGCCGAAGCCGCCGCCCATGCGCCGCACCACCACCCGCACCGCGGCCGAGGGCAGGCCCAGCGCGTCGGCCACCTTGTGCTGGATCTCGGACGGATGCTGGGTCGAGCAGTGCACCTCCATCCCGTCGTCGCCGGGGATCGCCAGCGCCGCCTGCCCCTCGAGATAGAAGTGCTCCTGCCCGCCGATCTCGAGCCGTCCCCTGACCCGCCGCGGCGCGGTCGCCAGCGCGGCGTCGGGATCGCCCTTCTGCCAGATCCGCGGCCCCTCCTCGAAGCGCCAGCCGGCAGCCAGCGCGTCGTCGATCGTCAGGACCGGCGCCTCCTCCTCGGCCTCGACGCGGGCCAGCCGCGCCGCCCGGCGCGCCGCGCGGTGCGAGGTGGCGGCGACCACGAACAGCGGCTGGCCCAGGTAGTGGATCGCCCCGTCGCAGAGCAGCGGCTCGTCATGCGCGACGGGGGCCACGTCCGCAGGCCGCCGCAGGTCCCCGTGCGCCAGCGCCGCCACCACCCCCGGGGCCGCCCGGACGGGGCCGAGGTCCAGCGCCGCGAGGCGCCCCCGCGCCACGGGCGAAAGGCCGAAGGCCAGGTGCAGACATCCCGCCGGCGCGGGAATGTCGTCGGTGTAGCGCGCCGCCCCCGTGACATGGAGCAGGGCCGAATCGTGGGGGGCGGGCTCGTGCACGCTCATGGCCGCACCGCGCGGACCGACACGGCCGCCCCCCGGCTCTCGTGGAGGTAGCGCCGCAGCAGGTTGCCCGCCACCTCCAGCCGGTAGGCGGCCGAGGCGCGCATGTCGTCGATGGGCCGGAAATCCTCGGCCAGGGCGGGAACCGCCGCCTCGACCGTCGCCTCGTCCCAGGGCCGCCCCTCCAGCGCGGCCTCGAGCGCGCGGGCGCGCCTAGGCGTGGCCGCCATGCCGCCGAACCCCGTCCGCACCCGGACCACCCGGCCGTCCTCCACCCTGATGTCGAAGGCGCCGCAGACGGCCGAGATGTCCTGATCCCAGCGCTTGGACACCTTCCAGACCCGGAGCCCCGGCGCCGAGAGCGGCACGTCGATCCCCTCCAGGAACTCGCCGGGCCGGCGGTCCTGCCGGCCGTAGTCGAGAAAGAAGTCCTCGACCGGCAGCACCCGCCGCTCCTCGCCCCGGCGCAGGTGCAGCCGGGCCCCGAGCGCGAGCAGCACGGGCGGGTTGTCCCCGATGGGCGAGCCGTTGGCCACGTTGCCCCCGATCGTCGCCGCGTTGCGCACCTGCGCCGAGCCATAGCGCCCGATCAGCGCCGCCCAGGACGGAAAGCGGTCGCGCACGGCCTCCAGAACCTCGGTCATCGTCGCCCCGGCCCCAAACCAGAGGCGCCCGTCCCGCTCCTCGATCCGGGCGAGGTCTCGCGCGCCCGACAGGAAGGCGACCTCCGGCAGGTCGCGCAGCCCCTTGGTCACCCAGAGCCCCACATCGGTCGCCCCCGCGATCAGCGTCGCATCGGGATGGTCCGCATACCAGGCGGCCAGCTCGTCGGCGCTCCGGGGCAGAAAGGCGCCGCCTGACCCGGCGGGCGGGGCGTCGTCCGGGTTCGGCCGGTCGCGCATCCAGTCCGGCACCGGCTCGGCGGCCGCCGCCTCGGCCGCGCGCAGGATCGGGGCATAGCCGGTGCACCGGCACAGGTTGCCCGCCAGCGCGGCGTCGTGGTCGCAATCCCCGTTCAGATGCGCCGCCGCCATGGCGACGACGAAGCCCGGCGTGCAGAAGCCGCACTGGCTGCCGTGGTGGTCCACCATCGCGCGCTGGACCGGGTGGAGCGCGCCCTCGGGGCCCGCGATCCCCTCGACGGTGCGCACCGCCTTGCCCCGAAGCTGCGGCAGGAACAGGATGCAGGCATTGAGCGCCCGCGCCCCCCGCTCGTCCGTGACCAGGACGGTGCAGGCGCCGCAATCGCCCTCGTTGCAGCCCTCCTTGGTGCCGGTCAGGCCCCGCTCCTCGCGCAGCCAGTCGAGCAGCGTGCGCGTGGGCGGCGCGTCCGCCTCCACCCGCTCTCCGTTCAGGAGGAACCCGATCCTCATCGCATGACCCGCCGCCTTACCCGATCGCCGCCCGTCCCGCGCGGTCGATGCGGCGTAGAGCGCGCGGGGCCATCGGATCAAAGCGGGGCAGGACACCTTTGGCAAGCCCCGCACGCGGCCGCTTCTCCCGGACCCCCCGTCCGGCTAGTCTGCCGGCGCAAGACCCGTCCGCAGGCGGAGGCCATGGCGGTGCGCATCGCCCTCTGGGCTGTCCTGGTGCTCGTCCTGACCCTGCTGGCGGCGCAGGTCTGGCTGGCGCGGTCGTTCGGCTCTCGCATCGCCGCCGCCGAGGCCCGGCTCCTCGCGCTGCCCCCGGGCGCGATCCGGTCCGACCTGCCGCCCCCGGTGGAGGCGTTCGCGCGCAGGGCCGGAGCGACCGGCACGCCGCGCGCGGTCGTGGCGACCCAGACGGCGCGGCTGCGATCGGGGCCGGACGCGGCCTTCGCGACCTATGAGGCGAGGCAGATCTCGTCCGTGGCCGCGGCCGGGTTTGTCTGGGACGCCGCTCAGCGGATCGGGCCCCTGAACGTCGTCCGTGTGGTCGACCAGTACGTCGCGGGCGAGGGCCTGCTCGAGGCACGGCTCCTCGGGGCGATCCCCGTCGCGCGCGGGTCGGGCCCGGACGTGGCCCTGGGCGAGGCGCTCCGCTACCTGGCGGAGCTGCCCTGGACGCCCGACGCGATCCTGGCGAACCGGTCCGTGGCCTGGCGCCTGCTTCCCGACGGTCGGGCCGAGGCCCGTCTCGACACCGTCGCCGGCCCGGCCGTCGTGCGCTTCGCCTTCGACGAGGCGGGAGACATCGTGGCGATGGAGGCGCCGGCCCGGCCGGTCGCCGGGTCGTCCGAGCCGATGGAATGGCGCGGCCGCTTCTGGGATTACCGCATGGTGGGGCCGCGCCGCATCCCTGCGCGCGGCGCGGTCGGCTATGTCTATCCCACCGGCTACGCCGACTACTTCGAGGGCGAGGTCACGAGCTACGCCCTCGTGGAGTAGCAGCGGCGGTACGCGGGCGGACCGACCGGCGCGGGGGCTGGCGACTCGGCCGGGGTGCGGCCTAGTCTGCCCCCATGGCCGATCCCCGCTTCATCCACCTGCGCGTCCATTCCGAGCACTCGCTCCTCGAGGGGGCGGTGCCGGTCAAGAAGCTGCCCGGTCTCGCCGCGGCGGCGGGCATGCCGGCGGTGGCGCTCACGGACACCAACGCCTGCTTCGCCGCGCTCGAGTTCTCCGAGGCCGCGATCAAGGCGGGGGTCCAGCCCATCGTCGGCGCGCAGATGGACCTGTGCTATCTGGACCCCGAGCCGGGGCGTTCGCCCTACCGCCCCGCCCCCGTCGTCCTGCTCTGCCAGTCCGAGGCGGGATGGATGAACCTCATGAAGCTCAATTCCTGCGCCTATCTTGGCGGCTCGCCCCAGCCCCAGATCGCCCTCTCCGAGCTTGAGGCGCATGCGGAGGGGCTCATCTGCCTGACCGGCGGGCCGGACGGTCCCCTGGGGCGGATGCTGCGGGCGGGGCAGGGGGGGCGGGCCGAGGAATGGCTGCGCCGCATGGCCCGCGCCTTTCCCGGCCGCCTCTATGTCGAGCTGCAGCGCCACCCGGTCGAAGGCGGCCTGCCCGAGGCCGAGCGCCTGTCGGAGGGGCCCTCGATCGACCTCGCCTATGCGCTCGACCTGCCGCTGGTCGCCACCAACGACGTGCATTTCCCCGACGAGAGCCTCTACGAGGCGCACGACGCGCTGCTCTGCATCGCCGACGGCACCTTCGTGGACGGGGCCGAGCCGCGCCGCCGCCTGACGCCCCAGCACTGGTTCAAGCCGCCCCGCGCCATGGAGGCGCTGTTCGCCGACCTCCCCGAGGCGCTGGAGAACACGGTGGAGATCGCCCGCCGCTGCGCCTTCCGCGTGCCCCGGCGCAAGCCGATCCTGCCCCGCTTTGCCGAAAACGAGGTGGAGGAGCTGCGCCGCCAGGCACAGGAGGGGCTGGCTGCCCGCCTTGCCGTGATCCCCCACGCCGCGCCCGTCGAGGAGTACGAGAAGCGCCTCGCCTTCGAACTTTCGGTGATCGAGCAGATGGGCTTTCCCGGCTACTTCCTGATCGTCGCCGACTTCATCAAGTGGGCCAAGGCGCAGAACATCCCCGTGGGGCCGGGGCGCGGATCGGGGGCGGGCAGCCTCGTGGCCTATGCGCTCACCATCACCGACCTCGATCCCTTGCGCTACTCCCTCCTGTTCGAGCGGTTCCTGAACCCCGAGCGGGTGTCGATGCCCGACTTCGACATCGACTTCTGCATGGACCGGCGCGAGGAGGTGATCGCCTATGTCCAGTCCCGCTACGGTCACGACCGGGTGGGCCAGATCATCACCTTCGGCGCGCTGCTCTCCAAGGCCGCCGTGCGCGACGTGGGCCGCGTGCTCCAGATGCCGTACGGGCAGGTGGACCGCCTCGCCAAGATGATCCCGATGGAGGGGGTCAAGCCCGTCTCCGTCACCAAGGCGCTGGCCGACGAGCCCCGCCTGCGCGAGGCGATGCGCGAAGGCGAGGTGGTCCGCCGCTGCCTCACCTATGCCGAGAAGCTCGAGGGCCTGCTGCGCAACGCCTCGACCCATGCCGCGGGCGTTGTGATCGCCGACCGCCCCCTGGACGAGCTGGTGCCGCTCTACCGCGCGCCGGGCACCGACGACATGCCCGCCACCCAGTTCAACATGAAATGGGTCGAGCAGGCGGGGCTGGTGAAGTTCGACTTCCTCGGCCTCAAGACCCTGACCCAGATCCGCAACGCGGTGGACCTCATCACCGCGACCCGCCCGCTCCACGTCGCGGCCGACGGGACCCGCCTCTACGACCCCGCGCCGGGGACCGAGAACGACATCGGCGCCATCCCGCTGGACGATCCCAGGACCTACGAGCTCTATTCCCGCGCCCGCGTCGCGGCGGTGTTCCAGGTGGAATCCTCGGGCATGATGGACGCGCTCAAGCGGATGCGCCCCACCTGCATCGAGGACATCGTGGCCCTCGTGGCGCTCTACCGCCCCGGTCCGATGGAGAACATCCCCACCTATTGCGAGGTCAAGAACGGCCTGCGCCCGCTCGGGTCGATCCATCCCAGCATCGACCACATCCTGAAGGAGACGCAGGGGATCATCGTCTATCAGGAGCAGGTGATGGAGATCGCCCGCGTCATGGCGGGCTACTCGCTCGGCGGCGCGGACCTGCTGCGCCGCGCGATGGGCAAGAAGATCCCCGAGGAGATGGCCCGCGAGCGGCCCAAGTTCATCGAGGGTGCGGTCCGCAACGGGGTGCCGAAGGAGAAGGCGGGCGAGGTCTTCGACCTTCTGGAGAAGTTCGCCAATTACGGCTTCAACAAGTCCCACGCCGCCGCCTATGCCGTGGTCAGCTACCAGACCGCCTGGCTCAAGGCCAACCACCCGGTCGAGTTCATGGCCGGCGTGATGAACTGCGACCTGCACCTGACCGACAAGCTCGCGGGCTATTTCCAGGAGGTGCGCAAGACCCTCGGCATCCCGTGGACGCCTCCTTGCGTGAACCGCTCGGACGCCTGCTTCAAGGTCGTGGACGGCGCGATCGCCTATGCGCTGGGCGCGCTCAAGAACGTGGGCCCCGAGGCGATGAAGCTGATCGAGCAGGGGCGCGGCACTCGCCCCTTCGTGACGCTGTTCGACTTCGCCCGCCGGGTGGATCTCAAGCGCATCGGCAGGCGCCCGCTCGAGATGCTGGCGCGCGCGGGTGCCTTCGACATCCTCGACCCCAACCGCCGCCGCGTGCTCGAGGGTCTCGAGGCGCTGGTCGCCTATTCCGCCGCCTGCCACGAGCAGAAGGGCTCGAGCCAGGTGTCCCTGTTCGGCGAGGCGGGCGACGACCTGCCCGAGCCGCGCCTGCCCGATCCGCCCGACTGGGACGGGCCCGAGCGGCTGGCCGAGGAGTTCAAGGCCGTGGGCTTCTACCTGTCCGGCCACCCGCTCGACGACTACCTGCCCGGCCTGCGCCGGCGCGGCGTGCGCACCCACGAGGAGATCGCTGCGCTGGTGCAGGACGGCCCCCGCCTGCTCGAGGTCGCGGGGGTGGTCGCCTCCCGGCAGGAGCGCAAGAGCGCCCGCGGCAACCGCTTCGCCTTTGTGGGCCTCTCCGATCCGACCGGCCAGTTCGAGGTGACGCTGTTCAGCGAGGCGCTGGAGGCCTCGCGTCCCCTTCTCGAGCCCGGCTCCCTCGTCGTCGTGCAGGTGGAGGCGGTGCCCGAGGGAGAGGGCGTTCGCCTGACGGGACGCGCCGTGCGCCCGGTGGACGAGGCTGTGGCCGGTGCTGCGGGCCTGCGCGTCTTCGTCGAACGCGAGGAAGCCCTGCCGCTCGTGGCCGCGGCCCTGGACCAGGCCCGCTCCGCCCTGCGCGGCCTGCCGCCGGCGCGCGCGGGCCGCGGCAGCGTCACGCTCCTGCTGCGCCACCCCACCCTGCCGGGCGAGGTCGAGATCGACGTGGGCGAGGGCTGGCCCGTCACTCCCGTGACCCGCCGGGCCCTCCGCTCGCTGCCCGGCGTGCTGGAGGTGGAGGAGGTCTGAGCCCGCGGCCTCGCCTTGGAAAGCCGCGCTCCCGGTTCTAGAACCCCCCGGACGACCAGCAGGGAGAGCCCCCATGACCCGACCCGCCGCCGGCCTCGTCTGTCTCGCGCTCGCGGCCTGCGGCACCGGGGGGGTGCCGGCGTCCAACCCGCCCGCTGGGGGCGGCGCGCAGGTCGCCTCGCTGGGGCCGGTCGAGGGGGGCGCTCTCTTCGCGACCGCCTGCGGCGTCGAGGGGGAGGCGCTGGGCCGGCCCATCGCCACCCGCGCGGGCTACACGCTCCACGACACCGACCCCGCCTCCACGGGCCCGCGGGTCCATCACATCACGGGCTTCGCCGATGGCTGCCCCCGGCGCGTGACCGCTGCGCTGGCGCTGTTCGGCGATGTGGGCACCCACGAGGTCACGCGCTACGCCGCCACCGATCGCGCCCTCTCGCCCACGGACGCCGCCTACGAATCGATCAAGGCCGAGATCTGCGGAGTCCCCGCCCTCACCCCCTGCGGCGCCCGCCTGCCCGCGCTCGAGGCCAATACCGTGTTCGTGTCGCTCTACCCGACCATCGACGCCGAACGGCACGAGGATCTGCTGCTCCACGCGGGCGAGGTCGTGGCCGCCGATCGCTGATTCGGGGGCCCTGTCCCGACCAGAGGTTAAGAAAGCGTGACACCACCGCGCGGTGCCCCAACGCTTTGTTAACCCTTCTGCGCGACCCTGTCCCCGCCACAACCGAGGACCGAGTCATGCCCGCCGCCCGATGCCTGCCGCCGCCCGTCCCGCCGCTACCAGTGCGGCGGGCGGTCGATCGGTGCGGCACGCACGCCCTCCGCCTCGCGCTCGGCCTCTCGCTGGACCAGCCGTTCCAGCTGGGCACGCAGCATCGCCATCTCGCGCCCCTGCCGCGCCACCTCGTCGGAGAGGTCGTCCACGGCGCGGATCAGATGCGCCAGCCGTTCCTCGATGGCCACGATGTCGCTCATGCCCCCGAGGCTGGAGCGGCCCGCCCCCGCTTGTCCAGCCCCCGCCTAGCGCCCCGGTCGCGCGCAGGGACCGGCGCCGCCTCCCACCAGCCCTCCCGGCCAGTGCCGCCCCACCGTTGCGGCGACCAGTCCCGGCGTTCCGGTGAACCACCCCTCCTCCGTCCCCGCCACGAATCCCGCGAAGCGCAGCCCGTTCTCCCCCGTCAGCGCATCCGCCACGACGCTGTCGGGATGCAGCAGCGCCCGGCCTGCCACCTCGCGGGAGCGCAGCCGTGTCTCGGGCATCGCTGCCTGGACCAGCTCGGTGCAGTAGAGCGCGCCCCGGTCGTCCCCGTCGAATCGCGGATCGAAGGGCTCTCCCACCAGCCCCATGAGCCGCCCGAGCCGCTCGTCCCGCGCCCGCCCGCCGACCGCCGGGGGCCGCAGCAGCGCGAGCGCGTCCACGCGCATGACCTGTTCGAGCGGCAGCACCTCGACCGCGAGCCCCGAAGCCTCCACCACCATCGCCCTGTCGCGCAGCAGGGCGCGCCACGGATCGAGCGCGGGATGCGCCCACAATCCCGCCGCGCGCAACTCCGCCTCGGTCCCGAGATAGATCGCCGCATGCGTGAAGTAGCCCGGCGTCACCCGCGCCCAGAGGTACTGCTTGCCGCTCACCACGATGACGTCGAACGGCTCGGCCTGCGCCACGACCCACTCCTGCGGCCCCTGGCGCCCTTCGATCCAGCCCCGCCGCAGCGCCGCGTCCCGCCCCGCGCGGACGAGCGCGGGCGGCAGCGCCCCCGCCCCCCCGCCGGTCGTCTGGTCGAAGAGGCCCAGATAGGCGCCCAGACGCGCGTCCTCTCCCTCGCAGCAGCCCGCCAGCGCGGCGGCAGGGTCGTCGGGGACCGGGTCGCCGGGACGCGGAGGGTGGAAGGGCGTGCAGCCTCCCAGCATGCCGCACAGCAGCGCCATCGGCCAGACCTGCCGCATCGCCCCGTCCCGGTCCCCGTTCCGGTCTCTCTCCCGGTCGCAGCTTGGCCGCGCCGGACCCTTGCCGCAAGAGCCGCGAGTTGCCCCCTTCCACCCCGTGCGCTAAGCCGCGCCCGATCCATCCCCAGCGGACCCGCCATGCCCAAGGACCAGAAGCCCCGCCGCCCCGTGGCCCAGACGCCCAAGGGCTTCCGCGACTATTTCGGCGCCGAGGTGACCGAGAGGGCGGCCATGCTGGACCGCATCGCGGAGGTCTATCGCCGCCACGGCTTCGAGGCGCTCGAGACGCCGGCGGTCGAGACGCTGGACGCCCTCGGCAAGTTCCTTCCCGACGTGGACCGACCCAACGAGGGCGTGTTCGCCTGGCGCGAGGACGACGGCGACGCGACGGGTGGGGCTGGCGACTGGCTCGCGCTGCGCTACGACCTGACCGCGCCGCTCGCCCGCGTCTATGCCCAGCACCGCGCCGCGCTGCCCGTGCCCTACCGCCGCTATGCGATGGGACCCGTCTGGCGCAACGAGAAGCCGGGCCCCGGCCGCTTCCGCCAGTTCACGCAATGCGACGCCGACACGGTGGGCGCCGCCAGCGTTGCCGCCGACGCCGAGATCGTTGCCACCCTCGGCGAGGCGCTCGAGGCGGCGGGGATCGCGCGGACCGACTACCTTGTGCGGATCAACACGCGCCGCGTGCTGAACGGCGTGCTCGAGGCGGCGGGCCTTCTCGATCCGGCCGATCCCGGCCGCCACGCCGCTGCCCGCGGAATCGCGCTGCGCGCCATCGACAAGCTCGACCGGCTGGGAGAGGAGGGGGTGCAGGCCCTCCTGGGCGAGGGGCGGCGCGACGAGTCCGGGGACTTCACCCCCGGCGCGCGTCTCTCGCCCGACCAGGCGGCGGTGATCCTGGGCTTCGTGCGGGCCCGCGGCGCCGACGGGGCGGCCACTCTCGCCAATCTCGGGGCGCTCTGCGGACGGACGGCCGAGGGGGCGGGCGGCCTCGCGGACCTGCGCCAGATCGCCGAGCTTCTGCTCGCCGGCGGCTTCGACCGCTTCGTGCTCGATCCGGCCACGGTGCGGGGCCTCGGCTACTATACCGGCCCCGTCTTCGAGGCCGAGCTGACCTTCGAGATCACCGACGAGGAGGGGCGACCGCGCCAGTTCGGCTCGGTCGCCGGGGGCGGGCGCTACGACGACCTCGTCAGGCGCTTCACCGGAGAGGCCGTGCCCGCCACGGGCGTCTCGGTCGGGGTGGACCGGCTGCTGGCCGCTCTGGCCGCGCGCGGGACCGCCCCCGGCGCGGCCGCCCGGGGGCCGATCGTCGTGACCGTGATGGATCGCGACCGCATGGCCGACTACTTCGCCCTCGCTGCCGAGTTGCGCGCCGCAGGTCTCCGGGCCGAGGTCTATCTGGGCAATCCCCGCAATTTCGGTGCCCAGATGAAGTATGCCGACCGCCGCGGCGCGCCCTTCGCGCTGATCGAGGGCTCGGACGAGCACGCACGGGGCGTGGTGCAGGTCAAGGACCTCGCCCTCGGCGCCGCGCTCGCGCAGGGCGCCACGCTCGAGCAGTGGAAGGACCGCCCCGCCCAGCAGGAGGTGCCCCGCGACGGGGTCGTGCGCCACCTGCTCGCCTTGATGGCCCGGCCATGAGCACCCCCGCCCGCCGCGAGGCGCGCCGCCTGCTCGACGCCTTTCTTGCCGCCGGCGCAGAGGAGGTGGAAGCGGCCGTGCTCCAGCCCGCCGACCTGCTTCTCGACCTCTACGGAGAGGACATCCGCGCCCGCGCCTTCGTGGTCCACGACCCTTCGCGCGGGGACGCGATGCTGCGGCCCGACTTCACCGTGCCGGTGGTGCGGATGCACATGGAGGCAGGGCGCGACCCCGCCCGCTACGCCTATGCCGGGGCCGTGTTCCGCCAGCAGGACGAGGACGACCCGGACCGCCCGGCCGAGTATCTCCAGGCGGGCTTCGAGATCTTCGGCGGCTCCGATCCCGAGGAGGCCGAGGCCGAGGTTTTCGCCACCCTCTCCGCCGCGCTGGCCGACCTGCCGCTGCGGGCCGCGACCGGAGACATCGGGCTTCTGCTCGCGGCGGTCGAAGGGCTCTCCGCCAGTCCCGCGCGCAAGGCCGCGCTGCGGCGGCACCTGTGGCGGCCCCGCCGCTTCCGCGCGCTGCTCGACCGCTATGCCGGCCGCACCGCGCCCCCGCCCGCGCGCGAACGCCTGCTCGCGCTGGCCGATCCGTTCGAGGGGGCGGGACCCGAGATCGGCCTGCGCTCGCGCGCCGAGGTCGAGGCCCGCCTCGACGCCCTTCGCGCCGAGGCCGCCGAGCCGCCCCTGACCGCCGCCGAGGTGGCGCTGATCGACGCGCTGCTCGCCATCGCGGCCCCCGCGCCCGCAGCTTTGGAGACGGTGCGGGCGCTGGCCGCGGGCGCGCCCAGCCTTGCCCCGGCGGCCGAGCGGCTGGCGCGCCGCCTCGCCGCGCTGGAGCGCCGCGGGATCGCGCCCGAGGCGCTGCGCTTCGAGGGCAGCTTCGGGCGCACGACGCTGGAATACTACGACGGCTTCGTGTTCGGCCTGTTCGCCGAGAGGCGTCCCGACCTGCCCCCGGTCGCCTCGGGCGGCCGCTACGACGCGCTGACGCGCGTGCTGGGGCAGGGGCGTGCGGTTCCGGCGGTGGGGGGTGCGGTCCGCGCGGGCCTGGCCGCGCGGCTGCGGTTCGGGGGCGGGCGATGACCCTGCGCCTCGGCCTGCCGTCCAAGGGGCGCCTGATGGAGGACGCCTTTGCCTGGTTCGCCGCCCGCGGCATCCCTCTCAGCCGCGACGGCGGAGAGCGCACCTATGCCGCCCGCGCCGGCTGGGAGGGTCTCGAGCCCGTGCTGCTCTCGGCGGGCGAGATTCCGCGCGACCTCGCCTCGGGGCGGCTGCATCTGGGGGTGACGGGGTCGGATCTCGTGCGCGAGAGGGTGGCGGGCTGGGAGCGCCGGTTGGAGGCCCTGGCCCCGATGGGCTTCGGGGCCGCGGATGTGGTGATCGCGGTGCCCGACTTCTGGGTGGACGTGCGCACGCTCGACGATCTGGACGCGGCCTGCGCGGCCTTTCGACAGGCGCATGGGCGCAGGCTGCGGATCGCCACCAAGTATCACCGGCTGGTGCGGGACTTCCTGCGGGCCCACGGCGTGGCCGACTACCTCCTGGTGGACAGTCAGGGCGCAACCGAGGGTACGGTCAAGGCCGAGGCGGCCGAGGCGGTGGCCGACATCACCTCGACCGGCGAGACGCTGCGCGCCAACGGCCTGCGTGTGCTGGACGACGGCGTGATCCACCGCAGCGAGGCGACGCTGTTCCGGTCTCGGACAGCCGGATGGGGGCGGGCGGAACGGGCGGCGCTGGACCGTCTGCTCGAGCGGGTGGGCGGGCAGACCATCCCGGCAGCGGGGGGCTGAGCAGGCGGATCAGCCGCGCGGGTCGTCCGGGTGGCGTTCGACCCCTACAGGGTCCTTGTGCACGATCACGTCGGCTTCGGGGTAGGCATGCAGGATGGCGCGGCGCAGGGCGGCGCCGATGGCATGGGCCTCCGACAGCGACTGCTCGCCGTCGAGCTCGATGTGGATGTTGACGAAGATGCGGCTCCCGGCGGTGCGGGTCTTGAGGTCGTGGAACCCCCGGACGCCGGGAAAGCCGCTGGCGATGGCCTCGATTCCGGCGATGATCTTGGGATCGGCGCGACGGTCCATCAGCGCGTCGAAGGCCTTGCGCCCGATCCCGGCCGCCCCGACCAGCATCAGCGCGGCGGCTCCGAGACCGACGACCGAGTCGACCTGCGTCAGCCCGTAGGCGGCCGATGCCCAGAGCGCGAGCAGTCCGCCCAGGGCGGGCAGCAGGTCGCCGAGGTAGTGAAGCGAGTCGGCCGCCACGACGCGGTTGCCCGTCGCGCGCACCACGATGCGCTGCCAGACGACGAGCCCGGCAGTAAGGGCAATGGAGATGGCGAGCACCATCGCCCCGAGCCCTTCGGATTGCAGTTCGGGCTGCTCGGCCGACAGCAGCCGCCGCAGGGCGGCCACGGCAATCACGCCGGCCGACACCGCCACGAGGATCGACTGCGCGAGCGCGGCGAGATCCTCGGCAGAGGAATGACCGAAGGCGTGATCATCGTCCGCCGGCCGCTGCGAATAGACGATCGCGACCAGCCCCCCGGTGGACATCAGCAGGTCCATCGCCGAATCGACCAGCGTGGCCGCGATGGCAAGCGACCCTGTCTCCCCCAGGGCCCACAGCTTGAGAAGCGTCAGGACCAGCGCAACGGAGACCGAGGCCACCCCTGCGGCCACCGCCATGCGGCCCCGGGGGTTCGACGATGTCGGCAGCTTGATCATGCCACGCTCTCCGGATCGCCGGGGCAGGTCAGTCGAGGATCTCGTCGGCACCGACGCCCCAGATCGCAGCCTTGGGTGTCCAGCCCCGGTGCCCGCGCGCATTGATGCGACACCAGTCCCGCTGGCAGATTTCCAGCCGAGCAACCACGCCCGCCTCCACGAGCGCCGTTTCGGGGGCGCGCTCCTCGGGGCGAGAGCGCAGCGACGCCAGCGGGGCATCCACGATCACCGTACGGACGCCGGACAGAAGGGCGTAATGGACCCAACCCCCATGCCCGTCGCGATCCTCGACCCGCCTCCAGTGCCCGTATTCGGCGGTGATGAGGAGCGGCATGTCCTCGCGGACGAACACCCAGTCGATCCGGTGGTCCATGCCGGGGCCGCGCCGGGCATTTCCCTCGCGCGTCTTGAGGGACACGAACCGGGGCAGGGGCAGACCCGTCTCCGGCCCGACGCGCGGTTCCTCGGACGTCACGGCGGGCGGGCTGCCCGCAACAGGGGCGTCGGAGGAGACTTCTGGGGCTGGCTGCACGAGGGCTGCGGGTCGGATCTGCGGGCGGAGCTGGGCCTCGGCCGCGCCGGAGCAGGCCCAGGAGGCCGCCAGCCCAAGAACGAGACCTGCCGCGCGCATCATGCCTGCCACCCCTCCGTCCGGACCGGTCGCACCGGGGATCGGGCCCAACGTGCCACAAGGGCGACGGAGGACGGAAGGGGCCCGCCACGGCACGCAGGCCGTTGTGCCTCCGGCGCGACGGCGGGCGGCAGGACGTCTCAGGCGGAACTGTCCGGGCTGGGATGGGGTTCGGCGGCCGGAGCGAAGTGACCGTAGCGGCCTGCCTGGAACACCAGCGGCGCGCCGTCGCGCCGCTGCGCCTGCCAGACCCGGCCGATCACGATGGCGTGGTCCCCGCCATCGAGGAGGGCATGGCGCCGGCAGAGCAGCCGGGCCAGGCAGCCCCCGATCAGCGGCAGGCCGTCGGGCCCGTCGTCGAAGGCGACCTGCCCCTGCCCGTCGGCCGAGCGTACGAAAGCGTCGCAGACTGCCTGCTGTTCGGCTGCGAGGACGTGGATCGCGAAGGCTTCGGCCTGGGAGAACAGCGCGAACCGCCGGGACGCCCTGGCCGGGCACCAAAGGACCAGCGGCGGATCGAGCGAGACCGAGGTGAAGCTGTTCGCCGTGATGCCGGCTGGGTCACCGGCCGCGCTCCGCGCGGTCACCACCGTCACGCCCGTGGCAAAGGCGCCGAGCGCCTGGCGAAAGGCGAGCGGTTCGCCCGCGGGCGCGAAGCTCTGCATGGAACGGGGGTCCTCCGGATTGCTGCGCCCGACCTTTGGCGGGAGCCGGTTCCGGTGTAAAGGTGAGCGTCAGCCCGGTTCTGTCCAGACGCCCATGGCAGAGGACCGGGCCACGGCCTCGACCAGCGCTTGGATGCGCGCTCCACGGGAGAACGGAAAGGCGGCCGGTGCCTGTCCGGCCACGGCATCGAGAAATCCCGCGATCTCGATCGCCTTGAGGTCGTTGAAGCCGAGCTGATGGCCGGGGGCGACGCAGAAACGGCCGTAAGGCGGATGGGCGGGGCCCGCCTCGATCCGCCGGAAGCCGCGCAGGCCGTCGGGGTCGCGGGTGAGATAGAGGTGAAGTTCGTTCAGGCGTTCCTGCGTGAACCGGATCGCGCCCCTTTCGCCATGGATCTCGAAGTCGTGCTGCATGGTCCGCCCGGTCGCAATCCAGGACGCCTCGAGCGATGCGCTCGCCCCGCTGACGAACCGGAGGAATGCCCGGGCCACATCGTCCACGACCACCGGTCGGGGGCCACCTTCGGCGGGTCTCTCGGCGATCACCGTGACGCAGTCGCCGAGAACCCGCCCAACACGGCCGAGCAGGAACTCGGCCGTGGCCAGCGCATGCGACCCCAGATCGGCGAGAACCCCTCCGCCAACCGGGTCGTGGCGGAAGCCCCACGGCACGGAGGCATCGGCCATGTAGTCCTCGGCATGGACGAACCGGGCCGTCCGGACGGCGCCGATCGCCCCATCCTCGATCATCCGGGCGGCAAGCCGCACCATGGGGTTGCACAGGTAGTTGAAGCCGACTTGCGTGGGCAGGGCCGCTCGCTCTGCCGCCTCCGCCATGCGGACGGCTTCGGCCAGCGTCGGGGCGAGAGGCTTTTCGCAATGCACCGGCTTGCCGGCTTCCAGGGCGGCAATCGCCATCTCGGCATGAAGGGCATTGGGCGTGGTGACATGGACCACGTCCACATCCTCTCCTTCCGCCACCGCCCGCCAGTCGGCGGTGGAGGCATCGAACCCGAGGGCTTCGGCCCCGGCCCGTGCCGCCTCGGGGGTGGCGTCGGCCAGGACGGCGAGGCGGATGCGGAACGGCAGGTCGAAGACCTTCTCGGCCGTGGCATAGGCGAAGGCATGGGCCCGCCCCATGAAGCCGGAGCCGATCAGACCGACGCGGAGCAGCGGTTTGCCCATGACCTCCTCCGTCTGGTGCCGAGGTCTTGGTGAAGGGCAGGCCGGGGCAAGTCCAGCCGCGATCGTCGTGCCTTCCTCAGCGATGAGGCAGGACGCGCGGGGAACCTGATGAAAACGCGTCAGGCGCTGCGGCGGCCGACTTGCGTGGCGAAAGGGGGACGGGCAGGAAGGCCGGGTGTCCCGCGAGGCGGAGGAGACCGTGCAGGCCAGACTGGGGATTGCGCCGATCGCGTGGTGGAACGACGACCTGCCCGACCTGTCGGACGACGTCAGCCTCGAGGAATGCCTCCGGCAGGCGGCGGAGGCCGGCTATTGCGGCATGGAGACGGGCCGGCGCTTCCCGATGGACCCTGCCGTCCTGAAGCCGGTTCTCGATCAGCACGGCATGCAGGTATGCGGCGGATGGTTCTCCGGCCGCCTCCTCGACGGTTCGCTGGAGGAGGAGAAGGACCGGGTGCGCGCCCAGCTCGACCTGTTCCGCGCGACGGGGGCACCGTGCCTCATCTATGGCGAGACGGCGCGCTCGATCCAGGGCGACCGCACGGTTCCGCTCGCGCGCAAGCCGCGGATCGACAAGACCGAGATGCGCGCCTACGGCCGCAAGCTGACGGCCTTTGCCGAATGGTGCGCCGAGCAGGGGGTTCCGCTCAGCTATCATCACCACATGGCGGCCGTCGTCGAGACCGAGGAGGAGATCGACGCGCTGATGATGGCGACCGGAGAGGCGCTGGGTCTGCTTTACGACGCGGGACATCTCGCGTTTGCCGGCGGCGATGTCCTGGCCCTCATCGACCGCCATGCGGAACGGATCAACCACGTCCACGCCAAGGATGTCCGGCTTGGCGTCGTGCATGGCATCGACCGGGAGCGCGAAAGCTTCCTCGACGCTGTGGTCAAGGGCGCGTTCACCGTTCCCGGAGACGGCGATCTCGACTTTGCCGCCATCCTCGGACGGCTGGCCCGGAACGGATACCAGGGCTGGTTCGTCGTCGAGGCGGAACAGGACCCGAGGCAGGCTCCACCCGCCCAGATGGCCCGGATCGGGTGGCAGGAACTCACCCGATTGCTGCGGGCCGCAGGTTACAGCATCGAAACGGGGTGACGTTGCGCCGGAGGGAACTTTCGTGTAGCGCAAGCTGCCGGAACCCGGAAGGAACGGGAAGCTGAAGCCTTGACCACTGCGATCGAGGGAGCGGCCGCACCGCAGCGCGGCTGGACGGTCAGGCGTAACCTGTTCGTCTATACGCTGCTGTTCTCGCTCCCCATCCTGCTTCTTCTCGGTCTGGCGCTCTGGAGCTATGGCGAGGCCGAGCGGCGCAACCTCGAGAACTCGGCCCGTGATGCCGCCCAGCGGATCGCCTATGCCGCCGAGCGGGAGGTCGGCGCCCTGCTGGCCACGGTGGATGTCCTGGCCGCCTCGCCCTATCTGCGCAGCGGCGATCTCGTGTCCTTCCATGCCGAGGCGCGCGACTTGCTCGAACGCAGGGGGATCGTCACCGTTCTGAGGACGCCGGACGGTCAGCAGGTGGTCAACCCGCGCCGGCCCTTCGGCGATCCGCTTCCCGTCACGATCCTCGAGGAGGATGCCGAAGCCTTGCGGACCGGCGCGGCCGTGGTGACGAACCTGTTCACGGGCTCGGTGTCGGGCGACTCGATCTTTGCCGCCGTCACGCCGATCTTCGAGGACAGCGAGCCCCGGTGGCTGCTGTCCGTCAACTACTCGGAGCGCCGGCTTCAGGGCATCGTGGATGCGGCGCAGCTCCCCGTGGCGTGGACGGGGGCGATCGTGGACCGGGCCGGAACGATCATGGCCCGCAACCGCGACCCCGAGCGATTTGTCGGCACGCGTGCGACGCAGGACCTGATCGACGCCACGACCGGAGAGGGCGGCACCTGGCTGGGCTTCACCGCGGACGGGCAGCGGGTCTTCGGTGCCTATGCCCGGATCCCCAGCGCCGGCTGGCGCGTCGCGGTGGGCGTGCGCAGAGCGGACCTCGCGAGCCCCGTGCGGCGGTCGGTCGGCATTCTGGCGGGGCTGGGGGCCGGTCTGCTCCTGCTTTCGGCGTCTCTCGGGCTGATCGCCGAGCGTCGCATCGCGGCACCGGTGCGCGCTCTCCAGCGGCAGGCCGAGGCCCTCGGGCGCCGCGACGTCGGTCCGCCGCTGGCGACGGGTCTGCGGGAAGTGGACGATGTGAGCCGGGCGCTGGCCGATGCGACCGCCGACCTCCGCGAGAAGAACCGTACGCTGGACATCCTCAACCGTGCCGGGACGACGCTGGCCCAGGAGATCGAGCCGGACCGCGTGGCGCAGGTCGTCATCGAGGAGGCGTCCCGACTGGTCGGAGCCGCCTACGGCGCCTTCTTCGAGCGCGTCGTGGACGATCGCGGCGAGGAGGCGTGGCGCCTGTTTGCCCTGACGGGCGCGCCCAAGGAGGCCTTCACGCGGTTCGGCATGCCCCGGGCCACGACGCTGTTCACCCCGACCTTCCAGGGGCACGGGGTCATCCGGTCCGACGACGTGCTGCACGATCCCCGCTACGGCAGCCACGGCGGACTGCCCGAAGGCCACCTGCCGGTGCGCAGTTACCTCGCCATTCCAGTCGTCTCCGGCAAGGGACAGATTCTCGGAGCGCTCCTGTTCGGCCATCCGGTGCCCGGCCGCTTCGGGCTGCGGGAGGAGCGACTGATCGGAGGGTTCGCCGGGCAGGCAGCCATTGCCTTGGGACGCGCGCATCTGTTCCAGGCGGCCCAGCAGGAGATCGAGAACCGCCGGGCGGCCGAAGCCGCGCTGGAACAGGCCAGCCGCGACGCCCAGGCCCGCGCGGCGGAGACGGCGGCGATCTTGGGGCAGCTGGCCGAGGGCGTCATCGTGACCGATCCGGACGGTCGCATCGTGTTCGTGAACGAGGCAGCCGCGCGCCTGCACGGCGTGGCCAAGCTGGACATCGCGCCGGAGGACTACACGCGGAGCTACTCGCTTCTGACGATGGAGGGCGAGCCCCATCCTGTCGAGGATCTGCCTCTCTACCGGGCCGTGCGCCATGCGGAGACCGTCAACGATGCGCGGTGGCGGATTCGCAGGCCCGACGGAACGGAACTGGTCGTGGTGGGCGGTGCCCGGCCCGTGTTCGGACCCGATGGCGCCCGTCTGGGTTCGGTACTGACGCTGCGCGACGACACGGCCCGGCACAGGTCCGAGGCGGAGTTGCAGCGCCTCAACACCATCCTGTCCGAACAGGCGGCCGAACTGGCCGAGTCCAACGACGAGTTGCAGCGCTACGCCTACATCGTCAGCCACGACCTGCGCTCGCCGCTGGTGAATGTGATGGGCTTCACGAGCGAACTGCGATCGCTGCGTGACGAACTGCTGGAGGCCGGAGCCCGCCCCGCCGGTGATCCCGAGCGTCAACGGACCATCGAGGAGTTCGACGAGGCCCTGCGCTTCATCCAGGCCGCGACGACGAAGATGGAGGGTCTGATCGCGGCGATCCTGAAGCTGTCCCGGGAGGGCCGCCGGCGGCTGGAGGCAGAGCGGGTGGACATGTCCGCGCTGATCGGAGACCTGGCGGCCGCGATGCAGCATCAGGTGGAGGAGGCGGAGGCGACGCTGGAGATCGTGGAGCCTCTGCCCGACCTGGTGGCGGACCGCCTCGCCCTGTCGCAGATCTTCGGCAACCTTCTCGACAATGCGGTGAAGTATCTGGACCCGGCGAGACCCGGCCACATCCGGATCGACGGCGCAAAATCGGGGGGAAAGATCGTCTACCGTGTCAGCGACAATGGGCGCGGGATCGACCCCAAGGATCACGGTCGGGTGTTCGAGCTCTTCCGACGCGCCGGCACGCAGGATCGTCCGGGCGAAGGAATCGGGCTGGCTCACGTGCGCACGCTGGTGCGGGCCATGGGCGGCCGGATCGAGCTTGACTCCGCGCCGGGCAAGGGAACCACTTTCATCGTCACGCTGCCCGCTGTAGCACTCGCCGCGCGCCCGGCGGCCGAGTAGGAGAACATGGGATGCATCCTGTCTGCATCGTGATGATCGAGGACGATGCTGGTCACGCGCGGCTCATCGAGCGCAACATCCGCCGCGCGGGCGTGCGCAACGACATCGTGGCCTTCCAGAACGGCACGGACGCGCTGGCCTACCTGCTGGGAGCGGATGGCAGCGGCGAGGCGAGCGCGAAGCGGCACATGCTGATCCTTCTCGACCTGAACCTGCCGGACATGACGGGGATCGAGGTTCTCGAGCGGATCAAGGGCAACCCGCATACGCGCAGGGCACCGGTCGTCGTGCTGACGACGACCGACGACAGCCGCGAGGTCCAGCGCTGCTACGATCTGGGCTGCAACGTCTACATCACCAAGCCGGTCGACTACGAGGGCTTCGCCAACGCGATCCGTCAGCTCGGCCTGTTCTTCTCCGTCATCACGGTGCCGGAGACCTGTTGATGACCGGCGGCCCGCCGCGCGTCCTCTACATCGATGACGATCCAGGTCTCGGCCGGCTGGTATGCCGCACCTTGGAGAAGAAGGGCTTCGCTGTCGAGCATGTCGAGAGTCCGGATGAAGGCCTCGAACGGCTGAGGACCGGCACCTTTGCTGCCGTGGCGCTGGACCACCACATGCCGGGCTGGAGCGGCCTCGACGTGCTGCCCCTGATCCAGGAGCTGCCCGAGCCGCCGCCCGTGGTCTATGTGACCGGCTCGGAGGACAGCCATGTGGCCGTTGCGGCCCTGAAGGGAGGGGCGGCGGATTACGTCTGGAAAGACACGGCCGGCCATTTCCGCGACCTTCTGGCGGAAGCGATCGTGGGCGCGATCGAAGGCGCGCGGCTGCGGCGTGCCGCCGAGGCCGCCACCCGGGAGGTTGAACGGCTGAACGCTCTTTTGTCCGCGCAGGTCGACGCGAGGACCCGCGAGCGCGATCGGCTCTGGCGGCTGAGCCGCGACATGCTGGCAGTGGCCGGATTCGACGGGGTGTTCCGCGATGTCAATCCGTCGGTCGAGTCGATCCTCGGCTACCGGCCCGAGGAGTTCATCGGTCGCAGTTTTCGGGAACTGGTCCACCCCGACGATCTGGCCGAGAGCGAGCGCCATCACGCGCAACTGACGCAGGCTCAGCCCGTTCTGAACCATGTGCACCGGATGCGGCATCGCGACGGGTCGTGGCGATGGCTCGCCTGGACGGCCGTTTCGGAAGGGTCCCTGATCTACGGGACGGCCCGCGACATGACCGAGCAGCGCGCCTTGGAAGAGCATCTGCGGCAGGCGCAACGGGTCGAAGCCCTGGGTCAGCTCACCGGTGGAATCGCCCACGACTTCAACAACCTCCTGCAGGCCGTTTCGGGCAGTCTCGAACTCGTTCGCCGGCGCGCCGACGAGCCTGAAAAGGTGCGGGCGCTCGCCGATGCCGGGCTCGAGGCCGCTGCCCGCGGCGCACGGCTCACGGCGCAGCTTCTGGCGTTCAGCCGGGCCCAGCGGATTGAGGAGCGTCCCGTCGGCCTCGATGCGATGATCGAGGGCATGCGCGACCTCGTGGATCGGTCGATTGGTCCCATGATCCAGGTGGAGATGGACCTTCAGGCGGCCGGAGCCACGGTCCTGTCCGATCCCACCCAGCTCGAAATGGCGGTTCTCAACCTCGCGATCAACGCGAGGGATGCCATGCCGGACGGGGGCACGATCGTGATCGCAACGCGCATCAAGGAGATCGCCCGCGATCCGGAGCTTGCCGAGGGCAGCTATGTCGAACTGTCCGTCTCCGACAGCGGGATCGGCATGGAGCGCGAGGTTGCTGCGCGGGCGCTCGAGCCGTTCTTCACGACCAAGGGGCCTGGAAAGGGAACGGGGCTGGGGCTGAGCCAGGTTTTCGGAATCGCGCGGCAAAGCCGCGGAACGGTCCGCATCGAGACCGGACCGGGCCTTGGGACGACCGTGCGCGTCCTGCTCCAGCGCTCGACACTGCCCGCGAGCACCGACGAGACCGGCGTCGAGGACGGGCAGGAGACCGCCGTCCCGAAGGCGACGGTCATGGTTGTGGATGACGATCCCGAGGTGCGCGCGTTGCTGGCCGAGTCGCTGGGCCTGCTGGGGTGCACAGTCCGCGAGGCGTCCGACGGGGAAGCAGCGCTGGCCGACATCGCCCTCGAACGACCGGACTTGCTTCTTGTCGATTTTGCCATGCCCGGTCTGACAGGTGCCGAACTCGTTGCGGCAGCCCGCGCGCGGTGGGCGGACCTGCCGGTGGTCTTTGCGACCGGCTATGCCGATTCCGAAGCCATCGAGGGGGCGGCCGGAGCGGATGCCCTCATCCTGCGCAAGCCGTTCGGCGTCAGCGATCTCGCACGGATGCTGCGCGAAGCACTCGGCGATCGCAAGGGTGCGCAGGCCGGGACCTGACCTCAGGGGTCGGGCGCCAGGAAGTGCTTGGACAGCTTCAGCGCCTGCCCCTGATAATGACTGGCGATGCTGCTGCCATAAAGGCGATCCGGCTCCTCCTCCATTCTCTCGAACAGGAGCTTGCCAACGATCTGACCATGTTCCAGCGCAAAGGGAGCCTCGTGGCAGCGCACTTCCAGAACGGCGCGCGATGGTGTGGTCCAGCCAAAGCCGGGATCGAAGAACCCGGCATAGTGGACCCGGAACTCTCCGACCATGGCGAGGAACGGCGCCATCTCGGCGGCGAACCGGGGAGGAATGCTCACAGCCTCGCGGCTCATCAGGATGTAGAAGGCGCCGGGGTCGAGGATGATCCGTCCGTCCTCGGCACGCACATCTTCCCAGAAGGCTGCCGGGTCGTAGTGGCCGATCCGGTCGAGATCGATGACACCGGCATGGGGCCGGGCGCGCCAGCCGACGCGACCGCCACCCGAGAGATCGACCGAGAAGGCCAGGCCATCCGCAATCCGCGCTTCCGCGCCGCGCACGATGGGGCTGGCGACGTGCAGCCGTTCCAGAGCGTCGTCGTCGAGCCGGACCTCGCCGGACCGGAGACGCAACTGGTTCAGACGCATGCCGGCCCGGACGAGCACGGCAAATGACCGGGGACAGACCTCTGCCCAGAGCCGCCCCGTATAGCCCCTGGGTATCCGGTCGAACTCCGTGCCTCCGTCGCAGACGGTCCTCGTGAGAAGATCGAGCCGCCCGGTGGACGACTTGGCGTTTGCGACCGCATCGACGTGGCCGGGCAAAGCAAGCCGTTCGGCCAGCGGAATCAGATACACGCAACCGCGCTCGAGGACCGCTCCCGCCGTCAGGTCGAAACGATGCATCTCCAGGTCCCTGATGCGGTCCTGAACCTCCCGGCCCTGGCCCGGCAGAAAGGATGCGCGAACACGGACAGCGAAGGACCCGAGCCGGAGGTCGAGCGATGCAGGCTGGACCTGATCCTCCGCGATGGCCGGGTCTGCGTCGATCACGCCCTGCGCGATCAAGATGCGGAGCTGCTGGCTCGGCAGAACGGGCACGCGCATCCTCCTGTGCTTCTCACGCGAGAGACCGGACAGTGCGGACCGGAGTCAAGATGGGGAGACATGCAGATGTCGGCCGCGCGACCGCCAGCGTTGCAGGGACGCCTGGTGCCGGGGTGAGGATGGGGGAGGGTTCTATGGTCGGGCTAGCAGGACTTGAACCTGCGACCTCCCGCCCCCCAGACGGACGCGCTACCAGACTGCGCTATAGCCCGACACCGCGCCGTCATAGCGATTCAGCCGGGAGGTGCAAGGGGGGAAGGAACGTCAGTGGACGGCGCCGGTGCTGCGGCTGATGGCCTCGCGCAGGCGGGCAGCCAGGACGGCGATCCGCGGCGCGTGGCAGCGCAGGCGATCCGCATCGGCGGCCTTGAGGGCGCGGTGCAGCCGCGCCACGTCATAGGTGCCGGCGCGATCCTTCCCCTCCGTGTCTGCCCGGTCGGCGCAGGGCTCCGGCTGGCCCGGATCGTCCGGCGAGGGAGCGTCGCCGGGCCTTGCCCGGGGCCAGGGTCCGACGATCACGGCTGCCGCCTGATCGTCCCCGGGCGAGTCTTCCGGGATGGCGGCTGCGTCCCACGGCAGCGAAGACAGAAGCGCCACGTGGCGGGCACCCTTCTCCTTCAGGAGTTTCTGAACGCCGGCGATGCTCATGTGATGCTCGTGGAGCAGCGCCTTGATCCCGGCCAAGAGGGCAACGTCCTCGGGGCGATAGTAGCGTCGCCCGCCTGCCCGCTTGACGGGGCGGACCTCCTTGAAGCGGGATTCCCAGAAGCGGAGGACATGCGGCGGCGTCTCGAGCGTGGCCGCCACCTCGCTGATCGTGCGAAAGGCATCCGGCGACTTGCTCATGGATCAGCTCCGGTTGCCTTGGGCCACCCGCTCACGCATCTGCTGGGACGATCGGAACGTCAGAACCCGCCGCGGGTGGATCGGCACCTCTTCGCCGGTCTTGGGATTTCGGCCGACGCGCGCGGCCTTGTCGCGCACCATGAAGGTGCCGAACGAACTGATCTTGACCGTTTCGCCGCGGACGAGGGCATCCGAGATGTGAGCCAAGATCGACTCGACCAGCGCGGCGCTGTCGTTGCGGGACAATCCCACCTCGCGGTGGACGGCATCGGCAAGTTCCATACGAGTCAATGTCTTGTCGGACATTCGGATCCCCCTGCCATGCGTCGACATTAGGCGAGCGGACCCTCACGGTCAATCGCGCTGCCGTGAGGGAACGCTGCTCTACCAGCGAAGAATCACAGCGCCCCAAGCCAATCCGCCGCCGATCGCTTCGGTCACCAGCAGGTCGCCCTGCCGGATCTGACCACGCTCGACCCCCGTGGAGAGCGCCAGCGGGATGGAGGCGGCAGAGGTGTTTCCGTGATCCTGGACGGTGACGACCACGCGTTCGAGCGGGACGCCCATGCGCTGCGCCGTGGCCTTGATGATCCGCAGATTGGCCTGATGCGGCACGATCCAGTCCACGTCCGCACCCGAGAGCCCGATCTGTCCCAGCGCGGCCTCGGCCGTGTCGGCGAGCTTCTCCACCGCATGGCGGAAGACTTCCCGGCCCTCCATGCGGAGGACTCCGGTCCGTCCCGTGGACACTCCGCCATCCACATACAGAAGATCCCGGAAGGCGCCGTCGGAGTGCAGATCGCAGGCGAGGATGCCCCGATCCCCTGCAGTGCCCGCGCCGGTCTGCGCCTCGAGCACGAGCGCACCTGCGCCGTCGCCGAAGAGCACGCAGGTGCTGCGATCCGTCCAGTCCAGGATCTTCGAGAACGTCTCGGCGCCGATCACGAGGATGCGCCGCGCCTGTCCGGCGACGAGCAGCGCATTGGCAGTGGCCAGCGCATAGACGAAGCCCGCGCAGACGGCCTGAAGGTCGAAGGCGAAGCCGCGCCGCATGCCGAGCGCGCTCTGCACCATTGTGGCGGCGGACGGAAACGTCAGGTCCGGGGTCGATGTCGCAACGATGACGGCATCCACCTCGTCGGCCGTCAGCCCTGCGGCATCCAGGGCGCGCCTCGCGGCTTCGGCTGCCATGGTGGACGTGGTCTCGCCTTCGGCTGCGAAGCGCCGCCGCTCGATCCCCGTCCGCGTCCGGATCCACTCGTCGCTCGTGTCGAGAGTGTCCTCGAAGGCCGCGTTCGGGACCACCTTGGCCGGCAGGTAATGTCCTACCCCCCGGACGACCGCCCGTGTCGTCATGCCCTGCCTGCCTCTGCCACGTCCGCGGGGGCATCCGGCGCGATGCCGTCCCGCAGCTTTGCGGCATCTTGGGCGAGGGCAGCGGCCGATGCAACCTGCGCCGCGATTCCTTGGGCAAAGCCTGCGGCTGCCAGCCGATAGGCGAGCCGGAGGGCGGCCGCCACCCCTGTGGCGTCTGCGGAGCCGTGGCTCTTGATGACGGTGCCGTTCAGACCGAGAAAGACGCCGCCATTGACCCGCCGCGGATCGATGCGCCGCTGGAGGCGCCCAAGCTGCGCGCGAGCCAGCAGGGCCGCCGCCATGCCCAGGGGACCTGCAGTCAGCGCCTCGCGCAGCAGCCCGGAGATCAGGCGCGCCGTTCCCTCACCAGTCTTGAGCGCCACGTTGCCGGTGAACCCGTCGGTCACCACCACATCGACCATCTCGGAGGGGATATCGCCACCTTCCACAAAGCCGACATAGGTGAAATCGCCCTTGCCTGCCGCCTCGCTCAGCAGTTCGTGAGCCTCGCGGAGTTCCGGACGGCCCTTGTGCTCCTCTGTTCCCACATTGAGCAGGCCGACCCGTGGACGCGGTGTTCCCAGCCCCTGCCGCGCATAGGCGGCCCCCATGAACGCATAGGCCAGCAGGTCCTCGGCATCGGCCCGGATGTCGGCTCCGACATCCAGCATCACGTTGAAGCCCGAAGGGTTGCGGGACGGCCACAGGCAGGCGATGGCGGGGCGGTTGACCCCTTCGGCGCGCCGCAGCCGGAGCATGGCGACGGCCATCAGGGCACCGGTATTGCCGCACGAGACAGCCGCCTGCGCCTCACCTTCGCGTAGGGCGTCGATCGCCGACCACATGGAGGTGTCCCGTCCCCGACGCATGACCTGACTGGGCTTGTCGGTCATGGCGACGACACCGTCGGCATGGACCAGCCGCACCCGCTCTCCCAGCGGCTGCGCCAGCGGATGCAGGGTTTCCTGCGGTCCATGGAGCAGCACCTTGGCGTCCGGCTGCTCCTTCAGGAACTGGTACAGACCGGCCACGACGGCGGCCGGACCGTTGTCGCTGCCCATGGCGTCGAGAGACAGCACGACATCTCCCGTCGCCTGCCGCGCGGCCTCATGATCCGGCCGGGCGCGTGTCATGCCGCTTCGTTCGCCGTGTTCAGGCTGCGTCGTCGTCGATCAGCGCGTCGGATTGCTGCGCGACAACCTCGCGGCCGTCGTAATGGCCGCAGGACGGGCAGACATGGTGGGGGCGCTTCAGCTCACCACAGTTCGAGCACTCGTTGGGATTGGCTGCGACCAGGAAATCATGGGCGCGGCGCATGTCGCGGCGCGACTTGGAGACCTTGTTCTGCGGAACGGCCATGTGACAACCTCGACTTCATGGGCCGGGGCACATGGCCCGGGCGATTCAAGCGTGCGACGACTCGCGAGCGTCGGGGCCTTAAGCCCTCAATCCTGCTTTGTCGAGCCGTTGCGGAAGCCGCGGACCCTAGCGACTTTGCGGCCGAACGCAAGGACATTCCGTCAATCCGACCGCCCGATCCTGTTCCGGAGCGCGGCAAAGGGGTGGGTCGCAGCCGGCTCGGGGTCGATGGCGTCCACGACGACCACCTCCTCCGCCAGGCCAGCCGATCGCGGAAAGGGGGGGAGCGCAAGGCTCAGCGCTTCTGCCATCACCTCCCGCAGATCGAGCGCCGAGGGCAGGGGCTCGGCCGTCTCGTCCTCCGGCATCTCGGTCTCGCCCGGGGGAGGGGGAGGAAGGTCGCTGAGGTAGCGGCGGACCACATCCTCTTCGATCCGTGTGACAACCGGGTCGAGAGTGACCCCGCAATCCTGAACCACCGTGGCGCCCAGCTCCGCATCGAGGCGCCAGTCGGCTGCCCCTTCCGGTGTCAGCGTGCCCGCAAAGCGCAGCTTGCGCAGCCCGCGCAGGCCCAGCCGTTCGGCCAGGACGGATCTCTGATCCGCGTCAGGCTCGAGCCGGAACGGCAATGGCTCCCTCCGGCGTCGATCGCGCAGGCGTACGACGGGTTCGCTCGCGGGAGGAGAATCGCTCATCGCGCTTCCTTTCTTGAAGGGGGGGGCGGCATGGCGTAAGCCCCGGAGACAGCGGCACCGCGCAGGACGAGGGAACAGGGCATGAAGGTCGTATGGCTGGCGGTCGCCCTTGGAGCGGCACTCGCCTTGTCGGGTTGTCAGCCCCTGTACCGCAACCACGGCTTTGCCCCGTCCGAAACCGACCTTGCCACGCTCGCCATCGGGCAGGATACGCGCGAGACGGTCGTTGCCAAGCTGGGCCGTCCGACGATCGAGCCGCTTCTGGATCAACGGACCTTCTATTATGTCGGTCGCCGGGTGCGATATTTCGGCCCGCTGCCGCCGGAGGAAGTCCGCCGGGAGGTGCTGGCGCTCAGCTTCGCACCCAACGGCACTCTCGGGGCGGTGGAGCGCTTCGGCCTCGAGCGCGGCCGGGTCATTCC
Organism: Rubellimicrobium sp. CFH 75288; assembly: GCF_009904055.1. GTDB lineage: Bacteria > Pseudomonadota > Alphaproteobacteria > Rhodobacterales > Rhodobacteraceae > Rubellimicrobium. Next base: position 203,852 of record NZ_WYDP01000008.1, on the reverse strand, counting down.
GCTGTCGCGACGGGTGACGCCCGGCGTGTTCGCGGACCAGACCTTCCTGCGGCAGCTTCTGGGCAATGTCGGCCGACTCGATGCCGGTACCCTGTTCGGCGATGGGGAATGACGCCAGATCCGTCAGGTCCGGCTCTCCGACGCGGGTTCGAACCGAAGAGCGGCGCCGTTGATGCAGTAGCGCAGGCCCGTCGGCTCCGGTCCATCAGGGAACACGTGCCCCAGATGGGATTCGCAGCGGGCGCAATGCACCTCCGTCCGGACCATCCCGAGCGACCGGTCCTCCGTCTCCTCCACGACCTGCTCGCTCAGGGGCTTCCAGAACGAGGGCCAGCCGGAGCCGCTGTCGTACTTGGTCGCCGCGTCAAACAGCGGCAGACCGCACGCGACGCATCGGAAGGTTCCCGGCGCCTTCGGAAAGCGATCGTTGGAGAATGGCCGCTCAGTCCCGTGCTGCCGGGTGATGCGATACGCCTCGGGCGACAGTTCGCGCCGCCATTCCTCGTCGCTCTTGACGATCTTGTCCATGATCCATCCCGTTGTCACCAGCCCGCCGACATGTAGGAGGCGTCGGCCCGAGCGCCAAGGCCGCATCGGTGGCTGACGCCGCTGGAGGGCGGCTGCGCCTCGGCTTTGTCACGTCGGGCGAGTGGGTCGCCGCGGCGCAACGGCTGCGGCATGGTCGCTTTATCGAGCAGCGCGGGTTGCCTCACCGTCCCGCCGGGCTCGATGCCGACGGGCACGACGAGCATTGCTGCCATCTCCTGGTCCTGACGGAGCAGGGCGACCTCGTCGGCACCGCGCGGCTGCGCGCCTTTCCGTCCGGGCGTCAGATCGGCGACAGCTACGCCGCCGGATTCTACGATCTCGACCGGCTCGCGCGGCACCCGGGCCGCCTTCTCGAGGTGGGACGGCTCTGTGTCCGGGTCGGGGCCGGACCCGAGGTCCTGAGGGCAGTTCTGGCCGGGATCGCCCTCGCCGCAGACCATGCAGCGGCGGAGGCCCTGTTCGGCTGCGCGTCGTTCGAAGGGTCGGAGCCGGCACGCCATCGCCACGCTCTCGCCTATCTGGCGGAGCGTCATCGGCCGCCTGCGCTCTGGGCACCCCGCCCCAGGGTGCGAGACGCCGTGCCGCTCGCGGTCCCGGGGCCGCCGCCTCCGCCGGACGCGCTGCAGGCCCTGCCGCCCCTGCTCCGCACCTACTGCGCCCTGGGCTGCTGGGTCAGCGATCATGCGGTCCCCGACCCGACGCTCGACACGTTGCATGTCCTGGTCGTGCTCGAACGGCGCCGCATCCCTCCGGGCAGGCTGCGGACGCTCCGGGCGCTAGGCTCCCTGCTCGCGCCGATGGTCTATCCGGCAGAGGCGAGCGGCTCCTCGGCAGACGGGTCGCTGTCCTCGATCAGGTCGGTCGCGGACAGGCCGAACCGTTCGGCCACGTCTGGGGCATAGCGCACCAGATCGGAGCGGAGGCGCAGCAGGCTCAGGTCCTTGGCCTTGGCCTCGAGCATCACGTCGAACTCGACCCCTTTCATGGCCCGCATGAAGGTCGCGAACTCGAACGGGTTGGTGTAGTCGGCGTGCCCCGTCCACACCGGCGGGAGCAGCACGGTCTTGACCCGCGAGGTCGCTGTCACCGGCTCCAGCGTGGGAGCACCGGACGGTGCCGCTCCTGCCTTGGCGGCTTCGCGCTCCCGATCGGTGACCTTGCGCTTGATCTCGCGCAGTTCGGTGCGCGGAGACGAGAAGTGGATCTTCGGCCGCACCCCGTCGGGCCACGACCCGACGAAGGCTTCGACCGTCGCCCTCAGGTCTGCACGCTCCGGGTTGAGGCACCAGAAGTGCTGGTAGTCGAACACGAGGCGCACCCCGCACCGCTCATGGATCCAGAGGACGTCGCTCGCCGAGAAACGCAGGTCGTCGTTCTCGAGCACGAGCCTTTCTCGCACATGGGAGGGGCAGCGTTCGTAGCCCCTGATCCACCGGGCGCGGCTGGCTGCATGGTCGCCGTAGGTTCCGCCCACATGCGTGACGACGACCGCTTCGGGGCCCAGTCCCATCCGGTCCAGCATCTCCGCCTGCGATGCGAGATCCCAGATGCTCTTGTCGGTGAGGGCATGGTCGGGACTGTTCAACAGGACGAACTGGGAGGGGTGAAAGGACAGTCGCAGATCCATGCTCCGGGCGCGGAGTCCAAAGGCGGCGAGATCGGCATCGGCCTCCTCCACCATGCGGTGGAACTGCGGCATGTCCGGATGCGTGGCATAGGGCGCCAGATCGGAGCTCATCCGATACATCGAAATTCCGACCTCGCCCAGGTAGTCCAGGACGCGATGGAGATGCTCCAGCGAGACCCGCAGGTGCGGGTTCTGCTGCCAACGCCGGGTGTCGTTGCTCTTGAGTCCCGGGCGGCCCATGATCTTCACCGGAAATCCGAGCCGGAGCGGTCTGGTGCCGCTCATGGGGCGACAGCCTCGCCGAACCCGATGCGCTCGAGGAACTCGGTCCAGGCCTCGGGCCGCAGCGCGCCCCCTGACGCCGCCGCATGGCCGCCCCCGTATTCGTCTCCCGCGCCACTCGGCCGGTGGGCGGCCAGGAACCGGGTGAGGTCCACCGGCCGCGCCGTTCGCGCGGCGAAGTGGACCCAGCCATCCCGGTAGCCGCGATTGGCGACGATCACGATCCGGTCGCGCAGACGCCCCTTCCAGGATTGCGCAACCAGGGGATGGATCTGACAGGGGGTGTCCAGCTCGATGAGGGCGATGTCCCCCCGGATCACTGGGGGCACCCTGCGGGCCGCTTCCGTGGCGGCGCGGACTTCGTCCCGGGCGGCCAGCAACCGGGCCGTTTCCGGGTGGTCGCCCGACAGGATGTCCCTGGGACCGTCGCAGCGCATGAGGAGCCGGAGGGCAGGGGTCGCGTCCCCGCTGGCCGAGCGCCTGGGAGCGTTGAGAAGGGCCGCGGCGTCGCGCAGTGCAGTCTTGCCCCACCGGGCATTCGCCCGATCCATTTCGGGAAAGCCCGCCCGGTCGGCCATGTCGCCGATCAGCCCGATCGCGGCAAGCCAGAGCAGATCCTCGGCCGGGCCGAGGGCGGTCGCGGCCCACCAGGTCAGAAGGGATGTGGTCGGTTGCGGCTCCAGCCCGTAGCCCGACAGGATCAGCGCACCTTCGGGCGAACCGCGCGGCACGTGATGGTCGATGATGATGGTGGGGATGCCGGGAAAGACGACGCCCGCCTCGACGCCCAGATCGAGGACGATCACTCCGCCGGGCGCACGACCCATGACCTCGGTGCGCAGCGGATCGGACCAGACCCGTTCGCCGCGTCCGACGATCCGCGGCCAGACCCCCCACCCGGCCCGCGCCAGCATGCGGTGGAGGATCGCCATGGCGGACAGCCCGTCCGCATCGAAATGGCCGAGCAGGGCCACCGGATCGTCCCGGTCCACAAAAGACATGGCCTCCCGGAACCGGTTGGCCAGACGGAGGCCGGGATCTCTGATCGGCGCTGTCATGGCCTGATAACGGGTCTCCTGGCCAATCGGTTCACCGGCGCGGCACGATCAGTTCGGCCCAGACCGGCAGATGGTCGGAGGCGACCCGCGACAGCGGGGAGAGGTGAACGCCGCTCGTCTCGACGCGGACATATCGACCGACGATCAGGTGATCGAGCGCCACCACGGGCCGGGAGGCATGGAAGCTCGGCCCCGGAGTGACGACTCGCAGCTTCGGATCGGGCGTGCCGAAGAGACGCTCGGGCCGGGGCGTGTTCAGGTCTCCGGCGAGGACGAAAGGCAGCCGCTCGGCCCGTGCTGCATCGAGGATCGCCGCCATCTGCCGCCGGCGGGACGCCTGATCGAGTCCCAGATGGGTCGCGACCAGCAGAAAGCGCCAGCCCGATGGCAGGGTCACGCGTGCCAGGAACGCCCCCCGCGGCTCGAGGCCGGGCAGGGACAGACACTGGGCGACCTCGCCCTCCACGCCGTCGGAGAGCAGGATCGCGTTGCCGTGCCAGCCCAGAGACGGACCCGGACCCGGATCGAGCGGTCGCCAGCGGCCATGCGTCTCCAGCAGGACGTGCGGCAAGGCGGCAGGACGGTTGCCCAGACGCTTGTCGGCCTCCTGAAGGGCGACCACGGAGGCGCCGATCTCGTCGAGCACTGCCAGGATCCGGTCCGGTCGCCTCTTCCAGTCGAGGCCGACCGCCTTGCGGATGTTGTAACTCGCGATCCGGACCCGCCCCCTTGCCATGGCACGCCTCAGAGGAGCGGCGAGACGAGCCGGGCCATCGAATCCCGGAACTGCAGCAGGCGCGGCCCCGACCGATAGGCGTCCGGATCGAAGCGGCGGCACCACGCGCGGTCAGCATCGTAGGCCGATTCGAGCTGACCGGCCACAACGGGATCGTAGATCAGCGCGTTGAGTTCGTAGTTGATGGAAAACGACCGGATGTCCCAGTTGCCCGAGCCGATGGACGCCACCTCCCCGTCCGTGACCACCGTCTTGGCATGAAGAAAGCCTCCTTCGTAGAGCAGCACCTCCACGCCCGCCGCGGCGACTTCGGCGAGGTAGGTCTGCGCGGCCCAGTACACGATCCTCTGGTCGGGCCCGTCGGCCGTCACCATCACGGACACGTCCAAGCCGGCCAAGGCCGCGGCCTTGAGGGCTTCGGCCAGCGATTCCTCGAGAATGAAATAGGGCGTCTGGATGCGCACCCGTTTGCGTGCGCCGATGATCATGCCGAAATACTGCTGGCGGATGGCGCGCCATTCGGAGTCGGGCCCGGACACGACGAGCTGAAGCGGGGTGAACGCCTCATCCTCCTCCGGCGACAGCGGGGGAAAGTGCTCGGCCGGCAGAAGGGGACCGTGCGTCGCGTTGGACCAATCCACGGCGAACACCGATTGCAGCACTCGCACCCCCAGGCCGGTCAACCGGAGATGGGTATCCCGCCAGCGGGCCAGCCCGCGACCGGGTCGGAGGTGCTCCTGTCCGATGTTGAGCCCGCCCGTATAGCCGACCCGGCCATCGATCACCGCGATCTTCCGGTGGTTGCGGTAGGAGATGGTGTGGACGCGCCAGAGCGGCGAGGACGGCCGCATGTCCACTCCTCCGCGGCGCATGCGACGGACATAGAGGGCCATGCGCAGTCCGAACGAGCCGACCGGGTCGTAGAGAACCCGCACCTCCACGCCCTGTGCCGCCTTGGCGGTGAGCAGGGCCCGCAGCCGCTCCCCCAGGGCGTCAGGTCGCCAGATGTAGTATTGCAGATGGATCGACCGTCGGGCGGACTTGATGTCGTCGAGAAGCCGCGGATACATCGCCTCGGCGTCGATCAGGACTTCGACCCCGTTGGACGTCGTCACTGTGGCCTGCGATGCCGCGTGGACCAGGTTCGTCAGCCGTCTCCAGAGGGTCGGGGCCTCGTCCATGGCGGCGATGGCGGCAGCGTGTTCGTCCCAGGCGCGGGCCAGCGTCGCGTTCAGATGGCCGGGTAGGTTCTGGCGGATCAGCCGGCGCGTGCGACCGACCCCGCCCCGCATCCTGCCGAACAGGATGTAGATGATGAGACCGCCAAGCGGCAGGGTGATGAACAGAAACAGCCAGGCGAAAGCCGACTGGGGACGGCGATTCTCGGACACGATGTAGGCAGCGACCGCAACGACATAGATCGTCAGGCCGATGGTCACATAGGACATGGTCGGTTCCGCGGCTCTGTCCCGCATCGTTGGACGGGCCGATCCCGGATCGCAAGAGGATTGATCGGGCTTGCCTTTTCGGCACGTCCCGCCACAGTGCCGAGGGGGCGGGAGGGGGCCGGATGATGCAGCGACGGTTCGGACGGACGGGCTGGACGGTCGGCGGGATCGGTTTCGGAGCGTGGGCCATCGGCGGCTCCTGGGGCGAGGTTTCCGAAGCGGATGCCCGGGCCGCGCTGCATGCCGCCCTCGACGAGGGTGCGGATTTTATCGATACCGCCGATGTCTATGGCGACGGCCGCTCCGAACGGCTGATCCGCCGGGTCTTGGCGGAGCGAGGTGTCCTGGACGCGGAGCCGGGCGAAGGCAGACCCGTGGTGGCAACGAAGCTTGGCCGCAGGCTCGATCCCCACCGCGCCGAAGGCTACACGGCCGAAGCCATGGCGTCCTTCGTCGATCGGAGCCGGGCCAACCTCGGAATGGATCGTCTGGATCTCGTCCAGCTCCATTGCCCGCCCACGGCGGTCTATTACATGCCCGAGGTCTTTGAAGCACTCGAATCCATGGCGGAACGGGGAGTGATCCGCCACTACGGGGTCTCGGTCGAGAAGGTCGAGGAGGGGCTGAAGGCCATCGAGTTCCCGTCGGTCGCGTCGGTCCAGATCATCTGGAACATGTTCCGCCAGCGCCCGGCGGACCTCTTCCTGCCGCGCGCGAGGGAGAAGGGCGTTGCCATGATCGCGCGTGTTCCCCTGGCCAGCGGATTGCTGGCCGGACGCATCACGGCGCAGACGCGCTTTGCCGACGACGATCACCGCCGGTTCAACCGCCATGGCGAGGCCTTCGATGTGGGCGAGACCTTTGCAGGCGTGCCCTTCGAGGTCGCCCTCGCCGCCGTGGAGGAGGTGCGCTCGGTCCTGCCCGCGGATTGGCCGATGGCGCAGGTCGCGCTCCGCTGGTGTCTGATGAACGATGCCGTGACGGTGGTCATCCCCGGTGCCCGGAATGCCGACCAAGCGCGCGCCAACACGCGGGCCGGAGCCCTGCCGCCGCTGTCGCCGGAGACGATGTCGGCGGTCGCAGAGATCTATCGCCGCCGGATCGCTCCCCACGTTCACCAGCGCTGGTGAACCGGACCCGCCATCAATTCCGCCCTCGCTGGAGTTCGGAGATGGCGGCCACAAATTCCCGCGCCCTAGCTTCGCCGGTATGCCCGTCGAGAACGAGGCGGCGCGCTGCCGCGCCCATGGCGGCGCGCTGCTCCTCCGCCATGGCGGTGAGTGTTGCCACCACGGCCTCGGTATCGTCCGCGATGACGATGGCCTCGCCATCCGGAAGAAGATCCGACAGGCCGTCCCACCGATCGGAGATGACCGGAGTGCCGCAGGCCGCTGCCTCGAACAGCCGCACGGAAGGCGACCAGCCCATGGCACGCATAGCGCTGCGGGTCACGTTCAGCGTGAAGCGTTGCGCGTTGTAGAAGCCGCCATGCCGATCGGGCGGAAGATGCTCCATCCGCTCGACATTCTCCGGCCAGTCGATGCCGGACGGATACTGGGGTCCCGCCACGACGAACCGCATCTGTGGCAGCCTCCGTGCGGGCTCCAGCAGAAGGCGCTCGAGGGTTGGCTGCCGGTCGTCGCTGTAGGTCCCGAGATAGCCGAGATCCCAGCGCTTGGTGATGCCAGGATCGAAGGAATAGCTCTGCGGATCGACAGAACAGTACAACGGCAAGGCCCGGCGAGCCCCGTAGTTCGTCTCCAGCCGCTGGAGGACCGGTCCTCCGGCAAAGGACAGGTAGGCGTCGAACAGCGGGATCTGCCGGCGGGCGAGGTAGTCCTCGCGACCTTGCTCGAGACCGGCGAGCGTGACTGGCGTGTCGATGTCGTAGAACAGAAGCGCCCGCAGGCCGAGAGAAGCCAGCCGGTCGATCACACCCACGCCGTCCGGGACAAACGACCCCACGATGACCGCATCGGCGCGGCGGAGCCGCTCCGCATGGCGCTCGATTGCTAAGACCGGGTCGTCATAGAGGACGAGTTCGCAGAAGCCGGGATCGGGAAGGTCGCGGTTGCCGGCATACCAGGGCATGTCGCGTTCCAGGAAGAGGACGCGATGACCGTTCGCCCTGAGGCCTCCCAGAAGAGCGCGGAACGTGGTTGCGTGGCCGTTGCCCCACGACGAGGTGACCGACAATCCGAACACGGCGATGTCCAGCGGCGCCATCATCCCTTCTCCGCCTTCGCGCCGAGACGTTCGCGGAAGATCGCGTCGGCCTGAGCGGCCCGCTGCTCGTAGGTGTGCTCGGAGAGGGCGCGCCGCAGGGCGGCCTGGCCGATCCGGCGTGCGGCGGCGGGCGTGATCTCCTCGGTCAGGGCGGCCACGTCCGTGCCGTCGCGGGCGACGAGGATCTCCTCTCCGGGCTCGAAGAACAGTTCGATCCCCTCCCAGTGGTCGGTAATCAGGCAGGCGCCGGCGCCGGTCGCCTCGAAGACCCGCGTCGCCGGCGAGTAGCCGGTCCGGGCCATGCTGTCGCGGGCCACGTTCAGAACGAGGCGCGGCGTGCAGTTCAGGGCGTTGTGGTCTGCCGTGGGCACATGGCCCAGGCACCGGACGTTCGGGCTCATGGTCACATCGCCCCAGCCCGACCCTCCGAGAAGGAAGCGCCGATGGGGCAGGGAGGCGGCCGGGCCCAGAAAGAACTCGGCCACGCGCGCGTCGCGGTCGGGCAGCCGATTGCCGAGGAATGCGAGGTCGGCTGCAAAACGCGGATCTGGCGGCACCGGATGATGTGTCTGGGGATCGAGCGCGTTGTAGATCGGCACGCAGTCCCGTGCTCCCAGGTCCCGGTAGGCCCGGACGACCGGATCGCCGCCGCCATAGGTCAGCACCAGATCGAGCGTCGGCAGGATCTGCCGAAGGGGATGATCCGGGGTGGAGCGCAGTTCCGCGAGCGTGGCCGGCGCATCGACATCCCAGAAGACCTTGAGGGCATCGGCCCTGGCGCTGGCCATGGTCGCCTCGAGCAGGCAGTCATCCTCGTACCCGACACCGGAGGCCTTGACCACGATGTCGGCATCGGCCGCAAGGGCGGCAACGCGCCGCAGATCCTCCACCGTTCCGGAATAGACCACGACCTCCGCCCAATGCGGCGGGTCCATGTCCCGATGGCTTTGCCGATCGTACACGTCGGGTTCGTAGAACGTGGTGGCGTAGCCCCGCGCGGCCAGGGCACGGATCATCCCCCGGTAATAGGTTGCCGCACCGTTCCAGTAGGCGCTGAGGAGGCTCGAGCCGTAGAAGGCGATCTTCATGCATTCTCCATGACAGCGGCCACATCCATGTCGCGCAGGATGGCGAACAGCTCGTCAACACGGTGGCGGCAGGTGTGGCGGGCGCGGATCGTCTCCAGGCCGCGGCGCGAGAGGTCCGCCCGCAGATCGGCATCGTGAACGAGGTTGCGCAGATGGCGAGCCATCTCCTCGCCGGTCCGGGCCCAGAGAAAATCGCCCGGCCGGAACAGACCCTCTGCATCCGTCCATGGTGCGGAGACCAAGGGAATGCCGCAGGCCAGCGCCTCGAACGGGCGGATCGTGGGAATGCCGGGGAGGGCTTCCACATAGGGACGGCGTGGCACATGGACGGTCACCCGGTGGGCCGCGAAGGCGCGCGGCGCCTCCGCGTTGGGCAGCCAGCCGCGATAGGCGATCCCCGCCTCCGCCAGCAGAGCCTGCGCCTCGTCGGGGTAGCGCACGCCGTGAACGGCGGCCTTCAGTCCGAGCTGCCGGACGGGTTCGACAAGGAACTCGACCAGCTCGCGCGAGCGTTCCCCGTCGCCCCAGTTGCCGATCCAGATCAGATCGGCCTTCTGCGGCTCTCCGGTCAGAGGCCTGAACAGGGCGTCGTCGGCGGCCTCGTGCCAAGTGTAGCAGCGACGACCCCAGCCTGCCCGCAGATAGCGCTCGCGCAGCGACTCCCCGAAAGCAAGGACGGCATCGTACCCCGACAGATCCATTCCCCCGATCTCGCGCTCTGCCGAGACCGCGCGGTGGTGGGTGTCGTGAAAGAGCAGGACGAACCGGCCTCCCTGTGCGCGGGCGCGTCCAAGCCTCCCGATGATCTGCGGGTCGGTCCATTCGTGCACAAGGACGATGTCCGCCTCTGCAGCGGCCCCCTCGTGGTCGAATGTCTCGTCGTAGCGTTCGGAGCGCAGCATCGGAAACGCTTGCGCAAACGCCGCCTCCGCTGCGGGGCCTCCTTCGGCGATGAGGTTGGCGCGGCTCCAGGATCCGGCGGGCTCGAGAACGCGGACCTGGTGCCCCCGGGCGAGGAGATCGCGGAGGACTCCGCGCAGGAAATGCGCATTGCCGTGGTTCCAGTCGGAAACCAGGGAATGCGTGTAGAACAGGAACCGCACGTCATGCCTCCCTTGCAACCGGGTGTCGCCGGCTTCCGAGTACCGCCCGGTACTCGGCCGCCATGGCTTGGGCGGTTCGTCGGACACTCAGCCCGAGAGCGCGCTTGCGGGCGGATCGGCCGAGCCGCTCCTGCATTGACGGGTCGGCAGCAAGCCGGTTGATCGCCTGCGCAAGAGCCTCCGGGTCGTTCACCGGGACGAACCACGCTGCATCGTCCCAGAGTTCGCGGAACACCGGCAGGTCCGACAGGATCAGCGGCAGCCCCAACATGGCGGCCTCGGCGACAGCGAGCCCGAAGGGTTCGTACAGGGACGGCGAGACAAACAGGCGGGACGACCCCATCCGGCGGAGTGTGTCGGCGTGAGAGCACGGACCTGCCGCCACCGCATGCCGTGGTCTGAACGCAGCGCCGTTGGGTCCGTCGAGGGGACCGACAAGATGGATCGGCCACTCGGTGCGGGCCGCTGCGGCATCCAGCCAGGCCCCGCCCTTGCCGTCATCCCACCAGCGGCCGGCTGCGACGACGATGGGCTCCTGCCGTGCTCCAAGATCGAGGGCTCCCACGGCATTGTGGATGGCGACCAGTCTGCGCAGGCCGTCGTAACACCGCTCCAGGGCTCCTGCATGGGCGCGGGAGGGTGCCACGATCAGATCGGCCCGCATCAGGCCGCGCCGCGTCAGATCCATCTGCCATTGCCACGCGGCTGGCAGTCCTGTTCCTCGCACCGCCCGGAACCACGTCGCCACGCAGGAATGCGAGACGACCACCACCGGCCACCCGCCGTCCAGATCGGCGGCCTGCGACGGCAGGTTGAGGTGCAGAAGATCGGCGCCGCAGCGTTGCGCCTCCTGCGCCACGACGTCTGCTACGGGTCGCAGGGCGGCGGGATCCGGGGCCAGCCAGTCGAGGTCCCCCGATCGGGCCCAGGTCAGGGGTCCGACCGCATCGGCTTCGCGCCTCTGGGAAGGGCTGGGCGGCGGACCGAAGCCGAGAAATGCCGTCTCCACCCCCTCGTGCCGAAGCGCCGCCGCCAGATCGATCGCGTAGCGCCACACGCCGCCCACGGCGTCGAGCGTCATCAGGATGCGGATCATGCGGGACGACGCTGCGGCTCGGCCCGGCCCGCGGGGAACACCCGGTTCTCCCGCAGCCAGGCCGCCAGGTCGCGCAAGCCGTCCTGCCAGCCGATGCGCGGCTTCCAATCGGTCGCCTTCTCGATGGCCGAGGTATCGGCGACAAACCACGGCTGGTCTCCCGGCCGCCAGTCGGCGAAGCGGATGGCAGGCTGCTGGTTGGAGATCTCGCGGATCGTGTCGATCACGTCCATGAGACTGACCGCATTGCCGACCCCCCCGCCGAGGTTGAACGCGCGGCCGGAAAGGTCCTCGATCCGGTCGAGCACCATGCGGTAGGCGGCGACGGCGTCGGCCACGTGGAGGATGTCCCGCACCTGCCGCCCGTCACCGAAGATGGTGATGTCCTCGCCCGACAGGATGCGGATCAGGAAGTGCGCGACCCAGCCCTGATCCTCGGTGCCGAACTGGCGCGGCCCGTAGATGCAGCTCATGCGCAGAACGGCGGCCGGGACGCCGAAGGATCTGGCGTAGTCCAGAACATACTGGTCAGCGACCCCCTTGGAGCAGCCGTAGGGCGTGCAGAAGTCGAGAGGACGGGTCTCGTCGATGCCGCGCAGCCTCACTTCCGGGTCCCGCGGAAGGTGGCGGCCGTTCGCGGCGTCCATGTCCAGATCCGACAGTGCGCCATAGACCTTGTTGGTGGAGGCGAAGAGGAACGGCATCGGCCGGCCCGATTGCCGTACCGCCTCGAGGAGGTTGAGCGTGCCGCGTGCGTTGACCTCGAAATCGGCCACGGGATCGATGAGGCTGGTCGTCACCGCCGTCTGGGCCGCCAGGTGGATCACGGCGCCCGCCATGCCGACGGCCTGTGCCACCGCGTCGGCGTCACGCAGGTCGCCGATCACCGCCGTCAGCCGCTCGGGGTGGCGGCTGCGCAGCCAGTCGAGGTTGGTCGAGACCCCTGGCCGCGACAGGTTGTCGAACACGATGACGGCACGGCCATCCGACAGCAGCGCATCCGCCAGGTTGCTGCCGACGAACCCGGCGCCCCCGGTCACGAGAACGGGCTCGTGCGGCATCGTCACGACACGAGCCTCCGGGCCTCCAGTTCCTGCCGCATCTGCGCGCCCCGATCGACGACCGTCTGACCGCGGACCCAGGCGACGAACTCGCCCAGCGAGTCCTCCAGCCGGTGCTGCGGCTCGAAGCCCAGGATCTCACGGGCCAGGCCGATGTCGGCAAAGCAGTTGCGGATGTCTCCGGCCCGGTACTTCCCGAGGATCTCGGGCTCGAGATGCTCGAGGCCCATGGCCTGGGCCAGCAGCCGCGCCACTTCCGCGATGCTGTACGACCGCCCCGAGCCGATGTTGAACACGCCACCCGCGGCGTCCGCCTGTTCGTAGGCGAGACGGAACGCGCGTGCGACATCGCGCACATGGACGAAGTCGCGCTTCTGCTCGCCATCCTCGAAGATGGTGGGCGGGGACCCGGAGGCGAGACGCGAGGCGAAGTTGGCCAGCACCCCGGTATAGGGGTTCGATAGCGCCTGTCCCGCGCCGAACACGTTGAACAGCCGCAGCGCGACCGTCTCCGTCTCGTAGGCTTCGCCGAAGATCATGACCTCGCGCTCCTGCGCGTACTTGGTCAGGGCATAGATCGACGCGAGGTCCGGGCGCTTGCGCTCGTCGGTCGGGCAGGGCGCCAGTGGCTGCCCCTCGGCATCGACGGGATTCCAGCGGCCGGCGCGCAGATCGTCAGCCCGCCGGCGCACCGTCTCGTCCAGCGAACCGTCCGCCCGGCGGTAATAGCCCTCGCCGTAGATGCTCATCGAGGAGGCCACGACCAGACGGCGGACAGGCTGTTGCAGTACGGCCTCGAGCAGCACGGCGGTGCCGAGGTCATTGGCCCCCACATAGCGCGCGATCTCGTACATGGATTGTCCGACGCCCACCTCGGCGGCAAGGTGGATGACCCCTTCGCAACCCGCCAAAGCGCTGCGCAGCGCCTCGGCGTCGCGCACGTCGCCGCGCCGGACCTCTGCGCCCTCGGGCAGGTTCTTCGGGCCGTCCGTGTGAACCTGATCGATGAGCGAATCGTAGAGAACAACCTCGTAGCCGCTGGCCAGAAGTTCGTCGGCGACATGACGGCCGATGAAGCCGCACCCGCCGGTCACAAGGATTTTCGTCATCCGTCCCCCGTCTCGGCGGTCGCGCGCCGACTGCGCCTCCAACGCCGCCGCCGGCATCCTGTTCCCTGTGGTCGAAGAAGATCATCCGCAGCGTTCGCACTGCCGGGAACCGGCAGCCCCGTGAGGCGTTTGGCGGCACCCCTTGGCGGAGTTCATGATGCATCAGGCGCCCGGTCCCGTGTCCAGCCCGCGAGCATCCTCGCGAGAGGAGATGCGGGCGGCACAGATCACCGGGCCCGGATCCATGCAGATCGTGACGCTGCCGCGCCCCGAACCGGGCGCCGGCGAGGTGCTCGTGAAGCTGGACGGATGCGGAGTGTGCGCGTCCAATCTCGAACCCTGGGCCGGTCCCGAATGGATGCGCTACCCGACCGAGCCCGGCGGGCTGGGTCACGAGGGCTGGGGGACGATCGAGGCGATCGGGACGGGTGTGGTCGGTCTGTCCGTCGGCACCCGTGTGGCCACGCTGGGTCAGAGATCCTATGCGACCCATGAGATCGTGCCCGCAGCGCGCGTGGTGCCGCTCCCCCGGGCGCTCGAGGGCAGGCCCTTTCCGGGAGAGGCGTTCGGCTGCGCGATGAACGTCTTCCGGCGGTCCGGCATCGGGCCGGGGCTGACGGTGGCGGTGATCGGCGCGGGGTTCATCGGTGCCGCGCTTGTCCGTCTGGCGGCCGATGCGGGGGCCCGGGTCGTCGCCATCTCGCGTCGGCAGAGTTCGCTGGATCTGGCCCGCAGCTTCGGCGCAACCGAGACGATCCCGATGATCGATCACTGGGCCATCATCGAACAGGTGCGCCGCCTCACCGAGGGCCGCTTCTGCGACGTCGTGATCGAGGCGGTCGGTCAGCAATGGCCCCTCGATCTCGCGGGCGAGATCGTGGCCGAGGGCGGCCGGCTGGTGATCGCTGGCTACCACCAGGACGGCCCCCGGCAGGTCAACATGCAGAACTGGAACTGGCGGGGAATCGACGTCATCAACGCGCACGAACGCGACCCGGCGCGCCACCTCGCAGGGCTCCGTGCAGCGGTGGAAGCGGTCGAAGCCGGCACGCTCGACCCCCGGCCGCTGCTCACGCACGCGTTCCCGCTCGAGGAGCTGAACCGCGCGCTCGACACCGCGCGCGACCGGCCCGAGGGGTTTGTCAAGGCTTGGGTCCGATGCGCCTGAGAACCGGCGGGTGTACCGGTGCCGGTCGTGCCGATGAGCAGGCAGGCAGCACCGTTGACCGGCAAGAGGACGTTTCCGCGTCAGGCCTCTGCCGAAGCCGCCCGAGGCCGTCTGGTTCTTCAACCAGAAGGTTGACACGAGGTGAGGTGATCTAGGTGTCCCTTCATGTTCCCTGGTGTGCTGCCCGGTTCTCGAACAAGTCCCTCCGCTTGGCGAGCGGGACGCACCCGCCACTCTGACCAGTCAAGGTGATCGAATGTCCCGGACCGCACGACCCTTTGCCGACCTCGTTCCGTCCGCACCCTCCGGGACGGCTCGACGCATTCTCGTGGCCGGTGGGGCGGGGTTCGTAGGTTCGCATCTGTGCGAACGCCTGCTTGCAGCCGGGCATCTCGTCGTCTGCCTCGACAATCTCCAGACAGGCCGGCTGGGCAATGTGGCGCATCTGATGCGCGATCCGCACTTCAGCGTCCTGCGGCACGACATCATCGAGCCGGTCGTGCTCGACGGGCCGCTGGATGAAGTGTGGAACCTCGCCTGCGCCGCCTCGCCCCCGCAATACCAGCGCGACCCGATCCACACCTTCCGGACCTGTATCGACGGAACGCGTCATCTTCTCGATCTTGCCCGGTCCCGGGAGGCTCGCTTCCTGTTCGCCTCCACGTCCGAAGTCTATGGCGATCCCGAGCAATCCCCGCAGGCCGAGAGCTATCGGGGTGCTGTCAACGTCTGGGGTCCGCGGGCCTGCTACGATGAAGGCAAGCGTGCCGCCGAGACGCTGTGCTACGAATACGGGCGGCTCGGGGCCGACGTGCGGGTGGCCCGCATCTTCAACACCTACGGCCCGCGGATGAGCCCCGAGGACGGCCGGGTGGTCTCGAATTTCGTCGTGCAGGCGCTGACGGGAGAGGACATCACGATCTACGGCGACGGCTCGCAGACGCGGTCCTTCTGCTATGTCGACGACCTTGTGGACGGGCTTCTCCGCCTGATGCGCTCGGAGGTGCGAGACCCCGTCAACCTCGGCAACCCGGTCGAGTTCACGGTCCGCGATCTGGCCCGGCTGGTTCTCGACATGACCGGCTCCACCTCGCGCGTGGTCCATCGGGCCCTCCCGCAGGACGATCCACGCCAGCGGCGGCCTGACATCAGCCGTGCGATGCAAGCCCTTGGCTGGGAGCCGAAAGTTCCCTTGGCGGCCGGTCTGTCGCAGACGATTGCCCATTTCCGGTCGGAGCTGTTCCGGCCGGCGGCCGCCGCCGTGCAGGCCAGCTGACCGCCGGGGCTCAGGCCAGTTCGTCGAGCAGATCGAGGACGAGACGCTCGCGCGCTGCGCCGTCCGCCTCGGCCCGATGCCAGACAAGGCGCTGGCCGGTCCAGGCGAGGTCGGGCAGGGCGGAGAGCGCATCCTCGATCCGCTCCTTCTGGGCCTCGGCATCGGCAAAGTCGAAGGCGATGGCCTCGGGACCTGCCGAGATCCGCGTGATCCCGAGCTGCCGGGCCGTCGCCTTGGCCAGCGCGATGCGCAGAAGTCTCTCCGCCTCGGGCGAGGGCGTCCCGAACCGGTCGATCACCTCCTCGGCCAGCCGTCTGGCATCCGCAGGGTCCCGCGCGCGGGCGAGACGGACATAGACGTTGAGGCGCTGGGCCGCCTCGGGGATGTACTCGTCGGGCAGCGTGCCCCCCTCGGCGCCGAGATAGTCCACCTCCTGCAGGCCGGACGGCTCGCCTCGCGCCGCGCGCAACGCCGCGGCCAGCAATTCCTGCATCAGCGGCAGGCCCAGGAGGGCGGCGTGGCCCGACTGCCGCAGACCTCCGATCTCGCCCGCACCCCGCAGGTCCAGGTCGCGCGCGCTGATCGCCATCCCAGCCCCCAGACGGTCGAGGGTCTGGAGCGTCTCCAGCCGCCTGAGCGCGCCCTCGTCGAGGGAGTCGGTCTCTGCGGGCAGGAGGTAGCAGAACGCCTGCGCAGCCCCCCGGCCGACCCGGCCGCGCAACTGGTGCAACTGCGCCAGGCCGAACAGCTCCGGCCGCAGCACCACCATCGTGTTCGCCCGCGGCACGTCCAGCCCGCTTTCGATGATGGAGGTGGCAAGCAGCACGTCGCCGCGGCCCTCGGCAAAGGCTACCATGGCCGTGTCGATGTCCCGCGGCGCCATGCCGCCGTGTGCGACCACCACGGTCAGTTCGGGGACCAGGCGCTGCAACCTCTCCGCGGTCGCGGCGGCGTCCTCCACCCGGGGGATGACGACGAAACTCTGCCCGCCCCGACGCGCCTCCCGTCGCAGGGCCGAGCGCACGGTGTCGTCGCGATCCACCCCTAGCACCGTGCGGATGGGTCGCCGCCGTGCAGGTGCGGTTGCGATCACGGACAGGTCCTGCAGCCCGGTCAGGGCGCTCTGGAGCGTCTTGGGGATCGGCGTGGCCGACATGGCGAGGACATGCACCCCCCGGACGGTGTCGCGAAGCCGGCGCTTCTGGGCGGCGCCGAGACGCTGCTCCTCGTCCACGATGACGAGAGCGAGGTCGTCGAACCGCACGGCGCGGCCCAGCACCGCATGGGTGCCGACCACGATCCGGATGGAACCGTCGGCAAGCCCCTGACGGACCTTCTTCGCCTCCCGGAGCGGGACAAGACGGGACAGGTGCGCCACCTCGACGCCCAGCCCGGCGAACCGGCGCCGCACGGTCTCGAAATGCTGCCGCGCCAGGACGGTCG
Organism: Rubellimicrobium sp. CFH 75288; assembly: GCF_009904055.1. Taxonomy (GTDB): domain Bacteria; phylum Pseudomonadota; class Alphaproteobacteria; order Rhodobacterales; family Rhodobacteraceae; genus Rubellimicrobium. The sequence goes on along the minus strand of NZ_WYDP01000008.1, from coordinate 186,582 downwards.
TGGGCGCGATCAGAGCCACCTGTCCGCTGGCGAGCGCCACGGCTCCGGCGGCGCGGATGGCCACCTCGGTCTTGCCATAGCCCACATCGCCGATGACCACGCGATCCATGGGCCGACCGGAGGACAGATCGCGCAGGACGTCCCGGATCGCGGCCGACTGATCGGGCGTGAGGCTGAAGGGAAAGCGACGACACAGCCGCTCGTAACGCGCACGGTCCGGGTGGAACTTGCGCGCCGAGCGTGCGGCCCGCTCGGCTGCGGCAGCAAGGATGGTCCGGGCTGCCGCGGCCAGCGCGGCATCCATCTTCTTGCGACGCCGGCTCCAGTTGCGGCTCCCCAGGCTGTCGAGCGGGACGCCGGAATCGGGGCCCCCATAGCGCCAGATGGCGCCTGCCTCGCCCGCGGGCACCAGCAGCGCCGCACCCCCCGCAAAGCGCAGCCGGATGGCCTCGCCACCCGCGAGATCGGGAACCCGCTCTAGCCCCTCCAGGCAGGCCACGCCGTGCTCCTCGTGCACCACGATATCGCCCAGGTGAAGTTCGGCCGCTTCCCATGCCCAGGGCAGGTCGCTGCGCCGTGCGTCGTCCGTGGCGGCGCGGCTGCCAAGGAGGTCCTGCGCCGTCAGAACCGTCAGCCCGTCGCGTTCATCCACGAAGCCGCGGTCGAGCGACGCCAGGGTGAGAACCGGGCGTCCCCCCGGGGCTGTGGCGGCCTCGCTCCAGGCCAGGGGCGCGGCGACGCCGTCCGCTGGAGCGTCGATTGCCCGTCTGGCCATCTGCTCGGCCAGTCGCGCGGTTGGCGCGGTCAGGACGATCCGGCGTCCCATGCCGCTCTGCTCCCGCAGAAAGGCGGAGAGCGCGGCGCGGGGACGGCGCGCCTCGGCCAGGGGCGGAAGGGGGGAATACCCCTCGGCCTCGAGAGGCTCCCGCTGCAGGGCATCCCACCAGGCGCGGTCGAGATAGAGCGGGGCAGAAGGGGCGGGCGGCTGTCCCTCGCGTTCGCGCCGCCGCTCGGCCAACGCGTCGTCGATGGCGTCCAGAGCAGCCTGAACCGCGTCCTCCCCGCCGATTCCCACCGTCACCCGGCAGGGCCCCAGGTGATCCACGAGGGTCGCGAGGGCGGGCCATGCTTCGGCCATCCGATGCTCCGCGCCGCGCTGGCCGGCATCCGGCGGCTCGGGCAGTTCCGTGGCCGGAGAGAGCACAAGAATTCCCTCGTCCTCGCCGATCGACAGCTGGGTGGCCGCGTCGTAGCGCCGGATGGCGGCAATGGCGCCATGCTCGATCTCGATCCGCATCGGCTCGTCGCTGGCCGACGGAAAGACGTCGATGGCGCCGCCGCGCAGGGCGATCTCGCCCGGCTCGTCCACCCGGTCATCGATCCGGTATCCCAGGGAGGCGGCGGTTTCGCGCAGCCGCTCCGGGTCGAGCGGCTCGCCCGTGCACAGAGTCAGGTGGCGGGCTGCGCCGACGGGCGGCAGACGCTGGAGAAGGCCGAGCGGACTGGTGACCACAAGTCTCGGGCCCTCGGCAGGCTCGGCGAGCCGTGCCAGGACGGCCATGCGGCGACCCATCGTGGCGACCGACGGCGACACCCAGTCAAACGGAAGGCAGTCCCACGGCGGCAGTTCGAGCACCTCCCATCCAGGCTCGAAGGTCCGCAGGATGCGCGCGATCGCATGCGCCCGGCTCTCGCTGGCCGCAAGGTGCAGGACGGCGGCCGCGTTGCGGATCGACCGCCAGAGCCGGACCGCCTCGAAGGCGGCGGGGACATCCTCGTTCACCGTGACCTCTCCATGAAGGCCCGGCCAAACGGCTCCGGCCCGAGGCGGTTCCCGCGCGGCCCGCGGTATGCGCCGGCAGGTCCGACCGCGGCCGAGGGGTTGCGCCGCCCGTCTGTCTGGCTGCAGGTGGCGGAAGGCTGCACACGGAGGGAGCCGCCATGACACCGACCGCGTTGCGCGTGGCCTGCATCGGCGAAGCGATGATCGAACTCTCGGGGCATGACCCCCTCGCCGGAACGATCAGGCTCGGCGTGGCGGGGGACGTGTTCAACACGGCCGTGTATCTCAAGCGCCTTCTGGGCGACCGGGCGGAGGTGGCGTTTCTCTCGGCCGTGGGTCGGGATCCTTTCTCCCGCCACATGGAGCATGTCATGGAGGAGGAGGGGCTGGACGCATCCCTGCTCGCCCGGCTGGACAGGCGGCTGCCGGGCATCTACGCGATCAGCCTCGACGAGCGCGGGGAACGCAGCTTCCACTACTGGCGCAGCGAATCGGCGGCGCGGGCCATGCTGGAGCCGGGTGGCCTCGATCTGGATCGGGCGGGGCGGTTCGATCTCGTCTATTTCTCCGGGATCACGCTGGCGATCCTGCCCGCCCCGGCCCGGACGCGGCTCCTGCGCTGGTGCGCGGAGATCCGGGCGGCCGGCGGGCGGGTCGCCTTCGACAGCAACTACCGCCCCCATCTGTGGGACAGCCGCGAGGCCGCCCGTGCCGCCTTCGCCGCCGCTTGGGCCGTCGCCGGCATCGCCCTGCCGTCGCGCGACGACGAGGCCCGGCTGCATCCGGGGGAGGAACCGCCGGACCTCTTCGCGCGCCTGTCGCGGTGCGGCGTAAGCGAGGTGGCGCTCAAGGACGGCGGGCGGGGCCCGATCCTCTGGGACGGGTGCGCGCTGCCGCCGGGGGAGTGGCCGGCCGCCGAGCGGGTGGTGGACACGACTGCCGCGGGGGACGGCTTCAACGCGGGCTATCTCGCTGCCCGCCTTCTCGGCCGCACGGTGCCCGAGGCCGCAACGGCCGGCCACGATCTGGCACGCCGGATCGTCATGCATCCCGGCGCCATCATCCCGCGGCAGGACGGCCGCTGAGCCCCCGCAACGCGCGGCGCGATCGCGGTTTCGTGCCACGCCTGGCAGCAGAAAGGACGGAGGAGCCGCGCAGGAGGTGGCGGTCTGGAGAAGAAGCACTAGACTTCGACCCGAGAAGCCGCGGGAGAGCGGCGGGACGGAGGTGGACCGGTGGGCGATTTCCTCGATCGCATCTATTGCGGCCCCGCACCTGATCCGGCGGGGATCTGGCTGCGATGGAACCTTGATCCCGTGCTTCTCGTCGGGCTGGCTCTCTTGGCCTGGTGGATCGGCCGGTCCCGGTCGGGTGTGGCGGCCATCGCCGTGCTCCTCGTGGCCTTTGTCTCGCCGCTCTGCGCGCTGTCCTCGGCCCTGTTCTCGGCCCGTGTGGTTCATCACGTGCTCCTGATCGCGGTCGCGGCGCCGTTGATCGCGCTAGCCAGACCGGCAAGGGGTCCTGCGTCCGCCTCGCCATGGTTCGTGGTGTCGGCAACCGCGCTCTGGCTGTGGCACTGGCCCGCCGCCTACGACCTCGCCCTGTCCAACGTGGCGGCCTACTGGGCGATGCAGCTCACGCTGCTCGTCCCCTCGGTGCTGATGTGGCGGGCGCTGCTGGCCTCCGGTTCAGGCTCCTCGCTGCTGCTGATCCCGGGAACCTTTGTTCAGATGGGGATGCTCGGCGCCGTGCTGACCTTCGCTCCGCAGGCCCTGTACGAGGTCCACGTCAGCGCACCCCTGATGTGGGGCCTCTCGCCGCTCGCCGATCAGCAGCTCGGCGGCCTGCTCATGTGGATGCCCGCCGGCATTCCCCTCGCCGTCTTCGGGGGCTTGGCCGTCCGTCACCGCTGGCAGGAGCTGGAGGCGCGTTCGGCATGCTGACAACGCTGGGGGAATGGCTCGTCGCCCTCATTCCGCATTTCAAGGCCATCCACATCGCCTCCCTGGCGGTCTGGGTCGGCGGACTGTTCGCGCTGCCCTTCATGCTGGCGCGGCACGACCCGGCCATCGGACAGGCCGACTATTCGCGGATCCGGCGCGCCACCCATTACGGCTACACGCTCGCCATCACGCCGGCGGCGGCGGTGGCGGTGGTCTCCGGCATCGCCCTGATCTTCCTGCGGGAACTCTACACGCTCTGGATGTTCGGCAAGCTGATCTTCGTGGCGGGGCTGGTCGCGTTCCACACCTGGGTGGGCTACATCCTCGTTCACGTGGCCGAGGTGAAGGGGCGGCACGAGCCGCCATCTCCGGTGCTGCCGTCCTTCATCCTCATGGTGCCGATCATCGGCATCCTGTTCTTTGTCCTGGCCAAGCCGGTGATCGAGGACGTGCCGATGCCGGCCTGGCTGTCGGAGCCGAGGGGTCAGGCACTGCCCTTCGATGTCCCCAGGCGATAGTCGAAGACGAGCTTGCCGCCATGCCATCCCGTCGCGATGACCATGATCACGCTGAAGGCCGAGATCAGGATGCCCCAGGGCAGGACCGCGGTCTCGTAGCCGCCCAGCCGCCAGCCCCAGTTGAGACCGAGCACGGCCAGCAGAACGACCGCAATGGCGAAGTGCGTCCAGGAGGCGGCATGGGCACGGATGCCGGGCACCCAGAGCAGCTCGACCGTGCCGGACACGCCTGCGGCCAGACCGAACAGGAAGGCCGTGCCCGCCGCCCATACGCCAGCGCGCGCCCAGAACGGATCGCCGGTCCACCAGTAGAGCGCATCGGCACCGAAGACGCAGAAGGTCAGTGCCACGGGAAAGGCCACGCTCATGGCATGGATCGGGTGCCCCCAGATCGCCACCTTGGACTCCGTGTCCTCGCGGGCGGGGTCTTCGCTGATCGGGTCGATCAGGGTCTCGTCCTGCTCCTGCACCATCTGCTGCGGCATCGGGTTCGCCTCCTTGTCCTGCTGGGGATAACGCCGGTCGTCCTGGCCGGTTGCGTGGACACGCTGAGCACCGTGCATCCCGCCGGTCCGGCCGCGGCGGTGGTGGCCGTCATGTGGTGGGTCCTCCTGGTCGGCTCCACGCTGATCTTCCTGTTCGTCATGATCCTTCTGGCGGCCGCCTTCCGGCAGCGGAGTGCTCCGATAGGCCCTGCCCATGATTCGGGACGGGAGCGCCTCTGGATCATGGGGCTTGGTCTTGCCTTTCCGCTGACGGTCCTTGCGGCCCTTCTGGCCTATGGTCTTGTCGTGGGCGAGAGGCTTGCGCCCAAGCCCCATCCCGATCTGGTGACCGTCGGCGCCGAGGCGAGCCAGTGGACCTGGCGGTTCACCTATGCCGACGCCCCCGGCCGCGAGACGTGGAACGTCCTCCATATCCCGGCAGGCCGCCCCGTGGATGTCGAGATCACCACCACGGACGTGATTCACGCCTTCTGGGTGCCGAGGCTTGCCGGCAAGCTGGACGCCATTCCGGGGCACGTCAACGTGCTGCGGATCGAGGCCGACGAGCCGGGCGAGTATCACGGCGTGAGTTCGGAGTTCAGCGGGCCCGGCTATCGCAATCGCCGCTTCCTGGTCGTCGCCCATCCGGCCGCTGACTGGACGGCATTCCTGAACGGCGAGGGGATGGACGAATGAACGCGCTGCGCCGCCACCGGGCGCTGTCCCGCATCTGGGCGTCCGACCCCGGCTTCCGGGGCTGGTTCACGACCGTGAACCACAACGATGTCGGCCGGATGTTCATCGTGACGTCGGTGTTCTTCTTCCTGGTGGGCGGCATCCTCGCCATGCTGATCCGGGCGCAGCTCGCCACGCCGCGCTCGGCCTTCGTGGGGCCGGAGATCTACAACCAGATCTTCACCATGCATGGCACGATCATGATGTTCCTGTTCGCCATCCCGCTGATCGAGGGCGTGGCGATCTACCTGCTGCCCAAGCTCCTGGGGACGCGCGACCTGGCCTATCCCCGGCTCACCGCCTTCGGCTACTGGTGCTATGTCTTCGGCGGCTCGATGCTGCTCTTCTCGCTGCTGGTGGGGATCGCGCCGGACAGCGGATGGTTCCTCTATCCGCCGCTCTCCTCCACGCTGGGCCAGCCCGGCATCAACTCGGACTTCTGGCTGCTCGGGATCACCTTCGTCGAGATCTCGGCGATCGCGGCCGCCGTGGAGATCACCGTCACCGTGCTGCGCTACCGGGCGCCCGGCATGTCGCTGACCCGGATGCCGGTCCTGGCCTGGTATCTGCTCGTCACCGTGGTGATGATCCTGACCGGGTTTCCGCCGCTCATCCTCGGCTCGATCCTCTTGGAACTCGAGCGGGCGTTCGGGATGCCGTTCTTCCAAGTGGAGCACGGTGGCGATTCGCTGCTCTGGCAGCACCTGTTCTGGCTGTTCGGGCATCCCGAGGTCTACATCATCTTCCTTCCGGCTGCGGGCGTCATCTCCACCATCCTGCCGGTCATGGCACGCACGACGCTGCTCGGCTACGGCTGGGTTGTCGCGGCGGCGATCGCGCTGGGGGTGCTGAGCTTCGGGCTCTGGGTGCACCACATGTACGTCACCGGCATCCCGCACATGGGCGTGGCCTTCTTCTCGGCGGCCTCCACGCTGGTGGCGGTGCCCACGGCGGTGCAGGTCTTCGCCTGGATCGGAACCCTGTGGAAGGGCCAGCCCCAGTTGCGGCTGCCGATGCTGTGGATCCTGGGCTTCTTCGTCACCTTCGTCATCGGCGGGCTGACCGGGGTGATGGTCGCGATCGTGCCGTTCGATGCGCAGGTCCATGACACCTACTTCATCGTGGCGCATCTGCACTACGTGCTGGTCGGGGGCTTCGTGTTCCCGATGATGGCCGCGCTCTACTACTGGCTGCCGCACGTGACGGGTCGCAAGCGCTTCTTCAAGCTGGGCGAGGCGGCGTTCTGGCTGATCTTCCTGGGCTTCCACGTCACGTTCCTCGCCCTGCACTGGGTCGGCCTGCTGGGAATGCGGCGGCGGATCTATACCTTCGACTCGGGGCAGGGCTGGGAGCTCGTCAACCTCATCTCCTCCATCGGCGGGTTCGTGGCGACGATCGGCTTCGGCCTGGTCCTGGTGGACATCATCGTGAACGCGGTGGTGGCCACGCGCGGGGTCCGCAATCCCTGGGGAGCCGGGACGCTCGAATGGGCGATGCCCACGCCGCCGCCGGCCTATACCTTTGCCAGCCTGCCCTCCGTCTCGGAGCGTGACCCGCTTCTGAAGGAGCCGAGGCTCGGCGTCGGACTCGCCAAGGGCGAGGGCTTCCTGGGCGATCCGTCGCGAGGAAGACGGGAGACGCTGTGCGTCGAGACGGCGTCGGGGCGGCCCGCCTATCTGGTGACCTTTCCGGACAACTCGGCGCTGCCCTTTGCGCTGTCGGCGGTGACCGGGGGCATCTTCCTCGGGATGCTGCTCAAAGCCTACTGGCTGATCCCGCTCTCGATCCTGGGTATCGTGGCGCTCGGGGTGCGGTGGGTCTGGACCACGGGCGCGGACCGGGATCGCGGGCCGATGGATGTGGGGCGGGGGGTCTCGCTCATTCCGGCGGAGGAAGCGGAGGACCCGCCGGGCTGGTGGGGATCGGTGTTCCTGCTCCTGGCCGATGCGACGCTGTTCGGCTCGCTCCTGTTCGGCTATGCCTTCCTGTGGACCGTCGCGCCCAACTGGCCGCCGCCCTCCTATCTGGCGCCCGATCCCGTCGCCGCCGTGCTGGCCGCGGTCGGGGGGCTCGTGGCCGTGGCCGCGTTCCGGCTGGCGGCCCGGGCCCTGGAACAGGGAGGGTCGGCCATCGGCTGGCTGATCCTGGCGGCGCTGGGGGCGGGCGCGGTGGGTGCGGCGGCCATCTCGGTCATGGTGGCGCGGCCCGACTTCACGGCGCATGCCTATGATGCCACCCTGTGGGTCATCGCGGGCTATGTCCTGCTCCATGCCGCGCTGGCGGTCCTGATGGCGCTGTTTCTGGCAGCCCGCGGCTGGCTGGGCTTTCTGGGGCCGCGCCGGCGGGGGCCCGTCCGGGTCGGCCAGATCTGGGCCGATTATCTGCTGGTCGTGGCCGCCATCGGGCTGGGTGCGGCCTGGTTGCCGGGAGCGTTCGCATGACCGAGATCCTGCGCATCTCCGTCCCCATGACGTTCTGGCTCGCGGCGTTCAGCGCGGTCTACGGGCTTCAGGGCTTCATCTGCTCGCGCCACTGGTTCGAGGCGGAGGTGGAGGGCCTGACCGTGGCGCGCATGGCGCTGGTCGGGGCCTGGCTGCTGGTCATCGCGGTGCAGGTCGCGATGCTGGCCATGCTGAGGGCCGAGCGCTGGGCGTCGCCCGAGCCGACGATGCGCTTCGTCAGCGTCACGCTGGCCGTGGTGGCCCTGGTGGCGGCCGTGTGGTCCCTGGTCCCCGTGGCGACCACATCCATCTGCTATTGAGCCGGCGGAGCCCATCCCGCCGGGCGGCCCGATTCGGCGCCGCTGGTCCCTTCATGCCACACAATCCTTAAGATGCGGTAAACGACCCCTCAGCCCAGATCGAAGTCGTGAAGCGGGGCAGGGGGGTTCTGCGGCACGCCGGGCAGGATGCAGAGCATCTCGTAGAGGAGGTTGGCAGCCGTCAGCGCGGTCGTCCCCGTCGTGTCGAAGGGGGGCGACACCTCCACGAGGTCGCATCCCACGAGGTTCACGCCCGCGAGCCCGCGCACGATCTGGAGCGCCTGCCAGTCCGCGAGTCCGCCGATCTCCTGCGTGCCGGTGCCGGGGGCGAGGCCGGGGGAAAGGCTGTCGATGTCGAAGGAGAGGTAGCAGGGCGCGTCGCCGATCAGCGCGCGCACCTGTTCCATGAGGCGGCGGAGGTCGCGGCCCGCGATCTCCTCGGCCGTCACGACGCTCCAGCCCCGCTCGCGCCCCCAGGCGAAGTCGCCGGGCGCGTAGCCAGACCCGCGCAGGCCGATCTGCACCACGCGGTCGTTCAGCAGGCAGCCGTCCTCCCAGGCGCGGCGGAAGGGGGTGCCGTGGGCCTCGCGCTCGCCGAACATCGTGTCGTTGATGTCGGCATGGGCGTCCACATGGACAAGGGCGACGGGGCCGTGCCGGTCGCGGATGGCGCGGAGCACCGGCCAGGTGAGCGTGTGGTCGCCCCCCATGGTCAGCGGGATCGCCCGGTGCGACAGGATCTCCGCGAAGGCGGCGGTGATGATCTCGCAGCTTTTCTTGAGGTCGAAGGTGTTGATGGCGACGTCGCCGATGTCGGCCACCTGGAGATGTTCGAAGGGCGCGGCGCCGGTGGCCATGTTGAAGGGCCGGATCATGCGCGATTCGTCCCGGATGGCGCGGGGCCCCAGACGGGTGCCGGGGCGGTTGGAGGTGCCGATGTCCATGGGAATGCCCACGAAGCAGGCATCGAGACCCTCCGCCGTCGCCTGGGCGGGCAGGCGCATGAAGGTGGCGGGGCCGCCGAAGCGGGGCATGTCGTTGCCGCCGAGCGGCTGGTTGAAGCAGGTCATCGGACGGTCTCCATCATCCGGGCGAGGGGCCGGGTCTGCCGGGCCACGCGGGCCTTCAGCGTGTCGAGGTCCATCGCGTCGTCGCGCACGAAGTCGATGAACATGGCGTTGAGGTTGTTGAACAGCACCTGCCCCACGACCGCGGGGGGCAGGGCAGGGTGAAGGCGGCCGCGCTCCTGCAAGCGGGCGAGCAGGCGGCCCACCTGTCCGGCCAGCCGCGCGTCCAGTTCCGCGTAGCGGCGGCCGTTCGGGGTATGCGGTTCCTGCACCGACAGCGCGATGGCGGCGCGCCACATCTCCTTGGACAGCCATTCGAGCGAATGGTCGTAATAGGTCCATGTCAGGCGCAGCAGCGCCTCCTCGGCCGAATCGGGCGGATCGGCGATCACCGCCTCGCCGCGGGCAAGGACCTCCTCCACCTCCATGGCGACGGTGGCCATGAGCAGATCGCCCTTGGTGCCGTAGTAGTTGTAGAGCGTGCCGACCGACACCTCGGCGTCGCCGGCGAGATCCTCCATCCGGGCGGCGTGGAACCCGTCGCGCCGGAAGCGGGCGACCGCGGCCGACAGGATGCGGCGGTGGCGGTCCGCCTTCTGGCGCTCGCGCAGGCCGGTCAGGGCATGTCCTCCGGGTTTTTTGGCGTTGACTTCAAATCTGAACCTATTCAGCTTCTGGAGTCAAACGGCGCCTTGCCACAGACGACAGGGGGTTTTCCGCAATGACGATGCTTCGCGCCTCGGCCGCCATCCTCGCCCTGGCGGCGGCTCCGGCCTCGGCCCAGACGATCAATGCGCTGGTCTGGTGCGACCATACCGATCCCGAGTTCCTCGCCCCGTTCGAGGAGGCGACGGGCATCCGCGTCAACCTGCGCGAATACGAGGGCACGGGGGCGGCTCTGGCGCTGCTCGAGCAGTCGCGGCCGGGCGACTGGGACGTGCTGGTGATCGACGGGATCGACGTGCCGCGCGTGGTGGAGGCCGGGCTCATGGCGCCCCTGCCGGAAGGGGATCTGCCCGTCGGCGACTTCTTCCCCGAAGTGGTGATGGAGGCCAGCACGACGCGCGACGGCGTCACCTATGCCGTGACGGAGAAATGGGGCTACAACACCCTGTCGTTCAACGCGGCCCGCGTCGATCCGGCCGACATGCAGGCGGGTCTGGGCGCGCTGCTGGACGAGGAATACCGGGGGCGCATCGCGATCTACGACTATTACCTGCCCGTGATCGGGCTGGCGGCGGTGCATCTGGGGCTCGACACCCAGACGCTGACCGCGGACGACCTGCCCGCGATCCGCGAGGTGCTGTTCGCGCTGCGCGAACAGTCGGCCAGCGTGGGCGAGGTGGTCGCCTCGCAGACGGCGCTGGCCACGGGCGAGGTGGACGTGGTGGTGGGCGGGGGCGAATGGCTGACGGCCGCGCTGTCGGCCGAGCAGCCGGAACTGACCTGGACGATTCCCGACGAGGGGGCCGTGCTCTGGACCCAGAGCATTGGCGTGCTGGCCGACAGCCGCAATCCCGAGGCGGCGCTGGAATTCGTCCGGTACGTGGTCAGTCCCGAGGGGCAGGCGCGGCTGGCCACGTCGTCCTGCTACTGGGGGATGCCCGCCAACCGCATGGCGGGCGAGCATCTGACCGAGGAGCAGCGCGCGGCGCTGCGCTGGGACGAGCAGGACGGCTATCTGGCGCGCGCGCAGCTCTACCCGGCGCCGGATGCCGCGCTGGATGCGGCCATGCAGGACCTCTGGCTCGAGATGCTCCAGCGATGAGCGACCGCGCGAGGGGCTGGGGCTTGGTCGCCCCGGCCCTGCTCTGGACGACGGCCTTCTTCGTCGTGCCCTTCGCCGTCATGGCGGCGATGAGTCTGGCGCGGCTGGACGGGCGAGAACTGATCTGGGGCGTTCACTGGGACAACTACGCGCAGCTCGCCCAGCCGCACATCGCGCGCGCGGTGGTCGTCTCGCTCGAGATCACGCTGACGGTCACGGTGATCTCGGTCCTGCTGGCCTATCCGCTGGCCGCGATCATCGCGTTCCGCGTGCCCGAACGCTGGCAACGCCTCGCGCTCCTTCTGGCGCTGCTGCCGTTCTGGACCTCCTATGTGGTGCGATCCTATTCGTGGCTTCTGGTCCTGTCGCGGCAGGGCATCGTCAATCAGGCGCTGCTGGGGCTCGGGATCGTGCAGGAGCCCGTGACGCTCGCCAACACACGCCTGGCGACGGTGACGGGGTTCGTCCACTTCTTCACGATGCTGCTGACGCTGACGATCTATGCCAGCCTGCGGCAACTGCCTCCGAACTATGCGCGGGCGGCGGCCGATCTGGGGGCGTCGCGGCTGCGGACCTTTGTCCATGTCATCCTGCCGCTGACGCTGCCCGGCATCGTGACGGGGGCGTTTCTCACCTTTGTCCTCTGCATCGGGGATTACGTCACGCCGCAGATCCTGGGCGGCAACAACGAACTGACCCTGCCGCAGGTCATCATGGTCCAGCTTGGCCGGCGGGCGGACTTCCCGCTCGCCTCGGCGCTCGCGCTGGTGCTGATGGGGCTCGTCGCGCTGGCCTATCTTCTCTCGTCGCGCTGGCTGAGGATCGACCGGGTGTGATGCGCGCGCTGTCCTGGCTCTATCTGGCGCTGCTCTACGCCTTCATCCTGCTGCCCGTTGGCGCGCTCGTGCTGTTCTCGTTCCAGGACGGCCGGCTGCCGGTGCCGCCCTTTCAGGGCTTCTCGCTGCGCTGGTATGCCGATGTCCTGGGAGACCGGCGGCTGATGGCGGCGCTGGGCCATTCGGTGGCCGTTGCGGCGGGCTCGTCCCTGGTGGCCTGCGCGCTGGGCTTTCTCGCCGCCTACGGCCTCGCCCGCCATGCCCTTCCGGGGTCCGCGCTGATCCGTGCGGTGCTCATCGCGCCGATCGCGGTCTCCACCCTGATCGTGGGGCTGGGGCTTCTGCTGCTGGTCAACCGCCTGGGCCTGCCGCTGTCGCTCTGGACGGCCGGGATCGGGCATGTGGTCATCAACCTGCCGCTCTGCTTTGCCATCCTCTACGCGGCGATGGGCGACCAGCAGCGCAGCGCCGAGCGTGCGGCGCGCGATCTGGGTGCCTCGGAGGCGCAGGTGATCGGCCTCGTCACGCTGCCCATGCTGGCTGCGCCCTTGGCGGCGGCCTTCTTCCTGTCGGCCACCCTCTCCTGGGACGAGTTCATCATCGCCTTTCTGCTCACCCGGTTCGAGGTCACGCTGCCGGTGGAGATCTGGAGCCTGCTGCGTTCGGGCCTCTCGCCACGGCTGAACGCGGCCGGGAGCCTCGTCTTCCTGGTCTCGGTGGCGGTGGTGGTGCTTCTGGAGATCCTAGTCCTTGCGCGGAGGCGACGGTGACGGCATCGGTGACGATCGAGAGGGTGGTCCATCGCTACGGCCCGCAGACCGTCCTGCACGGCGTCTCGCTCGAGATCGGGGCAGGGGAGTATGTGGTCCTTCTGGGCCCGTCGGGCTGCGGCAAGACCACGCTCCTGTCGATCCTGGGCGGGTTTGCGAGTCCCGCGGAAGGCCGGGTGCTGATCGGCGGGCGCGACGTGACGCGTCTGCCCCCGGCGCGGCGGCCGACCACGACCGTCTTTCAGGATTATGCCCTCTTTCCGCACATGACCCTGCGCGACAACGTCGCCTTCGGCCTGCGCATGGCCGGCATGGGCCGGGCGGAGCGGCACGCACGGGCGGACCGGCAGCTCGCCCTGGTGGGGCTGGAACATGCGGGCGCCAAGCGGCCGCACGAAGTCTCGGGCGGCCAGCGCCAGCGGGTGGCGCTGGCCCGCGCGCTGGCGGTGGAGCCGGACGTGCTGCTGCTCGACGAGCCCCTGGGCGCGCTGGACCTCAAGCTCCGGCGGGCCATGCAGGACGAGCTGAAGGCGATCCAGCGGCGGGTGGGGACCACCTTCGTCCATGTGACCCACGATCAGGAGGAGGCCATGGCGATCGCCGACCGCATCGTGGTGATGCGGGCCGGCCGGATCGAGGACGAGGGCACGCCGGATCGCATCTATCGCCGCCCCCGGACCCTGTTCGCGGCAGGCTTCATGGGCGAGATGAACCGCGTTCCCGCGCGGGCTGCGGGCGGGGCCGTGCAGACGCCGCTGGGCACCCTTCCGGTGGCGCCCCCGGGCGAGGGCGAGGCGGTCCTGTGCCTGCGGCCCGAGGCGCTGGGGCGCGGCGGCCCCTGCGATCTGGGCGAGGCGCGGCTCGACGGCGCCGCCTTCCTGGGCACGCACTGGCGGGTCCATCTGGTGCCCGAGCGCGCACCGGACCTGCGGCTGGTGGCGCAGCTTCCGCCCCATGCGGCGCCGGGCGAGCGGTTGCGCCTGTCGGTCGATCCGGCGGAGGTCACCGTGTTCCCCGCCGCGGCGGAGGCGGCCTGATGCGGGCGCGGCCCGAGGAATGGTACCGGCTGGAGAGCCGGGGCGACGGGGTGACCCTGATCGAGGAGCCGTGGATCAGGCCCTTCTTCCGCTGCAACATGTGGCATGTGCGCGGGCGCGACCGCGACCTGCTGATCGACAGCGGCATGGGGGTGGTGCCGCTGCGGCGGTGGGTGTCGCTCGTGACCGAGAGGCCGCTGACGGCGGTGGCCTCGCACACTCATTTCGACCATATCGGCGCGCATCACGAGTTCGAGGACCGGGCCGTGCACCCCGCCGAAGCTGCCATCCTGGCCGCGCCCACGCGGGCGGCGACGCTCGCCGATCCCTATGTGACGGACGAGATCTTCGAGCGGCTTCCGCCCGAGCCCTACCGGTCGGAGACCTATGCCGTCCGCGGCGCGCCGGCCACGCGCCTTCTGGCGGACGGGGATGTGCTCGATCTGGGCGACCGGCGGCTGGAGGTGATCCATACGCCGGGCCATTCGCCGGGAGGCATCGCGCTGTGGGAGGCGGAGACCGGCATCCTGTTCTCGGGCGACATCGTCTATGACGGCCCCCTGATCGAGGACACCTATCACGCGGATGCGCGGGATTACCGGCGGTCGATGGAGCGGCTGCTCACGCTGCCGGTCCGGGTCGTCCATGGGGGCCATTTCCCCAGCTATGACGGCGCGCGTCACCGGGCGATCATCGCGGAATGGCTGGCACGGCACGACGGATGAGCGCTGCGGCGGCGGGGCAGATCCGCCCTTGACACATTCAAACATTCCTATATAGATACATCACGTCGCGCTGGGAACGCCCGGAAAGAAGGAGCATGCCGTTGATACCGACCGAGTTCACCCCTTTGAATGCCCTGATCGGCGGAGCCATGATCGGCCTGGCCTCGGTGCTGCTGATGGCACTGTTCGGCCGGATCGCCGGCATCAGCGGAATCGCGGTGCGGATGTTCCCGCCCTATCTGGACGACGAGAGCCTGGGGCGGGTGGCCTTCGTCCTGGGCCTGATCGTCTCGCCGGCGCTGGTGCTGGCGACGACGGGGTCCTGGCCGCCCGTGCGGGTGGAGGCCGCGCCGCTGACGGTGGTCATCGGCGGGCTTCTTGTCGGGTTCGGCTCCGTCTGGGGCGCGGGCTGCACCTCGGGCCACGGGGTCTGCGGTCTGTCGCGCCTCTCCGTCCGGTCCTTTGTCGCCGTGGGCACCTTCATGGCCGTGGCGGTGCTGACCGTCTTCGTGTCGCGCCACCTGATCTGAGGAGAAAGGGATGCGGATCGTCCTGCAGTTCGGAATCGGCCTTCTGTTCGGCCTCGGCCTGATCGTGGCCGGCATGTCGGACCCGGCCAAGGTGCTCAACTTCCTCGATCTTGCCGGGATCGCCACCGGCAT
The DNA here is from genome assembly GCF_009904055.1 of Rubellimicrobium sp. CFH 75288. Lineage (GTDB taxonomy): Bacteria > Pseudomonadota > Alphaproteobacteria > Rhodobacterales > Rhodobacteraceae > Rubellimicrobium. Next base: position 171,492 of record NZ_WYDP01000008.1, on the reverse strand, counting down.
GTGGGATGCCAGCCTCGCCTTCGTGCTCGGCGCGGCCGTGATCGTGACGGCGATCGGCTACCGCCTGGTCCTGCGGCGCCCGCGGCCCGTCCTGGCGACGGAGTTCCATCTGCCGCACAAGACCCGGGTGGAATGGCCGGTGATCGTGGGCCCTGCGATCTTCGGACTGGGCTGGGGCCTCGTCGGCTTGTGCCCGGGTCCGGCCTTTGTCGCCCTCGGCACGGGCAGCACGGCGGCGGTCGCCTTTGTGGGCGCGATGCTGGCCGGCATGATCGTCGCGCGGCGGCTGGCGCTGAGCAGCCTGCGGCTGGGCACGGCCTGACGGCCGACCCTGACCCCTCGGAGATGCGGAGCGGAGACCATGTCCATGACCGGACGGACCGGACCTGAGACCCTGACCTTCGGCGGCCAGATCGCCCCGGAGGAGGTGGCGGCCCTCGCCGCGCGGGGCGTGCGCGCGATCATCTGCAACCGGCCCGACGGCGAGGAGCCGGGCCAGCCGCCCTTTGCGGCCATCGCGGCCGAGGCCGCCCGGCACAGAATCGCCACATGCCACATCCCCGTCCGGCCGGGCGCGGAGACGGAGGACGATGCCCGCGCCTTTGCCGCCGCGCTGCGGGAGATGCCGGGGCCCGTCTTCGCCTTCTGCCGGAGCGGCGGGCGGGCGCGCAAGCTCGCCGCGATGGCGGCGCAACGCCCCGACGGAACGGAGCGCACGCCATCATGACGCGCATCGGGCGCCTGTCGCGTTTCCTGCCGATCCTGCAGTGGGGCGCGCAATACGACCGGCAGGCGCTGGGCAGCGACCTGCTCGCGGCGGTGATCGTCACGATCATGCTCGTGCCGCAATCGCTGGCCTATGCCATGCTCGCGGGGCTGCCGCCGGAGACGGGGCTCTATGCCTCGGTGCTGCCGATCGTCCTCTATGCCATCTTCGGCACCAGCCGGAGTCTGGCCGTCGGTCCGGTCGCCGTCATCGCGCTGATGACGGCCGCCGCGGTCGGGCCGGTCGCCGCGCAGACGGGACTTCCCCCGACCGCCGTCGCGCTGACCCTGGCGCTGCTTTCGGGGCTCATGCTCGTGATCATGGGCATCCTGCGGCTGGGCTTTCTGGCCAACTTCCTGTCCCATCCGGTCATTGCGGGCTTCATCACCGCGTCGGGCCTCCTGATCGCGCTCGGTCAGGTGCGCCACATCCTCGGCGTGCCGGGCGGCGGCGAGACCCTCCCGGAGCTGCTGGGCTCGCTGCTGCGGCATCTGGGCGAGACCAACCTCTGGACGCTCGCCGTCGGGGTCGGCGCGCTGGCCTTTCTCGTCTGGACCCGCTCGGGCGTCAGTCCGCTGCTCCAGCGTCTGGGCGTGCCTGCCCGCGCCGCGCAGATCGCCGCCCGGACGGCGCCGGTCCTGGCGGTCGTGGCGACGACGCTGCTGGCCTGGGGGCTCGGGCTCGAAGCGAAGGGCGTCGCTGTGGTGGGCGAGGTGCCGCGGGGGCTGCCGCCGCTGACCTGGCCGCCGCTCACGCCGGACCTGCTGCGGGCGCTGCTGCTGCCGGCCTTCCTGATCGCCGTGATCGGCTTTGTCGAATCGGTCTCGGTCGCGCAGACCCTGGCTGCCCGGCGGCGCGAGCGGATCGATCCCGATCAGGAACTCGTCGGCCTCGGCGCGGCCAATATCGGCGCGGCCATGACCGGAGGCATGCCGGTGACGGGCGGGTTCGCCCGCTCGGTCGTCAATCACGATGCCGGGGCGGCGACACCGGCGGCCGGCGCCTTCACGGCGCTGGGCCTGCTCGCGGTCGCGCTGACCCTGACGCCGCTCATCCACTATCTGCCGCAGGCGACGCTGGCCGCCACGATCATCGTGGCCGTCCTCAGCCTCGTGGATTTCGGCATCCTGCGCCGGGCCTGGCGCTACTCGCGCGCGGATTTCGCGGCCGTCGCCTCCACCATCGTGCTCACGCTCGGCCTGGGTGTGGAAACCGGGGTGACGGCGGGAGTCGTCCTGTCGCTGATCCTGTATCTCTACAAGACCTCGCGGCCGCACATCGCCGAGGTCGGGCTGGTGCCGGGGACGCAGCACTTCCGCAACATCCGCCGGCACGAGGTCGAGACCGACCCCGAGGTGCTGTCGGTCCGGGTGGACGAGAGCCTCTACTTCGCCAATGCCCGCTTCCTGGAGGACTGGCTGCTCGAGCGGGTGGCGGGCTCTTCGATCCGGCATGTCGTGCTGCTGTGCTCGGCCGTCAACGAGATCGACTTCAGCGGCCTGGAGACGCTGGAGGAGATCAACCGCCGTCTGGGACTGGCCGGCATCACGCTGCACCTGTCGGAGGTGAAGGGGCCCGTCATGGACCGGCTGCGGCGGTCCAGCCTGCTCGATCACCTGTCGGGGCGCGTGTTCCTGTCCCACTACGACGCCATCCGCAGCCTGAGCGGCGCGCGTGCCGATCAGGAGGCCGATTCCCCCATTCCCATGACCAGAGGAGAACCGTCATGAAGAACCGGACCAGCCCGTCGCGCGGCCCCGGCAGCCCCAAGGTGATCGGAGCCTACGAGCCCGATACGGGGTCGATCCAGTACATCGTCATCGACGAGGCCACCAAGAAGGCCGCGCTGATCGACACCGTCCTGGACTTCGATCACCGCAATGCCCGAACCTCCACCCGCAGCGCGGAATGGGCGCTGGCGCGGCTGAAGGAGGAAGGAGCCGAGCTGGTCTGGATCCTGGACACCCATCCCCATGCCGACCACCTGATGGCCCAAGCCTGGCTGAAGGAGCAGACGGGCGCACCGACCGCCATCGGCGCCAAGGTGCGGGAGATCGCCGAACTGTGGAGCCGGTTCTACAACCTGCCCGATGCCTTCGACGTGGATCGCGACTTCGACCGGCTGCTGTCGGAGGGCGACACGCTGCCGCTCGGCGATCTGGAGATCCGCGTGATGTTCTCGCCGGGGCACACGCTGGGCTCGATCACCTATGTCGTGGGCGATGCGGCCTTCGTGCACGACACCTTCATGCAGCCCGATGCGGGCACGACGCGGGCGGACTTCCCCGGCGGGGACGCCCGTACGCTCTTCCGCTCGTTGCAGGCGCTTCTGGAGTTGCCGGACGACACCCGCTTGTTCGTGGGCCATGATTACGGCACCGATTCCCGCGACGAGCCCGCCTGGGAGAGCACCGTGAAGGAGCAGCGCGAACGCAACAAGCATATCGGGGGCGACGTCTCCGAGGAGGAGTTCGTGCGCCTGCGCGAAGCGCGGGATGCCACCTTGCCGCTGCCGGACCGGATGCTGCATGCGCTGCAGGTGAACCTGCGGGGCGGGCGCCTGCCCGAGCCCGAGGACGACGGACACCGCTACCTCAAGATCCCGCTCGACCGCTTCTGACACGCTCCACCCGCGAGGCAGCCATGGCGTTCCATGCGATCGACGATCCCGGACAGGACAGGCCCTCCTGCGTCGAGGCCAGTCCGGACGCCATGGCGGCCAACGCGGCCGAGGCGGCGGCCTTCCTCAAGAGCCTGGCCCACGAGGGGCGGCTGATGATCCTCTGCCGCCTCGCCGACGGGGAGCGGTCGGTGAGCGACCTCGAGGATGCGCTGGGCGCCCGGCAACCGGCGGTGTCCCAGCAGCTCGCACGGCTGCGCCACGAGGGGCTGGTCGAGGCGCGCCGCGAGGGACGGGTCGTGCTCTACCGCCTGGCCGACGATCGGGTGGAGCGGATCGTCCGGCTTCTCTACGACCTGTTCTGCGGTGCCCCGACAGGGGCATCCAAAGGCGGCCGCTGAGGCGCGGGGCCCGTGGCGGGGCGGCTGCGCGACAAGGTGGCGATCGTCACGGGCGCCGGGCAGGGGATCGGCGAGGCGATCGCGAGGGCCTTCGCCGCCGAGGGCGCGCGGGTTGTCGTGGCCGAGCGCAACGAGGCGACGGGGCCGGCCGTGGCCGGGTCGGTGGGCGGGTTGTTCGTGCGGACGGACGTGACCGTGCAGGCCGATGTGGAGCGCGTGGCGGCGCGGACGCTCGAGTCCTTCGGACGCATCGACATCCTGGTGAACAATGCCGGCGCCAACGTCTTCTTCCGGCCGCACGAGATGCCCCGGGAAGAATGGCGGCGCTGCCTGGCGCTCGATCTCGAATCCGCCTGGGCCATGGCAGAGGCCGTGCTGCCCGCGATGCGCGCGCGGCGCGCGGGCGCGATCATCAACATCGCGAGCACCCATGCGTTCCGGATCATCCCCCACACCTTCCCCTATCCGGTGGCCAAGCACGGCCTCCTCGGCCTGACCCGCGCGCTGGGGATCGAATATGCAGCCGAGGGCATCCGGGTGAATGCCATCGCGCCCGGCTACATCGAGACGCAGATCGCGCGCGACTACTGGGCAGGCTTCCCGGACCCGGAGGCGGAGCGGGCGCGGGCCTGCGCGCTGCATCCGCCGGGGCGGATCGGCCGACCCGAGGAAGTCGCCATGACGGCGGTGTTTCTGGCCTCGGACGAGGCGCCCTTCATCAATGCCGAGACGATCGTGATCGACGGCGGCCGGTCGGCCCTCTACCACGACTGACGGGCCGCGCGGTCAGCACCGGGGAGCCGCCCTCCAGGCGCCCAGCCCCGCCGTGCCCAGAAAGGCGTGGAGCAGGAGGGGGTCCAGCGGCTTCTCGAGGATGCCCACGTCCATCGTCTCTGCCGTCGGCCGCAGGGCCGGGCTGCGATCGGCGGTGACAAGACGGGCCGGCACGGGACCCAGCCGGTCGCGCAGCGCGCGGATCGCCTCGAGCCCCGTGCGGCCATCCTCGAGCTGATAGTCGATGAGCAGCACGTCCGGCGGCGGCGCCCCCGCATCCAGAAGGCGCAGCGCCTCGGCCGCGGAGGCCGCGTCGATGACGCGCACGCCCCAGCTGCGCAGAAGCAGCGTCAGGGCGCGGCGCATGTCCATGTCGTCCTCGACCACCAGCGCGGTGAGCCCGTCGTGCCGCCAGGCGGCCGGAGAGGCGCTTCGTGCGCGCCCCAGGCTGGCAGGCAGATCCGGCAGCCCCCCGTCGAGCGGGACGGTGACGGTGAAGGTCGTGCCACGGCCGGGTGCGGAGGCGAGGGCGAGCGGATGGCCGAGCATGGCGCAGGCCCGGTCCACGATCGCGAGGCCGAGGCCCAGCCCCTCGGACGCGGAGGCCCGCCGCCCGAGGCGGTGGAACTCGCGGAACACGTTGTCCTGTTCGGATTCGGGAATGCCGGGGCCGGTATCGCTGACCACCAGCCGTGCCGTTGCGCCGCCGCGGCGCACGCCGACGAGGATGCGGCCCCGATCGGTGTAGCGCACCGCGTTGCCGATCAGGTTCTGGAGGATGCGCCGCAGATAGCCCGGATCGCTGCGCACGCGCAGCGAGGAGGGCACCACCGTCAGCCGCAGACCCTTGAGCGCGGCGGCGGGTGCGAATTCGTCGCGAAGCTGCGCGAGCAGGTCCCCCAGTTCGACCGGCCCGATATCGGCGGCGGCGCGGCCCGACTCGAGCTTGGAGATGTCGAGCAGCGCCTCGATGATCGCCTGGACGCTCGCCAGAGCGTTCTGCGCCTTGCCCACGATCTCGCGGTGGAGGGGGTCGGGGAGGTCCTCGGCCACCGAGGACAGGTAGAGCTTGGCGGCCGAAAGGGGCTGGAGGAGGTCGTGGCTGGCGGCCGCCACGAAGCGGGTGCGCGAGGCGTTGGCGCGCTCCGCCGCGGCAAGGGCGTCCTCCAGCTCCAGCGTCCGCGAGGCGACGCGGGCCTCGAGCAGTTCGTTGGCCTCGGCCAGCGCACGGGCGGCGACGCGCTCGCGCGTGACGTCCGACAGGCTGATGACGAAGCCGCCATCGGGCATCTCCTCGGCAAAGACCTCGAACCACTGGTTCTCGCCGCGCCGCAGCGCAAACCGCAGCGGCGGTCGGCCGCTGCCGCCGCGGACCCAGGCCAGAAGATCGTCCGGGGTGGTGCGACCGTCGAAGGCGGCATCCCGCAGAAGGGGCCGGAAGACGGCTTCGCAGTCGAGACCGGGACGCAGGCGGTTGAGCGGCAGGCCCAGCATGGTCCCGAGACGCCGGTTGAAGCCCACGAGCTGGCCGGTCGGGCCGACGATCCCCACACCCTGGTCGATATGCTCCAGCGTCGCACGGATCAGCCGGGCCTGATCGTCCAGAAGGCGGCCATGCTCCTCGCGCTCGGCCCGGATCACGTCCGTCACGTCGGTCTGCATGATCACGGTCTGCCCGGTGGGCATCCGGTGCTCGCTCACCTGGATCCAGCGGTCCCCGAGCAGGCGGACGTTGAGCATCACGTGCGGCTCGCCGTGGCGGGCCAGCCGGCTGCGGGCCCAGTCCTCGGGCGAGGTGCCGGGCGGCAGGTCCAGATGCGCGCTGCGGCTGACCAGGGCGACGTAGTCGCGGAATGCCAGACCGGGACGGAGCGCATCCTTCAGGTCCGGCAGGTTCATCGCGAAGCGCGAGTTGCACAGGACGAGGTGGTCGTCCGCGTCGAAGAGGGCGAATCCCTCCTGGATCGTCTCGATGGCGCCGGCGAGATCGGACCGGGCGCGCTCCGTCTCGCGGTTGGCGGCGGCGAGGCGGGCGTTCGATTCGTTGAGAAGGTCCAGCGCCCGCTCGAGGTCGCGCGTGCGCTCGCGCACCTGGTCCTCGAGCAGGACGGCGCGCTGGAACTGGCTGTAGGCCGCGCCGCGCTGGTCGGAATCGGCCCGCTCGACCCGCCGCATCAGGGCGGCGCAGATCTGGCGCAGCTTCTCGATCTGCCGTTCGGGCGGGTCCCGCGGGTCCACAAGGGCGGCAACGGGCATCATGGCAGGTCCTCGTCCGGGGGCGCGAACAGCACCACGCCGGTCATCGTCTGGTTCACGTGCATGTTGTTGAACTGCTCGCCATAGGTGGAGAAGCCCACGACGCGGTGGCGGGCGAGGATGTCCGACAGGGCCCGGAGTTGCTGGCGCTCTTCTGCCTCGATCCGGCGCAGGATGCAGTCGCAGGCCCAGATCGCGTCCGGGACGCGCCCGCCGGTGATGCGATCCAGTTCGCGCGCCAGATGCGCGACCATGTTCTCGGGTTCGGCCAGGGTGAGGACCAGCCCCTCGTCGATGGCCGAGAAGAACACGAGGTCGCCGTCCGGCAGGACGCGCTGGATGGCGCGCACATGGTGCGTGCCTCCGAACCGCACGACGACCGGATGGGCGGCGAAGGTGAAGGGCGACAGCTGGGCGGGGTCCTTGCCCAGCACGCGGGCATATTCCTGCGCGGCCGGCTCGGCGTTGATGCGGCGCACGATGCGGCGGGACGGGTCGGCATCGGTGACGACCATCCGCGTCTCGGATGGCCGCAGGTGGTCGAGGCTGAAGACCCGCACCTCGCAGGCGGTGCGGATCAGGCAGAGGACCGCAGCATGCTCCATCACCCGCGCGCCCAGCGCGACGCGCGTGCGCTCGAAGCGCACGCCGTCGCCGGCCGACCCGCCGAAGAGGGGCACCGGGCCCAGTCCCGCGCCGAGGGCGGACACCAGTTCGTCCTCGCGCACCGACAGGCCGTCCACCATCAGGAAGGCGAATTCGCCGCGCCAGCGCGGCTCCTCGGCCATCAGGGCGGTGCGGGCCCGGATCATGTCGCCCACCAGCGTCTCTCCGTCCAGACGGTCGAGATCCGGCACGGCGAAGGCATGGGCGACGAACCGGCTGCGCGGCAGGCCGACCGCCACGATCATCCCGTCGACATAGCCGGCGGTGCCGATCTCGCCCGCCGTGGTGCAGCCGACCACCACCGCCGGTGCGAAGCGGTGCTCGGCCTGCTGCATGACGGCGGGCAGGTCCGCCTCGGGGCTGGCAAAGAGGGCGGTCAGGGCGAGGTCGGAGCCCAGCGCCTCGGCCAGACGGTCCAAGGCACGGGGATCGTCGCATCGCACCTCGGCGCGGCGGATGCCCGCGGAGGAGCGCCCGGCGGACGCGCCGCCCCCTGCCTCCATCCTCTCCTCCCTCCGGCGCGACCGGCTTGCGGGTCTGCGCCGCGCACGAGCCTAGTGGCCGTCGCCGCCCTCCCGCAAGAGGCTGGCGAAGCTCACCTCGCGCGCCATGAGGACGGCCTGGGTCCGCGTCTGCACCCCCAGCTTGCGCATGATCGCGGTCACATGGGCCTTGACGGTGGCATCGGCGATCGACAGCTCCCAGGCGATCTGCTTGTTGAGCCTGCCCTCGCAGATGAGTTCGAGAATCCGCGCCTGCTGTCGGGTGAGTTGGCGCAGTCGCCGGATCGCATCCTCGCGCCCCGGCGCGCAGGGGGTGGAGGCGGAGGGCAGGACGATGTCCTCGGGAAGGAAGGTCCGCCCCTCAGCGACGGCCTCGATCGCGCGACGGAACATGTCGCGCTGGCTGTGCTTGGGCACGAACCCCGCCGCTCCGGCCTGCATCGCACCGGCCACCACCCGTCCGTCGGCGAGCGAGGAGACCACGAGCACCGGAACGTCGCCGGCGACCCGGCGAAGCCGGATCAGCCCGTCGAGGCCGCTGACATCCGGGAGGTTGAGGTCGAGCACCACGAGGCCGATCCCGCCCTGTCCGAGCCGCTCGAGCGCCGCGGCGAGGCTGTCTGCCGTCTCCACGCGGGGGATGCGCGCCGCGGCCCGCAGGGTGATGGAGAGCGCGTCGCAGAACAGCGGATGGTCGTCCACGACGAGCGCCACGTCGATGGGAAAGGGCGGAGCGGCAGGCAGCGGGTCGGGCGGCATGGCATCGTTCCGGGCGTCGTTCCGGCAGGGTGCGGGAGCAGGATACAGGCCTGTGCGATCCCGTCATCCTCCACCAAGGTCGCAGACGCGACAGGCCCCGCGCGGTCAGGCCATGCGGCGGCGCATCAGCGTGCGCGCCGGATCGTAGCCCCAGAGTGCGAGGGCCAGGAAGGCGGCCAGCGCCAGCGCGGTCCACAGCAGGGCGGACGGGTTGGGCTGGAGGTAGAGCGCGAAGCGGATCAGCTCGACCGCATGGGTGAAGGGGTTGACCGCGCAGATGTCGTGAAGGAGCGGCCCGGCCTCGCGCATCCGCCAGAGGGGATAGAGGGCCGAGGAAAGAAAGAACATCGGGAAGATGACGAAGTTCATCACCCCGGCGAAGTTCTCGAGCTGCCGGATGAACGAGGAGAGGGCGAGACCCAGCGCCCCGAGCATCAGCCCGGCCAGGGCGAGCGCCGGGAGGGCCGCGACATAGCCCCAGGGCGGCATCCGCACACCCCACAGCCAGGCGATGAGCAGGAAGGCATAGACCTGGATGATGCCGACGGCCGTGGCGGCGAGCAGCTTGGACAGCAGCAGCCACCAGCGCGGCAGCGGAGCCGTCAGCAGGAGCCGCATCGACCCCGTCTCGCGGTCCCAGACGAGCGAGAGGGAGGATTGCATGCCGTTGAACAGCAGGATCATCCCGCACAGGCCGGGGACGATGTAGGTCTCGTAGGTGATGTAGGTCTGGTAGGGCGGCGTGATCGACAGCCCCAGCGCGGCGCGAAAGCCCGCGGCGAATACCAGAAGCCAGACCAGCGGCCGCACCAGGGCGGAGACGAAGCGCCCCTTCTGCCCGATGAAGCGCATCGCCTCGCGCGAGACGATAGCGCGCAGCGCCAGCAGGGCGGGAGCGACGCTCATGCGGCTTCGGCCGTCAGGTCGAGGAACACCCGCTCGAGCGGGGCGCCGCGCGCGACCGCTCCGGCCGAGGCATGCCGCAGGACGCGGCCGCGATGGAGGATCACGAGATCGTCGTCGGGGCGGACCTCGTCGGTCAGGTGCGTGGCCCATAGGACGGTGAGGCCCTCCTGCGCGGCGAGCGCGTGGACATGGTCCGTGATCCCCGCGCGCGTGGCCGGGTCGAGACCCACCGTGGGTTCGTCGAGCAGGAGGACGGCCGGTTCGTGGAGCAGGGCCCGCGCGATCTCGGCCCGGCGGCGATGGCCGCCGTTCAGGGCGCGCACCTTGTCGCCCGCGCGGTCGGCCAGCCCCAGACGGTCGAGCATGGCGGCGATGCGGTCCTCGCGCCGTCGCCCCGAAAGGCCGTGCAGCGCGGCGGCATAGCGCAGATTGGCGGCCACGCTGATGTCGAGGTCCAGCGTCGGCGTCTGGAACACCACACCGAGCCGGCCCAGCGCGCGGGCGCGCTGGCGCGCGACATCGTGGCCGAGGACCGAGATGCGTCCTGCGCGCGTGGCCAGAAGGCCCGTCAGGAGCGCGAACAGCGTGGACTTGCCCGCTCCGTTCGGGCCGAGCAGGGCGCAGAACCGCCCCTGCACCACCTCGAAGGACACGGCGTCCAGCGCGAGACGGTCCCCGTAGCGGAAGGTGACGTCCGCGATGCGAAGCCCCGGCGGTACCGCGTCCATGGCGTCACCCCGGCGCCCGGCGACGCGTGGCGCCCCGCGAACTCCCCCCGGGTCCCATCGGCCCGGCCGCCGGGCGTCTGGTCCGGTCGATCAGGGCAACACTCTCCATGGCGCGATCTTTCATCGGACGGAGCCGCCCTGCCGCGGCGTCGGGGGCCATGAGCCGGACGCGGCGCACAACCATGTCCCAGTCTAGCACCGCACGTGCGGCAGGGTCCACAACGGCCGCGTGATCGGCTGTCCCCGCTCGGCGCGGGAGCCCGTCCCCCGCACCGGCCTACGACCTATGTCGCGGCTGACCGGAGCCCGGCGCGGTGGCACCGTGCGGCCCGTGGCCCGCCCGCGGCGGGAGCCAGGGAGGAAAGCATGAACAAGGTGGAACATTTCCGGATCGCGTCCTCGCCCTTCAAGACGCGCTACGACAACTACATCGGCGGCCAGTTCGTGCCGGCGCGCTCGGGGCGCACCTTCGAGAACACCTCTCCCGTGACGGGGCAGGTCCTGTGCGAGGTGGCCCGGTCCGACAGCGCCGACATCGAGGCCGCTCTCGACGCGGCCCATGCGGCCAAGGCCGCCTGGGGGCGGACGCCGCCGGCCGAGCGCGCCCGCATCCTCAACCGCATCGCCGACGTGATGGAGGAAAACCTCGAGCTTCTCGCCACGGCCGAGACCTGGGACAACGGCAAGCCGATCCGCGAGACGAAGGCCGCCGACCTGCCTCTGGCCATCGACCATTTCCGCTACTTTGCCGGGTGCATCCGCGCGCAGGAAGGCTCCATCTCCGAGATCGACCACGAGACGATCGCCTACCACTTCCACGAGCCGCTCGGCGTGGTGGGCCAGATCATCCCGTGGAACTTCCCGCTGCTGATGGCCTGCTGGAAGCTCGCCCCGGCGCTTGCGGCGGGCAATTGCGTGGTCCTCAAGCCGGCCGAGCAGACGCCGGCTACGATCATGCTCTGGGCCGAACTGGTCGGCGACCTGCTGCCCCCCGGCGTGGTCAACATCGTCAACGGCTTCGGTCTCGAGGCCGGCAAGCCGCTCGCCTCTTCCAACCGGATCGCCAAGATCGCCTTCACGGGCGAGACGACCACCGGCCGGCTCATCATGCAGTATGCCAGCCAGAACCTGATCCCGGTCACGCTCGAACTGGGTGGCAAGTCTCCCAACATCTTCTTCGCGGACGTGGCGCGGGAGGATGACGACTTCTTCGACAAGGCCATCGAGGGCTTCGTCATGTTCGCCCTGAACCAGGGCGAGGTCTGCACCTGTCCGTCGCGCGCGCTGATCCACGAATCGATCTACGACCGGTTCATGGAACGGGCCATCGCCCGCACGCAGGCCATCGTGCAGGGCGACCCCCTCGACCCGGCCACCATGATCGGCGCCCAGGCCTCCTCCGAACAGCTGGAGAAGATCCTGAACTACCTGGAGATCGGCCGCCAGGAGGGCGCCGAGGTGCTGACGGGCGGCGAACGGGCGCATCTGGGCGGGGAGCTGGAAGGCGGGTTCTACGTCAAGCCCACGATCTTCCGGGGGCACAACAAGATGCGCATCTTCCAGGAGGAGATCTTCGGCCCGGTCGTCTCCGTCACCACGTTCAGGGACGAGGACGAGGCGCTCTCCATCGCCAACGACACGCTCTACGGGCTGGGCGCCGGGGTCTGGAGCCGCGACGCCAACACCTGCTACCGCTTCGGCCGCGGGATCGAGGCCGGCCGGGTCTGGGTCAACTGCTACCACGCCTATCCCGCCCATGCGGCCTTCGGCGGCTACAAGCAGTCCGGCGTCGGGCGCGAGACGCACAAGATGATGCTCGATCACTACCAGCAGACCAAGAACATGCTGGTCAGCTACAGCCCCAAGAAGCTCGGCTTCTTCTGAGACGGGAGATCCCGGGGGCGCGCGGAGCGGGCTCTGCGCGTCCCTGCCGGAAGGAGTGCCGCATGGACAATCGACCGGCCGGACAGGTCAGCGCGACGCCTGCGGCGCTGTCGCTGCTGGCCGAGATCGCCGGCGCCCATGGACGCGTCGTCCTTCATGTCTCCGGCGGCTGCTGCGACGGCTCGGCGCCGATGTGCTATCCTGCGGGCGAACTCGTCCTCGGCGACCGGGACATCCTGGTGGGGTGGCTGGGCGACGTGCCCCTCTACATGGCCGCCGCGCAGTTCGAGGCATGGGGGCGGCCGCATCTGGTGATCGACGCGGCGCCGGGACGCGGAGGGGTCTTCAGCCTCGACAATGGCCTCGGCCGGCGGTTCGTCCTCCGCGTCGCTCCGCCTTCGCGGGACGAGCGGAGCTGATACGCCGCTGTTACCTTCGCATGGCTTGCCACGGGCCGTCAGGCGGAGGGCCAGATGACGCAAGAAGACGACCTTGAGGCGGCGAGCGAGTGGCTCGCCGAGGAACTCTCCGACGATGCGGGCGAGGAGATCGAGCTCGAGCTGGGCGACGAGACCCTGCGCCAGCGCATCGCGCGGCTGCGGCGCGGCCCGCGGCCCGAGCCGCTGCCGCGGGCGGTGTATCTGCGCGAGCTGCTGCGCCTGCAGGCCGAACTGATCCGTCTCCAGGACTGGGTCGTGTATCACAAGCGCCGCGTCGTCATCCTGTTCGAGGGACGCGATGCCGCCGGCAAGGGCGGTGTCATCAAGCGCATCACCCAGCGCCTCAATCCTAGGGTGGTGCGCACCGTCGCGCTTCCCGCCCCGTCCGACCGGGAGCGGACGCAATGGTACTTCCAGCGCTACGTGCCCCACCTGCCGGCGGGCGGCGAGATCGTGCTGTTCGACCGCTCGTGGTACAACCGCGCCGGCGTCGAGCGGGTCATGGGCTTTGCCACGGAGGCGCAGGTCGAGGAGTTCTTCCGCGACGTGCCCGAGTTCGAGCGGATGCTGGTGCGGTCGGGCATCATCCTGGTCAAGTACTGGTTCTCCATCACCGACGAGGAGCAGCAGTTCCGCTTCCTGATGCGCATCCACGACCCGCTCAAGCAGTGGAAGCTGAGCCCCATGGACCTGCAGAGCCGCGTGCGCTGGGAGGATTACACGAAGGCCAAGGAGGACATGTTCGCCCGCACCAACATCCCCGAGGCGCCCTGGTACATCGTCGAGGGCAACGACAAGAAGCGGGCCCGTCTGAACTGCATCGCGCATCTCCTGTCGCTCATCCCCTACGAGGACGTGCCGCACGAGCCCATCGAGCTGCCCGAGCGGGTCTACAACCCGGACTACGAGCGCGCGGTCCTTCCGCCCGAACTCTACGTGCCCCGCCGCTACTGACGACCCCCCTGCCGGAAGGCGTGCAGCCTGACGGAACAAAAGCGGCAGTGCTCCGTTGGCACGGTGTCCGAACGGCAGCCTTGCCCCCGGAACGGGCGGCATCTCCCGCATGGGGGGTGACGCGCGAGAGGGTGGGCTCCGCGTCGAGCCGCTGGAGGAGCTTGCGATGGAGCTTCATGCCGCCCACACCATCCGGCCGGGCGCATGGGGACTCGGCGCGGGTGGCTGCAGCGGTGCCGGGCCGATCCTGTCGGTCCGGCGGCCCGGTTTCATGGTTCTGTCCGCTTCGGGTTCGGAACGGCGGCGACACGCGCCGGGCGGCGCCTCGCAACGGCCGCCAAGTCCTGTCAGCATCGAAAGGAAGCCTAGATGACCATCAAGCGGATGACGCCCCTGATCGCGGGGCTGCTCGGGACGGTGGCCCTCGTGCCTGCCGCCCTGGCGCAGACGGCGGAGACGCTCGCTGCCGAGGGCCAGTCCTGCCAGGCCCTTCAGGCCTTCCAGCAGGAGCAGGCCGAACTGCTGCGCGACGAGTGGATCGAGGTGGCCAACCAGACGATCCAGGCGGGCGACGAGACGGCCTGTGCCCAGCTCTACGGTCAGGCCCTGACCGAGCTGGCCGAGCTGCAGGCCACGGGCGCCGTTCCGGTGCCGGAAGCCCAGCCGCTGACGCAGGATGCGGCGACGACCGACGCCGCGCCCGCGACCGCGGACACGACGACAGCGCAGGTCGGTACGGTGGACACCGCCGACGACACGCCCGATGTCGCCGACGACGTCACAGCTGCCCCGGCCGATGCCGCGACGGCCGAGGTCGGGACGGTCGATGCGACCACTCCCGCGCCCGAGACGGCCGATGTCGGCACCGCCGCGCCGGCCGATGCCACCACGACCGACACCGCGACGGCGACGGTCGCCGACACGACCGCGACCGGCACCGCGACGGCCGAGGCACAGGTGGGGGCCGAGATCGCCGTGGTCACGCCCCAGCCCAACATCAGCGTGTCCGCGCCTCCGCCCGAGGTGACGGTGATCCAGCCCACCCCTGAGGTGACGGTCAATCAGGGTCAGCCCGAGATCCTGGTGCGCCAACCGCAGCCGATCGTGACGGTTCAGGTGCCCCAGCCGATCGTGACGATCGAGATGCCGCAGCCCGAGATCATCGTGCGCATGCCCGATCCGCAGGTGTCCGTCACCAGCCCCGATCCGATCGTCGAGGTCCGCCAGGCGCCCCCCACGATCCGCGTCGAGCAGCCCGAACCGCAGGTGGTCGTCAACGTGGACGAGGCCCAGGGGGTTGCCCAGCAGGAGATGCAGCTTCAGCCCCAGGAGGCCCAGGTCACCGTGCAGCGCGAAGGCACGGATGCGCAGGTCAACCTGACGCGTCAGGACCCGATCATCACGCTGGAGCAGGCCGAGCCGCAGGTCCGCTTCGAGCAGACGGGCGAGCCCGAGATCCGCTTCACCCAGACCGGCGAGCCGATCATCACCATGCAGGAAGGCATGGGCACGGATGACGCGGCCGCTCCGGCCACCGGCACCGGCGTCGATGCCGCTGCGCCTGCGCCGGGCGGGGCCGAGGCGCCTGCCACCGACGAGGCCGTTCCCGCGCCGGGCACCGGCACGGATGGCGCCGCGGCTCCCGCGGATGGCACTGCGGCTCCCGCCGATGGCACGGTCGCACCCGCCGACGGTACTGCCGCTCCCGCCGATGGCACGGCCGCGCCGGCTGACGGCACTGCGGCTCCGGCCACGCCCTGATCCGGCACCACGGGGCGCCGCGTTGCGGCGCCCTTTCCCTTTTGCGCAACGGCGGCTCCGGCGGAGTCGCCGTTCGCGTCAGCTGCCCCAGGCGCGGACGTCGCCGCAATCCATGTGAACGAAGCCCGACCGGCTGTAGCGGCCGACGCCGCCGGCATGGCAGGCCAGAGCCGCGCGGGCGATCTGGTTCACGGAGCGGGAATCGAGCCGCAGGTCGGCCGCCTGCCCCCGCATGTGAAGCGAGTTGCGCGCCACCCCCGACGATTGCGACCGCAGCATGGCGTTGGTCTGGGGCGAGCGATAGCCCGACAGGAGCATGTAGGGCTCCCGCACCTCGAGCAGGTTGTACGTCGCGGCCATGATGTCGATGGCCCGTGTGTCGATCGAGACCGCCTGCCCGTTGCGCCAGTCGCGCATGAACAGGCTGATCTCGCGGATCGCCTCGCCCACGTATTCCCCGTCGATCCAGTAGATCGTGTCGATGCGTTCGCCCGTGCGCCCGGAATACATGCGGATCCGCCGGATGTCCCCTGCGCCCCGAAGAAACCCGGCCGCGGCGGAATAGGTCGGAGCCGCCGTCACTGCCGTTGCCGCAAACACGCCCAAGAGCGCGCGCCGAGAGATGCCCCGAGGGTCATTACCGTTGGTCATGTCTTGCGCCTGTCCCGTCGCTTCTTGTTCAAGCCCCTGATTTTCGGGGGAGTTCTTGTTGTTTCTGTCCCGATTGTGACCCGACTATGGCATGTCTCGCCCCACCATCCAAGTCGAGTATCGCCGCGAGTTCCCAAGAAACGGTTAAGCTCGGCCGGATTCCGCGCAGGTTTTCGCCGGATTCGTCGAGCTGGCGGCTGTGGCTTTGCGGCCACTGCCGGCGGGCCGGGCTCTTGCCCGGTGGTCGTGGCGGACAGGGGGGCCTATCGTGGCGCGGGCTCCGATGGCGACGAGGTTCCGATGACGACGTTTTCCCGCCGCTCGCTTCTGGCTGTCCTGTCCGCCGCCGCGGCGGCGAGCACCCTTCCGGCTGCCTCTGCCTCTGCCCTGTCCGTGGTCACGGGGTTCCGGCAGGGGGTGGCGGAAGGTGCGTCGCGCGACGAGGTCCTGGCGGCCTTCTACCGAGAGCGCGACTTCGCCGGCCTCTGGGCCGGTTCCGGCGAGGCCGAACGCGCGCGGCGCAACGCCCTGCTGGCCGCGATGACGGATGCGCCGGCGCACGGTCTCCCGCGGCGGCGGCACGATCCCGAGGCGCTTCTGCGCGTCCTGCGCGCCGCCCGCACCCCCTACGAACAGGGGCTGGCCGAGGTGGACCTGAGCCGAGCGTTCCTGCGGCTCGTCCGCGATCTCGGCTCCGGGGTCCTTGTGCCCTCCCAGGCGGAGCCGCATGTCAAGCGCCAGCCGCTCGCGGCCGATCCCCTGACGCTGCTCACCGTGTTTCCGCTCGAGGAGCCGGTGGGCTTTCTGCGCTCGCTCGCCCCGGCCTCGGCCGAGTACGCCCGGCTGATGCGGGCGAAGCTGGATCTGGAGGCGGCGATCCGCGCTGGCGGCTGGGGCGAGGCGCCCGGGAGCGGCCGTCTCGAGCCGGGCCAGACCGGCGAGCCGGTCGTGCGCCTGCGCGACCGTCTGATTGCCATGGGCCGGCTCGAGCCGACCGTCAGTGCGCGCTACGACGCCACTCTGGCGGATGCCGTGGCCCGGTTCCAGGAGGCCCACGGGCTCAACCCCGACGGGGTGGCGGGCGAGGGGACGCTGCGCGAGATGGGGGTCACGCCGCAGGAACGCCTGCGCGCGGTCCTCGTGGCGATGGAGCGCGAGCGGTGGAACGCCGCGCCCCGCGGCAGCCGGCACATCTGGGTCAACCTGCCCGACCTCCACGCCGAGATCGTCGATGACGACGCGGTGACGTTCCGCACCCGCGCGGTGATCGGCGCGCTCGATCCGGCGATGCAGACGCCGGAATTCTCGGACATGATGGAATACATGGTGATCAACCCGAGCTGGTACGTCCCCCGCTCGATCATCGTGCGCGACTATCTTCCGCAGCTCCGGCGCAACCGCAACGCGGTCAGCCACCTGCGCATCACGGATGCCTCGGGGCGTCTGATCGACCGCTCCCGGGTCAACTTCTCCAACTACTCGGCGTCGAGCTTTCCCTATGCGATGCATCAGCCGCCGGGTCCGAGCAACGCGCTGGGAACCGTGAAGTTCATGTTCCCGAACGTTTGGAACATCTATCTGCACGACACGCCCGCCAAGGACCTGTTCGCCCGGGAGCAGCGGGCCTACAGCAACGGCTGCATCCGGCTTCAGGACCCTGCCGGCTTCGCCCATGCCCTGCTTGCGCGGCAGACCGACAACCCGGAGGAGTTCTTCGCCACGCGACTGCGCAGCGGCGCGGAGACGCGCGTCAACCTCGAGGAGCCGGTTCCCGTCCACCTGGAGTACCGGACGGCGTTCACCGACGTGCGGGGCGGATTGCAGTTCCGGCGCGACGTCTATGGCCGCGACGGGCGGCTGTGGCAGGCGCTGGAGGAGCGAGGGGTGGAGGCCGGCGCCGCGGAAGGCTAATCCTCCCCCGGAGGGAGGACGGATCATGCTGACCATCGCGCGGATCGCGGAGGCTCTCGGGACCCGGGCGGAGGGCGACCTGTCGCTGTCCGTCCGCGGCGCGGCCGAACCGGCTGCGGCAAGCCCGGACGACCTCGCCGTGGCGCTCGCCCCGAGCTGGGGAGAGGACATCGCGCGGGGCCGGGCGCGCGCCGCCCTGCTGTGGCCGGACGCCGACTGGCAGGGCCTGGGACTGGCCGCGGCGATCTTCGCACCGCGCGGCCGTCTGGCCCTGGCCCGTCTCACGCAGACACTGGACCGGCGCGAGGCGGAGGCGGGAATCCACCCTTCGGCCGTCGTCCATCCCGAGGCGGTGCTGGGCGCGGATGTCTCGGTCGGGGCGCTGGCCGTGATCGGCCCCGGGGCCCGGATCGGGGCCGGGACGCGCATCGAGGCCCATGCCAGCATCGCGGCCGGTGCCGTTCTGGGGCGCGACAGCCTGATCCATGCGGGGGCGCGCGTCGAGCGCAACGTCCGTATGGGCGACCGGGTCATCCTGCATCCCAATGCCGTGGTGGGATCGGACGGCTTCTCGTTCGTGACCGCCACGCCCGCCCATGTGGAGGTGGCGCGGGAAACGCTGGGCCGCGGGGCCGTTCCGGTGCCGGAGGACCCGACCTGGCACCGCATCCACTCGCTGGGCGGGGTGGAGATCGGGGACGACGTGGAGATCGGCGCCTGCTCGACGGTCGATGCCGGAACGATCCGGGCCACGCGCATCGGCTCGGGCACCAAGATCGACAACCTGGTGCAGGTGGCGCACAACGTCGTGATCGGGCGGCATTGCCTGCTCTGCGGACAGGCCGCGGTGGCCGGGTCGAGCGTGATCGGGGACCGTGTGGTGCTGGGCGGCCGCGCCGGGGTGGCCGACAACCTGACCATCGGCGACGATGCGGTGATCACCGCCAATACCGGCATCCTGGCCAACGTGCCCGCCGGCCGCGTGATGATGGGCTATCCCGCGACCCGGATCGACCAGTTCCTGGAGAGCTACAAGGCCTTGAGGCGCCTGCCGCGCGTGCTGCGCGACCTCGGCTCGGGGGTTCCAAAGGCCACGCACCGCCGCTAGACCACCCGGACCAGAGAGGGGGGCTGTCGATGGACACGAGACAGCGCGTCATCGCCATCATCGCCGAGCAGGCGCTGCTCGATCCGGGCGACGTGCACGAGGACATGACGCTGGCCGATCTGGGGATCGACTCGCTGGGCGTGGTGGAGAGCATCTTCGCCATCGAGGAGGCGTTCGACATCGCCGTGCCCTTCAACGCCAATGACCCCTCTTCCAGCGATTTCGACATCTCGTCGGTCGGAGCGATCGTCCGGGCCGTGGAGCGGCTGGTCGCCGAGCAGCGGTGATGCGCCGCGTCGCCATCACGGGCGCCGGCACGGTCAACCCGCTGGGCCGCGACGTGCCCGAGACCTGGGCCGCCATGCGCGAGGGCCGCTGTGCCATCGGCCCCCTCGCGCTGCGCGATGCCGAGCGCCTCGGGGTGCGGATCGGCGCGCAGGTGCGGGACTGGGACGAGACGGCGCGCTTCTCGCGCGGCGAGATCGCGCTGCTCGACCGCTTCGCGCAGTTCGCCCTGGCGGCCGCGGCCGAGGCCGTGGCGCAGGCGGGGCTGCGCTTCGACGGCGAGCTGGGGTTGCGCACGGGCGCCGTGATCGGGACGAGCGGGGGCGGGCTGGGCACGATCGACGAGAATTACCGCCTGGTCTATGCCGAAGGAAAGAACCGCGTTCATCCTTTTACCGTGCCGCGCCTGATGGCCAATGCTGCGGCGAGCCACCTGAGCATGGCGCATGGGCTTCGCGGTCCCACCTTCGCAGTCACATCGGCCTGCGCGTCCTCGAACCATGCGATTGGCCTCGCCTTCGGGATGGTGCGGTCGGGAGCCGCCACGGCGATGCTGTGCGGCGGGGCCGAGGCGATGCTGTGCTTCGGCGGCCTCAAGGCCTGGGAGGGTCTGCGCGTGATGTCGCAGACCGGCTGCCGCCCGTTTTCGGCGGACCGGGACGGGATGGTGCAGGGGGAGGGGGCGGCGGTTCTCGTGCTGGAGGAATGGGAGCACGCCCGGGCGCGCGGCGCCGACATCCTGGCGGAACTGGCCGGGTTTGCCATGGCGGCGGATGCGGGCGACATCGTGCTGCCCTCGGCCGAGGGGGCCGAGCGCACCATGCGTGCAGCCCTGGCCGATGCCGGTCTGGACCCGGCCGATGTGGACTATGTCAACGCCCACGGGACGGGAACGGCGGCCAACGACCGGACGGAATGCGCCGCCATCCGCGCCGCCTTCGGCCCGCAGGCCGAGCGCCTGGCCGTGTCCTCCACCAAGTCGATGCACGGCCATCTGATCGGCGCCACAGGCGCGGTGGAGCTTCTCGCCTGTCTGCTGGCGCTGCGGGAGGGGGTGATCCCCCCCACGCTCGGGCCGGTGGTGCCGGACCCGGATTGCGACCTCGACGTGGTGCCGGACGCAGCGCGCCGCGCGCGCGTGCGAGCCTGTCTGTCGAACGCCTTCGCCTTCGGCGGCCTCAACGCCGTTCTGGCGCTGAGGGCCGCCTGAGCCCTTGGGCCGGATCACTCCATCGGCGGGGGCGAAGCGGTGTTGGCGTTGAAGCCGGCCGTGAAGCCTGTCAGGCTGACGGTCAGCGCCACCTCCTGATCGGGCGCGGCGGCGGGCACGATGACCAGCCGTGCGGCCCGGCCGCGCTTGAACTGCTCCACTTCGGCATTGGTGAAGCCCACGCGGGCCACGCAGCCGGCACGGTTGCAGAAGGTGAAGGGGTAGCGGCGTTCGTTGGCGCCATCGACCGACAGCCGCAGCCCCTCGGTCAGAAGCGTCTCGAGCGGAGCGACGATGTTCGCCCCGGCTGCCGCCTGTCCGCCGGGGGGGAGGGGGAACAGGTTGATCTCCGCCACCGTGTTGCCCTCCTCGTCGTAGAGAAGCTGGTAGAGCTGGCAGGGATCGTCGCCCTCCGGCACGCGCAGGCAGCGCAGCGACCAGTCGCCGAATTCCTCGCGCAGATAGGCCTGGCCGGGCTGCGGCTCCTGCGGGGCCGCCTCCACGGGCTGTCCCATGTCGAGCCCTGCCGAGGGGTCCGCGGCCGAGGCGTCGGGCTCTGCGGCGGGGTCGGATGCGGGCGTGGGGGAGGTGTCCGGCGCCCCGTCGGCCGGTGCATCGGTGGCGGGCTCGGCAGGGTCGTCGGCCGGGGCCTCCTGCGCGGCCAGCGGGGCCGCGGCCAGAAGGGCCAGCAGGGAGAAGGTGAGCAGGCGGTTGGGCATCGGTCGTCCCTCGGGGTTGGTCCCCCGGCGCTTAGCACGCGGGATCGGACCTGTCAGGTCCCGCAACCCGTGACGCGATCAAGGTTCCGCCAGACCGGCGGAACCCCCCGCCCGAGAAAGAAAGGGGAGCGCCGCGGCACCCCCCTTTCCCGTCTCCCTGCCGGACTTCCCCAGCTATCTGCCCGACCGTAGGCTATGGCTTCCGAGGCGTCAACGGCCCTCGGGGGGAAAGGGCCGCGCCCGAAGGCGCGGCAGTCTGGCAGGGAGACATCCGCGGGAGGGAGGATCGTCCCGCGGATGCTCCTGCTCTAGCAGGCAGAGGTGAAGAAAGGATTTACGCGCCTCGGCTTTCCTCCGGCGGAGCGGCCGTGCCGTCGTCGGGCCGTGGCTGGACGGCCAGCGGGTGCCGCGTCAGGACGAGTTCGCGCAGATGTTCGTCGAGCACATGTGTGTAGATCTCGGTCGTCGAGAGATCGGCATGGCCCAGCATGGCCTGGATCGAGCGCAGGTCGGCTCCGCCGGCGAGAAGATGCGTGGCGAAGGCGTGGCGGACCCGATGCGGCGCGACGCGATCGGGATCGAGCCCGGCCTGCATCGCGAGGGTCTTGAGCATCGCAAAGAAGCCCTGCCGTGTCAGGTGACCGGCCGCGCCCCTGGAGGGGAACAGGTAGGGCGAGGGGCGATGCCCGGCGGGCCTGCGCGCCTGCTCGGCGTCGCGCTGGAGGAGCCAGGCGGCCGCGGCCCGACGGGCTGGCCCCGACAGCGGCACGAGGCGCTCGCGCCCGCCCTTGCCGCGCACGAGGATCGTCCGGGGATCGCCCCGCAGGGCCGCCGCCGGCAGGGCGACCAGCTCGCTCACGCGCAGCCCGGTCGCATAGAGCAGCTCCAGAAGGCAGGTCCGGCGGACGGCATCCTCGCCCGACTGCTGCGCGGCGGCGATCAGCGCGTCGATCTCCTCGCGCCGGAGCACGGCGGGCAGGCGGGCCTCGCGCCCCGGCCCCTCCAGCCGCAGGGCAGGGTTGTCGGGACGCCAGCCCTCCTCGTGGGCAAAGCGGAAGAACTGCCGCAGGGTGGAGAGCCGCCGTGCCCGGGTGGCCCGCGACAGGCCGCGCGCCTCGCAATGCTGGAGATAGGCCTCGATCTCGGACCGGCCGGCGGTCGCCGCGTCCAGCCCGCGCGCGTCCAGCCAGTCGCCGAAATCCCGCAGGTCGCGGCCATAGGCTAGCCGGGTGTTGGCGGCCGCGTCCCGCTCGCCCGCGAGCGAGTCGAGAAAGGCCTCGGCCCAGCGAGGTTGGCTCATGCCCGCGCCTCGAGGATCAGGAACTGGAGGGCCGCGCGCCGCGCGCCGTCCTCGAGCCCGAGCGCCCGGAGCGTCAGGAGCGCGTCCGCTGCCGCGGCGTGATCGCCGGCCAGCGCCGCGTGAAAGCCGTGGATGGCTTCGAGCAGCGCCTCGCCGGCGCGACCCTGCGCGGCCAGCGCGGCGCGCTCGGGCGGGATCTCGGCCGCAAAGGCCGAGAGGATCGCCGAGGTCGGCGCGTCGGGCGCCAGGCCCTCGAAGGGCGCGCCGGTGGCGACGGCGAGCCAGGCCGCCTCGCGCGGGGAGGCCGGATCGGCCGCCAGTGTCGCCTCGCCGTAGGAGGGAGAAAGCAGGATCATCCGGCGGGCGACCGCGTCCGCCTCGCCCGCGAGGTCCAGCCCGGCCACACGCTCGGCAAAGAGGCGCGAGAAGGGAACGGCGAGGCCCGATTCCGCCATCGCCGTCCACGCCTCGGGTAGCAGCGCCGTCACGGTCGCCGCGTCGCCCGCCGTCAGGGCGGCATCGAGGCGCTGGACCAGACCGGCGCGGTCCCACACCCCCCCCGAGGCCGCGGGCGGCCGCGCGGTATAGACGGCGAGCAGCACGTTCTCGCTCAGCGCCGCGCGCCGGGCGAGGCGCTCGGCCGCCTCGATCTGCGCGCGCCAGGCCACGGTCGGGCGCAGGTCGAGAAAGGCATAGGCGAGGGGCAGGCCGGTCGTCGGAATCGTCTCGCCCACGGCCTCGAGCATCCGGTAGGTCAGCGGGGTGGGCCGCGGCGGCGGTCCCGCGGGAGCCTCCTCGTCCTCTCCGCCGTCGTCGAGGAAACGCGACAGGAGAAGGTCCTCCGCCTCGGACACATCACCCAGGGCGCGCGCCGTCGAGAGCGTCAGCGCGGCCGCGTTCCAGTCCCCGTTGCGGGCGAGGCAGAACACCCGCGCCTCGAGCGTCGGGGCGAGCGAGGGATGGGTGCGCAGCATCTCGCAGGCGTCTGTCTCGGTCCCGGTCAGCAGGGTGGCGTCGAACCAGCGGCGGAACGTCTCGCGGTCCAGAAGATTGCCGGCCTCGAGCAGCGACTGGGCCGCCTCGATCTCGCCCAGTGCCAGAAGCCGGTCCACACGGGCCAGAAACAGCGTCCCCTCGGCCGCCTCGTCGGCGGGGGGCGGCGATTCGGCCAGCATCAGCGTCACCAGCAGATCCTGGAGCGCGGGAATCCAGTCGGAACGATCCTCGCGGATCAGCGCGAGCAGGGCGGCCGTCTCGCTGCCCGACCAGAGGTCCGGGGGCAGGCCGGTCACCTCGGGCGGCAGAAGTCCCGCGACCTGGGGGGCAGGCTCGAGCGGTCCGACCTCGATCCCGAGGGGAGAGGCATCGCGCGAGACCGGCGGCTGGGCCGGAGCGGGCGGCGGGGCGGGGACCGGCGCAGGCGAGGGGGCCACGCTGCGCGACAGCCAGTCGATGGCCGAAAGCGGCGCCTCGGCCTCCTGGGCGAGAGCCGGCAGGGGCAGCAGCAGGGCGGCCAGCGAGAGCACCCGCATGGTCAGTCGAGGTCCAGATCGACCGGCTCGACCACCTCGCGCAGCGGGGGGGCGAAGTCGGCGGGAAACAGGAGCGGGCCGAGATAGGCATAGGCGATGAGCGCCACGGCAGCGAGCACGACAAGAACGAGCAAGACCTTGATCAGCCGCCACATCGTGTCCGTCTCCCGCCTGCTGCCCCTGCCGCCCGGCCTGCGCCGCGCCGTTCATATATGGCCTTTTGCCGGACTTCACCCCATTACCGGTCCGTCGCGCAAGCACGGAGCGGCGGGAGGTCATGCCAAGGGGGATCGCAACGGGACGGGGACGAGGCGGCCGGCGGCCGCGGCTGCGCCGTCCGGTGGTGCTGGTCGGGATGATGGGCGCAGGCAAGACGGCGGTAGGCCGGGTGCTGGCGCAGCGGCTGGGCGTGCCGTTCCGCGACAGCGACGCCGCCATCGAGGACGCGGCGCAGGCCAGCATCGCCGAGATCTTCGCCCGCGACGGCGAGGCGTTCTTCCGCGACCGGGAGGCGGAAGTCCTGCGCCGCCTGCTGGCCGGACCGCCGGCCGTGATCTCGACCGGCGGCGGGGCCTTCATGGCCGAGCGCAACCGCGAGGCCATCGCGCGCGACGGGGTGGCGGTATGGCTCGACGTGGACCTCGACACGCTGTGGGAGCGCGTGCGCCACAAGGACACCCGCCCGCTGCTGCGCACGGCCGACCCGCGGGAGACGCTGGCCGCGCTCTTTGCCGCGCGCGTGCCCGTCTACCGGCTTGCCCCGGTCCATGTGCGGTCCGAGCCGGGCTTCTCGGTGGAGGACACGGCCGGAGCGGCGCTGGCCGCACTGGCGGCCGTGCCGGGCCTTCTGGAGGCGGAACGATGACGACGATCCATGTGGACCTGCCGGGGCGGGCCTACGCCATCCATGTGGCGCCCGGCCTGATGGCACGGCTGCCGGACCTTCTGGGGCCGCATCTTGCGCGCCCGCGCGTCGCCGTGCTGACCGACGAGCGCGTGGCGGCGTTGCACGGCTCCGCCCTGCACGGGGCGCTGGCGGCCGGCGGGATCGCGGCGGAGATGCTGGCCCTGCCCGCGGGGGAGGGGACCAAGTCGTGGGAGGGGCTGTCGCGCGCAGTCGAATGGCTGCTCGAGCAGCGGGTGGAGCGGCGCGACCTCGTGCTGGCGCTGGGCGGCGGGGTCATCGGCGACCTAGCCGGCTTCGCCGCCGCGATCCTGCGGCGCGGGGTCCGCTTCGTGCAGGTGCCCACGACGCTGCTCGCGCAGGTCGATTCCTCGGTCGGGGGCAAGACGGGCATCAACACGCCGCAGGGCAAGAACCTGGTCGGCGCCTTCCACCAGCCCGTGCTGGTCGTGGCGGACACGGCGCTGCTGGGCACGCTGGCGCGGCGCGACCTGCTGTCGGGCTATGCCGAGGTGGCCAAGTACGGCCTGCTGGGGGATGCGGACTTCTTTGCCGGGCTGGAGGCGCGCGGACCCGCGCTGTTCGACGACGCGGAGGCGCTCGCGGGGGCCGTGGTCCGGTCCTGCGAGATGAAGGCGCGGATCGTCGAGCGAGACGAGACCGAGGAGGGGGAGCGCGCGCTTCTGAACCTGGGCCACACCTTCGCCCATGCGCTGGAGGCGGCGACCGGCTATGGCGACCGGCTGCTCCATGGCGAGGCGGTGGCCGTGGGGCTCGGCCTCGCCTTCGACCTGTCGGCGCGGCTGGGCCTGTGCAGTCAGGAGGAGCCGTCGCGTGTGCGCGCGCATCTGGGCGCCATGGGCCTGCCCGTGCGGCTGGGCGACGTCCCCGGCGCGCTGCCGCCCCCCGAGGAGCTGTTGCGTCTGATGGCGCAGGACAAGAAGGCCGTGGCCGGGCGGTTGCGCTTCGTGCTCGCGCGCGGGATCGGGCGGGCCTTCGTGGCCGCCGACGTCCCGGAGGAGGCCGTGCTGGCCACGCTGCGGGACGGCTGAGCCGCCCCGCAGCGGTTCCGTTCAGAACGGGATGTCGTCGTCGAGATCGCCGGCGGTGCCGCCGCTCCGCCCGCCGCCCCCGTAGCTGCCACCGCCCCCCCCGCCGGACCGGCTGCCGCCCCCGTAGCCGCCGCCGAAGCCCGGATCGTCGCCGCTGCCGTATTCGGCACCGCCTCCCTCTCCGCGGCCGTCGAGCAGCGTCAGTTCCCCGCGATAGGGGCGCAGGACGACCTCGGTCGTGTAGCGGTCCTGTCCCGACTGGTCCTGCCACTTGCGGGTCTCGAGCTGGCCCTCGATGTACACCTTGGATCCCTTGCGCAGGTACTGCTCGGCAACCCGGCCGAGATTCTCGTTGAAGATGGCGACGGAATGCCACTCCGTGCGCTCCTTGCGCTCGCCCGTGGCCTTGTCGCGCCAGGTCTCGCTGGTGGCGATGCGGAGGTTCACGACCTTGCCGCCATTGCCGAAGCTGCGCACCTCCGGGTCGCGGCCGAGATTGCCGACCAGGATCACCTTGTTCACCGAACCCGCCATGGACCCCCTCCGTGCCGCTGGGTGGAGCCCCTTAGATCACGGAACCGGGGAAAAGGCCAA
Source organism: Rubellimicrobium sp. CFH 75288 (assembly GCF_009904055.1). Taxonomy (GTDB): domain Bacteria; phylum Pseudomonadota; class Alphaproteobacteria; order Rhodobacterales; family Rhodobacteraceae; genus Rubellimicrobium. Next base: position 144,808 of record NZ_WYDP01000008.1, on the reverse strand, counting down.
GGCGGACGGTGCGGCCGCCGGGCCGCAGCGGACGGCGCCTCTCCGCCGGTTCCGGGATTGATGCTGGATCGGGGACAGCGGCTGCCGCTAGGCTCCGGGGCCACGGGGTTCAGGCGGGGGCGTCATGACTCGGGCGATGATTCTGGCGGCGGCAGCCGCGGCGTGGGCGGTCGCAGGCGGACCGGGGGCGGCACAGGACCGGGTCTCGACCTCGGACCGGATGGCGCTGTTCCGGGCGCAGACGGCCCTGCTCGACGGGCGGGCGGCGCAGCAATACAACAACTCGGTCCGGCTTCAGCCGCCGCGCGCGGAGGTGCCGCCGTTGATCGACGCGGCCGCCGCCGCCGCCGTGCCCGCCTATCGCGGCCGGGCCGATTCGTCCTATCTCGAGCCCGCGCGTGCCGCCGCGCGCCGCCACGGCATCCCGGAGGACCTGTTCCTGCGCCTCGTGCAGCAGGAATCGGGCTGGAACCCGCGGGCCGTCTCGCACAAGGGGGCGATCGGGCTTGCGCAGCTCATGCCGGGGACGGCGCAGCTTCTGGGCGTGGACCCGCACGATCCGCTGGCCAACCTGGAGGGGGGAGCGCGCTATCTGCGGCGGCAGTTCGATGCGTTCGGCACCTGGCCGCTGGCGCTGGCGGCCTACAATGCGGGGCCGGGGGCGGTGATCCAGCACAGGGGCATCCCGCCCTTTGCCGAGACGCGCGGCTATGTACGCGCGATCTGGGGCGAGTAGCCGCCACCAACACGAAAACCCCGCGACATCCACCGCGCTTCCCCCCTGATCCCGCGCAAGGCCCGTGGCGCGGGGCCGGAGAGGGCGGTCCACCCCATCGGGCGGGCTTGGTTCCTCCGGGGCGTCTCCGCGCTCACCCGTCTCCGGGCCGTCTCGGCGGGGCCGTGTTGCATGCCGCGTCTGGCGCATCGCGATCGGGTCGGCCCCGGGGGGCCGTGGCATGGGCGTTCTCCTTTCGGGGCCGGGGGCGCCGCTCGCAGGCCGCACGGCACCCGGGGCCGGTCTGGTCCGGGGATCGCACGAAACGGTTAACGATCCGTTAGCCCACCGCGCGCACCGCCGCATTTTCCGCAACACCCGCCGCGGATCAGGCGGCCGTGTCCTCCGGCAGGCGAATCACCGGCTCCATCCGCGCGAGCAGGTCGTCGGGCAGGTGGCACTTGACCTGGTGGCCGGGCGCAAGCGTGCGCAGGGGCGGCACCTCGGTCTCGCACGGCATGCCGGGAGTGGCGTGCTTCCAGCGGCAGCGGGTCTGGAAAGGGCAGCCGGGGGGCGGGTTCATGGCCGAGGGGATCTCGCCCTCGAGGACGATGTGGGTCTTTTCCACGCGCGGATCGGCGATGGGGACGGCGGAGAGCAGCGCCTCGGTATAGGGGTGATAGGGGGGCGCAAAGACCTGGTCGGTCGAGCCGATCTCGACCACGTGCCCGAGATACATGACGAGGACCCGGTCGGCGAGGTAGCGCACGATGGACAGGTCGTGGCTGATGAACAGGAGCGTCGTGCCCTTCTCGCGCTGGATGTCCATGAGCAGGTCCGTCACCGCCGCCTGCACGGACACGTCGAGGGCGGAGACGGGCTCGTCGGCGACCACGACCCGGGCGTCGCCGGCGAAGGCGCGGGCGATGCCCACGCGCTGCTTCTGGCCGCCCGAGAGCTGGCGGGGCTTGCGGTCGGCGAAGGCGCGGGGGAGCTTGACCAGATCGAGCAGGCGCAGCATCCGCTCGCGCCGGTCGCGCGGCGTGCCGATGCCGAACACCTCGAGCGCGCGGATGATCTGGCGCCCCACGCTCATGGACGGGTTGAGCGTGTCGAACGGGTTCTGGAACACCATCTGGAGATGCCCGACCGTCGAGGGGTCGCGCGCCTCCACGGGGGTGGACTGGATCTCCTCGTTGAGAAGGACCACGCGGCCGCCGGTCGCCGTCTCGAGCCCGAGCAGCACCTTGGCGAGCGTGGACTTGCCGCATCCCGATTCGCCCACGATGGCGAGCGTCTCGCCCTCGCGCGCCTCGAAGGAGAGCGTCTCGTTCGCCTTGACGACGCGGGTGGTGCGGCCGCCGAAGGGGCCCGAGGCGACCTCGTAATACTTGCGCAGGTCGTCCACCCGCAGGACGGGCGCGCCCGGCGGGCGGGGGTCGCGGCTGCCCTCGTCCGGGGGCGGGGCGGCCCAGTCGATCTCGGCCCAGCGCAGGCAGCGCGTCTCGTGCCGCTCGGGGCCGGGGATGGCGGCCATGGGGATCGGGCGGGCGTCGCAGCGTCCCTGCTCGAAATAGTCGCAGCGCGGTCCGAAATTGCAGCCCGGCGGCCGTTCGTGCGGCAGGGGGAAGTTGCCGGGGATGGCCCGGAGCGGGCGGGCGGTCTTGTCGGCGCCGGGCAGCGGAATCGAGCGGAACAGCGCCTGCGTGTAGGGGTGGCGCATCCGGGTGAACACGTCGGCAACGCGCCCGCGCTCGACCGCCTCGCCCGAATACATGACGCAGAGCCGGTCGCAGGTCTCGAGGATGAGGCCGAGATTGTGGCTGATGAACAGCATCGAGGTGCCGTACTTGCGCCCCAGCTCCTTGACGAGTTCCACCACGGCGGCCTCGACGGTGACATCGAGCGCGGTCGTCGGCTCGTCGAGGATGAGAAGCGAGGGGCGCGCCATCAGCGCCATGGCGATGACGATGCGCTGCTGCTGGCCGCCCGAGAGCTGGTGGGGATAGGCGCGCAGGATGCGCTCGGGATCGGGCAGGCGCACGTCGCGCACGACCTCGAGGGCGCGGGCGCGGGCCTCGGCGGCGGAGGCGCCCTCGTGGATCATGGGCACTTCCATGAGCTGACGCTCGATCCGCATGGCGGGGTTCAGCGAGGCCATCGGTTCCTGGTAGATCATCGCGATCTCCCGGCCCCGGATGCGGCGCAGCTCGGCCTCGGGCAGGGTGACGAGGTCGCGGCCCTTGAACCGGATCGCGCCGCCCGTGATGCGCCCCGTCGCCCCCAGATCGCGCATGATGCCGAGTGCGACCGTGCTCTTGCCGCAGCCCGATTCGCCCACGAGGCCCACCGCCTCGCCCGGCATGACATCCACCGAGAAGTCCATGACCGCAGGAATCTCGCGCAGGCGCGTGAAGAAGGAGATGGACAGCTTCTCGATGGAGAGCAGGGGCTCGGTCACGGGGCGGGCTCCGGGATCAGTCGCGCAGCGATTCCTCGCGCAGGCCGTCGGCGAGGAGGTTGAGGCCGAGCACCAGGGTCAGCAGCGCGACCGCGGGGACCACGGCCGGGTGCGGGAAGATCGACAGGAGCTGCCGGCCGGCATTGATGGTCGAGCCCCAGTCCGGGCTGTCGGGCGGCAGGCCGAGGCCGAAGAAGCCGAGCGCGCCCAGCAGGATCGTCGTGTAGCCGATCCGCAGGCAGAAATCGACGATGAGCGGCCCGCGGACGTTGGGCAGGATCTCCCACAGCATGATGTACCACGGACCCTCGCCCCGGGTCTGGGCGGCGGCGACGTAGTCGCGCGACTTGATGTCCATGGTCAGGCCGCGGACGATGCGGAACACGGTCGGGGCGTTGACGAACACCACCGCCACGAACACGACGAGCACGCCCGGCGGCACGTCGAACAGGTCGAGCCGCCCCATGAAGTCGAGCGGCGTCCCCGGCTGGCTGATGAAGGAGAGATAGACCCAGCCCATGGCGGCGACCACCGCCGCGATGAGCGGCACGGCGCGCGCGGGGTCCGTGCGGAAGCGCGACCACAGCAGCACGGCGACGAACAGGATCGGGGCCAGGAACATCGCTGCCGCCATCCAGGTGGGCAGGCCGGTGCGGACCACCTCCGGCGTCACGAGGAGGTAGAAGAGCAGGATCACCGGAAAGGCGAGGATGAGGTTGGCCAGGAACGACAGGGCCGTATCCAGCCAGCCGCCGCGATAGCCCGCGGGCAGGCCCAGCGTGATGCCCACCATGAAGGCGAACAGCGTGGCAAGCGGCGCGATCTGGACCACCGTCCAGCTTCCCATGACCATGCGCGAGAACACGTCACGGGCGAGGTTGTCGCCCCCCAGCAGGTAATGCGCGCCGGCCATCCAGTCGGTGGCGGCGGGCAGCGGCTCTCCGGGGGGCCTGTTCTTCATGCCGGACACGGCGGCGAGCGGATCGTGGGTGGCGATCCAGCCGAACACGCCTGCGAAGATCGCCGTGTAAACCCAGAACATGACGAGGACAAAGCCTGTCGTCCCGACCGGCGAGTCGAAGATGCGGCCATAGAGGCCCAGCCGGCGGCGGAAGGCGAAGGACAGGGCGAGCGTCGCCCCCAGCGCGACCCAGACGGGCAGGAAGCGCCGGATCATGGCCCCGACGATGCCCGCCTCGCCATAGGGCAGCAGGAGGCCGCCGACGAGATAGGCGGCGAGCGTGGCGAGCACCAGCGCGCCCGTCGCCCGGCTGGCCAGCAGCGCCCAGGCCTGCGGGGTCGTGCGGCTCCCCCCCCGGAGGCCGAGCGTGCCGTCGGGATGGACGACCGCCTCGGGCGCAGGGGCCGGGACCAGACCGGCCAGGAGGCGCAGCACGAGCGAGAGGCCGAACAGCCCCGCCGCCGCGAGAAGCAGCGGGTCGAGCCAGTCGCCCAGAGGGCCGGTCCAGGTCAGAGGCTCCATGCCGGGTCCTCAGGAAAGCCGGATGCGAGGATTGAGAAGGGCATAGCCGATGTCCGAGATCAACTGCGTGAGCAGCACGACGATCACCGACACGACCGAGACGGCCAGAAGCAGGTCGATGTCGTTGTTGCCGGCCGCCTCCACGAGAGTCCAGCCGAAGCCCTTGTAGTTGAACAGGGTTTCCACGATGACGACGCCGGTCAGAAGCCAGGGGAACTGAAGCATGATGACCGTGAAGGGGGCGATCAGCGCGTTGCGCAGCGCATGGCGCAGCACCACGGCCCCGAAGCTCACGCCCTTGAGCCGCGCGGTGCGGATGTATTGCGAGGTCATCACCTCGGCCATGGAGGCCCGCGTCATCCGGGCGATGTAGCCCATGCCGTACAGGGCGATGGTCATGACGGGGAGGGTGAAGTTCTGGAAGGTGATCGCGTCCATCGCAGAGGTCGCCGATCCGTTGAACCAGCGCAGCCCCACGGCCGAGGAGGAGAACACCGCGATGAACACCACGCCCGAGACGTATTCGGGCGTCGCGGTGGTCAGGATCGCGCCGGTGGAGAGCACCCGGTCCGTGCGCGATCCCTCGCGCATGCCCGCCACGATCCCCACCAGCAGCGCGCCGGGCACCATGACGAGCATGACCCAGCCCATGAGCGCGCCCGTGAGCGCGAGGCCCCGCAGGATCACCTCGGACACGTCGCGGCGGAACACGCGCGAGAAGCCCCAGTCGCCCTGGAGGACGCCGCAGAAGGCCGGCGCTTCCTCGGGGGTCTCTCCGGGCCCGAGGCAGCGGCCCCGCCAGGTGCCGTCGGCCTCCTGCCGGGTCCAGCCGGGGGCGACGCCGAGCCACTGGGCGTAACGCAGCAGGACCGGCTCGGCATAGCCGTTGCGCTCGAGCCAGGAGGCCACTTCGGCATCGCTGATGCGGCTGCCCGCCTCGCTCCGGGCGATCTTCTCGAGATTGGGGCCGATATTGGTCAGCCAGAACACGATGAAGGTGAGGCAGAGCGCCGTCACCAGCATCGTCGCGATCCGCACGAGGATGAAACGCGCCATGGCGGCTCCCTAGAGCCGGGTCGGGCGGGTCGCCCGGACGTCGGGGCGGCGCGCCGGGCGCCGCCCCCCGCAGGTGCAGAATGCCGTCAGGACTCCATCCACCACTTGTAATGATGATGCTCGAAGGTCGGGTGCTTGTCCGCGCCGTGCACGCCGGGACGGACATGCCGGTAGAGCGAGCGCCAGTAGGGCTGGATCAGCACGCCCTCGTCCAGCATGATCTGCTGGAGCCGCGCCATCACCTCGCGCCGGGCATCCGCGTCGGCGATGGCGTTGGCCTCGGCCAGCAGGGCGTCGAACTCGGCATTGGAGAAGGCCGTCTCGTTCCATGCCACGCCCGACTTGTAGGCGAGGTTGAGAATCTGCACCCCGAGCGGTCGCATGTTCCATTCGGTCGCGCTGAACGGATACTTGGTCCAGTCGTTCCAGAAGGTGGACCCCGGCAGCACGGTCCGGCGCACGGTGAAGCCCGCGTCGCGCATCTGCGCCGCCACCGCGTCGCAGGTGGCCGCCTGCCACGAATCGTCGAGCGAGATCAGCTCGAATTCGGTGTCGGCGTGGCCCGCCTCCTCCATCAGCGCGCGCGCGGCGGCCGGGTCCGGCGGCTCGTTGATGCCGGGAGCGTATTCGGGATGGATGGGGCAGACATGGTGGTTCTCGGCCACCTCCCCCAGTCCGTTGTAGCCCAGTTCCAGCACCACGTTGTTGTCCACGGCAAGCTGGATCGCGTTGCGCACGCGCACGTCGTCGTAGGGTTCGGCCGCCTGGTGGAAGCGCACCGCGAGCGTCGCCGCGGTCACCGCCTCGGACTTCTCCCAGCCGATCGAGTCGAAGATGTCGATGAAGTCGCCCGTGGTCTGGTAGGTGGCGTCGATCTCGCCCGATTCGGCGGCGGCGAGGGTGGCGGCCGGGTCGGTGCCGTAGTCGATGTACTCGATCCGGTCGAGCCAAGGCCCGCCATAGACCTCGGTTCCCCACCAGACGTGATCGGGGTTGCGCACGAGGACCTGCCGGACCCCGACCTCGTTGACCTCGGGCAGCCAGGCGCCGGTGCCGATCGGGTTCGCCGCCGGGTCCTCGCCGTTGTAGGATCTGTGAACGACGGCAGCGGGATAGTCGGCCATGTTCACGACCAGCGCGATGTCCGGCGCGGAGGCGTGCAGGCGCACGGTATGGTCGTCCACGACCTCCACCGCATCCTCGCGCATCTGGTTCGTGCCCTCCACGTCGCGCAACACGTCGAAGCGCGCCGCCATCGAGTTGCCCTCGGCCGTGCCGTCGCACCAGCGGCGCAGGTTGTGGACGACGTCCTCGGCGGTGAAGTCGTCGCCGTTGTTCCACTTGACGCCGCGCCGCAGGTTCAGCGTCCAGACGGTTGCATCCTCGTTGGCTTCCCACGATTCGAGGAGCATCCCGCGGAGCGAGCCGTCCTTCTGGTATTCCACCATGTAGTCGAGCCAGCCGCGGCAGAAGTTCGCATGCTCCGACCAGTCCCAGGTGCGGGGGTCCTTGGTCGGACGCAGTTCCATCTGCATCCTGAGCGTGCCGCCCGGCTGCGGGGTGGGCCCTTCCTGCGCGGCGGCCGGGGCCGGCAGTCCGATGAGGCCGTAGGCCGCAGGGATCGACACGCCGAGCGCGGTGGCGCGGGTCAGGAACTCCCTCCGGCTGAGCGTTCCGGCGCGAACCTCGTCCGCATACATGAGCGCTGCCGGATGCGGCGCAGCACACGTCGTCGTCTCGGTCATCCTCTCAACTCCCTTGTCCCGAACCGGACGGTTCGATCCTTGGCGGCCCGGGGCCGCATCTCCCCGGTCATTGGGCACGGTGGAGCGCGCTGCGTCAATGACCGGAATCGACTCCTCCCGGCCCGCTCACGGCACCGGGACGGAGGGATCGAGGGCGATCCAGTCGGCCATGCGGCCCCGGAACCAGGTCCGCTGGCGCTTGGCATAGCGGCGCGTGGCCAGGATGGCGGCGGCGCGGGCCTCGGGCAGGGTGAGGCGGCCGAGGAGATGCGCGCGCAGCTCGGCCGCGCCGAGGACGCGGAAGGCCGGCGCCCGCTCGCGCCAGAGCGGCAGGTTGGCGCGCACCTCCTCGATCGCGCCGCCCTCCAGCATGGCGTCGAACCGCGCGGCGATGCGCGCGTCGAGCCAGGCGACCGGCGGCCGCAGGACGAGCCGGGTCGCGCGGTCGGGCGGCAGGAGGGGGGGCGGGGTCTCGGCCTGCCACTCGGCCAGGCCGCGCCCCGTGGCGCGCAGCACCTCCCAGGCTCGCTGGACGCGGGCCCGGTTGTTCGGGTCGAGCCCGGCGCGGGTGCGCGCGTCGAGCCCGTCGAGCAGCGACGCCAGGTCGAGCCGGTCCGCCTCGGCCCGCACTTCGGAGGGCACGGGGGGCACGGGGGCCAGGCCTTCCGTCAGCGCGGACAGGTAGAGCCCGGTGCCCCCCACCACGATCGGCCTGCGCGGCCCGTCGAGCAGCGGGGCCAGCTCGCGCAGCCAGCGGCCGACCGAATAGCTCTCGTCCATGGCGACATGGCCGAAGAGGGCGTGGGGAACCGCCGCCTCCTCGGCCGGCGAGGGCCGCGCGGTCAGCACGCGCCAGCCGGCATAGACCTGCAGAGCGTCCGCGTTGACCACGACCCCGCCGCCGGTCCGGGCCAGATGCAGGGCCAGGGCCGACTTGCCCGAGGCGGTCGGCCCCGCGATCAGCACCGGACGGTCGGGGGGAACGTCGCGCAGGTCCATGGGGTCAGCGTGTTGCGTCGGCTGTCCTCTTGGGACAATGGTCCGCGCGACCGAAGCGGGCGGAGGCAGGACCATGACCGAAAGCGGATCGAGCGAGGCCGCTGCCTTGCGGCAGCCGGTGCCCGGAGCGGCGGACGGCGCGCCGCGCTTCCGCCGGGTCATGCTCAAGATCAGCGGCGAGGCGCTGATGGGCGATCAGGGCTACGGGCTGCACCCGCCCACGGTCCAGCGCATCGCCGCCGAGGTCAAGGCCGTGCGCGACATGGGCGTGGAGGTCTGCATGGTGATCGGGGGCGGCAACATCTTCCGCGGGCTGCAGGGCAGCGCGCAGGGGATGGAGCGGACCACGGCCGACTACATGGGGATGCTGGCCACGGTGATGAACGCGCTCGCCATGCAGTCCGCGCTGGAGGGGATGGGCGTCTTCACGCGCGTCATCAGCGCGATCCCCATGGACCAGGTCTGCGAGCCCTATATCCGCCGCCGCGCGGTGCGCCATCTCGAGAAGAAGCGCGTCTGCATCTTCGCCGCCGGCACGGGCAATCCCTATTTCACCACCGACACGGCGGCGACGTTGCGAGCCTCGGAAATGGGTTGCGAGGCGATCTTCAAGGGCACCAAGGTGGACGGGGTCTATGACAAGGACCCCAAGCAGCACCCCGACGCCCGCCGTTTCGAGCAGGTCGGCTACACGGAGGTGCTGGCCAAGAACCTGGGCGTGATGGACGCCTCGGCCATCGCGCTGGCGCGCGACAACAACCTGCCCATCATCGTCTTCTCGCTGGACGAGCCGGGCGGGTTCAAGGGGGTCCTCCAGGGGCAGGGCACCTATACCGTCGTGCAGGGCTGACGCCTGCCCGGCGCCCCGGGGCGGAGCGGCGCGGGAGAGGCCGCAAGGGCCTTGATCGGCCAAGCGGATGCGTCACATTGACGGTCGGGTGACGCAGGCGGGAGGACCGGGGCCGTGGCGACCCTGCGGGAGTTCGAGGAGGCCCTGCGCGCGCAGGGGATGAAGGGCGCCCTGCGCATCCTGGACAAGCTGAGGCAGCGCGACCGCCTCCGGCGCGAGGCCGCGGCCGCGCCGCGCCGGGTGGCCGGCCAGCGGATGACGCCGGCGCTCGCCCGGCGCATTCTCGAGATGCACCGCACCACCGCCATGACCCAGCAGGAGATCGCCTTCGCGCTGGGCGTCAACCAGGGTCGCGTCAACGAGGTTGTCAAGCACGGCAAGTGGTTGAGCGGCGATCCTCAGGCACCGGAGGCGCGGGAGAGGGACCGGGCGCTGGCGCGTGCGAGGGGCGGAGACCGGGGTCGGCCGCGGCCGGGCCGGGCGGCCGCCGCCTCGCCTCCGGCGGCGGGCGGAACCGACGGGCAGCTGTCCCTGTTCTGAGGCGGCCGGTTCCGGTGCGGCATCGCTCCGGCAGCCGCTTGCGGAAAGGGGCGCCGTTCCGGCAGGGCACCTATACAAGCCCGCGCCTCTGTGCCTAAACAGGCCCGCGACCGTGACGGGACCACGAGCAGGACCATGGCCGACGACTTCGAACTCGACACCGACGATCTCCAGCGCCGGATGGAAGGAGCGATCCAGAACCTGCGCACCGAGTTCGCGAGCCTGCGCACGGGGCGGGCTTCGGGGGCGATGCTGGAGCCCATCCAGGTCGAGGCCTACGGCCAGATGACGCCGATCAACCAGCTGGGCACGATCAACGTCCCCGAGCCGCGGATGGTCACGATCAACGTCTGGGACCGCGGGATGGTGTCCAAGGTCGAGAAGGCGATCCGCGACAGCGGGCTGGGGATCAATCCCCAGACCAACGGCACGATCATCATGCTGCCCATCCCCGAACTGAACGAGGAGCGCCGGCGCGAGCTGACCAAGGTCGCGGCCAGCTATGCCGAGCACGCCCGGGTGGCCATCCGCAACCTGCGGCGCGAGGGGATGGACGACGTCAAGAAGGCCAAGGCCAAGGGTCTTTCGGAAGACGATGCCAAGTTCTGGGAGAACGAGGTCCAGGAGCTGACCGACCGCTTCATCCGGCAGGTGGACCAGGCGCTCGAAGCCAAGCAGGCCGAGATCATGCAGGTCTGACGGGGGAGACCCGACCATGTCCGACACCGAGGCCCCCGGCCCGCGCCACGTCGCCATCATCATGGACGGCAACGGGCGCTGGGCGCAGATGCGCGGCCGCCCGCGGCTCTGGGGCCACCATGCCGGGGCGCGCCGCGTGCGCGAGATCGTCGAGGCCTGTCCGGCCCTGGGCGTGCGCTACCTGACCATCTTCGCCTTCTCCACGGAGAACTGGAAGCGCACGCAGGCGGAGGTGGCCGGGCTGATGTCGCTGTTTCGCCGCTACATCCAGCGGGAGGCGCAGGAGCTGTTCCAGGCGGGCGTCCGCGTGCGCTTCATCGGCGACCGCATCAAGCTCGAGCCGCGCCTCGTCGCGCTGATGGACGAGCTGGAACTGCTGACGGCGGGCAACGACGCGCTGCACCTGACGGTGGCGCTGAACTATGGCGGCCGGGACGAGGTGACGCGGGCCGCGCGCCGGCTCGCCTACGAGATCGAGCAGGGGCGGCTGTCGCACCGCGACGTGGACGCCGAGACGCTGGCGCGGTTTCTCGACACCCACGTGCTGCCCGACCCGGACCTGGTGATCCGCACCTCGGGCGAGGCGCGGATCTCCAACTTCCTGCTGTGGCAGTCGGCCTATGCCGAGTATGAGTTCGTGGACACGCTGTGGCCGGACTTCACGGCGGCCGAGTTCGCGCGCATCGTCGGCGCCTTCGGCCGGCGCGAGCGACGGTTCGGGGCCGTCAGGGCCTGAGCGTGGACTCCGCCCCTCCACCGGTCGATCCCCGCTGGGCCGACCTGCGGCCCCGGGCCTGGTCGGCGGCGGGCATGATCCTTGCGGGCAGCGCAGCGGTGATCGCGGGCGGCGTCTGGTTCCAGATGGCCGCCGTCTTTGTCACCGCCGTGATGGTCTGGGAGATCTGGACCATGATCGAGCCCACGCGGCCGACGCCGGGAATGCTGCTCGCGGCGCTGGTCGCGAGCGTGATGAGCGGTCAGCTCACCGTGCAGGAGCCCTGGGGCCTGCTGCTCTTTCTCGTGGCGCCCGTCGCGGGGCTCGTCGCGCTGCGGCGCGAGAGGGGAATGTGGTTCGCCTTCGCGCTGGGGGTGCAGGTGGCGGGCTGGGGCCTCGTGGCCTTCCGGGCCGAGCACGGATTCCTGTGGATCCTGTGGCTGATCGGGGTCGTGGTCGTGACGGACGTGGCCGGCTATTTCGTCGGCCGCCTGGTCGGCGGACCCAAGTTCTGGCCGCGCGTCAGCCCCAAGAAGACCTGGAGCGGGACGGCCGCGGGGTGGATCGGCGCCGCCCTCGTCGGGCTGATCGCCCATGCGCTGACGCGGGTCGGGCCCGAGATCGTGCCGCTGTCGATCCTGCTCTCCGTCGCGTCCCAATGGGGCGACATCGCCGAATCGGCGCTCAAGCGGCGGGTGGGGGTCAAGGACGCCTCGCAGCTGATCCCCGGCCACGGGGGGATGCTGGACCGGTTCGACGCGATGCTGGGGGCGTCGCTCTTCATGCTGGCCTTCAGCGCCGTGCTGGGGGTGCCGGGGATGGCGCGGTGAGAACGGTCACGGTCCTGGGCTCGACCGGCAGCATCGGCTGCGCGACGCTGGACCTGCTCGGCCGCGCGCCGGGGGCCTTCGCGGTCGAGGCGCTGACGGGCGCGGGCAACGTCGCGCTGCTGGCCGAGCAGGCGGTGGCGCACCGCGCGCGGCTGGCCGTGACCGCGCGGCCCGACCTCTATGCCGAGCTGCGCGAGCGGCTGGCCGGCACCGGCATCGAGGCCGCGGCCGGACCCGAGGCCGTGGCCGAGGCCGCCGCGCGCCCCGCCGACTGGACCATGGGCGCCATCGTGGGGGCGGCGGGGCTGGTCCCCTCGCTCGAGGTGGTGCGGCGGGGCGGCACGCTCGCGCTCGCCAACAAGGAGACGCTGGTGGCGGCGGGGCGGCTGGTGATGGCCGAGGCGCGCCGCCACGGCGCCGCCATCCTGCCCGTGGACAGCGAGCATTCCGGCCTGTTCCAGGCGCTGCGGGGCGAGCGCGCCGAGGAGGTGGAGCGGCTGATCCTGACCGCCTCGGGCGGGGCGTTCCGGGACTGGCCGCTCGAGCGGCTGGTCCATGCCACCGTCGAGGAGGCGAGCACGCATCCGAACTGGGCCATGGGGCAGCGGATCACGGTCGATTCGGCCTCCATGTTCAACAAGGCGCTGGAGGTGATCGAGGCGCACGAGCTGTTCGGCCTGCCGCCCGACCGCATCGAGGTGCTGATCCACCCCGAATCGCTGGTCCACGCGCTGGTGGGGTTCCGCGACGGGGGACTGATCGCGCATCTGGGCGCGCCGGACATGCGCCACGCGATCGGCTTCGCGCTCTATCACCCCGCGCGCGAGGCGCTGCCCGTCGAGCGGCTGGACCTCGCGCAGGTGGGGCGGCTCACCTTCCGCGAACCCGATGCGGCGCGCTATCCGGCGCTCGGCCTCGCGCGGGCGGCGATGGAGGCGGGGGGGCTCATGGGCGCGGCCTTCAACGCCGCCAAGGAGGCGGCGCTGGACGCCTTCCTGGCACGGACGATCCGGTTCACGGACATGGCCCGCGTGGTGGAGGAGGCGCTCGACCGCCTCTCTGGCGCCGGCGCGCTGCCGTCCTTATGTCGCAGCGGGGACATCCCCCGGCTGGAGGATGTGCTGGAGGCCGACCGGCTGGCCCGCGAGACGGCTCGCGAGCTGGTCGCGGCGATGGGAGAGGACGCATGAGAACGGCAGGCTGGAACAGGGGCGACGGGGCGGGGCGGCGGCGATGGGCCGGCCTGGCCGGTGCGCTGTTCGTGGTCAGCCTTCTCCTGTGGTCGCTCGTCTCCGCGCCCGTGCGGCTTCTGGAGGCGGAGGGCGTGACCGGCCACGCCTCGGTGCTGTCGCTCCAGGCGGGGCCGGGCAGCGGCACGCCCATGGTGGAGGTGCTGTTCGCCGGCCCCGAGGGCGAGGGCGTGCGCGCGCGGGTCGCCGTCTCGGCCGCCTTTCATGCGGGTCTGCAGGTCGGCGGAGAGGTGCCGGTGCGCTTTGCCGCCTCCGATCCCGCCATCGTGGAACTGGAACCCGGCGCGCTCGCGCGGCCGGCGCGGATGGCCGGCTGGCTCGTCCTCCTGGCCGGGCTGGCCTTCGGAATCGCCCTGCTGCGGGCGGTCCGTCCGCGTCCGGGCCGGACCGCGGCGGAGGCCTGAGCGGTGGACGGCCTGATCCCCCAGTTCGGCGGCGTGGCCTTCACGCTGGTGGCCTTCGTCGTCGCCCTGTCGATCATCGTCGCGGTGCACGAATACGGCCACTACATCGTCGGCCGCTGGAGCGGCATCAAGGCCGAGGTGTTCTCCATCGGCTTCGGGCCGGTGCTGCTTTCGCGCACCGACCGGCACGGGACGCGCTGGCAGATCGCGGCGCTGCCCTTCGGCGGCTATGTCAAGTTCCTGGGCGATGCCAATGCCGCGTCCTACGGGGGCGACGAGTCGCGCGTGCCGCGCGGCGAGCGGCGCCACACGATGCTGGGCGCGCCGCTCTGGGCGCGATCGGCCACGGTCGCGGCCGGTCCGGCGGCCAATTTCCTGCTCTCGGTGCTGCTGTTCCTGGTCCTGATCCTGGGGCAGGGCCGGCCGGTCGATCCCCTGACCGTCCGCACGCTGGCGCCCCTGCCGCCGATCTACGAGCAGGGCCTGCAGCCGGGCGACCAGATCCTGGCGGTGGCCGGCCAGCCGGTGCGCGCGGGCGAGGGACTAGCGGCCGACCGGGCCGCCCTGCCCGACGGGCCGGTGGTGGACTACACGATCCGCCGCGACGGCGCCGAGATGGTCGTGCCGGGGCCCCATCCCTTTCCCACCCTGGCCGGCGCGGTAAGCCCCGACAGCGCCGCCTGGGCGGCGGGGCTGCGCGCGGGCGACGTCATCACCGCGATGAACGGGCAGCCCGTGTGGTCGTTCGATCAGCTGGTGGAGGCCGTGACCGCCTCGCAGGGGGCGGCGCTGACACTGCGCGTCTGGCGCGCGGGCGAGGAGCGCGAGGTCACGCTGCTGCCACGCCGGACCGACCTGCCGCTGCCCGAAGGGGGCTTCGAGACGCGCTGGCTGATCGGCGTCACGGGCGGGACCTTCTTCGAGCCGGTGACCGAGACCCCCGGCCTGCTGGAGGCCGCGGGCGACGCGGTGGCGCAACTGTGGTTCATCATCACCCGTTCGCTGTCGGGCATCGCGCACATGATCACGGGCGCCATCTCGACCTGCAACCTCTCGGGTCCGGTGGGCATCGCCACCACCTCGGGCGCGATGGCCGAACAGGGTCTGACGAGTTTCGTGTTCTTTGTCGCCGTCCTGTCCACCGCCGTGGGACTGATGAACCTGTTTCCCATCCCGATCCTCGACGGGGGCCATCTCGTCTTCCACGCCTGGGAGGCGGTGACGGGCCGGCCGCCGGGCGACAAGGCGCTGCGGGTGCTGATGACGTTCGGCCTGGCCGCGATCCTGACGCTCATGGTCTTTGCGGTCGCCAACGACCTGTTCCTCTGCCCGTGACGGCATTCCGCCCCAATCCGGCCGCAATCCGCCGCTAGGGCGGGGGAAGCCGACCATGGGGGGCGCGATGAACGCGATCATCCGGCAGGGCCGGGGACTCCGGCTGATCCTGAGCCTGAACTTCGACCGGGTCCTGTATCTGGCCACCGTCCTCGGCGCCCTGTGTGCGGGGGCGTGGATCGGGATGCTGGGTCTGTCCTGAGCGTGTGGGGCGGCCTCAGACCGCCACTGGGCCTGCGTTGCTTTTGACAAGCCACGGGCCACCGGCTACGCCTTGAGCGGCAAGACCTGGCGAACAAGGGCGGGCGGTGGACATGAGGGGACAGCAGGGGGGCGCAGCCCGCCGGGCTCTGCGCGGATCGGTGCTGGCGGCGGCGATCCTGGTCGCGGCGGCGCCGCTCGGGGCGCAGACCTACAGCTTCGGCACCGTCCGGGTCGAAGGCAACCAGCTCATCGAGACGGGCACCATCCTGTCGCGCCTCGGGATCGGGCGGGGCGAGACGGTGACGGCCGGCCGGCTCAACGACGCGGCGCAGGCGCTGCGCGCCTCGGGCCTGTTCGAGACGGTCGAGGTGATCCCGCAGGGCTCCACCCTCGTGGTGCGCGTCCGGGAATGGCCGACGATCAACCGCATCGCCTTCGAGGGCAACAGCGTCATCCGGGACGAGCAGCTGGCCGCCGTGGTCGGCTCGATCGAGCGCCGGGTCTATTCGCCCACCCAGGCCGAGCGCGACACCGCCGCCATCGCCGAGGCCTATGCCGCGGCGGGGCGGGTCAACGCGGTCGTGGTGCCGGCGATCATCCGCCGCCCCGACAACCGGGTGGATCTCGTGTTCCAGATCGCCGAGGGCGGCATCACCGAGGTCGAGCGCATTTCCTTTGTCGGCAACCGCTCCTTCTCGGACCGGCGGCTGCGCAGCGTGCTCCAGACCCGTCAGGCGGGGCTCCTGCGGGCGATCATCCGGGCGGACACCTTTGTGGCCGAGCGGATCGAGTTCGACCGGCAGGCGCTGGTGGACTTCTACCGCTCGCGCGGGTTCGCCGATGCGCGCGTGACGGATGTGGACGTCAACCTGACGCGTGAGCGCGACGCCTACCTCATCACCTTCTCGGTCGAGGAGGGCCAGCGCTTCCAGTTCGGTGACGTGCAGGTGACGAGCGCCATTCCGGAGGCCAACCCCGAGACGTTCCGCCAGGTCGTCCGCGTGCAGCCGGGGCAGATCTACTCGCCCGCCACGATCGACGCGGACATCGCGCGGATCGAGGCCCTGGCGCTGCGGCAGGGCATTCCGTTCCTGCGGGTGGAGCCCCGCATCACGCGCGATCCCCGCGGCCTGCTGCTCAACATCGAATACGCGCTGGTCCCCGGCGAGCGGATCTTCGTCGAGCGCATCGACATCGAGGGCAACGCGACCACGCTCGACCGTGTGATCCGGTCGCAGTTCCGCACCGCCGAGGGCGACCCGTTCAACCCGCGCGAGATCCGCGAATCCGCCGAGCGCATCCGCGCGCTGGGCTACTTCTCCGACGCGGAGGTGACGGCCCGGCAGGGGAGCAATCCCGACCAGGTGGTGATCGATGTCAACGTGACCGAGCAGCCCACGGGGTCGCTGTCCTTCGGGGCCAACTATTCCACCGATACCGGCGTGTCGCTGGTGGCGCAGTTCGCCGAGGAGAACTTCCTCGGCCGCGGGCAGCGGCTCAACTTCAACCTGCAATGGGGGCAGGACAACCAGCTTCTGACCTTCCGCTTCGCGGAGCCGCAGTTCCTCAACCGCGATCTCGTCGGCGCGCTCGACTTCAGCTATCGGACGACCC
Source organism: Rubellimicrobium sp. CFH 75288 (assembly GCF_009904055.1). Taxonomy (GTDB): domain Bacteria; phylum Pseudomonadota; class Alphaproteobacteria; order Rhodobacterales; family Rhodobacteraceae; genus Rubellimicrobium. Next base: position 127,908 of record NZ_WYDP01000008.1, on the reverse strand, counting down.
AGCGCGCTGGGACGCTCTACGACACGGATACGTTCCGGTTCTCGCCCTCCCTCACCTTCCCGGTCAGCGAGAACGGACGCCTCCAGACCTTCTATGCGCTGGAGTTCACCGACATCACCAATGTCGCCGAGGGCACAACCGACCCCGACACGGGCGAGGTCCGCGGCCGCGCGAGCCAGCTCATCTTCGACGAGGCTGCCGAGGGGGGCGAGTGGACCAACGCGCTGGGCTATACCTATACCTGGGACAGCCGGCGCACGAACATCGACACGCCCACCAACTTCACCTTCCGGCTGGGGCAGGAATTCGGCGTGGGCGAGGACTCGACCTTCATCCGTTCGACCGGCCTCGCCTCGGCCGAGACGCGGGTGTTCGGCGAGGACATCACCCTGCGGGCCAGCCTGGAGGGCGGCTATCTCCACTACATCGACGGGGCGAGCCGGGTGACGGACCGCTTCTTTCTCGGCAGCCGGACCTTTCGCGGCTTCCGGCGGCAGGGGATCGGGCCGCGCGATGCGGAGACCGACGACGCGCTGGGCGGCAACGCCTTCGCCGTCCTGCGGCTCGAGACCGAGTTTCCGCTCGGGCTGCCGCAGGAATACGGCATCTCGGGCGGGGCCTTCGTCGATTACGGCTCGGTCTGGGACGTGGGCGACCTGCGCAGCCTCGAGCCCGACGACGTGCTCTACAACGACTTCACGCCGCGGGCGATCGCGGGGGTGTCGCTGTTCTGGACCACGCCCATCGGGCCCTTGCGCTTCAACTTCACGCGGCCGCTGATGGTGGAGGAGCAGGACCGGCCGCAGAACTTCGACATCACGGTGTCCACCCGCTTCTGATGCGCGGCGTCCTCATCCTCGCGGCGGCTCTCGGGGCCTGGTCTCCGCCGCTTCCCGCGCAGGAAGCCGAGCCGCCGCCGCGCGTCGCGGTCCAGAGCCCGGTGCTCACGCTGGACGTGGAGCGCCTGTTCGCCGAGACCCGGTTCGGCCGCCGCATCGAGGCCGACCTGCGCCAGCGCGGCGAGGCGCTCCAGCGCGAGAACGAGGCGCTGGCCGCCGAGCTGACCGCGCGCGAGCGCAGCCTGACCGAGCGGCGCGCGAGCATGGAACCGGAGGCGTTCCGGGCCGAGGCCGACGCCTTCGATCGGGAGGTGCAGCGCATCCGCGCCGAGCAGGACGCCAAGGAGGCCGCGCTGCGCGATGCCGCGGCCGAGGGTCGCCAGACCTTCCTCAACGAGGCCATGCCCATCCTCGCCCGTCTGATGGTGGCGAGCGGCGCGGCCGTGATCCTCGAGCGCCGGTCGGTCTTCCTCGGCGCCGGGGTCGTGGACATCACCGACGAGGCCATCGCCGCGATCGATGCGGCGCTGGGCGACGGGACCGCGGTCGCCCCAGACGACCCCGCTCCCGACGCCCCGACCCCGGACAACCCGACCCCCGACGGCCCGCCGGTCGGAGAGGACAGCGTCCCTTCCCCGTGAAACCCCGGACCTGCCCGCGGGGCCCGACCAGGCGAGAGCGGCGGGGGCGGGCGTCCGGCTGCCTTGCGGGGCCGGCACCTGCTTGCTAGGCAGGCCCGGCCGGGGATGGGGGGCGGATGCGATGGATCAGGGCGGGGTCGGTGCGGCGGAACAGGACAGCACGTTGCCGGAGACGGCCGTGACCGTGGCCGACATCCAGACCATCCAGGCGATCCTGCCGCACCGCTATCCCTTTCTCCTCGTGGACCGGGTGGAGGGGATCGAGGGCACCCGCCGGGCGCGCGGCATCAAGAACGTCACCGCCAACGAACCGCATTTCCAGGGCCACTTTCCCGGCCAGCCCATCATGCCGGGCGTCACCATCGTCGAGGCCATGGCGCAGACCGCCGGAGTCATGATCGGTGCGTCGCTGGGGCTGGGCGGCGGGGTGCTGATCTACTTCATGGCCATCGACAACGCCCGCTTCCGGCGCAAGGTCGTGCCCGGCGACCGGCTGGTGATGGATGTGGAGACGCTGCGCGGCAAGCCCGGCGGCAAGGTCTGGCGCTTCCGCGGCGAGGCGCGGGTGGACGGCGAACTGGCCGCCGAGGCCGAGTTCATGGCCATGCTGGACCTCAAGGACGCGGGATGATCGTTCATCCCACGGCTCAGGTGGACCCGGCGGCCCGGCTGGGCCGCCATGTCTCGGTTGGTCCGTTCTGCATCGTGGGCCCGGATGCCGTCCTCGAGGACGGGGTCGAGCTCAAGTCGCATGTCGTCGTCGCCGGGGACACGGTGATCGGGGCCGGCACGGTGGTCTTTCCCTTCGCCGTCCTGGGCGAGATCCCGCAGGACCTGAAATATGCCGGCGAGCGCACGCGCCTGCGCATCGGACCGCGCAACCGCATCCGCGAACATGTCACCATGAACATCGGCACGGCCGGCGGCGGCGAGACGCGGGTGGGCGAGGGCTGTCTGTTCATGGCGGGCTGCCATGTCGCGCACGACGCGCAGGTGGGCGACCGGGTCGTCGTGGCCAACAACGCGGCCATCGCCGGGCATTGCGTGATCGGCGACGACGTGGTGATCGGCGGCCTCGCGGGGATCCATCAATGGGTCCGGGTGGGGCGCGGTGCCATGATCGGCGCGCTCAGCATGGTCACGCACGACGTGATCCCCCACGGGCTCGTGCAGGGGCCGAGGGGGGAGCTGGAAGGGCTCAACCTCGTCGGACTGAAGCGCCGCGGCCACGGCCGCGAGGAGATCGCGGCCCTGCGGACGGCCTATGGGCGCCTGCGCGAGGGTGAGGGGGCCTTCCTGGACCGCGCACGCGCGCTGGCCGGAGACGATTCGCCGCTGGTGCGCGAGGTTGCGGACTTCGTGCTGGCCGGGTCGGACCGGCACTTCCTGGCGCCGCGATGACCGCCGCACCGGTCGCGCTCGTCGGGCATCCCGATCCGCTGACCTACGCGGTGGCGAGCGCGCTGCGCGCACAGGGACGCCGTTCGGTCATCTGCCGCCTGGTGACCCGCGACCCCGGCGAGGATGCCGAGGGCATCGCCTTCCGACTGGAGCATCTGGGCAGCCTGCTGCGGCGTCTGGGCGAACTGGGCGTGGAGGAGGTCTGCTTTGTCGGGGCCATCGTCCGGCCCCGGCTCGATCCCCGGCAGGTGGACGCCGCGACCCTGCCGCTCGTGCCGCGCTTGGCCGAGGCGCTGGGCAAGGGCGACGACGGCGCGCTGCGCGTCGCGCTGGCGCTCTTCGAGGAGGCGGGATTCCGCATCCGTGCCGCGCAGGACCTGGCGCCCTTCCTGCTTCCTCCGCCGGGCCTGCTCGGACGCTGCCGTCCGTCCGCCCGGCAGGAGGAGGACGCGCGCCGGGCCGAGCGCGTCCACCGGCTGATCGCGCCCGCCGATATCGGGCAGGGGGTCGTCGTGCGCGACGGGCAGGTGCTGGCCGTCGAGGCCGCGCCGGGCACGGACTGGATGCTGCGCTCGCTGGCCGGGATGGCCGAGGGGGCGGTCTTTCTCAAGGCGCCCAAGCGCGGGCAGGACCGCCGCGCCGACCTGCCCGTGATCGGCCCCGCCACGATCGAACGCGCGCGCGAGGCGCGGATCGGCGTCGTCGCCATCGAGGCCGGGGGCGTCATGGTCCTCAACCGCGAGATCACCGTCGCCGCCGCCGACGAGGCGGGCATCGTCCTCTGGGTCCGAGAGCCCGCGCCGTGAAGGTCTTCCTCGTCGCCGGAGAGCCCTCGGGCGACCGGCTGGGGGCGGCGCTGATGGCGGGCCTGCGCGCCCTGCGTCCCGACATCGCCTTCGACGGGGTGGGGGGGACCCTGATGGAGGCGCAGGGCCTCGAGTCGCGCTTTCCCATGTCGGACCTGACGGTGATGGGCCTGGCCGAGGTGCTGCCGCGCTATCCGCTGCTGCGCCGGCGGCTGGCCGAGACGGTGGCGGCGGTGCGCGCGGCGCGGCCGGACGTGCTCGTGACGGTGGACAGCCCCGATTTCGGCCTGCGCGTGGCGCGCGCCTTGCCCGGGGTGCGGCGCGTCCACTATGTCGCCCCGACCATCTGGGCCTGGCGGCCGGGGCGGGCGCGCCGGCTGCGGGGGGTGGTGGACCACCTCCTGGCCCTCTTTCCCTTCGAGCCGCCGCTCTGGGCCGCGCACGGCATCCCCTGCGACTTCGTGGGCCACCCCGCCGCGGCCGAGCCCGTGGCGACCGAGGCCGAAGCGCGCGCCTTCCGCGGCGCCTTCGGGATCGGGGACGCGCCGCTGGTCCTGGTCCTGCCCGGATCGCGGGGAGGAGAGGTCGCCCGCCTCGCCCCACGCTTCGGCGAGGCGCTGGCGCTGGCCGCGGCAGAGAGGCCGGGCCTGCGCGCGGTGCTGCCCGTGGCGCCCGGGATGGAGAGCGCCGTTGCCGCGCAGGCCGAGCGCTGGCCCCTCCGCCCCCTCCTGCTGCCGCCGCGCGCGGGCCCGCTGGCGCAGGAGACTCGGCGCGCGGCCTTCCGCGCGGCCGACGCGGCGCTCGCCGCCTCGGGCACGGTGTCGCTGGAGCTGGCGGCCGCGGGCACGCCCATGGTGATCGGCTACGACATGGCCTGGGCGACGTGGCAGGTCCTGCGGCGGATGGTGCGGCTCGAGACCGTCACCCTCGTCAACATCGTCAGCGAAACGCGCGCCGTGCCCGAGCTTCTGGGCCCCGCCTGCCGCTCGCCCGCGCTGGCCCGCGCGCTGCTGGCGGTTCTGGACGACCCCGCGGCCCAGCGCGCGGCGATGGACCTCGCCATGGAGCGGCTAGGCCGAGGGGGCGAGGCGCCGGGCCTGCGCGCCGCGCGTGCGCTCTTGGGGCGGATGGGTCAGGCGGCGGAGGCGATCCAGCCGCCGCCCAGCACGCGGCTGCCCTCGGGCGCGTAGAACACGCAGGCCTGGCCCGGCGCCACCCCCTCCTCGGGCGCGAGCAGCGTGACGGCGGCCCCGTCCCCCTCGGGCCGGACCAGCGCCGGGACCGGCTGGCGGGTCGAGCGCACGCGCGCCAGCACCTCGTGCTCGCCGTCCAGCGGCCCGTCGCCCAGCCAGTTGACCTCGCGCAGGCGGACCTTGCGCGACAGCAGCGCCTCGCGCGGGCCGACCACGACCTGCCGCCGCTCGGCATCCAGGCGTACGACGAAGAGCGGCTCCTCGAGCCCACCGAGGCCGAGGCCCCGCCGCTGGCCCACCGTGTAGCGCAGGACACCCTCGTGCCGGCCCAGCACGCGCCCGTCCAGATGGACGATCTCGCCCGGCTCGGCCGCGCCGGGGCGGAGCTTCTCGATCACCGCGGCGTAGTTGCCCGCGGGGACAAAGCAGATGTCCTGCGAATCGGGCTTGTCCGCCACCGGCAGGCCGTAGCGCGCCGCGAGCGCCCGCGTCTCGGCCTTGGAGGCGAGGCCCCCGAGGGGGAAGCGCAGAAAGGCGAGCTGCTCGCGCGTGGTCGAGAACAGGAAGTAGCTCTGGTCGCGCGCCGGATCGGCCGCGCGGTGCAGCTCGGGCCCGTGAGGGCCCATGATGCGCCGGATGTAGTGCCCGGTGGCCATGCAATCCGCGTCGAGGTCGCGCGCCACGGCGAGCAGGTCGCGGAACTTGACGCGCTCGTTGCAGCGGATGCAGGGCACGGGGGTCGCGCCGGCAAGGTAGCTGTCGGCGAATTCCTCGATCACCGCCTCGCGGAAGAGGGATTCGTAGTCGAGCACATAGTGCGGAAACCCCATCCGCTCGGCCACGCGGCGCGCGTCGTGGATGTCGCGGCCCGCGCAGCACGCGCCCTTGCGCGCCAGCGCCGCCCCGTGGTCGTAGAGCTGGAGCGTGACGCCCACGACATCATAGCCCTCGTCCTTGAGCATCGCGGCCACCACGGACGAATCGACCCCCCCCGACATGGCCACCACCACGCGGGTCTCGGACGGGGGCTTGAGCAGGCCCAGGGAATTCGGCGCGGGGTCGAGCGGCATGGCAGTAACGGACAGGGCGGAGCGCCCTAGATAGGAAAAATGCGCGCTTTTCGCAACCGCGCGGTTCACCCGTCCTTAACCCCTCCAGCCCCAGATTGCCCCGAGCCGGGATAAGGGGGTCGAGGGATGTATCTCCGCAGGGTCGAGGGGCCGCGCGCGGTGACGCTGCCCGACGGGTCCGTGATGACGCGCGCCGATCTGCCGCCAAGGGACACGCGCCGCTGGGTGGCCTCGCGCAAGGCGGCGGTGTTGCGCGCCGTCGCTGCCGGCCTGATCTCCCGCGCGACCGCGCTCGAGATGTACGGCCTGTCGGAGGAGGAATTCTCCGAATGGGAACAGGCGGTCGCGCGGCACGGCACCGGTGGGCTCAGAACCACGTGGCTGCAACGCTACAGACAACCGGAAAGAGAGACGACTCGATCATCCACAACGGTAACGGGTCGTTAACCTTTTTCTGCAAATCTGATCTCCAGAAGGGAATCACGGGAGCGGACGGGAATGCGGATCCTGCTGGTCGAAGACGACCCCACCACATCGCGCAGCATCGAACTCATGCTGACCCACGCGAACTTCAATGTCTATGCCACTGATCTGGGTGAAGAAGGTATCGATCTTGCCAAGCTCTACGATTACGATCTGATCCTTCTGGACGTGAACCTGCCGGACATGAACGGGCACGAGGTGCTGCGTCAGCTTCGCGTCGCCCGGATCGAGACCCCGATCCTGATCTTGTCCGGGGATGACGGAACCGAAAGCAAACTCAAGGGCTTCGGCTTCGGAGCGGACGACTACCTCACCAAGCCCTTCCACCGGGAGGAGCTGATCGCCCGGATCCATGCCATCATCCGGCGCTCCAAGGGCCATTCGCAGTCGGTGATCCGCACGGGGCGGATGACGGTCAACCTCGACACCAAGACGGTGGAGATCGGGGGCCAGCCCGTTCATCTGACGGGCAAGGAATACCAGATCCTGGAGCTGCTTTCCCTGCGCAAGGGCACGACGCTGACCAAGGAGATGTTTCTCAACCACCTCTACGGCGGCCTGGACGAGCCCGAGCTGAAGATCATCGACGTGTTCATCTGCAAGCTGCGCAAGAAGCTGGCCAAGGCGACCGGGGGGGAGAGCCCGATCGAGACGGTCTGGGGCCGCGGCTACGTCCTGCGCGACCCCGAACCCCTCCCGCGCGAGCAGCCGCGCATGGCCATCGGTGCCTGAGCCGCTCTCGCCGCTGGACCGCGCCGGGCCCTCGCCCTAACACTCCGGACGCAGGGCAGGGGACCAGCGATGCAGCCGGTGGAGAGCTTGACCGAGGAGGCGGCCGCGGCGGAACTGTTGCGGCTGGCCCGCCTTCTGGCCGAGGCCGATGCCGCCTATCACGGCGCCGATGCGCCCGTGATGAGCGATGCGGAGTACGACGCGCTCAAGCGCCGGAATGCGGAGATCGAGGCGCGCTTTCCGCACCTGCGCCGGCCGGATTCGCCCTCGGGGCAGGTCGGCGCGCCGCCGGCCGAGGGGTTCGGCACCGTGCGCCACCGCGTGCCGATGCTGAGCCTCGCCAACGTCTTCGACGAGGCCGGGGTGCGCGAGTTCGACGACCAGCTGCGCCGTTTCCTGCGGCTCGGACCCGAGGCGCCGCTCGCCTATGTGGCCGAACCCAAGATCGACGGCCTTTCGCTGTCCCTGCGCTACGAGGGCGGCGTCCTCGTCCAGGCGGCCACGCGGGGCGACGGGACCACGGGCGAGGACGTGACCGCCAACGCCCGCACCGTGGCCGAGATCCCCGCCACGCTGTCCGGGACCCCGCCCGACATCCTGGAGGTGCGCGGCGAGATCTACATGAGCCATGCCGATTTCGCCGCCCTGAACGCCCGCGCGGCTGCCGAGGGCAGCAAGGTCTTCGCCAATCCGCGCAATGCGGCGGCCGGCTCGCTGCGGCAGCTCGATCCGCAGGTCACGGCCTCCCGCCCCCTGCGGTTCTTCGCCTATTCCTGGGGCGACGTCTCCGAGCCGCTGGCCGACACGCAATGGGATGCGCTGCGCCGTCTGGCCGGGTTCGGCTTCCCCGTCTCCCCCCTCGCGCGGCTCTGCGAACGGGTGGACCAGCTTCTGGCCGTCTATGCCGAACTGGAGGCGGGCCGGGCGGATCTGGGCTACGACATCGATGGTGTGGTGTACAAGGTCAACGACCTCGGCCTGCAACAGCGGCTGGGCTTCCGCCACACCACGCCGCGCTGGGCCGTCGCGCACAAGTTTCCGGCCGAGACTGCCTGGACCCGCCTCCTGGCGATCGACATCAATGTGGGGCGGACCGGCACGCTGGCGCCCCTGGCCCGGCTCGAGCCGATCACGGTGGGCGGCGTGGTCGTGTCGAACGCGACCCTGCACAACGAGGACTACATTGCCGGACGATCGGCCGCGACGGGCGAGCCGATCCGGGGGGGGCGCGACCTGCGGGTGGGCGACTGGGTCAAGGTCCGCCGCGCCGGCGACGTGATCCCGCAGATCGTGGACGTGGACCTGTCACGCCGCCCCCCCGAGGCCGTGCCCTTTGTCTTCCCGACCGTCTGCCCCCGTTGCGGCTCGGATGCGGTGCGCGAGCCGGGCGACGCGGTTCGCCGCTGCACGGGAGGGCTCGGCTGCCCCGCGCAGGCCATGGAGAAGCTCAAGCATTTCGTGTCGCGCAAGGCCTTCGACATCGAAGGGTTCGGCGCCAAGCAGGTGGAGATGTTCTTCGACGATCCCCTGCTCCCCGTGCGGGAGCCGGCCGACATCTTCACGATGGAAGAACGCGACGCCCGAAACCCCGAGCGGCTGCGCGACCGCTTCCGCTATGGCGAGCAATCGGCCGCCAACCTGTTCCGGGCCATCGCGTCGCGCCGGCGCATCCCCCTGGCCCGGCTCATCTTCGCCCTCGGCATCCGGCATGTGGGCGAGGCGACGGCCCAGCTTCTGGCCCGGCATTACGGCAGCTGGGAGGCGTTCGAGTCCGCCATGACCGCTGCAACCGTCGGAGAGGGCCCGGAATGGGAGGCGCTGACCGGCATCGACGGCGTAGGGCCGGTCGTGGCGGCCTCCCTGGTCAACGCCTTCCATCAGGAGGCCGAGCGCGCGGTCATCGACCGGCTGATCCCTCACCTGACGATCCTGCCGCCCAACCGCCCGGTGGGAACCGGAACGCTGGCGGGCCGGACGATCGTCTTCACCGGCACGCTCGAGCGCATGACGCGGGCCGAGGCCAAGGCGCGGGCCGAGGCGGCCGGCGCGCGTGTGGCCGGATCGGTCTCGGCGCGCACGGACCTGGTGGTTGCCGGCCCCGGTGCGGGCTCCAAGGTGCGCGAGGCAGAGCGGCTCGGGGTCAGGGTGATCGACGAAGCGGAGTGGCTCGACCTGCTCGGGGGCGCATGACCGGGGGGGCGCAGGACGCTGCGGAGGGGCGCCCGCCGATCCTCTGGCCGCTGTTCGTTCCTGTCGAGCGCCTGCGCGGCGTGGGTCCCAAGACGGCCCGGATCCTCGAGCGGACAGGGCTGCCGCGGCTTCGCGACCTTCTGCTCACCTTGCCCACCGGGGTCGTGGACCGCCGCCTGCGGTCCGGCCTGGCCGGTCTGACCCTGCCGACGACGGCCACGCTGCAGGTGACGGTGGAGCGGCACCGCCCCCCCTCCGGGCGGGGCCGCCCCCATGTGGTCACGGTCAGCGACGGGGCGGGCGGCTTTCAGATCGTGTTCTTTCATGCGCCGGCGGACTGGCCTGCGAGGGCGCTGCCGCTGGGCGCCCGGCGTGTGGTGTCCGGCCGCATCGACCTGCACGACGGCGTCGCCCGCATGGTGCATCCCGATCATATCCTCCCCGAGGAGGAGCGGCATCGCATTCCCGACTTCGAGCCGGTCTATCCCCTCGCCGCCGGGCTCACGCAGAAGGTCATGGCGCGGGCGGTGGCCGCCGCGCTCGAGGCGGTCCAGCCGCTGCCGGAATGGGCGGACCCGACCCTCGTCGCGCAGGAAGGATGGCCGCGCTGGCACGAGGCGATCACCGCGGCCCACCGGCCCGCGGACGACCGGGCGCTGAGGCCGGATCATCCGGCGCGGCGCCGTCTGGCCTATGACGAGGTGCTGGCCCATCAGATCACCCTGGCGCTGGCACGGGGACGCGCGCGGCGGGCGCGCGGACGGGCCAGCCGGGGGGACGGAGGCCTGCGCGCCCGGGTGCTTGCCGCCTTGCCCTATGCGCCCACGGCCGCCCAGCTCCGCGCCCTGGCCGAGATCGAGGCCGATATGGCCGCGCCGCGGCGCATGAACCGCCTGCTGCAGGGCGATGTCGGCTCGGGCAAGACGCTGGTGGCCTTTCTGGCGCTGCTGATCGCGGCCGAGGCCGGGGGGCAGGGGGCGCTGATGGCCCCCACCTCGATCCTGGCCCAGCAGCATCTCGAGGGGCTGCGACCCCTCGCCGCGCAGGCGGGCGTTGCAATCGACATCCTGACAGGTCGCGACAAGGGAGCGGTGCGGGCAGCCAAGCTCGAGGCGCTGGCGGCGGGACGGACCGCGATCCTGGTCGGAACGCATGCCCTGTTCCAGGAGGACGTGGCCTTTGCCGACCTGCGGCTGGCCGTCGTGGACGAACAGCACCGCTTCGGCGTCGCGCAGCGGATGGAACTGGGGCGCAAGGGACGCGCGGTGGACACGCTGGTGATGACGGCGACGCCGATCCCGCGCTCCCTCGCCTTGGCCCAGTACGGGGACATGGATCTGTCGGTGCTCGACGAGAAGCCGCCGGGGCGCAAGCCGGTGCGCACGGCCCTGGTCTCCACCGAGCGGATGGACGAGGTGATCGACCGCCTGCGCCGCGCGCTCGATGAGGGGCGGCAGGCCTACTGGGTCTGTCCGCTGGTCGAGGAATCGGACCTGTCCGACCTCGGCGCCGCCGAGGAGCGGTTCCGCGCCCTGCGCCGCATCCTCGGCGACCGGGTGGGGCTGGTCCACGGACGGCTGCCCCCGGCCGAGAAGGATGCCGCGATGGCCGCCTTTGTCGAGGGGCGGACGCAGCTTCTGGTCGCCACGACGGTGATCGAGGTGGGTGTCAACGTGCCCTCCGCGACCGTGATGGTGGTGGAGGGAGCGCAGAGCTTCGGCCTCGCCCAGCTGCACCAGCTGCGCGGACGCGTGGGACGCGGCGAGGGCGAATCCACCTGCCTGCTCCTCTACGAGCCGCCCCTGGGCGAGACGGCGCGCCGGCGGCTGACGCTTCTGCGAGAGACGGAAGACGGCTTTCGCCTTGCGGAGGAAGATCTGGCCATCCGCGGCGCGGGCGACCTGATCGGCACCGCCCAGTCCGGCCTGCCGCGGTTCCGCATCGCGGACCTGGAACGGCAGGCTGACCTGTTCCAGATCGCGCAGAGCGATGCGCGCCGGCTCCTCGCCGAGGACCCGCGGCTGGAGAGCCCGCGGGGTCAGGCGGCACGGCTGCTCCTGTGGTGGATGGAGCAGGACAGGGCGATTCGCCTGATGGAGGTGGGGTAGGGCGGTGGTCATGGATCACACCATGGCACCCAGACCTTAAGATCCGGTTAACGCGCCTGTTCGTGGAATGTTCTTGACCTCCTCGTGCTCTTGTGAGAACAAAGGGGCAACAGGGCACAGCACAGCCAAGAGGGGTCAGACGATGAAACCGACGCTTCCGCTTCTTCTGACCGAACTGCCTGGGGCGCTGGCGCTTGTCGTCCTTCTGGTGGCGGCGCTCTTCCTGCCGGCCCTGATCTGAGTCTTTGCCCGCGTGCCTCCGGGGCCGATCCCGCCGTGTCTGTCCCGCGGCGACGCCCATCGGTCTGTCCGATCCTCAGGCGCGCGCCCTCGGCCGCTGCATCCGACGGATGCAGCGGTCTTTTTGCCTGTCCGGTGAAGTCAGGCGCTTGGGACGGCTGCGCAGGCGGCCTCGGCCGCGTCCAGCGTCGCTTCCAGCGCCAGAAGGACCGATGCGTGGCGGTTGGGATGGTCGCGCGCGGGCAGCAGCGCCTCGAATCCATGCCAGGGAGGGGGCGGGATCGGGCCCCCCTCGCGCAGCATGGCCCGCAGGGCCGCCACCCCCTGGCGCAGGTCGTCCGCGCTCCGCCCGGGCGCCGCCGCGCCGACCACGGCCGCAGCGGCCTGTCCCAGGGCGCAGGCGCGCACCTCCTGCGCGAAATCGGCGATGCGCCCGCCTTCCAGCCGCACGTCCACCACCACCGTCGATCCGCAGGTGGGCGAGCGCCGGCGGCCGGTGCCGTGCGGCGAGGCGAGGCGTCCCAGACGCGGGATGTTCGCCGCCAGCGCCAGCAGCCGGTCGGAATACAGAAGAAGAAGGTCGCGGTCCGCCATGTCCTGCCTTTGCGCCTGCCTCCGGCTTCCCCTAGATAGGCGTCCGCCGTGACCCTGCCAACGGAGATCGCATGCCCGACCTGTCCACGCTCCGGTTCGATGCGAACGGCCTCGTGCCGGCCATTGCGCAGGACCACCGGACGGGCGAGGTGCTGATGCTCGCCTGGATGAACGAGGAGGCGCTGCGCCGCACCCTCGAGACGGGGGACGTCACCTACTGGTCGCGCTCGCGCCAAGCGTTCTGGGTCAAGGGCGAGACGTCGGGCCACCGCCAGCGGCTGGTCGAGGCGCGGGCCGATTGCGACGGCGACGCGCTGCTGCTGCGGGTCGAACAGACGGGGCCCGCCTGCCACACGGGTGCCCGAAGCTGCTTCTTCCGCCCCCTCGGCCCCTAGGCGCCGACCATCCGGCGGATGTCGGCGGGGGTCGCGCCCGCCTCGCGGTAGCGGGCGATCGCCTCGGCATCCTCGCGCTTGGCGAGACGGCGCCCCGTCGCGTCGCGGATCAGCCGGTGGTGGAGGTAGCGCGGCACCGGCAGGCCCAGCAGGTGCTGGAGCAGGACATGGACCGGCGTCGCCTCGCGCAGGTCCTCGCCCCGCGTCACCAGCGTGACGCCGCTCGCCGCATCGTCCACCACCACCGCAAGGTGATAGGACGTGCCGAAATCCCGCCGTGCGAGGACCACGTCCCCCGCCCCGCGCAGCAGCGCCGCGGGATCGAGCGTCCGGGTCCCCGCTCCCTCCTCCTCCCAGCGGAGCGGCGGGGCTTCCTCCAGCGCGCGGCCCATGTCGAGGCGCAGCGCCACGCCGTCGGGCAGGGGGCCCGTGCGCGGGCGTCCCCGGCAGGTGCCCGGATACACGACGCCGTCCGGCCCCACGAGAGGCGCCCCTTCCTGCGGGGCCGAGGCCGCGGCCAGGATGTCGCGCCGCGCGCAGGTACAGGGATAGAGCAGCCCCCGGTCCCACAGCCGGGACAGGGCCGCGCGGTAGAGGGGCAGGCGCGCGGACTGGCGCAGCGGCGGCTCGTCCCAGCGCAGGCCCAGCCACAGCAGGTCCGCCTCGGCCGCCCGTTCCCATTCGGGGCGCGAGCGCGCGCGGTCGATGTCCTCCCAGCGCAGCAGGAACGCGCCGCCGGCCGCGCGGGCGGCGTCGTGGGCCACGATGGCGGCATAGGCGTGCCCCAGATGCAGCGGCCCGGTGGGCGAGGGGGCAAAGCGGGTCCGGACCGGCGCTGCGCTCACTCCGCCGCCCGCGCCGCCCCCGGCCCCGCAGCCAGCCATGCGGTCCAGGCGGCCTTGGCGCGATCGGTATAGCCCTTGTAGCGGTCGGCCCGCCCCCGGCGGCCGCCGCGTGCCTCCTCCAGCGGGGGAAAGAGGCCGAAATTGACGTTCATCGGCTGGAAGGTCCGGGCATCCGCCCCCCCGGTGATGTGGGCGAGCAGCGCGCCTGTCGCCGTCTCGGGCGGGGGCGGCTCCGGCGCCTCGCCTCGCGCCTCGGCCGCAGCGAGCCGGCCGGCGAGCAGGCCCATCGCCCCGCTCTCGACGTAGCCCTCGACGCCCGTGATCTGGCCGGCAAAGCGGAGATGGGGCCGCGCCCGCAGCCGCATCCGCCCGTCGAGCAGCGCGGGCGAGTTGATGAAGGTGTTGCGATGGATGCCCCCCAGCCGCGCGAACGAGGCATGGGCCAGGCCGGGGATGGTGCGGAACACCTCCACCTGCGCACCGTGGCGCATCTTGGTCTGAAAGCCCACCATGTTGAACAGCGTGCCCAGCGCGTTGTCCTGGCGCAGCTGGACCACGGCATGGGGCTTCTCGTGCGGGCGATGGGGGTTGGTCAGGCCCACGGGCTTCATCGGCCCGTGGCGCAGCGTGTCGCGCCCGCGCTCGGCCATCACCTCGATGGGCAGGCAGCCGTCGAAATAGCCCGCCGTCTCGCCCTCGCGGAACTCGGTCTTGGGCGCGGCGAGCAGCGCGTCCACGAAGGCCTCGTACTCCTCGCGCGTCAGGGGGCAGTTGATGTAGGCGCGCCGCTCGTCCTCGGTCTCGCCCTTGTCGTAGCGCGACTGGCGCCAGCAGATGTCCATGTCGATGCTGTCGGCATGGACGATGGGGGCGATGGCGTCGAAGAAGGCGAGGTGCTCGGCCCCCGTCGCGGCGCGAATCGACTCGGCCAGCGCGCCCGAGGTCAGAGGCCCCGTGGCGATGATCCAGCGCCCCCCTTCGGGCAGGGCGGTGATCTCCTCCTCGCGCAGCTCGATCAGGGGATGGGCGCGGACGGCCTCGGTCACGGCGGCCGAGAAGCCGTCGCGGTCCACCGCCAGGGCGCCGCCCGCCGGCAGGCGGTGGCGGTCGGCCATCTCCATCAGGAGCGAGCCCGCCGCCCGCATCTCCCAGTGGAGCAGGCCCACCGCGTTGCGCTCGTGGTCGTCCGAGCGGAACGAGTTGGAGCACACCATCTCGGCCAGGTCGCCCGTGCGGTGGGCAAAGGTGCCGGTCCGGGGGCGCATCTCGTGGATGACGGCCCGAACGCCGGCCCGGGCGCAGGCCCAGGCCGCCTCCACCCCCGCCATGCCGCCGCCGACGATGTGGACGGGTTCGATCATGCGCCGGGGTCTAGCGCGCCCGGCGGAAAACGCAACGGCGCCGCCGTTCAGAAGCCGGGGATGACCGAAAACACGCTGCGCGAGCCGAAGGTGGTCCCGCCCCGCGGCCCGATTGCGATTCGCGCGCCCACGGTCACATAGGTCTCGCCGAAGCCCTCCGTCGAGAAGCGGCCGAGTTCTCCATAGACGGTCGGACCGAAGCCCAGCGCGTAATCCCCGCCGAAGGCGACGCGGGTGGCGTCCAGATCGCCGCTCAGATGGCCGGCAAAGCCGGTCACCCCGAAATCCCCCAGGCCGTAGCGTCCTTCGGCCAGAAGGAGCATCCCCGTCCCGTCCTCCGAATCGACATAGCCCAGCGCGCCCTGCACCTCCGCCCCCGCCAGGTCGGTCGCGGCTTCCACCCCGTAGAGGTTGGCCCCGTCGCCGTCGAAGGAATCGCGGCCGTAGAAGCCCCCGACCGTCGCCCATCCCATAAGGTCGCCGAAGGCATGCAGCGTGAGGTTGCGGCCATCCGTGTCGAAGGCGCGCCAGCCGTGGAACGAGAAGTCGGCCGCAGCCCCGAACCCGTCCCAGATCCCGAATTCCACCGCGCCGCGATACTGCGTCTCGCCGAAGCTGCGGTCCTCCGTGAAGGCCAGAAATTCGGCCGAGATCTCGGCGCCCCGGAAGTCCTGCGCCACGGCGCCCGTCGCCAGGCTCCAACCGATTGCCGCCGCCGCGGCCGCGTGCCGGATCGTCATGCTCGTGCCCTCATGTCCCGGGCGGCCTTGGTCGGCCGCGTCTTGTGGATGACCTATCCTGTCCCCCCGGCGGGCCCGATGGCAACCCCGTTTCGGGCGCTGGGCGGCTGGCCGCCGGAAAAAGGGGCCGCGCGGTCGATGACCGGCGGCCCAGCGGCCAGGACGGAGGCCGGCAGTCAGAACAGACGCGCCCAGCCTCCGCGATGCAGGGCGAAGTCCCCACCCCCGCAGCAGACCGGGGGCAGGGCGAATCCGAGAACCAGGATGGCGACAAGGGGCGCCGGGCCGTGCGGATCGAGCGGCAGCGCCAGAAAGACGAGCGCGAAGGCCAGCACGACCCCCACGCTCGCCGCCACGCGCGTGCGGATGCCGAAGACGAGCCACACCGCCACCGTGGCCAGCAATCCGCGCAGGAGCGGCGTCAGCCCGGCGACATCAGCCCGCTCCGCCCCGCCGAGCAAGCCTGGCACCGCCAGGACCACCAGCAACCCGGCAAGGATCAG
Organism: Rubellimicrobium sp. CFH 75288; assembly: GCF_009904055.1. Classification (GTDB taxonomy): domain Bacteria; phylum Pseudomonadota; class Alphaproteobacteria; order Rhodobacterales; family Rhodobacteraceae; genus Rubellimicrobium. Next base: position 111,767 of record NZ_WYDP01000008.1, on the reverse strand, counting down.
ACGGAACACCAGAAGCATCAGCGACATGCCGGCCATGATCGAACGGGTCCTCCCTGGTGCGGATCGCCTCTCGGTTGCAGGGATGCGGCCACGATCTGCCGCAGCGGGCAACGGGCCTGCGCGGCAAGGGCGGTCTTGCAGGAAACGGCGTGGCGCCGGTGCGACGCCCTAGCGTCGGGCTTGCGCAGCGAAGGCGTCCTCGATCCAGCCCAGCACTGCCTGCAGCGCGGGATCGCTGCGGCGGCTCTCGTGATACGCGACCCAGAATTCCTGAACCCAGACCGTCTCGGGGCGATCGGACACGAGCGGGCGGAGCGGGGCGCTCTGCCGGGCGAGCGTCTCTGGCAGGGGGGCGGGCAGGCCGGTCCGCAGCATCGCCTCGCGCACGGCGTTGAAGCTCTGGAACCGCAGGACGGGCGGCCGGCCGAACCGCTCCAGCCCCATCCGGTGATGCGGCAGATCGTCATAGCCGTCGGTCAGGCCGATCCAGTCGGACCCTTCGGGTTCGGTGGTGCCGTAGAGACGCACGACGGTGCTGCCGACCTTGCGGGTGCGCAGCCGCCCCCCTTCGGGCGGGCCGAGCCGGATCACCAGGTCATGCTCGCCCAGCCCTTCGCCTTGGGCGCGGTAGGCCACGGTCAGATCGACCCGCGACAGCCGGCCACCATCCGGCGACAGGGCCGGCAGAAGCACCCCGTGGATCACCGAGGACAGGGCGCCCAGCCGGATCCGGGCACGCTCCGGCCCCCGCTTGCCCTCGAGCGCGTTGACCTCGGCCGCCAGGCGGCCCTCGAAGGCCATGGCGGCATCGATCAGGCGCAGGGCGGCATCGCTCGGCCGCCAGCCTTCGGGGGTGCGGGCGAAGGCTTCGACCCCGAGCGAACCGGCAAGCCTGTCGAGACGGCGCGACACCGTCGCGACGTTGGTGCCCAGCAGACGCGGGGCCCCCGTCATGCTGCCCGCCTTGGCCACCGCCAGCAGGAAGCGCAGATCGTCCCAGTTGTCGACGCCCATCATTACCGTCCGGTCCCGCCCCGCAGGGCAGGGACATCGGGATACAACGGCTGGTTGACCGATCGGTTCCCCGCTTTCTCACAGGGAAGCGTCACCATTCGACCGGTCGGCGACCTTTGCCACCGAAACCACCGCTTCGCTGCCCGTGTCGAACACCCTGACCCCGCCGGCCGGCCGGGAGCGGAAGGGGATCCCCTCCACCGGCACGCGGATGGACTGGCCCCCGTCGGTGACGAGCATCACTTCGTCCGAGAGATCCACGGGAAAGGCCGCGACAATGGCGCCGGTCTCGCGTCCGCGCCGCTCGCTCAGGTCCATGGCGATGACGCCCTGGCCGCCCCGGCCGCGCACCGGATAGTCGTGCGAGGAGGTCAGCTTGCCCAGCCCGCGCGCCGTCACCGTCAGGATCAGGTCCTCCGCGGCCGACATGGCGGCATAGCGCTCCTGGCTGATGGAGGCGGCCTCGACCTCCTCCTCGTCGGGCCCGGCGCCGGCGGACTCCTCCTCCGTGTCGCCCATGACCGCGCGTCGCATCTTGAGATAGGCGGCGCGCTCCTCGGGAGTGGCCTCGAAGTGACGGATCACGGCCATGGACACCACATGGTCGGATGCATCGCGGAGCGCGATGCCGCGCACCCCGGTCGAATCGCGGCCCTTGAACACCCGCACGTCGGTGGTGCGGAAGCGGATCGCCCGGCCGTGGTCGGTGACGAGCAGGACGTCATCCTCCTCCGAGCAGATGGAGGCGTTGACCAGGGTCACCCCCTCGGGCAGGCGCATGGCGATCTTGCCGTTGCGCATGACGTTGACGAAGTCCGAGAGCCGGTTGCGCCGGACATCGCCGGTCGAGGTGGCAAAGACGATCTGCAGTTCGTCCCAGTGATCCTCGGGCCGGTCCACCGCGACGATGGCCGCGACCGTGGTGCCCTGGGCGATGGGCAAGAGGTTGACGATGGCCTTGCCCTTGGCGTTGCGCCCCGCCAGCGGCAGCCGCCAGCACTTGAGCTTGTAGACCATCCCGTCGGTGGTGAAGAACAGAAGCGGCGTGTGCGTGTCGGCCACGAACAGGCGCGTCACCACGTCCTCTTCCTTGGTCTGCATCGAGGCGAGCCCCTTGCCGCCCCGCCGCTGCGAGCGGAACTCGGACAGCGGGGTGCGCTTGATCCAGCCGCCCTGCGTCACGGTCACGACCATGTCCTCGCGCTCGATCAGGTCCTCGTCCTCGAGGTCGCCCGCCCAGTCAGCGATCTCCGTCCGCCGTGGGACGGCGAACAGGTCGCGCACCTCGCGCAGCTCGTCCGCGATGATGCCCAGGATGCGCTCGCGCGAGGCGAGGATGGCGAGAAAGTCGCTGATCTTCGCGGCCAGCGCCTCCAGCTCGTCGGTGACCTCCTGCACGCCCAGCTGCGTCAGCCGCTGCAGCCGCAGGTCCAGGATGGCGCGGGCCTGCGCGTCCGACAGGTTGTAGGTCCCGTCCTCGTTGAGCGGGTGCAGCGGGTCGTCGATCAGCCGGATGAAGGGCGCGATCTCGTGCGCGGGCCAGCGGCGCTGCATCAGCCGCTCGCGCGCCTCGGCCGCGTCGGCCGAGGAGCGGATCGTCTGCACCACCTCGTCCACGTTCGACACCGCGACGGCCAGTCCGCACAGGATGTGGCTGCGCTCGCGCGCCTTGCGCAGCTCGTGCGCGGTGCGCCGCGCCACCACCTCCTCGCGGAAGCTCAGGAACGCGGTCAGGAACCCCCGCAGCGTCAGCGTCTCGGGCCGCCCGCCGTTGAGCGCGAGCATGTTGCAGCCGAACGAGGTCTGCATCGGCGTGAAGCGCCACAGCTGGTTCAGCACCACCTCGGGCGTGGCGTCGCGCTTGAGCTCGATCACCACGCGCACGCCGTGGCGGTCGCTCTCGTCCTGGACATGGGCGATCCCCTCGATGCGCTTGTCGCGCACGGCCTCGCCGATCTTCTCGATCATGGCGGCCTTGTTGACCTGATAGGGGATCTCGTCCACGACGATGGCGGTGCGGCCGCGGATCTCCTCCGTGTGGGTCCGCGCGCGCAGGATCACCGACCCGCGCCCCTCCAGATAGGCCTTGCGCGCCCCCGACCGGCCCAGCATCACCCCGCCTGTGGGAAAGTCCGGGCCCGGCACGTACTGGATCAGGTCCTCCGAGGACAGGTCGGGCTGCTCGATCAGCGCCAGGCAGGCCTCCACCACCTCGCCGAGGTTGTGCGGCGGGATGTTGGTCGCCATGCCGACAGCGATGCCCCCCGCGCCGTTGACCAGCATGTTGGGAAAGCGTGCGGGCAGGACCGTGGGCTCGCGGTCCTTGCCGTCGTAATTGTCCTGGAAGTCGACCGTGTCCTTGTCGATGTCGGCGAGCAGGAAGGCCGCCGGGCGGGCCATGCGCACCTCGGTATAGCGCATGGCCGCCGCCGCGTCCCCGTCCATCGAGCCGAAATTGCCCTGCCCGTCGAGCAGCGGCAGCGACATGGAGAAGTCCTGCGCCATCCGCACCAGCGCCTCGTAGATCGCGCTGTCGCCGTGGGGGTGGTATTTCCCCATCACGTCGCCCACGGGCCGCGCGCTCTTGCGATAAGGCTTGTCGTGCGTGTTGCCCGTCTCGTGCATGGCATAGAGGATGCGCCGGTGCACGGGCTTGAGGCCGTCGCGCAGGTCCGGGATCGCCCGGCTGACGATGACGCTCATCGCATAGTCGAGATAGGAGGACTTCATCTCCTGCTCGATCGACACGGTCGGGTGATGACCGGAAAGCGGGCGCTCCGCGTCCGGCGCGGGTGTGTCGGGCGTGTCGCTCATGCGGGGGGCCTGTCCCTAGATCTTGGTGACCCGTCCTATATAGGCACAGAAGGCTGGGGCGCAACCGCAGCAGACCCTCTTGTCAGCCACCGGGTGCGAGCGCCAACAAACTGAAAACATTGACGGAACGGGGAACCGTGCCCGATCTTCTGCACTGACCTCACAGGTCCAGCCGAGGAGACCCGCATGGCGCCAAGACCGACCTCCGAAACCGAACTGATGCTCAAGGGCTATGGCCTGACCACGGCCGAATTCTTCTACCGGATGCCCGACTACCGGAACGTGCTGAACAGCTTCATCTGGCAGGATTACGACATCGCTCCGGACCATCCCCGCCTGTTCGAGTTCATCGAGTTCTGGCAGCGCGAGATCGAGGGGCCGCTCCATTCGGTGCGCTTCACCCACCGCAAGATGATCCGCCCCGGAGAGTGGCGCCACGTGGTGGGCGAGTTCCGGTATCACTGACCGCTCCCCGCGGCTTGATTGGACCTCCGGCCGCCCGCCTGCGATCACCCGCGGACGCCGCCGGAGAGAGCCATGCCCCGCCTGACCCGCCGCGCCGCCCTTGCGGGCGCCGCCTCGCTCCTCGCAGCCCCCGCGCTCGCGCAGCCCTCGCCCTGGGGCGCGGTCGCCGAGGCCGCCCGCTCGCTCGCGCAGCTCCACAGCGTCCTCGTCGCGCTCGACGGCGAGACGGTGCTCGAGCGCGCCTTCCGCGGCCCCGGCCTCGATCGGCCCGCCAACACCAAGTCGGTGTCCAAGTCGCTCGTGGCGCTGCTCCTCGGGGTGGCGATCGACCGGGGCGCGGTGCCGTCCGTCCGCGCCACGCTGGCCGAGGTGGCGCCCGCCCTCGTCCCGCCGGGCGCGGACCCCCGCGTGGGCGCGCTCACGCTCGAGGATCTGGTGACGCTGCGCGCGGGCCTCCAGCCCACGTCGGGGGGCAACTATGCGGGCTGGATCGCCTCGGGCGACTGGGTGCGCGACGCGCTCTCGCGCCCCTTCGTGGCCGAGCCGGGAGGCCGCATGATCTATTCGACCGGCACCACCCACGTCCTCGGGGCTGCGCTCTCCGAGGCGACGGGCCGCTCGCTGCTCGCGCTCGCGCGGGACTGGCTGGGCGGGCCGCTCGGCATCGAGATCCCCGCCTGGACGCGCGACCCGCAGGGCCGCTATCTCGGCGGCAACGAGATGGCGCTCTCGCCGCGTGCCATGCTGCGCGTGGCCGAGATGATGCGCCGCAGGGGCGAGTGGGAGGGGCGCCAGGTCGTGCCCCGCGACTGGGTCGCGGCCAGCCTGCGCCCGGTGACCGGCTCGCCCTTCTCGGGGCTGGCCTACGGCTATGGCTGGTTCCTGCAATCCACGCCGCGCGGGCGCATGGCCATCGCGCGCGGCTATGGCGGCCAGGTGATCGCGGCGATTCCCGGCGGGCGCCTCGCGCTCGCCATCACGTCCGACCCGACGCGGCCCGCCCGCAGCGGCGGCTATTTCGGCGACCTCATGGACCTGATCGGGCGCGAGGTGCTGCCCCTCGCCTAGGCCCCGGCCCCGTTGGCCCGCGCGATCCAGTCGGCAAGGTGGGGGACATAATCCTCCTCCCCCCCGCCGCCCAGGCCCACGGCCAGCGCGTAGCTGTTCTTGGCCGCGCTCGCCATCGTCGTCGCCACCCCGGCGGCGTTCGCCATCCCCTCGAGATAGCGCAGGTCCTTGTGGGCGTTGCGCAAGGTGAAGCGGTGCGCGTTCCGGTCCCCCTCGAGCGCATACCCCATGAAGGTCCGGTAGAAGCCGCAATCCATCCGCCCGTCCCGGATCACCGAATCGAAGGCCGCGACCGTGATCCCGGCCTTGCGCGCCACCGCCAGCGCCTCGGCATAGAGGGCGCCGTAGCCCAGGCTCAGGAAGTTGTTGAGCAGCTTCATCCGGTGCCCCGCGCCGGGCGGCCCCACGCGGATCACGCGCGCGGCAAAGGCGCGCAGGACAGGCTCCAGGCGGGCGAAATCCGCCTCCTCCGCGCCCACCATGACATCGAGCGTCCCCTCCCACGCCTCCTTCGGCGTGCGCGAGAGCGGCGCGTCCACCAGCGCCACCCCCCTGCGCCCCAGATCCTCGCGCAGCCGGTCGGTGCTGACGGGATCGGCGGTCGAGCAGTCCACCACCGCCATCCCCTCGCGCAGGCCCGGCCCCATCGCGGCGACGACCGCCTCGACCTGCGGGCTGCCGGTCAGGCACAGCACCACCACATCCGACCGCCGGGCGAGGTCGGCGGGGTCCGCCGCCTCGACGGCTCCACGCGCCACCATGTCCTCCACCGCCTCGCGCCGGCGATGCGCCAGGACCGTCATGGCGAATCCCTTGGCCAGGAGGTTGCGGGCCATCCCGTGACCCATCAGCCCCAGCCCCGCGAACCCGATCCGTTCCATGCGCACCTCCCTCGGCCTCCGGCGGAGGTAGCGGAGGGGCGGCCCCCGATCCAGCCGCCGCGCCGCTCTCAGGGCGCCGCGCGCATCAGCATCCCGTAGAGGTCGCGCGGATCGTCCGGGTCCGCGATCAGGTCCAGCTCCTGGAACAGCCCCGTCTCGCGTGCCTTCTCGCGCACATAGACCAGCGCGGCGAAGTCCTCGATGGCAAAGCCCACGGAATCGAACAGCGTGATCGCGTCGCGTCCCCGGCGGCCCGGCCTGCGCCCCGCGATCACCTCCCACAGCTCGGTCACGGGATGGTCGGGGTCCAGTTGCTGGATCTCGCCCTCGATGCGCGTCTGGGGCGGATATTCCACGAAGATGTCGGCGCGAAGCAGGATCTCGCGCGCCAGCTCGGTCTTGCCGGGGCTGTCGCCGCCCACCGCGTTCAGGTGCACGCCGGGCCCCACCATGTTGTCCGACAGGATCGTGGCCAGCCGCTTGTCGGCCGTCGCCGTGGTGATGACCTGCGCGCCCAGGATCGCCTCCTCGGCCGTGGCGCAGGGCACGACGCGCAGCCCGCTGCCGTGCAGGTTGCGCGCGCATTTCTCCGTCGCGGCGGGGTCGATGTCCCACAGCCGCACCTCCTCGATCCCCACGATCTCGCGGAAGGCGACGGCCTGGAACTCGGACTGCGCCCCGTTGCCGATCACCGCCATCACGCGCGAGCCCTCGGGCGCGAGGTGCCGCGCGGCCAGCGCCGACATGGCCGCCGTGCGCAGGGCCGTCAGCAGCGTCATCTCCGACAGCAGCACCGGATAGCCCGTGTGCATGTCCGCAAGCAGCCCGAACGCCGTCACCGTCTGCAGCCCCGCGCGCATGTTGCGCGGATGGCCGTTGACGTACTTGAAGCCGTACACCTCGCCGTCCGTGGTCGGCATCAGTTCGATCACGCCCTCGGCCGAATGGGCCGGGATGCGCTCGCGCTTCTCGAAGCTCTCCCAGCGGCGGAAGCTGTCCTCGATCCGGTCCGCGAGGTCGCGCAGCATCGGCGCCAGCCCCACGCGATGGACCAGCCGCATCATGTCGGCCACGCTGACAAAGGGCACCAGCGCGCGGGCGGACGGCGCGGGCACGCGCAGCGCGGGGTCGGGAAGGGCGTTCATGCAAGGCTCCGTGTCGGTCTGTCGAAGATGCGCCGCCCCATCAGCGAGGCAGCGAGGTCCACCATCACCCCCGCGGTCCGTCCGCGCTCGTCGAGGAAGGGGTTCAGCTCCACGAGGTCCAGCGAGGTGACAAGGCCCGAGTCGCACAGCATCTCCATGCACAGATGCGCCTCGCGCAGCGTCGCCCCGCCGGGCGAGGTGGTCACCACCCCCGGCGCGATGGCGGGGTCGAGAAAATCGACGTCCAGGCTCACGTGGAGAAGCCCGCCCTCCTCCTCCACCCGCGCGAGGAAGGCCGCGAGGGGCGCGCGGATTCCGTGCTCGTCGATATGGCGCATGTCGGCGATCAGCGCCTCCGTCCTCTCCAGGGCCGTCCGCTCCGCCGGATCGACGGATCGCAGCCCGATCAGGCCGATGCGCCGGGGCGGGATCGGCGCCGGCATGGGGGGAAAGGCCCCGAAGCCGGGCAGCCCGGCCAGATAGCCGACCGACACCCCGTGCAGGTGACCCGTCTCCGTCGTCTCGGGCGTGTGGAAGTCCGCATGGGCATCGAGCCACAGCAGGAACAGCGGCCGGCCCAGCCGGGCGGCATGGGCCGCCATGGCGCCGACCGATCCCATGGACAGCGCATGATCGCCGCCGAGAAAGACGGGCATCCCCTCCGCGGCGGCCCGCTGCCCCTCGCGCAGCAGGGCGGCCGTCCAGCCCACCGTCTCCGAGAGACCATGCAGGCGCGGATGGTCTCCGGCCTCGGCCGGGTCGGGTTGCAGGTTGCCCCGGTCCACCACGCGGTGGCCGAGCGATTCGAACGCCTCCCGCAGGCCGGCGACCCGGTAGGCGTCCGGTCCCATGAGGCAGCCGCGGCGGCGCTTGCCGCTGTCCACGGGGGCGCCGAGCAGGATGATGGTGTGACGGTCCATGCCCGCGATCTGCCGCCGCCGGGCGGAGGACAAAAGACGCCTTGATGTGCGATACGGGACCGGATTGACCGAATCGGGCACGCAGCATGGACGATCTGGACAGCCGTCTCATCGCAGAACTGCGCCGGGACGGTCGGGCCAGCCTGTCCGATCTGGCGCATGCGCTGGGGGTGACGCGGACGACCGTCCGGGCGCGCCTGCGCCGGCTGATCGAGCGGGGCGAGGTGGCGGGCTTTACCGTCCTGACGCGGGCGGACGTGGCGCAGGCCCCCGTGCGCGGTCTGATGATGCTGGCCATCGAGGGCCGCTGGACCGACCGGGTCATGGCGCGCCTCGGGGGCATCCCCGAGGTGGGGGCCTTCCATACCACCAACGGCCCGTGGGACCTGATCGTGGAGGTTTCCGCCGAAAGCCTTGAGGCATTCGACGAGGCGCTGTTCGCCATCCGCCGAATCGAGGGTGTGGCCCGCAGCGAGACGCATCTTCTGCTGTCCTCGCGCCGGCCGCTTCGCCGGGGGGTCTAGCCGCTCCGGCGCGGGGTCCGTGCCGCGGCCAGCCAGACGAGGACCAGCCCCAGCGACAGGATCGCGTTCCACGAGGCCATGGACAGCCCCAGCCATTCCCAGGTCACCTGATCGCACAGGACGGCCCGGTCGCCCTCGAGCGACAGGAGGTCCGCCCCGCTGAGATTGCCGAGACCCCCGCCGGTGCAGGCGGTCTGCACCGTCCACCAGCCGCGCTCCACCCCGGTATGCAGCACGCCCAGCCCCGCGCTGGTCGCCGCGGCCAGCGCACCCAGCAGCGGCACGACCGGCCCCGAGGTCAGCGCCGCGACAAGCCCCAGGGCCACGGCCACGACATGCGGATAGCGCTGCCACCAGCACATGGGGCAGGGCGGATAGCCCATGGCCTGCCAGTACCAGGCCCCGGCCAGCAGGCCCAGCGAACCGCCTGCCGCCAGAAGGATCAGAAACCCGCGCGGCACGGTCCGGTTCTCCCCCTATGCTCGCCACCAGTGGCTGGCCGACAAGACCCGAGCCGCGCGGCCGGCACAAGACCCCGAACGGGAACCTCCCGGGCGACTCACGGCGTTGAGCGCGCATCTGCCGGATGGAAGAAGGGGAGCACGGCAATGCGGTGGCAGGGACGGCGCGGCAGCAGCAACATCGAGGACCGGCGCCGCATGGGCGGGGGCGGCGGCCGGATCGGCGGCGGGAGGGGCATTGCCGTGGGCGGGGCCGGGGGGCTGGGCCTGCTCGCCATCGTTCTTGTGGGGATGTTCCTCGGCGTGGACCTGACGCCGCTCCTCGACGACGGCAGCGCCGGGCGCACCGGTCCTGCCGCCCCCATCAGCGCGGAGGACGAGCGCCTCGCGCAGATGGTCTCCGTCACGCTGGCCGACACCGAGGAGGTCTGGGCCGACATCTTCCGCCAGGATCTGGGCCTGCCATACGAACCCGTGACGCTTGTGCTGTTCCGCGGCGCCACGCGCTCGGCCTGCGGGGCGGCCTCGCTCCAGACGGGTCCGTTCTACTGCCCCGCCGACCGGCGCGTGTATCTCGACACCGAGTTCTTCGCCGTCATGGAGCGCCGTCTGGGGGCGGGCGGGGACTTTGCGGCCGCCTATGTCGTCGCCCACGAGGTCGGCCACTACGTCCAGGACGAGCTCGGCATCCTCGCCGAATCGCGCCGCGGCCGCCAGCAGGGCGCCGACAGCGCCGCCGTCCGGGTCGAGCTGCAGGCCGACTGCTTCGCCGGCATCTGGGCGCATCACGCCGATGCCCGCTGGGGCATCCTCGAGCCCGGCGACGTCGAGGAGGCGATGAACGCCGCCGCCCGCATCGGCGACGACGCGCTCCAGCGCCAGGGCGGCGGGGTCGTCCGGCCCGAAACCTTCACCCACGGCACCAGCGAGCAGCGCCAGCGCTGGTTCTGGCGCGGCTACGAGGCGGGCGACATCGCCGCCTGCGACACGTTCCGCGCCCGCACCCTCTGAGGGCCGCGTTTGACGCCCCCGGCCCGCCCCGCTAGGGAGAGGGCCGGGCCGGTGTGGCGGAACGGCAGACGCAGCGGATTCAAAATCCGTCGCCCGCAAGGGCATGAGAGTTCGAATCTCTCCACCGGCACCATCTCAGCGCGGCGGCGGCCGCCCCGCGGCCAGGTCCTCGAGGATGGGGCAGTCGGGCCTGTCGTCGCCGTGGCAGGTCGCAGCCAGCCGCTCCAGGGTGGCGATCATGCCTGCGATGGCCTCGGCCCGGCGGCGCAGCTCCGCCACATGGGCCAGCGCCAGCGCCTTGACATCCGCGCTCGCCCGCGTCCGGTCGTCCCAGAGCGCGAGCAGATCCGCGATGCCGTCCAGCGTGAAGCCCAGATCGCGCGCGCGGCGGATGAACCGCAGCCGGTGCAGGTCGGCCTCGTCGTATTCGCGATAGCCGCTCGGCCGGCGCGGGGCAGGGGGCAGCAGGCCCAGGGCCTCGTAGTGGCGGATCATCTTGGCGCTCACGCCGCTCGCCCGGGCGGCCTCGCCGATGGTCAGCGGCCGGCTCACCGCACCCCCTCCGGCAGGGGCAGCGTCCGCAGGCGCAGCGCGTTGCCGAGCACGAAGAGGCTCGAGAGCGCCATGGCGCCTGCCGCGAGCGCCGGCGACAGCAGCACGCCCCAGACCGGCCAGAGCAGGCCCGCCGCGACCGGGATGAGCGCGGTGTTGTAGGCGAAGGCCCAGAACAGGTTCTGCCGGATGTTGCGCAGCGCCGCGCGCGACAGCGCCACGGCCCGGGGAACGGCGCGCAGGTCGCTGCCCATCAGCACGACCTCGGCCGCTTCCACCGCCACGTCCGTGCCCGTCCCGATCGCCACGCCCACATCGGCCTCGGCCAGAGCGGGGGCGTCGTTGATCCCGTCGCCGACAAAGGCCACGCGCAGCCCCTCCGCATGCAGGCGCGCCACGGCCTGCACCTTGCCCTCGGGCGTGACCTCCGCCACCACCTCGTCGAGGCCGACAGCGCGCGCGACCGCATGGGCCGTGCCGCGCGCGTCGCCCGTCACCATGACGACGCGCAACCCCATCCGCCGCAGCGCGGCCACCGCCTCGGCGCTGCCCTCCCGCACCGGGTCCGCCACGCCGAAAAGCGCCGCCGCCTCGCCGTCCACGGCCAGGAACAGCGGCGTGCGGCCCTCGCGGGCGAGGCGGTCGGCCTCGGCCGACAGGCGCTCCGTGTCCACCCCCAGCCGCGCCATGTGCCGCGCCGCGCCGATCTCCACCCGGCGCCCCTCGACCCGGGCCCCCAGGCCGAAGCCCGGCACCGCCTCCGCCTCCTCCGCCTCGGGGATCTCGAGGCCCCGCTCCCGCGCGGCGGCCAGGATGGCCGCGGCGACCGGATGCTCGGAGCGCGCCTCCGCTGCGGCAGCCAGGCGCAACAGCTCCTCCGCCGTCCGGCCGGCCGCGGGGATCAGGTCGGTCAGCACGGGGCGCCCCTCCGTCAGCGTCCCCGTCTTGTCGAGCAGCACGGCATCGACATCGCGCAGCGCCTGCAGCGCGTCCCCCCGGCGGAACAGGATGCCCCCCTCCGCCGCCCGCCCCGTGGCCACCATGACCGAGACCGGCGTGGCCAGACCCATCGCACAGGGGCAGGCGATGATGAGCACCGCCACCGCGTTGACGAGCGCGAGCGTCAGCGCGGGCTGGGGCCCCCAGATCAGCCAGGCCGCGAAGGTCAGCGCCGCGACCGCCATCACCGCCGGAACGAAGCGCCGCGTCACCCGGTCCACCAGCGCCTGGACAGGCAGCTTGGCCGCCTGCGCCGCCTCCACGGTGGCGACGATCCGCGCCAGCGCCGTCTCCGCCCCCACCGCCGTCGCGCGGAACACCAGCGTGCCGGTGCCGTTGACCGTCCCGCCCGTGACGGGGTCGCCGGGTCGCTTCTCGACGGGGATCGGCTCTCCGGTCAGCATCGATTCGTCCACAAAGGACGCCCCCTCGACCACCTCTCCGTCGGTGGCGACGCGCTCGCCGGGGCGCAGCTCGATGAGGTCGCCCACCTGCAGCGCGCTGGTCGGCACTTCCTCCACGCGGCCCGCCCGGCGCCGCCGGGCCATCGACGGACTGAGGTCCAGAAGAGCCCGGATGGCCCCGGATGTGCGCCCCCGCGCCCGCGCCTCGAGCCAGCGCCCAGCCAGAACCAGCGTCACGATCACCGCCGCCGCCTCGAAATAGACGTGCCGCGAACCGGGGGGCAGCAGGTCCGGCGCCACCGTGGCGACGGCCGAATAGCCCCAGGCCGCCAACGTCCCCAGCGCCACGAGCGCGTTCATGTCCGGCGCGCCCCGCCACAGCGCGGGCAGGCCGCGCCGGTAGAAGCGTCGCCCCGGCCCGGCCATCACCGCTCCCGCCAGGCCCATCTGGACCCACCAGGAGGTCCGCATCCCGATCGTCGCCTCGACCCAGTGGTGGAGCGCCGGAACCAGGTGGCCGCCCATCTCCAGCAGGAAGAGGGGCGCGGTCAGCACGGCCGCGACCAGCGCATCCCGCCGCAGCGCCCTCTCCTCGGCGCCCTCCGTCGGTGCTGCCCCTTCCGGGACGAGCGCGCGCGGCTCGTATCCCGCCGCGCGGATCGCCTGCTCCAGCGCCGGCGCGTCCGCCGTCCCGGGCAGCCGCACGACCCGCACTCGCCCGGTCACGAGGTTCGCGCTTGCCTCCCGCACGCCGGGAAGGGCCCGCAGCGCGGCCTCCACATGACCCGTGCAGGAGGCGCAGGACATCCCCTCGACGGCGATCTCCACCGCCTCGGCCGGGACCGCATAGCCGGCCCGCTCCAGCGCCGCCGCGACCGCCTCGGCCGGGATCGGCCCCTCGGCACGGATCTCGGCCCGCCCGGTGGCGAGGTTGGCGCTTGCCTCCCGCACGCCGGGAAGGGCCCGCAGCGCGGCCTCCACATGACCCGTGCAGGAGGCGCAGGACATCCCCTCCACGGGGATCGACAGAGTGGTTTCGGGCGAACGGGTGGCCATGGCAGGTCCTTGCGACGATCGGCCCCCCTCAGGTAGGGCTTCCCACGGTGGGAAGGTCAAGGGGCCCGGCCTTGACGCCGCAGCGGGACGGATGCACGTCGGGAGGCCAGCCGCCCCGGAATGTCCGCCATGATCCGCCTCACCGTCCCCGCCATGACCTGCGCCGCCTGCATCCGCCGCATCACGGCAGCCATCGCCGCCGTCGATCCGGCCGCGCGGGTGGAGGCCGATGCCCCCCGGCGCGAACTGCGCATCGACGGGGCGGCGGCGGCCGGGCCGATCCTGCGCGCGCTCGAGCAGGCGGGCTATCCCGCCCGGCCGCAGGACTAGGCGCTCAGCTCAGCGCGGCGAACCGTTCGACCTGCCGCGTCGGCCCGGACACGATGAGCAGGTCGCCCTCGCGGATCACCGTCTCGGGCCGGGCATAGTCGAAATCGACGCCGGGCCGCTTGACGCCCACGATGGTGATGCCGAACCGCGTGCGCAGCGCCGACTCGGCGAGGCTCCGGCCCACCGCCTCGCGCGGAGCGCGCGTCTTGACGATGGCGAATCCGTCATCGAACTCGATGAAGTCCATCATCTTGCCCGTCACCAGATGCGCGACGCGCTCGCCCATGGCGGCTTCGGGAAAGACGACGTGATGGGCACCCGTCCGCTCGAGGATGCGGCCGTGATTGGGGTTGATGGCCTTGGCCCAGATGTCGGGGACCCCCAGCTCGCTCAGCGCCAGAGTCGTCAGCACGCTCGATTCGATATCCGTGCCGATGCCCACCACCGCGTGGGGGAAGTCCTGCGCCCCGATCTGGCGCAGCGTATCGGTGGTGCTGCAATCGGCCTGCACGACATGCGGCAGCCGGTCGCTCCAGGCCTGCACCAGCGAGGCGCTCTCGTCCACCGCCAGCACCTCGTGGCCGAGCCGGGCGAGCGATTCCGCGACCGCGCCCCCGAACCGTCCCAGCCCGATGACGAGGACGCTGTCCCCGCGGGGGCCGTAGAACCTACCCAACAATCGGTCGCTCCTCCGGATAGCGGTAGCGCAGCGCGCTGGCCCGGAGCGCCAGGGCGGTGGCCACGGTGATCGTTCCCACCCGCCCCGTATACATCAGGACGACGAGGATCACCTGCCCCGATGGTGGCAGATGCGGGGTGATGCCGGTGGACAGGCCCACCGTCGCGGCGGCCGAGATGACCTCGAACAGCACCCGGTCGAGCGAGTAGGGTGTCAGCGCCAGAAGGGCGAGCGTGCCGAACCCGACCAGCAGCACGGCCATGAAGGCCACTGCCAGCGCCTGCCGCTGCGCCCCCGTCCCGATCCGGCGGCCGAAGGCCGAGGTCTCGGGCTCTCCCCGGATCTCGGCCCAGACGACGAAGCCCAGCAGGAAGAAGGTGGTGATCTTGATGCCTCCGCCCGTGCCGGCGCTGCCTGCGCCCACGAACATCAGCATGTCGCTGACGAGCAGGCTCTCGGCGCGCAGGGCGAAGGTGTCCACCGTGTTGAACCCGCCCGAGCGTGTCATCACCGAATGGACCATCGCGTTGAGCGCGCGCGCACCGGGGGGCAGATCGCCCAGCGTGAACGGATTGGTCCATTCGGTGGCCAGGATCGCGCCGAAGCCCAGGATCAGCAGCAGGGCCGAGCCCAGCAGCGTGATCTTGGCATGGACCGACCAGCGCACAGGCTCGCGCCAGCGTTCGCGCAGCTCGTGAAGGACCGGAAACCCGATCCCGCCCAGGATCACGGCCGCCATCACGGGAACCAGGATGACCGGATCGAGCGCAAACCGCATCAGGCTGTCGGAATAGGTGGAGAAGCCGGCATTGTTGAAGGCCGACACCGCATGGAAGACGCCGTTCCACAGCGCCTCGCCCCAGCTTTCGCCATGGGCGAAGCGCAGCCGCGGCACGAGGATCGCCGCCACCATCGTCTGCGCCGCCAGCGTCACCACCAGGACCAGCAGGACCACCGCCCGCACGTCCGACAGCCGGAGGCTCTTGGTCTCCTCCTTGACCAGCAGCCGCCGCGACAGCGGCAGCCGCCGGCTGACCAGCAGGCCGAGCAGCGTTGCCCCCGCCATGATCCCCAGTCCGCCAAGCTGGAACATCAGCAGGATGGCCGCCTGTCCGAACGGAGACCAGTAGCTGCCCGTGTCCACCACCACGAGGCCCGTCACGCAGATGGCCGAGGTGGCGGTGAACAGCGCCGTCACCAGCGGCGCACGCACCCCCTCGGCCGTCGCCGCCGGAAGCGACAGCACGGCCGTCCCTGCGAGGATCGCCAGCACGAAGGCCAGCGGAACCGCGCGGGCGGGGTGGAGCCAGAGCGGCCCTCGCACCGTCTCATCGGACTGCATCATGCCGTCCCGAGTGCTACGGGCGCCGCGCGCCGCAGGCCAGCCGCTTCGCGAACGGGCCGCGATTCGGCGGCCGGCGTTGCATCGGAACCAATGCCGGCGCGCACGCGCGGATTGGTTCCGCGGCGGGGCGGGCGGCAGGCGCGAGATGGGCGCGCAGGGGACCTGTCCCGAATGGCAGGTGTCATTTCCGCGGCAGCAACAATCACGCGTACCCTACAACCAGAGAATGAATCCGTTTCGTCCGCCTTCTCAATGAGGTGGAAATCGCTCCTGCTTCGGCGCGATCGCGGCCCCATTTCGGCCTCATTCGCACCCGTATCCCGCCCCGATCCAGACATTTTTCGCTTTCTGCGCCACAGCTTTGCCCCTATTGCTTGGGGCCAAGTCCGACTGGGGGGCGACCGGCCGCGGGGGCGGCCTGGGACGGGCAGCCGTCCCGAAGGGTCCGGTGGCGGGGCGGTTCGGCCGCCTCCCGTCCGAGCATGGAATGGCGGCGCTGCGCGGAGAGGCTCCCGCGGCGTCCTGATGGGAGCGGGATCACGACGATGAGCAAGCTTGATGGGACCGTTGAGGGCACGGACGGCGACGATCTGATCGATCTCGACTACGCCGGTGATCCCGAGGGCGACCGCGTGGACGACGGGTTTGCCCGGCCCGGCGCCGGTCCCAAGGACGACATCATCCTGGCCTTCCGCGGCGACGACCGCGTTCTCGCCGGGCGGGGCAACGATCTCGTGGACGGTGGCGCCGGGGATGACGACCTCTCGGGCGAGGCCGGCAACGACACCCTCCTGGGCGAGGACGGCAACGACACGCTGTTCGGCGGGACCGGACAGGACCTGCTCTATGGCGGGCGCGGCGACGACCTGATCTATGGCGGCGCCGATCCGCGCCAGCCCGAGGCGGGCGGCGACAGCGCCGACAGCGACGACACGATCTTCGGCGGGGCCGGGAACGACACGCTGTTCGGCGAGGCGGGCAACGACGTCATCTATGGCGGCAAGGGCGAAGACACGATCTTCGGCGGCGCCGACAACGACGTGCTGTTCGGCGGCGCTGGCAACGACACGGTCAAGGGCGGCGACGGCGACGACGTGATCGACGGCGGGGCCGGGGACGACACGCTGTTCGGCGGCGACGGCGACGACGTGATCTTCGGCGGCACCGGCAACGACACGATCTTCGGCGGCTCGGGCCGCAACATCCTTTCGGGCGGCGCCGATCGCGACCTGTTCGTCGGCGGCACCCCCGGCAGCCATGTGGACGGCGGATCGGACGGCGACGACTTCGACACGCTGGACCTGCGCGGCAGCGGCGTGGTGCGGATCGAGTACAACCCCGACGACCCCGAGAGCGGCATCGTGCATTTCCGGGACGGCGGCACGATGACCTTCCACGAGATCGAGAAGGTCATCCCCTGCTTCACCCCCGGCACCCTGATCGCCACCCCCCGCGGCGAGCGCCCCGTGGAGGAGCTGCGCGTGGGCGATCGGGTCATCACCCGCGACAACGGCATCCAGGAGATCCGCTGGGTCGGCCGCAAGGAGATGCCGGGCCGCAGCCTCGTGGCGGCGCCGCATCTGCGCCCCATCCTGATCCGCGCGGGCGCCCTGGGGCGCGGTCTGCCCGAACGGGACATGCTGGTGTCGCCGAACCACCGGATTCTCGTGTCCAACGACCGGACCCAGCTCTATTTCGAGGAGTCCGAGGTTCTCGCCGCGGCCAAGCACCTCGTGGGCAGCCCCGGCATCCATGCGGTGGACGCGATGTCCGTGACCTATATCCACTTCATGTTCGACCGGCACGAGGTGGTGCTCTCCGACGGCGCCTGGACCGAGAGCTTCCAGCCCGGCGACTGGAGCCTCAAGGGCATCGGCAACGCGCAGCGCAGCGAACTGTTCGAGCTGTTCCCCGAACTCAAGACCCCGGAAGGCATCGAAGGCTACACCGCCGCCCGCCGGTCGCTCCGCCGTCACGAGGCGCAGCTTCTGGTGCGCTGAGGCGCCCCGGCCCGTGCGCCCGGGGGCGCGCGCGGGCCACCCTCCGATTCGGACCTCCCGCCCCCTGTCAAGATGTTGCGCAGACCTGCCCCTCACCGCGCGGTGCTGTAACGGCCTGTTAACCTGTCCGCCCCATGGTGGCCCTGCCCGCAAGCAGGAGTCCCCATGCCCCCCGACCGCCAGATCGCCCCCGCCGCCTCGCCCCTCCGGGCGAGGGGCGCGCGCGCCCGGTCAGGCGCGCATCCGTCCCCCGTCGTCCCAGAGCGGCGCCAGATGCACCCGCGCCGGCCGCCGCTCGCCCAGGATCTCGATCTCGACGGGCAGGCCGTCCTCCACCCGGTCGGCGGGCAGGAACCCCATCGCCGCGCTCTGCCCCGTCCAGTGCGAGAACCCGCCCGAGGTGCAGAACCCCACGACGCGCCCCTCCAGCCAGATCGGCTCCCAGCCCACGACATCGGCATCGGCCGCGTCCACCACGAAGGACGCCAGCCGCCTTGCCGGCCCCCGCTCGCGCTCGGCCAGCGCCGCCTCCCGGCCCACGAACCGCGCGTCCTTGCCCAGCCGCACGAAGCGGTCCAGCCCCGTCTCCCCCGGGCTGTAGTCGGGCGAGAACTCGCGCCCCCAGGAGCCGAACCACTTGTCCAGCCGCAGCGACATCATCGCCCGCATCCCGAAGGGGCGCAGCCCGAACTCCTCGCCCGCCTCCCGCAGGACGTGCCACAGGTGGCGTTGGCTCATCGCGTCGCAGAAGATCTCGAAGCCCAGATCGGCCGTGTAGCTCAATCGCTGGACCAGGCAATCGGCCATGCCGACCACCATCCGCCGGCACTCCATGAAACGCAGCGGCACGGGGTCGCGGACGACCCGCGCCAGCAGCTCGGCCGCGCGCGGCCCCGCGATCTGGAAGCCCGTCAGCGTGTCGGAGACGTTCTCGACCCGCACCCCCTCCTCGGCGCGGGCCTCGAACCAGCGCATGTGCCAGCCCTGCGCGCCGTAGCTCGCCGTCAGCATGAACGACTCCGGCCCCAGGCCCGAGACGGTGAAATCCCCCCAGATCCGCCCCGAGGGCGCCAGCATCGGGTTGAGCGCGACGCGCCCCTCGGGCGGGATCGTCCCGGCCAGCAGCCGGTCCAGCCAGTCGCGCGCCCGCGGCCCGGTCACGCGGTACTTGCCGAAGTTCGACAGCTCGTTGATGCCCACGCCCTCGCGGACGGCCCGCACCTCCGCGGCCACCGCCTCCCAGGCGTCCGAGCGCCGGAAGCTCGGCGTCTCGACGCGCTTCTCGCCGGGCCGGGCAAAGTAGTTGACCACCTCCAGCCCGTATTGCTGCCCCCAGACGGCCCCCATCCCGTCGAACAGGTCGTACATGGGCGAGGTGCGGAAGGGCCGCGCCGCGGGGCGCTCCTCGTTGGGGTAGGCGACGGAGAACCGCATCCGGTAGTTCTCGATCACCTTGGGCACGGTGTAGCCCGGCGTGGTCCAGCTGCCGAAGCGCGCGATGTCGAAGCCTCGCGGGTCGCGCTCGACCTCGCCCTCCACCATCCACTGCGCGAGCGCCAGGCCCATGCCGCCGCCCTGGCTGAAGCCCGCCATGACGGCGCAGGCCGACCACAGGTTGCGCATCCCCGGCACCGGCCCGATCAGGGGGTTGCCGTCCGGGGCAAAGGTGAAGGGCCCGTGGATCACGCGCTTGACGCCGGCGCGCTCCAGCACCGGAAAGCGGCGATAGGCAAAGGCCACCGAATCCTCGATCTTCTCCCACTGCTCGTTGAGCAGCTCGTGCCCGAACTCCCACGGCGTGCCGTCCACGGCCCAGGGCTCGCAGGGCTGCTCGTAGAAGCCGATGCAGAGCCCGCGCCCCTCCTGCCGCAGGTAGGACTCGCCGCCGGGGTCCATCACGTGCGGAAACTCGCGCCCCGATTCGAGAAGGGCCACGATCTCCGGCACGTCGTCGGTGACCAGGTACTGGTGCGCCATGGGCAAAAGCGGCCCGTAGACGCCCGCCATGGCGAAGACCTCGCGCGCCCACAGGCCCGCGGCGTTGACCACGTGCTCGGCGTGGATCGGGCCCTTCTCGGTCTCCACCGTCCAGGTGCCGTCCGCGCGCGGCTTCAGGCCCGTGACGCGGTTGTGCAGCACGATCTCCGCGCCACCCATCCGCGCGGCCCGGGCATAGGCGTGGGTGGTGCCCGACGGGTCCAGGTGCCCGTCCAGCGGGTCCCACAGCGCGCCCAGCAACCCGTCCGTCTCGACCAGGCCGTCGGTGCGCTCGCGCACCTCCGCCGGCGTCAGGATCTCGGTCTCGAGGCCCATGTAGCGATGCTTGGCCCGCTCGGCCTTCAGCATGTCGAGCCGCTCGGGACTGTCGGCGAGCGTGAGGCCCCCCACATGGTGCAGACCGCAGCTCAGCCCCGTCATCGCCTCCAGCTCGCGGTAGAGGCGGATCGTGTAGCCCTGCAGCGCGGCCATGTTGGTGTCGCCGTTCAGCGTGTGGAACCCCCCCGCCGCATGCCAGGTCGAGCCCGAGGTCAGCTCGGATCGCTCCAGAAGCATCACGTCCGACCAGCCGAGCTTGGTCAGATGGTAGAGGACCGAGCAGCCGACGACGCCGCCCCCGATCACGGCCACGCGGGTGGTGGTCTTCATCGCATTCCCCTGCGCCTGTTTCCGCCCCCTCTACCGGTGACGGGGCAGGGGAGACTTGCCACGGAGCGACAGGTTGCGTCGGTTCCGGCGTCAGGGAATGATGCGCGTGTACTTGGTGCCTTCGAGCGTCGCCCCGAGTCGCAGCCCCGACTGGGCAAAGACCACGGCGATCACGGGCGAGAGCGAGGTGGTCGTGTCCGCGCGCAGCACCTCGCCCCGGTCGTTGATCGCGTATTGCAGGTTGGCGCCCGCTGCCCAGCCGGGCGAGGTGCGGAATTCCATCAGCGCCTCGGGCGTCATGAAGTAGAGGGCGTGACTGTATTGCTGCGCCCCGATCTGGAGGCCGGCCGAGGCCGCGGTGGCGGCGTAGTAGTCCACGGTCGTTCCGCCGACCCGCAGTGCGCCGGTTCCGTATGCCCCCCCCAGGCCCAGCCCGGCCTCGGTGATGAGCGGCATGACCAGCACGCCCGCCGCCCGGTCGCTCAGGTCGCGCGTGCCGGGATAGTTGCTGTGGAGGAAGTTCAGCGCCGCATCCACCCGCGCGTCGATGGTCGCGGCACCGCCGGACCCGATGGGATTGGCGCAACCGGCCAGCGCGAGCGCGCCGACAGCGGCGCCCAGCATGGCGCGTCTGGAGAGATTGGTCATGGTCACCGCCCGATCACGACAAGGCCTTGTTGCCGGCCCTTCTGGCCGGATCATAGGGCAGGACCGTCTCCCTTGTCACGCCTCCGGTGGAACGGTCGGCGTGCTTCAGCCGGAGAGCAGCCGCGCCGCCTCGGGGGCGAAATAGGTGAGCACCCCGTCGCAGCCGGCCCGGCGGAACGCGATCAGGCTCTCGAGCATCGTGCGTTCGCCGTCCAGCCAGCCATGGGCCGCGGCCGCGCGCAGCATCGCGTATTCCCCCGACACCTGGTAGGCAAAGGTGGGAACGCCGAACGCCTCCTTCACGCGCCGGCAGATGTCGAGATAGGGCATGCCCGGCTTGACCATGACCATGTCCGCCCCCTCCGACAGGTCGCGGGCGACCATGCGCAGCGCCTCGTCGCCGTTGGCGGGGTCCATCTGGTAGGTGGCCTTGTCCCCCCGCAGGGCGGCCGAAGCGCCCACCGCGTCGCGGAACGGCCCGTAGAAGGCCGAGGCGTATTTCGCCGCATAGCTCAGGATCGTCACGTCCCTGTGGCCTTCGGCCTCGAGCGCGCGGCGGATGGCGCCGATGCGGCCGTCCATCATGTCGGAGGGCCCGAGGATGTCGGCGCCCGCCTCGGCCTGCGCGAGCGCCATGCGGACCAGCGCCTCCACCGTCTCGTCATTGGCCACGCTGCCCCCGCGCAGGAAGCCGTCGTGCCCGTCGATGTTGTAGGGATCGAGCGCGATGTCCGTCATGACGGCAATCTCCGGCACGGCGTCCTTGATCTCGCGGATGGCCCGGTTGGGCAGGTTCTCGGGCGACCAGGCGGCTGCACAATCGGCCGTCCGTTCTGCCATCGCGGTATAGGGAAAGAGGCAGAGGGCGGGAATCCCGAGCCCGCGCGCCTCGCGCGCCGCCTCCACCGCCCCGGCGATGCTCCGGCGATGCACCCCCGGCATGGAGGCCACGGGCTCGCCGTCCTCGCCTGCGGTGAGAAAGATCGGCCAGATCAGGTCCGCCGGCGACAGGCTCGACTCGCGGACCAGGGCGCGCAGGGCAGGGCTGCGACGCAGACGGCGGGCCCGGAAAAGGGGAAAGGGGGCAGGGGTCATGGGCGCTCTCCGCAGGACCGGCGCGCACCGGCCACAGACCGGTGCCGTCGCACGGAAACGCGACGGCCTCAAGGCTGGGCAACCGCCGCGGGAGAGGCTAGGTTGACGGAACGAAACGGGGACAGCGCAGGGCGGATCGGCGGTGAGCTTCACGCGAACGGTGTTCGAGGTCATCGATTTCCGGTCGTTCTCGAACCTCTGGTTCTGGATCATGCTGGCCGTCATCTGGTCCTCGGCGAGCCATTGGGTGCTGGGGGTGCCCTTCGACATGATCCAGCGGGCCCGCCGCCACGGGGGAGAGGCGCTGGCGGATCTGGAAACGCTTGTCCGCATCAACGTGGACCGCATCCTCTACATCGCGCGGACGGCCGGACTGCTCCTCGCCGGGTTCGCGGCCTTCGTGCTGACGTCGCTGGCGATCCTGGCCTTCTGGTACCGGATCGAACTCGCGCAGGCGGTGGTGCTCATCGCGCTGCCCATCACCCTGGTCGGGGCGATGAGCCTTTCGGCCGCCCACCGCATTGCCGTCGAGGCCCCGCAGGGCGAGGCGATGATGCGGCGGCTGTCGCGTCACCGCTTCTGGGTGCAGGTGATCGGCATGATCTCCATCTTCGTGACCGCCATGTACGGCATGTATCAGAACCTCGTGGCGGTCTACGGGATCTGGCGCTGACGCTCCGGGCCGTTGACAGCGCCCTGCGGCGCGGTAGGTGCAGCCGCATGGCTTCTCCCCGGTTCATCACCGTCGGCGGCGCGCCCGAGGGGTTCGACGCGCGCCTCGTGCTCCAGGAGGCGGCCCGGTCGGGTCGGCCGGTGGTCCATGTCGCGCGCGACGATCGCCGGCTGGCGGCGATGCGCGCGGCGCTGGCCTTCTTCGACCCGTCGGTGCCGGTGCTGGCCTTCCCCGCCTGGGACACGCTGCCCTATGACCGCGCCTCTCCCAACCCCGAGATCGCCGCCGCGCGGATGGCGACGCTCGCGGCGCTGGCGCACGGGGTGCCAGACCGGCTCGTGGTGCTGACGACGCTCAACGCCGCCACGCAGCGCGTTCCCGCGCGCGGGCTGCTGCGCGAGGCCGCGTTCAGCGCGCGTGTCGGAGACCGGGTGGACGAGGGGGCCCTGCGCGCCTTCCTGTCGCGCATGGGCTTCAGCCAGAGCCCTACCGTGACCGAGCCCGGCGACTACGCCGTGCGCGGCGGGCTGATCGACGTCTGGCCCCCCGGCCACGAGGCGCCGGTGCGGCTCGACTTCTTCGGCGACACGCTGGACGGCGCCCGCCGCTTCGACCCCGCCACCCAGCGCACGACCGAGAAGCTCTCGGCCGTCGAGCTGGCCCCGGTCTCCGAGGTCATCCTCGACGACGAGGCCATCGCCCGCTTCCGCCAGGCCTATCGCGCCGAGTTCGGCGCCGCCGGTACGGACGACCCCCTCTACGAGGCGGTCAGCTCGGGGCGCAAGCATGCGGGAATGGAGCACTGGCTGCCCTTCTTCCACGACCGGTTGGAGACGCTGTTCGACTACCTTCCCGGCGCCACGGTGACGCTCGACGACCAGACCGACGCCGCGCGAGAGGCGCGCTGGTCCGCCGTCCAGGACGCCTACGAGGCGCGCCGCGCCGCCCTGCGCGAGCGCGGACGGCTCGATTCGGTCTACAAGCCCGCGCCGCCCGGCCTGCTCTATCTCGACGAGGCGGGCTGGACCGCCGCGCTGGGCGACCGGCGGGTGCTGCGCTTCCATCCCTTGCCCCAGCCTTCGGGGCCGGGCGTGATCGATGCAGGGGGGCGGATCGGCCGCAACTTCGCGCCCGAGCGGCAGGCCGAGGGGGCCTCGCTCTTCGGGGCGCTCGCAGCCCATGTCCGCGCGCGGCTGGAGCACGGGCCGGTCGTGCTGGCAGCCTATTCCGAGGGCTCGCGCGAGAGGCTGACCCACCTCCTCGAGGAGGAGGGCGCGGGCGAGGCGATCCCGGTTCCCGACTTCTCCCGCGTGGGCCGCCACGGCATCCACGTCGCCGTCTGGCCGCTCGAACAGGGGTTCGAGGCCGAGGGCCTGACGGTGATCGCCGAGCAGGACGTTCTCGGCGACCGCCTGATCCGCCAGACGCGCAAGCGCCGCCGGGCCGAGAACTTCCTGACCGAGGCTCAGAGCCTCAGCCCCGGCGACCTCGTCGTGCACGTCGATCACGGGGTGGGGCGGTTCTTGGGCCTCGAGACGGTGCGCATCGCCCAGCCCGGCGCGCGCGGCGAGGGGCCGCCGCACGAGTACCTCATCCTCGAATATGCCGACAACCAGCGCCTCGGCCTTCCGGTCGAGAACATCGAGCTGCTCAGCCGCTTCGGCCACGAGGAGGGCCTGCTCGACAAGCTGGGGGCAGGGGCCTGGCAGGCGCGCAAGGCCCGCCTCAAGGAGCGCATCCGCCTCGCCGCCGAGCGGCTGATCCGCACCGCGGCCGAGCGCGCGCTGCGCAAGGCGCCCGAGCTCGACCCGCCCGAGGGAATGTGGGACCAGTTCCTCGCGCGCTTCCCCTATGCCGAGACGGACGACCAGCTTCAGGCCATCGAGGACGTCCTGACCGACATGGCCTCGGGCCAGCCGATGGACCGGCTCGTCTGCGGCGACGTGGGGTTCGGCAAGACCGAGGTGGCGATCCGCGCGGCCTTTGTCGCCGCCATGTCCGGCGTGCAGGTCGCCGTGGTTGCACCCACGACGCTTCTCGCGCGGCAGCACTTCAAGACCTTTGCCGAGCGGCTCCGCGGCTTTCCGATCGAGGTGCGCGCCCTGTCCCGCTTCGTGTCCGCGCGCGAGGCGGCGCAGACGCGCGAGGGTCTCGCCAAGGGAACCGTGGACATCGTGGTGGGGACCCACGCGGTGCTGGCCAAGGGGGTGCGCTTCGCCAATCTCGGCCTTCTCGTGATCGACGAGGAGCAGCATTTCGGCGTCGCCCACAAGGAGCGGCTCAAGGAGATGCGTTCGGACATCCACGTGCTGACGCTGACGGCGACGCCAATCCCGCGCACGCTGCAGATGTCGCTGTCGGGCGTGCGCGACCTGTCGGTGATCGCGACGCCGCCCATCGACCGGCTGGCCATCCGCACCTATGTCTCTGAGTTCGATACCGTCACCATCCGCGAGGCCCTGCTGCGCGAGCATTACCGCGGCGGCCAGAGCTTCTTCGTGGTCCCCCGCATCGCCGACCTGCCCGACATGGAGGAGTGGCTGCGCCGCGAGGTGCCGGAGGTCAGCGTCGTCGTGGCCCACGGCCAGATGGCGGCAGGCGAACTCGACGACCGGATGAACGCCTTCTACGACGGAAAGTTCGACGTGCTGCTGGCCACGACGATCGTGGAATCGGGCCTCGACATCCCGACGGCCAACACGCTGGTGGTCTGGCGGGCGGACGCGTTCGGGCTGGCGCAGCTCTACCAGATCCGGGGCAGGGTGGGCCGCTCCAAGACGCGCGCCTATGCCTATCTGACCACCCGCCCGCGCCAGCGCCTGACGCCGCAGGCCGAGCGGCGGCTCAAGGTGTTGGGCTCGATCGACTCGCTCGGGGCCGGGTTCCAGCTCGCCTCGCAGGACCTCGATATCCGGGGGGCGGGCAACCTTCTGGGCGAAGAGCAGTCGGGCCAGATCCGCGAGGTGGGGTTCGAGCTCTACCAGCAGATGCTGGAGGACGAGATCGACCGCCTGCGCGCCGGCCGCGGCGAGATGGTCGAGACGGGCGACCAGTGGGCGCCGCAGATCAACCTCGGGGTGCCGGTGCTGATCCCGGAGGAGTATGTGCCCGACCTCGACGTGCGGCTGGGCCTCTATCGTCGCCTGGGTGCGCTCTCTACCAAGGTGGAGCTGGAGGGTTTCGCGGCCGAACTGATCGACCGCTTCGGCCCCCTCCCGCGAGAGGTGAACACGCTCCTGCTGGTGGTGCGGATCAAGGCCGCGTGCCGGCGCGCCGGTGTGGCCAAGCTCGATGCAGGGCCCAAGGGCGCCACGGTGCAGTTCCATCAGGATCGCTTTGCCAATCCGGCCGGTCTGGTCGAGTATCTTCAGGCGCAGGAGGGCAGGGCGCGGATCAAGGACAACAAGCTGATCGTTCTGGGCGACTGGAAGACCGAAGCCGAGCGGATCAGGGCCGCATTCGGCATCGTCCGGGATCTGGCCGAGAAGGCGCTGCAGGCGTCGCGTGCGCCCGAGACCGCCGATGCCGGGATCGGCGGCGACAGGCGCATCCGGCGCTGAGGGTGCGATTGCGTCACGCCTGCGCGGCATGATAGGCGCCGCGCATGATCTACCTTCCTCTCTCGGTTGTCGTGCCGGCCCACAACGAGGACGGGGCAATCGGGTCGCTCGTGCGGGAGATCTTCGAGGTCCTGCCCCCGCAGCTTCTGGGTGAGGTGATCGTGGTGGACGATGGCTCGACCGATCGTACGGCCGAGGTGGTTCGCGACCTCATCCCCGGCTATGCCCCGCGTCTGCGTCTGCTCCGACACGGAGCGCGTGCCGGTCAGAGCGCGGCCATCAGGACGGGCGTGGCGGCGGCGCGCGAGCGGCTGGTGGCGACCATCGACGGAGACGGCCAGAACCCGCCGGCGGACATCCTGAAGCTGGCAGCGGCCTGGTCGCCCGACGGTCCGCACATGGTGGGGGGGCACCGCGTCGAGCGGCGGGCGAGCCTGTCCAAGCGGGTCGCGTCCAGCCTGGCCAACACGATCCGTCGCACCCTGCTGCGGGACGATTGCCCCGACTCGGGGTGCGGGTTGAAGGTGTTCGAGCGCGAGCGCCATCTCGCGCTGCCCTTCTTCCACGGACAGCATCGTTTCCTGCCGGCGCTGTTCCGGGCCCAGGGATGCATGCTCGCCTTCGTGCCCGTGGACGACAGACCCCGGCGACACGGAGAGTCGCATTATTCCAACCTGCGGCGCGCGCTGGCGGGTGTGCCCGACCTGCTCGGCGTGGCCTGGCTCATCCGGCGCGCGCGTCCGGTGGCGGTGCACGAGGAGTCACCATGATGGCCGAGTTCCTCGCGACCCATACGCGGGCCGAGATGATCTGGCTCGGCATCGGCTTCTTCGCGCAGGCGATGTTCTCGGCCCGCTTCCTTGTCCAGTGGGTGGCGTCCGAGCGGGCGAGGCGCTCCATCGTGCCGGAAGCCTTCTGGTACTTCAGCTGCTTCGGGGGCGTCCTCCTGCTGGCCTACGCGATCCACCGGCACGATCCCGTGTTCATCCTCGGGCAGGCGTTCGGGCTGGTGATCTACGTCCGCAACATCTGGTTCCTGCGGTCCGCACGGCAGACGGCTCGTGAGCCGGGCTGACGGGCTCTGGCCGCTCGCCATCGGGGGCTACTGCGCCGTGCAGGTGCTGCTGCGCCTGCTGATCGGTCCGGCGCTGGAGCTGGACGAGGCGGAGGCGTTCTTCCACGCAAGGCAGCTCGCCTGGGGCTATGGTCCGCAGCCGCCGCTCTATTTCTGGCTCCAGTGGGTGCTGTTCCAGATCTTCGGCGAAAGTCTCCTGGCGCTGGCCGTCCTCAAGGCGTTGCTGCTCGGCGGCACGCTGCTCGCCGTGCTGCACCTTGCTCGGCCCGTGCTCGGCCCGGTGGGTGCAGCCGCGACAGCCCTCTCCCTCGGGCTGCTGCCGCAGGTACTCTGGGAAGCCCAGCGGGCCCTGACGCATTCGGTTCTGGTCCTTCTCCTCGCCGTGGCCACGACCTCGCTGGCCCTGCGGGCGCTGCGGCGGGGCGACTGGATGTCCCATCTCCTCCTCGGTCTGGGCATGGGACTGGGCGTGCTGTCAAAGTACAACTTCGTCTTCTGGCCTGCAGCCCTCCTGACGGCAGCGGTCGTCCTGCCGGAGTGGAGGGCCCGCCTGCGGCCGACGCGGCTGGGCCTTGCGCTGCTGGCCGTCGTGGGGGTCTGCGCGCCCCATCTCCTCTGGATCGTTAGCCATCCCGAAGCGGCCGGAGCCAGCGCTCACAAGCTCGGCCTGTCCGAGGCCGGACACGCGCAGGCGATCATCCGGGGCACGCTGAACCTCGTGGCAGCCGGTCTCTCGTTTCTGGCTCTGGCCGTTCTGGTGCTGGGCCCGCTCCTGTGGTGTCGGAGGGACCGGCTGACGATCACTCCGGTTGTCCGGTTTCTCCTGACCGCGAGTTTCTGCGCGATCGGCCTGGTCTGGCTGTCGCTCGTCGTCTCGAGCGCCTCGAACGTCCGTGATCGGTGGCTCCTGCCTCTGCTCTGGCCGGTCGCGCCGGCCGCCGTGATGCTCGTCTGGCAAACCCTTCCTGCACGGGGCCGGGAGCGATTGATCGGCGGTCTGGCCGCGCCGTGGATCGTTGCCGCCGCGCTGCTGCCCTATGCAAGTCTTGTCGATCCGGGGTGGCGCGGCCTCGACTGGCGGCCGCTCGCGGGCGAGCTGCGGCGCCTCGGGGGCGGGGAGGTGCGGCCCGTGTTCACGGATGATCCGTTCGTCGCCGGCAATCTCGTCTTTCTGGCACCGAGCCTTGATCCTGTCCTGGTGCAGGACCTCGACACCATCGGACCCGGGGCCGTTCTGATCCTGCGGAAAGGAGAGGCAAGCTCGGCCGCCCCGGCCCTCGGCGAGGCGGGGATGCGGGCCGAGGTCGTAGCCGTCCGCGGCGTCCGCCGGACCCTGGAGCTTGTCCTCGCCCATCCGGAAGCAGCCGGCGGCAGATAATTTTGCAGACCCAACAAACTCTGCCGGTAGGGACAGGAATTTCTTCGCCGCACGATCCTTTTTGCTTCGATGGCTGAAGGAATGCACCGTGTTGAGCCTCCGAGGCCTTTGCTGTAGGGGCCGCAGCATGGCCGGTGCCGATCCCCGATCGCTGATGCGCGTGGCCCGTGCAGACGGGAGCACGGATCATGTCGCGCCGGTCGATCTCGGATCGCGGGTGAGGGAGCTGCGGCGCGCGCGAGACTGGACCCTCGAGCAGGCGGCGCGGCAGGCGGGTCTGGCGCGCTCGACCCTCTCGAAGATCGAGAACGGTCAGATGTCTCCCACCTACGACGCCCTCAAGAAGCTGGCCGTGGGCCTCGGCATCTCCGTCCCGCAGCTCTTCACCCCGGCTCCGGCGCCGCAGGTGAACGGGCGGCTTGCCCTGCTGCGTTCGGGGGAGGGGACTCGCCACCTGACTGCCACCTACGAGCACGAACTGCTGGCCGAGAGCCTCAGCCGCAAGCGCATGCTGCCCTACCGGGCCCGCGTGCGGGCTCGGAGCCTCGAGGAGTTCGAGGGCTGGGTCCGGCACGAGGGCGAGGAATTCCTGTACGTCCTGACCGGACGGGTGCGGCTCTACACCGAGTTCTACGAGCCTGTGGACATGGCGCGAGGTGACAGCGCGTACTATGACGCCGCCATGGGGCACAACGTCGTGTCCGTGAGCCAGGACGACGCGACCGTCCTGTGGGTCACCTCTCTCGGCTGAGAGGCGCTGCCCGGCGCTCGGGGAGGCCGGGCAGCGCCGCGACCCTCACTGGGCGGCGTTCTCCTCCCACCACCAGACGTCCGGCTGCCAGCCCGGCCAGTCGCCCATGAGCGGGAGCGTCTCGGGATAGCGCAGCTCGCGGGCGTGGGCGATGCGCGCGACGTTCCACTGATAGAACGGCACGACATAGCGGCCCGCCGTCAGGACCCGGTCCATCGCCTGCACCGCGGCCACGAAGTCGTCGTTGCTTTCGGCCGTCAGCATGGCGTCGATCAGCCCGTCGATCGCCTCGCTGCGCACGCCCATCAGGTTGCGGCCGCCCGGTTCGTCGGCGGAGGCGGAGCCCCAGTAGAGAACCTGCTCGTTGCCCGGCGACAGCGAGACCGCCCGGCGGTAGTAGGTCATGTCGAAGTCGTAGGCGTCCGTCCGCTCCTTGTACTGGGCGCTGTCCACGGAGGAGACGGTGACCTGCATGCCCAGCCGGCGGAGCGCCTGCACATACATGTCCGTGATCGACGCCACCTCGGAGGACCCGTTCTCGAGCAGGATCTCGAAGGCGAAGGGCTCGCCTGCCTCGTTGCGCAGCACGCCGTCCGGTCCGACGGTCCAGCCCGCCTCGCCGAGCCGGGCCAGCGCGGTCTGAATGTTGGCGCGGTTGCGTTCGGTGCCGTCGCCCACCGGCAGGGCGTAGCCCTCGAGCGCACCGGGCGGCAGGTCGTCCTCCCATTGCAGCAGCAGCTCGCGCACGCGGCCCTCGGCCGGTCCCTCGGTCATGGCCAGCGGCGAGTTCGAATAGAAGGACGTGATCCGGGGCTGGTCCCCCCCGGTCATGGCCTCGTTGATGAACTCGAAGTTGAAGGCGTGCATCATCGCGTCGCGCACCCGCCAGTCGGCAAAGATCGGATTGCGGGTATTCATCACCAGACCGGTCATGCCCGACGGGCGCTGGTGGGGGATCTCGGACTTGACGATCTCGCCGTTCTGGGCCCGGGGGAAGGTGTACTCCGTCTCCCAGCGAGCGGGGTTGGTTTCGCGGACGATGTTGGTCTCGCCCACCTTGAACGCCTCGAAGGCCGCGGTCTCGTCGCCGAAGAAGTCGTAGCGCACTTCGTCGAGGTTCATCGTCCCGCGGCGGAACGGGATGTCGGCGCCCCAGTAGTCCGGATCGCGGCGCAGGACGACATACCGGCCGGCCTCGAAGCGATCCACCACATAGGGCCCGGAGGTGACCGGGATGATGGACAGACCGTCCGAGTTGGCGAAGTCCACCCCTTCCCACTGCGACTTCTGGAGGATCGGCCGCAGGCCCGCCAGCATCGCGAGCTCCCGATCCTCCGTGTTGAAGGTGATGCGGACCGTGCGGTCCCCGACCGCCTCGATGGAGTCCACCTTGCTCCAGAAGGTCTGATAGCGGGGATGTCCCTGGGTCCCGAGCGTCTCATAGGACCAGATGACGTCCTCGATCGTCACGGGATCCCCGTTGGAGAACCGGGCCTCAGGCCGCAGAGTAAATTCAACCCATGAACGATCGGGCGGCGTCTCGACGCTTTCCGCCAGAAGGCCGTAGAGCGTGAACGGCTCGTCGAGCGTGCGGCCCATCATGCTCTCGGTGACAAGGAACGTGAGCTGCCACGGGACCGTGCCCTTGAGGATGTAGGGGTTGAGGCTGTCGAAGGTTCCGACCTCCGCCGAGACGACCCGTCCCCCGCGCGGCGCATCCGGATTGACGTAGGGAAGGTGCGTGAAGTCGGGGGGCAGGGCGGGTTCGCCATACATGGCGATGCCGTGCCGGGGCTCGGCCCAGGCGGCCGCGCCGAGCGTCAAGACGAGAACGCTCGCCCCCTGCCAGAGGGTGCGTTTGAGATGGGTGGTCATGGCGGCTCCGGTGGCTCCCTGCCTAGGTTCTGCCCTGCGCGAAGGTTACGCCTCTGGCGCCGCGAAATCAAACTTTTGGCTGGCGGAACGATGCGGAACGCACTATAAGGGACTCACTGCTCGATAGGTTTCTTGCCTGTATGAAACCTGCCTCAACAACTCGACGCCCGGCGCAGGCCGGGCGTTTTTTCTTGGCCGCGCTTCTGCAGCAGCGTAGTTCAAGCGATTTCTGAACTTTCCTGCGGACTTGGCTCGGGGGCCCCTGAGCCTCGGCCGCTGCGGCAGACCGGCGCGTCCTCCATGCCATTGCCGAATCGCTCTCTGGGGGGGCGTCTTTATCCACAGGGTCAAAGTCTTGTGAGAATCGCTTGAGCCGCTGTGGGACCCCCGGGGCGGGCGATTTCCTGCCGATCGACCGCCTCGGACCTTCCCGTCCCGACCGGTGGACGGCGCGGCAGGACGGTCTATCATGCTGCGGTGCAACATCACGAAGGATGCGACCATGACCTCGCGGAGGGTTCTGGAGGGGCGACGAGCGATCGTGACCGGTTCGACCTCGGGGATCGGCCTTGGCATCGCCCGTTCCCTCGCCGAGGCGGGCGCTGCCATCGTGCTCAACTCCCATACGGACACGGATGAGGATCATGCACTGGCCCGCGGCCTCGCCGACGAGTTCGGTGTGGACGTGACCTATCGGTCAGCCGACATGAGCGATGGCCAGGCTGCGCGCGCCCTGATCGAAGGAGCCGGCGGATGCGACATCCTCGTGAACAATGCCGGGGTCCAGCACGTCGCGGCGATCGAGGAGTTCCCCGTCGAGCGCTGGAACGCCATTCTGGCGATCAACCTGTCCTCCGCCTTCCATACCTGCGCCGCCGCGCTGCCGGCCATGAAGGCAGCGGGCTGGGGGCGCATCATCAATGTGGCCTCTGCTCACGGTCTGACGGCGTCGCCCTACAAGGCGGCCTATGTGGCGGCCAAGCACGGTCTCGTCGGGCTGACCAAGACCGTCGCGCTCGAGGTGGCGGGGCAGGGCATCACCTGCAACGCTATCTGCCCCGGTTATGTCCTGACCCCGCTGGTGGAATCGCAGATCCCGGACCAGATGCGCCAGCACAACATGGATCGGGACACCGTGATCCGGGAGGTCATGCTGGCGCGGCAGCCCTCGAGGCAGTTCGTGACGGTCGAACAGCTCGGAGGTGTCGCCGTATTCTTATGCTCCGAGGCAGCCGCGCAGATCACGGGGACGACCATCAGCGTCGATGGCGGATGGACGGCGCTGTGACGAACCTGTTGCGGCTCCGATGCCGTCTGAGGGGTGAGGGTGCGCACGACGCCGCGTAGGCTGCCTTCGGACGCTGCTCGATCGGGAGGATGTCGGCTTGCCGAGGTCGGCGGATCGTTCGGCCTTGATGACATCCCGGGTGCCGAGGGTCCCGGTCGGGGCGCGGCAGAGAGCCGGGACTCGCGGCAGCGCGTCAGGTCCGTGGTTCGAGCAGGGGAGGTGGCGGGGCCGTCTGCGGCGCCGGTGCTGGAGCCGGTGCAGGTGCAGGGGCCGCCCTCTCGCGGTCCTCGTCGGGATTGACCAGCCCGCCGGAGATGATGACCTTGGCGGCATCCTCGAAGGACATGTCGAGCAGGATCAGCTCGGATCGCCGCACATACATCAGGAAGCCGTTGGTCGGATTGGGCGTGGTCGGCAGGTAGACGGTCACGTAGTCGTCGATGCGCGACAGGCGATCCCTGATCTCGCCCTTGGCGGTCCCCATCATGAAGGCGACCGACCAGACTCCGCTGCGCGGAAACTCCACAAGACAGACGCGGTCGAACTTGACCTGAGCCTGGTTGAACACCGTCTCGGCGATCTGCTTGACCGCGTTGTAGATCGAACGCACCACCGGCAGCCGATCCACCATGCGCTCGCTCGTCCGCAGGAGCGACCGTCCGACCAGCCCCCGGGCCACCCATCCGATCAGGACCGTGAACAGCAGGAAGAAGACGACACCGACGCCCCGGATGTTGACGTCGATCCATTCGGGGCTGCCGGGCGCATTGCCGAGCCACCGGTTGATCGTGGCATCGGGATGCCAGTAGCGCGGGACGAACGGCATCACCACGCTGTCCACCCAACCGACGGCGGTCCAGATCAGCCACACCGTCAGGCCGATCGGTGCGATCACCACCACACCCGCAAAGAAGTTGTTGCGGATGGCGGCCAGCATCCGGGCAGGAAGGGACGGGCGGTGCAGCGGCGGAGGGGTCATGGCGGCACGCCTCGGCTGGGTCGCGGCATTCCTAGGGCAAGCAGGGTCGCATCGGCAACCGCCGGACCCTCACGCCGGGGCGAGGTGACAGGCGATCTGCGCCGCCAGACGCGCGTTGTTCACCACCAGCGCAATATTCGCGTCGAGGCTGCGCCCGGCGGTGCTCTCGAAGATCCTCGACAGGAGAAAGGGCGTCACCTGCTTGCCCGCGATGCCGGCCGCTTCGGCCCGGGCCTGCGCTTCGGCGATGATCGGGGCGAGGACATCGGACGGGATCTCGTCGGCAGCCGGAATCGGGTTCGCCACGAGCTGGCCGCCGGGGATGCCGAGGGCGGCCCGCGTCCGATGGGCGGCGGCGATGGTGGCCGGGTCGTCGATGCGCAACGGGGCCGTCAGCCCGGAACGCCGGGACCAGAAGGCGGGAAATTCGTCCTGTCCCACGGCGATCACCGCCACGCCGAGCGTCTCGAGCACTTCGAGGGTCCTGGGAAGGTCCAGGATCGCCTTGGCGCCTGCGGCGACCACGGTGACGGGCGTCTGCGCCAGCTCGTGCAGATCGGCAGAAACGTCCCACGTCTCCGTGGCCCCGCGGTGCACGCCCCCGATGCCGCCCGTTGCAAAGACCTCGATCCCGGCGAGGCGGGCTGCGATCATCGTTGCCGCGACGGTCGTCGCTCCTGTGCCTCCCTGGGCAAGACAAACCGCCAGATCGGCCCGCGACAGCTTGCGGACGTCTTGGGCCCGGGCGAGGTGTTCGAGATCCGCGTCCGGAAGGCCGACGCGGAGCCGCCCCGCGATCACCGCCATCGTGGCGGGCACCGCGCCTCCCGCACGGATGACCGACTCGACCTGCCGCGCAGTCTCGAGGTTGCGCGGCCAAGGCATGCCGTGGGTGATGATCGTCGATTCGAGCGCAACGATGGGCCGCGCCGCCTGCCGCGCCGCCGCGACCTCATCGGACAGGACGAGAGGGATCATGATGCCGTGTCTCCGGAAACGTGGCGGGCGGCCGCAGCGAGGGCCAAGGACAGGGCGTCCTCGCGGTGGCAACCCTGGCACTCGGCCGCGATGTGGGCGGCCATGAACGTGTCGCCCGCCCCCGTGACGCGGGCGATTGCGACGCTGGGGGCCGGTTTGTGCAGACAGCCCTCGGCATCGGCATCGGCGGCCCCGGCGCCGCCATCGGTCACGAGCGCGCGGCGAACACCCCGGGCCAGCAGACCCTCCGCTGCTTCGGCGGCGTTGCGGAACGGCCGCTGGCAGAGGCGCTCGGCCTCGGCCCGGTTGACGTAGAAGGTGGCCCGGGGTTGGCCGAGCAGCACGAGCAGGCGATCCGCCTTGCCGGGACTGGCCGGAGCGACGCGGAGATCGGCCATGCGAAGAAGCGGTCCGTGGGCCAGGTGATCCAGAAGGTCCGTGGTCAGGTTGCCATCAAGAGCGACGGGACCGGGCCAGGGCCGCTCTGCGCTGGCCAGTCGGCCATCCTGAAGCGGCAGAAGGATGCGCTCGCCTGCCATCTCAAGGGAATGGGCGTCCGCCACCGCGGCCAGGAGTCCGTCTGCACCCTCGATCGCCATATATCGGTCCGTGGGCAGGTCCGCCGACCGGTACAGGAAATCGGTGATGCAGCCTCGGCGCTCGACATGGTCCACGAGGCTGGCGCCGTCGCTGTCCAGGCCGACCGCAGAGAGGAGCGCTGGCCGCAGGCCGAACCGGGCGAGTGCCAGCGCGATGTTCAGCGCCACCCCGCCAGGCATACGGACGATCCGTCCGGGCACGTCCGAGCCGGGAGGCAACTGCAACGGTGTCCGGCCGATCACGTCCCAGAGGGCCGATCCGATGCAGATGATGTCGGGGGCGGCGGTCATGGCGCCTCTTGGCCGGGTTGAAGGTCCCGGTCAACGCCGATCGGGGGCTTGTTGATCGGGCCCTTGCCTTTGCGTGCTCCTGGCGCTAAGGCCCTCCCACTTCGCAGGCGGAGGCGGGCGGCGGGGGGAGACATCCCCCGTATGTCCACCGGTTGGGTCATCCCTCATCCTCCGCTGTGGTTCAAACCGGAAAGGAACAGGGCATGGCTCTTCCCGAGTTCACCATGCGTCAGCTCCTCGAAGCTGGCGTGCACTTCGGCCACCAGACGGCCCGCTGGAACCCGCGCATGGCGCCCTACATCTACGGGGCGCGCAATGGCATCCACATCATCGACCTGACGCAGACCGT
Source organism: Rubellimicrobium sp. CFH 75288 (assembly GCF_009904055.1). Classification (GTDB taxonomy): domain Bacteria; phylum Pseudomonadota; class Alphaproteobacteria; order Rhodobacterales; family Rhodobacteraceae; genus Rubellimicrobium. The sequence goes on along the minus strand of NZ_WYDP01000008.1, from coordinate 75,914 downwards.
TCCGATGCTGGAACAGGCACTCCGCGTCATCCGGGATACGGTCGCCAAGGGCGGTCGCGTGCTGATGGTCGGCACCAAGCGGCAAGCGCAGAAGCCGATCGCCGACGCGGCCGAGCGGAGCGCGCAGTTCTACATCAATCATCGCTGGCTGGGCGGGATGCTGACCAACTGGCAGACGATCTCCCAGTCTATCGGGCGCCTGCGGGCTTATGACGAGGCCGCCGAACGGGGCTTCGAAGGCCTGACGAAGAAGGAACGCCTCGGCATGGAGCGCGAACGCGCCAAGCTTCAGGCTTCGCTCGGAGGGATCCGCGACATGGGCGGCGTCCCGGACCTCCTGTTCGTCATCGACGTCAACAAGGAGGACCTGGCGATCCAGGAGGCTCAGAAGTTGGGGATTCCGGTCGTCGCGGTCGTGGACACCAACTGCTCGCCCAAGGGCGTGGATTACATCATCCCCGGCAACGACGATGCGAGCCGGGCCATCGCGCTCTACTGCGATCTGGTGGCGCGGGCCGCGCTCGATGGCATGAGCGCCCAGCTTAACGCCGCCGGTGTGGACATGGGCGCCATGGACGAACTGGTGGAGCAGGCGCTCGAGGAGCAGGCAGCCGCCGAGATGCGGCTGGAAGAGCAGGCGGCCCACGCCTGAGCGGCGTTGTCGCACGAGGTTTACCGGGCGGGTGCAAGACCCCGCCCGGCTTTTCATTCCAGGAGGACACAATGGCCACGATCACCGCAGGCATGGTCAAGGAGCTGCGCGAAGCGACCGGCGCGGGCATGATGGACGTCAAGAAGGCCCTGACCGAGACCGACGGGAACATGGATGCGGCCATCGACTGGCTGCGGACCAAGGGTTTTGCGAAGGCTGCCAAGAAGTCCGGCCGCACGGCGGCCGAAGGGCTCGTGGGCGTGGCTGTCGAGGGCGGCCGCGGCGTCGTCGTCGAGGTGAACTCCGAAACCGACTTCGTCGCCAAGAACGCCGAATTCCAGAGCCTTGTGTCCTCTGTCGCCAGAGCGGCCCTGGATGCGGAGGATCTCGAGGCGCTCAAGGCGGCCGACGTGGGTGGCCGCTCGGCGGAACAGGCCGTGACGGATGCGATCGCGAAGATCGGAGAGAACATGACCATCCGGCGCATGGCGCGGCTGGAGGGCGAGACGGTCGTCTCCTATGTCCACAACGCGGCGGGCGAGGGATTGGGCAAGATCGGGGTGCTGGTGGCCCTGCGGGGGCAGGACAACGGGATCGGGCGCCAGATTGCCATGCACGTCGCCGCCGCGAACCCGGCTGCGCTCGACGAAGCCAGCCTTGATCAGGCGATGCTCGAACGCGAGCGCAGCGTGCAGGTCCAGAAGGCCGAGGAGGAAAACAGCGCCTCCGCCAAGCCCAAGCCTGCGCAGGTGATCGAGAAGATGATCGAAGGGCGCATGAAGAAGTTCGTGGCCGAGTCGACCTTGCTCGGCCAGGCGTTCGTCGTGGATCCCGACCGGACGGTGGCCGAGGCGGCAGAGGCGGCCGGCGTGACGATCACCGGCTTCGTTCGGCTTGCCGTGGGTGAAGGGATCGAGAAGCAGACCGAGGATTTTGCTTCGGAAGTCGCCAAGATGAACGCGCCGCGCGAACCGGCGCAGGGCTGATCGCGCCTCGCGGCGATCGACCGGGGTGCCACGGCAGCCAGGCGGTGGCACCTCTCGTCTCCGGTCACCCGTACTTTACATAATATATCTTATACGACTTTTGTCTACGTTCAGTCGGCGGGCAGGATGACCGTGAAGCGGCTCCCCTGTCCGACCTTGCTCTCGATCCTCAGGCGCCCGCGGTGGCGGCTGACGATATGCTTGACGATCGCCAAGCCCAGCCCCGTTCCGCCGATCTCGCGCGAGCGGTGGCTGTCCACACGATAGAACCGCTCGGTCAGACGCGGGATGTGGTGGGCGGCGATGCCCGGTCCCTGATCGCGGACACAAATCTGCACCCCAGCGCGACGCAGGATCGGCTGATCCTGGCTCCCGGCGATCTCGACCGTGATCGGTCCGCCGCGCCCTCCATACTTGATCGCGTTCTCGACCAGATTGGTGACGAGCTGACGGAGCTGGTTCGGATCGCCCGGCACCACAACGGCCGCCTCCGGCGCCACCAGCCGGATCGCTGTCCCCTCTCGGCTGGCGAGGGGTTCCAGCGTTGCGACAACCGAGGCGGTCAAGGCGGTCACATCCACCCGCTCGGTCGGCCGCCGGCGCTCCTCCGCCTCGACGCGGCTCAGGGACAACAGATCGTCCACCAGGCGCGCCATGCGCGTCGCCTCGCGCGCGATGATGCCGAGAAACCGGTCTTGGGCCGCTCGGTCGTCCCGGGCCGACCCTCGCAGGGTCTCCACGAAGCCGATCAGGGCGGTCAGCGGCGTGCGGAGTTCGTGGCTGACATTGGCGACAAAGTCCCGCCGGATCTGACCTGCCTCCTCCAGATCGGTGATATCCTCGAACACCACCAGCACATATGCGCCGTTTCCCAGGTTCACCCGCCGCGCCCATGTCCGCCACGTCGTGTCGCGTCCACCCTCCTGCCCCAGAAAGCGCCCTTCGCCCTCCTCCCCTTCCCGCAGCGCGCGTTCGATGATGTCCAGGGCTCCGGGTTGACGGACGACGGTGATGTAGTGCCGCCCCGTGCCGTCATGACCGAACAGCGCATGGGCCGCCGCATTGGACGCCTCGATGCGTTCCGTCGCATCGATCAGCAGCGCGGGGATCGGCAGAGCGGTCACGAGGCGCAGCGCATCGGCAGACAGGGTGTGGCTGTCAGTCATCGTTCGCCTTCAGGTAGCATGACGTGGTTGCGGCACGACCCTGGACCGCTATGGTTGTCCGGGATCTTGTTGCAGGTCCAAGCCACCCGGTGGTGGCAGCCTGTCGGGATGAGTGAACGGATTGCTGAGGGTTCGGGGCACACAGATAGGATCGTCGTCACCGTTGTGACCATCCTCATCATCAGCGACGCGCCGGATCCGGCCCCGTCCGGCCTGTCCTTACCGGAACGGCTCGACGTCCGCTGCATCAGCCTTGATGGCCTGGAGGCCGAACTCTCGGGCAACCCCCATCCCGATCTTGTCCTGTCGCCGCTCGTGGCACCCACCTTCGACGCGCTCGACGTGGCCCAGCGATTGGCCGCGCTCCGCTTCAGGGGAATCTATCGCGCCGTCGCGCCCTCCATCCCGGATCTGCGCCTCATCCGCGAGGAGGTCGCGGCCGTCGCGCCCGGCCTGGATTTCGACGTTCTTGTTCTGCCGCTCCGGTCTCATTGACCGGGCTCGAGTCCGCCGACAAAACGGCTTGCATTGGCCGCGTAATGTTCGGCCGAGAGGCGCAACCGCTCCAACGCGGCATCGTCCAGATCGCGGACGCGCCGCGCCGGCGAACCCATGACAAGGCCCCTGCCCTCGAATGCCTTACCTTCGGTCACGAGCGATCCCGCGCCGATGAGGCTCCACGCGCCGACTTGCGCGTCGTTGAGAAGCGTGGCCCCCATGCCGACCAGCACGCCTTCGCCCAAGGTGCAGCCGTGGACAATGGCGCCATGGCCGATGGTGCAGCGCGGCCCAATGGAGAGCGGAGAGCCCCAGTCGCTGTGCAGGACGGCGTTGTCCTGCACGTTGGTCTCCTCGCCGATCTCGATCCATTCGTTGTCGCCGCGCAGGACCGCCCCGAACCACACCGAAGCGCGCGCGCCGAGGCGAACCCGACCGATGACCTGAGCGGAGGGCGCAATCCAGGCAGTCGGGTGGATGAGGGGAGCGTCGCCGTCGAGAGACCAGATCATGAAAGGGCCCGCGCGTCGAATTCCCGTTCGAGGTCTCTGACGAAGTCGGCAAGCCAGGGTTGCCGCCTGCGCCGGAGCCGCTCAGCGGCGATGATGGTCCTGATGGAGGCCATCGAGGTGTCGAGATCCCGGTTGACCAGCACATAGTCGTACTCGGCCCAATGACTCGCCTCGGCCATGGCGCGCGCCATCCGGGCGGCAATCACCTCGGCGCTGTCCTGCCCGCGGGCGCGCAGACGGCGATCCAGTTCGGCCATCGAGGGCGGCAAGATGAAGATGGAGACGGCGTCCTGTCCCAGAGGCGACTGCCGGATCTGCTGGCCCCCCTGCCAGTCCACGTCGAACAGGATGTCGCGACCCTCGGCAATGGCCGCCTCCACCGGCGCTCGCGGACTGCCGTAAAGGTGCCCGAAAACCTCGGCGTGCTCGAGAAGCAATCCGTCTGCCACCATCTCCCGAAAGCGTTCGGGCGACACGAAGTGGTACTCGCGACCGTCCACCTCGCCCGGGCGCGGCGGCCGCGTGGTGGCCGAGACCGAAAAGGAGATGGCGGGGTCGCTGGACAGAAGACGCCGCGCGAGCGTCGTCTTTCCGGCCCCGGATGGCGAGGAGAGGATGATGAGAAGGCCGCGCCGGGCCTCTGCCTTCGCGGGCCGCATGGCCTACTCCACGTTCTGGATCTGCTCGCGCATCTGATCGATGACCGACTTCAGGTCAAGGCCGACGCGGATCAGTCCCGTCGAGTTGGATTTGCTGCAGAGCGTGTTCGCCTCGCGGTGAAACTCCTGCGCCAGGAAGTCGAGGCGACGCCCGACAGGTGCTTGCTCGTCCAGAAGCGCACGGGCGGCCGCGACATGGGCTTGCAGCCGATCAATTTCCTCCGCCGTGTCGGAGCGCACGGCGATCAGCGCCAGCTCCTGTTCGAGACGGCCCGGATCGGCTTCCGGCACACTGGCGCAGATGCGCCCCAAGGCTTCGCGCAGCGCCACGGCTGCGGCGTCGCGCTGCATCTGCGCCTCGACGGAGGCGTGGCGGGTCAGCGCCTCGATCGTGTCGAGATGGCGTATGAGGATCGCCCGCAAGGCCGACCCCTCGACTTCGCGCATGCGGCGCAGCCGCAGCAGCGCCTCCTCGAAGCCCGCTGTCACCGCCTCGCCCAGCCCGGTCGGAACGGTGGTCCCCGACTGCATCATCACCCCGCGGACGGCCAGGATCTCGACCGGACTGGGCAGGCCGAGGTCCACCCCCGCTGCCGCGGCCTGCTCGCGGACCAGCTTCACCGCTGCCAGCGCACGCAGGAGCCCGTCAGGGTCGATGGTCGGCGCCGCAGCCGGCCCCTCCGTCTCGAGGCGCAGCGTGCCCGATACGGCACCTCGGGCGAGATGCCGCGCAGCCAGCGTCCTCAGGCTCGGCTCGATAGGTTCGATCCCGTCGGGCAGCCGAAGCCGAAGATCGAGCGACTTGCCGTTGACGCTGCGCAGGTCCCAGTCCCATCTCACCCCCTCGAGTGAGCCTGACGCCGTCGCAAAGGCGGTCATCGAACGGATCATTGCAGATCCCCCTGTCCTGCGCTGCTCCATCCTCCGTGGGGCCGAGCGCGAGAGTCCAGAGCCCGCCATTAACCGACGGGCGCGATTTGTGCGCCGCCGGAGTGCGCCTGCACTAGATTCATGATCCGGTAACCTTCCGGAATGCTGCCATGTCCTCTCCGCCCCGCTCCGCTGCTGCCCCAAGCGACCGGGATGTCCTGACACGCCTCTGGCGCCGTTCCTTCGGATCGGGGGCCCTGCCCCGGCAGTACGGGATCGATCCGGCGACATTGGGGGCAATCCTTCCGTGGACCCTGTTGCTCGCCCCGGACCCGGCCGGCGATCCGCGCATCCGCTTCCGCGGCAGCGCTTTCGACTCCGCGCTGGGATACCCGGCCGCCGGGACGTCCCTCATGCTCTTGTTCGACCGCGGCAGCCGACCCGATCTGGTCCGATGGATCCGGCTGGCGCAGTCCTGCCCCGCCCTGATCCGGCTGCCCGTCACCGGCGCCAAGGGGACCTCCCCGGCGTCCGGATCCGCAGTCCTCACGCTGATGCCGCTACGGCACGAGGACAGTTCCGGTCGCCTGGTGGCCACGCTGCTGCCGGACGGGAACGCAGACCTGTGCGCCCCCCTGAACCTGTCTACCGCCCGGCCTGTCGCCCTGGAGCCATTCCGTGGTCCGGTCGGGCCGCCGGGCCTGCCGAGGCGGATGCAGGCCCCTTCCCTTCGGGTCCTGCCGGATCCAGTCCGCCCGCCCGGCTGATCGACCCCTCAGACGGCCTCGGCCTGCTTGACTCCTGCCCGCCGCGCCGAGAGTTCCTCGGCCACGAGAAAGGCCAGTTCCAGTGCCTGGGATGCGTTCAGGCGCGGGTCGCAGGCGGTATGATAACGGTCCGACAGGTCCTCGTCTGTGACGGCCCGGACCCCACCCGTGCATTCGGTCACATCCTTTCCAGTCATCTCGAAATGCACGCCGCCGGGGATCGTGCCCTCGGCATTATGGACGGCAAAGAACTCCCGTACCTCGCGAAGAACCGAGTCGAACGGTCTGGTCTTGTAGCCCGACGACGACTTGATCGTGTTGCCGTGCATCGGGTCGCAGACCCAGGCGACCTGCGCGCCCTCCTCCTGCACGGCCCGGATGAGCCGCGGCAGGTGTTCGGCCACGCTGCCCGCACCGAACCGCGCAATCAGGGTGAGCCGGCCAGGCTCGTTGCGCGGGTTGAGCTTCTGGATCAGCGCCTTGAGATGGCCGGACGTGAGCGAGGGCCCGCATTTCAGACCGATCGGGTTCTGGACGCCACGGCAGTATTCCACATGGGCACCGTCCGGCTGTCGGGTCCGGTCGCCGATCCAGATCATGTGGCCCGAGCCGGCAAGCCATTGCCCCGTTGTCGAGTCCACGCGGGTCAGCGCCTCCTCGTATTCGAGCAGAAGGGCTTCATGCGACGTGAAGAACTCCACCGTCTGGAGCGTGTGCGCGGCCTCGGACCGGATGCCGGCGGCCTCCATGAAGTCGAGCGTATCGGAGATGCGGTTGGCCATCTCGCGGTACTTCTCGGCCTCGGGAGCGGCCGTGAAGCCCAGGGTCCAGGCATGGACCTTGTGCACGTCCGCATAGCCCCCCGTGGAGAACGCGCGCAACAGGTTCAGCGTCGCCGCCGATTGCAGATAGGCCTGCAGCATCCGCTCGGGATCAGGAATGCGCGCCTTTTCATCGGCTTCGAAGCCGTTGATGATGTCCCCCTTGTAGGACGGCAGCTCCCGACCATCCACCAGCTCGGTCGCCGCCGAACGCGGCTTCGCGAACTGACCGGCCATGCGTCCGACCTTCACCACGGGAACCTTGGCACCATAGGTCAGGACCATGGCCATCTGGAGGATGACCTTGAACGTGTCGCGGATATTGTCGGCGGAAAACTCGGCAAAGCTCTCCGCACAATCCCCACCCTGCAGCAGGAACGCGTTCCCCTTGGCAACTTCGCCCAGCAAGCCCTTGAGACGACGGGCTTCCCCCGCAAAGACCAGCGGCGGATAGGAGGCGAGGCGCTGTTCGACAGCCTTCAGACGGTCCGCGTCTGGATAGTCGGGCATCTGGACCCTGGGCTTCCGCCGCCAGTCTGTCTTGTGCCACTCGGCCATGTCGCATCCTCCTCGGCCGCGCCGCGTGGACCTGCTGCGCGTCGCGGGCTTATAGCGGGTGCCGACGACTGCTCCAAGCCTCTTCCGCTCGGGGCAGATGGTGCCATGCCGCTCTGACGACACCGTGTGCCGCTTGCAGGACATCTTGCTGCCGTAGCGCGAACCTGAAAAAGTGCGCGCCGGCGCGACGGAGCATCTCCCCGCGCAGCAGGTGCCCCATGAACATGTTCTCCAGCAGGCCGCAGGATGCAAAACCGTCCGGGAACGCTCCCCGGACGCGGCGCTTTGTCTTTGTTCTGCTTCGCGACTTCACCATGCTCAGCTTTGCCTGTGCGGTCGAGCCGCTGCGGATCGCCAACCGGATGGCGGGTCGCCCGCTTTATTCCTGGATCCTGGCGGGCGAGGGCGGCGGCGAGATCGCCTGCTCCAACGGCACGGTCTTCAAGCTGGACAGCGACCTCGAGGAGCTGTCGCGGGAGGATACGGTCCTGGTCTGCGGCGGCATGGACGTCCAAGCCGCCACAACGCGGGGCATCCTGAACTGGCTCCGGCGCGAGGCACGCCGCGGAGTCAGCATCGGCGGCCTCTGCACGGCGGCGCACACGTTGGCCAAGGCCGGTCTCCTCGACGGAAGAAAGGCCACGATCCACTGGGAAAACCAGGATTCCTTTGCCGAGGAGTTCACGGAGGTCAAGCTGACCAAGTCCGTGTTCGTCATCGACGGCAACCGCATGACGACGGCCGGCGGCACGGCTTCCATCGACCTGATGCTCAAGCTCATCGCCAGCGACCATGGCGAGGATCTGGCCAACGCCGTGGCCGACCAGCTCATCTATTCGGCGATCCGGACGGATCAGGACACGCAGCGCCTGTCGATTCCGACGCGGATCGGTGTGCGCCATCCCAAACTCAGCCGCGTCATCCAGATGATGGAGCAGACCATCGAGGAGCCGATCTCGCCCTCGATCCTCGCGCAGGACGCCGGGCTGTCCACTCGCCAGCTCGAGCGCCTCTTCCGGCGCTATCTCGACCGTTCGCCCAAGCGCTACTACATGGAACTCAGGCTACAGAAGGCACGCAACCTGCTGATGCAGACCGACATGAGCGTGATCAACGTCGCGCTGGCCTGCGGGTTTACCTCGCCGTCGCACTTCTCCAAGTGTTATCGCGCCCATTACGGCACCACCCCCTATCGTGAACGCGGCACGCAGGGGGGCGGGCCCCGTCTGTCCATCTGATCGTCGTCGGGCCGGTGCAAGGCGGCTTCACAAGCGCAGCGCTCTGCGGCTAGCGTGCCGCCCACGGATTCCGTCCTTTCAGGGAGACAATAATGAGAAGACTTCTTCTGGCCGCCGGAGCGACCGCTCTGCTCGCCGGCATGGCCGCCGCGCAGGATGCGCCGCCGAAGATCGGCATCATCCTCGGCTTCACGGGTCCCCTCGAATCCATCACGCCCTTCATGGCGCAGGCGGCGGAGATCGCCATCGCCGAAGTGAACGCCGCCGGCGGCATCCTGGGGCAGCAGGTGGAATCCGAACGGGCCGACAGCACCTGCATCGACGCGGCCGCCGCCACGGCTGCGGCGGAGGGTCTCGTCTCGGCGGGGGTCAACGGGATCATGGGCGCCGACTGCTCGGGGGTCACCAACGCCATCCTGACCAATGTGGCGGTGCCCAACGGGATCGGGATGATCTCGCCCTCGGCCACGTCGCCCGGCCTCTCCACCGTGGAGGATAACGGCCTGTTCTTCCGCACGGCGCCGTCGGATGCCCGCCAGGGCGTCGTGATGAGCGAGATCCTGATGGACCGCGGCATCACCGAGGTGGCCGTGACCTTCACCAACAACGACTACGGGCGGGGCCTGGCGGACAGCTTCCAGGCGGCGTTCACCGAGATGGGCGGGACGGTCACGCTGTCGGCCGCGCACGAGGATGGCCGGGCCGACTACTCGGCCGAGGTTGCGGCGCTCGCGGCGACGGGGTCGGATGTGCTGGTCGTCGCGGGCTATACCGACCAGGGAGGGCGCGGCATCATCCGCAACGCGCTCGACACCGGCGCCTTCGACACGTTCGTGCTGCCCGACGGGATGATCGGCCAGGACATCGTGGACGACCTGGGCGACGGCCTGGCCACGTCCTTCGGCCAGCTGCCCGGCACGGACAGCGAAGGCGCGCAGATGTTCCAGGAGATCGCCGCCGCCGAGGGCTTCGACGGCACCTCTGCCTTCGCGCCGGAGAGCTACGACGCCGCCGCTCTCATCATGCTCGCCATGGCGAAGGCGGGCTCGACCAACTCGGCCGAATGGACGCAGCACGTCATGGATCTGGCGAATGCGCCGGGCGAGCAGATCTTTCCCGGGCAACTGGCGCGCGCGCTCGAGCTGATCGCTGCGGGCGAGGAGATCGATTATGAGGGTGCGACCGCTGTCGAACTGATCGGGCCCGGCGAATCGGCAGGCAACTACCGCGAAGTCGAATTCCGCGATGGCGAGATCGTGACGGTTCGCTTCCGGTGACGGAACCGGCAGCTTGACGCCCAAGCGCGGCCCGGGGTAAGGCCCCGGGCCGTCGCGCTTCCGAGCAGGGCGGAGCGCCATCTCCCGCAGCATGAAGGGGCCGGGATGATCGAGGTCCACGATCTCCATAAGCATTTCGGAGGGTTCCGGGCGGTGGATGGCGCCTCCCTCTCCATCCGGCCCGGGACGATCACGGGGCTGATCGGCCCCAACGGCGCCGGAAAGACGACCCTGTTCAACGTGATAGCGGGGCGTCTGCCCCCGACATCGGGGCGCGTCACGATGGGGGGCGAGGACATCACCGGCCTGCCGCCGCACGAGTTGTTTCACAAGGGCTTGCTTCGCACCTTTCAGATTGCGCACGAATTTTCCTCCATGACCGTGCGCGAGAACCTGATGATGGTCCCCCCGAACCAGTCCGGCGAGTCCATCTGGAACGCCTGGTTCGCCCGCGGCCGCATCCGCCAGGAGGAGGCCCGGCTGGCCCGCAAGGCGGACGAGGTGCTGGAGTTCCTGACGATCCGCCATCTGGCGGACGAAAAGGCCGGCAACCTGTCCGGCGGTCAGAAGAAGCTCCTCGAACTGGGCCGGACGATGATGGTGGATGCGCGCATCGTCTTCCTCGACGAGGTAGGGGCGGGGGTGAACCGGACGTTGCTCAACACGATCGGGGACGCCATCGTTCGCCTGAACAGGGAGCGCGGCTACACCTTCTGCGTCATCGAACACGACATGGATTTCATCGGCCGTCTCTGCGACCCGGTGATCGTCATGGCCGAAGGCAAGGTTCTTGCCGAAGGGCCGGCCGAGTCGATCATGCGCAACGAGGCGGTGATCGAGGCCTATCTCGGGCGCGGTCTCAGGAACAAGGGCGCGGCATGACAGAGGCTTACGATCCCCTGCGCGACGACCGGGGCAACCGGGACATCTCGATCACCAAGATCGGCAACCCTCCTGTCCTGACGCCTGCGGAGAACCGCGAGACCCGTCCGGCGCCCGGAGCGGTCCGGGCCTTTCTGACCGCGGAGGCGATGGTCGGGGGCTACGGTCGGGGCGCCAACATCCTGAACGGCTGCACCGTCGCCGCCGAGAAGGGGCAGATCGCCGTCATCGTCGGGCCCAACGGGGCCGGCAAGTCCACGGCGATGAAGGCGGTCTTCGGCATGCTCGAGTTGCGGCAGGGCACCGTGACGCTCGACGGCGAGGACATCACCCGTCTCAAGCCGCAGGAGCGCGTCGCCAGGGGCATGGCCTTCGTGCCCCAGACCCGCAACATCTTCGCCTCGCTGAGCGTCGAGGAAAATCTCGAGATGGGGGCCTTCCTGCGGCGCGACGACATTTCCCGAACGATGGAGCAGGTTTATACTCTGTTCCCCATCCTCAAGGAGAAGCGCCGCCAGCCCGCCGGAGAGCTGTCCGGCGGACAGCGCCAGCAGGTCGCTGTGGGGCGCGCCCTCATGACCGAACCCAAGGTCCTGATGCTGGACGAACCGACCGCCGGGGTGTCGCCCATTGTCATGGACGAGCTGTTCGACCGGATCATCGAGGTGGCGCGGCAGGGGATCACCATCCTGATGGTGGAGCAGAATGCCCGGCAGGCGCTGGAGATCGCGGACATGGGGTATGTCCTCGTCCAGGGGGCCAACGCCTATTCCGGGACGGGGCGCGAGCTTCTGGCCGATCCGATGGTCCGCAAGAGCTTCCTGGGAGGCTGAACACCATGACGCCGCCTGCCCCGCCCAACCCGTCGATCGGAGGCTGACCGCTTGGAGCCGCTCAACGCCCTTGTCGTCTTTCTGAACTTCGTCTTCATCCCGGCCGCGGCTTACGGGGCGCAGCTCGCCCTCGGTGCGCTGGGGGTGACGCTGATCTACGGCATCCTGCGCTTCTCGAACTTCGCCCATGGCGACACGATGGCGTTCGGCACGGCGATCACGATCCTTGTCACCTTCGCGCTGCAGGGTGCGGGCGTCACCTTCGGTCCGCTGCCCACCGCCCTCCTCGCCCTGCCGGTCGGCATCGCGGCAACCGCCCTTCTCGTACTCGGCACCGATCGGTCCGTCTACCGCTTCTACCGCGAGCGCAAGGCGGCTCCGGTGATCCTGGTGATCGTGTCGATGGGCGTCATGTTCGTCATGAACGGCATCGTCCGCTTCATCATCGGCGTCGAGGACGTCGTGTTCACCGACGGCGCCCGTTTCGTGATCGACGCGCGCGGCTTCCGGGAGGCGACAGGCCTGGCGGAGGGGCTGGCGCTGCGGTCCACGCAGGTGATCACCCTGGTCACGGCCGCGGTCGCCGTGGCGCTGCTGTTCTGGTTCCTCAACCGCACGCGCACGGGCAAGTCGATGCGCGCCTTCTCGGACAACGAGGATCTGGCCCTGCTCTCGGGCATCAGCCCCGAACGGGTGGTGGCCATCACCTGGATCATCGTGGCGGCCCTGGCGACCACGGCGGGGGTGCTTTACGGCCTCGACAAGAGCTTCAAGGCCTTCACCTACTTCCAGCTTCTCCTGCCGATCTTCGCGGCCGCGATCGTCGGCGGTCTCGGCAATCCGGTGGGAGCCATCGCCGGGGGATTCATCATCGCCTTTTCGGAGGTCATGGTGACCTATGCGTGGCGCAAGGTGGTGGCCTACCTGCTGCCCGAGGGGCTCGAGCCGACATCGCTGCTGCAGCTGATGTCCACCGAGTACAAGTTCGCGGTCTCCTTCGCGATCCTCGTCATCGTCCTGCTGTTCCGGCCCACGGGCCTCTTCAAGGGGCAATCGGTATGACCTCCGTTCCGCGCGCCACCAGCCAAGCCGCGCCCCGTGCCGGCGCCGACCTGCGCATCCCGCTGCTCTATCTGGCCATGGCTGTCCTCCTTGTGGTCACGGGGTGGATCATGGGAGCGAACTATGCGCTCACCATCGTCAACATGGGCCTCATCTCGGCCATCATGGCGCTGGGGGTGAACCTCCAGTGGGGCTATGCGGGCCTCTTCAACATCGGCGTGCTCGGGTTCCTGGCCTTGGGCGGTCTGGCGACCGTTCTGGTCGCCATGCCCCCCGTCGTCGAGGCGTGGGAGGCGGGCGGCCTGCGGGTCATGGCGGGTCTCGTCCTCGGGTTCGTCACGATCCTGGGGCTCGTGCAGATCTGGAAACGGATGGCGCCCGGGCGCGCCCGGACCTGGAGCATGATCGTGTTCGGCGTCGCGGGTCTCCTTGTCACGCGATGGGTCTTCGATCCGGGCGTCGCGGCGGTGGAGGCGGTCTCGCCGGCCTCCACGGGCTACCTGGGCGGTCTCGGCCTGCCGGTTCTCCTCGCCTGGCCGGCGGGAGGGCTGCTGGCGGCGGGGGCCGCCTGGGTGATCGGCAAGACCGCCCTCGGCCTGCGGTCCGACTACCTCGCCATCGCCACGCTGGGCATCGGGGAGATCATCCTGGCCGTCCTGAAGAACGAGGACTGGCTGGCCCGCGGGGTCAAGAACGTCGTGGGCATCCCCTCCCCCGTCCCGCAAGCGATCCAGCTTCAGAACGACCCGGACTTCGTGGCCCGGGCGGCCCAGCTGGGCTATGATCCGGTGACGGCCTCCACGCTGTGGAACAAGATCCTCTACATGGGGCTGTTCGCGGCCGTCCTTCTTGTTGTCCTGGTTCTCGCGCAGCTCGCGCTGCACAGCCCTTGGGGCCGGATGATGCGCGCGATCCGTGACAACGAGGTGGCCGCGGAGGCCATGGGCAAGGACGTGACGCGCCGCCACCTCCAGATCTTCGTTCTGGGCTCGGCCGTGATCGGCATTGCGGGCGCGATGATGGTCACGCTGGACGGCCAGCTCACGCCGGGGTCGTATCAGCCGTTGCGCTATACCTTTCTCATCTGGGTCATGGTGATCGTCGGCGGATCGGGCAACAACTGGGGCGCGATCCTGGGCGGGTTCCTGATCTGGTGGCTGTGGGTGGTGGTCGAGCCGCTCGGCCGCTGGATCTTCGCCCATCTGATCGGCGTGCTGCCGGAGGGGTCGTGGCTGGCCGGGCACCTGGCGGGGGCCGAGGCGCATATGCGTCTGCTGACGATGGGGGTGCTTCTCCTTCTGGTGCTGCGGTTCTCTCCCCGGGGGCTGATCCCGGAGCGGTAGGCGGTGGAGGGCGGCCGATTCGCCGCCCTCTCCCTGCACCATGCCACAGAAGGGTTAAGAAACCGTTAGCGGCGGAGCCTCTGAATCAGGCTCGACGTGTCCCAGCGTCCGCCGCCCATCGCCTGCACATCGGCATAGAACTGGTCCACCAGCGCCGTGACGGGCAGCGTCGCGCCGACCTCGCGCGCGGTGGCCAGGCAGATGCCCAGATCCTTGCGCATCCAGTCCACGGCGAATCCGTGCTCGAAATGCCCGTCGAGCATCGACTCGTGCCGGTTGACCATCTGCCAGGACCCCGCCGCACCCTGCGAGATCACCTCCACCAGCGCGCGGCCGTCGAGCCCCACCTTCTCGGCGAAGGCCAGCGCTTCCGACAGGCCCTGGACGAGGCCGGCAATGGCGATCTGGTTGGCCATCTTGGCGAGCTGGCCGGCCCCCACATCGCCCAGCCGGCGGCAGATGCGCGCATAGACCGCAAGGACCGGGGCGGCGCGGGCGAAATCCTCCTCCGAGCCGCCGCACATGATCGAGAGCTGGCCCTTCTCGGCCCCGGCCTGTCCGCCGGAGACGGGCGCATCGACATAGCCGATGCCGCGTTCGGCGGCGAGGGCGGCGAGTTCGCGCGTCACCCGCGCGCTGACGGTCGTGTGATCGACAAAGAGCGTGCCCGGTGCCATGCCCGCGAACGCCCCTGTCTCGCCCAGGCAGACGGAGCGCAGGTCGTCGTCGTTGCCCACGCAGGCGAGGACGACGGCGGCTCCCGCGGCCGCCTCGCGCGGGGTGGGCGCGCTGCGATGGCCGTGACGCGCCACCCAGTCCGCGGCCCTGGACGCCGTGCGGTTGAACACGGTCACGTCATGCCCGGCAGCTGCCAGATGACCGGCCATGGGTCCCCCCATCACGCCGAGTCCCAGAAAGGCCAGTCGCAACCCCCTGCCCGCCGCCGCGTCCTGTTCCGCCATGCGCTTGCTCCCTCGCCCCAAGCCTGCCAAACCCATGGCCGCGCCCCCCGGTGGCGTCAACCACCACCCTGCCCTGTCCGAGGTCCGTCTTGGCCATCCTGTTCCGCTGGCTGTTGCGCGCCACGCTGGCCCTGATCGTCGCGGGCCTGGTGCTCCTGCTCGGGGTCTGGTGGCTCGCCTCGCGGTCGCTGCCCGACTACAACGCCACGGCGGAGGTCGCGGGCCTCGCCGCGCCGGTCGAGATCGTCCGCGACCATTCCAACGTGCCGCACATCTTCGGCAGCAGCGATGCCGACGTGTTCTTCGGCCTGGGCTACGTCCACGCGCAGGACCGGCTGTGGCAGATGCTGCTGATGCGGCGAACGGCGCAGGGCCGACTGAGCGAGATCTTCGGCGAGCGCACGCTCCCGATCGACAAGCTGGTGCGGCGGCTCGATCTGGCGGGGCTGGGGCGCGCGTCGCTCGAGGCGCAGGACGAGGACACGCAGGCGGCGCTGGCGGCCTATGCGGCCGGCGTCAACGCCTGGCTGGCGGAGGTCAACGAGGGGGCCCGAGGCCGGGGTGCGCCGGAGATGTGGCTCTTTCCGCAGGCGATCGCGCCCTGGCAGCCCGAGGACAGCCTGGCGCTGCTCAAGCTGCTCGCGCTGCAGCTCAACGGGCAGGCCGAGGCCGAGGTCCTGCGCGCGCGGCTGTCGCTGGTGCTCGATCCCGAGCGGGTGGAGGATCTGATGCCCGCCGCGCCGGGCGAAGGGACGGCAGCCCTGCCCCGCTATGCCGAACTGGTGCCGGGGCCGCTGCCCCGGCTGGCGGAGTGGGACCGGGCGGCGCGCGATCCGCTCTCGCCCGATCGGGGACTGGCGCTGTCGGGGGCCTCCAATGCCTGGGCGGCGGGGCCGTCGCGGACGGCGACCGGCTCGACCCTGCTCGCCTCGGACCCGCATCTGGGGTTGACCGCGCCCGGTCTGTTCTACCTCGCGCGGCTGGAGCTTTCGACGGGCGGCGTCATCGGCGGCAGCGTGCCCGGCATCCCCGCGATCCTGTCGGGCCGGAGCGCCGATCTGGGCTGGGGGATCACCTCGAGCTACCTGGACGATCTGGACGTCTATGCCGAGGAGGTGAACCCGCGCAACGCGCAGGAATACCGCACCCCCGACGGATGGGCCCCCTTCCGCACGCGCGACAGCATCATCGCGGTCAAGGATGCGCCGGCGGTGACGCTCCAGCTTCAGTGGACGGCGAACGGGCCGGTGCTGGGGCCGGACGATTTCGGTCTGGGCACCGTCCGTCCGCCGGGGCATGTCATGGCGGTGGCCTGGACGGCGCTGTCGGACCGCGACACGACGATGACGGCGGCCATCCGGCTGATGCGCGCCCGGACGGTCGATCAGGCGCTGGCCGCGTCGCGGCTGTTCGTGGCCCCGTCCCAGAACCTGGTCGTCGCCGATCGCAACCGGATCGCGATGACGACGATGGGGCTCATCCCCGTCCGCCATCCCGAGCACCGCAGCCAGGGCCGGATGCCCACGCTGGGCTGGGACGAGCGGAACCGCTGGCAGGGCGTGCGGCCGACCGACAGCAACCCTGTCTGGATGAACCCGCCCGGAGGGATCGTCGGCAACACCAACAACAAGCCGCTCGACGCGCCCTTTCCCGATCATCTCTCCTTTGTCTGGGGCGACAGCCAGCGCATCCAGCGCTGGGCCTTCCTGATGCAGTCGCGCGAGATCCACACGCGCGAGAGCTTTCTCGAGGCGCAGCTCGACACCGTCTCGCCCGCGGCTCGGACGCTGCTGCCGCTGGTGGGGGCCGACCTGTGGTTCACGGGCGAGGCGGCGCCCGAGGGCAGCCCCGAACGGCTGCGGCAGCGCGCGCTCGCGCTTCTGGCCGAGTGGAACGGCCAGATGTCCGAGCATCTGCCCGAGCCGCTCATCTACGCGGCCTGGATGCGGGCGCTTCAGGATCGGCTGATCCGGGACGATCTGGGTCCCCTCGCGGATGCCTTCACCCATGTGGAGCCGCTGTTCATCGAGCGGGTCTTCCGCAATGTGGGCGGCGCCTCGGCGTGGTGCGACATCCGCCAGTCGGCGGCGGTCGAGACCTGCGCGGAGATCGCGCGCCTCGCGCTGGACGACGCGATCCTGTGGATCCGGGAACGCTGGGGGACGCAGCTCGAGAGCCTGCGCTGGGGCAATGCGCACGAGGCCGTGCACGAGCACCCGGTCCTGGGCACGAGCGGGCTGCTGTCCTGGTTCGTCAACATCCGCCAGAGCACGAGCGGGGACGATCACACGCTCATGCGGGGGCGGGTGCGGGGGACGGGCGCCAATCCGTTCGTGAACGTCCATGCCGCGGCCTATCGCGGGATCTACGACTTCGCCGATCCGGATTCCTCCGTGTTCATCATCGCCACCGGCCAGTCGGGGCATCCGCTGTCGCCGCATTACGACGATCTGGGGGAGTTGTGGCGGCGGGGCGAGTACATCCCGATGTCGCTTGATCCTGCACTGGCGCGGGCGGCGGCCGTGGGGATCACGCGGCTGCTGCCCGTCGCCCGGACTGCCGAAGCGGGGTGACGGCGCCGCCCCGGCTCAGAGCAGGGCGAAGCGGTCGCGCTGCCGCGCCGTCCAGCAGACGCGCAGACGGGTGCCCTCCTCCTCCGTCCGCTCCGCCAGCACCAGCCGGTGCTCGTGCAGCCATGCCCGGCGGCGTCCGTCCCCGTGGGGCAGGAGCAGCTCGTCCTCGGTCCGCGGCTCGTCCAGAAGCCGCGTCACCGCCGCCAGCAGCGCCTCGAGACCCTCGCCGGTGAGGGCCGAGACGGGAAACACGGCCGGATCGCGGTCCGGGCGGGCAGGCGCGGCGGGGCGATCCTCCGGCGGCAGGAGATCGATCTTGTTCCACACCTCGATCAGCGGGGTCGTCTCCGCCACGCCAAGCGTCTGGAGGATCGTCTCGACGTCGCGGGCCTGGGCCTCGCTCTGGGGATGGCCGATGTCCCGGACATGCAGGATCAGGTCCGCGTCCAGCACCTCCTCGAGCGTGGCGCGAAAGGCGGCCACGAGTTCGGTCGGCAGGTCCGAGATGAAGCCTACCGTATCGGACAGGATGACATCGAGCCCCGACGGCAGGCGGACGCGCCGCATCGTGGGGTCCAGCGTGGCGAACAGCATGTCCCTGGCCACCACGTCCGAGCCTGTCAGGCGATTGAACAGCGTGCTCTTGCCGGCATTGGTGTAGCCGACGAGGGCGACGACCGGAAACGGCACCTTGGCGCGCGCGGCGCGGTGCAGCGTCCGCGTCTGAACCACCCGGTCGAGCTGTCGCCGCAGCCTGACCAGCTGGTCGTCGATGGCGCGGCGGTCGGCCTCGATCTGCGTCTCGCCCGGCCCGCCGACAAAGCCGAAGCCGCCGCGCTGGCGCTCCAGGTGGGTCCAGGACCGCACAAGGCGGGTGCGCTGGTAGGACAGCGCGGCCATCTCCACCTGAAGGACCCCTTCGCGCGTGCGGGCACGGTCGGCGAAGATCTCGAGGATGAGGCCCGTGCGGTCGAGAAGCTTGACGCCCCATTCCTTCTCGAGGTTGCGCTGCTGCACCGGCGAGACGGGTCCGTCCACCAGCACCAGCTCCACTCCGCTTTCCGCAAAGCGGGCCTTCAGCTCGGCGATCTTGCCCGAACCGAAGAGCATGCCGGGATGGACCCTGGGCAGACGGACGATCTCGGCGCCCCGAAGATCGAGTTCGGGGAGCGCGGCCGCCAGGGCGACCGCCTCCTCCAGGGCGGGCTCGGCCGGCCGCGCGGCGCGGTCGGCCTTGATGTCGGGGTGGAGAAGCCAGGCCGGCGTCCTCTTGACCGCTGTGGACGGCAAGGTGTCAGTCGTCCCCGTCGTAGAGATTGACCGGCTGGGCAGGCATGATGGTGCTGATCGCGCTCTTGTAGACGAGCTGGCTCTGACCGTCGCGGCGCAGCAGCACGCAGAAGGAATCGAACCAGGTGATGACGCCCTGCAGCTTGACGCCGTTGATCAGGAAGATCGTCACGGGCACCTTGGTCTTGCGGACGTGGTTGAGGAAGGCGTCCTGAAGGTTCTGCCTGCTGTCGGCCATTCCCGTTCCACTCTTGCTCTTGCGCGCGGGCGGGGGGCCGTCCGCATCCGCGTCAGTATGCGGGCGCGGCGGAGGGAGTTCCAGCCCTGCCGCTTCGGCCGCCGGAGCGTCTGTGGCGGGCTTGCCAGCCGGTTGGGGTTGCGGGGCCGCCTGGGGCGGCCTCGCGATGCCGAGGGTGCGCCGGGGCGCCCGTTCGTTGTCTGCCGCCATCATTCCCCCTCGGCATAGACAAGGCGGGGCGTCGTCTTGACGCCCGTGACGACGCCCAGCGACTTGAGCTTGCGGTGGAGCGCCGAGCGCTCCATGCCCACAAAGGCCGCCGTGCGCGAGATGTTGCCGCCGAAGCGGTTGATCTGCGTGAGCAGGTATTCCTTCTCGAAGAGTTCGCGGGCCTCGCGCAGCGGCAGCGTGGCCAGCCCGCCGGACAGCACGACGCGCCCCTCCTCGTGCGGGACCTCGTCCATGGAGGGCAGTTCGCGCGCCGCGATGTCGCCGCCCGGCTCGCCCAGGATCAGGACGCGCTCGATGACGTTGCGCAGCTGACGGACGTTGCCGGGCCAGGACATCGTCTGGAGAAGGGCGCGGGCATCCTCGCCCAGGCGGCGCAGCGGCAGGCCCTGCATGCGGTTGAGCACCGTGATGAAATGTTCCGCCAGAAGCGGGATGTCCTCGCGCCGGTCCTCGAGCGAGGGCACGGCGATGGGGACGACGTTGAGGCGGTGATAGAGTTCCTGCCGGAAGGTGCCGGCGGCGATCGCCTCCTTGAGGTTGCGGTTGGTGGAGGAGATCACGCGCATGTCCACGTGGATCTTCTCGGTCCCGCCGACGCGCGTGAACTGCTGGTCCACCAGCACGCGCAGGATCTTGGACTGGGTGCCGAGCGGCATGTCGGCAACCTCGTCGAAATAGATGATGCCGCCATGGGCCTGTTCCAGAAGGCCCTTCTCGATGCCGCGGCCGGCGCTTTCGCGGCCGAACAGCACCTCCTCGAAGCGTTCGGGCTCGATCGAGGCGGAGTTGACGACGACGAAGGGGCCGGAGGCGCGGTTGGAATGGGCATGGATCCAGCGCGCGGCCGTCTCCTTGCCCGAGCCGGGCTCGCCCGTCAGCATGACGCGGCCGTTCGACTTGGTGACCTTCTCAAGCTGGGCGCGCAGGCTGCGCATGGCCGGGCTGTCGCCCAGCATCTCCGTGCGCTCCCGGTCGCCGCGCTTGAGCGCCACGTTCTCGCGGCGCAGGCGCGACGTCTCCATCGCGCGGCGGATCACGACGAGAAGCTGCTCGATGTTGAAGGGCTTCTCGATGAAGTCGTAGGCGCCCTGCTTGATCGCGGCCACCGCGATCTCGATGTTGCCGTGGCCGGAGATGATGATGATCGGCACCTCCGGGTGCTCGCGCTTGACGGCCTTGAGGATGTCGATGCCGTCCATCCGGCTGTCCTTGAGCCAGATGTCGAGGATCATCAGCGCCGGCACTTCCCTGGCGATTTCCGCCATGCACTGCTCGGAGGTTCCGGCCAGTCGGGTGGTGTAGCCTTCGTCGCGCAGGATGTCCGAGATCAGCTCCCGGATGTCGCGCTCGTCGTCGGTGATCAGGATGTCGCCCATCTCTTATACCGCCCTTCGTGTTGCCTGTATGGGTTGATCTGCTTCGTTCTCAACGGTCTGCGTCTTGACCGGGAGGGTAAGGATGGCGCGCGCGCCGCGTCCCTCCGCGGCATCCTCGAGGGCCAGGGTTCCCCCGTGCTCCTCGACGATCTTCTTGACGATCGGGAGACCGAGGCCGGTCCCCTTCTCGCGGGTGGTCACGTACGGCTCGAACAGCCGGGAGCGGTCCTCCGGGAGGCCGATCCCGTTGTCCTCGATGACGAGGCGGGCCCGGCCCGCCTCGGAGGTGAGCGCCACGCGGATGCGCGGCACGAAGGCGAGGTCGGGTTCCCGCTCCTGGCGGGTCTCGATCGCCTCGCCGGCGTTCTTGAGCAGGTTGGTCAGGGCCTGCGCGATCATGGTGGGGTCGAGGTCGGCCGGCACCGGCGCGTCGGGCAGGACCGCGTCGAAGCGCACGCCGGGCTGGCCGGCCTCCTGCAGGGTGACGGCATCGCGGACCAGCCGGACCAGGTCGATGGTGCGCCGTTCGGGTTCGGGCATGCGCGCGAAGCGCGAGAATTCGTCCACGATGCGGCGGAGGTCCTCGGTCTGGCGCACGATGACGTCCGTCATCTGCTCGAGGTCGCGCTGCCCCTCCTCGTCCAGATGGCGGCCGAACTTGCGCTTGATGCGCTCGGCCGACAGGCGGATGGGCGTGAGCGGGTTCTTGATCTCGTGCGCGATGCGCCGTGCCACGTCGCCCCAGGCGGCCATGCGCTGGGCCGAGACGAGGTCGGTCACGTCGTCGAAGGCCACCACATAGCCTTCGGTCTCGCCCCCCTCGGACCGGCGCGGCGCCATGCGGACCAGCAGGATCTCCTGCCGGCCCCCGCGCAGCAGCGCAACCTGCTCCTGCACGTCCTCTTCCGCGCCCGTGCGCAACCTCTCGAAGAGCGGAGCGAATTCCGGCACGGCGGCCGCCAGCGAGAGCGGCGGGGTGGCGCCCTCGCCCATGCCCAGCAGACGCCGGGCGGACGGGTTGGCAAAGGTCACGCAGCCTTCGGCATCGAGGCCCACCACCCCGGACGTGACGGAGGACAGCACCGAGTCGAACAGCCTGCGGCGGCTCTCGATCTGGTCGGTCGTCTCGAGGAGACGTTCGCGCTGGGCCTTCAGACGGCCCGTCATGTGGTTGAAATGACGCCCCAGCGCCGCGATCTCGTCGTCGCCCTCCTCCTCGATCACGCGCACGTCGAGATCCCCCGCCCCCACCCGTTCGGAAGCCACAAGCAGCCGCCCGACGGGGCGCGACAGCCCTTCGGCGAACCAGAGCGCCAGCCAGACGGCGGCCAGGATCAGGATGATCGAGAAGCCGAGATAGAGCAGCCCGAACTCGAACAGCAGGCGCCCCTTCTGCGCATCGAGCTGGCGGTAGAGGTCCACGGTCGCCTGCGTCTCGTCCAGAAGGGCAAGCACGCCGCCATCGACGGCCCGGGTGACGAACAGGTAGCGGTCCAGGAAGGACGGCAGCGGGATCAGCGCGCGGAACTCGTTGTTGGCCCAGTCCTCGATGATGGCGATGCCGTCGGAGCGCGCGCGGGCAAAGGCCTCGGCATCCGGGGGCTCGTAGCCGAACTCGTAGGAGCGCGCACCCCGGGCCCGGATGCCGCCGGCCCCGTCGATGACGAACGCCTCCGTCAGACCCCGCTCGATCTGCGCCTGCACGCGCCCGAGCGCCTGCCTGAGGTCCCCGTCCGACAGGCCGAAATTCGCCCGCCGCACGGAGGCGAGGTTCTCGGCCTCCAGAAAGGCGGCGAGGGCGCGTCCGTCGCGGGCCAGTTCCTCGCGGTGTTCCTGTTCGTAGGCCTGCGCGGCCGCCAGCGAGTTCGACACGACCTGGCGGACGCGATCGGAGAACCACCCCTCGAGACCCACATTGATCGTGAGGACCGAGAACACCGCCACGAGGACGGTCGGGATCAGGGCCAGGAGCGCGAAGGTCCCCACGAGGCGCAGATGCAGCCGCGAGCCGGCCGAGCGGGCCCGGCGAGCCGCGACCATGCGCGCCACCTCGCGCCCCACGAGGGCCGCCACCACGAGGACATAGACGAGGTCGGCCAGAAGGACGAGCCGGAGGGTCGGCGACGACGCACCCTGATTGAGCGGGCCGAGCACGACATAGGTGAGCGCAGCCAGAACGGGACCCAGCAGGACAAGCCCGATGGTGCCCGACGCCCGGACCCAGCGGAGACGCCGCAAGCGGCCGATCCGCGCCAGTCCTCTGCCTGCCAGCCCGCGCTGCACGCCCTCGCCTCGCTTCCGGGGGCCGAGCCCCCTGCCGCCCCGCCGCGGTCCCCCCCTTTGCGGGCGGGCCACGGTTCTGTGACCTGTTTACATCAACTTGCGGCGACGTGTCACGCGAATATCGTGATCCGTGATCTTTTTGCGGAGCGTGTTCCGGTTGATGCCGAGAAGGTCGGCCGCCTTGGCCTGGTTGCCGCCGGTCGCATCCAGCGCGATCTCGATCAACGGCACTTCAACTTCGGCCAGGATCCTGTCGTAAAGGCCGGCGGGGGGCAGACGGGCGCCATGCAGGTCGAAGTAGCGCCGCAGGTGCCGCGCGACCAGGCCGGACAGCTTCTCGGCGCCGTCCGGATGGCCGGGCAGGTCGGCGGCGGGCTGGCTGCCCAGCACCGCCTCCACTTCGGCGCGGCCGATGTCGCTGTCGCTCGATGTGGCCGCCAGGCGACGCACGGCGTGTTCGAGCTGACGCACGTTGCCGGGCCAGGAATAGGCCCGCATCAGCTCGAGCGCCGGACCGGTCAGCCGGCGCAGCGGAAATCCCTCGCGCTCGGCGCGGACAAGGGCATGATCCGCCAGAAGGGGGATGTCGTCCACACGTTCGCGCAGGGGCGGAAGAACGAGGTGCACCCCGTTGATCCGATAGAACAGGTCGTCCCGGAACCGGCCCGCCTCGATGCGACCGGCGAGGTCGAGGCGCGACGAGGCCATCACGCGGGGTCCGCCGGGCGGGAGCGCGTCGAGCAGCCGCGCGATGCGCGCCTGCTGCTCCTCGGCCAGGTCGCCGATCTCGTCGATGAGGATGGAGCCCGCCCGCGCACGGGCGAAGGCCTGTCCCAGTGCGTCGGCGCTGCCGGCCAGATCGGCCGCGCTGAGCGTGACGAAGGGCAGCGCCCGGCGGTCCGAGAAGTCGTGCACGGCGCGCGCGACGAGCGACTTGCCTGTTCCCGATTCCCCCGTGATCAGAATGGGAAGCGAGGTGTTCATCACCCGCGCCACCAAGCGGTAGAGCGCCTGCATGGCGGGTGTGCGCCCGACGAGCGGCAGTTCGTTGCCGGCATTGTCCGGTTGGGTGCGCGGGGGCTGCGGAACCAGACGGCGCTTGGTTTCCAGCGCCTTGGCGGCGCGCTTCATCAGTTCGGGCAGGTCGAACGGCTTGGGCAGGTAGTCGAACGCCTCGGCCTCGGCGGCGCGGATGGCGGTCATGATCGTGTTCTGGGCCGAGATGACGATCACCGGCAGGTCCGGGCGCGCGCTGCCGATTCGCGGGAGCTGCTCGATGCCGTTGCCGTCCGGCATCACGACATCCGAGATGACGAGGTCGCCCTTGCCTTCCTCCACCCAGCGCATGAGGGTGACGAGCGACGAGGTGGCATGCACCTTGCATCCGGCGCGTGTCAGGGCCTGCGTCAGAACGGTCCGGATCGTGCGGTCATCGTCGGCGACGAGCACGGTGCCATCCATCTACTCTTCTCCCTCCTTGGGTGAGTCGGGTTCAGGTGCCCGCGGCAGCGACAGGCGGAACACGGTCCGGCCCGGCACCGAATCGACCGAGATCCAGGCCCCCATCCCCGCCAGCAGCTTGGCAACGAGGGCCAGACCCAGTCCGGTGCCGTTCTCGCGCCCCGAGACGAAGGGCTCGAAGATCTCGGCGGCGATGTCCGGCGGCACGCCGGGCCCGTCGTCGATCACCTCCACCTGCAGGGGCAGTCGCGCCTTGGTCCCGTCGGGACGGGTGAGGCGGAGCGACGGTTCGTAGAAGGTGCGCAGCCGGATCGTTCCGCCCCCCGGCGCCGCTTCGGCCGCATTGCGCAGCAGGTTCAGCATGACCTGGAGGAGCTGGTCGGGGTCGGCGAGGGCAGCGGGGAGCGACGGGTCGTAATCCTCCACGAACCGCATGTGGGCGGCAAAGCCCACCGCCGCCGACTGGCGGGCCCGGTCCAGCACGTCGTGGATGTTGACGGGTCCCTGGATGGGCGGAGAGAGGTTGCCGAACTGCTCCACCCGCGACAGGAGCGTCACGATGCGGCGGGTCTCCTCCACGATCAGCTCGGTGAGTTCGAGGTCAGGACCCCTGAGCGACATCGACAGGAGCTGGGCCGCCCCGGTGATCCCCGCCAGCGGGTTCTTGATCTCGTGCGCCAGCATCTCGGCCATGCCGATCGCCGAGCGGGCCGCCTTGGCGCTGCGGTCGTGCTGGGTGACGCGGCTGGCGATCTCGCGCGGGGACAGCAGCAGCAGCATCCGGTCGTCCTCGAGCGGGGCCAGATGGACGGAACAGAGCAGCGGCGGCCGCTCGCCCGTTCCGACATCGACATCGCTGACGAGAAGCGGCGTCCGCTGGGTGCGGGCGCGGCGATAGGCGTCCTCGATCGGCGCGGCGATCATGACGCGGTCCCAGACCGGCAGCCCGGCCAAGGCGCGCGCCGAGGCGTTGAGGAACGCCTCGGCCGCCGGGTTGGCCTCCTCGATGCGGTCGTGGGCATCAAGGATCAGGGCGGGCAGCGGCAGCGAGGCCCAGAGAGCCGAACAGGAGGGGATCATGCCGCCTCCCGCCGGTCCGGCGCGAGCGCCCCGGGCAGCAGGCGCAGCACGGTTCCGGGGGCGTCGGCCGTCAGGACCGCCTGCCGCAGCGGAGCGGGCGTGCCGGCGCGGTCCATGTACCAGCCCAGGTGCTTGCGCGCCACCCGCCGGCCCAGTTCGGTGCCGTAGAAACGCAGCATCGCCTCGTAGTGGCCCGAGACGAGGGCGATCCGCTCCTGCACGGTCGGCGCCGGCGGCAGGGCCCGACCGCCCAGCAGCCGGGCGAGCCGGCCGACGATCCAGGGCTGCCCCTGCGCGGCCCGGCCGATCATGATTCCGTCCGCCCCGGACAGCGACAGGGCCGCATGCGCGGCGGGCGCGTCGCCGATGTCGCCATTGACGATCACCGGGATCGACACCGCCTCGCGCACCCGGCGCACCGCAGCCCAGTCGGCGCGACCCTTGTAGAACTGGGCCCGGGTCCGCCCGTGGACCGTGACGAGCGCGATGCCTGCAGCCTCGGCACGGCGGGCGATCTCGGGCGCGTTGATCGAATCCTGGTCCCAGCCCAGCCGCATCTTGAGCGTGACCGGCACGGAGACCGCCCCCACCACGGCCTCGATCAGCCGCAGCGCGTGGCAGGGATCGCGCATGAGCGCCGAGCCCGACCAGCCGTTTGTCACCTTCTTGGCCGGACAGCCCATGTTGATGTCGATGAGCCGCGCTCCGTTCGCCTCCACGAGGCGCGCCGCCTCCGACATCCAGCGCGCCTCGCGCCCCGCGAGCTGCACGGCCGTGAGCCCGTCCCCCAGCCCCAGCGCCGCCTTCTCGCGCGTGCCGGGCCGGGCCTGGACCATCTCCTGCGAGGCCACCATCTCCGAGACGACCCATCCCGCCCCGAACGAGGCGGCGAGGCGGCGGAAGGGCAGATCGGTGATCCCCGCCATCGGCGCGAGCGCAACGGGTGCGTGCAGCGTCACGGACCGGACGGAGAGGGGTTGGAGAGCGGACATGATGTGCCTTGATGCCTGTTGCAGGTCTAGAAAGCAGGGCGGAACGAAACAACGTCATGGCGCGAGGCATGCGCCGTGTCCATGTGCGAATGCCTGATTTGCGAGCAGTTCGCCTGCCCGTTCAACAGGATTTGCGCGGCCGTCCGCGGCGGTCTAGGAGAGGCGCCATGAATCTGGCCGGGATCATCGTGGCAGGCGGCCGCGGCGAGCGGCATGGCGGACCGCCCAAGCAATGGCGCTCCGTCGCCGGCCGCCGGGTTGCAGACCATGCCGCTGCCGCGCTGCGGGCGGGGGGCATCCGGCGGCTGGTGGTCGTCCATCACCCAGAAGACGCCGCCGAAGCCGCTCCGCTGGCCGGCGAGGGGGTGAGCCTCGTTCCCGGAGGCGCGACACGGGCCCGCAGCGTGCTGGCCGGGCTCGAGGCGCTGGCCCCCGCGCCGCCCGACGGCGTGCTGATCCACGACGCCGCCCGGCCCTGCGCGAGCGCGGCGCTGGTGCGTCGCGTGGCCGAAGCGCTCGGGACCCACGAGGGTGCCGCCCCCGCCCTGCCCCTGACCGATGCGCTCTGGCGCGGCGATGACGCGGTCGAGGCCGCCCTGCCGCGCGACGGCCTGTGGCGCGCGCAGACCCCGCAGGGCTTCCGCTTCGCCCCGATCCTCGCCGCGCACCGGGCCCATGGCGGCGAGGCGGCCGACGACGTGGAGGTGGCTTTGCGGGCCGGGCTCCGGGTCGCCATCGTGCCCGGAGAGGAGGACAACCTGAAGATCACGCGGCCCGGCGATCTGGAACGGGCCGCGCGCATCCTGGAGCGGCGGATGGAGATACGGGTCGGCAACGGCTATGACGTGCATGCCTTCGGACCGGGCGGACACGTCACGCTCTGCGGCGTCCGCATCCCCCACGACCGCGGCCTGGTTGCCCATTCGGACGGAGATGTGGGGCTTCATGCCCTGACGGATGCGCTGCTGGGCGCGCTGGGCTGCGGCGACATCGGCCAGCACTTTCCGCCCTCTGACCCGCGATGGAAAGGCGAGGACAGCCTCACATTCCTGAGACATGCCAAGGCGATGTGCGACGAAAGAGGTTTTTCGGTCGAACATTGCGACGTCACGCTGGTCTGTGAGGCGCCGCGTATCGGCGCGCATGTGCCCGCCATGCGCCGCACGATCGCCGATGCGCTGGGAGTCGGGGAGGGTCGGGTCAGCATCAAGGCCACCACGTCCGAGCGGCTGGGCTTCACGGGCCGTGGCGAGGGCATCGCAGCCTTGGCCACCGCAACCCTGGTCCGGCGATGAGCCGGCTGATCGCCTCCGGCCTCGGGGTGGGCTTCCTGCGACCTGCCCCCGGCACCTGGGGGTCGGCCCTGGCCGTCCTGCTGGCCTGGGCGCTGCTCGGGATCGGGGGAGTCTGGCTCTTCGTCGCGGCCCTGGCGCTGCTCGTGCCAGTGGGCTGGTTCGCGGTTGCCGACACGCTCCGCCTGACGGCCGAAGCCGATCCGCCCTGGATCGTGGTGGACGAGGTGGCGGGGCAATGGGTCGCGCTGCTGCCAGCCGCGCTCGGCTCGGCCCTGATGGGGGTGGAGCCGCTGCGCCTCTGGCCGGCCTGGGTGGCGGGCTTCGTCCTGTTCCGGCTGTTCGACATCTGGAAGCCGTGGATCGTCGGCCGGGGCGAGCGCCAGCCGGGCGCAGGGGGGGTGATGCTCGACGATCTGGCGGCGGGGCTGCTGGCCGCGCTGGGCGTGGTCGCACTCGCGGCGCTCGCCCATCTGGGGCTGATGCGATGAGCCCGGCCGAGGCGCTTCTGGCCGCCGCGAGGGCGCGGGGCTGGCGCATCGCGGTGGCCGAGAGCTGCACGGGCGGCCTTCTGGCCGGGGCGATCACTGCGCCCCCCGGCGCATCCGACGTCTTCGATCGGGGCTTCGTGACCTATTCCAACGCGGCCAAGCGCGACCTGCTCGGCGTGGCCGAGGAGACGCTGGCGCGGCATGGCGCCGTCTCCGAGCCCGTCGCGGCCGAGATGGCGGCGGGTGCCCTCGCCCGGTCCGAGGCGCAGGTGGCCGTGGCGATCACGGGCGTCGCAGGGCCCGGCGCCTCGGCCCGCAAGCCCGAGGGGCGGGTCTGCTTTGCGGTCGCCCGCCATGGGGAGCCGCCCCGGGCGCACACGGTCGAGTTCGGCCCCAGAGGGCGCGAGGCCGTGCGCATGGCGAGCGTGGCCCACGCGCTCGACCTGCTCCGTCAGGCGGTGGAGGGAACGCCGTAGAGCTGGGCCGCCCTCTTCTCGAATGCGCGCACGATCGTCTGCATCGCCTGGTGGAAGAATAGCCCTGCCGTGCGCTGCAACAGCTTGTTGCGGAACTCGAAATCGGTGAAGAACGAGACCTCCACCCCGCCCGGCACATCGCGGAACCGCCAGACGCTCTGCATCCGCTTGAACGGCCCCTCGATGTATTCCGTCTCGATCCGCTTGTCGTCGGGAAACAGGCGCACCCGGCTGAGAAAGCTTTCCCGGAACAGCTTGAAGGACACGACGAGGTCGGCCAGCATCTCGCGGTGGTCGCCGCGATCCTCCTCCGACCGGATGCGTGCGCCCGCGGTCCAGGGCAGGAACTCGGGATAGGACCGGACATCGGCCACAAGATCGTACATCTGCTGGGCGCTGTAGGGCAGCACCCGGGTCTCCGCATGTCTGGTCATCGTCGCATCCGCGTCAGGTCCGCCCCATGTCGCCCCCCGCAACGTGAAGATCAAGGGCCCGGTCTCCGGGGTCTTGCGCCGGCGGCCGCCCGGCGGCACAGAGGGCGCGCCCGTCCCGGCGAGGTGCCCTCATGCCCCCACGCCCCTACGTCATCGACCAGCTCATCAGCGCCAAGTCGATCGCCGCCCGGATCGAGGCGCTCGCGCGCGAGATCGAGGCGGAATTCGCGGGGACGGACAAGCTGGTCGTCGTGGGTCTGCTGCGCGGCTCGTTCGTGTTCATCGCCGATCTCGTCCGCGAGATCGACCTGCCGGTGGAGGTGGACTTCATCGAGGCCTCCTCCTACGGCGACAGCACCGTGTCCTCGCGCGAGGTGCGCATCCTCAAGGACCTGCGCGCCGCGATCGAGGGACAGGACGTCCTGCTGGTCGAGGACATCGTGGATACGGGCCACACGCTCCATCACGTGACGCGGTTTCTCGCCTCGCGCCGGCCGCGGCGGCTGCGGACCATCGCCCTGCTCGACAAGCCGTCGCGCCGCGAGGTGGATTTCCGCGCCGACTGGATCGGCTTTTCCATCCCCGACGAGTTCGTGGTGGGCTACGGGATCGACTATGCGCAGCGCAACCGCAACCTGCCCTATATCGGCAAGGTGCGGTTCACGGACGAGGATGGCTGAGCGTGGGTCCGAACCTGTTCCTGCGGCTGGCCCTCTTGGCCCGCAACCCGCCCCGGGGGCGCCGGGCCTGGGTCGTGCTGGGAATCGTCCTGGTCGTGCTCGCCTTCGGGGTCATCGACGCGCTCTGGGGCTGGCCAGACGCGCTCAGGCCCCAGCGCCTGCGCCCCTGACCGTTCCGGTTGCGTCCTGAGGGCCACACTTGCGCAGGGCCCTGCCCGAACAGGGATCGAACCGCGCCCTTCTGCGTTAACGTGGCGCCGCCGGCGGCACGGACGGCGCAACAGAAGGAAAACGACCATGATTGGTTCGATCATCGGCTGGCTCATCGTGGGTGCGATCGCGGGCTGGATCGCGGAGAAGATCATGGGCCGCGACGACAGCCTGCTG
Source organism: Rubellimicrobium sp. CFH 75288 (assembly GCF_009904055.1). Classification (GTDB taxonomy): domain Bacteria; phylum Pseudomonadota; class Alphaproteobacteria; order Rhodobacterales; family Rhodobacteraceae; genus Rubellimicrobium. The sequence continues at coordinate 45,544 of NZ_WYDP01000008.1, read as the reverse complement.
ATGAACATCGTGATCGGCATCCTCGGCGCGGTCATCGGCGGCTGGCTGTTCGGTCTGCTGTTCGGCACGCCCGGCACCGGGGGCTGGATCGGCAGCATCATCGTCGCCGTCATCGGCGCGGTGATCCTGCTCGCGATCGTGAACGCCGTGAGGGGTCGCCCGGTCCGCTGACGCGGTCCGTCCGCTTCCCGTCACCTCGGACAGGCATGCCTGCGTGCAGACGCGGCATGCCTGTTCTGCTTTGGGCATTTGTCTGCCCGCCCGAAGCCGCACACCGCGATCGTGCGAAGTTCGGGCTGGCGCGGCGACGCGTGAGGCGGGTAGCTTCGGGCCGTGCACGCCTTGCCAAGGAGTCGGCCATGCCCGTCCGCACTGCCCTGACCCGCTACGCGCTCGCCTGCCTGGCGGGTGCGATCGTCGCGACCTCCGCCGGCGCCCAGCCGAGCCCGGAACAGACCGCCCTCGCCATCCGGCAGGGGCACATGAAGAACTACGCGGCCATGCTCGGGGTGCTGGGCCCCATGGCGCAGGGTGCCCGCGAGTACGACGCAGCCGCGGCGCAGGTCGCCGCCGACAACATCTACCACCTCTCCATGATCGACCAGACGCATTACTGGCCCCCGGGCACCGCCCAGGGCGAGATCGAGGGCAGCGCCGCCCTGCCCGCCATCTGGGAGAACATGGACGACTTCATGGCCAAACAGGAGGCGCTGGCGGATGTCGCCTCGCAGCTGCGCGAGGCAGCCGGCACGGATCTCGCCTCGCTGCAGGCGGCGGTCGGCGCGCTGGGTCAGGCCTGCGGGGCATGCCACCAGCCCTACCGCGCCCAGAACTAGCGCATGCGCGTCACGCTGACCCTTCTCGTCGCGGCTGCCCTGCTGGGGGCCGCCGGCTGGTGGGTCAGCGCACCCGATCCCCTTCCCGCCGCGGCCCTGGCCGGAGTGACGGGCGACGCCGAACGCGGCGCCGCCCTCTTCGCGATGGCCGGCTGCGAATCGTGCCATCGGGCGCCGGACGACCAGGGGGGCGAGGGTCCCCCGGTCCTCTCCGGCGGGCGGGCCTTCCTGTCCGAGTTCGGGACGTTCCATGCGCCCAACATCTCGCCCTCCCCGCAGGGGATCGGCGACTGGACGGATGCCGAGATCATCCAGGCGACGATGCGGGGTGTCTCGCCGCTCGGGGCGCATTACTACCCGGCCTTTCCGTATCCGGCCTACCGGCTGGCGGCTGTCCAGGACGTGGCCGACATCGCCGCCTTTCTGCGCACCCTGCCGGAGAGCGACGCGCCGAACCGCCCCCACGAGGTCGGCTTTCCCTTCAACATCCGCCGTGGGATCGGGCTGTGGAAGGCGCTTTTCCTGCGCGATGACTTCGTGTTGCAGGGCGATCTTGAACCGGCGGTGGAGCGTGGCCGCTACCTTGTGGAGGCGCTCGCCCATTGCGGGGAATGCCACACGCCGCGCAACGCGCTGGGCGCGCTCGACCGGTCGCGCTGGCTCGGCGGGGCGCCGAATCCCTCCGGTCCGGGCCGCATCCCCAACATCACCCCGGGAGTCCTGACCTGGACCGAGGAGGAGATCGCGCTCTACCTCCAGTCGGGCTTCACGCCCGTCTTCGACGTCGCGGGCGGCGAGATGGCCGAGGTGATCCGCTCCAACACCTCGCGCATGACCGACGAGGACCGGCGCGCCATCGCGGCCTATCTCAAGGCCGTGCCGCCGGTTGCCCCGCCCGCGCCCTGAGCGTCAGCCGCCCGCCGCGAGGCGCGCGCGCCGCGCCTCGCGCAGGCGGGCGAAGTCCTCTCCGGCGTGATAGCTCGACCGCGTGAGCGGCGAGGCCGAGACCATCAGGAAGCCCTTGCCCCGCGCAGCGGCCTCGAGGGCCGCGAACTCCTCCGGCGTCACGAAGCGGTCCACGCGGTGATGCTTGGGCGTGGGCTGGAGGTACTGGCCGATGGTCAGGAAGTCCACGTCGGCCGCGCGCATGTCGTCCATCACCTGCAGCACGGCCTGCCGGTCCTCGCCCAGGCCGACCATGATGCCGGACTTGGTGAACACGCCCGGGTCCATCTCCTTGGCGCGCTGGAGCAGGCGGAGCGAGTGGAAGTAGCGCGCGCCGGGGCGCACCGTCGGATAGAGGCCCGGCACCGTCTCGAGGTTGTGGTTGAACACGTCGGGCCGCGCGGCGATCACCGTCTCGAGCGCCTCGGGCCCGCAGCGCAGGAAGTCCGGGACCAGCACCTCGACCGTGGTCCCGGGCGCGCGGCGGCGGATCGCGCGGATCGTGGTGGCGAAGTGCTCGGCCCCGCCGTCGGGCAGGTCGTCGCGATCCACCGAGGTGACGACGACATGGGACAGGCCGAGCCTGGCTACCGCATCGGCCACGCGCCCCGGCTCGAACGGGTCGAGCGCGTCGGGCCGCCCCGTGGCGACGTTGCAGAAGGTGCAGCCGCGGGTGCAGATCTCGCCCATGATCATCATGGTGGCATGGCCCTGCGCCCAGCACTCGCCTACATTGGGGCAGCCCGCCTCCTCGCACACCGTGACGAGGCGATGCTCGCGCACGACGGCGGCGGTGGCGCGGTAGCCGGCCGAGGTCGGCGCCTTGACGCGGATCCAGGCGGGCTTGCGCGGCTGGGGCTGGTCGGGCCGATGGGCCTTTTCGGGGTGGCGCTCGGCGGGGTCGGAGAGGTCGCGCACGGCAGGCTCCTGCAGGGGCGACACGCAATCTAGCCGCTCGGGTCGCGCTTGCCCAGCGGCCCTTGCCGCCGCGGGGCTGCGACCCCATACCACGGGAGCCACGCGCCCCACCACAGGAGCCGCATCATGTCGGGCCTTGCCCTTGCCCTCGTCGCGCTCGCCGGGGGTCTGGTCGTTCTGGTGCTGTCGGCCGACCGCTTCGTGATTGCCGCCGCCGGCCTGTCCCGCGCGCTGGGGGTGCCGCCCCTGCTGGTCGGCATCCTCGTGGTGGGCTTCGGCACCTCGGCGCCCGAGATCACCGTCTCGGTGCTCGCCGCGCTGGACGGCGCACCGGCCCTGGCGCTCGGCAATGCCTGGGGGTCCAACGTCGCGAATATCGGCCTGATCCTGGGAATCACGGCCCTGATCGCCCCGATCATGGTCGCCTCCGAGGCGGTGCGGCGCGAGATCCCCCTGCTCGTGGGCGCCACGGCCCTGACGGTGGCGCTCAGCTGGAACCTGCATCTGGGCCGGATCGAGGGCAGCCTGCTCGCGCTCGCGCTGCTGCTGACGATCGGCTGGCAGGTCGCCAGCTCCATGGGCCAGGTGGATGCCATCGCCGAGGAGCTGCCTCCCGGCACCGAGGCGATGAGTGCGACCCGCGCAGGCCTTCTGACCGTGCTGTGGCTCGTGGTGCTGGTGCTCGCCTCGCGCGCGCTGGTCTGGGGCGCGGTCGGCGTGGCGCGCAGCATCGGCCTGAGCGAGCTGGTGATCGGCCTCACGGTGGTGGCGGTGGGCACGTCCCTGCCGGAACTGGCCTCCTCGATCGGCGCGGCGCGACGCGGAGCGCACGATCTCGCCTTCGGCAACATCGTCGGGTCGAACCTGTTCAACACGCTGGCCGTGGTGGGGATCGCCACCGTGGTGCAGCCCTTCGACCTGCCGCCCGAGGCGTTCTCGCGCGATCTGGTGGTCATGGTGGCCTTTACCATCGTGCTGACGATCGTGGCCCTGCCGCTCATCCGCGGGCGGCCGGCCCGCATCAACCGGTGGGAGGGCAGCGTCCTCTTGGCGGGCTTCGTCGCCTATACCGCCTGGCTCGTGGCCTCGGCGATCTGAGCCCTCGCCCGGCTCCGGCGCGCCTCCAGCGCCTCGGTCAGCCGCGTGGCCAGATCGGCAGCCCACCGCCCCGCTCCGTCCCGCACCGCGAGGCAGAGCGTGCGCGCGGGCTCGGGTGCGGCGAACCGCGCAAGGCACAGGCCCGCGCGGGCCTCGGTGGGAACCGCGATCTCGGGCAGGAGCGTCAGGCCATAGCCCCCTGCCACCAGGCCGCAGAGCGTGCCGAGCGAGGAGGCGCCCAGATCGGCCGGCGGACGCGACCGCAGCCCGCACACCTCCAGGGCCTGGTCGGCCAGGCAGTGTCCCTCGTCCAGCAGCAGGAGCGGCTCTCCGGCGATGGCGGAGGGGCGCAGGCGTTCGGCCTGCAGCGCGGCGAGGCGGCCGGGCGGCGCCGCCAGGACGAAGCGGTCCTCGCCCAGCGGCAGGGCCGCGAGCGGGCCCCTGACCGGGCTCGCGACCACGGCGGCGTCGAGGGCGCCCGCCTCGACCGCCTGAAGGAGGTCGGCCGTCTGCGCCTCGCGCAGGCGCAGCTCGATCGGATGGGCGGCGAGGCGCTCGAGCAGGTCGGGCAGAAGATAGGGGGCGACCGTCGGAATCATCCCGAGGAGGATGCGGCCGCTGAGGCCGTCCGCCTCGCGCGCCAGCGCCTCGAGATCGGCGATGCCGGCCAGGACGCCGCGGGCGCGGCGCAGCACCGCCTCGCCTGCGCGGGTCAGGCGGGAGCCGCGCGGCAGACGGTCCACCAGCCGGACGCCGAGCAGGCGCTCCAGCTCGGCGATCTGCTGGGAGAGGGCGGGCTGGGTGACATGCACGGCGCGAGCGGCGGCGCCAAAGCCGCCGGTTTCCGCCAGCGCAACGAGATAGCGCAGATGTCGCAGCGTGACGGCCATCCTTCCCATCAGCCTGCCTTATGGGGCAGTCTGCCCGATCCTATTTGGAATGATTCCACGTCTCTGCCAAGGTGCGCGCACGCGATTCGGAGGGAGACGCCATGACCGACAGACCTCGCCTGACGACCACCGCGGGCGCGCCGGTGTCGCACAACGACACGTCCAAAAGTGCGGGACCCCGCGGGCCGCTGATGCTCGACGATTACCAGCTGATCGAGAAGCTGGCCCACCAGAACCGCGAACGCATCCCGGAGCGCGTCGTGCATGCCAAGGGCTGGGGCGCGCAGGGCACCTTCGAGGTGACGCACGACATCAGCCGCTACACCTGCGCCAAGCTCTTCTCGCGCGTGGGCAACACCTGCGAGATCCTGAGCCGCTGGTCCACCGTGGCGGGCGAGCTGGGCGCCGCGGATGCCGAGCGCGACGTGCGCGGCTTCTCGGTCAAGTTCTACACGGAGGAGGGCAACTGGGACCTCGTGGGCAACAACACGCCCATCTTCTTCGTGCGCGACCCGATGAAGTTCCCCGACTTCATCCGCACCCAGAAGCGCCACCCCAAGACGAACCTGCGCAGCCCCGAGGCGATGTTCGACTTCTGGGCCGCCCAGCCCGAATCGGTGCATCAGGTGACGATCCTGATGTCGGACCGGGGCATCCCCCGCAACCCGATGCACATGCACGGCTACGGCTCGCACACCTATTCGATGTGGAACGCCGACGGCGAGCGGTTCTGGGTCAAGTTCCACTTCCGCTGCCAGCAGCCCATCCTCAACTGGACCAACGAGGAGGCCGAGGCGCTGATCGGCAAGACGCGCGAATCCTTCCAGGAGGACCTGTTCAACGCCATCGAGCGCGGCGACTATCCGCGCTGGGAGCTGAACATCCAGGTCATGCCCGAGGCGCAGGCCGAGGAGATGCCGTTCAACCCCTTCGACCTGACCAAGGTCTGGCCGCACGGGGACTTTCCGCTGATCCCGGTGGGGATGCTGACCTTCGACCGCAACCCCCAGAACTACTTCCAGATGGTTGAGAACGCGGCCTATTCGCCATCGAACCGCATCCCCGGCATCGGCTTCTCGCCCGACAAGATGCTGCAGGCGCGGGTGTTCTCCTATGCGGATGCGCATCGCTACCGGCTGGGCACCCATTACGAGGCGTTGCCGCCCAACGCCCCCAAGGCGGCAAAGGTCGCCCACTACCACAAGGACGGGCCGATGCGGTTCTTCTCGAACGATTTCGGCAACCCGGACGCCTATTACGAACCCAACCAGTACGGCGGCCCCGTGGCCGACCCCACCGTGGCCGAGCCGCCGCTGCGGGTCTCGGGCGAGATCGGCAAGTGGGTCCAGGCGGAGGAGGACATCGACTATGTCCAGCCCCGCAAGCTCTACAAGGAGGTCCTCTCCGAGGCCGAGCGCGAGCGGCTGCACCGGAACATGGCCGCGGCCTTCCATCCCTGCTCGGAGAAGGTCAAGGAACGCTGGCTCGCCGTGCTGCGCAAGGTCCATCCGGACTACGAGGCGGGCGTCCGGGCCGCGGACAAGGCCCTGTCGGACAAGGCGGCCAACGCCATTCCCGTGACCGCGCGCACCCCCATGGAGGCGGCGGAGTGAGATCGGCCTGACCGGCGGGGCGCCTGCGGGTGCCCCGTTCCGGTTCCGCGCCCGGACGGGTCTTGATCCAGCGCAAGGCCCCTCCGACGGGGCGGTGCAAGGAAGGACCCGCAGCGACCGACCGGGTGTCCCATGTCCCTTGCCGAAACCGCCCTCGCCATCCTTCTTCTTCTCGTCACGCCGGGGCCGACCAACACGCTTCTGGCGCTTGCCGGGGCCGAGCGGGGCTTGCGCCGGGCGCTGGCGCTCGTGCCGGTGGAACTGCTCTCCTATCTCGCCACCGTCCTGCCGCTGGCTCTGGCCGGCATCTGGGTCCTCGATCGCGTCCCGCAGGCCCGTGGGGCGATCACGGTCGTCGCGGCCCTGTGGGTCCTCTGGCTCGCGCGGAGCCTGTGGCGGCTGCCGGCGGCCGGACCGGCCGAGTCCGCCGTGACCGCCCGGCGCGTCGCCGTCACCACGCTTCTCAACCCCAAGGCGCTGCTCTTCGGTCTGGTCCTGCTTCCGGCCACCGACGGCTCGCGACTGGGCGCCAATATCGCGCTGTTCGCCACGCTGGTGGTCGGGGTGGCGGTCCTCTGGGCAGCGCTCGGCGCCCTGCTCCGGCAGGAGGGCGGGCTCTCCGCGGCCTGGCGGCGCGGCGCGGCGCTCTGGCTCGGGGCGCTGGGGCTGTGGCTGGCCGGTCAGGCCGCCGGGATCGCCTGAGCGGTTCATCCCGTCCGCCCTCCGCGGGTCCCGTCCCGCTCGCGGTAGTGCTGGCCCAGACGCGCCAGCGCGATGCGCAGGACGACCTTGCCAGACCGGGTGGCCCAGCCCATCGTCCGCTCGATCTGCTCCAGCCCCTCGAGCAGGCAGCAGCAGCGCAGCGCCACGTCCGACAGACCGGGTCCGAGATCGTGCAGGGCGCGCAGGACGCGCCCGCGCGCCGCGGCCCAAGGTGTTCCGGCCGGACAGGCCGGGACGGCCTGCCCCTCGAGCAGCGCCCGCAGCAGCCCTTCCCAGTCGGGGGCGCCATCGGGCGCCGCTTGGGCCAGCTCGAAATCCTCGCGCAACCGCTCGCCCGCCTCCATGAGGTCGCGGTCGAGCCAGGGCTGGCCGCCGCCGTCCCGCCTCCGCGCGAGGCCTGCCAGCGGGCTTTCGGGCAGGAGCGAGCGCATGTGCCGCAGCCGCGGATCGTCCTCGCCCGCCGGGCTGCGCGGCGACGGACCGGCAAAGGGGACCGGCTCCTCCGCCAGGCCCTGACCCGTCCGGCCGGCGATCAGCGCCCGGCGCAGGACCACCCTGCCCCGCCCGGTGATGCGATAGCGGCGGATGCGCGCCTCGGGCTCGGCGCAGGCGATCCAGCCCCGCAGCGCCATGGACTCGGCCACCGCGCGGCGCAGCACAGCGAGCCGGTGGGGCTCTCCCTCGCCGCCGTCGCGCACCACCACGGCCATCTCCATCTCGCGCGCGACGGCCAGCACCGCGCCCCCTTCGGCAAGCCGTCGGAGGGCTGGCAGCCCCTCGGGCAGCGGCTCGGGCGCCGCCTCGCCCGACCGGGCCGATCCGAGCTGCCGCAAGGCCCCGTCCACGAGCGGGTCGTCCCGCCGCTCCTCCACCTGCCGCACCCGGCGCGAGACGGTGGAGGGATGCACGCGCGCCGCCCGCGCGATCGCGCGGATCGAGCGCCCTTCTTCGACATGGGCGAGATAGTCCCGCGCGGCCGGGGGCAACCAGGGCGGCAGGACCGATCCCTCCCCCCGCTCTCCGCCCGCCTCTGCCGCCCCGGTGCCGCGCCGATGCGCCGCCTCCTGCGCGCCGTCATGCCTGTCGGGCCCGACCGGCGCCCCGGTCCGTCCTGCCTGTCCCATCGCCTGCCTCTTCTGCCTCGCCCCGGCCCTGCGGCCGGCGGCGCCGGTTCCCTCCGGCACTCTCAACCTGAAGTTGTTTGGTTACCGGACCGTTAACGGTCGCGGATCGGGAGGCAGGATGTTTCCCGATTCTTAACAAATCGTTACACCACCGCGCGCACCACCCGCGATTCGCGCAACACCCCCCGCTCCGGCGTGACGCTCGGACGAACCGAATCAGCCGCGAGGGGAATTCCGATGGCCGACATTCTCGACAGGGTGGCCGCGCTGCGCCGCCCAAGGCTGCTGGTGCGGGCAGCCCGCGCCGCCTCGGCCGGCTATGACCGCCGCCGCGACCTGGCGACGCTCCTCGGCGCCGTGGGGGAGACACGCGACGCCGAGGCGCTCGCCCGGCTCCTCGCCGCCGAGGCCGATCTGGAGGAGGCGCGCCGGGCGGGCGCGGCCGGGTGGTCGCCCGTCCGCCATGTGGCCACGCTGGGGGCGCTGCTGGCCGAGTTCTCCGGCCAGCGCGCGGCGGCCGCCGGGGAGACGAGCGATGCCCGCCGCGCCGCCTGAGCGGATTGCCTCAGCCGAAGGCGTCCGGCATCGATTCCTTCTTGCGCGCCACGAAGGCGTCGAGCGATTCGCGGACCCCCGGATCGAGGTCCGGGGCGCGGTAGGTCTCGAGCAGGCGGCGCACCCGCGCCGCGGCAAGCTGCACCGTGTCGCGCCCGCCCTCCTCCTCCCAGGTCTCGAAGGGCTTGTAGTCGAGAAGGTCCGAGCGCCAGAACGCGTCCTTGAAATGGGCCTGCGTATGCGCGCAGCCCAGATAATGCCCGCCGGGGCCGACCTCGCGGATCGCGTCCATGGCCTGCGCCTCGGGGCCCAGGTCCACCCCGGCCGCGAGGTGATGGAGCGCGCCAAGCTGGTCGGCGTCCATCACGAACTTCTCGTAGGACGACACGAGCCCGCCCTCGAGCCAGCCGCAGGCATGGAGCATGAAGTTGACCCCCGCCAGCAGCCCCATGTTGAGCGAGTTGGCCGATTCGTAGGCGGCCTGCGCGTCGGGCAGCTTGGAGCCGCAGAAGGCGCCCGCGCTGCGGTAGGGCAGGCCGAGGCGGCGGACGAGCTGGCCCGCGCCATAGGTGATGTGCGCGGCCTCGGGGGTGCCGAAGGTGGGCGCGCCCGAGTTCATGTCGATGGAGGTGACGAAGGCCCCCGCCACGACCGGGGCGCCGGGGCGGACGAGCTGGCTGTAGGCCACGCCGGCGAGGATCTCGGCCAGGACCTGCGTGAGCGTGCCCGCCACGCTGACCGGCGCCATCGCGCCCCCGACGATGAAGGGCGAGACGATCGTGGCCTGGTTGTTGGCCGCATAGACCTCGAGCGCGCCCATCATGATGCCGTCGAAGGTCAGCGGCGAGTTGATGTTGATGAGCGAGATCATCACCGTGTGGTCGCGCACGAAGTCCGCGCCGAACAGCAGGCGCGCCATCTCGATGCTGTCCTCGGCCCGCTCGGGTGCGGTGACCGATCCCATGAAGGGCTTGTCCGACAGCGTCATGTGCGCGTGCAGCATGTCGAGGTGGCGCTTGTTGACCGCGATGTCCGTGGGCTCGCAGACGGTGCCGCCGGAATGGTGGAGCCACCGGGACATGTAGCCGAGCTTCACGAGGTTGCGGAAATCCTCGATCGTCGCGTAGCGCCGCCCCCCCTCGAGGTCGCGCACGAAGGGCGGGCCATAGACCGGCGCGAGCACGAGGCCCCTCCCCCCGATCTCCACGTTGCGGGCGGGGTTGCGGGCATGCTGGGTGAAGCGTGCGGGCGCGGTCGCGCAGAGCTGCCGCGCCAGGCCGCGGGGAATCCGCACGCGCTCGCCCTCGACCTCGGCGCCGGCCTCCTTCCAGCGGCGGAGCGCGGCGGGGTTCTCGACGAAGTTGACGCCGATCTCCCACAGCACGGTCTCGGCGTTGTGCTCGATGATCTCGAGCGCCTCGTCGTTGAGGACCTCGAAATCGGGGATGTTGCGCTCGATGAAGCGGGCGGTCTCGACGCTCACGGCCGTGCGCTCGGCCCGCCGCGCGGCTCCGCCGCCGCCCCTCGCCCGCCGGCCCGTTCCCGCTTCTGCCGCCTCGGCCATGTCGTGCCCTCCGCTCTCTCCCGCGCCACATACCGGGCCGCAGCGCTCCGACGCGGAGAGGATGCGCCCCTTCGCGCCCGAAAGCGACATGGGCGCGGCACGGCGGCGACGCTTGCACCCCGGAGGGGGGCGGCCTAGAGGCTGGAGACATGGACCAGGATACCATTCCCGCCCGGCACGACCGCTGCCTCATTGTCGATTTCGGCAGTCAGGTGACGCAGCTGATCGCGCGGCGCCTGCGCGAGCTGCACGCCTATTGCGAGATCCACCCCTACCACGCGGTCACGCCCGCCTTCCTGCGCGACTTCGCGCCGCGTGCGGTGATCCTGTCGGGAGGGCCTGCCTCCGTCTATGCCGAGGGCGCCCCCCTGCCCCCGCGGGAGCTGTTCGATCTGGGCGTGCCGGTCCTGGGCATCTGCTATGGCCAGCAGGCGATGATCCAGGCACTGGGCGGCGCGGTGGAGCGGGGGGACGGCCGGGCCGAGTTCGGCCGGGCGCGGCTGGAGCCGGCCGAGCCGCTGGACCTGCTCGCGGGGTGGTTCCTGGACGGGCCCGAGCAGGTCTGGATGAGCCACGGGGACCACGTGGCGCGGCTGGCGCCGGGCTTCCGCGTCTTTGCCACCTCGCCCGGCGCGCCGTTCGCCGTGGTCGCGGACCCGGCGCGGCACTTCTACGGCGTCCAGTTCCACCCGGAGGTGCACCACACCCCGAACGGCCGGACGCTCTACGGGAACTTCCTGCGGATCGCGGGCTTTCGCGGCGACTGGACCATGGGTGCCTTCCGCGAGGAAGCCATCCGCCGCATCCGCGAACAGGTGGGCGAGACGGGCCGCGTGATCTGCGGCCTGTCGGGAGGGGTCGATTCCTCGGTCGCCGCGGTGCTGATCCACGAGGCCATCGGCGAGCGGCTCACCTGCGTGTTCGTGGATCACGGCCTTTTGCGCAAGGGCGAGGCGGAGCAGGTCGTCGCCATGTTCCGCGACCACTACAACATCCCCCTGGTGCACGCCGACGAGTCCGAGCGCTTCCTGACGGCGCTGGAGGGGATCGAGGACCCCGAGCAGAAGCGCAAGACCATCGGCCGGCTGTTCGTGGAGGTGTTCCAGGAGCATGCCGAGGCGGCCGGCGGGGCCGAGTTCCTCGCGCAGGGGACCCTTTATCCGGACGTGATCGAGTCGGTCTCGACCGGCGGGCCGTCGGTGACGATCAAGAGCCACCACAACGTGGGCGGCCTGCCCGAGCGGATGGGCCTGAAGCTGGTGGAGCCGCTGCGCGAGCTGTTCAAGGACGAGGTGCGCGAGCTGGGCCGCGAGCTGGGCCTGCCCGACGCCTTCGTGGGGCGCCACCCCTTTCCCGGCCCGGGCCTCGCCATCCGCTGCCCCGGCGCGGTGACTCGCGAGAAGCTCGCCATCCTGCGCGAGGCGGATGCGGTGTTCATCGACCAGATCCGGCGGCACGGCCTGTATGACGCGATCTGGCAGGCCTTTGCCGCCATCCTGCCCGTGCGTACGGTGGGGGTGATGGGGGACGGGCGGACCTATGACTGGGCGGTGGGGCTGCGGGCCGTCACCTCGGTGGACGGGATGACGGCCGACTGGTACCCGTTCGAGCATGCGTTCCTCGCCGAGACGGCGACGCGCCTCATCAACGAGGTCAGGGGGGTGAACCGGGTGTTCTACGACGTGACCTCCAAGCCCCCCGGCACGATCGAGCTGGAATGAGGGCGGGCCGTCTCCTCTCGGTGGGCCGGTTCGAGGTCGTGGACCTGCCGGAGCCCGAGCCCGGCCCCGGCGAGGTGCTGGTCCGGGTCAGCCATGCCGGCATCTGCGGGACCGACCGGCACCTGTTGCGGGGCGAGTTCCCGTCGCGCCCGCCCGTCACGCTGGGCCACGAATTCTCGGGCGTGGTCGAGGCCGTGGGAGAGGGCGTCGGGACCCACCGGCCGGGCGACCGCGTGGCCTGCGACCCCAACATCGCCTGCGGCGGCTGCGCGCCCTGCCTGGGGGGGCGCGTCAACCTGTGCGAGCGGCTGGTGGCGGTCGGGGTCGGCCGCGACGGCGGGTTCGGCGAGTTCTGCGCCTTCCCCGCGCATCGGGCGCTGCCCCTGCCCGAGGGGCTGTCGCTGCGCGACGCCGCCCTGGCCGAGCCGCTGGCCTGCTGCCTGCACGCGGCGGACATCGCGGCGATCCGGCCGGGGGAAAGGGTGCTGGTGCTGGGAGGCGGGGTCATCGGGCTTCTGTGCCTGCAACTGGCCCGTCTGGCGGGGGCGGAGGTCACGCTCTGCACCCGCTCGGCCGCGCGCAGACGGATCGCGGAGGATCTGGGCGCCGACACCATCCCCTCGGCCAAGGCGGCGCGGGCGGCGCGGCCCTGCGGCTGGGACGGCGTGCTGGAATGCGCAGGCGTGGCCGAGACGGTGCGGGAGGCGCCGCGTCTGACGGCGCGCGGAGGTCGGGCGGTGATCGTGGGCGTGATGCCCGCGGGCGAGGCCGTGTCCTTCGAGCCTTTCGACCTGCTCTTTCGCGAGGTGGACCTGCACACGGCGTTCCTGAACCCGTGGACGCAGGGGCGCGCGCTGGACCTGCTGGCCTCGGGGGCGGTGCGGGCGGGGCCGCTGGTCACGCGCGAGATCGGGCGCGACGAGCTGCCCGCTCTGGTCGCGGGGTCTCCGGGTCCGGCGGAGGTCAAGGTGCTGGTGGCCTCGTGACGCAGCCCCTCGCGGTCGCCGCCCTGTGGATGGGCGGCGCCATCGCCTCGTTCACGCTGCTGGCGGTGGGCGCGCGCGCGCTCTCGCCTGCGCTCGACACGTTCGAGATGATGCTGTTCCGCAGCGCGATCGGCGTCGCGCTGGTGTCGGCGGGTCTTCTCCTGACGGGCCGCAGCGATGCGGCACGGCCGCGCCGGCTCGGCCTGCACGCGTTGCGCAACGTGGTTCACTTCGCCGGGCAGAACCTGTGGTTCTGGGCGCTGACCCTGCTGCCTCTGGCGCAGGTCTTTGCGCTCGAGTTCACGTCGCCGCTCTGGGTGATCCTGCTCGCGCCGCTGTTTCTGGGCGAGCGCCTGACGCGGACGAAGGTCCTGGGCGGGCTCGTGGGCTTCGGCGGCATCCTCCTCGTGGTGCGGCCGGATTTCGGCGGACCGGGAGCGGGCGTCCTGGCGGGGCTGGGTTGTGCCGTGTTCTTTGCCGTCACGTCCCTGCTGACTCGTCGGCTCACCCGGACCGAGCCGGTGCTGGCCGTGCTGTTCTGGCTCAATCTCATGCAGCTCGGCCTGTCGGCCGCGACCGTGGGCTGGGACGGGACCTGGCCGGCTCCGGCGGCTCCGCTGTGGCCCTGGATCGCTGTGATCGGCCTGACCGGGCTGACGGCGCACTGGTGCCTGACCCATGCGCTCGAGGCGGCTCCGGCCTCGGTGGTGATGCCGATGGACTATCTGCGGCTGCCGGTGATCGCCGTGGTGGGCTGGGCCCTCTACGGCGAGACGCTCGACGGCTGGATGGCTCTGGGCGCCCTGCTGATCGTCGGGGGCAACCTGCTCACCCTGCGCCCGCCGCAACACGCCCGCGCCGGGGTTTTGCGCTGACGCCGCGTTTCCGTTGACGCCGGCGCGAGGTCGGCGTGAAGCTGGCCCGAAGAACAACCCAGAGGGGTACGGGAGGGATCATGACTCGCATCACGCTCGGCGCGGCGGCGCTGCTTCTCGGCACGGCCTCGACGGCGGCTGCGCTGGGTCTGGATCGTTCGGGCCAAGACATCGGCGCCATCTTCGAGCCCGGCAACTTCGCCCGGCTGAGCTTCGGCTACACCCAGCCCACGATCAGCGGGACGGACCGGCTGGGCAACGACACGGGAAATGTGGGGCGCGATTTCACCACCGTGTCGGGCGCCCTGACCTTCGCGGTCGATCCCAGCATCTCCGTGGGCATCATCGTGGATCAGCCCTACGGAGCGGATGTCCGCTACGAGGGAAATCCCGCGACGACGCTGCTCGGCGGCACGGCGGCCGAACTCGACTCGCTCGCGCTGACCTTCCTCGGCCGCTACCGGTTCGACAACGGCTTCTCCGTCCATGCGGGCGCGCGGCAGCTGCGTCTGGATGGCGCCGTGACGCTGTCGGGGCAGGCCTACGGGCCGCTCAACGGCTACAACGTGACGCTCGACGACGGGTCCGGCTGGGGCTACGTCGTGGGCGGGGCCTTCGAGCGGCCGGACATCGCGCTGCGCGTCGCGCTGACCTACTCGAGCGCGATCGACGTGGAGTTCGACTCGGTCGAGCGCGTGGGTCCGGCGGTCGTCGCCCGCGGCACCACGACCGTCACCGCACCGGAATCGGTCAATCTCGACTTCCAGACCGGGATCGCGGCGGACACCCTGCTGTTCGGACAGATCCGCTGGGCGGATTATCCGTCGCTCCGGGTCACGCCGCCCTTCTTCGGCTCGGCCACGGGCGGCGGGTCGATCACCGACATCGAGGACACGATGTCCTACACGCTGGGCATCGGCCGGCGCCTGACCGACCAGATCGCGGGCCGCGTCTCCGTCATCTACGAGCCCAAGACCGGCGACGACCTCAAGTCGCCGCTGACCCCCTACAACGGCCAGATCGCCCTGGCGGCCGGCATCGGCTATGACGTGACCGAGCAGATCAACGTCTCGGGCGGGGTGCGCTACACCTGGTTCGGAGACGCCGCCGCAGCGACCGGCGGCTGCGCCGATGTGGGCTGCGCGCCCTTCGACGGCAACACCGCCCTGTCGGTGGGCATGCAGGTGGCCTACCGCTTCTGAGCGCCGCCGCGCCCCGGTCCGGCGATCGGGGCGCGGGCGAAGCCGGGGGGCGGCGCGGGACACCGGCCCCCCGATCCGCCCTCACATCTCCACCAGATCGCCGTCCGCGTCGCGGCCGGCCACGTCGGTCATGGCGAAGTCGAGCCCGTGGGCCGCGCGGATCTTGTCCTCGATCTCGGCCGCGATGTCGGGATGGTCGCGCAGGAACTGCTTGACGTTCTCGCGCCCCTGACCGATCCGTTCGTCCCCGTAGGAGAACCAGGATCCCGACTTCTCCACCACGCCGGCCTTGACGCCGAGATCGATCAGCTCGCCCGTCTTGCTGATCCCCTCGCCGTACATGATGTCGAACTCCACCTCCTTGAACGGAGGAGCGACCTTGTTCTTGACCACCTTCACCCGCGTGGTGTTGCCCACCACCTCGTCGCGGTCCTTGATCGCGCCGGTCCGGCGGATGTCGAGGCGCACGGAGGCGTAGAACTTGAGCGCGTTGCCGCCCGTCGTCGTCTCGGGGGACCCGAACATGACGCCGATCTTCATGCGGATCTGGTTGATGAAGATCACCATGCAGTTCGAGCGGCTGATGGAGCCCGTGAGCTTGCGCATGGCCTGGGACATCAGCCGCGCGTGCACGCCCACGGAGCTGTCGCCCATGTCGCCCTCGAGCTCGGACTTGGGGGTGAGCGCGGCGACGGAGTCCACGACCACCAGCGACACGGCGCCCGAGCGCACCAGCGTATCCACGATCTCGAGCGCCTGCTCGCCCGTGTCGGGCTGGGAGATCAGCAGCTCGTCGAGGTTGACGCCGAGCTTCCTGGCATATTGCGGGTCGAGCGCGTGCTCGGCGTCCACGAAGGCGCAGACGCCACCCTTCTTCTGCTCCTCGGCGACGACGTGGAGGGTGAGGGTCGTCTTGCCTGAGGATTCGGGGCCGTAGATCTCGACGATCCGCCCCTTGGGCAGGCCGCCGATGCCGAGGGCGATGTCGAGGCCGAGCGAGCCGGTCGAGGTCGCCTCGATCTCGGGGAGGGCGTTGTCCCCCCCGAGCTTCATGATGGAGCCCTTGCCGAACTGCCTCTCGATCTGCTGGAGGGCGCTTTCGAGGGCCTTCTGCTTGTCGGCCGTCTTCTTGTCGGTCATCTTGAGGAGGTCTGCCACTGCCATGTGTTCTGGCCTTATCCCATGGCCGCCCCATGGCGGCAATCGCGGTTTCGTTCGTGTTATGTTCCGGTCGCTCCTTATGCGGCGTTCCTGCCGCGAAGGCAAGGGGAATCGCCACGCCCCCACCTTGACAGAAACCGGTTAATAAAGGGTTTACGGACCCTCGGGGCGGCGGGACAAACGGCCGCAGCAGAGGGGGCGCGATGCTGGTGTTCTGGCGCGAACGGCTGGTCCTGCTGTCGGTGCCCAAGACGGGCACCACCGCCCTGGAGGGGGCGCTCCACGGTCGGGCAAGCCTGGTCACGCGGATGGCTCCGACGCTCAAGCACCTGCCCTTCACCGGCTATCGCACGCTCGTGCTGCCCCTGCTCGAGGCGGCCGGTGCACGCGACTTCCGGTCGGTTGCCGTGGTGCGCCACCCGGTCAGCTGGCTGTCGAGCTGGTACCGCTACCGGCAGCGCGAGGAGATCGCCGGTCAGCCCAACAGCACCCGGGGCCTGACCTTCGACGATTTCGTTCGCGACTATGCCAGCGATGCGCCGCCGCCTCATGCCGCCGTGGGCAGTCAGGCGAAGTTCGTGCGCACGGTGCGGGGCCGCATCGGCGTGGATCACCTCTTCCGCTACGAGGAGCCCGAACGGCTGCTGGCCTTTCTGGAGGAGCGGCTGGGCCCCCTGCCCCCGCTGCCGCGCGCCAACGTCTCGCCCGTGCTCGAGACGCCGCTCTCTGCCGAGGGCGAGGCGCTGCTGCGCGCCGCCCGCCCGGAGGAGTTCGAGGTCTGGGAGGCGGCGGGCCGGCGCTAGCGCGCGATCACCAGATCGGCCCGCAATCCCCCGAGGGCGCTGTCGCCGAGCCGCAGCGCCCCGCCGTGGCTGCGCGCCACGTCGGCCACGATGGCGAGGCCCAGCCCCGTGCCCGGCCGGTCGAGATTGCGCGCGGCGTCCAGCCGGACAAAGGCGCGTAGCGCCTCGGACCGGCGGTCCGGCGGAATGCCCGGCCCGTCGTCCTCGACGGTCAGGCGAACCGTCCGCTCGCCATAGGCGATCCCCACACGGGCGCGGGTGCCATGCGCGAGCGCATTGGCCAGGAGGTTGTCGAGGGCACGGCGGATGGCGAGCGGACGGAGCGAGACGGGGCCCGGATCGCTCCCTTCCGGCGGGAGCAGATCGACCAGCCGGCCGGCGCGGCGGTGATCCTCCACCACCGCCGCGACGAGCGGGGCAAGCGGCACCTCCTCGGGGGCGTCCTCGGCGTCGTCGCGGGCGAAGGCGAGAAAGGCGTCCACCATGCGGCTCATGTCGTCCACGTCGCGCAGCAGCGCCGGCGCCTCCGGGTCCTCGGACAGCGACAGGCCGAGCTTGAGCCGGGTCAGCGGCGTGCGCAGGTCGTGACTGACCCCCGCGAGCATGGTCGTGCGGGCCTGGGCCTGCCGCTCGATCCGGTTGCGCATGGCAAGAAAGGCGGTGCCGGCGGCGCGCACCTCCTGGGCGCCGGAGGGGCGGAAGGGGATGATCCGGCCGCGGCCATAGGCAGTGGCCGCCTCGGCCAGACGCTTGATGGGCCTGAGCTGGTTGCGCAGGAACACATAGGCGATAGCCATGAGAAGAAGCCCGAGCCCCAGCGTCAGCACCAGAAGCTGGTGCGGCGCCGCGGCGGCGATCCGGCGGCGCGACAGGTCCGCCCGCATGTCGCCGTGCACCGTTTCGACCCAGACCGACACGCTGCGGTCGCCGCTGACCTCCACGGCGCGCGTGCGGGCGAAGCCCTCGCGCAGGGTGGTGGCCATGGCCCGGCCGGGCAGGTCGTAGCGGCGCACCGAATCCCCCGGAGGCGCCGGGTCCGGCAGCGAGAGCGCGATCTCGAGCGGGTCGCCCGCCTGCCGGGCCGCCGCCAGGGCCGCTGCAGCGTCCGGCGCCGCGTCCGCACGGCCGGCGAGGTAGTCGAGTTCGAGGATGAGGGTGCGCGTCATCTGGCGCGTGATCGCTTCGTAGTAGCGCTGCACGAAGGCCACGGAGACGGCGATCTGGAGGATGACGAGCGGCAGGAGCAGGATCAGCGCCGCCCGTGACAGGAGCGAGCGGGGCATGCGGTCGTGCAGCCAGGCGCCGAGCATGCCCGGATGCTAGCCGCCGGGGCGCATCCGCGGAAGCCGTCCAGCCCCGCCTTTCGTGGCGGCATCCCTCTGGACGATCCCGGACCGGGTTGCTATAGGCGCCGGGTGTTCCGGCGTAGCTCAGCGGTAGAGCAGTTGACTGTTAATCAATTGGTCGCAGGTTCGATCCCTGCCGCCGGAGCCACACCCGCCCTTCTGCACTGATCCTTGTTCGCGACGATCCTGCGCCCCGGGGCGGCGGGGCGCTCCGGGCCGACCTTGACCCCGCCGGGGTCGTGCGCGACGGCAAGGCACCGCCGCCCCGGCGGGGAGGAGGCCCCGTGTCCGTCGAAGCACTCTGCACCGTCGCCCTGGATCGTCTCGCGGACCTGCGGGGGGCGGCCTATGCGGGCGAGATCGGCGGACGAGGCGGGCATCTGCACGGGGCGCTGTTCTGCGACCTGGACGATGCGCAGGGGGCAACGGTCGCGATGGCCTTCGCCTCGGAGGCCGGCGGACCCCTGACGCTGGACGTGCGGGTGACGGGCCGTCCGCGCTGGGTGGTCCTGCGGCTGGAGCTGGGCTCCGGCGCGGTGAGGGCGGGCGAGCGCGTCGGCGTGGTCCTGCAGGGCTGGTCCAGCCGGCCGACCGAGACGGGCGTCTATCTGCGCGCCGTCCGCAACGGCGGCTTTGCCGACGCGCGCTTTCCGGAGCCCATCGCCCTGGGCCCCCAGCAGGCGACGCGGGTGGCGCTCGCCACGCTGGAGAGCGGGCATCCGGTCTGCGCGGGGCCGGCCGGGTATGCGCTCGTGCTGGGTCTGGCGCCGGTGTCCCATCGGTTGCGCATCGACGGCCTGCACCTGCTGGCGGGGGCGGCCGCGGGATGGGCGCCGGAGGGGCCGTGACAGCGCGCGGGCAGCTCAGACCAGCGCGAGGATCTCGCGCACGGCTGCGTCGGCGATCCGGCGGCGCTCGGCCCTGATCGCCTCGGCATCCGCAAAGAGGGCCGCCAGCCGGGCGCAGGTCCGCAGCCACGCCCTGGCCAGATCGGGTCCCGGCGCGAAGGCCGCGATCCGTTCGGCGGCTGCCGCCGGCTCCTGATCGGCCGTGTTCAGCATGGCCTCGGCCGGAACGAGGTCCAGCAGGCGGTGTCCGGGCCGGGCCCAGCAGAGGGGCACGCCCCCGACCGCGAAGGCATCGAACACCTTTTCCGTCACGTAATCCGGCAGGTGGACGTTCTCGTAGGCGGAGACCAGCCGCACGCGCCCGTCGAGCGTGGCGAGCTTGTCGAGATGCCAGTCGGGAAGGTCCTGACGTCTGGTGTCGCCATCCCAACCCTTCCCGAGCCGCAGGATGCCCTCTCCCTCGAGGCGCTCGGCGACCTCTGTGCGATAGGCGCTCAGGCGGATGGCCTGGCTCCCCCCAAGGGAACCGGAATAGATGTCGCCTGTCCTCCGTTCGGCCAGGAAGGCCGCCGCCACGGGGGCCGAGGCCCAGCGCCGCAGCATGTCCTCCGGCGACAGGTCGGCGAACCGCGCCATCAGATGGGCGTAGCGCACCGGGTAGCGATCATCGGTCAGGACGAAATAGGGGATGCGCTCGAAGCGGAAGAGATCGGACGTCTCGTGGCCGATGAAGGTATAGGGCACCTCCCGACCGGAGAGCGTCGCAAGCCCTTGCCGGCCCCGGAAGGGGCCGCTCCAGGTGACGTCCCAGAGGGGTTCCTCCGAGAGGACCACGAGGCGGGGCGGAGCGGGCCCGTCGAGAAGCCGGATCACCTGGTCGGCGTTGTCGCGCCAGTCGATGTTGAAGCCCGTGACGACCAGATCGGCCGCCGCAGGGTCCGGCGCCCATTTGATGCGCGTCCCGATCTCGCGGCGCAGCGGCTCGTAGCTGAGCGGCGTGCGGTGGGAGTGGCGCCCCAGCAGCGCCACGCGCGGCACCCGCGTCCCCGCTGCGGCCGGACCGGAGCGAAGCCGGCTGGAGCGGGACCGCGCATGGGCGAGCACATCGGCGAAATGGCCCGGCAGCGCTGTGCCGTCCGCGACCAGCCGGGCCCGCAGCAGCGCGTGGTTTGCGGCAGGCTGGGCATCGAGTTCGGCGCAGGACCGATCCGGTTCGAGCAGGAGCCGGCTCGACCATTGCAGGAGCAGCCGACGCGACGCCTGGGCCTCGGAGAGTCTCGCCACCGGACCGGCCGAGGCGACGGCCCGACCCTCCGCCTCCCCGCGAGCGCCGGCCAGAAGAAGCGCCTGGACATCCGTGACGAAGGTCTGGGGCCCATAGAGAAGCCACAACTGCCGCATCGCCCGCCGCATCCGGGCAAGGCGTCCCGGCTCGGCCGCCAGTGCGGCCAGCCGTTCCGGCAGTTCGGCGACGGCCTCCGGGGTCTCTGGGACGAACAGCGCCGCCTCGTCCCAGAGCGGGCGGGGACCCGGCGGCAGCCAGGTGTCGGACAGGATGACCGGGATGGCACCGGCGCCGAGACTCTCCCACAGGCGGATCGAGTTGGGCCCCGAACCCGACGGGCAGAGGGAGAACGTGCTCTCCACCAGAGCGTCCTGGAACAGGCGCGAGGCCGACCCGTCCACCAGCCCCTCCCCCTCGGCCGGTTCGCCGTTGCCGCGGATCTGGTGATCATAGACGATCTTCTGGTAGTGCCAGCCGTCCCGACCCACGACGAGACCGCGCGGGTCCTCGGCCAGCCGGTCGAGAATCCAGTTGCGCGCCTCGGTCAGGTAGTAGCGGTTGGCGCGCGCGCCGATGAACGAGAAGAGATGACGACGCGGGCGCGTGTCCCATTCTGCCCGCGCCTCGGGGCGCTGGTCGGGCACCTGGACAGGATAGAGGGGAAAGGACCGGAAGGCCGGCCCGCCGTCGGCGGGGCCCTCGCCCCCGTCGGACGGCGTGGCGTGGGACCAGAACACATGCGTGATCCCGGCCCGCCGGAACAGGTAGTCGTAGCGGCGGCCTTGGATGTGCTGGCAGACGGTGACCTTCGGCACGCCCTCCGGCAGAAGCGCCCGGAAGGCGTCGAAGCGTGCGATATGCTGGTCGAGATCGGGCGCGGTGGTCGCGATCTTGTCGATCAGGGTGGCCCAGGGATAGCCGACATAGAGGGCGCCGTCCGCCGTTCCGCGGAAGGCCGCCTCGATCCGGCGGCAGGCATGAGCCTCGGTGACGGCCGGATACTGCCAGTCGGCGTCGTAGGCGATCAGGCCGGGCGCCTGCTTCAGGCGGGCGCGCACGGTCGCCCCCTCGTCGAGATGGCGGGAGGGCGGCGCGGCCAGCGTCTCGATCCCGCGGAACAGCTCGACCCGGCTCTTGTCGAGGGAGCTGCGGGGCGGGGCGGGATCGCGGCCGGTGACCTTCCTGTAGGCCGCACGGGCGCGATCGTGGACGCTTTCCTCGTGAACGACCATGGCGCCGTCAGGATAGTGGACGCGCAGCTTGCGGCAGCGCAGATCGCCCGCCTCCAGCAGTTCGCGCAGCGTCTCCTGTCGTCGGAGGGCGGGCACGACGTCCTCCATCTCGGCCATGTAGCGGTCGCGGTGGACGGCAGAAAGCTGCCGGGGCTGGAGCCGGAACCCGCCGAGGGGCAGCAGCACCTGAACGGGCGTGGCCTTCTGAGCAAAGAGGCGCCAGAGGTTCCAGTCTCCGGCCAGCCTGAACGGCGCCACGCTGCGGCGGGGTGCGGCCGAATCCCACAGGGACCGGCGGAAGAACGTGCCTTCCTGCTGCAGGAACGGGAAGTGGAGCCCGTCGTGCAGTCCCGCAGCCACGAGGCTGCGCACCGCCGGACGCTCGTGCATCTCGATGATGCGGTCGTCGCGGACGATCGCCACAAGTCCGGTGATCCACGAGATGTGGGTGTCGGCGAACTGCGTCTGGATCGCGGCCACCGTGGCGAGGGCCCCCGTCATCAGCACGTCGTCGGCGTTGATCCACGTCATGAACGCGTTCGGGGGCGCACGGAGGTTCTCGAACCCGCGCACGAGGGCGTCGTACATCCCGTTGTCCGGCTCGGACAGCACGGTCATCTCGATGCCCGCGTTCATTGCCGGGAAGGACCCGGTCGCGATCAGGCTCTGCCAGTGCCGGATGCGCTCGAGGGTGCCGTCGCGCGACCCGCCGTCCTGCAGGTGGTAGCGGATGCGGAACGGACCCGCCTGCGAGACCACGCTCGCGATCGTGCGGTCGATGGTCTCGGCCGCGTTGAAGCAGGGCGTGACCACATAGAGGGTGGCGGGCACGCGCGGCGCCTCTGTGGCTTCTTCGGGCATGGCAGACGGATACCGGACTGGCGGGCGCAAGGGAGGGTTAACAACTTTGCTGCAACCGCACAATGCCGACGCACCGGAGTGCGCGGGTTCCGCCCCGCGATCCCGGCGGACGTCCGTGTTGGCTTGCGGCAGCTGCCCCTGTTATAGCGGCGCCGTCGGTCCGTGGGGAGCAATGGTGGAGATGGGTGCAGACACTCCCCCGATCGTTCTCGTCGCGGAGGATGCGCAGGACCTGGCGGAGGCCGTTCTGGCGCGGCTCCACGGGATCTTCCCCGACCGTTCGGTGCATGTGGCCGAGACCCTCGGCGCGGCGGCCGCCGACCCGGAGGCGCGGATCGTCCTGGCGCTGACGGCCCCGCAGGAGGCCTTGGCGACGGCTCTGGCGATGGCCCCCGGCATGCCGGACGGCGAGCGCGTCGGTGAGGCGGCCCTGGCCGCATGGTGCGAGCGGGCGGCGGGACTTCTGGATGAGGCGCGCGCCCTGCGCGAGCGCCTCTGGATCGTGGATGCGCGCGCGATGGCCGAGGGGCTGCCGCAGACGCTGAATCCCGAGCGGCCGAGCCGGTCCCGCCGGACAGAGCCGGCGGTGCCGCCGCCGCCCTTGGTGCACCTGCTCGTGGCCGACCGCCTGATCCGGAGCGACGCGCGGGCCGCGAGGCTGGCCGCCGAACTGGCCAGCCTGCGTTCCGGACCGCCGGCCTGGCGGTTCGACGCCGCCTTTGCGGATCGGGTTCTGGAGGACTGGCACGCGACCCGGACCGAAATCGCTCTGCTGCGCCGAACGGTGCTGCTCCTCCAGGAGGCGGCGGACGAGGCGCTGGCCCGCTCGGCCGCCATCGACGCCACCGGCGCGGCGCAGCGGGAGGCGCGGGCGCGGCTGGAGGAACGCCTCGCCCGGGCGGAGGCGGACCGCCAGCAGCGGGAAGGATTCCTGGGTGCCGAAATCCTGCGGCTGAGCGCGCTGCTCGCGGACGAGCGCCGGCGCCTGCTCGACGACCTGGCAGCCGCGCAGGACGAGATTGCCCGCCTGCGCAGCTCCACCTCCTGGCGCGTCACGGCCCCCCTGCGCGCCGTGGGCCGGCAGTTGCGGCGGTCCTGAACCCGAAGCCCGCCCCTCAGGCGAAACCGCCCGCCCGCAGCCGGACCGGCCTGGCCCCCGGCGTCAGCCGCTCCACGGCGTCCAGAATGCCGTCCGTGTCGATCCCGTAATGGCGGTAGAGGTCGGCGATGGTGCCGGTCTGGCCGAAATGCTCCACGCCCAGCGGCACGGTCCGGTGGCCGGCGACCGCGCCCAGCCAGGCCAGCGCGGCCGGGTGTCCGTCGATCACGGTGACGAGCGTGCAGGATCGCGGCAGCGGATCGAGAAGGCGTTCCGCGAGGCTGCGCGCCGTGCGGTGCCCGCGCGCCCGCGCACGGCGGGCAGCCGTCCAGCCGGCATTGAGCCGATCGGCCGAGGTCACGGCGAGAAGGCCCACATCGCGCCGGCTTTCCGCCAGTGCGCCGGTCGCGGCGATCGCCTCCGGCGCGACGGCGCCCTGATAGGCGATCACCACCTCGCAATTGGGGCCCGGTGGGCGCAGCCAGTAGGCGCCGTCCAGCACGCCCTGCGCAAAGGCCGGATCGGCCCGCCGGACGACCTGTTCGAGCGGGCGGGTGGACAGGCGCAGATAGACCGAGCCGCCCGTCTCGTCCCGCAGCCAGGTCCGCTCGTCGGGGTCGCCCTCGCCGTCGCGCTGCAGGTAGTCCCAGCTCCAGTCGAGGATCAGCGCCAGTTCGTCGGCAAAGGCCGGCTCGAAACTGGCCAGACCGTCCTGCGCCACACCGATGAGGGGCGTCCCGATCGACTGGTGCGCGCCTCCTTCGGGTGCGAGCGACACGCCGGACGGCGTGCCGACCAGCACGAATCGCGCATCCTGATAGCAGGCGTAGTTCAGTGCATCGAGCCCGCGGGCCACGAAGGGATCATAGACGGTGCCGATCGGAAGCAGCCGCTCGCCGAACAGGCTGTGCGACAGGCCGGCGGCCGCCAGCGCGAGCATGAGGTTGGTTTCGGCGATCCCGAGCTCCACATGCTGTCCCCGCGGCGAGAAGGCCCATTTCTGCGCCGAGGGGACGCGCTGTTCGCGAAAGGTGTCCGCCTCCTCGCGCCGCGAGAAGAGCCCCCGGCGGTTCACCCACGGCCCGAGACTGGTCGAGACGGTGACATCGGGCGATAGCGTGACGATGCGATCGGCCAGCGCTCCCCCGCGCCGGGCGATCTCGTCCAGAAGGCGACCAAAGGCGGCCTGGGTGGAGATGATGCGTTCGGACAGCCGGGGTGCCGGCTCGACCGGAACGGCCGGGGCGACCAACCGGCGCGTCCCGCTTCGGAAGAAGGGCGCGCGGGCGAGGACGTCGCGCAAGCCCTCCGGGTCCTCCACACCGGCCCAGGGGTCCCATTCCCGCCCCTCGGGGACCCCCATTGCGGTGCGGAACTGCTCCATCTGGGCCGGCGTCATCAGGCCCGCGTGATTGTCCTTGTGCCCCGCGAGGGGCGTCCCCCACCCCTTGACCGTGTAGCAGAGAAAGACCGTGGGCCGGTCGTCGTCTGCCGCATCGAAGGCGTCGCAGAGGCTGGACAGGCAATGCCCGCCCAGATCCGCCATCAGCGCGGCCAGCGCCTCGTCCGAACGGCGCGCCAGCAGGTCGGCCACGCCCTCCTCGTGCCCGAGATCGCGCAGCAGCCGCTCGCGCCAGGCGGCGCCGCCCTGGAAGGCGAGAGCGGAATAGATCGCGTTGGGGCAGTCGTCGATCCAGCGGCGCAGCGCCTCGCCCCCCGGTTCGGCAAAGGCGGCCCGCTGGAGAGCCCCGTACTTGAGGCGTACCACCCGCCAGCCGAAGGCGTCGAACACGGCCTCGATGCGCGACCAGAGCCCTTCGCGCACCACCCCGTCCAGCGACTGGCGGTTGTAGTCGATGATCCACCAGACGCGGCGCAGGTCGTGCTTCCAGCCCTCCTGGAGAGCTTCGTAGATGTTGCCCTCGTCGAGTTCGGCATCGCCGAGCACCGCGACCATTCGTCCTGCCTCCGCCGGTCCCCAGCCGTGTCCGATCAGGTAGTCCTGCACCAGCGATGCGAAGAGGGGCAGCGCCGCCCCCAGTCCCACCGAGCCCGTGGAGAAGTCGATCTCGGGTCCGTCCTTGGTCCGGGACGGGTAGGATTGCGCGCCGCCCCAGCCCCGGAAGGTCTCGAGCCGCTCGCGCGTCTGCCGCCCCATCAGGTAGAGGATGGCGTGGAGGACCGGACCGGCATGGGGCTTGACCGCGACGCGATCGCCCGGCCGGAGCGCGTGGAAGTAGAGGGCAGCGAGAATCGCCGCGGAGGAGGCCGAGGACGCCTGATGGCCGCCCACCTTGACGTCGCCCTCGGCCTTGGGCCGGAGGTGGTTGGCATGGTGGATCATCCAGCAGGACAGCCAAAGCAGCCGGCGGTGGAGGATCTCGAGCGCGGCGGCATCACGCATGGTCTTGCGCCTCCCTCGGCGGATGGGGCGATGCGGGACCTTCGGCGATGATCTGCCTGATCTCCTCCTCGACCGTGTCGATGATCGCCCCGATGGCGGCGACGGCCGAGTCGGCATCGCCGCGCTGGATGGCGTCGCTGAGGTCGCGGTGCGGCGGAAAGGATCGCAGGCCGAAGGCGCTGCGGCTGAACGGGCTTTCGGCGGACCGCTCGAACAGGGCGTCGAGCCGCGACAGGATCTGACCGAACATCGGATTGCCCGACGCCTCCGCGATGGCGGCGTGAAAGGCCATGTCGGCGGGGCGATACTCGCCGCGCCGCTCCACGATGGCGAGAAGGTCGTCGCAGAGCCTCGCGATCTGCGCCCGCTGCGGGGGGGTGGCGCGCAAGGCAGCCTTGCGGCACGCCTCGATCTCGATCGCGCGGCGCACCTCGAGCAGGCGCAGCAGCGCCTCTCCCTCCAGCCGGACCATGACCGGGACGGCCGGAGACGGGGGCGGAAGGCGAGCGGCCAGATAGGTGCCGTCGCCGCGCCGCCGGCGGATCACGCCCAGCCCCTCCAGCCGCTTGAGCGATTCGCGGATCGTGGACCGCCCGACGCCGAGGCTCTGGGCCAGCTGCACCTCGGGCGGCAGGCGGTCGCCGATCGCCAGACCCGCGCGCTCGATCATGGCCGCGAGCGCGTCGAGCACCGCGGCCTCGCGGGTGCGCGGATCGAGCGGCTCCAGAAGCCCCAGCGCGGGATCGGCGGGCGACATGGCTCAGGCCGCTGCCGGCAGGGCGAAGATGTCCGCGAGCGCCGCAACGAGCCGGTCCATGTCGTCCCGGTCGTTGTAGCCCTGCGCCGAGACGCGGACGATCCGGTGCCCCGCCCAGTCGTAGCAGGGGATCTCGATCCCGTGCTGCTCGAGCAGCCTGGCCTGGAGGTCGCGCGCCTCGCCCCGGGCCGGGACCCTCAGCGCGGCCATCTGTGGGGCCCGGAACTCGGGGCCGGAGAGAGGAGACAGTCCCGTCAGCTCCGCCATGCGCGCCTCGACGCCGTCCACGAGGGTGCGGCACCGCTCCGCGACCCGGTCCCAGTCGTGCTCCCTGCGGAAGCGGATCGCGGCAGGGACGGCCAGAAAGGCCGCCGGGTCCCGGGTGCCCTGCATCTCGAAACTGTCCACGAAGGCGGTGCCGCCGAACGGTCCCGGCTCGGCGCGGTCGGCCGTCCAGCCGTGGCTGACGACGAGCGGCGACAGCAGGGCCTGACGGTCGCGGCGCGCGTGGAGGAAGGCGGACCCCTTGGGGGCCATCAGCCACTTGTGGCAGTTGCCGGCGTAGAAGTCTGCGCCGAGCGCCCGCAGGTCGAGCGGGATGTGGCCGGGCGCATGGGCCCCGTCCACCACGGTGAGGATGCCCCGCTCGCGCGCCCGCGCGACGATGCGCTCGATAGGCAGGCGCAGCGCGGTCGCCGAGGTGATGTGGGACAGGAACAGCACGCGGGTGCGGGAGGTCATCCGCGCCTCGATGGCCTCGGTGAAGGCCTCCTCCGACCGGAGCGGCAGGGGGAGGGGCGCGACCACGACGCGGGCCCCGCGACGGGCGGCGACGAAGGCCCAGGTCTTGTCGAGCGCGGCGTATTCGTGGTCGGTCGTCAGGATCTCGTCGCCCGGCCCGAGGGGCAGCGAACGCGCCACGATGTTGAGCGCGACGGTGGCGTTCGTCACGCCCACGAGGTCGTCGGCCTCGGCGCCGATCTCCGCCGCGAGCGCCTCGCGCGCCTCGGCGAGCCAGCGGCCATAGCCCCGCACGGGGTCGAGAAAGGCGACCGGCTGGCGCTCGAGCCGCAGCTGCCACGCCTGATACTCCTCGAAGACGGGACGAGGGCAGGCACCGAAGGAGCCGTGATTGAGGAAGGTGACGGCCGGGTCGAGGAGGAAGTGGCCGTGCAGGGGATGCGGCATGGTCAGCTGCCCTTCAGCGTGGGGTCCAGCGCGTCCCGCAGGCCGTCGCCGAAGAGGGTGGTCGCCAGCACCGTCACGGCCAGAGCCGCGGTCGGAAACACGGCGAGATGCCAGTAGAAGTACATGAAGTTGGTCCCGATGTTGATCATCTGCCCCCAGCTCGGCGTCGGGGGCGGAACGCCCACGCCGAGGAAGCTGAGCGAGGCCTCGAGCATCATGGCCAGCGGGATGGCGAGGACGAAGCCCACGATGATCGGGGAGATGGCGTTGGGCACGAGGTGGTGGCGGATGATGTAGCCCGGCGAGGCGCCGAGCGCGCGCGCCGCGCGGACGAATTCCTTTTCCTTGAAGGCAAGGACCTGCGCGCGGATCAGCAGGCAGACCTGAACCCAGCCGAACAGTCCGGCGATGAGGATGATCGTCCAGAACCCCCCGCCAGACAGGGCGCCGAACAGGAGCGCGGCGAGCAGCGGCGGGACGACGGAGAAGATCTCGATGACCCGCATCACCACCCAGTCGATCCAGCCGCCGTAATAGCCCGCCAGCGCCCCGAGCGGCAGACCGATCAGCACCGCGCAGAACGCCGCCGCGAACCCGATCGAGAGCGAGACCCGCGCGCCGTACACGATGCGCGTGAAGAAGTCCCGGCCGAGATCGTCCACGCCGAACCAGTGCGCGGCCGACGGCCCCTCGTAGGCGTTGCGCAGGAAAGCCTGTTCGTTGGGTCCCGCCGGCGTGATGAGCGGCGCCAGCAGCGCCATCAGGACGATCAGGCCGAGCACGGCGCCGCCGACCACCGCCGCGCGGTTGGCCGAGAACCGGCGCCAGGCGAACCAGAGGGGGCTGCGCTCGCGTCGCCGCTTGCGCTCCGCGGGCGGCGCGAGGCCGATCTCGGCAGTCATTCGCGGCGCCCTCCGGTGCGGATGCGCGGGTTGAGCCACGCATAGAGGATGTCGGAGATGAGGTAGGCGAGGCAGAACATCACCGTCAGCATCAGCATCAGCGCCATCTCGGTCGGGTAATCCCGGGTGCGGATGGAGGAGACGAAATAGGAGCCGAGTCCGGGGATGCGGAACATCGCCTCCACGAAGATCGAACCCGTCGCCGTGCCGATGAACATGGGCAGGAACACCGTCACCATCGGCAGGGCCGAGTTGCGCAGCACATGGCCGAACACGATGCGCCGTTCGGACAGGCCCTTGGCGCGCAGCACGGTGACAAAGGGCCGGTTGAGCGTGTCCAGCATCGCCGAGCGGGTGTAGCGGGCGTAGGTCGCCATCGGGATGGTCGCATAGGCCGCGATGGGCAGGATCCAGCGCCGCGGCTCGCCCCAGCCGCTGGAGGGCAGCCAGCCCAGCCAGACGGCAAAGACGAGGATCAGGAGCATCGAGGTCACGAAGACCGGCACCGTCAGGCCCAGCGTGGCCACCGCCGAGGCCAGGTAATCCACCCAGCTGTTGCGGCGCAGGGCGGCTGCCATGCCCAGCAGGATGCCGAGCGGCGCCCCGATCAGCACGCCGAGCCCGCCGAGCACGAGGCTGGGGACCCAGGCCGAGGCCAGGAGGCTGACGACCGTTTCGCCGGGGCTCTGGAACGGCACCCCGAAGTCGAAGCGCAGCACGCCGGCCATGTAGCGCAGGTACTGGACATAGAGCGGCTGATCGAGCCCGTACTGGGCCATCATCCGCTCGCGCACCGCGGGCGGCAGGGGCATGTCGCCGGCGTCGAAGGGGCCGCCGGGGATCGAGTGCATCATCACGAAGATGACCACCGAGACCACGAAGAAGGTGACGGCGACCGAGACGAGGCGGCGGAGGATGAAGGACAGCATCGCTTTCCCCTCACGTGACCAGAACGCGGGCCAGATGGCCGGGCTCGACCTCGACCAGCACCGGCTCGGCCGAAGGCGGCGGGCGGCCCGGCAGATCGGCGGACGGCAGGCGCGGGATTTCGGCCTCGATCTCCGCGCGGTCGCGGAAGCGCCGCGCGCGCCGCTCGGACGGATGCGCGGCGGGGATCGCCTCGAGCAGGGTGCGGGTATAGGGATGGAGCGCGCGGGTGAAGATCGCCTCGGTCGGCGCCTGCTCGACGATCCGTCCGCCCCACATGACGGCCACGCGGTCGCAGAGCGAGCGGACCACCGAGAGGTCGTGGCTGATGAACAGGACCGCCAGGCCCATTTCGGCCTGAAGGTCCATGAGAAGGTTGATGATCTGCGCCTTGACCGAGACGTCGAGCGCCGAGGTGGGCTCGTCCGCGATCAGGATGCGGGGCTCGAGGATGAGTGCGCGCGCGATGGCCACGCGCTGGCGCTGGCCTCCCGACAGTTCGTGCGGATAGCGGTTGCCGTAGCCCGCCAGTCCGACGCGGGCCAGCCAGTCGAGCGCGCGCTCCCGCTGCTCGCGCGGGGTGCCGATCCCGTGGATGCGCAGCGGCTCGGCCACGCTGCGGGCGAGCGTGAACATCGGATCGAGCGCCGAATAGCTGTCCTGGAACACGACCTGCATCCGGCGCCGGAACGGCCGCAACCGCGCAGGCGGCAGGTCGGTGATGTCCTCGCCCTCGATCAGGATGCGACCCGCGCTCGGCTCCAGAAGCCGCAGGGCCACGAGACCGGCCGTGGTCTTGCCCGATCCGCTCTCCCCCACCAGCGCGACGATGCTGCGCGGCGGCAGCATCAGGTCCACGTCCACGAGGGCATGAAGGCGTTCCGTCCGCGCGAAGGGTCCGAAGCCCGAGCGCAGCGTGAAGGTCTTGCACAGGGTCCGAAGCTCGAGCGCCGGCTGCATCAGGGCAGCCTCCAGCAGGCGGCCCGGGCCTCCCGCCCCGTGGCGGTCATGGTGGGCATCTCGCGCGCGCAGCGCGCATCGGCGAGGGCGCAGCGGGGATGGAAGGGGCAGCCCGACGGCGGATCCAGCGGGTCGGGCGAGGCGCCGGGGATCTCGGTCAGGCGCCGGCGGCCGGGCACACGGCCCGGCACGGAGGCCAGCAGCGCACGCGTATAGGGATGACGCGGGTCGTCGAAGATCTGCGCGACCGGAGCCGTTTCCATGACCCGCCCGCCATACATGACGGTGACATGCTCGCAGGTCTCCGCGACCACGCCCAGGTCGTGCGTGACCATCACGAGCGCCATGCCGAACTCGTCCTGCAGGGCCTTGATGAGGTGGAGGATCTGCGCCTGCACGGTGACATCGAGGGCGGTGGTCGGCTCGTCCGCGATCAGCAGGCGGGGACGGCAGGACAGGGCCATTGCGATCATCGCCCGCTGGAGCATCCCGCCAGAGAGCTGATGGGGATAGAGGTCCGCCACCGCGTCCGGCCGGCGGATCTCGACCCGCCGCAGCAGCGCCTCGGCTTCTTCGCGGGCCTCCCTGCGGCTCGCCCGCCGGTGCGCGCGGATCGTCTCGACGATCTGGTAGCCGATGGTGAAGACGGGATCGAACGCGGTCATGGGGTCCTGAAAGACCATGGCCGCGACCCCGCCGCGCATCCGCGCCAGCGTCCGCCGGTCCGCCTCCAGCACCGCCATGCCGTCGAGGTCCAGCCGCCGCGCCCGCAGCCGCGCCGGCGGCTCGCGGAGGAGGCGCAGCGCGGCCATGCAGGTCACGGACTTGCCCGACCCGGACTCGCCCACGAGTCCCAGCGAGCCGCCGGCCGGCACGCGCAGCGAGGCCCCCCGCACGGCCCGCACGATCCCCTCCGCCTGCGGAAACGAAACCTCCAGATCCTCGATCTCCAGAAGGGCCGCAGGCGCTGGGGCCGGTCCGGCGGCGGGGCCCGGTCCACGGCTGGCCGGGCCCCACGCGATCATTCCTCCACCTCGAGATGGGCGTAGAAATAGGGGACGAGCCGGCTCATCGGCGTCATCCCTTGCGAGTTCGGCTCGACCGAGGGGCCGGAGAGCCGGTCGCTGACCGCGAACATCTGGATCGGATGGACGAGCGGCACGATGGAGGCGTTGTCGATCATCACCTGCTCGGCCTGCCGGTAGAGATCCACCCGCTCCTCCCAGACGGGATTGGCGTCGGCTGCGGCCACGAGCGCATCGTATTCCGGAACGTGGTGATGATGCCGCCCGCCGTTGTAGAAGATGCCGTAGAAGTTCGACGGGTCGATGTAGTCGTATTCGTAGGGGGCCAGGAACAGGTTGTTCTCCCTGTTCAGCATGGCGTTCATCCAGTCCTGGATCGGCATGACCCGGATGTTCATCGTGATGCCCAGATGCTCGGCGAACTCGGCCTGCAGGTACTGGAGCATGGGCGCGGTGATGGCGCCGTTGTAGCCGCCCTGATCTCGATACCAGATCTCGACCTCGGGGAAGCCCTCGCCGTTCGGATAGCCTGCCGCGGCGAGATGCTCCCGCGCCCGCTCGGGATCGAACACCGCCTGCGCCGCGATCTCCTCCGAGAAGCCCGGATAGGAGGGAGGCAGGATGGAGCCGGCGGGGATGGCGAGGTTGCGCAGCACCGTCTCGGTCATCTCCTCGCGGTCCACGGCGTAGTAGAGGGCCTTACGCACATCGACGTTGTCGAAGGGCGGCGAGTCCATGTCGAAGGCGATATAGGATGTGGCAAAGATCGCGTTCTGACGCACCGCCTCGGGCATCCGGCCCTCAACGAAGGGGATCTGGCCGGCGTTGAGGGGCGTGAAGTCCACCTCGCCCGCCATGAAGGCCGGCAGGCCGACCTCGGGCGCCCCGAGCGTGGGGTCGATCTCCACGCGATCCACCTGCGATGGCCAGGGGCCGTTGTAGGTGGGGTTGCGGACGAGGACCATCGAGTTGTTGGACTTCTCCCAGCTCTCGACCGTGAAGGCACCGGATGCCACGATCGTGTCCACGTTGGTGGCGTAGTTGTCGCCGTGCTCGTCCCAGACGTGCTTGGGGACCGGATACCAGAGGCTGACCACCGACGGCAGGTAGGGCTTGGGCGTCTCGGTCGTGACCTCGATGGTCAGGTCGTCCACTGCGCGCACGCCCAGCGTGGAGGGGTCCGCGCCCTCCTCCGCCACCGCCTTCCAGTTCGCGATGCCGCCGGCAAAGTCCCAGTACCAGCCGAAATCGTAGCCCGTGGACGCCGCCCGCTGGAGCGCAAACACGTAGTCCTCGGCCGTCAGCGGCTCGCCGTCGCTGAAGACCAGGCCCTCGCGCAGGCGGAAGGTCCAGGTCAGCCCGTCCTCCGACTGCTCCAACGATTCGGCCGCCATCCCGTGCAGCTCGTATTCGTTGTCGAACGAGGTGAGCGGAAGCTGGATCATCTCCGGAAAGCCGGCGCGGGCATAGACCGTGCGCATATAGTCGAGATAGGCGCCGCTGGTGCTCTCACCCGGCGCCGAGACAAAGGTCTCCGCGAAGGCAGGCGCCGCAAGGGCGATCGACAGGGCCAGCGCGCCGGCCCGTGCGGGCAGGCCCGATCCATTGAGCAACATGATGTGCAACCCTCCTGACGCGCCCGTTCTGTCGGCCCGCGGCTCCCTGCGCGCTCCGGGTCCGCTGCCTCGGGCCGGTTCCCGTTCAGCCCGATTTGTCAGTTGTCTGACATTTTGGGACGATACGGATTGCAGGCCCTCGTGCAACCCTTTTCCTGCCCCCCTCAGTCGGGGCCGAGGACCTCTCCCAGCAGGGCTGCCGCCGCCGCGAGAACCGGGTCCTCCCGTCCGGCCAGGCGCGCTTCCGCTTCGCTGCGGATGGCACGCGCCTCGGCGGCAAGGACAGGGTCGCCGGGTGCCCGGGCCAGCGCCAGGGCCAGTGCGGTGGCGTGCTGTGCCAGACCGGTATCGCCGCGGGACGCCGCCTCGCGCGTTCGCGCCAGCAGCGCGACAGGGTCCGACTCCTGTCCCGAGAACGGGTTGGAGACGAGGGCCGAGCGCTCCGCCTCGAAGCTCACATGCTCGAGCCGCACGACGATCGCGGTCGAGACGATGAGCGCGAGAATCCAGGCGATCTGTCCACGCGCCGCATGCAGGGCACTACGCTTCCGCATCGCGAAACCTTTCCATGACCGGAAGATCGTGGACGGGGTCGGGCGTCCACAGCGCCGCCCGGATGACCACCAGAAGCGACAGCAGGTTGTTCACGCTCCACAGCGTGTTGGCGATGATCGCGCCCAGCGAGAAGCCGGGTTCGCCCTGAAGGAACGAGATCCAGCCCACCGCAAGGCTTGCGACGATCATGATGACGAACGCGATCTGCCAGCGCACCAGCCGGAGGAACCGGCCCGACGCGCGATCCTTGGGTGTCACCGGAAAGGCGATCCGCTGGCCGCGCAGGACGGCCCAGAGCGCGCCGAGATTGAGCGGGAACATCGCCATGTACCAGCGCCGGCCCCGCATGACCGACGTGCCCCAGAGCCCCACGAGCTGCGCCATCTCGTTGAGCAGGAGGAACGGGATGATGTGCAGGAAGAACTCGAGCGAGTAGGTGCGGAGAGGCGCGATGCCCGTGAACAGGAAGACGATGGGCGCAACAAGGAACACGATGTTCCACAGCGGCGACAGGTAGGAATAGAAGGTGGCCGCATACATCAGCTTCTGGGGCCCCGTCAGGCCGCGGCGCAGCAGCGGATTGTCGTTGCGCAGGATGTCGAGCGTGCCGCCCGCATACTTGAAGCGCTGGATCGACCAGCTCAGCAGGTCGTTGGGCGACATCATCCGCGACACGACCTTGGGGTGCATGACGGATTTCCAGCCGCGCTCGCGGTCGCTGTGCATCTGGATGGAGGTGTAGAGATCCTCCGACACGTGCAGCTTGAAGGGAGTGAAATCGGTCTCGCGCGCGCGGCTCATGCGGGCGGTGTCGCGCACGGCGTCGTAGAGGGCCGACTCGCCCGTCAGGCGCGCGGTCTGGCGCTCCTCCCGGCGCGAGACGTCCTCGATCCGCCGGGTCCAGCTGCGGATCGCCACCTCCATGAGCGCCTCGCGCCGGTGGACCGATGCCGCCCCGCAGCAGAACGAGGCATTGGCCCAGTTCCGCCGGTGCTGGATGAAGTCGTAGAACATCTGCGGATCGTTGCCGAACGGGTCCTCGCCCAGCCGGACCGGTCCGACGATCCGCTCCACGGCGCGACCCAGCCACGCCCCGGCCCGCCCGAGCCGGCGCGACAGCCACACCGCAAGCGGGACACCGGGCGGGATGTCCCAGAACCATTGCGGCGTCTGCACCCAGGCGACCTTGGGATCGCGGAAATAGCCCAGCGTCTCGGTCAGGAAGTCCGGGAACAGCCGGGTGTCCGCATCGCAGATCACGATGAGGTCGCCGCCGGTGTTGTCCATCGCGTTGCGGAGGTTGCCGGCCTTGTAGCCGACATTGTCGGAGCGCGTGATGTAGTTCGCCCCCTCCTCGGCCGCGACCTGTGCCATGGCGGGCCGTCGGCCGTCGTCGAGGACGTGCACCCGCAGGTCGAGCGCGGCCGGATAGTCGAGGCGGCGTGCATCCTGCAGGCCCAGCCGCACGAGTTCGGGGTCCTCGTTGTAGGTTGCAAAGAAGATGTCCACGGCGAGCGGCCGGTCCCCGCCCGGTCCGTCGGTCTCCCCGAGGATGTCGCCCGCCGTGACCGGAAGCGGACCCGGCCGGGGCGAGCGCGGCGTCCAGAGGTTCACGGTGTAGAGAACCAGCCCGATGAAGGCGAGCGTCTCGGCGACGGCAAGCGGCACGGAGAACCACAGCGCATCGGGATTGAGCGAGGAGGTCCAGCGCCAGACGATGTACCACGTCCCGAAGACGAGACTGGCCGTGGCCAGGAACTGCCACAACGCCACGTGGAGCGGCCCGTGATCCGCATGGGTCCACGGCTCCTGGCGTTCGAAGCGCGTCACCAGGGGACGCTCCGATCCCTGTTGCGATGTCACCCGACAGAACCTCTCCGACGAACAACCCCCGGTTGTTGGTAAAGAACGGGAATGTGGCACGGCCATGTTCGGACGGAACGCCCGACAGGGCTGTGACTGCTGCGCCACATCCGCAGGCGCCGGAGCCTCCCTTCGTCATGCGCGTGTTCAGCCGCCTCCCCATTGGTGCGATCCTCGGCGGCGTCGGTGCGGAGAGGGATGCATGGGGCTTCGTCCGCTCGGTCTTGCCCTCCTGGCGTTCGGAGTCGCGCAGGGCGCGAGCGCCGACGGGGAATACCTGCAGTTCGACTTCGCGCCCTCTGCCTCGAGCGCCGTGGCCAGCATCCAGAGGGGGGAGCATGGCATCGCGCTCGGCTGGTCGGAATGGGACGAAGGGTCCGCCGCAACCGCCTTCCTGAGCCGAAGCGTCCCGCTCGGCGGCGGGTTCGTCCTCAAGGCCGGCCCCTCGCTGCGCTGGGAAGACCGACCGGGTGAGGGGGAGGCCGGCCTGCGCCTGGCGCTCGAGCGCTGGACCCCCACGGAATGGGGCGGGATCTTCACGCTGGCCGACGTCAACAGCATCAGGGCCGAGTATCTTCTCCTGGCCGAGACCTCCCATGCGGGCACGGGTCTCTCGGCCGCCCTGACCGTGCAGGGCGACAATGCCGATTATCGGGAGACGGCGGCGGTCCTCGGCTACCGGCTCGGCGAATCGCCCGTGCGGCTGCGGCTCGGCCACCGCTTCGTGAGCGGCGACACGTTCGTCGGTTTCTCGATCAACACGTTCTGAACGGCCTCAGCCGAGGCGCTTGCGCATCCGCAGGCTGAAACGGTCCGGCGTCGTGTGCAGCGACACCTCGTCCATCGACAGGACGATGAGAGCGAGACCGCGCCCGCTTTCGGACAGGTTCACCAAGTCTTCCGGATCGATCTCCAGCGCCTGCTCGCCCGCGGCCTGCAGCAGCCCGTCCGGGACCAGGGGGACATGATCGAAGATCTCGACGGTCAGCCATTCGGGATCGACATCGAGCGACAGGACCAGGTCCGTGTCGTCACGCCCCCGCACCTGTCCGTGCTTGATGGCGTTCGTCAGCGTCTCGGCCACGGCCAGCTCGACCGACGAGGCTCCCTCCTCGTCGAGGTGAAGCCGCGCGAAGTCGCGCGAGGCCATCGCGGCCGGAGCCACGCAGGCGAGGTGGCGGCGGACCCTCAGGCGCTGGCCGGCCATGGCGTCTGCCGACGGATCAGGAGGCAAGCTTGGCCACGGCGTCCTCCACCGTCTCCGTGATGGGAAAGACCTTGTCCATCCGCGTCAGCGTCAGCAGCCTCGACAGGGTTCCGTTGGGGGCGGCCAGGGCGATGGTGCCCAGCGCTCCCATGCGCTTGACGGCCCCGATCAGGGCGCCCAGCGCCGAGCTGTCGATGAACTGCACCTGTGCCAGATCGATGACGATCTGCTGGTGTCCGGCCTCGATCCGCTCGATCAGGGTGCGGCGGAACTCCGGCGCATTGCTCGCCTCGAGCCGGGGCACGCGCACCCCGACCACCAGTACGCCGTCCTGCACCGTCTCCTCTGTCTGCATCCCGGTCAGACCCTCTCGACCACCACCAGGCTGATGTCGTCGAACATCTCATCAGCCGCGGACCAGTTGCGCAAGGCCGCCTCGATGCCGGCGATCAGATCCTCCGACGGCAGGGCGCTCAGCCGTCCGACCAGATCCATGAACCGATCCTCGCCGAAGATCGATCCGGTGTCGTCCTGCACGTCGTAGATCCCGTCCGAAAAGACCAGGAGCCGCTCGCCGGCGCGCAGGGTGAAGGGGATGTCGCGCCAGCCGGGCTCCGGGACCACCCCCACCGGCACGCCGCCCTCGCCCAGGCGGGCGGGCGGTGCCCCGGACCCGAGCAGGACGGGATAGGGATGTCCCGCCTGCACCAGCGAGCCTTCGCCGGTGCGGCCGTCCAGCACGGCGGCCAGCGCGGTGAAATAGGGCAGATCCTCGCGCCAGCCCCGGTTCACGTCCTCCATGGCCTGCGCCGGCCCCTCCTCCGGGCCGAGCGCGTCGAGGGCACGGCGCAGCGCGATATGGGCGGCCACCGAGACCAGGCTTGCCGCGGCGCCATGCCCTGCCACATCCACCTGAAACAGGGCCACCCGGCCGTCGGACAGCCGGAAGAAGTCGAACGTGTCGCCGCCCAGCAGACGGGAGGCGCGGAAGTAGGTGTCGAACCGGAAGCCGCCGAGATGCCCCGGCGGCGGAAGCTGCGACAGCTGGACCAGAGCCGCTGCTTCGAGATCGGCCCGCATCTCCCGCGCCGCGGCGGCAATCCGGGCATGCAGTTCCAGCCGCTCCTGCTGGAGCCGCTCGCGCCGGACTGCGTTGATGCGGAACACGCGCAGCGCGTCGTTCATCGCCAGCAGGTCCGCCAACGGCGTGCGCAGCACACCCACGGGACGCAGGTCGCCCTCGGCCAGACGCAGCATCGTCCGCCGCATCTCCCCCAGGGGTCCCACGACGCGCCGCACGATCAGCGCCGCGCACAGCAGGTAAGCGACCAGCACCCCGCCCGAGACCAGAAGCGACGCCACCAGCGCCCTCCATTCCGCGGCGAGGCGCTCTCCCAGATGCCGGCGTGCCGCCTCGTCGGTGGCGGCCAGCATCCGGCGCGTCAGCTCGTCCACCTGACGGACGGCGGCGATCCAGCCTGCGACGGTGTCCGGGCTCACCGCGCCCGCGCGGATGCCCTGCAGGATGGCCTCCTCGGCGGGGATGTACTCGGATTCGATGAAGTCCACGAGGTCCGAGGCCGTCGTGCCGGCCATGATCGGATCGGCATCCACCAGATCGATGAAGGTCGGAGCCGCGAAGCGCGAGCGCGTGGTCTCCCGCGACAGAAGCGTGAGCTCGGCCGCCGAGGGCGTCCGCAGGCCGGTCAGGATCGACAGATAGGCGGCCGCGTTGGCGTGGATCGTGTCGTGGACCTGCAGCGCGTAGTTGCGAAACAGGTGCACCACCCCCATCGCCACGTCGGGCACCCCGACGGCGCGCAGGATCCGCATCCGCAGCGACCTCAGATCGAGCGCCAGCGCCCGCAGATCCGCCGCCCGCTCGGCCAGCTCGCGATCGTCGCGGGCCGGGGTGGAGGCGAGTTCTACCCTGATCGTCCCGAGCCGCGCCATCTTCTCCGCGACGGCCACCGCGATGTCGGCCCCGCCCGGCAGATCGGCTGCAGCGAGCGAGCCGAGCGTCGCCTCGAGGCTTGCCGCGGCACGGGCGAGGTCGTCGGCGGGATCGCGCTCCGGTTCGCCGCCATAGGCGAGCACGGCGAGGTCCAGCGCCGCCTGTTCCGCCGCCAGCAGGCTGTCGCGCAGGGCAAAACGCGTTTCCTCGACCCGCAGCTGATGGCTGTAGAGGCGATAGTCGCTCCAGCGGTCCAGCCCCAGCCACACCATCAGCCCGGCCAGGCCCAGCCCGAAGGCCGACAGGATCGCAAGCAGGACGATCCGCAGCGTCAGCCGGCCGCGGGCTCCGCGGAAGCGGGCGTCGCGGGCATTGGGCGCGACGGCCGATGCGGCGGCGTCGCCGCTCAAGGCGCTCGGCCGCCGACTGCTGCCGGACGGTCCAACGATTCCACCAGGATCGACACCGCGGCTTCGGCATAGGCGGTCAGTTCCGCCCTGTCGCCCAGCGAGAAGGTCCGGGGCTTGCCGTCTGTCAGGCAGAACGCTCCGAGGACCAGATCCGGCGAATAGACGAGCGGGGCGCCGGCATAGAACCGGACGAACGGCTCTCCCGTGACCATGGGATGATCGCGGAACCGCGGGTCCTCGAGCGTGTCCGCGACGACCATGACCTTTTCGGACAGGATCGTGACATTGCAGAACGCGAGGTGCCGCGGCACCGCCTCGATCTCCGTTCCTGCGCGGGCCTTGAGGATCTGGAGGTCGCGTGTCAGCATCGTGACAGCCGCGATCCGCGTGCCGAAATGGTCCCGGGCATCCCGGCAGAGATCGTCGAGTTCCGGAATGCGCGACGAAACGTCCAGCCCCGACTCCGCCAGGCGCATCAGCCGCTCGATCTCGCCCGGATGATTGGGCTGGTCCACGATCGTCGCGCCTCCTCTTGCTCCAAAGCCCGCATAACCGGATCGGCCATGCCGCGTCACTCTCCCTATGGGTGTAGACCCTGTTCCGGCAACAGCCATTGTCGGCGCGATGGGGCCTGTCCCTGATGCAGGACCCCGTTCCGTTTCCCGTGCGCCGCGGCATCAGCCTCGGGAACACGCTCGATGCGCCTTGCGAGGGGGATTGGGGTCCCCCCGTGAGCGACGGCGACCTGCGCTGGATCGCGCAGGCCGGTTTCGACACGGTGCGCCTTCCTGTGCGCTTTGCGGCCCATTGGGACGGCCGCGTCCGGCCGTCGCTGATGAACCGCGTGGAGCAGATCGTGGAGGCGGTCCTGTCGCTGGGACTGAACGTGATCCTGGACCTGCACCATTTCGACGCCCTCATGGAGGACCCCGAACGATACGGCCCTGTGGCGGCGGCCATCTGGGCCGAGATCGCCGACCGCTTCCGGGGGGCTCCGGACGGGCTGATCTTCGAGCTTCTCAACGAGCCGCGCGGGCGGCTCGGCGCCGTCGAACTTCAGCGGCTCTGGGCCTCGCTCCTGGCCGTGCTCCGACCGTCCCACCCCGACCGGTGGATCGTCCTGGGCGGCCCGGATCACAGCGCCGCCGAGCAGGTGGCCGCGCTTCCCCGGCCCGGACCCCGCATCGCTCTGACCTTCCACTTCTACGAGCCGTTTGCCTTCACCCATCAGCAGGCCGACTGGCTGCCGGTGCGCCATCCTCGTCGCGGCTGGGGCACTCCGCAGGAGCGCGCGGCGCTGGAGGCGGCCATCGCCCGGGCCGCCCGGACCGACGGGCCGGTGCTTCTGGGCGAGTTCGGCGTCACGGAAGCCGCCCCGCCCGCGGCCCGGCGGCGCTGGATCGAGGCGGTCCGGCGGGCCGCGGAAGCGCATGGCATGGGCTGGTGCCACTGGGCCCTGCGCGCCGGTTTCGGGGTGCTCTCCCCCGGCACGCACGAGTGGCGACCCGGCCTGCGGGCCGCACTGATGGACGGTTGATGGTGAGCCGTGCTGGACTCGAACCAGCGACCAACTGATTAAAAGTCAGTTGCTCTACCAACTGAGCTAACGGCCCCCTCCCCGCAGCTACGATGCGCCGAGGGGGCACGTCAACCCGCTCCGGGCGGCCCTTGCCGCGTCGCGGAAGCCCCCCGGACTGCCCTGCCGCGTGCCGCACGGGTCCTTTCCTCCCGCCTGCGTGAACCGGTCCGGCGGAACGCCCCAGATCGGGGGGCGTTGTCTCCCCGTCTGCAACGCAAATCAGGAGGGCGGACCATGTTCGATTACGGCCAGTCCGACAGCAACGTCATCACGTCCGACCGTGTGAACGGCACCGCCGTCTATGGTCTGGACGACCGCCATGTCGGCACCATCGACCACCTCGTGATCGACAAGCAGTCCGGCAAGATCGGCTATGCCGTCATGTCCTTCGGCGGCTTCCTGGGTCTGGGCGAGGAGTACTACCCCATCCCCTGGAACAAGCTGCGCTACGACACGCGACTCGGCGGCTATCGCACGGACATCACCGAGGAGCAGCTTCGCGGCGCGCCGGCGCGTCGCGACGACTGGTACCGCGACCGCGCCTACGAGGAGCGGCTTCACGGCCATTACGGCGCACCCGCCTACTGGGTGTGAGCCCTACGGGAGCGTCCGCAGGAGGGGTGCCGGTTCCGGCGCCCCTTCTTGCCTTCTGACGTTGACGCCACGACAGCCTGTCCTGTTACGCTCCTGTTACGGTCCTCGCGCAAGGCACTCCCCGATGGCGGCGCCTGTCTCCTCCGCAGGCAGGGCCGCGCCAGCACAGGGAGATGCACGATGCACCGCAGGGGCCTGATCCCGACCGTGATCCTTTGCCTTGCCGCGCCCGCCGCGGTCCGGGCGGAGGTCACGATCGACTGGTGGCATGCCATGGGCGGCGAACTGGGCGAGAAGCTCGAGGCCGTCGCGCAGGCGTTCAACGACAGCCAGGACGAGGTCACGGTCCGGCCCAGCTATCGCGGCGACTACACCGAGACCATGACCGGCGCGATGGCTGCCTTCCGCGCCGGCCAGCAGCCGCACATCGTCCAGGTGTTCGAGGTCGGCACGGGCACCATGATGGCGGCCCGGGGCGCGATCTACCCGATCTACCAGCTGATGGCCGATCACGGCGCGACCTTCGACCCGGAAGCCTACCTGCCGGCGGTGGTCAGCTACTACACCGACCCGGAGGGCAACATGCTCTCCTTCCCCTTCAACTCCTCGACCCCCATCCTCTACATCAACCGCGACATCTTCGAGGCCGCGGGCCTCGACCCCGATTCCCCGCCCGAGACCTGGGACGAGATGGAAGCGGCCTCGCTCCAGATCCTCGAATCGGGCGCCGCGCCCTGCGGCTTCACCACCTCCTGGCCGAGCTGGGTCCATCTCGAGAACTTCTCGGCCTGGCACAACATTCCGCTCGGCACCCGCGCCAACGGTTTCGAGGGCTTCGACACCGAACTCGTGTTCAACAACGACCTCGTCGCGCGCCACTGGGACAACCTCAAGCGCTGGGCCGATGCAGGCGCCTTCCGCTGGGGCGGGCCCGGCTCGGGCCCCGATGCCCTGCCCGCCTTCTATGCCGGCGAATGCGCGATGGTGTTCGCCTCCTCGGCCAGCCGGGCGGGCGTGCTCGCGAACTCGGACTTCGAGGTGGGCTTCGCCTTCCTGCCCTACTACGACGACGTCGAGGGTGCGCCCCAGAACTCGATCATCGGCGGCGCGACCCTCTGGGTGTTCCAGGGCCACGAGGACGAGGAATACGCCGCCGTGGCGCGCTTCTTCGAATACCTCTCCGAGCCCGAGGTCCAGGCCCGCTGGCACCAGGAGACGGGCTACCTGCCCATCACGCAGGCCGCCTATGACCTGACGCGCGAGGCGGGCTTCTACGAGGAGAATCCGGGCTCCGACATTTCCATCCGCCAGATGACCCTGAACCCGCCGACGGAAAACTCGCGCGGCCTGCGCTTCGGCAACTTCGTGCAGATCCGCGACATCATCTCCGAGGAGATGGAGGCCGTGATGGCGGGCACCAAGTCCGGCCAGCAGGCCGCCGACGATGCGGTGAGCCGCGGCAACGTCCTGCTGCGCGACTTCGAATCGGCGATGAACTGACCGGCTCTGCCCCCGGCCGCCCGGCCGGGGGCATCCTGCCTCCCCACCTCCCATGCAGACCAAGCGGACCACCTTTCCCGGCCTCTGGCTT
This sequence comes from Rubellimicrobium sp. CFH 75288, assembly GCF_009904055.1. GTDB lineage: Bacteria > Pseudomonadota > Alphaproteobacteria > Rhodobacterales > Rhodobacteraceae > Rubellimicrobium. Next base: position 2,327 of record NZ_WYDP01000008.1, on the reverse strand, counting down.
CCCCTCGCCCTGCTCGCGCCGCAGGTGGCGATCACGCTGGTCTTCTTCATCTGGCCGGCCAGTCAGGCGCTCTGGCAGTCGGTGCTCCGCCAGGACGTGTTCGGCCTCAGCACCCAGTTCGTGGGCCTCGACAACTTCGCCCGCCTGCTGGCCGATCCGCTCTACCACAACGCGCTCGTGGTCACGTTCTGGTTCAGCCTCGGGACCACGGCGCTGTCCATGTCGCTCGCGCTGCTGTTCGCGGTGATGGTCAACCGCATGATCCGGTCGCGCGACACCTACACGACGCTGCTCGTCTGGCCCTATGCGGTGGCCCCGGCCATCGCGGGGGTGCTGTGGTGGTTCATCTTCAACCCCTCCATCGGCATCCTTCCCTACGTCCTGCGGGGGCTGGGCTACGACTGGAACCACCGCGCCTCGGGCACCGATGCGATGATCCTCGTGATCGTGGCGGCGGCCTGGAAGCAGATCAGCTACAACTTCCTGTTCTTTCTCGCCGGTCTGCAATCCGTGCCCCAGTCGCTGATCGAGGCGGCGGCCATCGACGGCGCGGGTCGGTTCAAGCGGTTCTGGACGATCGTCTTTCCCCTGCTGTCGCCCGTGACGTTCTTTCTGCTCGTGGTGAACGTGGTCTATGCGATGTTCGATACCTTCGGCGTCATCCACGCCACCACCGAGGGCGGCCCGTCCCAGGCGACCACGATCCTCGTCTACAAGGTCTATCGCGACGGCTTCGTGAACCTGAACCTCGGCTCCTCGGCCGCGCAGTCGGTCATCCTCATGGCCATCGTGATCGTGCTCACGGTGATCCAGTTCCGCTACATCGAGCGGCGGGTGAACTACTGATGGTCGAGAACAGCCGCTGGGCCGACATCCTCGCCCATGCCATCCTGATCCTGGGCGTTGCGCTGGTCGCCTTTCCGGTCTATGTCGCCATTGTCGCCTCCACCCATCCGGCGGGCACCTTCGTGCGCGGCGTGATGCCGCTGCTGCCCGGCGCCGAGGGCTGGGAGAACTACCGCACCGTCATCGTCGAGGGGCGCTCGCGCGCGGGCACGCCGCCCATCGGCGGGATGCTCTGGAACAGCTTCGTCATGGCCATGACGATCGCGCTGGGCAAGATCGCGATCTCGCTGCTCTCGGCCTTCGCCATCGTCTATTTCCGCTTCCCCTTCCGGCTGTTCTTCTTCTGGATCATCTTCCTGACCCTGATGCTGCCGGTCGAGGTGCGCATCGTCCCCACCTTCCAGGTCGTGGCCGATCTCGGCATGCTCAACAGCTTCGCGGGCCTGTCGATCCCGCTGATCGCCTCGGCCACCGCGACCTTCCTGTTCCGCCAGTTCTTCATGACCGTCCCCGAGGAGCTGATGGAGGCCGCACGGGTGGACGGCGCGGGCCCGATGAAGTTCTTCCGCGACATCCTCGTGCCCCTGTCGGTCACCAACATCGCGGCGCTCTTCGTCATCATGTTCATCTACGGCTGGAACCAGTATCTCTGGCCGCTCCTCATCACGACCGACCCGGACTACTTCACCATCGTCATGGGCATCCAGCGCATGGCCCGCGGCGGCGAGCAGGAGCCGCTGTGGCACCTCGTCATGGCCACCGTGGTGATGGCCGCCCTGCCCCCGGTCCTCGTGATCCTGTTCATGCAGCGCCTGTTCGTGAAGGGCCTGACCGAGACGGAGAAGTAGCCCGTGGCCTCCATCGCGATGGACGATCTCCACAAGACCTATCCCGGCGGTGTCCGCGCCGTCGAAGGCGTCAGCCTCAAGGTGGCCGACGGCGAGATGATCGTCCTCGTCGGCCCCTCGGGCTGCGGCAAGTCCACGCTGCTGCGCATGGTCGCGGGGCTCGAGACCATCACCTCCGGCACGCTGCGCATCGGGGACCGCGTCGTCAACGCGCTCGAGCCCGCCCAGCGCGACATCGCCATGGTGTTCCAGAACTACGCGCTCTATCCCCACATGAGCGTCTACAACAACCTCGCCTACGGGCTGCGCAACCGCCGCGTGCCCCGCATTGAGATCGACCGCCGCGTGCGCGAGGCGGCCCGGATGCTCGAAATCGACCGCTTCCTCGACCGCAAGCCGCGCCAGCTCTCGGGCGGCCAGCGCCAGCGCGTCGCCATGGGCCGCGCCCTTGTCCGGGAGCCCGCCGCCTTCCTGTTCGACGAGCCGCTCTCCAATCTCGACGCCAAGCTGCGCGTCCAGATGCGGGTCGAGATCCGCCAGCTCCAGCGCCGCCTGCGCACGACCTCGCTCTATGTCACCCACGACCAGCTCGAGGCGCTGACGCTGGCCGACCGCCTCGTGGTCCTGAACGGC
>NZ_WYDP01000079.1 GCF_009904055.1 Rubellimicrobium sp. CFH 75288 | reverse complement strand
GGTGAGCTGGGCGTTGGTGGTGATGTTGCTCTTGGCCTTGGCCCGGCGGATGTACTGCTCCCGGGCCTGGAGGGTGAGGATGAAGCCCCGCCTCCCCTCCGCGTCCACCGTCTCCGAGACCAGCCGTCCGGGGATCTGGCGCACAAAGGCCTTCTTCGTGGCCAGGTAGCCAAAGTGGGGCCCGCCAAAGCCCATGGGCAGCCCCAGGCTCTGCCCGTCCCCCACGGCGATGTCCGCCCCGTAGGCCCCCGGGGGCTTGAGCACC
>NZ_WYDP01000078.1 GCF_009904055.1 Rubellimicrobium sp. CFH 75288 | reverse complement strand
CTTCTTCCCCGGCAAGAGGGTGGCCCGGGTAGAGGAGCAGATCTACGACCCCACCCACCCTCGGAGGTTCCGGTACGAGCGGCGGGAGGACCTCGAGGCCCTCTGTCTTAGCTACACGAAGGAAAGATAGGTATGGAGTTCGCGCGAGTCCTCAAGCAGGCAGAAGAGCGGCTACGCTTCCTGGGCGAGCCCCACTACTCCGGCCTCTCCGACCGCCCCTGGCCCATGGTGCCCTGGGAGGGGCGGATGGTGCGGCTCGCCCGGGAGATGCGGACGGACGGCTGGAGCGT
>NZ_WYDP01000077.1 GCF_009904055.1 Rubellimicrobium sp. CFH 75288 | reverse complement strand
AGGTCCACGAGCACGCGGGTGCCTTCGACCCGGACGGGGTAGGTACGCAGGGCGGTGCAGACGGGGGCGCGCAGCGGCGCACCGGTGCGGTAGTCGAACTGGCCGTTGTGCTTGGGGCATTCGATGATGTGGTCCATCACCAGCCCGTCGGCGAGGTGGACCTGCTCGTGGGTGCACAGCCCGTCGGTGCAGAAGAACTGGTCGTCCGGGGAGCGGTAGAGGGCATAGGTCCGCCCCCCGTGGTCCCAGCGGATCACGTCCTCCTCCTCGATGGCGTCGGTGGCGCAGGCGTCGGTCCAGGGCATGGG
>NZ_WYDP01000076.1 GCF_009904055.1 Rubellimicrobium sp. CFH 75288 | reverse complement strand
TTCAAGGACTGGGCCGACTTCAAGTCCTGCCTGCCGTCGCAGACCCCGAGCCCGACCGACCAGCCCCTCGGCACCGGCAATGGTGCTGTCACCACCTTCGCCCTGCTGAAGCGCTATACTTCCGGCGAGCAAAGCTGGACCCGTGCCATTGCCAAGCCGGTGGCCGGCACTGTCCGCATCGCCCTGAACGGGGTCGAGCAGATGTCCGGCTGGAACGTCGATACCACCACCGGCCTCATCATCTTCACAACCGCCCCGGCCGCTGGCGTCGCCATCACGGCCGGTTTCGAATTCGACGTGCCCGTCCGCTTCGA
>NZ_WYDP01000075.1 GCF_009904055.1 Rubellimicrobium sp. CFH 75288 | reverse complement strand
GCCGACGCGGCGGGACCGGCGGGCGGGCGGCAGGCTTTCCGGCCTCCGGTGCGGGCCCTGTGGCTCCGGCGCCACGGGGCGGGGGATGGGGGCCCGGACGGGTGCTCGCGGCGGGGGGCGTTAACCCGATCTTAACCTCTCCTGTGGCAGGTCCTGTCCTGTCGCGGGTCCTCCCCTTCGGGGCCCTGCGCGCCGCAGCCCCGCGCCTCTCCGGCGCGGGCGCTGCCGGGACAGGCCCTTTCCGCTCCCCCCGCGGGGGCAGGGGCGGCGCGCTGCTCTTTACAGGGCCCGGGAAGGGCGGGCCCACCGGGTGTCCGAAGCCGTGCACCAGCCCGCACGCGCGAGAGGGCCCGGCCGCCCGCGGGACGCATCCCGCCGCC
>NZ_WYDP01000074.1 GCF_009904055.1 Rubellimicrobium sp. CFH 75288 | reverse complement strand
GGAGGGTGAGGCGCGGCGGCCGAAGGCCGGCCATCGATCCGGTGGATTGATGGCAGCGACGAACGCCCGGAGCGCAAGCGGAGGGCCGAACCCATGAGCCGCACCAAGCCCGAACCCGTCCGCCGCCTGCGCTGCGCGATCTACACCCGCAAGTCGAGCGAGGAAGGGCTCGATATGGAGTTCAACAGCCTCGACGCCCAGCGGGAAGCCTGCGAGGCCTACATCGCCTCGCAGCGCGCCGAGGGCTGGGTGGCGCTCCGCAACCGCTACGACGATGGCGGTTTCTCCGGCGGCACGCTGGACCGGCCTGCGTTGCAGCAGCTGATCGGCGACATCGAGGCCGGGCTGATCGACGTGTCGTGGTCTACAAGATCGACCGCCT
>NZ_WYDP01000073.1 GCF_009904055.1 Rubellimicrobium sp. CFH 75288 | reverse complement strand
TCGATGGCGGCGGTCACGTCCTGCATGGTCACGGCCTCGGCCCCCCGCCGGGTGGCCTGGATCGCCGCCTCGTTGACGAGGTTCGCCAGTTCCGCCCCCGAGAAGCCGGGGGTCAGCGCCGCGATCTGGTCCACGTCGAGCCCCTCGTGCTTCACCTTCTTGAGGTGCACGCGCAGGATCGCCGCGCGCCCCCCCTTGTCAGGCCGGTCCACCACCACCTGCCGGTCGAAGCGGCCCGCGCGCAGGAGCGCGGGGTCGAGGATCTCGGGACGGTTGGTCGCGGCGAGCAGCACGATCCCCTCGCGAGGGTCGAAGCCGTCGAGCTCGGTCAGGAGCTGGTTCAGCGTCTGCTCCTTCTCGTCATGCCCGCCGCCGAAGGCGCC
>NZ_WYDP01000072.1 GCF_009904055.1 Rubellimicrobium sp. CFH 75288 | reverse complement strand
GAAGCCGGACGCAACACCACCGTGCGGTGGTCCAACCTTGCGTTAACCATTCCCCGGCATCCTCCGGCGCCAAGCCCCTCCCCCGCGCCCGGAGCCCCCATGCCGCCCCTTCTCGCCTTCCACGAACCCTTCCGCCTCGCGCCCGCCCGCCACGCGCTGCTCGCCCGGCTGCGCGAGGGCCTGCGCCCCTTCGCCACCAGCCGCCGCGACGCCAGACCCCTCGCCCGCGCCGCCCTCTGGCAGGCCGCCCTCTGCGCCGCCTCCCCCGCCCCCGACGCAGCCCTCGCCCTGACCTGCCAGAGAGCCTTCAGCCGCTTCGTCCAGGCCTGGCTCGCGCTCGACTGGACGCACCACAACCCCCTCCACGCAGACCCCTTCTGGGACGTCTCCGACCGCCCCTGGACCC
>NZ_WYDP01000071.1 GCF_009904055.1 Rubellimicrobium sp. CFH 75288 | reverse complement strand
GCGCCCGACTTGCCGACCACGCGGGCGACCTGCTGGCGCAACGCCTGCGGCGTCAGGCCGAGCTTCCTCAGCATGGTGGCCGCGAGGCCCTCGCCCTCTTCGGCGAGGCCGATCAGCAGGTGTTCGGGACCGACATAGGAATGGCCGAGGTCGGTCGAGGCCCCGAAGGCACGGCTGAGCGCGTCCTTCACCCGCGGGCTGACGCCGATCTCGCCCTCGTGCGGGGTCTCGCCGCGCTTCGCCTCGGTCTCGATCTGGGTCTTCAGCTGATCGACCGAGATCTTGAACTGGCCGAGGACGGTGCGCACCACCTCGGACCCCGTGAGCGCCAGCAGCAGGTGTTCGGTATCCACCTCGGCCCGGCCCATCTCGGCGGCATGGCGCGCGGCCTCCTGCAGAATCTTCTCGGCCTGCTCGCTGATCCGGCTGGCGAAGCCGGCACCCTGCCGGCG
>NZ_WYDP01000070.1 GCF_009904055.1 Rubellimicrobium sp. CFH 75288 | reverse complement strand
CTTGTCGCGGATGCGCTCGGCGGTCACCTCGCGTTCGAACTGGGCGAAGGACAACAGGATGTTCAGCGTCAGCCGGCCCATGGAGGTGGTCGTGTTGAACGACTGGGTGACGGAGACGAACGTCACCCCGTTCCGGTCGAACACCTCCACCAGCTTGGCGAAGTCGGCCAGCGAGCGGCTGAGGCGGTCGATCTTGTAGACCACCACCACATCGACCAGCCCGTTCTCGATGTCCTCCAGCAGCCGCCTCAGGCCGAGGCGTTCCAGCGTGCCGCCGGAGATGCCGCCGTCGTCGTACCGATCGCGAACCAGCACCCAGCCTTCCGACCGCTGGCTGGCGATGTACGCCTCGCAGGCCTCGCGCTGGGCATGCAGGCTGTTGAACTCCTGCTCCAGACCTTCCTCGGAGGATTTCCGGGTGTAGACGGCGCAACGCAGCTTTCGGACCACGGGCTTCGTCATGCCTTCCGGCCCTTCGCTTGCGCTCCGG
>NZ_WYDP01000007.1 GCF_009904055.1 Rubellimicrobium sp. CFH 75288 | reverse complement strand
CTTCCTGTTCGACGAGCCGCTCTCCAATCTCGACGCCAAGCTGCGCGTCCAGATGCGGGTCGAGATCCGCCAGCTCCAGCGCCGCCTGCGCACGACCTCGCTCTATGTCACCCACGACCAGCTCGAGGCGCTGACGCTGGCCGACCGCCTCGTGGTCCTGAACGGCGGCCGGATCGAGCAGGTGGGCAGCCCGATGGAGGTCTATGCCCGTCCTGCGACCCTGTTCGTCGCGGGCTTCATCGGCTCCCCGGCGATGAACATGCTGCCCGCGGCCTGGCTGCGCGAACGCGCCGACGGCCGCCTGCCCGCCCATCTGCCCGCCGCCGCCGACCTCGTCGGCATCCGCCCCGAGGACATCCGCCTCGGCCCCCCCGGCCCCGACGACCTCGCCATCGAAGGACGCCTCCTGCTGCTCGAGCCCGCCGGCGCCGAGAGCCACCTGCATCTCGGCCTCGACGGGCTCGACCGGCCGCTCACCGCGCGTCTGCCCCACGTCCCCTCCGTCGAGGAGGGCAGCCTCCTGCCCCTCTCCGTCCGGACGGAGGCGCTCCACCCGTTCGACTCGGACACCGGCCGGCGCGTGGACTGAGGACGCCCGGCCCGGCCCCTCGGCCGGCGCCGCTCACCGCCCGGCTCCGCGCTCCAGCTCGCCGATCACGAAGTCGCGCAGCCGCGCCGCCGGAGGGGTGAGGTCCGGGGCCGCGACCAGCGCGATCTCGGTATCGGGCAGCGGCGGCAGCCCCGCCCCCTCGTCCAGGGTGAGAAGGTCCGGCGGCACCATGTCGGCGGGCAGGACGGTCACCCCCAGCCCTGCCCGCACCGCCGCCAGGCTCCCGGCCAGAGAGCCGCAGCAATAGGCCACGCGCCAGGGCCGCCCGGCCGCATCCAGCGCCGCCGTGGCCCGGCCGCGGTACACGCAAGGGATGGGCGAGCAGACCAGCGGCAGCGGCGCCTCGGCCGCCCGCTCCCGCTCGCCGGCCACCCAGACCAGGCGCTCGCGCCAGACCCGCGTCCCGCCGAGCGACGAGGCCGGCTCGCGCTTGAGCAGGGCAAGGTCCAGCCCCCCCGCCTCGAACCGCGCCAGCAGGTCCAGCGTCAGCTCGCAGGTCACCTCCAGCGCCACGCGGGGATGGGCGCGCGCGAACTCGCCCAGAAGGCGCGGCAGCCGCGCCGTGGCGAAATCCTCCGGCGCGCCGAGGCGCACCACGCCCGCGACCTCCGGCTCGCGCGCGGCCGCCACCAGTTCGGCATGCAGGGCAAGGATGCGCCGCGCCTGATGCAGGATCGCCTCGCCCTGCGGCGTGGGCTTCACCCCCCGGGGCCCCCGCTCCAGAAGGCGCGTCCCCAGCCGGTCCTCCAGCCGCTTGATCTGGAGCGACACGGCCGACTGCCCGCGCAGCAGCCGCCCGGCCGCGCGGGAAAACCCGCCCGCGTCCACCACGGCCACAAAGGCGCGCAGAAGCTCGGGGTCCACCGTGGGCGGCAGGCTCATATTGATCTCCGCAATGGCCACGCGCTTGACTATCAATTTTCCCAATTGGGCACCAGCGCCTAGATGACGCCCAGGATTTTCGGGAGAGCGCCATGACCCTGCACCAGACCCTGACCGGCCCCGGGGCCGTCCCAGCCCCCGCACCCGCCCCCGTCACCGTGGCCCGCGGCGACGGCATCGGCCCCGAGATCATGGAGGCCTGCCTGCGCGTGCTCGAGGCCGCCGGCGCGCGCCTCGCCATCGAGGAGATCGAGCTGGGCGAGGCCGTCTATCGCCAAGGCCACTCCGCCGGCATCCGCCCCGAGAGCTGGGACAGCCTGCGCCGCACGCGCGTCTTCTACAAGGCGCCCATCACCACGCCCCAGGGCGGCGGCTTCAAGAGCCTCAACGTCACCGTGCGCAAGACGCTCGGCCTCTTCGCCAACGTGCGGCCCTGCGCGGCCTATGCTCCCGCCATCGCCACGCGCCATCCCGGCATGGACGTGGTCATCGTGCGCGAGAACGAGGAGGACCTCTACGCCGGCATCGAGCACCGCCAGACCGACGAGGTGGTGCAGTGCCTCAAGCTCATCACCCGCCCCGGCTGCGAGCGAATCGTGCGCTACGCCTTCGACCACGCCCGCGCCCACGGGCGGCGCAAGGTCAGCTGCTTCACCAAGGACAACATCATGAAGCTGACCGACGGCCTGTTCCACCGCGTCTTCGACGAGGTGGCGGCCGAGTACCCCGACATCGAGTCCGAGCACTGGATCGTGGACATCGGCGCGGCCAAGCTGGCCGACAGCCCCGAGATGTTCGACGTGGTGGTGCTGCCCAATCTCTACGGCGACATCCTGTCGGACGTGGCCGCGCAGATCACGGGCTCGGTGGGCCTGGGCGCCTCGGCCAATATCGGCGAGCATGCCGCCATGTTCGAGGCTATCCACGGCTCGGCCCCCCGCCATGCCGGGCAGGACACGGCCAACCCCTCGGGCCTGCTGCTGGCGGGCGTCATGATGCTGGTCCATCTCGGCCAGCCCGAGGTGGCCGAGCGCATCCACAATGCCTGGGCCCGCACCATCGAGGACGGCCTGCACACCCGCGACATCTTCCGCGAGGGCGCCTCGCGCGAGCGGCTGGGCACGCGCGCCTTCGCGGACGCCGTGATCGCGCGCCTGGGCGAGGCGCCGCGCCAGCTGCGCCCGGCCTCCTATGCCGGCCGGCCCGCCATTCCGCTGCGCCCGCCCGCCCCGCGTCCGCGTGCCCAGAAGGTGCTGGTCGGCGTGGACGTGTTCCTGCACGCCCCCGACGCCCGGCCCGACGCGCTGGCCCAGACCCTGCGCGCAGCCGAGGACGGCCCCTACGCGCTCAGCCTCATCACCAATCGCGGCGTCAAGGTCTGGCCCGACGGCCTGCCCGAGACGTTCTGCACCGACCACTGGCGGGCGCGCTTTACCGCCCGCCCCGGTGCCCCGTTCAACAAGCCCATGCTGCTCGGCCTGCTCTCGCGCCTGCACTATGCCGGGCTCGACGTGGTCAAGACCGAGAACCTCTACACCTTCGACGGCGAACCCGGCTTCTCGCTGGGCCAGGGCCAGTAGCGGCTGGGGGGAATGGTGGGCCGTGTAGGGCTCGAACCTACGGCCAACTGATTAAGAGTCAGTTGCTCTACCAACTGAGCTAACGGCCCACGCCCCGCCACCTAAGACCGGGCCCCGTCCGGGTCAAGGCCCGGCGGGGCTGGAACGGCGCCGCGCAACCGTCTATCTGCCCGCCATGCGCGACGATGCGGCAACCGGCCTGCGCTTCGACAAGATGCACGGCCTCGGCAACGACTTCCTGGTGATCGACGGGCGCGGCAGGGCGGCGGACCCGGCCCGCTGGCTGTCGCCCGGGCAGGTGCGCGCGCTCGCCGACCGCCGCCGCGGGGTGGGCTTCGACCAGCTCGTGCTGCTCGCCGATCCGCCGCCGGGCGCGGACCTCCGCCTGCTGTTCTGGAACGCCGACGGCTCGCCCTCGGACGCCTGCGGCAACGCCACCCGCTGCATCGCCCGGGCCGAGATGGACCGCACCGGCCGCACCGCGCTCGCCATCGCCACCGGGGGGGGGCTCCTCGTCGCGCGCGACGCAGGCCCCGGCCGGGCGGCCGTCAACCTCGGCCATCCCCGCACCGAGTGGGAGGAGATCCCGCTCGCCCGGCCCTGCGACACGCTGGCCCTGCCCCTGCCCGGCGCCCCGGTGGCCACCTCCATGGGCAACCCCCACTGCACCTTCCTCGTCCCCGACGCCGAGGCGCCCGACCTCGCCGAGATCGGCCCGCGGACCGAGACGGACCCCCTCTTTCCCCGGCGCACCAACGTCCAGCTCGTGCAGGTCCTCGCGGCCGACCGGCTGCGCGTGCGCGTCTGGGAACGCGGCGCCGGGATCACCCCCGCCTCCGGCACCTCCTCGGCCGCCGCGCTCGTCGCGGCCCACCGCCGCGGCCTCTGCGGCCCCCGCGCCACGATCGTCCTCGACGGCGGCGAACTCGACGTGGCGTGGGAGGGGGACGGAGTCTGGACCACCGGCGCCGCCGCCACCGTGTTCTCGGGCGTCCTCCACCCCTCTGCCCTGGACGCTGCCCCGTGACCGCGCCGGTCTTTTCCTCCTTCGGCTGCCGCCTCAACCTCTGGGAGACCGAGGCGATGAAGGGCCTGGCCGAGCGGGCGGGCGTCCGCGACGCCGTCGTCGTCAACACCTGCGCCGTCACCGCCGAGGCCGTACGCAAGGCCAAGCAGGAGATCCGCCGCCTCGCGCGCGAGCATCCGGGCCGCCCCCTCGTCGTCACCGGCTGCGCCGCCCAGACCGAGCCCGAGACCTTCGCCGCCATGCCCGAGGTCTCGCTCGTCCTCGGCAACGCCGACAAGATGCGCCCCGAGTCCTGGGCCCGCCTCGCCCCCGACTTCGTGGGCGAGACCGAGCGCGTCGTGGTGGACGACATCATGGCCGTGCGGGAGACGGCGCACCACCTCATCGACGGGTTCGGGTCGCGCTCGCGCGCCTATGTCCAGGTCCAGAACGGCTGCGATCACCGCTGCACCTTCTGCATCATCCCCTTCGGGCGCGGCAACGCCCGCTCGGTGCCTGCCGGCGCGGCGGTGGAACAGGTCGCCCGCCTCGCCGACCGCGGCTTCCGCGAGGTGGTGCTCTCGGGCGTGGACCTGACCGCCTGGGGCGCGGACCTGCCGGGCCGGCCCCGTCTGGGCGACCTCGTCCTGTCCATCCTGCGCCGCGTCCCCGCGCTCGACCGGCTGCGCCTGTCCTCCATCGACGGGATCGAGGCCGACCCCCGCCTCCTGGAGGCGCTCGCGACCGAGCCGCGGCTCATGCCCCACCTCCACCTGTCGCTCCAGGCCGGCCACGACCTGATCCTCAAGCGCATGAAGCGCCGCCACCTGCGCGCCGACGCGATCCGCTTCTGCGAGGAGGCCCGGCGCCTGCGCCCGGACGTCGTGTTCGGCGCCGACCTGATCGCGGGCTTTCCGACCGAGACGGAGGAGATGTTCCGGGCCTCGCTCGATCTCGTCGAGGAATGCGGCCTGACCTGGCTCCATGTCTTTCCCTTCTCGCCCCGTCCCGGCACGCCCGCCGCCCGGATGCCCCCCGTGCCCCCGGCGGCGATCCGCGAGCGCGCCGCCCGCCTGCGCGAGGCGGGCCGCCAGGCGGCGCTGCGCCACCTCGCGGCCCAGGTCGGCCGCACCCATTCCGTTCTGGTCGAGACGCCCCGCCTCGGGCGGACGCCGCACTTCGCCGAGGTGGCGCTGACCTCGGACGCGCCGGTGGGCGCCCTGATCGAGGCGCGGATCGCGGGGCTCGACGGGCTGCGCCTGCGCGCCGCCTGATCGGCCGGCCCGGTCCACCCACGTTAACGGTTTCTTCACCCGACGGCCGCAGGACCGGAAAAGGCCTGCGCCCTCAGAGACTTGCAGGTGCCTCTGGCACGCAACACCACCGCGCGGTGCCTTTACCGGCTGTTAAGCTTTCCAGCTCATCCTGCAACCCGTTCCACCACCGCACGGGAGAGGTCCATGCACCCGACATCCGCCCTCGTTCAGTCCGACATGCCGCACGGATCCAGTCCGGCCCAGCCCTGCGCCTCGTCCCAGGACCAGAGGGGAACCGCCTGCCCGACCCCCGTGACGGTCTCGGCCCCGGCCTCGGTCTCGCGCTCGCCCCGCCCGGTCAGCAGGTTGAGGTCGCAGCGTCCCCCGGCCGCGGGATCGAGCGTGTCGCGCCAGGTATAGGTCAGCCCCGCGACCTGCGCCTCGCCCCGCCGGTGCGCGACCGTCAGGACCATCTGCCAGCGGTGGCGGCCCACCGCATCGTTGCCCGAGCCGATGCGGACCGACCCCGCAGGCGACAGGTCGAGCCAGGGCTCCTGCCCCGGCATCGGACCCCACCAGACGATCCCCCGCACCGTCCGGCTTTCCCCGGCCGTCTCCACGACCAGATCGCCCAGATCGCCTTCGCCGCGGACCAGACGCCAGGTTTCCTCGGCGCCATCGCCGTCGAGGTCGGCGCGCAGCACCAGCCGATCCCCAGCCCAGGCGCCCGGGGCCGTCAGGACCACCCACGCCGCGGCCAGCGCGGCCAGACCAGGCAATGCTTGCATGTCCTCCACTTTGTGCGTTCCATCCTCCGCATGTCCATCCTCGTGTTCTCCCATCCCGCCTCGCTGCGCCATCGCCCCCCTGCCGGCCACCCCGAGCGGCCGGAGCGCTTCGAGGCCATGATGACGGCGCTCGCAGGCCACGAGGTCGCGCTGCGCCCCGCGCCCGAAGCGACGGACGACGACCTGCGGCCCTGCCATCCGCAGGCCTATCTGGACCGGCTCGCCCGGGCCGCGCCGGCGGCGGAGGCGATCGCGCTCGACCCCGATACCTGGCTGTCTCCCGGCACGCTCGAGGCGGCGCGCCGCTCGGCCGGGGCGGCCCTAGCGGCTGTGGACGCCGTGATGACCGGTCAGGTGCGCCGTGCGCTGGTCGCGGCCCGGCCGCCGGGACACCACGCTCTGGCCAGCCGGCCGATGGGCTTCTGCCTGTTCGGCAACGTGGCGCTCGCGGCGCGCCGGGTCATCGACCGCCACGGGGCGGAGCGCGTCGCCATCGTGGATTTCGATGTCCATCACGGCAACGGGACGGAGGCTCTCGTGGAGAGCGACCCGCGCATCCTGTTCTGCTCGACGCATCAATGGCCCTTCTGGCCCGGCACGGGCGAGGCATCCCACGAGGGGCCGCACGGCACGGTGGTCAACGTGCCGCTCCCGGCGGGGACGGAGGGGCCGGCCTTCCGGGCGGCCGTGGCCGAGCGGATCCTGCCGCGCCTACGGGCCCACCGGCCGGACCTCGTCCTGATCTCTGCCGGTTTCGATGCGCACCGCGCCGATCCTCTGGGCGGCCTCGCGCTGGAGACGGAGGATTTCCGCTGGATCACGCGCGAGATTGCGGCCATCGCGCAGGACCATGCGCAGGGCCGGGTGGTCTCCTGCGTCGAAGGCGGCTATGACCTCGCCGCCCTGCGCGACGGCGTGGGGGTTCACCTGGCCGCCCTGGGGGAGACATGACGGACCGATCCACCACCTCTCCAGCATCCGATCTGGAGTCCCTCAGCTTCGAGGAGGCCCTGACCGAACTCGAGTCGGTGGTCACCAGGCTGGAGCGCGGCGACGTGGCCCTGGAGGAGTCGATCGCCCTCTACGAACGCGGCGCGAGGCTGCGGGCCCATTGCCAGAAGAAGCTCGACGAGGCCGAGGAGCGGGTGAACCGCATCACGCTCGGCGAAGGCGGAGAGCCCAAGGGAACCGTGCCCTTCGATGCGGGCTGAGGCGCTCCGGGACGGGCCGACCCTGCCCGAGGCGATGGCGCGGGATGCTGCATCGGTCCTGGCGCGGCTGCGCGAGGTGCTGGGCTCGTCCGACATCCCCCTGGCCGAGGCGATGCTCTACGCGGTCGAAGGCGGCAAGGGGCTGCGCGCATTCCTTGTCATGGAATCCGCCCGCCTTCACGATCTGCCCGAGGAGATCGCCCTGAGCCCGGCCGCAGCGATCGAGGCGATGCATGCCTATTCGCTGATCCACGACGACCTGCCCTGCATGGACGACGACGATCTGCGCCGCGGCCGGCCGACCGTCCACCGCCGCTGGGACGAGGCCACCGCCGTCCTGGCCGGCGACGGCCTTCAGGCGCTGGCCTTCGAACTGGTGCTCTCCGCTCCGGTGGAGGCGGGTCGGCAGGTCGATCTGGCCCTGTCGCTCGCCCGGGCAAGCGGTCTGGGCGGCATGGTGGGCGGACAGGCGCTGGACCTCGCGGCCGAGACCGCGGCCGTCCCGCTGTCCGAGGCCGGCATCCAGTCGCTTCAGGACCGCAAGACGGGTGCGCTTCTTGCCTGGTCCGCCGCAGCCGGAGCGCGGCTCGCCGGCGCCGATCCCGGACCCCTGCTGCGTTACGGCACCGCCCTCGGCCGGGCCTTCCAGATCGCCGACGACCTTCTGGATGCCGAAGGGTCCGCGGCCGAGACGGGCAAGGCCACGGGCAAGGACGCCGGACGGGGCAAGGCCACCCTCGTGGGCCTCATGGGCCTTGAGGCCGCGCGCGAACGCGCCATGTCGCTGGCCCAGGAGGCGTGCGCGGCGCTGGAACCCTACGGGCCGCGCGCCGCCCTTCTCGGCGAGGCCGCGCGCTTCGCTGCCCATCGCCGCAAGTGAAGGTGCGAGTCATGACCGCCGTTTCTCCCGCAGACCGCCCTCCCACGCCGCTTCTCGACCGGATCCACCAGCCGCGCGACCTGCGCGACCTGTCGGATGCGGAACTGCGCCAGGTCGCCGACGAATTGCGGGCCGAGACGATCTCGGCCGTCTCGGTGACGGGCGGGCATCTGGGGGCGGGTCTGGGGGTGGTGGAACTGACGGTCGCGCTTCATGCCGTGTTCGAGACGCCGCGGGACCGCCTCATCTGGGACGTGGGCCATCAGGCCTATCCCCACAAGATCCTGACCGGGCGGCGGGACCGGATCCGCACGCTGCGCCAGCGCGGTGGGCTGTCGGGCTTCACCAAGCGCAGCGAATCGGCCTTCGACCCATTCGGGGCGGCGCATTCCTCCACCTCGGTCTCCGCCGCGCTCGGCTACGCAGTTGCGCGGCAGCTCGGCGGGCAACCCGAAGACGGACACGGAATCGGAGATTGCATCGCCGTCATCGGGGACGGGGCCATCAGTGCCGGACAGGCCTACGAGGCGCTCAACAATGCCGGGCATTGGGGGGGTCGCCTGTTCGTCGTCCTCAACGACAACGAGATGTCCATCGCCCCGCCGGTCGGCGCGATGTCGGCTTATCTTGCCCGCCTCTACGCCGGCGCGCCGTTCCAGGACCTGAAGGCAGCGGCCAAGGCTGCCGCCGACCTGCTGCCCCAGCCCCTTCGGGAAGGCGCGAAACGCGCCAAGGATGCGCTCAAGCACCTCGCCATTGGGCACGGGACGCTGTTCGACGAACTGGGCTTCTCCTATGTGGGACCCATCGACGGGCACGACATGGAGACCTTGCTGGCGGTCCTGCGCACCGCCCGCGCCCGCGCCACGGGTCCTGTCCTGATCCACGCCATCACCCAGAAGGGCAAGGGCTATGCCCCGGCCGAGGCGGCACGCGACAAGGGGCATGGCGTCAACAAGTTCGACGTGGTCACCGGCGCCCAGGTCAAGGCGCCGTCCAACGCCCCCTCCTACACGTCCGTCTTCGCCGATGCCCTGATCCGTCAGGCCGCGCGCGACAGCCGGATCGTGGCCGTCACCGCCGCGATGCCCGACGGCACGGGTCTGGCCAAGTTCGCCGACCGCTTTCCGGGCCGCTGCTTCGACGTGGGCATCGCCGAGCAGCATGCCGTCACCTTCTGTGCCGCCATGGCCGCCGGTGGGCTGAGGCCGTTCTGCGCCATCTATTCGACCTTCCTGCAGCGGGGTTACGACCAGGTGGTGCACGACGTGGCCATCCAGGGCTTGCCCGTGCGGTTCGCCATCGACCGGGCTGGTCTGGTCGGCGCCGACGGTGCCACCCATGCGGGTGCCTTCGACATCGCCTATCTCTCGAACCTGCCGGGCTTCACCGTCATGGCCGCCGCCGACGAGGCCGAACTGGCCCGCATGGTGGCGACAGCCGCCCGGCATGACAGCGGCCCCATCGCCTTCCGCTTTCCTCGGGGCGAGGGCGTGGGCGCCGAGATCGACTGGGATGCCCCGCCCCTCGAGATCGGCCGCGGCCGCATGGTCCGCGACGGATCGGGGGTGGCCCTGCTCTCCTTCGGCACCCGGCTGGAGGAGACGCTCAAGGCAGCCGAAGCGCTGGGTGCGCGCGGCATCCGGCCGACCGTGGCGGATGCCCGGTTCGCCAAGCCGCTCGACCGCGACCTGATCCTCGATCTGGCCCGCCGCCACGATGGACTGGTGACGATCGAGGAGGGTGCCGTGGGCGGCTTCGGGTCCCATGTGGCGCATCTTCTGGCGGAAGAAGGCGTGTTCGACAGCGGCCTGCGCTTCCGCAGCCTCGTGCTGCCCGACCGCTTTATCGACCAGGCCTCGCCCAGGGACATGTATGCCGAAGCCGATCTGGACGCGGCCGCGATCGAGAGGAAGGTCCTCACGCTGCTCGATGTGGCGCTCATCGGCTGCCGCGCCTGACGGGTCAGGGGTCCGGGCATGCAGTGATCGGGCAGGGGTCCGACTGCGTATCCGCGGCATGTCTTGACAAGCTGCAATGCAGCGTCCACCTGAATGAACGTTCATTCATCTCTCAGGTGAAGACTCATGCCGGACGACATTCCCGCTCAGATCGGCATGACCCCGGAGCCCGCACCGGAATTCGGCGAGCGTGAGGCGGGTCTGCTCGCGGCGGCCCGGGCAGCCTTTGTCGAGAAGGGTTTCGATGGTGCCTCCATGCAGGATCTGGCGCGGTCCGCTGGCATGAGCGCCGGAAACTTCTACCGGTATTTCCCGTCCAAGGCGGCCATCGTGGAGGCCATGGTCGCCCGCGACCTGGCCGCGGTGGAGGACGAGTTCCGCCTGATCGCCGCCTCGCCCCGGCCGATCGCGACGCTGAGAACGCTCCTGCGCAAGCGCATGGAGGAGCGATGCGGCGGCGAAGAGACCCTCTGGGCGGAGATCACCGCCGCAGCGGCCCGCAAGCCCGAGGTGGCGGCGATCCTCGCGCGGATGGAGGACGGGATCGTCCGCCGCCTTGCGCGCGTCATGGGCCTCGCGGTGGGCGGGCTGTCCGAGGACGAGGCGCTGCACCGGTTCGGAACTCCGGCCCGTCTGGTCTACGTCATCATGCACGGGGCGATGTCCAGTCATCTGTTGCGCGACTCCCAGGATACCGCCCTTGCAGAGCATCTGCTCCGGACGATCGAGCGGATCATGCTCGAAGCCTGCTCCGGCGAGGTGGAGGGCTGACATGGCTCGTCCGATCCGCCGCTTCGGATGGCTGATGCTGCTGCTGATCCTCGGGCTGTCGGCTGCGGCCCAGGAACCGGGCCCTGCCGTCGACCTGACCCTGCCTTCCGTCACCGTGAGCGAGGTGACCGTGCAGACCCTGCGGGACCGGGTCATCGCCTCCGGCCTCGTCGCTCCGGTGGAGGAGGTGCAGGTCTCGCCTCTGGTCGAAGGACAGCCCATCGACGCGCTGCTGGCGGATGTGGGCGACCGGGTGGAGGAAGGCGACGTGCTGGCGCGCCTCTCCACGGCGACGCTCGAGCTGCAACTCTCGCAGCTGGCGGCCAACCGGGCCTCCGTGCGGGCGCAAATCGCGCAGGCCGAGGCGAGCCTCGTCCAGGCGGTCGCCAATGCCGAGGAGGCCGAGCGCGTGGCCGAGCGAACTGCCCGGCTTGCCCAGGAGGGGACCGTCCCCCGTGCCCAGGCCGATCAGGCCCAGGCCGCCGCCATCGCCGCCCGGGCCGCCGTCGGGGTCGCCGAGCAGGGAGTTGAGGCGGCCCGTGCGCAGATGGAACTGGTGGAGGCGCAGATCGCCAATGCCGAACTGCAGTTGGCCCGGACCGAGGTGCGGGCTCCGGTGTCCGGACTGGTGGTCGGCCGCAACGCCCAGGTGGGTGCCGTGGCCAGCGCGGCCGCCGGCCCTCTCTTCACCCTGGTGCGCGACGGCGAACTGGAGTTGCGGGCGGAACTGGCCGAAGGGGATCTGCTGCGGGTTTCGCCCGGACAACGGGCGACCATGACGGCCGTGGGATCGACCGCGCCGATCGAGGGCGTGGTCCGCCTCGTGGAGCCGACCATCAACCCCCAGACGCGCATGGGCGTCGCCCGCATCGCGCTCGACGACGACGCCCGCGTCGTCCAGGGAATGTTCCTGACCGCCGAGATCCTTCTGCGCGAGGAGCGCCAGCTTGCGGTGCCCGTCACCGCGATCGGGACGGGGGCCGAGGGGACCAGCGTCATGCGCATCCGCGACGGTGTGGCCGAACAGGTAGCGGTGCGGACCGGCATCCGCGACGGCTCGCTCATCGGGGTGGTGGAGGGTCTGTCCCCCGGTGATCTGGTGGTGACGAAGGCCGGAGCCTTCGTGCGGGCCGGGGATCGCGTCAACTCGATCCCCGACGCCGATCAGCGGGTGGCGGCACGATCTGCTGCCGACGGAGAGGATACGCCATGAACTTCTCGGCCTGGTCCATCCGCAACCCTGTCGCGCCGCTTCTGGCCTTTGCCCTGCTGATGATCCTGGGCTGGCAGAGCTTCAACGCGCTGCCGATCACGCGCTTTCCGGCCATCGACGTGCCGGTGGTGGCGATTACCGTCACCCAGTCGGGTGCGGCTCCGGCCGAAATGGAAAGTCAGGTCACGCGCGAGATCGAGGACGCCGTGGCCGGCATCGCGGGCGTCAAGAACGTCAGTTCGACCGTGGTGGACGGCCAGTCCACGACGATCGTCGAATACCGCATGGAGGTGCCCACGGCCCAGGCGGTGCAGGACACCAAGGACGCCATTGATCGGATTCGCGGCAATCTGCCGGCCGGTGTCGATGATCCCGTGGTCGCCAAGATCGATGTCGAGGGTCAGGCGATCCTGACCTATGCCGTCACCGCGCCGGGCATGACCTTCGAGGAATTGTCGTTCTTCGTGGACGACACGATCAAGTCCGAGCTTCAGGGTCGCCCGGGGATCGGCCGCGTCACCCGCTATGGTGGATCGGACCGGGAAATCCGGGTCGAGCTCGATCCCTCGCGTCTCGATGCCTACGGGATCACGGCGGCCGCCGTCAGCCAGCAGCTCAGGGCCACGAATGTAAGCCTCGGGGCGGGTCGGAGCGCGATCGGCTCGGGCGAGCAGGCGATCCGCCTTTTGGGCGATCAGGGCGACGCCGCGCGGCTGGCCGAAACCCCCATCGCGCTGCCGGGGGGGCGGCAGGTCCGCCTCGCCGATCTGGGAACCGTCACCGACACCTTCGAGGAGCTTCGGTCCTTCGCCCGGGTCGATGGGCAGGAGGTTGTGGCCTTTTCGGTGTTCCGCGCCAAGGGCGCCTCCGAGGTGTCCGTGGCCGAGACCACGGAGGCCACGCTGGAGGCGATCCTGGCCGCCCATCCCGGCGTGTCGCTGACGCTCGTCGATGACAACGTGAGCTTCACCTACGGTAACTACAAGGCGGCCATCCACACGCTGATCGAGGGGGCCATCCTCGCCGTTCTTGTGGTGCTCGCCTTCCTGCGCAACTGGCGGGCCACCCTCATCGCTGCGGTCGCCCTGCCGCTCTCGGCCGTGCCGACCTTCTGGCTGATGGACGTGCTGGGCTTCTCGCTCAACCTCGTGTCCTTTCTGGCTATCACGCTGGCTACGGGCATCCTCGTGGATGACGCCATCGTGGAGATCGAGAACATCCAGCGGCACATCCGTATGGGCAAGACGCCGTTCCGCGCTGCCATGGATGCCGCCGACGAGATCGGTCTGGCCGTGATTGCCACGACGATGACGATCGTGGCCGTGTTCGTTCCCGTCTCCTTCATGCCCGGCATCCCCGGCCAGTACTTCCGCCAGTTCGGCATGACCGTTGCCATCGCGGTGCTGTTCTCGCTGCTTGTCGCGCGTCTCATCACCCCGCTCATGGCGGCCTATCTCATGCGGGCGCGCGACGCGGCGGGTCACGAGCACCGCGATGGCCTCCTGATGCGGGGGTATCTGCGGCTCGTGCGGGCCACGCTGCGCGCGCGCTACCTCACGCTGCTGGCCGCCTTCGGCGTCCTGGCGGTCTCGATCTACTACATGGCGCAGATCCCCGGCTCCTTCATGCCCGAGGACGATTCGGGGCGCATCTCGGTCTCCGTCGAGCTGCCCCCCGGTTCCACCCTGGACGAGACCCGCGCCGCGACAGACCGCATCCGCGAGGCTGTGGCCGACATCGACGGCGTGGATCGGGTGTTTGTTCTGGGCGGCACGTCCCCGACCGGCGATCTCGACGTGCGGCGCGCCTCCGTCTCGATCATGCTCGATCCCCGCGACCACTCGCTCGAGCGCAAGCTGCTCGAGATCGGCTGGCGCATCCCGATCCTCGGCGACCTGATCCCGCAGGTGGCGCCCAAGGGCCGCATCCGTCCCCAGTCCGAGATCGAACAGGAGGTGGCCGAGCGTCTCGCGCCGTTGCCCGACATGCGGGCGTGGAAGCTCAACATGGGACCCGGCGGGGGTGGCCGGGACATCTCCTATTCCATCCTCTCGACCGACGAGCAGGCTCTGAACTTGGCCGTGCGCCGGCTGGAGGAGGCGCTTCGCGCTGATCCCCTCCTGCAGGCCGTGGCGACGGAAGGCGCCCTGCCCCGGCCCGAGATCCAGATCACCCCGCGCCCCGACGAAGCGGCCCGCTTGGGCGTGACCACGGCGGCCCTTGCCGAGACATTGCGCGTGGCGACGCTCGGCGATTTCGATGCCGCGCTGGCTAAGGTCTCCATCGACGACCGCCTGATCCCGGTCCGGGTCCGGCTGTCGGCGGATGCCCGGGACGATCTGGTGCGGCTGGCAGCCCTGCGCATCCCGACCGCCACCGGAGCCTCGGTCCCGCTGTCGGCGGTCGCGGATCTGACGGTGGCGGAGGGGCCGTCCATGGTCCGGCGTCTGAACCGCGAGCGGGTGGCGACGATCGGCGCAAACCTGCCGCCGGGCGTCCCGCTCGGCGTCGCCACCGCGCGGTTCGAGGAGATCGTGGCCTCTGTGGACCTTCCGCCGGGCGTCAGGACGGCGGAATCGGGGGATGCGGAGATCCAGGCCGAACTGTTCCAGAGCTTCACCAACTCCATGGTGCTGGGCCTGTTCATGGTGCTGGGGGTCCTCATCCTCCTCTTCAAGTCGGTGATCCAGCCTTTCACCATCCTGTTCTCGCTGCCTCTTGCCATCGGCGGGGTCGCCGCGGCGCTGATCCTGACCAACAGTCCGGTCTCCATGCCCGTGCTCATCGGCATCCTGATGCTCATGGGCATCGTGACCAAGAACGCCATCCTGCTGGTGGATTTCGCGATCGAGATGCGCGCCCGCGGCATGGACCGCCTCACCGCGGTCGCGGAAGCGGGCCACAAGCGCGCACGGCCCATCATCATGACGTCCATCGCGATGTCGGCGGGCATGCTGCCTTCGGCGCTAGGCGTGGGGGACGGAGGCAGCTTTCGCGCGCCCATGGCGACAGCGGTGATCGGCGGCATCCTGATGTCGACGGTCCTGAGCCTGGTCGTGGTGCCCTCCTTCTTCCTCATCATGGACGACCTCCAGCGACTGCTGGCGCGCCTGTTCGGCGGGCTCGTCGGCCCGCGTGAGGAGGAACCTGCCCTGCCCGACCCGCGCGATCTGGCTCAAGCCGTGGCGGTCGAGCGGGCGGAGCGGCTGGCTCTGGAACAGCGGCTGCTCAGGCTCGAGGCAGAGGCGACGCCGCGGCCACGTCTGCACGTCGCGGAATAGAACCGGCGGCCCCCGCCGCAGCCGGACGGCCGCCACCGTGCGACGGCGCAAACGCGCCCCATCCTGTTCGCAGATGAAAGGGGCGCGGCGGGCATGACCGGGAGGATCTGAGGGGCGTTTCCGGGGAGCAGGTTCGGAGCGCTTCCCGGAACTCTCCTATCTTGTGGCGCACCCGACAGGATTCGAACCTGTGACCTCTGCCTTCGGAGGGCAGCACTCTATCCAGCTGAGCTACGGGTGCCCGCGCGAGCGGCATAGGCGATCGCGCCGGCGGTCGCAAGCCTCACGCGAAGAGATCGTGGCAGAACTCCAGCGCGTCGATCAGCGCGTCCACCTCCGCAATCGTGTTGTAGAGCCCGAAGGACGCACGGCAGGTCGCCATCTGTCCGAAGAACTCGAGCAGCGGCATGGCGCAATGCGTCCCCGCGCGGACGGCGATGCCGCGGCGGTCGAGAACGGTGGCGAGGTCATGGGCGTGGGCGCCCTCCATGGAGAAGGAAAAGACGGCCGCCTTGCCGGGCGCCGTTCCCTGAAGCCGGAGCCAGCCGAACGATTCGAGCCGCTCGCGCGCGTAGTCGCGCAGACGTGCCTCGTGAGCCGCGACATTCTCCATGCCCAAGCCCGTCAGATAGTCGAGGGCGGCTCCCAGCCCGATGGTCGGGACGATGCCGGGGGTGCCCGCCTCGAACATCAGCGGCGGGTCGGCATAGGTCACGCGGTCGCGCGTCACCTCGCGGATCATGTCGCCGCCCCCCAGGAACGGGCGCATCTCGGCCATGCGGTCGCGCCGGATGAACAGGCCGCCCGAGGCGGAAGGTCCGTAGAGCTTGTGGCCCGTGACCGGATAGAAGTCGCAGCCGATGGCCTGCACGTCCACCGGCATGTGAACGGCGGCCTGACTCCCGTCCACCAGAACCGGAACACCACGCTCGCGGGCGCCCGCGCAGATGGCGGCCACATCGACGACCGTTCCCGTGACGTTCGACAGATGCGTCACCGCGACAAGGCGTGTGCGCGAATCGATGGCATCAAGCACTGCCTGCGGGTCGAGGCTGCCGTCCCGGCCGCATTCCACCCAGCGCAGCTCGGCGCCCTGTCGTTCGCGGATGAAATGCCACGGGACGATGTTGGCATGGTGTTCCAGGATCGACAGCACGATGTTGTCGCCCGCCCCGATCCGGGGCATCGCCCAGCCATAGGCGACGAGGTTGATCCCCTGCGTCGTCCCCGTGGTCAGCACGATCTCCTCGGGGCTCGAGGCATGGAGGAAGTCGGCCAGCTTGCCCCGGACGGCCTCGTAGCGGTCGGTGGCGAGGTTCGACAGGAAGTGCAGGCCCCGATGGACGTTCGCATATTCCTCCGCATAGCCGCGGCGGACCGCCTCGATCACCGCCTGCGGCTTCTGTGCGGAGGCGGCGTTGTCCAGATAGACCAGAGGCCGGCCGTGGACCTGCCGCGACAGGATGGGAAAGTCGGCCCTGATCGCCTCGACGTCATACATGACCGGCACCCTCCACGCCGACGAACAGGCCCGCCACGATCGAGACGGCGATGGCGGCGGCGAACATCGCCAGGACCAGCGTCCCCAGCGTCCGGCCCCACCCGTCGAACCGGTGCAGCGCCCGGACGAAGTGGACGAGACACCAGAGCAGCACCGCGAGACCCGCAAGCCCGACCAGTCCAGCCAGAGGCGGCAGGATCAGCGAGGCGACGAGCTGCACCACCTGCACCATGACCGACAGCACCTCCAGCCAGGTCATCAGCAGCAGCGCCTCGCGGAACGACCCCATGCCCCCGAGAAGCTGCCCTCCGGTCTGGATCGCCCCGGCCGACAGGATCAGCGATCCGATCAGGATGAGCGCATGGACCATCGGGCCGATCGTGACGCCATCGCCGTCCACCCCCGGCAGCAACGGCGTGCCACGGCCCAGAAGGCCGGCAAGGATCGCGTCGATGACCGCGACCAGAACCATCGCCTCGAGGATGGTGCGCAGCGGCAGGCGCCATGCCAGCAGCCTCGTCGCGGTGGCGCCGGGTGCCACCACGCTTTCGCGGAGCATGGGAAGAAGCGCGATGTCCGGTTCAGGCCGCATGGGATCGGTGCTCCACGGCACCCGCCTCGCGCTGGCACAGGATCCAGAACAGCAGGAAGGCCGCGATCCAGGCTGCGCCGACGAGGTTCGCCAGCAGCGACGGTCCGGCGAGCGCTGCCGCCACGCCGTAGAGCAGGCCCAGCGGGACCGCCGCCAGCCATGACCAGAACAGCGCAAGCCGGGCGCCGTAGGCGGTCCCCTGCCCCCCGGCCAGCCGCGAGATGACATGGGCCAGACCGGCCAGCGCATAGAAGATCAGGGGCCAGATGATGAGCCAGGCCAGCATCTCGTAGGCGAGAAGCTGGGCCATCTCGCGGCCCTCCTCCCGGGAGACCCGCACAAGGCGCGGCCATTGCGCGACAAACACCAGGACGCAGCCGATCATCAGAAAGGCGAAGGCCCGCGTTTCCTGCTGACCCCGGGCCATGTGCTCCCGCATCACGACCCGGGGCCCGTTGCGGAAGCTCCGCCCGATATCGGCCACGACGCCCATCAGCTTCGTCTCCGCAGCCAGGCCTCCAGCCGGCGCGACAGATCCTCGGCCAGACGCTCGTCCGCGATCTCGTCAAGCGCCTCGCGCAGGAAGGCCAGAGTGAGGAGGTTCTTGGCCTCCGCCTCCGTCACGCCGCGCGACCGCAGATAGAAGAGCGCATCCGGGTCGAGCGCGCCAGCCGTGGACCCGTGCGAGCACTTCACGTCATCGGCATAGATCTCGAGTTCCGGCTTGGCGAGGAACTGGCTCCGCTCGTCGAGCAGCAGCGCCTGCGACAGCTGGTATCCGTCGGTCTTCTGCGCCCCCGGTCGCACCAGGATCTTGCCCTGGAACACGCCGACAGCCCCGTGGCGGAGCACCTTCTTGAACACCTGCCGGCTCTCGCAGGCCTCGGCGGCGTGGGTGACGAAAACCGTGTCGTCGTGATGGAACTCCCCGTCCCCCACCGACGCCCCCGCGACATGCGCGCGAGCCTCGTCGCCCGCCAGCGTCACGATGGCCTCGTTGCGCGTCAGCGCCCCGTTGAACGTCAGGGTGAAGGAGCGGAAGTCGGCCCGGGCCGCCACGCGGGCGAACAGGTGCGTCGCAGCTCGACGGCCATGATCGCGACCCTGCATGCGCACGTGATGGAACACGCCTCCCTCGGCCACATCGACCTCGATGACCTTGTTGAGCCGCGCCGCTGCCGGTCCGCTGGTCAGAAGCGTCAGACGGGCGCCCGGCTCCACCCGGACGACGTGGTGCAGCATCGCATCCGAGGCGGCCGCGACATGCCGCTGGACGATGTGGATCGGTCGCCCCGGATCGCCGGTCACCCGGATCAGGATGCCATCCGGCGCGAACGCGGTGTTCAGCGCAGCCAGCGGGCGCGGCACGGGCATCTGCCCCTCCCGCTCGAGAACGCCGAACAGGTCCTGTGCCCAGTGTCCGTCCGCCTCCGCGACGGCCGCCAGCCGGTCGATCTCGACCCCCGCCAGCGCCAGATCGTCCGACGCCGCAGGATCGAACACCCCGTCCGTGAAGACCACGCGCAACGCCTCGAGCCCCTCGAACGCCTCTCCGTCCTCGGGGGCCATGGGCTCGGCGGGCAGCGGCAGGGGCGCCACGAGAGAGCCGGGATCGGTGAAGCGCCAGTATTCGTCCCGCTTCTGGGGAACGCCCATCGCGCGCAGCCGGCGCAGCGCGTCGGCGCGCGCAGGCATGATCCAGCCCCCGCCCGGCGGAAGGGATCGCGACGCCACAAGCGCGGCGGTCGCGTCCGCGCGCAGATCCGTCCGCACCGTCATGCCGCCCCCGCCAAGATGTCGGCATAGCCGTTGGTCTCCACTTCCCTGGCCAGCTCGGGTCCGCCGCTGCGCACGATCCGCCCGTCGGCCAGGATATGCACCACGTCCGGCACGATGTGGTCCAGAAGCCGCTGGTAGTGGGTGATGACGAGGAAGGCGCGTCCCTCGTCGCGGAGGGCATTCACGCCGTCGGCGACCAGGCGCATCGCGTCGACATCGAGGCCAGAATCGGTCTCGTCCAGCACGCACATCCGGGGCTGGAGCACGGCCATCTGCAGGATCTCGTTGCGCTTCTTCTCGCCGCCCGAGAAGCCCACATTGACGGACCTCTTGAGCA
The DNA here is from genome assembly GCF_009904055.1 of Rubellimicrobium sp. CFH 75288. GTDB lineage: Bacteria > Pseudomonadota > Alphaproteobacteria > Rhodobacterales > Rhodobacteraceae > Rubellimicrobium. Next base: position 46,691 of record NZ_WYDP01000007.1, on the reverse strand, counting down.
TCTCGGCATCGATGTTGAGCGCGCGCGCCCGGTCCCGGACAAGGCGCAGGAAATCGGCAGAGGAGATCTCCTCCTCGCCGCGGGCCTTGCGCTGGGCGTTCAGCGCCGTGCGCAGGAACGTCATGTTGCCGACCCCCGGGATCTCCACAGGGTACTGGAAGGCCAGAAACAGCCCTGCCGCCGCGCGCTCCTCGGGTTCGAGAGCGAGCAGATCCCGCCCGTCCAGCGTCACGCTCCCCTCGGTGACGGCATAGCCCTCCCGCCCGGCCAGGACATAGGAGAGGGTGGACTTGCCCGACCCGTTCGGGCCCATGATCGCGTGGACGCGGCCGGCCTCGACCCGGAGGTCCAACCCGCGCAGGATCGGCTTGCCCTCCTCCTCGAGTTCGACATGCAGGTTCTTGATCTCGAGCATCATCGTCTCCTCGGCCCCCGGGGCCCTATCGCGGTCTCGTGAAGGCGTCCAGAACCCAGCTCAGGTCGGACGGCCGCAGGATCTGCGGCTCCAGCCGGAACAGGGCGGTCCGTCCGGCCATCTTGGTCGGCCGGGCATAACGCTCGGCCGCATGGTATTCGCGTCTGTCCCGATAATCGTCCCAGAGCACCGTCACCGGCCTCTCGATCCGCAGCGCCGTCGTCAGGAAACAGGCGAGGCGGAACCGCCCGTCGATCACGACGAGGTCGGGATGAACGAAGTCGTGGCGATCCCAGACGCTCGTAGGATAGTGGTGAAACCGGTCCCAGGCCGCGTGGCCCAGCGGAAATCCCCATCGTCCGACCGGTCCGACATCGACGTGATGCACCACGACCGACCGCCGTGTGGGGTGGGCAGCAAACCATGCCCTCAGCTCCGCCGCCCAGGCCGCGCTCGTCTCGACAGAGAAGAGCCGTCCCTCGCCCAGATCGGCCAGTTCCACGGTCGATCCGCCGGCGCCATATTCGAGGATGGTCCCTGCCTGCCGGCCGAGATCGCCCAGCAGCGCCAGGGCTTCGGGCGGCAGACCCGACAGGGGACGCTCGAGCACCGTCATGCCCGCGCGGTCGGCGGCCGCCGTGCCGGACGGGTCCGGTCGGTCCGGACCCGCGCATCCTGCACGCCGCCAGCCATCCTAGCCGACGCTCCCCTCGAGCGAGATGGCCACGAGGCTCTGGGCCTCCACCATGAACTCCATGGGCAGGACCTGAAGGACCTCGCGGCAGAACCCGTTGACGACAAGCGCGACAGCCTCCTCCTCGGTCATCCCGCGCGAGCGGCAATAGAAGAGCTGGTCCTCGTTGACCTTGGATGTCGTCGCCTCGTGCTCGACCTTGGAACTGGTGTTGCGCACCTCGATATAGGGCACCGTGTGGGCGCCGCACCGATCCCCGATCAGCAGCGAGTCGCACTGGGTGTAGTTGCGCGACCCGGCGGCCTTGGGATGCATGGAGACGAGTCCGCGATAGGTGTTCTGCGCCTCGCCAGCCGAGATGCCCTTGGACACGATGCGCGACCGCGTGCGCTTGCCCAGATGGATCATCTTGGTGCCGGTATCGGCCTGCTGGCGGTTGTTGGTGATGGCGATGGAATAGAACTCGCCCTGGCTGTCGTCTCCGCGCAGGATGCAGGAGGGGTATTTCCAGGTGATGGCGCTGCCTGTCTCGACCTGCGTCCACATCACCTTGGACCGGTCGCCCCGGCAATCGGCCCGCTTGGTGACGAAGTTCAGGATGCCGCCGCGCCCCTCCGCATCGCCCGGATACCAGTTCTGGACGGTGGAGTACTTCACCTCCGCGTCCTCCTCGGCCACGATCTCCACCACCGCAGCGTGCAGCTGCGCCGTGTCGCGCTTGGGTGCCGTGCAGCCCTCGAGATAGCTCACGTAGCTGCCCTTGTCGGCGATGATGAGCGTGCGCTCGAACTGGCCCGTGTTCTCGGCGTTGATGCGGAAGTAGGTGCTCAGCTCCATCGGGCAGCGCACCCCCGGCGGCACATAGACGAACGACCCGTCCGAGAAGACCGCGCTGTTGAGCGTCGCATAGAAGTTGTCGGACGGCGGCACCACGCTGCCCAGATACTTGCGGACCAGCTCGGGATGCTCGCGGATCGCTTCCGAGATCGAACAGAAGATCACCCCGGCCCTGGCCAGTTCCTCGCGGAAGGTCGTGCCCACCGACACCGAGTCGAAGACCGCATCCACGGCCACCTTGCGCCCGGCGCCCTCGACACCCGCCAGGATCTCCTGCTCGCGCAGCGGGATGCCCAGCTTCTTGTAGGTCTCGAGGAGCTTCGGATCGACCTCGTCCAGCGACTTGGGCCGCGTCTCCATGCTCTTGGGTCGCGCGTAGTAGTATTGCTGCTGGAAGTCGATCGGCGGGATCTTCAGCATCGCCCAGTCGGGATGCTCCATCCGCTGCCAGCGCGCGAAGGCTGCCAGCCGCCATTCGGTCATCCAGGCGGGCTCGCCGTTCTTGCGCGAGATCAGCCGGACGATCTCCTCGTCGAGCCCCATCGGGGCGAAATCGGTCTCGATCTCGGTGTTCCAGCCATACTTGTAGGAGCCGAGCGAAGCGACAGTCGCAACGGTCGCCTCGTCCACGCCCTCGCGGACGTCCAGACTGTCGATGGTGTCCAGTGCGGCCATGCCGTGTCCTCTTCTCCTGCAGGGGGCGTCAGGCCGCCCTGCTCCTCTGCCTCCTGCGCGCAGCCGCCCAGGCGTCGGCGAAGCGCAGCACGTCGTCCTCGGTCGTGTCGGGTCCCAGCGAGATGCGCAGGGCGCAGGCCGCATCCGCCTCGCTGAAGCCCATGGCGCGCAGACCCGGGCTGGTCCGGACCTTGCCGCTCGAACAGGCCGACCCCGACGAAACCGCGTAGCCGGCCAGATCCATGGCCATCACCTGCGTCTCCCCCTTCCAGCCGGGTGTGAGCGCCAGCACGGTATTGGGCAGCCGCCGAGAGCCGCGCCCCACCAATATGGTGTCGGGGGAGGCGGCCTCAAGCGCCCCTTCTAGAATATTTCTAAGTTCCTCCACCCGCGCCCAGATCCCCGCCGACAGGTCCGCCAGCGCGGCCCGCAGGGCCGCAGCCAGACCCAGGATCGCCGGGACGTTCTCCGTGCCCGCGCGGCGCCCGGATTCCTGCCCTCCGCCGCGCAGCAGGGCGTCGGGCTGCGCGCCGCGCGGCAGGAGCAGCGCGCCCGCCCCCTTGGGCCCGCCGATCTTGTGGCCGGACAGGAACGCCATGCCGATCCCGGCCCAGTCGTGGGCATAGGGAATGCGCCCGACCCCCTGCGTGATATCGCTGACGGCAAGTCCCGCAGGCAGGGACTGGACGATCCCCGTCTCGGAATTGGCGAGCTGCAACGTCGCTCTCCCGGGCTCTGGCGGCGTCACCGTCCCGTCCCGCGCCACGCCGAGTTCCGGCCGGGTCCAGGCCAGGACCGCCTCGTGCTCGATCGGGGCCGACAGCAGGTCGCGCCCCGCCAGCGCCAAGGCCGCCCCCTCGGTGGCGCCGGACGTGAAGACCAGATCGGACGCGGCGGCGCCCAGCGTCTCCAGCACCGCCTCGCGCGCGCGCTCCACCGCCGCGCGGGCGGCCCGGCCCTCCGCATGGACCGAGGACGGGTTGCCGACGAGGTCCAGCCCCTCGATCATCGCGGCGCGTGCCTCCGGCCGAAGCGGCGCGGTGGCATTCCAGTCGAGATAGACTCGGCCGCTCATTCGTCCACAAGCTCCAGAAGCGCCGGAACCGCCGGACAGGGGGCGAGCTGGTTGCGCACCACATCCGACAGCCGGGTCTGGTGCAGGAACACATAGACCTGCGCCGACAACCCCTCCCACAGCCGGTCGGTCAGGATCTGCGCCTCCGTCCCGTTGGCCGCATGGCGCGCGGCGGCGCCGCGATGGAGGGCACTCACCGTCTCGTCAACGGCGCCCAGCACCTCGGCCACGCGGATGTCGGAGGCGGGCCGGCCCAGCCGGTAGCCGCCCCCGGGGCCCCGCACCGACTCGACCAGACCCTCGCGGCGCAGCTTGACGAAGAGCTGCTCCAGATAGGGCAGCGACAGATCTTGGCGCCGCGCGATCTCCGCCAGGGCCACGACCGAGCCGGCCGGCTGGAGAGCCATGTCCGCCAGCGCCACCATCGCATACCGCCCCTTGGTCGAGAGCTTCATCTTCTGCCTCCTGACCGTTGACGCATCGCGGCCGCCTCTTTACTTCGGGCGCGCAGGTCGCTGGCCGGCCTTCACGTTTAGAACTGTTCTAAGGTTTCTGACGCTTTCTGTCAAGAAAGCAGTTCCAGCCCGAGGGGTCTTGATGCCCGAAGTCATCTTCCCCGGCCCCGAGGGCCGGCTCGAAGGCCGCTACCACCCCCAGAAGGACCGGGACGCCCCCATCGCCATCATCCTGCACCCCCATCCGCAATTCGGGGGCACGATGAACAACCGGGTGGTCTACAACCTCCACTACGCCTTCCACGAGATCGGCTTCACGGTCCTGCGCTTCAACTTCCGCGGCGTGGGCCGCAGCCAGGGCGAGTACGATCAGGGCATCGGAGAGCTGTCGGACGCGGCCGCCGCCCTCGACTGGCTCCAGGCGCAGAACACCAACGCCAAGCACTGCTGGGTGGCGGGCTTCTCCTTCGGCGCGTGGATCGGGATGCAGCTTCTGATGCGCCGGCCCGAGATCACGGGCTTCGTCTCCGTCTCGCCGCCCGCCAACATGTACGATTTCAGCTTCCTTGCCCCCTGCCCCGCCTCGGGCCTCATCATCAACGGCTCGGCCGACCGCGTGGCGCCGCCCGCCGACACGCTCGCGCTCGTCAACAAGCTGCACGAGCAGAAGGGCATCACCATCACCCACGAGGTGCTCGAGGGCGCGGGCCATTTCTTCGAGGACCCGCACATGGATCGCATGATCGAGACGGTCAAGGCCTATGTCCGCCGCCGCTTGACGGAGACGACGCGCTGATGCGGGTGGCCGAGGAACTGGCGGACGCGCTCGCCCGCGACGTGATCGCCGCGGCGGACGAGCTCGGGGACGAGGGGCTGATCACCGAGATCTCGGCGGTTCTCGGGGCCTCCTCGCCCACGACGCAGGAAGCCTACATGACCGCCATCCGGGTGCGTCTGGCCGAGCGCCGGGCGCGCAAGGCACTCGAGGCACGGCTGGCGAAGGGGCCCTCGGGCGGCGCCCGGACGGAGATCGGCGCCGGACCGATCCTCGATGCGCCGGAGCCCGGCGGCCACTGATCGGGCGCGCGCCGTCAACCATTTCTTAACCTGTCCGCGCTACACATGACGGCAGGAGGATTCGGGCTTCCTCGGTATACGACGGCATACCCTACCCTTCGTCTCGTGGCCGCGCTATAGCGGCGCCGAACAGCGCTCAGGGGGAGTCCCGATGTCGAAGATCAAGGTTGAAAACCCCGTCGTCGAACTCGACGGCGACGAGATGACCCGGATCATCTGGGCGTTCATCAAGCAGAAGCTGATCCTGCCCTATCTCGACATCGACCTGAAGTATTACGACCTCGGCATCGAGGAGCGGGACCGCACCAACGACCAGGTCACGATCGACGCGGCTTATGCGATCAAGGAGCATGGCGTCGGCGTCAAATGCGCCACCATCACCCCCGACGAGGCGCGGGTGGAGGAATTCGGTCTCAAGCAGATGTGGAAGTCTCCCAATGGGACGATCCGCAACATCCTGGGCGGCGTGATCTTCCGCGAACCCATCATCTGCAAGAACGTCCCCCGCCTCGTGCCCCACTGGACCAAGCCGATCGTCGTCGGTCGCCACGCCTTCGGCGACCAGTACCGCGCCACCGACTTCCTGTTTCCCGGCAAGGGCACCCTGACCATCCGCTTTGTCGGGGATGACGGCCAGACCATCGAGAAGGAGGTGTTCCGCTCGCCCGGCCCCGGCGTGGCGATGGCGATGTACAACCTCGACGACTCCATCACCGACTTCGCCCGCGCCTCCTTCAACTACGGACTCGCACGCAACTTCCCGGTCTATCTTTCGACCAAGAACACAATCCTCAAGGCCTATGACGGCCGCTTCAAGGATCTCTTCCAGAAGGTCTTCGACGAGGAGTTCGCCGACGAGTTCAAGAAACGCGGCCTGACCTACGAACACCGCCTGATCGACGACATGGTGGCCTCTGCGCTCAAGTGGTCGGGCGGCTATGTCTGGGCCTGCAAGAACTACGACGGCGACGTGCAGTCCGACACCGTGGCGCAGGGCTTCGGCTCGCTGGGCCTCATGACCTCGGTCCTGATGACGCCGGACGGCAAGACGGTGGAGGCCGAGGCCGCCCACGGCACCGTGACCCGCCACTACCGCGAGCATCAGAAGGGCAAGGAGACCTCCACCAACTCGATCGCCTCCATCTTCGCCTGGACCGGCGGCCTCAAGCATCGCGCCAAGCTCGACAGCAATGCCGAACTGATGCGCTTCGCGGAGACGCTCGAACGGGTGACAGTCCAGGCGGTCGAGGACGGCTGGATGACCAAGGACCTCGCGCTGCTCGTGGGACCGGATCAGAAATGGCTGACCACGATGGGCTTTCTCGAGAAGGTGGACGAATACCTCAACCGCGCTCTGGCGGGATGAATGCGCCCGCGCCGGCCCCGCACGGCGTCCTAGACGATGTGCAGGGTCTGGCCGCCGGTGTGGTCCTCGCAGCCTTCGGCATCACGATCCTGACCCATCTGGGCCTCGTCACGGGCCAGACGGCGGGCCTCGCGGTGCTGATCTCCTATGCGACGGGCTGGCCGTTCGGCGCAGTGTTCTTCGTCGTCAACCTGCCCTTCTACTGGCTGGGCTGGCGACGCCTCGGTGGGGCCTTCGTGGTCAAGACCTTCGTGGCCGTCGCCGCCCTGTCCGGCCTGTCGGCCCTCATGCCCCGATGGGTCGGGTTCGCCTGGCTCGATCCCGTGTTCGGCGCAGCCCTGTTCGGGCTCGTCACGGGAGTGGGACTTCTCGCGCTGTTCCGCCACGGCGCCTCGCTCGGAGGTGTGGGGATCCTGGCGCTGCTGCTCCAGGATCGGACGGGCTTCCGGGCCGGCTGGACGCAACTGGCCTTCGATGTCGCGCTCTTCGGGGCGGCGCTGCTGCTGCTCGACTGGGCGACCGTGGCGATCAGCGCATGGGGCGCGCTGGTGCTGAACCTCGTCATCGCGATCAATCATCGCAAGGACCGCTATATCGGCTGATGCGAGATGGTCTGGAACAAACGGATGTTCTGCCTCGTTGATGACGTGCAGATGACGCGTCCGTGAGCGGACGCCATCAGAAAGGGCCACATATGCACGGAATCATCTACATCGTCGGACTCATCGTGGTCGTCCTGGCGATCCTGTCGCTTCTGGGGCTGCGCTGACCATGGCAGAACGGACCATCATCACGCCCGGCTCGGCCGGGGGCGGCGCAGGCCCCTATGTGGACTGGCCGGCCATCTTCGCCGGTGCGGTCGTCGCCACCGGCATCGGCATCGTCTTTGCAGGGTTCGGCGCGGCGCTGGGCCTGTCCGCCCTCTCCTTCCGGCCCGGCGAGGGCAGCGGAGTGGGCAGCCTGATCCTCACGGGCCTGTGGGCCCTGATCACGGTCATCGTGTCCTACGGCGCCGGCGGCTACATCGCCGGCCGCATGCGCCGCAAGGTCGAGGGGCTGACGGATGACGAATCGCAGGCCCGCGACAGCATCCAGGGCATGGTCGTCTGGGGCCTCGGGGTCATCGTCGGCGTCTGGTTCGCAGGCAGCGTCCTCGGCACGGCGGCGAATGCGGTCGGCAACGTGGCCGGCGGCGTGGCGCAGGCGGCCGGGGCGGCAGTGGGCGGCGCAGCCAGCGGGGCAGCGACCCTCGCCGACGACGGCGGCCTCGATCTGGGCAACTTCAACCCCATCGAAGCGGTCAACAACCGGCTGCTGCGCGGAACCGGCGTCCAGGTGGACCCCAACGCCACCGTCTCGCCCGTGGCCCGGGACGCCCTCTTCGACGTTGCCCGGACGGGCGAGATCACGCCCGAAAACCGTCAGATCCTGATCGAGGAAGTGGCACGCACCACCAACCTGTCGCCAGCCGAGGCCGAGGCGCGGGTCGATCAGGCCATCGCGGAGGTCAACCAGCTGCGCGCGGACGCGGAGCGGCAGGTCCGCGAGGCCGGAGAGGCCGCCCGGCGCAGCGCAGTGCTGACCGGCTTCCTGGTGGCGGCCGGATTCGCCATCGCCTTTGCCGCGGCCGCCTATGGTGCGGTCACGGGCGGTCGCCACCGCGACGAAGGTCGTCTCTGGAGGGGGTTCCGCTCCTACTGATCCTCGCCTATATGGGCCGCAAAGGGGGGGCGTCGCTGGCGGCGCCCCCCGTCTTTTCTGGATACGCCCCGGGAGAGCGGCATGGACATCCGCAACATTGCCATCATCGCGCATGTGGACCATGGCAAGACCACGCTCGTGGATCAGCTTCTTCGCCAATCCGGTGCATTCCGAGACAATCAGGCGGTGGCGGAACGGGCGCTCGACAGCAACGACATCGAGCGCGAGCGCGGCATCACCATCCTGGCCAAATGCACCTCGGTCGAGTGGAAGGGCACGCGCGTCAACATCGTGGACACGCCCGGCCACGCCGATTTCGGCGGCGAGGTCGAGCGCATCCTCTCCATGGTGGACGGGGTGGTGCTGCTGGTGGACGCGGCCGAGGGGCCGATGCCGCAGACCAAGTTTGTCACCGCCAAGGCGCTGGCGCTAGGACTGCGGCCCATCGTCGTCCTCAACAAGGTGGACAAGCCCGACGCCGAACCGGACCGCGCGCTGGACGAGTGCTTCGACCTCTTCGCGGCGCTGGGCGCGACGGACGAACAGCTCGACTTTCCGCATCTCTATGCCTCGGGCCGGGCGGGCTGGGCCGATCCGGACCTCGACGGGCCGCGGCAGGGGCTCGACGCCCTGTTCGACCTGATCCTGCGCCACGTTCCCTCGCCACGCCAGTTGGCGCAGCGCGACGCGCCCTTCCGGATGCTGGCCACCACGCTGGGGCACGATCCCTATCTGGGGCGCATCCTGACGGGACGGATCGAGTCCGGCACGATCCGCGCGGGCGAGACGGTCAAGGCGCTCTCCCGCTCGGGCGAGCGGATCGAGCAGTTCCGCGTCTCCAAGGTGCTGGCCTTCCGCGGTCTCGCGCAGCAGGGAATCGAGGTGGCCGAGGCTGGCGACATCGTGACCCTGGCCGGGATGTCCAGGGCGACCGTCGCCGACACGATCTGCGACCCCTCCATCGACATCCCCCTGCCCGCCCAGCCGATCGACCCGCCTACCATCTCCGTCACCTTCGGCATCAACGACTCGCCGCTGGCAGGGCGCGAGGGCAAGAAGCTTCAGAGCCGCGTCATCCGCGAGCGCCTGCTGCGCGAGGCCGAGTCGAACGTCGCCATCCGCGTGACCGACACGCCCGGCGGCGAGGCCTTCGAGGTCCACGGGCGCGGCGAGCTACAGATGGGCGTCCTGATCGAGAACATGCGCCGCGAGGGTTTCGAGCTGTCGATCTCGCGCCCCCGCGTCCTGTTCCGCGAGGAGAACGGCCAGCGCCTCGAACCGATCGAGGAGGTCACGATCGACGTGGACGACGAATATACCGGCGTCGTGGTCGAGAAGCTGACCGGCCCCCGCAAGGGCGAGCTCAAGGACATGCGGCCGGGCGGCGCGGGCAAGACGCGCATCGTGGCCCTTGTCCCCTCCCGCGGGCTGATCGGATATCAGGGCGAGTTCCTGACCGATACGCGCGGCACGGGCGTTCTCAACCGCCTGTTCCACGGCTGGGCTCCCTACAAGGGCGAGATCCAAGGCCGCAGGCAGGGCGTCCTCGTCTCGATGGAGAACGGGCAGGCCGTGGCCTATGCCCTCTGGAACCTCGAGGATCGGGGCCGGATGTTCATCAACCCGCAGGACCCGGTCTATGAAGGGATGATCATCGGGGAGCACAGCCGCGACAACGACCTGGAGGTCAATCCTCTCAAGGCGAAGAAGCTGACCAACATCCGCGCGGCCGGCAACGACGAGAACGTGCGCCTGACCCCGCCCGTCCAGATGACGCTCGAACAGGCCATCGCCTACATTCAGGACGACGAGCTGGTAGAGGTCACCCCCACGGCCATCCGGCTGCGGAAGCGCTACCTCGACCCTCACGAGCGCAAGCGTCAGGCCCGGGCCGGGTGATCGCGCCGATCGTCCGCGGAACGCCCGCGCTGACCAGCGGCGGTCCCGCCTGAGGATCGCGGGGCGACGGAACGACATCGTCCCGCAAGCGGTTGAACCGGCATCCCCAACGAGAGGAGATGTCATGACCCGCACCATCCTGACTGCCGCCGTCTTCACCCTCGGTGCGACGGCCGCCCTGGCCCGGCCGCCCGAGAACGCGCTGCCCCTCTCCGAGATCCTGGCTGCGATCGAGGCCGAGCCCAATTTCGGGTATTTCGACGAGATCGACTGGGACAACGACGACGGCGGTCACTGGGACATCGAGTACTACCTGACCGACGGCACCGAGGTGAACATCGAGGTGGACCCCGTCACCGGCGAGCGGCGCTGATCCAGGGGGGCAACGGCGGACGGCCGTTGCCCGATCCTGCCCCCCCGGCTTCAGGGTTGCGGCAGTTCCTCCACCACGACCATGTCGCGCTCGGCCGCGCCTCGGGCGAAGGCAAGCGCCTCCTGATATTCGGGGGAGGCATAGCAGGCCTGAGCAGCTTCGACGGACGGAAACCGGATCACCACATTGCGCGCCCTCGGGCGGCCCTCGAGATGGACGTGTCGTCCCCCGCGGTGCAGGAAGACACCGCCATGGGCCTCGATCGCGCCGGTCGCGCGCCGGGCGTATTCGGCGTAGCGATCCGGGTCGGTGACATGGACGTTGGCGATCCAGAGCGCGGTCATGCGGTCACTCCCTCGATGACGGTTTCGGCGGCACGGATGGCCGCATCGGCCTTGGCGGCGCTGCTGGCCCCTCCCTGCGCCATGTCCGGACGTCCCCCACCGCCGCGCCCGCCCAGTTCGGCCACTGCGGCGCGAACGAGGTCCACGGCGGACAGCCGGCCGACGAGGTCGTCGGTCACGCCGGCCGCCACCGCCGCCTTGCCGCCATCGTCGGCGATCAGGAGAATGGCGCCGGACCCCATTTCGGCCTTCATGCCGTCTATCAGCGCCGGAAGGTCGCGGCCCCTGACGCCCGAGAGCACCTGCGCCCGGAAGGCGACGCCGCGCACCTCGCGCTGCCGGGGCGGCGTCCCCCCTCCGCCCAGCGCCATCTGGCGGCGAAGCTGGGCCAGCTCGTTCTGGAGCGCGCGCCGTTCCTCGGCCAGCACGCGGACCCGGTCGACGAGTTCCGGGACGGGTACCTTGAGCGCCGCGGCCGCTTCCTGCAGGCGACGGTCCTGTTCGCGCAGGTGGCGCAGAGCAGCCTGGCCGGTGAGCGCCTCGACCCGGCGGACGCCGGCGGAGGAGGCGCTGTCGCCCAGAAGCACGAAGGCGCCGATGTCGCCGGTGCGCGCCACATGGGTGCCGCCGCAGAGTTCGATCGAATAGGTGGCACCGTCCGGTCCCTTGCCCGAGCCCGGCGCGCTTCCCATGGAGACCACGCGCACCTCGTCGCCGTACTTCTCGCCGAACAGGGCCTGGGCGCCCAGCGCGCGGGCCTCGTCCGGGGTCATCACCCGGGTCTCGACGGGGCTGTTCTGGCGGATGAAGGCGTTGACCTCCTCCTCGACGGCGGAAAGCTCCTCCGGCGTCAGGGCCTTGCCGTGCGTGAAGTCGAAGCGCAGGCGGTCGGGGGCGTTGAGGCTGCCGCGCTGGGCCACATGCTCGCCCAGCGCGCGGCGCAGCGCCTCGTTCAGCAGGTGGGTGGCGGAGTGGTTGGCGCGGATCGCGGCGCGACGCGGGCGGTCCACCTCGAGGGCCACGGCCTCGCCGGTGCGGAGGGTGCCGCGGGCGACGCGCACGCGGTGGGCAATCAGGCGCCCCTCGGCGAACTTCTGCGTGTCCTCCACGACGATCTCCGCGCCGTGGTCCGACAGGGGGCGAAGCCAGCCCGTGTCGCCGACCTGGCCCCCCGCCTCGGCATAGAAGGGCGTCTGGTTGGCGACGGCCCAGCCCGTCTCCCCCTCCTCAAGAGCATCCACAGGGATGCCGTCGCGGACGAGCGCGAGGACCTGCCCCTCGGCCCGCTCGGTCTCGTAGCCGAGGAACTCGGTCGCCCCGAGGCGGGCGGCGAGGTCGAACCACACGGCGGCGTCGCGCGCCTCGCCCGAGCCGGACCAGGAGGCGCGGGCGCGGGTCTTTTCCTCCTCCATCGCGGCCTCGAAGCCGGCGATGTCCACCGTCCGGCCCTTCTCGCGCAGCGCGTCCTGCGTCAGGTCGAGCGGGAAGCCGTAGGTGGAGTAGAGCCGGAACGCGGCCTCGCCCGGCAGGGGGGCGCCCTCGGGCAGGCGGGCCAGCTCCTCGTCGAGGAGGCGCAGGCCGCGGTCGAGCGTCTCGCGGAAGCGCGTCTCCTCGCGCCGGAGCGTGTCGGCGATCAGCGCCTCGCCCCGGACGAGTTCGGGATAGGCGGCACCCATCCCGCGCACGAGGGCGGGCACGAGGCGGTGCATGACGGGATCGCGCGCGCCCAGCATGGCAGCGTGGCGCATGGCGCGGCGCATGATGCGGCGCAGCACGTAGCCGCGCCCCTCGTTCGAGGGCATCACGCCGTCGGCGATCAGGAACGAGGTGGAGCGCAGGTGGTCCGCGATCACCCGGTGGTGGATGCGTCCCGGCCCGTCCGGGTCGGTCGAGGTGGCATGGGCCGACGCCTCGATCAGCGAGCGCAAGAGGTCGGTGTCGTAGTTGTCGTGCTTGCCCTGGAGCAGCGCGCCGATCCGCTCGAGCCCCATGCCCGTGTCGATGGAGGGGCGCGGCAGGTCGGTGCGCGAGCCGTCCTCGGCCTGCTCGAACTGCATGAAGACGAGGTTCCAGATCTCGATGAAGCGGTCGCCGTCCTCCTCGGGCGAACCGGGCGGGCCGCCCCAGATCGCGGGTCCGTGGTCGTAGAAGATCTCGGTGCAGGGGCCGCAGGGGCCGGTGGGGCCCATCATCCAGAAGTTGTCGCTGGTCGGGATGCGGATGATGCGCTCGTCCGGCAGGCCCGCGACCTTTTTCCAGATCGCTGCCGCCTCGTCGTCGGTGTGGAACACGGTGACGAGCAGGCGGTCGGGGGGAATGGCGAAGTCGCGGGTGAGCAGCTCCCACGCGAAGGGGATCGCGGCCTCCTTGAAGTAGTCGCCGAAGGAGAAGTTCCCCAGCATCTCGAAGAAGGTGTGGTGACGCGCGGTATAGCCCACATTGTCGAGGTCGTTGTGCTTGCCGCCGGCGCGGACGCATTTCTGCGCGGTGGTGGCGCGACGGTAGGGGCGCGTCTCGAGCCCGGTGAAGACGTTCTTGAACTGGACCATGCCGCTGTTGGTGAACATCAGCGTGGGGTCGTTGCGCGGCACCAGCGGCGACGACGCCACGACCTCGTGACCCTGGCGGGCGAAGAAGTCGAGAAAGGTCGAGCGAATGTCGGCGAGGCTGGTCATCGGTGTCCTGTGCGGTGGGTCGGCAGCGCGGGCGCACGAGTGTTAGTCGGCGCGCACGTCGCGGTCCAGTGGCCGCAGGTGTCGCACGGAGAGGTTAACGAACCGTTACACCACCGCGCGCACCGGGGCCGATTCGCGCAACACCTCCTCCCGGGCCCTGGCCTGCGCCGGACAGGGCGGACGTCCGGCGAGGAAGCGCTTGCGCGCCGGTGTGCGCCCGTGTCAGGTCCGCGCCGGCGCAGCGCGAGGGAGGGGGCCGCATGATCCACGACACGCCGGAATCCTGGCGCGCGGCGCCCGAGAAGCGGGTGGTGCTGTTCGGCATGTCCGGCCTGGGCAAGACGCATGTGGCCAAGGCGCTGCGCGCGACGGGACGGTGGTTCCACTATTCGGTCGATTACCGGATCGGGACGCGCTACATGGGCGACCACATCGCCGACAACGCCAAGCGCGAGGCGATGAAGGTGCCGTTCCTGCGCGAGCTGCTCCTGTCGGACTCGATCTATATCGGCTCCAACATCACCTTCGACAACCTGGACCCGGTCTCCACCTATCTGGGCAAGCCCGGGGACCCCGCGCGCGGCGGGCTGCCCTTTGCCGAGTACCGCCGCCGGCAGGACCAGTTCCGCGAGGCGGAGGTGGCGGCGCTGCTCGACACGCCGCACTTCATCGAACGGGCGCGGGACCTCTACGGCTATCCCCATTTCGTCTGCGACACGGGCGGGTCAATCTGCGAGTGGGTGGACCCCGAGGATCCCGAGGACCCGGTGCTGCGCACGCTGGCCGCGTCCTGCCTGCTGGTATGGATCGAGGGGTCGGAGGCGCATACGGCCGAGCTGGTCCGCCGCTTCGACCGGGCGCCCAAGCCGATGGCCTATCGCCCCGACTTCCTGTTGCGGATGTGGGAGAGCTATCGCGCCGAGACGGGGCTGCCCGAGGAGCGGGTGGACCCCGACGCATTCGTGCGCTGGACCTATGCGCGGGCGCTGGCGCACCGCCAGCCGCTCTATGCCGCGATGGCGCGGCGCTGGGGGGTCACGGTCCCGGCCGAGGTGATGGCGGCCGTGGAGGACGAGGAGTCCTTCGTGGACGCCGTGGCCGGGGCGATCGCGCGGCGGGGGCGCGAGGGGGGCGCTTGAAGGCCCCTGCCCTTCTGGCCTAGACACGCAGCCCTGCCGAGGATTGCTGCCCCATGCCGATCAAGCTGCCTGCCGACCTGCCCGCCTTCGATGTGCTCTCGCGCGAGGGGGTGATGGTGATGGCGGAAAGCCGGGCGGAGCGGCAGGACATCCGGCCGCTGCGCATCGGGCTGCTGAACCTGATGCCCAAGAAGATCCAGACGGAGACGCAGTTCGCCCGCCTGGTGGGGTCGACGCCGCTGCAGATCGAGCTGCAGCTGATCCGCATGACCGAGCACCAGACCCGCAACACGGCGGCCGCGCACATGGAGGCGTTCTATCGCCCCTTCGCCGAGGTGGCCGCGTCGGGCGAGAAGCTCGACGGGCTGATCGTGACGGGCGCGCCGGTCGAGCATCTGCCCTTCGAGGCCGTCACCTACTGGGACGAGTTGCGGCGCGTCTTCGACTGGACCCAGACGCATGTGCATTCGACCTTCGGCGTCTGCTGGGGCGGGATGGCGATGGCCTGGCACTTCCGGGGGGTCCCCAAGCACCTCCTCCCGGCCAAGGCCTTCGGCCTTTACCGGCACCGGGCGGTGCTGCCGACCTCGCCCTATCTGCGGGGGTTTTCGGACGATCTGCTTGTCCCCGTGAGCCGCTGGACCGAAGTGCGACGCGACGAGGCCGAGGCGGCGGGTCTTGTCACGCTGCTGGCCAGCGACGAGGTCGGACCCTGCCTGCTTGAGGACCGCGAGCACCGGGCGCTCTACATCTTCAACCACCTGGAATACGACAGCGACACGCTGAAGCAGGAATACGACCGCGACCGCGAGGCAGGCGCGGCGATCACGCTGCCGCGCGACTACTTTCCCGACGACGACCCCTCGCGCCCGCCGACGAACCGCTGGCGCAGCCATGCGCATCTGCTCTACGGCAACTGGATCAACGAGATCTACCAGACCACGCCCTACGAGCTGGAGGAGATCGGGCGCTGAGAGGCCGTTGCCGCCTCCGGGGCGGCAGGCCATGTATGGCGGGGGAGGACCCGCCATGGACGACGCCACACCGCACGAGGACCTGCCGTTCGACGGGGCGATCAGCCGCTACCTGCGCGAGGAGGCGCCCGACGAGATCCGGCAGGCGGTCGAGTCGGGCAACGGCCGGGCCGCGACCGTGCCACGGTTTCCCTACCCCGAGAAGATGCCGCGCGAGGCCTATGCGCAGGAGATGGCGCGCCTTCAGGTCGAGCTGGTCCGCCTTCAGGCTTGGGTGAAGGAGTCGGGCACGCGCGTGGTCGTGGTCTTCGAGGGGCGGGACGCGGCGGGCAAGGGTGGCAGCATCAAGGCCTTCACCGAGAACCTGAACCCGCGCACGGCCCGCATCGTCGCCCTGCCCGCCCCCACCGAGGCCGAGAAGGGGGAATGGTACTTCCAGCGCTATGTGCGCGAGCTGCCCACACGAGGCGAGATCGTGCTGTTCGACCGCTCATGGTACAATCGGGGAGTGGTCGAGCACGTCTTCGGCTTCTGCACCCCGGCCGAGCGCGCGCTGTGGTTCCGGCAGGTGGAGCCCTTCGAGCGGATGCTGGTGGAGGACGGCATCCTCCTGTTCAAGGTCTGGATCAATGTCGGGCGGGCCACGCAGCTCGAACGGATGCTCGCGCGCGAGCGCGACCCGCTCAAGCAGTGGAAGCTGAGCTGGATCGATGTGGAAGGGTTGCGGCGCTGGGGGTCCTATTCCGCCGCCATCACCGAGACGCTGGAGCGCACCGATCATGCGGCCGCGCGATGGATCGTGCTGCGGGGGGACGACAAGCGGCGCGCGCGGCTCAACCTCATCCGGGCGGTGCTGGGACCCATCCCCTATGCGCGCAAGGACCCCGCCGCCATCGGCGCGCTCGATCCGCTGATCGCGGGCGGGCCGGAACTGCGCCGGGGGGATGCGACCGGGTGCTGAAGCGCGGCTATCACCACGGCAACCTGCGGCAGGCGCTGGTCGAGGCCTGCCTGCGGCTGATCGCGGAGAAGGGGCCGACCGGCTTCACGCTGTCGGAAGCCGCGCGCGAGGCGGGCGTCACCCCGGCCGCCGTCTACCGCCATTTCGAGGGGCGCGACGACCTGATCGCCGAGGCGGCGCGGCAGGGCTACGAGATCTTCGCGGATCTTCTCGACTACGCCTATGCCGACGGCAAGCCCTCTGCCCTCGCGGCCTTCGAGGCGACCGGACGGGCCTATCTGGCCTTCGCCCGCAAGCATCCGGGCCATTACGTCGCGATGTTCGAATCGGGCGTCTCGATCCAGCAGACGCCCGAACTGGCACGCGCGGCGGGCCGAGCGATGGGCGTGATGGAGCGCGCGGCACGCGACCTCAGCCAGCACATCCCACCCGAGCGACGTCCGCCGCCGGCGATGTTCTGGGCCCATGTCTGGGCGCTCTCTCACGGCGTGGTCGAACTGTTCGCGCGCGGCACACCCGGCACGCGCAGCCCCTTTTCGCCCGAGGACCTGCTGGAGGCCGGGATCGGCGTCTATCTGCGGGGCCTGGGCCTCGTGCCGCCGGACCGCTGAGCGCGACCCTAGCGGCTGAGCACCACCAGCGACTTCTCGTCCCAGATGACCCCGACCGGCGTGCCCACGTCCAGCACCGGCCGGCCCATCAGGTTCTTCATGGAGATGGTCAGCGGCTCGGCCACGCCCTCGATGCGGACATCGTAATAGGTCATGTCGCCGTAATAGACCACCTCGTCCACGATGCCGGGCGCGACGCGGCCCTGCGGCTCCTCCCCCGGATAGACGATGGACAGCGTCTCGGGGCGGACCCCGAACGTCGTGGGGCCCGGGGTCGCTCCGGCCGGGGCCTGCTCGGGCGACACCTCGCCGCGGCCCAGACCCGCCACATCGACGAGGATGCGCTCGCCCGCCTCGTCCACGCGCCCCTCGAGGAAGTTCATCTTGCCGATGAAGCTGGCGACGCGGCGCGAGTTCGGGCGGCGATAGAGCGTCTCGGGGTCGGCCATCTGGGCAATCTCGCCCTCGAACATGACGGCGATGCGGTCGGACATGATCAAGGCCTCCTCCTGGTCGTGGGTGACGAGGATGAAGGTGATGCCGACATTGCGCTGGAGCTTGATGAGCTCCACCTGCATCGTTTCACGCATCTTCTTGTCGAGGGCGGAGAGCGGCTCGTCCAGAAGGAGGACCTTGGGCTGGAGGATCAACGCGCGCGCGAGCGCGACGCGCTGGCGCTGTCCCCCCGACAGGGCATGGGCGGCGCGGCCGCCATAGCCGCCGAGGCCCACCATCTCGAGCGCGTCGGCCACGGCGCGGGCCTTCTGCTCGCGCGGGCGGGGGTCGCGGCGCAGGCCGAAGGCCACGTTCTGGGCCACCGACAGGTGGGGGAAGATGGCGTAGCTCTGGAACACCATGTTGGTGGGGCGCAGGTTGGCGGGCACCCCCTGCATGTCGCGCCCGTCGATGCGCAGGGTGCCCTGAGAGGGCGCCTCGAAGCCGGCGATGGTGCGCAGGAGCGTGGTCTTGCCGCAGCCCGAGGGGCCGAGCAGCGAGAAGAACTCGCCCTTGCGGATCTCGAGGTCGATGCCGCGCAGGGCGTGATAGTCGCCGTAATGCTTGTGGATCCCCTTGAGCTCGATGAGGGCGGTCACAGAAGGCCTCCGGAGGTCTTGAGTCCCGCCCGCGCCGCGCCCCGGCGGCGGAACCATTCGGCAATGACGAGCAGCGTGAGCGAGAGCGTCACCAGAATCGTGCCGAGCGCCATGATGAGGGGGAGCGAATCGACGAAGCGGGTGAGGCTGTAGATGTAGACGGGCAGCGTCGGATTGGCGCCGGTCAGGAACTGGGCGAGCACGAAGTCGTCCATGGAGATGATGAAGCAGATCAGCAGCGACGACACGATGCCCGGCATCACGAGGGGCAGCGTCACGAGGCGGAACGCGCTCCAGCGGCTTTCGCCGAGGTCCATCGCCGCCTCCTCGAGCGAGGGGTCGAGCGCGGCGAAGGCGCCGTTGAGGATGGCGATGGAGAAGGGCACGCAGATCAGGGTGTGGGCCGCGATCACCGACCAGTTGGTGAGGGGCAGGTCGAAGACCTGGCGGATGACGATGAGCAGGGCCACGGCGATCACGATCTCGGGCAGGGCGATGGGCAGCATGATGAAGCCCAGCGCCGCGCGCTTGCCGGGAAAGCGCGCCATGGAGGCGGCGCGGGCCGCGCAGGTCCCCAAAAGCGTCGCGAGCACGGCGGTGACGGTGGCGATGAAGAGCGAGTTCTGCAGCGCCTGGTGCAGGGCGGGCGTGGTCCAGAGCCGCTCGAACCAGCGGGTGGAGAAGCCCGCGAGCGGAAAGGCGATGATGGCCGCGTCGTTGAAGGCGAAGATCGGCAGAAGCGCGATCGGCGCGAACAGGAACACGAGATAGACGATCGTGTAGATCCCGAGAAGGCGGCCCCGTCTCACGCGCGTCTCCTGAGCCAGCGGAAGAACACGAGACCGAACAGCGCGGCGACGAGGCCCACCACCATCATCACCACAAGGGCGAGCGCCGCGCCGAGCGGCCAGTTGTTGAGCTGGAGGAACTGGATCTGGATCATGTTGGCCGCCACCCGGCCCCCAGGCCCCCCCATCAGCTCGGGCGTGACGTAGTCGCCGATGACGGGGATGAACACGATCAGCAACGCGCCGACCACGCCGGGGATCGAGAGCGGCAGCGTCACGCGCAGGAAGGTGGTCAGGCGGTTCTCGCCCAGGTCCTGCGCGGCCTCGAGGAGGGAGCGGTCGATCTTCTCGAGCGCGACGTAGATGGGCAGGATCGCGAACACCGCATAGGCATGGGCCAGCGTGATGATGACCGAGTTCAGGTTGTAGAGGATGAAGGTCAACGGCTCGTCCACGATGCCGAGGCTGACGAGGGCGGTGTTCACCACGCCGTTGAAGCCCAGGATGATCCGCCACAGGAACACGCGGATGAGGTAGGACGTCCAGAACGGGATGGTGATGATGAACAGCCACAGCGCCTTGCGTTCGGGGCGGACGTGGAAGCTGACATAGTAGGCCACCGGATAGGCGAGCACGACCGTGACGAGCGTGACAAGGCTGGCCACGAGGAGCGATCGGCCGATCAGGGCCCCGAAGATGGGCTCGGTCGCGATGCGCTGGTAGTTCGCGGTGGTGAAGGTCGTGTCGAGGGCGACGCCCTGCTGCGTCATGAAGGAGATCAGGATCACCGCGCCGAGCGGGAAGGCCAGCAGCAGGAGCGTGTAGAGGAACGGAGGCGCAGTGAGGGCGGCCGCCCGCACACGCGGCGACGCGTCGAGAATCCCCATCCGGAAAACCTCATGCCCCCTGTCGGTCCCGGCGGGATGTTCACCGAAGATGGCGGAAGGTTCAACGGCCAAGTGGCACCGGCAGAGCGCTGTCCCGACGGCAAAGGGGCGGCCCGATGGCCGCCCCTGCAAGGATCTTCGATGACGGACGCTCAGCGCTTGGAGAACTGGAAGCTCCGGCGTGCCTTGCGCTTGCCGTACTTCTTGCGCTCCACCACGCGGGCGTCGCGGGTCAGGAAGCCCGCCGCCTTGAGCGCGGGGCGCAGGGCGGGGTCGTAGAGCTGCAGCGCCTTGGAGATGCCGTGCTTGACGGCGCCCGCCTGGCCCGACAGGCCGCCGCCGGCGACCGTGGCCATGACGTCGAACTGCCCCGTCACGCCGGCCACCTGGAAGGGCTGGCGCAGGATCATCTGGAGCACGGGGCGCGCGAAGTACGCGTTCATGTCCTTGCCGTTCACGGTGACCTTGCCCGAGCCGGGCCTGATCCAGACGCGCGCGGTCGCGTCCTTGCGCTTGCCGGTCGCGTAGGAGCGGCCCAGCTCGTCGCGGACGGGCTCGCGCACGGGGGCGGCGGCGGCTTCGGGCGCGGGGGCCGCGTCGGTGGCGCCGAGGTCTTCGAAGGATCGGATCTGGTCGGCCATCACGCGCTCCGGGTGTTCTTGGGGTTCATGGCGCGGACATCGAGCGGCTCGGGCTTCTGGGCCTCCATCCCGTGCTCGGCGCCGGCAAAGACGCGCAGGTGCGACAGCTGGCGGCGGGCCAGCGCGTTCTTGGGCAGCATGCGGCGGACGGCGTTCTCCACCACGCGCTCGGGGTGC
This sequence comes from Rubellimicrobium sp. CFH 75288, assembly GCF_009904055.1. GTDB lineage: Bacteria > Pseudomonadota > Alphaproteobacteria > Rhodobacterales > Rhodobacteraceae > Rubellimicrobium. The sequence continues at coordinate 25,833 of NZ_WYDP01000007.1, read as the reverse complement.
TTGCCCTCGAGGATCTGGCCCTGGGTGCGGCCCTTGATGCCGCCCGGATGGCCCGTGTGCCAGTAGAAGGTCTTCTGGTTGCGCTTGTCGCCGGTGATCTGGACCTTGTCGGCGTTGATCACGATGACGTTGTCGCCCATGTCCATGTGGGGCGTGAAGGTCGGCTTGTGCTTGCCGCGCAGGCGGCTGGCGACGATCGAGGCAAGGCGGCCCAGGACGACGCCTTCGGCGTCGATCAGGATCCACTTCTTGTCGATGTCCGCCGGGGTGGCGGAAAAGGTCTTCATGGCTGGTCCCGGATCTGGAGCGGGACGGCGCCCGCGTCGGAGTGGGCGGGTTATACGGATTCGCACGCGCGCGTCAACGGCCCGGCCGAAGTCTTTTTCCGATCTGATCCCGCAACTTGCGCGACACGGTATCATTTTACCGCATCGGCGAGCCCGTAGATCGCGCCGAACTTGTCCCGCAGATAGTCCAGCAGGGGTCCCTCGCCCGGGCTCTCGCCGGTGGCGGCGCGGATCGTGTCGGCCCCCTCGCGCAGCGCGCCGTGCGTCTGGAGCCGCTCGCGCAGCCAGGTCAGGGCGGGTCCGGCATCCCCCCGGGCCAGATGCTCGTCGAGATCGGGAATGTCCCGGCGCAGCGCCACATGGAGGCATCCCGCATAGACGTTGCCCAGCGTGTAGGTGGGAAAGTAGCCGAAGAGCCCCACGGACCAGTGCACGTCCTGCAGCAGCCCGTGCGAAGGCCGGTCCACCGGAAAGCCGAAATCGGCCAGGAACCTGTCGTTCCACGCGGCCTCGAGGTCGGACACCTCCAGGTCGCCCCGCATCAGGGCGCGTTCCAGATCGAAGCGCAGCATGATGTGCAGGTTGTACTGGACCTCGTCGGCCTCCGTGCGCACATACCCGTCGCGCAGGGCGTTCAGGGCGGCGTGGAAGCTGTCGGCGTCGGCGATGCCGAATGCACCGAACAGGTCGCGCATCCGGCCGAACAGCCAGTCCGCGAAGCCGCGCGAGCGCCCGAGCTGGTTCTCGTAGAGGCGGCTCTGGCTCTCGTGCACGCCGAGCGAGGCCCCCTGCCCCACGGGGGTCAGCCGGTGCTCCTCGGCCACGTTCTGCTCGTAGGTGGCGTGACCCACCTCGTGGATGGTCGAGAAGATGCAGTTGAGCGGATCGTCGGCGCGGGTCCGCGTGGTGATCCGGACATCGAGCCCGGAGCCCGAGGAGAACGGGTGCACCGCCTTGTCGAGGCGGCCGCGGGACCAGTCGTAGCCGAAGACGGTGGCGACCTCGCGCGCCAGAGCCAACTGGGCCTCCTCGGGGAATGCGCCGGTCAGGACCGGCGGCGCGGGACGGTCGCGGATCGCGTCGCGCAGCGCGACCAGCGGCGGGCGCAGGGCGTCGAACAGGCGGGCAACCTCCGCTGCCGTGGTGCCCGGCTCGTAATCGGCCAGAAGGGCATCGTAGGGATCGCCCCCCTGCGCGATGGCGGCTCCCTCCTGCCGCCGCAGATCGACCACGTCGCGCAGGACCGGCAGAAAGGCCGCCACGTCCTCCGATTGCAGGCATTCGGCCCAGATCCCGTGCGCGCGGGAGGTGACGCGGGCGATCTCTGCCGCGAGATCCTCGGGCACGCGGCTGTCGCGGGCGAAGCGGCGGGCGATGTGGCGCAGGTTGGCCTCCTGCACCGGGTCGGCCGGACGCGCTGCCGCCAGCCACTCGCCGATCCGGGGATCGGTGCGCCGCTGGTGCAGCACGGCCTCGAGCGCGGCCATCTCCTCGGCCCGCTGGGGAGCGGCCGCGGGAGGCATCACCGTCTCCTGATCCCAGCCGAGACGGCCCATGACCTGAGCCAGCGCCTCGGTCCCGCGCTGGAACGCCATCAGCTCGGCATAGGCTCGGTCCATGCGGCGATCCTGTCGGAACGGGTCAGCCGCGCAGCGACACGGCGACGGGGTGACGGGCGAGGAAGCGGCCGCGGATCACGAGAACCCAGAGCAGAACGGCCACGGCCTGATGGGTGATCGCCACATGGAGCTGCGCCTGGCTCAGCACCGCCCAGATGCCCAGCAGGATCTGGAGCACGGTCGCGGCCAGCACGAGATGGAACGCGCGGCGCGTGACCGGGTGGGGAGAGCGACGCGCCCGCAGCCACACGATCACGGCGAGGATGGCGACCGCGTAGCCCGCCATGCGGTGGATGAACTGCACCGTGCCCGCATTCTCGAAGAAGTTCCGCCAGACGGGCGAGAGGGCCAGCGGATCGGGCGGCAGGAACCCGCCCCCCATGTCCGGCCAGGTCGGAAAGGCCCGCCCCGCGTCGATCCCGGCCACGAGCGCCCCCAGCACGATCTGGAGAAAGAGCAGGTGCATGAGCCCCGTCGAGGCGGAGAACAGCCGCGGCTCTCCCAGGCGGCGCGCGGCGATCAGGTCCGCCTCGCGCCGGCCCAGCAGGTTCACCTGCCAGGCGATGAGGCCGAGGATCAGGAAGGCCACGCCGAGATGCACCGCGAGCCTGTAGGAGGCAACCGCGATCATCCCCTCCTCCAGCCCCGACCGGACCATCCACCAGCCGATCGCGCCTTGCAGGCCGATCAGCGCGCCCACCACGAAGGTCCGCCGCACCCAGTCGCGCCCCATCCGGCCCGAAAGCCAGAAGAACAGGAATCCGGCGATCCAGACCAGTCCCACGATGCGGCCGAGGAAGCGGTGGCCCCATTCCCACCAGTAGATGACGCGGAACTCCTCCATCGTCATGCCGCGGTTGAGCAGCTGATACTGGGGGCTCGCCCGGTAGAGGTCGAACTCGCGCTGCCACTGCTCGTCCGAGAGCGGCGGGAGCGTGCCGGTGACGAGGTTCCATTCGGTGATCGACAGGCCCGAACCCGTCAGCCGCGTCAGCCCGCCGATGACGATCATCGCGACCACGAGAGCGAACAGCGCGATCAGCCAGGCGCGGATCAGCCCGCGCGAATCGCTGCGGCCCCGGTCGATGGCCCCTGCGGCGGTCACCGGCCGCTCGGCGGTGGCGACGTCCTCGAAGATGGTACGCGACTTCTGGGCCATGATGCGTGTCCTCCGGCGCGGCGGACCCTAATCGTCGGCCCTGCCCCCTTCAACCCGCCCGCCCCGCCCGGCCCATCGGACCATCTGACGCAGGATGCCGTGGAGCAGGCGCACGTCCTCCCCCGTGAGCGGCATCCGGCTCCAGAGATTGCGCAGCGCGCGCTTCATGCTGGTGGCCCGGTGCTCGGGCCAGAAGTAGCCCGCCGCCTCGAGCCGCTCCTCGTAGTGGCGCGCGAGATGCTCGATTTCCGCGCCGGTCGCCCAGGCGGCCCCCGCAAGGCCCTCATCGACGGGTGTGACCCGATGGGTGGCGCGGCGCCACTCGTAGGCCATGAGCAGGACGCATTGCGCCACGTTGAGCGACGGAAAGGCCGGGTTCACGTCCACGGTCACGATGGCGTTGGCGAGCACGACATCGTCGTTCTCGAGCCCCGCGCGCTCGGGGCCGAAGATCACCGCCGTCGGCTCGCCGCGTCCCGCGCGCTCGGCCATGTCGCGGGCCGCGGCCTCCGGGGTGTAGACGGGCTTGGTCATGTCGCGCGGACGCGCGGTCGTGGCATAGACCCGTGTCCGGTCGGCCAGCGCAGAGGGAAGGTCCGAATGCAGCGTGGCGCCCTCGAGCACCCGGCCCGCGCCGGAGGCCATCGCCACGGCGCGCGGGTTGGGCCAGCCGTCGCGCGGTGCCACCAGACGCATCCGGCTCAGGCCGAAGTTCCACATGGCCCGCGCGGCGGCACCGATGTTCTCGCCCATCTGGGGGCGGACGAGGACGAACACGGGCTCGGCATCGGGCCGGAGAGGACGGCTGGTCATGGCCCCCCGATAGCGGCCGCGCGCTCGCTTGCAAAGGCCGCACCCGCGCGCCAGAAGCGGCGGACGGCGGCCAGCACGAGCGGAGACGACCATGACCGACCAGCGCGACCGGCCCGGCATCGTCCTGGTCACGCCAGCCGAGATCGAGCTGTCCAGCTTCCCCGACCTCCTGTCGCGCACGCTCGACGCCGCGCCCGTGGCCTGCCTGCGGCTGGCCCTGTCCACTCGCGACGAAGGCCGCCTTGCGCGGGCGGCCGACAGCCTGCGCGAGATCGCGCATGCCCGGGACATCCCGCTGGTGATCGAGAGCCACCTGCTGCTGGTCCGGCGGCTGGGTCTCGACGGGGTTCATCTGCTCGACGGCGCCCGTTCGGTCCGGCGCGCTCGCAAGGAACTCGGGGCCGATGCGATCGTGGGGGCGCTCTGCGGCGTCTCGCGTCACGACGGCATGACCGCAGGAGAGATCGGCGCCGACTACGTGAGCTTCGGACCCGTGGGCGCCACCGCCCTCGGCGACGGCCGCCGCGCGGAGCGCGACCTGTTCGCATGGTGGTCGGAGATGATCGAGATTCCCGTCGTCGCCGAGGGCGGTCTGGACGAGGACGGCATCGCCGCCCTCGCTCCGGTGGCCGACTTCTTCGCCCTGGGCGAGGAGGTCTGGGCGCACGCGGACCCTCCGGCGCGCCTCGCGGCCCTGCACGCGGCGATGGCCTAGAGCGCCGAGCGCACGGCGCGTTCCGCCGCCGCGGCGAGCGTCTTGCGGTCCTGCCCCCGCGCGGGGATCGGCCGGTGGAGCACGACCTCCACCTGCCCGCCAGGCGCAGCCAGCACGGCCAGCGCGTGCGGCCCGAAGGCCGCATCGCCCCACCAGGCGTGAAGCGGTGCCTCACCCTCGTGCGCAGGGCGCCAGCGCAGGGTGATCGGCTGGAGGGCGGCGTCCGGCGGCACGAGCGGATGCCCGAGCGCGGCGAACAGGGCGGAGCGGAAGCGCAGGACGCGCCGCCCGTCGGTCGATGTGCCTTCGGGGAACAGCAGGGGTCTCTGGCCGAGGGCAATCCGCCGGGCGATCGCGGCGGCCTGATCCGCGGCCTGACTGCGCGCCTCGCGCCGGACGAACAGCGTTCCCGTGGCGCGGGCCAGCAGCCCGATGCCGGGCCAGTGCGCCACTTCGGCCTTGGAGACGAAGACCACCGGCGCCACGGCGTTCAGCACGAAGATGTCGAGCCAGGAGGCGTGGTTGGCCACCGCCAGTCCCGGCCCCGTCATGGGCGCGCCTGTCCGCCGGACCCGCAGGCCGAGGAGCGGCAGCGCCATGCGGCAGACCGCGACCGTCACCCAGGGGGTGGCAGGCCTACGCGGACCGCAGACCAGCGCCTCGGGCAGGCGCAGCGCCGACTTGACCGCCAGCCCGAGCGTCAGCAGGCCGATCACGAGAGGGGCCCGCACCGCCAGCCGCAGCCAGCCCGCGAGTCCCGGCCGCGCGGGAGGGGGTGCCGGCAGCCCGGTCCAGGTCAGGCTCATCGGCGGGCGCAGGACGGGGCATAGATCGCCCGCGCGCGTGCCCCGATCCCCCGCGCGCGCAGGACGACGCAGACATCGAGGCAGGCGAAATCGTCGTCCAGGCAGGCGCCCTCGCCCACGGTGGCGCCCAGGCGCAGATAGGCCTTGAGAAGCGGCGGCATCCCAAGGACGGCGGCGCGCCGGTCGAGCGGGCGGCGCCCGATCCGGTCCATCGCGATGGGCCGGAGCGAACGGGGCCGCAGGCCGGCCGGCGAGAGGTGGTGGCGGGCCAGACAGGTCAGCGGCTGGGCGACCGCCTCGGGGTCGCGGCCGTGGAACGAGGCCAGGCCGATCAGCAGGTCGGCGCCGTCCGCGTCCACGAAGGCACCCAGCGCCTGCCAGAGGCGATGCATGGCGGCCCCGCCGCGATGGCCGGGGCACAGGCAGGTCCGACCCACCTCGAGCAGGCGCTGGCCGGAGCGCCGCAGCGGCGCGATGTCGAACTCGTCCTCCGTGCCGAAGCGGCCGGCCTCGGCTGCGCCCTCGGCGGTGAGGATGCGCAAGGTGGCCACAGGTTCGGGTCCGCTGAGGGAATCGAAGAGCAGCAGATGGCGGCAGAACGGATCGTAGCGATCACGCTCGAGCCGCCGGACGGGGTCAGTCAGCGCGCCGCCCCGGACCCCCATCTCCTCGACGAAGATGCGGTAGCGAAGCGCCTGCGCCGCCCGCAGATCGGTCTCCGTGGCAGCCATCCTGACGCTGTAGCGGGGAAGCTCGCGCGACATGGTCCTGTCCGTTTTTTCTCTGCCTACTCGCTTTCATGGCGAAGCACGTTAACGATTCCGCAACCTTTGGCTGCGATGATGGGGCGGGACAGGTCAGGATGGCTCCGGACCGGTCGAGATCAGGAGAAGGGGAACCTCCGTGCCGTCCAGCACCAGCTTGCCCAGTTCGGGAAACATCACGGTGACATGGGTCCCGATGACGGACTGGACCTGCCCCCTGCCCCAGTCGGGCCGGTCGCGGTGCGCCACGATCATGCCGGGCGCCAGGATCGCCAGGATGTCGCTCATCGTTCCCCGCCTGTCGTGCCTGCCGCCAAGGTGACCCCTGCCATGAACGAAGTCCACCGGTTCCCGTCGCCTCTGCCTGCGCCCGATGCCATCGCGGCCGAAGTCGCCTCGCGCATCTGTCACGACCTGGTCAGCCCGCTCGGGGCGATCGCCAACGGCGTCGAGCTGATGGGCCTGACGGGCACCGCCGACACGCCGGAAATGGCCCTGATCCGCGAAAGCGTGGATGGGGCGAATGCGCGCATCCGCTTCTTCCGGCTGGCCTATGGCGCGGCCCTGCCGGACCAGCGGGCCGGCCGGGCGGAGATCCTGGCCGCCCTGCAGGGCGCGTCGCGTGCGGGTCGGACGACCTACGAATGGAACGCGGCGGGGGATCAGCCGCGGGCCGAGGTGCGCGCCGTGTTCCTGATTCTCCAGTGCCTCGAGTCCGCGATGCCGATGGGGGGTGTCGTCCGGGTGGCGCGGGAGGGCACGGGATGGCATCTCGAGGCCGAGGGACCGCGCCTGCGGGTGGAGGATCGGCTGTGGGATCGCCTGGCCGCCCCGCATGCCCCGCAGGGCGCCGGCTCGGTGCAGTTCGCGCTCCTGCCTCTTGCCCTGGCCGCGCTGGGGCGGGTCCTGTCGCTCGATGTGCAGACCGATCGCATCGTGATCCGCTTCTGAGAGCGAGATCGCGGGCCGAACCGCGGGGCGGCAGCCCGCGTTGGGCCGGGGGGAGGAGGAATCCATGACGCCAGACGGTCTCCGGCAGATCGCGGACGCCCTCGCCCTGGCGGCGCGGGCTCATGCAGGTCAGTCGCGCAAGGGCCATCCGGACCAGCCGCAGATCGTCCACATCGCCGATGTCGCCGTGCGGGTTCTGCGCAGCGCGGACGCCGACACGGAAACCATGATCGCTGCCCTTCTTCACGATACGGTCGAAGATACGGATGTAACCCTCTATCAGATCGAGGAATCCTTCGGAAAGACCATTGCCGGGATCGTGGCGGAGCTGACCGACGACCCCACCCTCCCGGAGGCCGAGCGCCGGCGGAGGCAGGTCCAGGAGGCGCCGACCAGGTCCGGTAGGGCCCGGCGCATCAAGCTGGCCGACAAGGCCTCCAATCTCGCCGCGCTGGCCACCGCCGATCCTTCGGCGGTGGGGGAGGACGAGCGGCAGACCTATCTCGCCTGGGCCCTCGACATGCTGGCGGCGCTGCGGGGCACCGACGCGGTGCTGGAGGCGGACCTGGCCGCGGAGGCGGAGCGGTTGCGGCTGGCGCTCGGCCTTGCCCCCGGAGAGGGAGCGGAATGACGGATGGGTCGACGGCCGGGCCGGGGGTCAGGGCCGAACCGTGCCGTCCCCCTCGACCAGATACTTGAAGCTCGTGAGCTGCTCCGCCCCCACGGGGCCGCGGGCGTGAAGCTTGCCGGTCGCGATGCCGATCTCCGCCCCCATGCCGAACTCTCCGCCGTCGGCGAACTGGGTGGAGGCGTTGCGCAGCAGGATGGCGCTGTCGATCTCGCGGAAGAACCGTTCGGCCGCGGCGTCGTCCTCGGTCAGGATCGCCTCGGTATGGCCCGAACCGTAGCACCGGATATGCGCGATGGCCTCCTCCACACCGTCCACCAGCCGGACGGCGATGATGCTGTCGAGATATTCCCGCCCCCAATCCTCCGCGCTGGCGGGGACGGTCCCGGGCACCTCGAGAAGCGTGCCTTCCGTCCGCACCTCCACGCCGGCGTCCAGAAGATCCTGCACGAGGATCGGACCATGCGCTTCGTGGAAGGCCCGGTCGATCAGGAGGCATTCCGCCGCGCCGCAGATGCCGGTGCGCCGGGTCTTGGCGTTGAGGACGACCCGCCGCGCCTTGGCCGGGTCGGCACGGCCATCCGCATAGACGTGGCAGATCCCCTCCAGATGAGCAAAGACGGGCACGCGCGCCTCCTCATGCACGAGGCCGACGAGCCCCTTGCCGCCGCGCGGCACGATGACGTCGATCCAGCGGGCCGCGCCGAGCATCGCGCTCACCATCGCGCGGTCTGGGACGGGCACCATCTGGATGGCATCTGCCGGCAGACCGGCCGCGCGCAACCCCTGCTGGAGGCAGGCATGGATCGCCAGCGAGGATTGCAGGGACTCGCTGCCGCCGCGGAGGATGACGGCATTGCCGCTCAGAAGGCAGAGACCGCCGGCATCGGCAGTCACGTTGGGGCGGCTTTCGTAGATGACGCCGATCACCCCGAGCGGCGTGCTGACGCGGCGGATGCGGAGGCCGGAGGGTACTGTCCATTCGGCCAGCGTCCGGCCCACCGGATCGGGCATGCGCGAGAGCGTTCGGAGCCCCTCCGCCATGGCTCGCAGACGAGTCGGGTCCAGCATGAGCCGGTCGACCAGGGCGGCCGGGAGGCCCCGCTCCTCCGCCCGCGCCAGATCCTGGCGATTGGCCTCGAGGATCGCGGCCTCGTCCGACGCGATCGCGTCGGCCGCCGATGCGAGGGCCGCGGCCTTGCGGTCGGTGCCGGCCAGCGCAAGGATGCGGGCGGCCTCGCGGGCGCGTGCGCCCATCTCGGCCATGAGGGCTTCGGTCTCGTCCGTCCGGTCCAGCATCAGAGCACCATGTCGTCGCGGTGGATCAGGGTCGCGCGTCCCTTGTAGCCGAGGATGCGTTCGATGTCCGCGCTCCGGCGGCCGGTGATGGCGCGCGCCTCCTCGGCCGTGTAGCGCACCAGTCCGAGGCCGAGCCGCGCCCCGTCGGGCGACAGGATCGCCACCGGGTCGCCGCGGCCGAAGCGGCCCGAGACCGCAGCGAGCCCGGCGGGCAGCAGGCTCTTGCCCTCGAGCAGGGCGCGGGCGGCGCCGTGATCCACCGTCAGCTCCCCCTTGGGCTTCATGGCGGCGATCCAGCGCTTGCGGGCGGCCTGGGGATCGGTCTGGGCCAGGAACCAGGTGGCGGGTGCCCCTTCCTCGAGGCTCTGGAGCGGGTGGAGCCGCGCGCCCAGCGTGATCGCCATGGCGCAGCCCCCATCGGTCGCCACCCGCGCCGCCATCAGCTTGGTGACCATGCCGCCCTTGGAGAGACCCGACACGCCCTCTCCGGCCATGGCCTCGATCTCGGGGGTGATCCGCTCGACGATGTCGAAGCGACGGGCGGTGGGGTCGGTCTGGGGATTGGCCGAGTAGAACCCGTCCACATCCGACAGAAGCACCAGCACATCCGCCCCGATCGTCACCGCCACCTGCGCGGCGAGACGGTCGTTATCGCCGTAGCGGATCTCGTCCGTGGCGACGGTGTCGTTCTCGTTCACGATGGGGACGACGCCGAGGCCCAGCATGGTCTGCATCGTGGCGCGGCTGTTGAGGTAGCGGCGACGATCGGCCGAGTCCTCGAGCGTGACCAGCACCTGCCCCGTGACGATGCCGTGGGGGGCGAGCGCCTCCTCGTAGGCGCGGGCGAGGCGGATCTGGCCCACGGCGGCGGCAGCCTGCGACTGCTCGAGAGGCAGCGAGCCGGCCGGCAGGCCCAGCACCGCGCGGCCCAGCGCGATGGAGCCCGACGAGACCAGCACCACCTGCGCCCCGCGGCCCCGCAGGCGTGCCACATCGGCGGCCAGCGCGCGCAGCCAGCCCTCGCGCAGACCCGTGCTGCGGTCCACGAGCAGGGCCGAGCCGATCTTGACGACAACCCGGCGCGCCGTGGCGAGGGACGGGGTCACGGACGCCACGGCTCGGCCTCCGACCGGGAGGGAGCGGCGCCGCGCCGCCCCTCCTCCACGCGTTCGCGCAGGGCGCGCAACACCTCGGTCACGCCCTCGCCCGTGGCGCCGGACATGAGCAGGACGGGCCCGCCGGTCGCGCGTTCGAGCGCCGCCCGGCGGGTCGCGCGGTCCTCCCCGGAGAGCGCATCGACCTTGTTGAGAACGGTGACGCGCGGCTTGGCCGCGAGGTCGCCCCCGTAGAGTTCGAGCTCGCGCAGGATCACGGCGTGGTCGTGAACCACATCCGCCGCGGTGCCGTCCACGAGGTGCAGCAGCGCCCCGCACCGCTCCACATGGCCGAGGAAGCGGTCGCCGAGGCCCCTGCCCTCGCTTGCCCCCTCGATCAGGCCGGGGATGTCGGCCACGACCATCTCGGCCCCGTCCACGGCGACCACGCCGAGATTGGGAACGAGTGTCGTGAAGGGATAATCGGCGATCTTGGGGCGGGCGTTCGACGTGGCGGCGAGAAAGGTGGACTTGCCCGCGTTCGGCAGGCCGAGAAGCCCCGCATCGGCGATCAGCTTGAGCCGCAGCCAGAGCGTGCGTTCCACCCCCGGCTGGCCGGGATTGGCCCGGCGGGGGGCGCGGTTGGTGGAGGTGGCAAAGCGGAGATTGCCCCAGCCGCCATTGCCGCCTTCGGCCAGCACGACGCGCTGGCCCGCCTCGGTCAGGTCGGCGACCAGGGTCTCGCCATCCTCGTCCAGGATCTCGGTCCCCACGGGGACGCGCAGGACGATGTCCTCGCCACGGGCGCCGGTCTTCTGGCTGCCCTGGCCGGGGCGGCCGTTGCGGGCGAAGAAGTGCTGCTGGTAGCGGAAGTCGATCAGGGTGTTGAGGCCGTCCACCGCCACGGCGACCACGTCGCCGCCGCGGCCCCCATCGCCCCCGTCGGGACCGCCGAACTCGACGAACTTCTCGCGCCGGAAGGAGACGCAGCCATGTCCCCCGGCGCCGGAGCGGATGTGGACGCGTGCAAGATCGAGAAACTTCATGGCCGGGCCCACCTCGTCAGGGCGCAGGGCATAGCGGAAGGCCGGTCGGGGCTCAATGCCGGGGCCGGAGATCGGCAGGGGCGAGAACAGGGATGCGGCATGGGAAACGTTCCGGGGCAGGTGTCGCGGGCTGCCCCCCTTGTCGCAGGAACAGGTTAACGAAACCTTGGGGCACCGCGCGTTGCGCGGCGCGGGCAAGCCTCTGCCGGAGCGAGGGAAAAAGGGTTAGCGGCCGTTAAGGGGGAGCCGCGCCTCAGGGATGGAGCTGGAGCGCGTAGGTCCAGGTGGGCACGATCTGTCCGCGAGCGACGCAGTAGGTCTCGGCGTCGCCGAGATATTCGAAGCCGTTGTTGGTCAGCACGCGCGCCGCCCCCGGATTGTCCTGGATCACCTCGGCGAAGAGGGCGTCGCAGCGCTGGGGATTGGCCGCCACGAGCGCGCCGATCGCGCCGGTGGCCAAGCCCGTGCCCCACACGCCGGGCGCGATCCAGAAGCTGATCTCCGCCTGGGCGCGGTCCATCCGCTTGAGGCAGACAAGGCCCAGAAGCTCGCCCGCGCCGGACGCGGAGCCGTCGAGCGCCCAGATGTCCTCTCCCCGGTCGGGAGCGGCGGAGCGCGCCACCAGCGCCTCGGCCGCGCCGGGCGGATAGGGATGGGGGATCGAGCGGGTGTTGCGCGCCACGCGCGGATCGCCGGCATAATGCGCGATCAGACCGGCATCGGACCGCCGCAGGGGCCGCAGCACGAAGCGTTCGGCCGCGATGATGGGCTGGGCCGAGGGGGGAGCGACGGGCTTGGCGGTGGATTCGAGCATGACAACGGTTCCAGGAACGCGGCCGGGCGGGGCCTGGCGGTCAGCGTAGCGGCACAGGATTTCGATTTCGTAAACGCATATAGGATCGGGCCGGTCGCGTCACATCCCCGTGACGCGAAAAACACAAAAGCGAAGGGGGCCGGATGGTCGGCCCCCTTCGAGTCGGCGATGTGCCGGCGTCACTCGGCCGCGGGGGCGTCCGGCACGACGGCCACGAAGGTGCGGCCCTTAAGACCCTTGCGGAACTGCACGCGCCCTTCGGCCACGGCGAACAGCGTGTGGTCCGTGCCCATGCGCACGCCGTCGCCGGGCCAGACGCGGGTGCCGCGCTGGCGAACGATGATGTTGCCGGGGATCACGATCTCGCCCCCGAACTTCTTGACCCCGAGGCGGCGTCCGGCGCTGTCGCGCCCGTTGCGGGACGAGCCGCCGGCCTTCTTGTGTGCCATGAAACCCTACTCCTCAGGCTTGGGCCGCGTCGCCGTCCTCGGCGCCCGACCGGGTGGTAGCAACGGCCGCGACCGCGGCCACGGCCGCCGCTGCGGCGACAGCCCCCACGGCAGCGGCCACGCCGCGGCCCCGGCGGGGCACGGCGGCCGGAGCGGCCGGAGCGTCGGCAGCGGGCGCGCGGGTCCCCGCCCCGACAGCCGCCTTGACGCCGGTCCCCTCGGCGCCCGAGGGCAGGATCTCGGTGATCCGCACCAGCGTGAGCTGCTGGCGATGGCCCTTGGTGCGCTTGCTGGAATGCTTGCGGCGGCGGCGGACGAAGTGGATGACCTTTTCGCCCTTGATCTGGTCGATCACCTCGGCCTGAACGGCAGCGCCGGCCACGACGGGGGTGCCGATGGAATCGCCCACCATCAGCACCTCGTTGAACTGGATGGTCTCGCCCGGCTCGGCGGCGAGCTTTTCCACCCGCAGCACCTGACCCGGCTGAACCCTGTACTGCTTGCCGCCGGTCTTGAGAACCGCGAACATCGGTCGTCCTTTCGCTCTGTCGCGCCCTGCGGCCCCCGTGTCCGGGCGTCCGGGAACCCTTCGGCTCCGCCTTCGGGCAGCGCGCCCCGAAGGGCGTCGGTCCATCCCGCGCGCAGACCCGCCCACGCCCGGCCCGGCCTGCGAATCCGCTTGCCGAGGACGCGGCTTATGGGTCCAAGTGCCCGCGAAGTCAACCCGATCCGGGAGTCCGCGATGCGTCCTGTCCTGCTTCTGCTGCTTCTGGCCGGTTGCGGTTCCTCGCTGAACCTGCCCGCCCTGGTCGATCCGGCGCAGGCGCAGCGGCGCGGTGCGACGGAGATGGCGGTCAAGTCGGCCTTTCCCCAGATCCTGGCCGAGATCGAGGCCGGCGGGGGTCCCGCGCTCACCCGGGCGATGGATACGGCGGGCGTCCCCCCCGGCGACCGCGAGGCGCGCACACGGCAGTTGCAGGGCGACATCGCTCTGCGGGGCGGCAATGCCGCGGCCCTGGTGGCGGCGCTGATGCTCTACGGCCGGTAGGAAACCGGAGGCGCCGCCTGCGCGTTGATCCGCGCCGGGGCGGAGAAGCCGGACCTGGCTCCGCGCCGGCGAGGACGTGTTCCCAAGGAGCATCATCATGGCGCGCAATCCGCTTTCTCCCTATCGCGGCGGGATGTTCGGCAGTCTGGAGCCGCTGTCCTCGCTCCATCGCGAGATGAACCGCCTGTTCGACGAGGTGCTGGGCGGCCCGTCCGGCGGGCCGGGTCAGGGCGGCCTGATCGACGCGTGCCTCGACGTGTCGGAAACCGACCGCGAGATCCGGGTCTGTGCCGAGCTGCCGGGCGTGTCGGACGATGATGTGGAGGTCAGCCTTCAGGACGACGTCCTGACCATCCGCGGCGAGAAGAAGTTCGAGCGCCGCGACGAATCCGAGCGCCACCACCTGGTGGAGCGGTCCTACGGCACCTTCCAGCGCAGCATCCGCCTGCCCGGACCCGTCGATGCCGACAAGGTGGAGGCCCGGTTCGACAACGGCGTGCTGACCGTCACGCTGCCCAAGGCGCCCGACAGCGGCCGCCGGCGGATCGCGCTGCGGCGCGGGGGCTCGTCCGCGCCATCCGACCAGGGCCAGACGGGCGGCGCCGAGGCTTCGGGCAGCTGACGGCCGGCGCCGTCAGATCTCGCGCGTGTCCATGTAGCGCGCCGCCAGCAGGCCGAGGCGGCGCGACTGTTCGGAAAAGAGCGCGTCGAAGGCTCCGCCCAGCGCCCGTGTCAGCGCGCGGCCCGGCTCCGATTCGGAGAAGGCGATCAGCGCCTCGATGTCCGCGTCGGAGGCGGGTCCGTAGGCGCGCAGGAGAAAGGCATAGATCCATTCCGTCGTCTCGGCCCGGATCTCGGCCTCCCGCGACCAGAGGTCGCCCAGAAGTTCCGCCTCGCCCGTTTCGGGGCGCAGGGCGCCGGAGTCGAGCAGCGCACCGAAATAGGCGAGGCTCGCGTTCATGGCACTGGCCACGTTGACCTCGATGAGGTCGGTCGCCTCCACGTAGCGCCGCAGCAGCGCAAGCCGCGGATCGCCCGCCGCAACCGCGACGGCCGCGGCCTCGCGCGCCTCCTGCTCCACCTCGTCGTCGAGCATGTCCTCGCGCGCGGCGAGTTCGAGCGCGGCGATGCTCCGGCCCGGCTCGCTCTCGAAGAAGGCAGAGGCGAGGGCCGCGGTCGCAGGGTCCATCCGTGCCGCCAGTTCCGTCTCCAAGATCTGTTGCGCCGTCCCGGCCTCGTGGATCAGGGCCACGCCTTCGGTCCATGCCGCGGGCGGCGGGCTGGGGCCGAAGATCTGCGCGCCGAGGTCGGCGCCGTGGCTGCGACCCTCGCGCGACATGACCTCGAGGATCTCGGGCAGCAGAAGCACCTCCATCAGGTGCCTTGCGGCCTCCTCCCGGCTGGGGGCGGATGGCGACCCGGCGCGCTCGGGCGGGGCACCGGCGCCTTGCGCCAGGACCGGCGGCGGCGCGAGCGGCAGGGCGAGGACCAGCAGGGCGGCGGCGAGGCGGGGCATGGCACGCTCCGGTTTGGGGGTCCGGCGGAACCCGAGGTCATCGGGCCTGCGGGCCGCATGCCCGCAGCGCCGAGATAGCCTACCCCCCGCGCAGCGCAAGCGCGGCCCCCCGCTGCGCACGCTCTTGTCACCCGCTCCGGTCGGCTCCGCGAAGGGCTTGCGCCTGCTTCTCCGCCCGACTACAGGGGGCCGGTGGCCGCGGAGAGGTGCCGGAGCGGTCGAACGGGGCGGTCTCGAAAACCGTTGAGGGTGCAAGCCCTCCGTGGGTTCGAATCCCACCCTCTCCGCCACTTGCTCCCGCGAATGCGTTCTCCCGATCCGGCTGCGGCCGGATTTTTCCGTTGTTTCCGAGGGTTATGCGGGGCGCGCTGTTAACCGCTCCGCGCCCGGAAGGCCCGAAATCGTTCTCTCCGGCTCCGAATTCTCTGCACCTGTTGACTTGACTGCAGGCGGTGCAGCGCTTGCAAGCCATTGAAATCATGAAGCTGCAAGCGGCGCGAAGCTGTTGACTCCGACGACAGGGGCCGCGGGTCAAGATGGAACGGAGATCGAACCTTCGCCGGTTTGGCGAGGTATTCCGGAAATCATGCGCGGAACCTTGCGACGCCCCTGCCGTCATCGCGTGCGGCAAGGTCGCCTTCGCCGATCTCGATGTCCGGTTCGCCAGCGGCCAGCCACGAGACAAGTGCATCGCATGTCGCCGAGACCTGGTCCGGCTTGCGCAGGGCACATTCCCATACCGTCGCAACGCGCCATCCGAGTGTCGCAAGCGTTTCGAGCGTGGCACGATCCCGTCGGACGTTCGCGGCGAACTTCTCTGCCCAGAAATCCGGGCGGGTCGTGGGCGTGGTCGCATAGCGGCAGCCTTCGTGGCGGTGCCAGAAGCAGCCATGCACGAAGATGACGGCCTGGTGCTTCGCGAGGATCAGATCGGGCCGCCCGGGGATGCCCTTGCCGTGCAGCCTATAGCGAAAGCCGCGCGCATGCAGCGCACGCCTCAGCACCATTTCGGGCTTCGTGTGCTTGCCCCGGATACCGGACATCATCCTCGAGCGGGTCTCCTTGTCGACGATATCCGCCATTTGCCTCCTGGCCTCTGCGTCCGGACCTGGTATACAGCCTGTAATCCGAATTCGAGAGGCCCCTGATTTGCCAGCCACTTTCGGCATCGTCGATCTTTTTGCAGGTCCGGGCGGGTTGGGCGAGGGATTTGCGTCCCTCGATGTCGGCGGCCACGCGCCGTTCCGGATCGGCATCTCGGTCGAGAAGGAGGCCTCGGCGCATCGCACACTGACCTTGCGCGCCTTCCTGCGGGCGTATCAGGCGCGTCACGAAGTGATGCCAAAGGCCTTCATCGACTTCCACGCCGGGCTGATCCCGCAGCCCGACTGGAGCGAGGTGGATGCGGCGGCGTGGCAGCATGCGACGGCCGAGGCGCAGTGCCTCGAGCTCGGGACCGGGGCTGCTGCGGCCGCCGTCGACCATGCCATCCGCGCGCTGCGCCGGGAGTTCGACGATACCATCCTGATCGGCGGCCCGCCCTGCCAGGCCTACTCGCTTGTCGGGCGCGCTCGGGCGAAGGGGAAGGTCGGATACGTTCCCGAGGAGGACAAGCGGCATTACCTCTTCCGCGAGTACATCGGGGTGCTGGACCGCCTGCGCCCCGCGGCCTTCGTCATGGAGAACGTCAAGGGCATGCTGTCCTCGACGGTGGAGAGTCGTCTCGTCTTCGAGATGCTGATGGAGGACCTTGCCTCGCTCGGCACCGGACAAGATCATCGCTACGAGTTGCGGGCAATCCGGGTGATCGATGGCGTGGCGCGTCTGGAGGAAGCGGCGCAGCCTTCCGATTTCATCGTCCGCGCCGAAGAGTTCGGCGTCCCGCAGCGTCGTCACCGCGTGATCATCGTGGGCCTCCGCTCAGACCTCGCAGGCAGGGCCACCGGGACGAGTGTACAGGTTTCCGGGGTGACACGGACGGTCGCCGATGCCATCGGCATGATGCCGGAATTGCGCAGCGGCGTGAGCCGCGGAAGGGATGACGCGGAATCCTGGCGACACCACGTCATCGAGGCTGCCCGCTTGCTGGCCGAGATTTACCGCGGCGCGGAAGGGCCGCTGCGCGAGGTGTTTTCCGATGTGGGGGGGACCCTGAAGAGGCGACCGCTCCCGCCGCGCCTGTCGTCACGGCGTCCAGAGGGCTACGGCACCTCCAACGACGAGCTTCTTGCCTGGCTCGAACGCCCTGCGCTGCGTGGCCTTGCCCAGCATGAGACACGCGCGCACATGGCCGAGGATCTGCGGCGCTATCTGTTCGCCTCGGTCTTCGGCAAGGTACGCGGATACAGTCCCAAGGCCGCAGATTTCCCGCTTGCCCTGACCCCGGACCACCGCAACTGGCACAGCGGCGTCTTCAATGACCGTTTCCGTGTCCAGCTGGCCCGTGAGCCGTCCACGACAGTGACGAGCCACATCTCCAAGGACGGGCACTATTTCATCCATCCCGATCCCATGCAGTGCCGCAGCCTCACCGTGCGCGAGGCGGCGCGCCTGCAGACCTTTCCGGATGACTACCTGTTCCTCGGCAACCGGACCGAGCAATACGTCCAGGTCGGCAACGCCGTTCCGCCCTACCTCGCCCGCCAGATTGCCCAGCTTCTCCTGCGCGGCCTCTCCGGACCGCTGTCCGAAGAGGCGGTGGAGGCAAGGTCCGCAGACAACACTGCTCGCAGCCCCGCGATGTCGTCACCCAGCACACCCGCCTCCGAAAGCCTGCCGAGCAGGTAGTCGAGCGCGTTCCTTTCGCCCCGGTCCAGTGCAGCGTGCCCTGCAGCGAGATTTTCCAGAGCGGATTGAGACTTGGGGGAAAGCCAGCCGCGCCGTCCGGCCTCCTGTCGCACATTCCGGGCCGCTTCCGCGAGGGACACCCCACGCAGCAGAGGCTCTGCCTCGCCAAGAGAACCTTCCGGGACGCCGAAAAGCTTGTCGAGGAAGCTGGCGAGATCGTCGGGCGGCAAGTCCGCAAGGGACCTGATCTCGTTGCGGACCCGGATACGGAGGATCGCACGACGCATGATGTCTTCCATGGCCGCCTTGCCATGATGGCGCGCAGCGCGCAGCCACGCTTCCGCGACCGCCAGGGCGAGGACCGGGTCCCCACCGATGCTCGGCCTCTCGGTGATCTGCACCAGAGCATCCTCGGTCAGTTCCTCCAGAAGTCGCCAGCGCTCGGGATGACCTGCCCCGCGGTCGAGCGCGCGACCGCGCATCCAGAGTCTCTGGAACGTGTTCCGGACGCCGCCGCAGTAGCGCTCCGCCGACCTGCCGAACCGCCAGTGCACGATGTCGGGGGCCACGACCGCAGCGACGAAGGACCAGACATCATCCCGAAGTGCCTCGCCACTTCGGAAGAGCTCGGATTGAGCAAGCCAAGCAGCAGTCTCGGCGTCGAAGCCGGCGTGGGACTGCCGCCCCCCCTCCCGCCCGAAGCCATGTTTCTGTGCGATCTCGACGAACTTCTCCCGCAGGGCTGCAAGGGACGCTGCGGGGACTGGCGTTCCGCCGGTTGCAGCATAACGGACCTGATCGGGAAGGTCGCCCGGACGGAACCCGACCCAGCCCGAGGGTCCATGATCGAGAAAGCTGCGCACGAGCTCGTCGCAGGCGGGGCCGGGAAGCCTCGGAAGCAGATGTCTCACAGGTCTCCTCCCGGTTCTGCGAGCGCAAGCATGGTCGATCGGAACACGCCCGGCCGGCTTTCGAGCACGGAACGGATGAAGGACGCATCCTTCCCGGGCCACGCCTTGCGCAGCCATGTCGCGGCCTGAGCGCCCAGCGACCCGGGCTCGGCCGCGTGCATCATTGTCGCGGCTTCGGGATCGGCCAGAAAACGCTCACAGATCTGGCTCATGACATCGGCAAGGAGAAACTGGATCGTGGCAGGATCCTCGTCCTCGATCCGTCGGAGAACCTCGCCGGACTTCTCGTTCAGGTAGAGGCGGACGGCCCCATGGAAGTCGCGCGTCCAGTCCCCCGGCGACCAGTGCAGGTGCCAGGGGGCGGCACCCGCAATTCCGCCGCCGAGCATCTGCACGAGGTCCGCCGTCTCGATGGGGAAGCGAGGCTCTTCCCCCTCCAGTCTGACCCGAGCATTGTCGGACCAGAGCCGGTCGCCGGTATGGACGGGCGAGAGCGCCGAGGATTCTGTGGGGGCATTCGCCAGGAGGATCTCGGTCTGCAGATCCAGGATCATCGAGAGCGCGTTGCCCTCGATGGTCCGCTCGAACTCCCAGGAAGTGTCTCCGGGGCGGAACTCCCGGCGTGTGCGGGTGAGGATCAGGCGAGGCAGCCTGCCCTGACCTGTCCCGATCCTCACCGAGCCGGAAAGGGCGAGCTGATCGACGGGGATGCCGAGATCGGATGCCGCCAGTTCGAGATCCAGGCGCAAAGTCCGGCGGATGCGGATATCGCTCGAGCTGTCCCAGTGCGGCAGGAACTCGCCCGCAGCCGACCATTCGCTGCCGTCCAGCGAAATCTCCCATGCCGAGGCGTCCACGGCCGATCCTGACAGCGTGAGGAACGGAAAGGCGACCCGACGGTTCATGTTCCGGCCTCCGACAGGACATCGGCATCGGTCGTCACGGCGCAGTCATCCGGGACGCGGATCCGGATCTCGAACCGTCCTTCCCGGCCTGCGAGGTCGAAGGTGTTGCCGGCAGTTTCCGCCTCTCCGTCCAGCCACCTGACGGACAGGACATCGGGTCGGCCGACAGTGTCATCGGCCGACCCGAGCGTCGCCCCTTCCACGGCGACAGAAGCCGAGGCAACCAGCCGCAAGCCACTTCGCCGCGTGTCCTGTGTCACCTCTGTAAGGAAGACGGCAATCCGGTCGCCATTACCCGCCTCGAGGCGCTGGAAGACGGGTCGACTTGCCCGCGCCCTCGAGGGACGACCGCCTCCGGAACCGCCGGACCCTCGCCGTCGACCGGCCCCGTCGCCTCCGACGTTCTCGAGCACGGCTCCCAGGCGCCCGGCAAGGCGGGCGAGCGACGGGCCGGATGTGTCCCCCGACCTCGGGGAAACCGGCTCCATGCCCATCTCGGCGGCGACTTCCCTGAGGCGCTTCAGCGCGATGTTGACGTAGCGCTTCTCGTTTCCTCTCGGCAGGTTATCCGGAACCCAGTCGTCATGGGCCGGCGGTTCGGAATCCGCGAAGGCCTGCTCCACCTCTTCCTCTTCACTGGCAATGAACACGCCCGCCCATTCCAGCCGGGCGTCGGGTAACGGATTGCCTTCGAGATACTTCACGACGAGTTCGACCGGTCGCATCAGCGCGATGTGGTGCATCTGCTCGGGGATCAGGCGTATGTCCTCATCCGCAGTCAGATGACGCCTCGGCCGCCGCAGGCCCTTTTCGATCGCGAGAGTCCCGAGGAACTTCTGTGGCCTCTGGGACTCGATCCGCCGCACGTCGTTCCCTGCGCGGGCTCTTGCCGCGCTCATGGCCTTGCACAGCAGATCGAACGGGGCGAGGTCCTCTGGCGCAGGAAGGGGTAGCTCCTTATCCTCGACCATCACCCTGCAGGTGAAACGGTGCTTCGCCGGAGCGTCGCGCATCATCCGCGGCCAGAAGTTCCAGAGCAGCGTCTCGATGATCCTGTTTCCGGTCGCCATCAGATCGTCGTCGTCGGGCTGGAAACCGAGGATCATGATCGATGTCCCGGACATTCCCGGGTCGCGTTCCGGAAGACCGAGGTGGCTGGCCATCGTCGCAGCGGCAGCACCTGTCACCGGATCGGCGACCCCGTCCTCCGGATCCCTCACACCCCACCAGTGACGGCCCGTGAAGCGCCTCCTCATCCCGTTCTCCGGCCTCTCGAAAGAACGGCCGACATGGCACGCCATCAAGCGCCGCCCGTCAGTACCGGCGCCGTCAGGCAGCGTATCCACGATGATCGTGCTGCATGCACTGGCTCGATACAGGGCGACCTTGCCGAAGCCATAGGTGCCTCCCCCCTGTTCGGTGTCCCGTGCCGTCCCGATGTTGCGCAGGAAGTCGATGAAATTGGTCTGTTCGGTTCCGACCGGGATCCTGTCCGACCTCGTCGGGCCGCCAAGGCCAACGGTGCCGAAGTCGCAGATCTCGAGAACGACCGCCCTTTCGGCTTCGCGGAAGGCCGAGATCACGGCGGACGATCCCGGCTCCTCCGGAACCTCGGCAAGGATGAATCTGCGAAGGATTTCGCGCTGGGCATCCGCGAGTGTCCGCAGCCTGATCAGAATCCCGGGCCCGGTGCCCGGTCGCGCGGCATCGGCAATGTTCTGGACCGCTTCGCGGATGACCGTCTGCAACGGGTCGAGCGTTGGCGCGCCGAGGAGGCGGCGGAAGTTATCGCCGATGTTTCCGGTCGAACCGTAGGGTTCGGAATGGAGCTCGAGCGGACTCAATGTCATCCGGACAATTCCTGAAGGAGCGAGACGAATTCCGAAGGCGGGCATTCTGCGTCAGAGGCATGCCCGAGATCGATCCTGTAGGTCGCATCGATGACACCTGCAGGGATCCTTCCCCCGACAAAGCCCGAAGGCGCGATGCGGGGAAAATCCGGGCCGACACGGTAGAGGCGTTCTGCCTCTGTCCTGAATGCGAAACGGTTCCATGCGCCGTCGTGCACATCCGCGCAGCCGACGGCCTCGAGCAGCACCCGCAGTCCCGCAGGGTCGTCGGCCCGCAGCAACGCCCTGTCTCCGAGCGATGCCACTGTGAGAAGCCCGCCCTCGACCGCCTCGAGGACCAGATGTGCAAGGTGCAGCGATCCGCTGGAAGGCGGCTCGAGCTGATCAATGCCGTTTATGGTGACCTGGTTGGCCCCGGCGCCGAGCGATGCCTTGACCTCCAGCGACACGTCTCCCGCCCGGAAGTCGTGCCGGTCTCCAGCCGGCCCGCGCCAGCAGCGCCAGGCCGACGGAGAGATGTCGAGGAGCCGGTTCAAAACGATGAGTTCGGCCACGAGGCCGACAACCCGCGAACGGTCCACCTCGGTCCCTGCAGGAGAAACAAGCAGTTCGCGGAAGTCATCGAGCGCACCTGCCACCGCCGCGACCCCGTCGTTGCGGTCGGCCAGACGGCGGACGATGTCATCCACGACCTCCCCGAATACCGCTTCGAGATCTGGCGACATGCAGATGACATCGAGAAACCGGATCGCGCGTTGCCCATGCGTGAGGCTCGTCACGCCGATCTTCAGGGCAGTGCCTGTCTCGAAGGGACCGATCTTCTCTCCTGTCGCAAGCGGCACCAGCAGCCGCGCCTCGCCTGCGGAACCGACGGCCAGCCGGACGGGCCCTGCCTTCGTTGTTGCGCCAAGAGGCAGCGACGGGACGCCTGGAACATCTCCGTCGATGTGGCCTGCCCGAAGCACGTTCCAGCGTCCCGACACCGGGCTCTCCTGCCTGGGTCTAGACACCTGCTGCCTCCGTCTGCGCGGCCTCCTCCTCCTCGATCGCGGCGACTTCCTCGGCCGACAATGGCTGAAGTTCGACGGAGACGAAGTTCCCACCCTCCGTGACCGATCCGGGGAAGACGATCCCTATGCCCAGCACGTCATGCACGGCATCCAGCGACAGCCTTGCCTTGCTGTCGCGTTCGGGGCGCGAGTCCCGCGCGATGGGATAAAGCAGGAGAAGCGGAACCTGTCCCACCGCCTCCAGCCTCGCCGCCTTCAGCTCCTCCCAGCTTCCGTTGCCTTCAACACCATCGCCACAGTCGAAGAGCACGTCGCGTCTCGACATGAGCGCCTTGATGTCCGCGATACCGTTCGCGTCCTTCAACCTCGCGCGGTTGACCATCCTGACGGAACCGATCGTACCGAGAGGGAAATCGGAATCGCGACCTCGGCCGGATTCGACGATACCGACGTTCCATCGGGAAAGGCGTGGGTCGACCCCGTCGACGAAAGGTAACAGCATCGACGGCAGGAGATCGGCCTGGGTTGGCTCGACGACATAGGACTCGAGGAACCTCCGGACGGACGACCTCGGCACGTCGCGCCAGAGCTTGCGGTCCACCACTTCCCGATCACGCAAGCCAAGCGCCTCGATACGGCTGACCAGGTCGCTGCCTGCTGCCCAGTTCCGCTCGAGCTGTTCCGCGTCCGTGTGAGCGAAGCGAAACGTCTGGCGGTGTGTTCCCCAGTAGCTGACTGCGCAGCGCCTGGCGGCACGCATCTTGTTCGCCGCCGTGATCGCCATGCCCGGGATCGCCCTGATCCGGACGGCAAGGTCCATCGGCGTGAGGTCGCGGATCCTGTACTGCTCGATGTCGTCCCTGATTTCCTGCTCGACAGAGGCAAGCGCCCTGAATCTCAGCTTCAGGCCGCGCGGCATCCAGATCCGCGGAAGATCCTCGTAGCCGGGCCGATAGCCGAACCAGCGTCCCATCTGGAGAAGCGTGTCATACTGGTTCGCAGTTCTCAGGAAGTAGCTGACCATCAGGCCTTCGAGGGTCAGCCCCCGGGCAAGGATGGATCCGCCGACCACGATGTAGGTCCTTGCCTTGCCTGAATAGTCGATCCTGTCGTCGCTTGCGCCGTTCTCGACCGGGAACTCGATGCATTCGAGCACTTCCGGCAGATACTGGAAGACCTCCTCAAGGGTCACCGGCCTCGCATCCGTCAGGTCGTCCGGCAATCGTCCCTGTTCCCCGGCCCAGACCTCTCCGAGCCTCGATCCGATGTCGGATGCCCGATCCACGAGATCCCTGCGGTGCACGTCGACCCAGCCCTCGATCAGGGCCGCAACCCGCTCATGCGCGCGGACGAAAGCCGATGTGTGCACCAGCATCGTCATGTGCTGGTCCCCATGTCCGCGGGCGCGCCTCGCGGCGCAGCACGCTAGGAAGTAGAGAACGGCGGCCTCGAGGCTCGGCGTCATGGCAGGCTGGAAGGCGTCGCGCTCCTTCCGGCTGCGCGGTTGCAGCCTTGCCTCGTCCTCATCCGGCACGTCGCGGATCATGTCGAGCCCTTCCTCGTCGGGGCGCATGTCTTCCGGATCGACGGGCGTCTTCCCGAACAGACGTTCGGTGCCGAAGTACCGATCAGGCTTCGGCAGGGCCGTGATGAAGTCGCGAGGATAGAGATCGTCGAGTTCCTGGCCGTCGACACGGTAGGGGTTGATCAGCACATTCGCGAAGGGTGTGGCGGTGTAGCCGACGTAGGTCACAGCCGGGAGCAGGCCGAGAAGCTCGCGGATGCGCTGGTTGATGGCCGTCATGTCCAGCTCACCGCGCGCCGAGTTCACGCTGGCCTGGTCACATTCGTCGTCGATGACAAGAACCCGGAGCTGCTGCAACACGGCGGGTAATGTCTCCCTGATCGCCTTGCGCAATTCCCCGAGGGGCGAGACGTTCTTCTTGATGACGGCAAGTTGCGCCTTGTCGGAATGGGAGAGGAATCCCCCCTGGGGCGGCGCACGGAAATCCCTGTCCACCTCGTTCGACGTGAGCACCTGCCAGTTCAGGGGGTTGCGCCGCACCAGGTCGGAATACAGTCTGAGCTGGGTCTGGTGGCGCAGCTTGTTCGTCAGGCCGGCCAGGACGATGACAGTATCGTAGCCGGCGTCGAGTGCCTTGGCCATCACGGCCGTCATGTTGGCCGTCTTTCCCGACTGGACGTGGCCGACGACCAGTCCACGACACGAGAACTGGGCTTGCTCCGGATTGCGCGGGTTCTCGAGAAGCGAGACGACCTCGTTCGAAGCGTCATCGATGCCGCGCACATCATCCTCGTGCCACTTCTTCTCGTTCAGAAGGAAGGCCTTCACGGCGGGCCAATGAAGGTCAGACGGTCTGGGGCCGAAGTACCATTTCGGCCGCTTCCGGATCACCGAATGACTATGAAGTATCTCGATCTGTTCGAACTCGCGGGTGACAATGGCGGCGGCTTCGTCGATCTCGGCGGACAGATGAACCGCAAGCCCGGGGGAAAGCAGGTCGAGTTCGGCGCGAACGGCCGCAACCGCGCTTTCGATATTGCCATGCCGAGGCAGCGCCTGGCGAATGCGTTCAACCAATCCATCGACCTGGGGCCCCGGCACAATGCCCTCCTGACTGCAAATCTGGCAATCTCCAGAAGTACTGGATCAAGCCCAAGCAATCACGCGATGATTTCGGGATCAAGACGAGGATCAGGCTGGAAGTGCCGAAGATGTCAGAAAGACTTCCGCTGACCTTCCCACTCCTCCGGGAACCCGTCCATCAGCCGGGCCAGGGTCACCTGCGGCGCCTGCCTGCCGTCGAGGATTGCCTCGACGATGTCCGGCGCAAGCAGTGTCAGGCGCAGGATGCGGGTGAGGTAGGACGGTGCGATGCCCTCTTGCGCGGCGAGGTCGGCGATGGTCGTATAGCGGCCGGCGTCGATCATCCGCTTCCAGCGGAAGGCGCGGGCCAGTGCCTTGACGAGGGCGTCGTCGGGGCGGCGGGGCGGCGCGATGCCCTCGGGCAGGCGCATTTCCTTGCGCCCGCCGCGCTTCGCGAGCCGGAAGGGCACGCGGAGGGTGACGGTATCGGCGGGCGCGGGACGGATCATGCAGCCTCTCCGACCGCGCCCGCCAGCATCTCGCGGGCGAGGCCGGCAAGGCCGTCGATGCGCAGGCGCAGGTCGAAGCCGTCGGGGGCGAGGTCGATCCGCTCGACCAGCAGCGCGACGATTCGCGCCCGCTCGGCGGGGAAGAGTTCGTTCCAAAGCGGATCGAGCTGCTGCAGTGCGGTCCGGGCGTCGGCCTCGGTGATATCGTCAGTATGGACGCGCGCCGCCTTCCACGTCCCCGCGAC
>NZ_WYDP01000069.1 GCF_009904055.1 Rubellimicrobium sp. CFH 75288 | reverse complement strand
CGGATCGCCTCGTCCTGGCCGATCACGCGCTGGTGGAGCCGCTCCTCCATCTTCAGAAGCTTGGCGCGTTCCTCCTCGGTCAGTTCATCGACCGGGATGCCGGTCAGCTTGGAGACGATCTGCGCCACATGGGTCGCGCGCACCTCGGCCGACCCGGTGGCGCGCGCCTTCTCCCAGGCCTCGATCAGCTCCTTGAGCCTGGCGTCCTTCGCCTCGATCTGCTTGCCGATCTCGGCAGCCTTCTCGAAGTTCTTGCGCGAG
>NZ_WYDP01000068.1 GCF_009904055.1 Rubellimicrobium sp. CFH 75288 | reverse complement strand
AGCTGGTGCATCTCGGCCTCGAGTTCCTGCACCTCGACAGGGCGGGCGGTGGCCGACAGCTTCACCCGCGCGGCGGCCTGGTCGATCAGGTCGATCGCCTTGTCGGGCAGGAAGCGGCCCTGGATGTAGCGGTCGGACAGTTCCGCCGCCGCCACGATGGCCTCGTCGGTGATCGTGACCTTGTGATGCGCCTCGAAGGTGTCGCGCAGGCCGCGCAGGATCATGATCGCCTG
>NZ_WYDP01000067.1 GCF_009904055.1 Rubellimicrobium sp. CFH 75288 | reverse complement strand
GCTGGATCTTCGCCCGCTTCCTCGACATCGGGTCCTGCACGCTGCTGGCCCGCGAGGTCGCTGACCGGGGCCTCGGCACGCCGCGCGGCAACCGGATCGACAAGAAGTGTCTGTACCGGATGCTTTCGAACCGGGCCTACCTCGGCGAGGCGGTCCACAAGGGCCAGAGCTATCCCGGCGAGCACGACGCCATCGTCGACCGCGAGACATGGGACCGCGTCCACGCCATTCTGCAGGAAAGCCCGCGCAAGCGTGCGGCCCGCACCCGCGCCGAGACACCCGCGCTCTTGAAGGGGCTGCTGTTCGGTCCCGATGGCGTTGCGTTCTCACCGACGCATACTCGGAAGGGGGATCGTCTCTACCGCTACTATGTCAGTCAGACCGTGCTGAAGCATGGCGCCGGGGCCTGCCCGGTCGGCCGCGTGCCGGCAGGCGAGATCGAGGCCGCGGTCATCGACCGCCTTCGCGCCGTGTTCCGCCAGCCCGAGATCGTCGCGGGGACGTGGAAGGCGGC
>NZ_WYDP01000066.1 GCF_009904055.1 Rubellimicrobium sp. CFH 75288 | reverse complement strand
TGATCGGGTTGTTCAGAGCGAACGAGATACGACAACACATTGTTTTAACTTGAATTCCCTGACCACGGCCAGCGAACATGGAGCAAACCGCCTCAGGAGGTTCGCTCCCCATGCAGGACGACATCGCCTTCGCGCCGCCCGCCGAGACGCTCACAACCGATGAGCGGCTGGCGGAGCTGGCCGTCATCCTCGCCAGCGCCATCGCGCGCACCAACCCTCTGGAAACGAACGAGAATTCTCCGTTCGACGGAGACAGTTCGCTGGACATTCTCGCCCTCAGACGCCGTCGTCGGAGACAGGTGCAAAACCGAGTTGGAGACGACGCATGAGGAAAAATACAAGGAAATCAGGCGCAAAGGCTGCGCTCGCGCGCCCGGCGGAGGGAATCGACGTCCTGGCCGAACTGGCCGCGCTGAAGGCGATGACGGTGCCCGAGTTGCAGGGGAAGTGGCGGGTCATGTTCGGCGAGCCCGCGCCCAACGCCAGCCGGGGGAACCTGGAGCTGCGGATCGGCTACCGCATCCAGGAACTGGCCCATGGCGCGGAGGGTGA
>NZ_WYDP01000065.1 GCF_009904055.1 Rubellimicrobium sp. CFH 75288 | reverse complement strand
GCAGACCGAGGCCGAGGCCCGCAGCGCCGCCGCCGCGACGGCGGCCGACGCCGCAGCCTGCGCCGCCGAACTGCGCGCGCTCGAGGGGCTCGTCGCGGCCGATGGCCCGCGCCGCGGCGCCGGAGCCGCCCTGTCCGTGCCGGACGGGCTCGAGGAGGCCGCCGCGGCGGCCCTGGAGGATGCCGCGCGCGAGCCCCTCGCCGCAGACGGCGATGCGGCCGGGGCCGGCTGGCACGTCCTGCCGCCCTTCGACCCGCCGCCGCGCCTGCCCGCCGGGGCCGTGCCGCTGGCGGAGCCGATCGGGGCACCGCCCGCGCTCGCGCGGCGTCTGGCCCTGACCGGGCTGGTCCCGCCCGAGGCGGCGCCCCGGCTCTGGCGGCATCTGGGGCCGGGCCAGGCGCTGGTGACGCCGGACGGCGCCCTTTGGCGATGGGACGGGCTCCGGCGGCGTCCCGGCGGCGCGGCGGCCGCCGAGGCCGAGGCGCTGCGCCGCGCCGCCCGGCTGGAGCCGTGCCGCGAAGCCGCCCGGCGGGCCGGGCAGAGGGCGCAGGACGCCCGCGCGGCCGAGGCGGACGCCGCCCGGTGCCTCCGGG
>NZ_WYDP01000064.1 GCF_009904055.1 Rubellimicrobium sp. CFH 75288 | reverse complement strand
CGCGCGCGCCCTCCGCTGCGACCCGGGCGATCCCGGTCTGGCATTCCGCCACCGCTTGGCGGTCGGCCTCGCCGTCGCCGCGCTGATCCTCGTCCTCTCGCTCCTCAGGTAATCCCATGCACATGACAGACCGGGGCCTTCTGGCCCTCGTCCGGCACGAGGGTATCGTGCCCGGACCCTATCTCGATGTGAAGACCGTCTGGACCTTCGGCATCGGCCACACGGCCGCCGCCGGTCCGCCCGATCCGGCAACGATGCCCCGCGGCATGCCCGACGATCTCGATGCGGGGGTCCGCGAGGCCTTTCGGGTCTTCCGCGCCGATCTTGCCGCCTACGAGGCCGAGGTGCGCCGCGCCGTGAAGGTGCCGCTCGCGCCGCACGAGTTCGATGCGCTGGTCTCCTTCCACTACAACACCGGCGCCATCGCGAGCGCCACGCTGACGAAGGCGATCAACGCAGGCAATCGCGTTGCAGCCGCCGACGCGTTTCTGAACTGGCGGCGGCCGGCCTCGATCATCCCGCGCCGCGAGGCCGAGCGCGACCTGTTCCGCCACGGCCGCTATCCCGGCGGGACGATCCCGGTCTGGGCCGTGGACCGCGGGGGTCGTGT
>NZ_WYDP01000063.1 GCF_009904055.1 Rubellimicrobium sp. CFH 75288 | reverse complement strand
ACACGATTTGTGCAACAGAGCCGTCCAATACAAGGCGATGGAAAAGCGCCACGATGAGATGCAATTTCGCTGGCAAGCGCAGGACCAATTCTGCGACGAGATCGAGCGCATGGAGAGCCTGCTCGCGGAACTCAGAAGACTTCCAAGCGGCCAACAACCCGACGGCTTCCGTTTCTCGGACAATCCGTTCTTCCTAAAGTTTTGTCCCCGTGTAGTCTTCAACCCCGACGACAAGGGCCTTTTCAAGGGCATCTACTTGCCGCTTGACCTATGGAAGTGGGCGGATGCGGCGGGCTGTTTTGCCGGCAAGCGTGGGGGCAAAGTCCTTACTTTTAAGAACGTGGGCCGCCGCATCAACAACTCGGAGTTTGTGACGCTCGTCGCCGGATCGTGGGTTGGAACCTCGACAGAGCAATCTACAGTCCTTGGCGAGATTGTCCGGAAGGTACTCGAAACAGGTAAGACCGTGACCATCGCTATCAAGCATGCGTCCGGTACAGCGGACGATGGCAGGGAGATCGCTGATTAAACCTCATGTGCATCGACGAACGCGGAACGAGCGCAACTGGTTGTCACCTTGTGTCACGCTTGGCATCAGTCGAACACCCGGCCCGGCT
>NZ_WYDP01000062.1 GCF_009904055.1 Rubellimicrobium sp. CFH 75288 | reverse complement strand
TCGGGTTGTTCAGAGCGAACTACTGGCCGACCTCGCCGCAATGCTGCAGCGCGAGATCGGGCTTTCCACAGAGGCAGTGTGAGGCGTCTGCTGCATTCTGGACGAGTCTGAGCCCTGTGCTGCGTTCGCGCCTAAGGGCCGCCCTGTCCTCATCGGCCTTGTGCAGACAGGGAGCACAGCATCGTCGCGCAGCTCGGTCCGGGCCGGTGCTGGCCGCTTTCCCGTCGGGATCGGGTGGCCCCTGCGGTCCCGGTTCGTCCGAGGGCCGAGACGCGCCTCACGAGGGCGATGCCGGTCAATGGATCGCGGCGGCCTGGCGGCCGGCGTCCCGTGCGGCGGATGCGTGCGCCAAAGGCACCGAGCCGGTGCGGCCGGGACTGATCCGGCTTCGGTAGCCCCGTCCGTCGGGCGCGTCCGGAGGGCTCGGCCGAAGTGGCGGGCCGCCGGCAAGGTCTCGTTCTGGGCTCTTGCGGCGGGGGCTTCCCTTGTCCGGTGCCCCTCATCCCTTGGAGTGGCAAGGACGGCCGGGCCGCAACGCCCGTCAGGGGGCGCTCAGGCACCCTTCGCGGTGACGGTGCCGATCCGCTCGTCCGGCGGGACCTGCAGGCGGAGCGGGGTGCTGCGGGGCGCCCCGCCCTCCTGTGGCGTCAGCCCGCCTTGACCTCG
>NZ_WYDP01000061.1 GCF_009904055.1 Rubellimicrobium sp. CFH 75288 | reverse complement strand
GCATGAGCAGACCGACACCCCCGACCTACAAGACCAGGAACTGGCCCGCCTATAACCAAGCGCTCAAGCGCCGAGGCTCGCTGACGATCTGGTTCGACCCCGCCATGAAGTGGCAGGCCGCGCCGACTGGCAAGCGCGGGCGGCAAGCCGACTACAGCGACGCAGCCATCCAGACCTGCCTCACGATGAAGGTCCTCTTCGGCATGGCGTTGCGCCAGACGACCGGCTTCGTCGAGAGCCTGCTGCGGTTGATCGGCCTCGACTGGGCAGTGCCAGACTTCAGCACGCTGTCGCGACGCCAGAAGACCCTGAATGTGAACATCCCCTACCGCGGCTCGGACGGTCCGCTGCACCTGTTGGTCGACAGCACCGGGATCAAGGTCGAGGGTGAAGGCGAGTGGAACGCCCGCAAACATGGTGGCACGAAGCGCAGGGTCTGGCGCAAGATCCACATCGGGATCGACGAGAAATCACTGGAAATCCGCGCCGCCGAGTTTACCACCAGCGACGTCGGTGACGCGCCCATGCTGCCCGAACTTCTGGACCAGATACCACCCGACCAGGAGATCGCCAGCGTCACGGCAGATGGCGCTTTCGATACCCGCAACTGCCACGACGCCATCGCCGCCCGCGGTGCCGCCGCGATTATCCCGCCCCGCAAGAACGCCAAGCCTTGGAAGCCCGACACCGCCGGGGCGATCGCCCGTAACGACATCCTGAGGACATCGAAGCGCG
>NZ_WYDP01000060.1 GCF_009904055.1 Rubellimicrobium sp. CFH 75288 | reverse complement strand
ATCAGGACCCGTTGATCTGTCTGATGCGGCAGTGCCTGAGTGGTTCAGGCTTCCGGGTTGACGGGGGTGGTGATGGGCAACTTTTCTGGCTGACGGACGAGCGAATGGAGCGGCTGCGGCCGTAGAGCCATGGCCGTCCTGGTTCGATGACCGGCGCGTCTTGAGCGGCATGATCGTCATCCCTCGCAATGGCTTGAGGTGGTGCGACGCGCCGCCCGAGCATGGGCCGCACAAGACGCTCTGCAACCGCTGGGTCCACCAGAGCCGGATGAGGTCTTCGCCCGGATCACGGAAGGACTGGCCTCTAGCGGGGGTGAGGAAAAGGTCGTGATGATCGGCGCGACATACCTCAAGGCGCCTCGAACGGCCTCAAGCCTGCAGGTCAAAAAGGGGGGGCGCGAGCGCCTGATCGGGCGCACGACAGGCGGACTGAGCACCGAGCTGCAAGGAGGTCACGGAGGCCAGAGGCCGCCCGATCCGCTTCTTCATGCCCGCAGGCCAGGTCGGCGACCACACCGGCGCGGCGGTCCTGCTGCGCAGCTTGCCGGGCGTGGACTAGCTCCGGGATGCACTGAAAAAGGGATAGAGCCCGTTCGGGGCTGATTTGATCCCCCGGATCAAATCTGATCGCCCCTCACCCCGGGTCAAGAGTCACGCGGCAAGATCGTCCGATACGACAAGCCTCAACACAGGCGCGACAACCGGATCAAGATCATGTTCGGACGGCTCAAGGACTGGCGCCGCATCGCCACCCGCTACGACAGGTGCCCCAAGGTCTTCCTCTCCGCCGTCATCCTCGCAGCAACCGTCCTGTTCTGGCT
>NZ_WYDP01000006.1 GCF_009904055.1 Rubellimicrobium sp. CFH 75288 | reverse complement strand
AGCCGGTTTGTGCAACAGAGCCCAACAGAGCCAGGCGCCACCACCGATGCAACGAGCAGTTCCTCTCCGCCATCCCGCTTAAAGCCGCTGCTATCTTCCGGCTCCGGCAGTGAGCCTGGAGCCGGCGGAATTGGGCTTGAAACACGGCGCGCCCATCCTTTCTCTGCTGGGTGTGGAACGGGCGGAACGGGGCCATGGTCGTTTCGATCCTCAAACGTGCTGTGGCCTTCGGGCTTCTTTGGCTTGCGCTGGCCGGGCCGGATGGAGAAGGCTTGATGTTCGGGGCTCCGGCCGTCGCATTGGCAGTCTGGACAAGCCTGCGCCTCGTGCCCCCGGTGCGCCCCGTCCGCCTGCTGCGCGCGGTGCTCCTGCTGCCCGGCTTCCTGTGGCGCTCGTTCTTGGGCAGTGTGGATGTGGCAGTGCGGGCATTCGGGGCGCCGGAACGGCTGCGCCCAACTTGGCGGGTCTGGCCTGTGGATCTGCCCGATGGAGCCCGGGTCGCCTTGGGCGCACAGCTCTCGCTCATGCCAGGCACGTTGGCGGCCGGGTGTGGACGCGACGGCACGCTGTACGTTCACGTTCTCGACCGCGCGGCA
Source organism: Rubellimicrobium sp. CFH 75288 (assembly GCF_009904055.1). Classification (GTDB taxonomy): domain Bacteria; phylum Pseudomonadota; class Alphaproteobacteria; order Rhodobacterales; family Rhodobacteraceae; genus Rubellimicrobium. Next base: position 66,544 of record NZ_WYDP01000006.1, on the reverse strand, counting down.
TGGCAGCCGGAAGAGATGGAAGCGGACGCCCGCGCCTGGGCCGCAATGATCGGGAAGAGGAGAACGTGACGGGCTGGCTCCTCTTTGCGGCAGCGGCGATCCTGCTGACGCTGGGCGGCGCGTTCTGGCGCGTCTGGCAGGGCCCGGGCGAGGCCGACCGGATGATGGCGGCCCAGCTGGTGGGCACCGGAGGCGTCGGCGTGGCGATGCTGCTGGCGCCCGTGATCTCGTGGCACGCTCTGGACGTGGCCATCGTGCTGGCGCTGCTGGCCGCCTTTGCGGCCGTGGGGTTCGTGAAGGCCTCGAGCCCGGACGGGGCGGGCGATCCCGAGGAAGCCGAGCCCTCGGAGGGGGAAGAAGGACAGTGAGCGCCATCGCCTTGCCGGATGTCCTGACAATCGTCCTGACGGGTCTGGGACTGCTGTTCTTTCTGGCGGGAACAGTGGGGCTGTTGCGTTTCCCGGACACGTTCAGCCGCCTCCACGCGCTGACGAAGGCGGACAATGTGGGGCTGGGCCTCGTGGCACTGGGAGTGGCTCTGCAAGCGGAGACCTGGGGACAGTTGGCGCGGATCGCCCTGGTCTGGGTGCTGGCGCTGGTGGCGGCCGGTCTGGTGGCGCAGCTGGTGGCGCGGGCGGCTCTGGTGGATCGGCGGCTGCGCGGATGACGGTTCTGTTCGACCTGGTCCTCTGCGCCCTGATGCTTCTGGCGGCGCTGGCGGCGATCGGCGGCCGTGGCCTGTTTCGTGCGACTGTGTTCTTTGTTGCCTATGGAATCACGGTGGCCTTGGCCTGGGTTCGGCTGGGGGCGATCGACGTGGCCCTGGCCGAGGCGGCGATTGGGGCAGGGCTGACGGGGCTGTTGCTGCTGGGCGCGGTGGCGCGACTGCGTCGGGCGGGCGCGCCGGAGTTCCCGGTGCGCGCGGGCCTGGTCCCTGCCCTGGCCGCCGCGGGCGTGGCGGGCGCGACCGGCTGGGTGGCGCTGCGAGTGCCGGGCGCGGGGGGATTGTGGACCGAGGCCGGCGAGGCGCTGCCGCTGAGCGGGGTGGAGAACCCGGTGACGGCCGTCTTGCTGAACTTTCGCGCCTGGGACACGCTGCTGGAGAGCATCGTGCTCCTGGCCGCGCTGCTGGCCGTCTGGGCGCTGGCGCGCGAGGAGGAGTGGGAGGCGCCGGTGGGACCGCCGCTGCATGCCCGACCCGGCGGCGTGCTGGAGGGGATGGCGCGGCTGCTGCCGCCTGTGGGAATCGTCGTGGGCGTGTTCCTAGTCTGGGCCGGAGCGTCGCAGCCGGGTGGAGCGTTCCAAGGGGGCACCGTGCTGGCCGCGGTGGGGCTGATCGCGGCGCTGGCGGGACTGGTGGCGCTGCCGCGACCCGATTCGGGATCGTGGCGGACGGCGCTCGCGGCGGGCCCTGCGGTGTTCTTGCTGGTCGGCGCGTCGGGCCTCGCTCTCGGGGGGTTGCTCCTGTTTCCGCCGGACTGGGCCAAGGCGATGATCCTCACGGTGGAGGTGTTTCTGACGCTGTCCATCGCGGCCACCCTGGCGCTTCTGGTGCTGGGGCCGCCCCAGCCGCGGAGGATGCCGTGACAGGATCGGTCGTCCTGTTCGTCGTCACGGCCTCGGCCCTGATCGGGATCGGATTGTGGGGCTTTCTCGTGCAGGCGCACTTGTTGCGCCGGGTTCTGGCCTTCAACGTCGTGGGATCGGGGCTGTTTCTGCTGTTCGGGGCGCTGGGCTGGCGCGGGGGCGGAGTGGATCCGGTGCCGCAGGCCCTAGTCATCACGGGGATCGTGGTCGCGCTGGCCGCGACAGCGGTGGCGCTGTGGCTGGTGGGGCGGTTCGCGGAGGAGACGGGACGCGCGGACCTGCCGGAGGACCGGCGGGAGGACCGGCAAGAGAAATCATCTGCCGGAGGCAGGCCGTGACGGGCGAGGTGGCTCTGGCCGTCCTGCTGCTGGGCCCGCTCCTGGCGGCACTGGGCTGCCTCCTGGCCGGAAGGCAGGGCTCCACGGTTGCCCTGCTGGCGCTGATCGCCGGTGCGGCAGCGGTTGTCGTGCTGTGGGACGGGATGCTGCGGACCGGGCCCATCGAGGTGCGGCTGGGCGGCTGGGGGGCGCCGCTGGGGATCGTCCTGCGGGCGGATGGGCTTGCGGTCGGGTTCCTGGCGGCCGCCGTCGTCGTGATGGGAGCGGTCTGGGCCGTGGCGCGCCACGACTTTGCCACGCCGCGGGCGCGGGACGTGTTCTGGCCCTCCTCCATGCTGCTCTGGGGCGCGCTGAACGCCATCATGGTATCGCGCGACCTGTTCAACCTCTATGTGGGGCTGGAGCTGCTGACGCTGACGGCGGTAGCGATGGTGGCTCTGGGGCGGGGGCCGGGCGCGATCGAGGCGGCGCTGCGCTACGTGCTCTATGCGCTCATGGGGTCGCTGGTCTATCTGCTGGGCGTGGTGCTGGTCTATCACGGCCACGGGACGCTGGACCTCGACCGGATCGCGGCGGGGCGGTCGGGGGCGGACGCGCTGGCGCTGGGGCTGATGACGGCGGGGCTGGCCATCAAGACGGCCCTGTTTCCGTTCCATGCCTGGCTGCCGCCGGCGCATGCGGGGGCGCCCTCGCCCGCCTCGGCCCTGCTGTCGGCGCTGGTGCCCAAGGCGGGGTTCGTGATGCTGGTGCGGCTGTGGTTCGAAGCCATGCCGGACGCGACCCCCCCCGCGGCCCTGGCCGTGATGGCTGCCTTGGGCGCGGGGGCGATCCTGCACGGGGGGCTGATGGCGCTACGTCAGGAGCGGCTCAAGCAGATCCTGGCCTATTCGACGGTGGCGCAGCTGGGCTATCTGTTTGTCATGTTCCCGCTGGTGGGCGGAGCCGGGGCGGGCACGGCCGGCGCGGCAGAGGCCTGGGCGGGCACGCAGATCGGGGCCTTCTCGCACGCTCTGGCCAAGGCGGCGGTGTTCCTGTGCGCCGCGCTCTGGATCCGCGCGATCGGGAGCGACCGGCTCGCGGATCTCGCCGGTCTCGCACGCGCCATGCCGCTGTCGTGCTTCGCCTTCGGCATGGCGGCGGTGTCGCTGATGGGATTGCCGCCCTCGGGCGGGTTCATCGCCAAGTACCTGGTCATGCGCGCCTCGTTCGAGCTGGGGCTGCCGGGCTGGGGACTGGTCCTCGCCGCAGGCGGGCTGCTCGCGGCGGCCTATTTCTACCGCCCGCTCGCCGCGCTGTTCGCGCGCGAGCCGCCGCGGGTGCAGCGGACCCCGCGCCTGCTGGAGGCGGTGCCGCTCGCGCTGGCGCTGGCGGCAGCGGCGCTCGGAGTCCTGTCGCAGCCGGCCTATGATCTGCTTCAGGCCGGCGCGCCAGCCTATGCACGGGGGATCGGGCCGTGAACGCGCTGCCGGTCGTGATCCTTCTGACATCCCTGCTGCCGGCAGCCGTCACGTTCTTTCTGCCGCAGGAGCAGCATGCCTGGCGCAACGGCCTCAACCTCGGGGGCGCGGTCATCAAGCTCGGGCTGGTGGTCGTGCTGATGGGTGCGGTGGCCGAAGGCATCGAGCCGGAGGCACGTCTGCCCCTCGCTCCGGGTCTGGACCTCGTGCTGCGCGCAGACGACCTGTCCTTGCTCTTCGTCTCGCTGTCGGCGTTCCTGTGGCTGCTGACTACCGTGTACGCGATCAGCTATTTCGGCGAGAAGCCGGAGCTGTCGCGCTTCTTCGGCTTCTTCAGCCTGTGCGTGGCGGCCACGACGGGGCTGGCGCTGTCGGGGACGCTGATAACGTTCTTCGTGTTCTTCGAACTGCTGACGCTGTCGACCTGGCCCTTGGTGGCGCACAAGCAGGACGACCAGTCGCTGGCCGCGGCACGCAGCTATGTCCTTTATGCCCTGCCGGGCAGCGTGGCGGTGCTGGTGGCGATCATCTGGCTGGAGGGGCTGGTGGGCACCGTCGCCTTTGCGGCGCCGCCGGACCTGTCGGGGGTGGACCGCTGGTCGCTCACGCTGATCTTCGTGCTGTTCGTGGGGGGGCTGGGCGTCAAGGCGGCGATCGTGCCGCTGCACGGCTGGCTGCCCGGCGCCATGGCCGCGCCGGCGCCTGTCTCGTCGCTCTTGCACGCGGTGGCGGTGGTCAAGGCGGGCGCGTTCGGGATCGTACGGGTGGTCTATGACATCTTCGGGGTGGCGCGGGTGCAGGAGCTGGGCCTGGGCACGCCGCTGGCGGTCGTGGCCTCGGTCACGATCCTGTGGGGCTCGGTCCGGGCGCTGCAGCAGATGGAGCTGAAGAAGCGGCTGGCCTATTCGACGGTGAGCCAGGTGTCCTATATCGTGCTGGGCACGGCGCTGGCGGGGCCGTTCGGGACCATCGGGGGCCTGGTCCACCTGGTCCATCAGGGGATCATGAAGATCACCCTGTTCTTCTGCGCGGGCCTTTACGACGAGCGCGCGGGGGCGCGGCGGATCGAGCAGCTCGACGGCCTGGGGCAGCGGATGCCCTGGACCTCGGCCGCCTTCTCCGTGGGTGCTATGGGAATGATCGGCCTGCCGCCGATCGCCGGCTTCGTGAGCAAGGTCTATCTGGGCGTGGGGGCGGTGCAGTCGGGCGAGCTGTGGGTGCTCGCCGTGCTGGGCGCCTCAACCCTGCTCAACGCGGCCTATTTCCTGCCGCTCCTGTGGCGGATCTGGTTCCTGCCGCCGCAGACGGAGGGGATCGGGGCGACGCCCATCCCCTTCGCCGCGGTGGACGAGCGGGTGCCGGGCCTGGTGGTGCCCGCGATGCTGACCGCGCTGACGAGCGTTGCGGCAGGGCTCTTTGCCGCCTCGGCGTTCAGTCCGCTCGGCTGGGCCACGCTGATCGCAGGCGGAGCCTATTCCCCATGACAGTGTTCACGGGCGATCCGCTCGCGCTCCTGGCGCTGGTCTGGCCACTGGCTCTGGCGCTGGTCGCGTGCTGGCCGCGGCTCGGGTGGCGTGCGCTCGATCTGCTGCCGCTCGCTTCTCTGCCGGCGCTGGCGCTGGCGGTGACGGGGGGGAGCGGCGGGGCGCCGGACGTGCTGCTGGGCCTGGTGCTGGCGCCGGGGCCGGAGGGGCGGCTGCTCTTGGGCATGGTGGCGGTGGTGTGGCTGGCCGGCGGGCTGTTCGCGCGCGGAGCCATGGCGAGAGGGGAGGGGGGGCGGATCGCGGCCTTTTCGGGCTTCTGGTGCCTGACCTTTGCCGGCAATGCGGGCGTGATGCTGGCGGGGGACGCGATCACCTTCTATGCGAGCTTCACGGCCGTCTCGCTCGCGGCATGGGGGCTGGTGATCCACGACCGCACGGCGGCGGCGCTGACGGCGGGGCGGGTGTACTTGGTCCTGGCGCTGGTGGGCGAGGTGTGCCTGCTGATGGGGCTGCTGATCGCGGCGACGGCCGCCGACGGGTTCGCGATCGGCGCGGTGCGCGCAGCCCTGGCCGAGGGGCCCCACGGGGCGCTCGCGGCGGGGCTGCTGGTGGCGGGCCTGGGCATCAAGGCGGGGATGGTGCCGCTGCACGTGTGGCTGCCGCTCGCGCATCCGGCGGCGCCGGTGCCAGGCTCGGCGGTGCTGTCGGGAGCGATCGTCAAGGCGGGCGTGATCGGGATGCTGATCCTGCTGCCCGACGGGGATCTGGGGATCGCGCTGATCGCGCTGGGACTGGTGGGGGCGTTCGGGGCGGCGCTGTGGGGGCTGACGCAGGAGAACCCCAAGGCGATCCTGGCCTATTCCACCGTGAGCCAGATCGGCATCGTGCTGGTGCTGGCGGGCGTGTCGCTGGTCTTTGCCGAGACGCGGCTGCCGGCGGCGGCCTATGCCGCTCATCACGGCCTGGCCAAGGCGGCGCTGTTCCTGTCGGTGGGGCTGGTGCTGGCCGCGGGGGGGCGGTGGCGGGCGGGGGCGCTGGCGCTGGCAGCCTTGGCGGCGGCCTCGGTCGCGGGGGCGCCGGCAACGGGGGGGGCGGCGGCCAAGGCGATCGGCAAGGCGGGGCTGCCCGACTGGCTGTCGGGGGCGGTGACGGCGACCGGCATCACGACGACGATCCTGCTGGTATGGTTCCTGGTGCGGCTGCGGGCGACGGCCGCAGCCAAGGGCGTGCCCAAGGGTGGGGGGCGGCCAAGGCTGCTGCTGTGGGGGCCGCCTGTCGTCCTGACCGGGGCGGCGCTTGTGGCGCCGGTGCTGCTGATGCCGGCGCTGGGTGGACCGGACCCCGCTTATCTGTGGCAGGGGACGAACCTGGTCGAAGCGATCTGGCCCGTGCTGGCGGGGATCGGGCTTCTGGTGCTTCTGGCGCCGCGGGGGGGCGAGGGGGCGCGGCGGGCGCCGCTGCCGCCGGGCGACCTCCTGACGCTGCTGCCGCATTGGCGGCGGGGCGCGGCGCCGGTGCGGCAGGCACGGGCCGCCGGGCGCGGCCTAGGCCCCCTGCGCCGCACGCTGGAATCGGCCGCGGGGCGGGCGGAGGCGCGGCTGGTGCGATGGCGCTGGTCGGGGGTGGCCATGGCGCTGACGATCGGCGGGCTTGCGCTGCTGTCGGCTTCGGAACCCGGGGTGGCTGTCTTGATCGCGCCTGCGGGCGCGCCAATCTCCTTGCCATGACCACTCGGGCCCGCCTCAAGGAAGTCAATCCCGATAACCCGCCTTTGCCGCTCGATGACGCGGCTCGGGCAGAGATCGCCGCCTTGGCCGCGAGGCAGGCCGGGGCCGGTGGCCTGCTGATGCGCGCAGTCAACATGGTGGGCAACGGGGTCGAGGATGCGCTGCGCCGCCTGCCCAAGCCCTTGCGCGCCCGGATCGATCGCGCGGCGATGGCCGCGCTGCTGCGCGCCTATGCTCTGGCGGCACGGTCGCGCGAGGAGGGAGAGGGTTGGGCCGGCCGGCTGGCGCGTCTGCGCGGGGACGGGGCGCACAAGGCGCTGGCGGCCGTTGCCGGCGCGGTAGGCGGCGCAGGCGGTCTGCCCACCGCGCTGATGGAACTGCCGCTGACCACGGCCCTGATCTTCCGGGCCGTCCAGGCCGTGGCCGAGGCCAATGGCGAGGACCCCGCCGCAGAGGAGACACGGATGGAGTGCCTGCGCGTGTTCGGCTCGGGCGGGCCCGATACGGCGGATGAAGGCGTGAACACAGCCTTTCTGGGGGCACGGCTGTCGCTGACCGGCGGGACGGTGCAGCGTCTGGTTGCGGTGGTGGCGCCCCGGTTCGGTGCGGTGTTCGGTCAGAAGCTTGCCGGTCAGGCAGTGCCGCTCGTGGGCGCGGCTGCGGGAGCCGGCACGAACTGGGCCTTCACGGACTACTATGTGGAGGTGGCGCACGTCCATTTCGGACTCCGCCGGCTGGCGCGCGTCCATGGCGAGGTCGTGTACGACGAGTTCCACCGGGTTCTCGCTGTCCTTCGTCCGCCGGAGCCACCCGTCCAGCGCGCCTGACCGGGCCCTGAACCGTCAGACGGGCTGCCGCGCAAGCCATGCATCCAGGGCGGGTCGCGCACTGTCGTGGCCTGCGGCAATGGCGTCCTCGATCAGCCGGGTCGCCTCGTCGAGCCTGATGCGTCTGATGAGCGACTTGACCGGACCGATCGAAGCGGGGCGCATCGACAGCGTCCGGAAGCCCAAGGCCGCCAGAGCGACCGCTTCGACCGGGCGGCCGGCATCCTCGCCGCAGAAGCCCAAGGGGGTGCCCGTCGCCTCGCAGCGACGCACGAAGTCCCGCAGGAACCGCAGGAAGCTGGTCGAGAGAGGATCGTAGCGGCGGCGCACACGCTCGTTCTCTCGGTCGGCGGCAAAGAAGAACTGCTTGAGATCGTTGCCCCCGACAGACAGGAAATCCACCTCGCGCAGGAACTCGTCGGGCGCGAAGGCGAGGGACGGCGTCTCGACCATGGCGCCCACCTCGGCCTGCGAGGGCAGCGGATGGCCGAGAATGCGCTCGCGCGCGAGCGCCTTGTCGAACTCGGCGCGGGCAGCGCGGAACTCCTCGGGCGTGGCGACAAAGGGGAACATGACGGTCAGGGGGCGACCGGCAGCGGCGCGCACCAGCGCCTGAAGCTGCATGCGCAGCACGCCGGGCTTGTCGAGCCCGAGGCGGATGGCGCGCCACCCCATGGCGGGATTGGGCTCGTCCTGCGGCTTCATGTAGGACAGCACCTTGTCCGAGCCGATGTCGAGCGTGCGGAAGGCGACGCGCTTGCCTTGTGCCGCATCCATCACGCGGGCATAGAGCGCCTGCAGTTCGGCCCGCTTGGGCATCTGGTTGCGCACCAGGAACTGCAGTTCCGTCCGGAAGAGTCCCACACCCTCGGCGCCCGAGGAGGCGAGCGAGGGCAGGTCGGCCATGAGTCCCGCGTTCATGTGCAGGGAGATGGTCGTGCCGCAGAGCGCCTTGGCAGGCAGGTGTCGCAGGCCGGCATAGCGCTCCTGCGCGCGTGCCAGCATCGCGATCTTGTCCTCGAAGGCCCGGCGCACCGTCTCGTCGGGGCGCAGATGCGCCAGACCCTGATCCCCGTCCACGAGGATCGGATCGCCGTTCAGGGCTTCCGTGGTGATCCCTTCCGCCCGGATCACCAGGGGAATGGCCCAGGCCCGCGCCACGACGGCCGCATGGCTGCCGACCGATCCTTCCTCAAGCACGATGCCGCGCAGCGTGCCCTTTCCGTAATCGAGGAGCTCCCCGGGGCCGATGTTGCGCGCCACCAGCACGGGATCGTCCGGCATCGCGGCGCCCGTGTCGCCGCCCTGCCCGGTCAGGATGCGCAGGAGCCGGTTGGAGATGTCGTCGATATCGTGCAGCCGGTCCCGCAGATAGGCGTCGGCAGCCTGACCCATCCGTGTGCGGGCGAGCGACTGCTCCTTCTCCACGGCAGCCTCGGCCGACAGGCCCGATCGGATGTCGTCCTGCATGCGCCGGATCCAGGACTTGGAATTGGCGATCATGCGGTAGGCTTCGAGCACCGCGACCTCCTCCGCATCCACGCTGACGGAGGTGGCCAGCATCGCATCCACCTGTTCGCGTAAGGAGTCGATGGCCGCACAGAGGCGGGCGAGTTCGCGGTCAGGATCGTCGCTGAAGGGATTGGTGACGACCACGCGCGGCTCATGCAGCCAGACGCGCCCCATCGCGGCTCCCTCCTGTCCCTGAAGGCCGCGGAAGGTCACGGGGCGCTGGTGACGGGGCGACAGCGCGCCGTTGCCATCGCCCGCGGTAAAGGCGCCAAGTTCGGTCATCTCGGCGAGGACCATGGCGACGATCTCGAGCGCATAGACCTCGTCGGGCGTGAAGACGCGCGCGGCGCGGCTCTGCACCACCAGTACGCCCAAGGCCTCGCCCAGGCGCTGGATGGGGATGCCGCAGAACGAGGAGAAGCGCTCCTCGCCGGTTTCCGGCATGTAGCGGAAGCCCCGCTCGGAGGGAGCGTCGGCCGTATTGATGACGATGCGATCGCGCGCGACGCGGCCCACGAGCCCTTCGCCCAGCCGCAGGCGGGTCTGGTGGACGGCTTCGGGGCGCAAGCCTTCGGTGGCGCAGAGCTCCAGCGTGTCGGGATCGCGGAAGAGATAGATCGAGCACACCTCCGTCCCCATCGAGTCGGCAATCAGCCGCACGATGCGGTCGAGCCGCGCCTGCCCGGCCGAGGCCTCGGCCATGGCCGCGCGCAGACGGCCCAGGAGCTTGCGGCTCTCGCTTTCGATGCGTTCCGGCATGTGATCCCCAGCTTGTGGAGAGTTACAGCACAACCGGAGGTGAAGGGAAACCGCGCTGGGGGAGCGCTCAGCTCGCGCGATGGAGATCGAAGGCGTCGTGGAGCGCCTGAACGGCGAGTTCCATGTACTTGCGGTCGATCAGAACCGAGATCTTGATCTCGGAGGTGGTGATGACCTTGATGTTGATGTTCTCGGCTGCGAGGGCCCGGAACATGCGCGCGGCCACGCCAGCATGGGACCGCATCCCGATGCCGACCACGGAAACCTTGGCTACGCCGCCGTCCTCCACGAGGTCGGCGAAGGCATAGTCGCCCCGGGCGCGCGCCTCCTCGATGGCGCGGCGGGCGCGCAGAACCTGGTCGGTGGGGCAGGAGAAGGTCATGTCCGTGCGCCCGTCCTCGCTGATGTTCTGCACGATCATGTCTACGTTGACCCCCGCCTCGGCCAGGGGGCCGAAGATGGCGGCCGCGATGCCGGGGCGATCGGCCACGCCAGTCAGGGTGATCTTGGCCTCGTCGCGGCTATGGGCGATCCCGGCAACGGCATTCGATTCCATGATGTCCTCCTCCGGGCAGACGAGCGTGCCCGCATGCTCGCGTTCCTCGAGCGAGGAGAGAACGCGCAGCTTGACATTGTAGCGCATGGCCAGCTCGACCGAGCGGGTCTGGAGCACCTTCGCCCCGAGCGAGGCGAGTTCCAGCATCTCCTCGAAGGCGATGCGATCGAGCTTGCGGGCCTTTTCGCAGATGCGCGGATCGGCCGTATAGACGCCGTCCACATCGGTGTAGATGTCGCAGCGCACGGCCCCGAAAGCGGCGGCAAAGGCCACGGCGGTCGTGTCCGAGCCGCCCCGGCCCAGGGTGGTAATGCGCCCTTCGGGCGAGACGCCCTGGAAGCCGGCGACGACGGCCACCTTCATGCCCTCGGCGAACTTGCGCCGGATGTTGTCCGTCGGGATCGCTTCGATCCGCGCGTGACCGTGAGCGGATGTGGTCTGGACCGGCACCTGCCAGCCCTGCCAGGAGCGGGCCGGGATGCCCATCTCCTGCAGCCGCAGCGCCATCAGCCCTGCGGTGACGTTCTCGCCCGAGGCGGTCACGGCGTCGTATTCCCGCGCATCGTAGAGAGGGGCCGTCTCCTGCACCCAGCCCACGAGCTTGTTCGTCTCGCCCGCCATGGCCGAGACGATGACGATGACATCATGTCCCCGGCCGACTTCGAGCGCGACGCGCTTGGCTGCCCGCGCGATGCGGTCGAGATTGGCGACGGACGTGCCGCCGAACTTCATCACCAGGATGGACATGGAGAGCCCCCTTCCGGGGCGCCCTCTTAGCCGGGCCCGCAAGGGGGAGCAATGGCGGGACGATCAGCCGTCCCCGCCCTGCGACTGGCCCCGGCCGGCCAGGAGGGCGCGCAGCCGCCCGAACACGTCCACGCACATCTGGCGCAGCAGATCGACAAGGTCGATCGGCAACCAGTTCCCCCGGATCAGCCCCTCGTGGTGGAGATAGAAATCCATCACCCGCATGGTGACAAAGCGCCCGGTCGGCGGCAGGCCAAGAAAGCCGCCGTCGGGGATGGACAGCGCTGATGGCGGCCTCTCGAGAGATGCCTGACCACGGCACGCTGCTCCGGACGCGTGGACCATCATGGTCTTTGGCGACAAGCTGATCGGTACCGACCACGTGCCGCCCAGGCGACACGCCGGGCTTCGACATGGCCCGGCTGGAGGAGGCCTGGGCCGCCTTCGAGCGGGCGCGCACCTGAGAGGGGCCTTGGCCCCGCGCCCGTCCTCTGCCACGAAGCGTCACCGCCCCCGCGAAAGGAGCGCCGCATGACCTTCGGCAAGGGCCACCACCTGCACCTGATCGACGGCTCGGCCTTCATCTTCCGGGCCTATCACGCGCTGCCCCCCCTCACGCGCAAGTCCGACGGGCTGCCGGTGGGCGCGGTGGCGGGGTTCTGCAACATGCTCCTGCGCTACATCGAGAACAACACGGGCGCGGACGCGGCGACCCATGCGGCGGTGATCTTCGACCATTCGTCGCATTCGTTCCGCAACGACCTTTATCCCGACTACAAGGCCCATCGTCCGCCCCCGCCCGAGGATCTCGCCCCGCAATTCCCGCTCACGCGCGAGGCCACACGCGCCTTCGGTCTGGCCTGCCACGAGATCGAGGGGTTCGAGGCCGACGACATCATCGCCACGCTGTCGTGCCGCGCGCGCAAGGCGGGGGGACGGGTGACGATCGTGTCCTCGGACAAGGACCTGATGCAGCTCGTGGGCGGGGGGATCGAGATGCTCGACCCCATGAAGAACAGGCGCATCGACCGCGACGGCGTGCGCGAGAAGTTCGGCGTGGACCCCGAGCGCGTGGTGGACGTGCAGGCGCTCGCGGGCGATTCGGTGGACAACGTGCCGGGCGCGCCGGGCATCGGCCTCAAGACGGCGGCGCAGCTGATCGCGGAGTTCGGCGACCTCGACACGCTCCTGGCGCAGGCCCACACCATTCCCCAGAAGAAGCGGCGCGAGACGCTGATCGAGCATGCCGACCGCATCCGCCTGTCGCGCGACCTGGTCCGGCTGCGCTGCGACATGCCGCTGGAGGTGACGCTCGAGAGCCTCGAGCTGCGCGAGCCCGACCCCGACGCGCTGCTGGACTTCCTCGCCCGGATGGAGTTCCGCACCCTGTCGCGCAAGGTGGCCGAGCGGCTGGGCCGCGCGGCGCCGGCCATCGCCGACGACCCGCCACCCGCCACCGGAGAGGCGCCCGCACCCGAAGCGCCCGTCGATCCGCCGATCGACCGCGCCCTCTACGAGACTGTTCGCACGACCGAGGCGCTGCGCGCCTGGATCGACCGCATCCGCGAGGCGGGCCGCGTCGCCGTGGACACGGAGACGACGGGTCTGGACGAGATGCGCGCGGAGCTTGTCGGGGTGTCGCTCTGCACGGCGCCGGGGGTGGCGTGCTACCTGCCGCTGGCGCACCGCGCGGCCGCCTCGGGCGACCTGTTCGGCTCGGACGCGCTGGCCGAGGGGCAGGTGCCGATGGAGGAGGCGCTGGTGCTGCTGCGTGAGGTGCTGGAGGACGAGGGCATCCTCAAGATCGGCCAGAACATCAAGTACGACTGGAAGATCCTGGCCCGCCACGGCATCCGCGTGCGCCCCTTCGACGACACGATGCTGATGAGCTATGCGCTCCATGGCGGCCTGCACGGGCACGGCATGGACGAGCTGTCCGAGCGTCTGCTGGGCCACATCCCCATTCCCATCAAGGAGGTGATCGGCACGGGCAAGGCGCAGGTCACGTTCGACCGCGTCCCCATCGACCGCGCCACCGCCTATGCTGCCGAGGATGCGGAGATCACGCTGCGCCTGTGGCGGGTGCTGCGTCCCCGCCTGCCGGCCGCGCGCGTCGCGACCGTCTACGAGACGCTCGAGCGGCCGCTGGTCCCCGTGCTCGCGCGGATGGAGATGGCGGGGGTGCTGGTGGACCGCGAGACGCTGTCGCGCATGTCGGCGGCCTTTGCCCAGACGCTCGCGCGGCTGGAGGCCGAGATCCAGGAAATGGCGGGGCGGCCCTTCAACGTCGGCTCGACCAAGCAGCTGGGCGAGCTGCTCTTTGACGAGATGAAGCTGCCCGGCGCGCAGCGCAGCGCCTCGGGCATCTACGTCACCGACGTCAAGGTGCTCGAGGACCTCGCGACCGAGCACCCGCTGCCGGGCAAGGTCCTCGACTGGCGTCAGGTGTCCAAGCTCAAGAGCACCTATACCGACAAGCTCCAGGACGCGATCAACCCCGAAACGGGGCGGGTCCACACCTCCTATTCCATTGCGGGGGCGAATACGGGGCGCCTCGCCTCCTCGGACCCGAACCTCCAGAACATCCCCGTGCGCACGGAGGAGGGACGCCGCATCCGCGAGGCCTTCGTCGCTCCCAAGGGGCGCGTGCTCGTCTCGCTCGACTACAGCCAGATCGAGTTGCGGCTGCTGGCGCACATGGCCGACCTGCCCGAGCTGAAAGCCGCCTTCCGCGAGGGGCAGGACATCCATGCCATCACGGCATCCGAGATGTTCGGCGTGCCTTTGGCCGAAATGACGCCCGAGCTGCGCCGCCGCGCCAAGGCGATCAATTTCGGGATCATCTACGGCATCTCGGGCTTCGGCCTCGCGCGGAACCTGCGCATCCCCAAGGAGGAGGCCACGCGCTTCATCGAGCGCTATTTCGAGAAGTTCCCGGGTATCAAGACCTACATGGATGACGTGGTTCGCCGCGCGCGCGAGGAGGGCTGCGTGCGAACCCTGTTCGGTCGCGTGATCCACACGCCCGGCATCGCAACAAAGGGGCCCGGCGGCGCCTTTGCCCGGCGCGCCGCGATCAACGCGCCGATTCAGGGCACCGCGGCCGACATCATTCGCCGCGCGATGATCCGCATGGAGGCGGCGCTCGTCGGCCTGCCTGCGCGGATGCTGTTGCAGGTCCACGACGAGCTGCTGTTCGAAGTCGACGAGGGAGCCGAGGACGAGGTGATCGCCCGCGCAAGGGTCGTCATGGAGCGTGCACCCGAACCGGTCTTGCGCCTGTCCGTGCCCCTGGTGGTCGAGGCGGGGATCGGACGGAACTGGGCCGAGGCGCACTAGAAACGCGAAGGGCGCGACCGCGAAGCCGCGCCCGGGCAAGCGGAGGGCCGGGCAAAGGCCGCCCGGCCTGCCATCCCCTCAGTTGATGGCCTTGGCCTCCACCAGATTGGCATCCTGCGGCGCCTGGCGGACGATCTCGATCCGGCGGGGCTTGAGCGCCTCGGGCACTTCCTTGACAAGGTCGATGTGCAGCATGCCGTCGGCATGGCTCGCTCCGGTCACACGCACATGGTCGGCGAGGTGGAAGCGGCGCTCGAAAGCCCGGGTGGCGATCCCGCGATGCAGGAAGCGACGCTCGCTCTCATCCTCGGACTTGCGCGCGGTCACGACAAGCGCGTTCTCCCGCACCTCCACGGCCAGATCATCGGCAGAGAACCCGGCCACGGCGATGGAGATGCGCCAGGAGAGCTCGCCGGTCTTCTCGATGTTGTAGGGCGGGTAGTTGGTATTGCCAGGATCGCTGGCCAGCACGCGATCGATGAGGTCGGCCAGGCCATCAAAGCCGACGGTGGCCCGATAAAGGGGTGCAAGATCGAAGGTTCGCATGGTCATCCTCACAAGAGCGACAACGGATCGGACCGTCCCGGCAGGACCGGCCCCTGGGATGCCGGAGCCCGGCTGGCGCCCCGGCGCGGGGGACATGGGAAGGGACGGCGGCTCTTTCAAGCCCTCGCGGGCTCTGCGGGGACTGGCCGCGGCCGGACGCCGGCCGGACCCGGCGCGTTGCGGGCGGAGCGGGTTGGCTGCCGATACCGGACAGGCCCGCCACGCGGTTCCGACCATTGTCGAATCGGGAGGATGCCCTTTGCGCGCGTCAAGCCACTCGCTCAATGCCGGGGCGCGCTGACCCAGCGGGCTCCGGTATCCGTCCGCTCGCCTGCGCTGATGTGCCGGATGCCGGGCAGGGCTCCAACCCTCCCGGCCAAGGCCGGTTCCTGGTTCACGAGCGTCGCCTGCAGCTCCGCAAGCGGGCCCCCAACCGTCGTGCCGAGCGAGACCTGTCGGGGCCCCAGTTCTCCCTTGGCCGAGACGACCGAGACGATTCGTGCCACGTCGCCCTCGATCTGGAAGACGGGCGAACCGGAAGCCCCGAAATCCACGTCGCAGGTCATCACCAGCACCCCTGCCTCCTCGCCGAGGACGGCGCAGCGATCCTCCAGGGCGGGAGCGTCCGCCCGCCCCGCCGCATAGGAGATGACGCTGACCGGATCGCCAGGGCGCAAGGTCTCGGCCGTTTCGAAAGGGCGCACGTCACCGGGCGGGATCGGTCTGTCGAGTTCGAGCAGGGCGAGATCGAACCGGCTCTCGGCAGCCCCCGCCAGCGGGTTGTAGCGGTAGGCGGGATGCACCACCGCCCGGCGCACGGCCCGCTCGGCGGCCGAGCGACCGTGCCGGAAACCCGCCAGAAAGCGGATGCGCCCCGGCTCGACCGGTGCGCCGGTCGCGCGATCAAACAGGCAATGGGCGGCCGTCAGGACCCGATCCGGCGCGATCAGCGCGCCGGTGCAGAACCCCTTGCCGTCGATATCGAGCCGCCCGACCCCCGACCAGGCGGTGGCTTCGGCCCCGGTCGAGAGGGCGTGGAGCGGTCCGGCTCCCGCTGCACCGCACCCGGCGAGCCAGGCGGCCAGAACGCATCCAATGACCGCCGCACGCCGCATCCGCTGTCCCCCCCTGGCCGACCTGTCTCCGGTCTAGCTCTCCCCCGCGGCAGCGATAGGGCGGGGGAGCGGCGGGGCGACGGCAGGATCGGGACCGCTGCGAGCGCGTCCGATGCGGCCCGGCGCCGGGCCGCCATAGGCCCAATCCAGGAGTTGAACGGTGTGGACCACGGGCAGCGCCGTGCGCGTTCCGATCTGGACCAGGCAGCCGAGATTGCCCGCCGCGATCACGTCCGCGCCCAGCGACTCGAGCGCTGCCGCCTTGCGCCGGCCGAGCTCGCCCGCGATGGCGGGCTGGAGGAGGTTGTAGGTCCCGGCCGACCCGCAGCACAGATGGGCGTCGCGCGGCTCGGCCACCTCGAAGCCCGCGCGGCGCAGCAGCATCTTGGGCTCCTCGCGCACGCGCTGGCCGTGCTGGAGAGAGCAGGCGGGGTGATAGGCCACCCGCACCCCCATCGGGCCCTGCTCGGGCGGGGAGAGCGCGGCGAGCACCTCGGTCACGTCGCGCCCGAGCGCGCCCATGGCCTGCGCCGCCTCCTCGTCCGGGGTCCGGGCGAGGAGGTGGCCCCAGTCCTTGACAGTGGTGCCGCAGCCCGAGGCCGTCACCACGATCGCGTCGAGGGTGGCGCGCGCGTGCTCGGCGGCAAAGGCGCGGACCGTGCGCGCGGCGGTGGCCTGCGCCTCGGCCTCGCGGCCCATGTGGTGGGTCAGGGCGCCGCAGCAGCCTTGCGGGGGGATCACCACCTCGGCGCCCAGACGCGTCAGCAGGCGAATCGCGGCCTCGTTGATCGAGGGATCGAGGGCACGCTGGGCGCAGCCCGTCAGCAGGCCCACCCGCATCCGCGCGGGGCCGTGGGGGCGGTGCGTCCCCGGCCGCTCGGCCGCGCCGGAGGGCGGCAGGCGGCGGGGCGCCAGCGCCAGCATCGCGCGCAGCCGCTCGTCCGGCATGAGCCGCGCGAAGGGTCGCCCCACCTGCGCGAGCCACAGCGCGAGGCGGAAGCGCCCCGGATGGGGCAGAAGCCAGGCAAGCAGCCGCCGCAGCGCCCGGTCCCGCCAGGGGCGGCGGTAGCGCGCCTCGATGTAGCTGCGGGCGTGATCGACGAGGTGGCGGTAATGCACGCCCGAAGGGCAGGTCGTCATGCAGGCAAGGCAGGACAGGCAGCGGTCGATGTGCCTGACGGTCGCCGGGTCCGGGTCGCGCCCCGATTCCAGCATCTCCTTGATGAGGTAGATGCGGCCGCGAGGGCTGTCGAGCTCGTCGCCAAGGACCTGATAGGTGGGGCAGGTCGCCGTGCAGAAGCCGCAATGGACGCAGGCGCGCAGGATGCGGTTCGACTCGGCCGTGGCCGGGTCGCGAAGCTGCTCGGGGGTGAAGCGGGTCTGCATGGGATGTCCCTGGGACAGTCAGGCGGCGGCCATCAGGCCCGGGTTGAGGAGGCCGCGCGGATCGAACCGCTCGCGCAGCGCGGCCGAGAGGTGCGCGACGGCCGGCGCCTCGGGTGGAAAGCGGCCCAGGGCGTGCAGGGTGTCGGGCGCGGCGCGCACCAGCACCGCGCGCGCGCCCGCCGCCCCCAGCCAGCCGCGCAGGTCCGTCCCCTCGGGCAGGAGCAGCCAGGCCCGCGCGCCCCCCCAGTCGAGCCGCTGCGCCCCCCCCGCCCGCGCGAGGATCGCCGGCGCCTCGGACGGGCGCAGCGACAGGCGCCACACGTCGCCCGGCCGGCCGGCGAAGTCGCGCACGTCGCGGATCGCGGCCCAGTCGGTGTCCGGGTCCTCCTCGGCCGCGCCCCAAGGGCGCAGCCGCTCGGCCAGGCGCGCCGCCCGCTCCTCGACCGAGGCGGCAAAGCCCTCGAGCCGCAGCCGCGCAATCCCCCCCTCGGCGTCGAAGGCGGCGCCCGACACCTCGAGGGGCGCGCTGAGGGCCGCGGCCAGGGCCGCGCAGGCGGCCGCGGTGTCGAGGCCTGACAGGCGTAGGGTGCGCGCCGTCTCGGGCGCGGGCAGGACCTTGAGCGCGATCTCCGTCAGCACGCCCAGCGTGCCGTGGCTGCCCGCCAGGAGGCGGGCCAGGTCGAGGCCGGTGACGTTCTTCATCACTCGCCCGCCCGAGCGCACGACCATGCCCGTCCCGTCCACGAAGCGCGCGCCGAGGACGAAATCGCGCGCGCCCCCCACCAGCACCCGGCGGGGTCCCGACGCGCCCGTGGCGATCGCGCCGCCCAGCGTCGGCTCTCCGGAGGTGCCGAGCAGCGCACGCAGGTCCAGCGGCTCGAAGGGCAGCCGCTGGCCGGCTTCGGCGAGGGTCCGCTCCACCTCGGCCATCGGGGTGCCCGCGCGGGCCACCAGCGTGAGCGCGCCCGGCTCGTGCAGGGCGATGCCCGACAGGCGCGCCAGGGACAGGCGTGCGCCCCCGTTGGCGAAGCCGCGGGTGAAGCCGCCGCCGATGCAGAGGGGGCCCCGCGCGGAGCGGATCGCCTCGGACAGGTCGGCCTCGTCGCGCGGCTCGGGGGTGGTCACGCGGCCCTCCGCCCGGCGCTGACCTCGAGCGGGAACACCTTGGCCGGGTTGAGCAGCCAGCGCGGGTCGAAGGCGTCCTTGACGCGCATCTGCGCCTCGAGATCGTCGCGCGTGAACTGCGCATCCATCAGGTCGCGCTTTTCCACGCCCACGCCGTGCTCGCCCGTCAGGCAGCCCCCGCGCTCGACGCAGAGGCGCAGGATGTCGGCCCCCAGCGCCTCGGCGCGCGACAGGCCGTCGGCCGAGTTGGCGTCGAACAGGATCAGCGGGTGCATGTTGCCGTCGCCCGCATGGAACACATTGGCCACGCGCAGCCCGTAGCCCTCGGCCAGCTCGGCGATGCGGGCCAGGACCGGCCCCAGTTCCGAGACGGGGATCGTCCCGTCGAGGCAGATGTAGTCGCCGATCTGCCCCATCGCCCCGAAGGCCGACTTGCGCCCCAGCCAGATGCGCGCGGCCTCGGCGGCATCCCTGGCTTCGCGGATCTCGAGGGGCTGGAACGTCTCGGCCACGGCGCGGATGCGCGCGAGCTGGTCGGCGATCTCGGCCTCCGAGCCCTCGGCCTCCACGATCAGCAGCGCCTCGCAGAGCGGATAGTCCGCGCGCGCGAAGGCTTCGCACGCCTCGATGCAGGGGCGGTCCATGAACTCGATGGCCACGGGCACGAGGCCCGCCCGGATGATGGCGGACACGCAGTCGCCGGCCGTCTCGCTGCGGTCAAAGGCGATGAGCACGGGCCGGGCCCCCTCGGGCCTGGGCACGAGGCGCAAGGTGGCTTCGGTCACGATGCCGAGCTGACCCTCGGCCCCGCACACGGCGGCGAGCAGGTCGAGGCCCAGCGCCTCGCCCGAGGGGTGGCCGATCTCGACCACGGTGCCGTCCATCAGCACCATCGTCACGCCGAGCAGGTTGTTGGTCGTCACCCCGTACTTGAGGCAATGCGCCCCGCCCGAATTCATGGCGATGTTGCCCCCGATTGCGCAGGCGAGCTGCGAGGAGGGGTCCGGCGCGTAGAACAGGCCCAGCGGCTCGACCTCCTGGGTGACGCTGAGGTTGGTGCGCCCCGCCTCGACGCGGATGAAGCGGTCCTCGGCCGAGATCTCGAGCGTCCGCGTCATCCGCGCAAGGCCGATGACGACCGAATCGGCCGTGGGCAGCGACCCCCCGGCCAGCGAGGTGCCCGCACCGCGGGGCACGACGGGGACGCATTCACCATGGCAGATGCGCAGCGCGGCCGCGACCTCGGCCGTGCTGCCGGGCAGGACGACGCAGAGCGGCGGGCAGGCATAGGCGGTTAGCGCGTCGCATTCGTAGGCGCGCGTCTCGGCCGGGTCGTCGATGACGGGCACGCCGGGCAGCGCAGCACGCAGCCGCGCGACGATCTCGGCCCGGCGTCCGAGAATGGCGGGATCTGGCGGGGGCATCTGCATGGCGGCGTCCTCCGGGGGCCGGAACGGCAGGTTACGGGCCGAAGGCACCCGGGCGCAAGCGCGACTGCGGGTCGCGCGGGCCTGCTTGCCCCACCTTTCGCGCGCCCGGGACGCGCATTAGGGTCGCGGCGCCATGCCGCCGCTGCCGGACTTCCTGCCGCCCGCCCTCGTTGCGACCCTGCGACCGGGGGATGCAGCCGCGCTGGCCCTCTTGGGTCTGCTCTGGCTCGGGCTTGGACGGCTGGCAGAGCATCCGCCGGTCGGACATCCGTCCGTGACGGTCCTGATGGCCGAGGTGCGCCGCGCCTGGCTGCGCGAGTTCCTGCGCCGCAGCAACCGCATCTTCGACGCCCAGATCGTGGCCTCGCTGCGGCAGGGCACGGCCTTTTTCGCCTCCACCGCGCTTCTGGCCGTGGGGGGCGTGCTCGCACTGATCGGCAACGTCGCGCCGCTCGCGGGATTGGCCGAGGAGATCGCGCGCGAGGAGGTGCCGCCGATCCTGTGGCAGATCCGGCTGGTGCCGGCGGCGTTGCTGCTCACCCATGCCTTTCTGAAGTTCGCCTGGGCCAACCGGGTGTTCGGGCATGCCTCGGTCATGATGGCGGCCGTGCCGGAGGATGCGGGCGACCCCGCCGCCCTTCCCCGTGCCGCGCGCGCGGCCGAGCTGATGAACCGCGCTGCGCTCAACTTCAGCCGGGGGCTGCGCTCGCTCTATTTCGCGCTCGCCTCGCTGGCTTGGGTGGGCGGGCCGCTTGCTCTCGCGCTCGGGGCAGGGCTCGTGACGCTCTTTCTGGCCCGCCGCGAATTCGCCTCGGTCCCGCGGGACGTGCTGGCCCGACGGGACCCGGACTGAGCGGCTCAGCGTCGCCCCTCGCGCAGCCAGGCCCCCACGACCAGAAGCGCCGACAGGAGCAGCCAAGCCCAGGCCGGCAGGAGCGCCGCGGTACGCATGTTGGTGACAGCATGGGCGTCGCGCGGGATCAGGCCGATCCAGCCGCGTCCGGCGGCGGGGCGGCCCTCGCGCACCTCGCGCAGGGCGGGCAGGCCGTCCTCGATGCGGGCGATGCCCCCGCGCGTCGTTTCCGCCAGCGGACGGAGCGCCTCGGCATCGGCGATCGTGTCCTCGAACTCGCGGGGGGCGGCAGGCCCCAGGGCGGCCACGGCCATCCGTTCGCCCTCCTGGAGCCGGTAGAGGCCGTCGCCTGCGCCGTCCGTCAGGGTCTCCCACAGGCCGGGTGCGGTCTGCTCCAGCTCGACAACCGTTTCCGTGCCGTCCGGTGCGGTCACGGTGACGGGGCCGGGACCGTCCGGCGAGAGGGTGCGGCGGCTGATGCGCAGCCGCCCTCCTTCCGCCGTGGCGCCCAGCGCCTCTTCCTCCAGTTCGGGCTCCTTCATGAGCCAGTGGGCCAAGCGGCGCAGCATCTCGAGCTGTGGCCCACCCCCTTCGAAACCCCGGTCCCACAGCCAGGGATGATCCGACGCGATCAGCGCCGCGCGCCCCTCGCCGACCCGCGACAGGAGCAGAAGCGCCCGGCCCTCGGGCCCTTCCATGACAACCTGTGCTTCGGGTGCCGGCTCGACCTCGACGAGGCGGAACCAGCGGCCCCAGCCGGGGGTGCCGTCCTCGGCCATCGGTCTGGGGGCAAAGGCCGGAAGGCCCTCCGTGACCGGATGGCGCTCACCCAGGGGGGACAGCCGGGGCAGGAAAGGCTCCTCCAGGACGCGGGCCGTGGGCATGCCGGGCAGGACCGCACCCAGCGGCGAGCGGTAGACCGATTCGGCGCCCCCGTATTCCGGTCCCGCCGACACCAGCACGGCCCCGCCGCGCGCCACATAATCGGCGACGTTCTGGAGGTATTCGTTGGGCAGGATGCCCCGCCGCCGGTACCGGTCGAAGATCACGAGATCGAAGTCCTCGAGCCGCTCCACGAACAGCTCGTGGGTGGGAAAGGCGATCAGCGACAGCTCCTCGACCGGGACGCCGTCCTGCTTCTCGGGCGGCCGCAGGATGGTGAAATGCACGAGGTCCACCGAGGCATCGGACTTGAGCAGGTTGCGCCAGGTCCGCTCGCCCGGATGGGGCTCGCCCGAAACGAGAAGGACGCGCAGCCGGTCGCGCACGCCGTTGATGGCGACAACGGCGGCGTTGTTGCGGGGCGTCAGTTCCCCCTCGACCTCTGGCGTCTCGAAGCGCAGCACGTTCATGCCCCCGTGCGGCAGCACCAGCGGCAGCTCCATGTCACGGCCCACGGGCACCTCGAAGACCATGGGCTCGCCCCCGTCCACCGCGATGGACAGCGGTGCCGTTTCGGCGCCCGGGGCGGCGCCCAGATCCTCGACCCGGACCGTCAGGCTGATCTCCTCGCCCAGGATCGCGAAGGCCGGAGCGTTGCGGATCACCACGCGCCGGTCCCAGTCTTCCTCGCGCCCCGTGAGCAGCACGTGGAGCGGAGCAGGCAGGCGCGAGGGCGCGGCGGCCAGGTCGTGCACCCGCCCGTCGGTGACAAGGACCACCGCCGCCACCCGGCCGGGCGGTTCCTGGGCCAGAGCCTCGGACAAGGCGCGCATGAGCAGCGTGCCCGCATCCCCCTCGCCGTCGCCCAGCCGCGCGACCCGCAGTTCGGTTCCCGGCCGCGCCTCCACCTCAGCGGCCAGGCGCGCCAGGGCTGCCTCGGTCTGCGCCGGCCGATCGCCCAGCCGCTGGGAGGCGGTCTCGTCCACCACGGCCAGCACGATGTCGCCCAGAGGCTCGCGTTCCTCGCGCTGCCAGGACGGATTGAGCAGCGCCAATCCCAGCGCCGACGCCGCAAGGCCGCGCAGCCACCAGCCGGGCAGCCCCCGCCAGAGCGCGAGCCCCGCGGCGAGAAGCGCAAGCCCCAGCAGCGCCGCGACGGCGGGCACGGGCAGCAGCGGATCGAAAAGGATGCGGTCAGCGGTCACGGGCGGGCCTTTCGGCGGCGGAGCAGGCGGCTGTCACCCCTTTCCCGGCGGATCTGCGGGACCGGACGGAGGAGCGCGCGCACCCTCACTGGCCCAGCCGCTCCAGCAGGGCGGGAACGTGAACCTGGTCGGACTTGTAGTTGCCGGTGAGCACGTGCATCACGAGGTTGACCCCGAAGCGGAAGGCCCATTCGCGCTGCCGCTCGCCGGCCAGGCCGCGACCCACCGGCAGAAGCGGTGTGCCCCATTCGTCGAGCGCCCAGGCCCCCGCCCAGTCGTTGCCGCCGATCACCACGGGCGTCACCCCGTCGTTGAGGGCGCGAAAGGGCATCCCCTCCTCGCGCTCGGCATCAGGCGGGGCCGCCTCGACCCAGACTTCGGGCGAGTTCCAGCGCCCCGGCATCTCGGCAATGAGGTAGAACGTCCGGGTCAGGACATGGTCCGCCGGGACCGGCTCGAGCGGCGGGATGTCGAGGCCGCGCGCGATCGCCTGCAGACGCCGCCCTTCCGGTGTGGCCGAGGACGGCCCGCCGATCCCGGCGATGTCGGCGTCGCGCGTGTCGAACAGGATCATGCCGCCCGTGGCGAGAAAGCGGTTGAGCTTCTCGTAGGCCGCGCGGGAGGGGATCGGGCTGTCCGGCGTGACGGGCCAGTAGAGGAGAGGGAAGAAGGCGATCTCGTCGCGCTCGATGTCCACGCCCATGGGCTCCGCCGGTTCGACGGCCGTGCGCGCCCAGAGGGTACGCGACAGGCCGCGCAGTCCAGCCGCCGCGATGCGATCCACCTCCGCATCACCCGTCAGGACATGGGCGAGCACCACCTCGGTCGTCGCCGCGAGTGCGAAGGCGTCGGCTGCCGGGTCCGCAGCAGGCGCTGCATCCTGTGCGACGGCGGGCGGCGGGGTGGCAGGCAGGAACGCGGCAAGGAGCAGCGCCGCGGCGGCCGCTCGGGGACCCGTCAGGCGCCCGCCCAGCGCCAGCGACGCCAGGGCATCGAGCGCCAGAAGCCCCAGGGCAAGGGCCAGCAGCGCCCCCTTGAGAGGGATCTCGCGCGCGACATCCAGTCCCTCGAGCGCCACGGAAGCAGGCCAGGCGGCTGGCGCAAGCCGCAGGTCCGCACCCGCCGCGTTGACCGCCAGCCGCCGATCCTCGCCCGCATAGAGGCCGGGGGGCAGGTCGGGGCCCACGCGGCCCTCTGCGATCCGCTCGCCGGGCACGCCGGCCTCCGTGTCCACCGGCGCCACGCGACCCCAGGCGTCGATCGCGGCCTCGGGGACCCAGACGGTTCCGGCCAGTTCCGCCGCGTCCGGCGGCGCCGTGCGGGTGGAGACGGCCAGCCGCTCCAGCATCGCCACGAACAGGCCCGAGAGCGGCAGGTTGGACCATTCCGCGTTGGCGGTGACGTGGAACAGCACCACCTGCCCCTCGCCCAGGTCCTTGCGTGTCACGAGGGGGGTTCCGTCGGCCAGTTGCGCCGCGACCCGCCCCGCCAGAAGGGGGTCAGGCTGGGCCACGACCTGCGCCGTCACCGCCACGTCCGCGGGCACGGGCAGGCCGAAGAAGGGGCTGCCCTCCGGGAACGGGGCCAGGCCCTTGGGCTCTCCCCAGGACATCGCGCCCCCCACGGCCCGTCCGCCCGCGCGCAGCCGCACCGGCAGGAGCGGGTCCTCCTGCGTCCGCGCCAGGTCCGAGGCGGCCAGCCGGGGGCCGGCAAAGCGCAGGAGCGTGCCCCCCGCCTCGGTCCACAGGCGCAGCGCCTCGGCCTCGCCCTCGGCCATGGCGGCCACGTCGGCCAGCACGATGACATCCGGGTTGGCCGCGATTACGTCGCCCAGCGCCCCCTCCACCAGGTCCGCGTGCGGCGCCAGCGCCTCGCGCAGGTAGTGGAGGGGCGACAGAAGTTCCACCGCCTCGCGCGCGGGGGGCGCGACCAGGCCCACCTCCCGCCGGCGCAAGCCGTCATCGGTCAGCGCCACTGCCCCGGCCGCGCGCATCCCTGCGATCTCGAATCGCGAGATGCGGTTGCGCAGCTCGGCCGGCAGCGCGAGCAGACCCTCCGCCTCGGCCGCGCCGGGCGCAAAGGACAGCGGCAGGGTGGCCAGCACGCGCTCCACCCCCGCGGGGTCGAGGCCCATGGCGGTCACGCTCACCTCGGCCGCGGGTCCCGTGGGCGTGCGCCGGGCGAGCAGGCGGATCGCGCCGTCCTCCCACACGGGCGGCAGGAGCGCGAAGACCGCGCGCGGCTCCTGCACCACCGTCACGGCACCGCGCGCCTGCAACGCACCGAGCAGTTCGTCGCGACCTTCATGCGCAAGGCCGTCCGACAGCCAGATCGTGTCGAAGCGCTCCTCCGGCAGGGCGGCGGCCCAAGCGGCATGGGCCTCCTCGTCGGGCAGCCAGGGCCGAGGGGCCAGAGCGGGCAGGCGGCGCGCGGCATCGGCCGCCTCGCGGAAGGTCACGGCGCCTTCCGGGGCCTCTGTCACCTGCAGGAGGGCGGCAGGGCGTCCGTCGCGGCCGGCCTCCTCCAGAAGGGCGCGCGCGCGGTCGGTCCGCGCCTCCCAGTCGCGCGCATCCGCCCAGCTGCCGTCGAGGACGACCAGAAGCGGTCCCGTCCCGCGGCCCTCGGCCCGCGGGTTGAGCACGGGGCCGGCAAAGGCCAGGATGGCCGCCGCCACCGCCGCGAGGCGCAGCAGCAGCAGCCACCAGGGCGTGCGGTCCGCCTGCCGGTCGCGATCCTCGAGGCCCAGGAGCAGCGCCACGCCGGGAAAGCGCCGCCGGACCGGCGCGGGCGGCACCGCGCGCAGCAGCAGCCACAGGATCGGCAGCGCCAGGAGCCCCAGCAGCAGCCAGGGCGCCGTGAAGCCCAGGGGGCCCAGCACCGTCATGTCCGACGCCCCCCAATCGCGCCCCAGATCCACAGGAGCGCGCCCGAAGCCGGGGTGTCCGTGTGGTGCAGCCCCACGCTCCAGCCCGTCTGCCGCCCCAAGGCGCGCAGGCGCTCCTTGCGCGCATGCAGCCGGTCGAGATAGCGCGGCCGCAGCTCGGCGGCCTTCAGGGTCTCGTGGCGGAGGCTCCCCCCGATGCTTTCGAAAATCGTGCGGCCGCCGAAGGGAAACGCCTCCTCCTGCGGGTCGAGCACCTGCAGCAGCGCGCCCCCCACGCCACGCGCGGCGGCCTCGGAGACGGCGCGTTCGAGCGGCTCGGGATCGCCCAGGAAGTCCGACACGAACAGCGCGCGGGAGCGCGGGGGCAGGTCATGCGCGTGGGGCGCCGCGTAATCGTCCGGGTTGTCCGTCGTCAGCCGCAGGGCCAGCCGCTCGAGCGCTCCGGGTCCCCGCCGGGCGGGCAGCCCTTCGGCCGGCAGACCGACCCGCTCGCCCCCGCGCACGAGCAGGACCGCCGCGGCCAGCGCCAGCAGGCGCGCGCGCGCGGCCTTGGTCGGCAGCCGGGGCGAGGAGGCGAAGTCCATCGAGCGCGCGCGGTCGGCCCAGACGGTGACGGTCTGGGCCACCTGCCATTCCTTGTCCTGCACGAACGACTCGTCTCCGCGCGCTGAGCGGCGCCAGTCGATCGCACGCGCGTCGTCGCCAGGCTGAGCGGGCCGGTACTGCCAGAAATCCGCCCCGTGACCGGGCCGCCGGCGTCCATGCTCGCCCAGGCTTACCGTCGCGGCGAGTCTCCCGGCCTCGGCCAGAAGGGCCGGAAAGGGCGCGGCCAGCGCCTCGGCCCCCGCGCGCAGCCGCGCCGGCGCGGCCGGATCAACCCCTCGGCCAGACGCCTGCGTCCTCACGCGGCCGCCTCGACCCGCGTGGCCCTTTCGGCCGCGCGCGCGATCAGTCCCTCGAGCGAGGCGCCCTCGGCGCGCGCGGCAAAGGTCAGCGCCATCCGATGCTTGAGCACCGGCTCGGCCAGGCGGCGCACGTCCTCGGGCGAGGGAGCGAGGCGGCCGCCGATCAGCGCCTCGGCCCGCACGGCGAGCATCAGCGCCTGCGCCGCGCGCGGCCCCGGACCCCAGGCGACCTGCGCGTTGACCTCGGCGGCGGCCTCTGGCCCGCCGGGGCGGCAGGCTCGCACGAGGTCCAGGATCATCTCCACCACGCCCTCGCCCACCGGCATCCGCCGCAGGAGGTGTTGCGCCTCGAGCAGCTCTCCGGCGGTCAGGACGGGGCGCGCCTCCTCCTCCTCGGCCCCGGTCGTGGCGAGCAGGATGTCGCGCTCGGTCGCGCGGGTCGGATAGGGGACGTCGATCTGGACCAGGAAGCGGTCGAGCTGCGCCTCGGGCAGGGGATAGGTGCCCTCCTGCTCGATCGGGTTCTGGGTCGCCAGCACGTGGAAGGGGCGACCCAGCGGCATGTGCCGGCCCGCCACCGTCACCTCGCGCTCCTGCATGGCCTGAAGCAGGGCGGACTGGGTGCGGGGGGAGGCGCGGTTGATCTCGTCGGCCATCAGCAGCTGGCAGAAGATCGGCCCCGGAATGAAGCGGAAGGCGCGGCTGCCGTCCGCCCCCGTCTCCAGCACCTCCGAGCCCAGGATATCGGCGGGCATCAGGTCCGGCGTGAACTGCACGCGTCCGGTCTCGAGACCCATCACGGTCCCCAGCGTCCCCACCAGCCGCGTCTTGCCCAAGCCCGGCAGGCCGACAAGGAGCGCGTGCCCCCCGCAGAGGAGCGCCGCCAGCGACAGGTCCACCACGCGTTCCTGCCCGATGAAGCGCCGTGCGATCTCGCCCCGCGCCTCGGCGAGCCGTGCTTCCAGCGCCTCGATGCGGGCCACGAGGTCCCCATCCGTCATGGTCAAGTCTCCCCAGGGCCCCTAGCTTCAGGGAATAGGGTGTAGAGGGGGGGCGCGTCATGGGGAAGACAAACGATGGTGAAACCCCGCGCGAGGCGGCCATCCGCCCGCCCGAGCCGCAGCCGGGATCGGCGCCGCCCGCGTCGCGGGCGGAAGGTCTGGCGGCGGCTGCGGCTGCGGCGGGGCGTCGCGGTCCGCCGCCGGTTCATCTGTGGAATCCGCCCCATTGTGGCGACATCGGTCTCAGGATCGCGCGCGACGGGACGTGGTTCTATGCGGGTACACCTATCGGCCGGCCGGCGATGGTCCGACTCTTCGCTTCCATCCTGCGCCGCGACCCGGAGGAATATGTCCTCGTCACGCCCGTCGAGAAGGTCTCGATCACGGTGGAGGACGCGCCCTTCATTGCCACCGACGCGGAGATGGGCCCGGATGGGCGGCTGCGCTTCGTCACCAATGTGGGCGATGTGGTCGAGGCGGGACCCGAGCATGGCATCCGTGTCGAGCAAGACCCCCTGACCGGTCAGCCGCGCCCCTACCTGCACGTCCGCCGTGGCCTCGAGGCGCGCATCGACCGAAAGACGTTCTACCGTCTGGTCGAGATGGGGACGATCGAGGTCCACGAGGGCACCGAATGGTTCGGCGTCCGCACGGCCGATGCGTTCTTTCCGCTCTGCCCTGCCGACCAGCTGCCGCCGGACGGTTCTGCGCCCGACGAGTAGGCGTTCAGCGTCGCTGCGCGACCGCCACACCCAACGCCACGATGGCAGCCCCGGCGGCCTGCGGCCAGGACCACGTCCCGCCCAGGGCCAGCATCACCAGCATCACGTAGAAGGGCGCACCATTGATGTGCAGGCTCGCCAGGGCCACTCCGATCCGCCGGATTGCCAGGATGAACAGAAGCTGCGAGGCCGCCAGCCCGCCCAGCCCGTAGATGGCAAGCAGCGCAAGGTCGCGACCCTCCATTCCGCCCGCCGGCCACGGGGTGGCCCAGCCGCCCGCTGCCGCGAACCCCCAGGCCATCACGGCTGCAAGCAATCCCCCCAGCATGGTCGCCACGCCTTGCGCCAGCGCCGATTGCCCCGGCAGCGAGCGAACCGTGTGGTAGCTGCCCCAGGAGAACACAAGGCAAGAGCCCGCAGCCAGCAGACCGCCCAGGATCAGGTCGCCTCCGGTCGCAGGCGATCCTGCCGCTGCAACCACCCCCCCTGTCACGCTTGCACCGAGCCCGAGCAGGAAGAAGCCCGACAGGCGCCGACGCTCCTCGGCCCATTCCACGAGGGCGGCCGCGACCGGCGCGATCGAGGCGATGACGGCGACCGTCACGGGATCTGTCGCCCGCTGCGCGAGGATGAGCAGGACCGATCCCCCCGCTAGCCCGACCGCACCGAACAGCGCCGCCCGCCCCCAGGGCATCGCGCGCGGCACGCCCTCGAGCAGGAGCAGAAGGGGCCCGAGCAGCAGCAGCGCCATCACGAAGCGTCCGGCCACGAGCGCAAGCGGGTCCCACCGGTCGAGCAGCGCCTCCACGGCCGGAAACCCCACTGCCCAGACCAGCATGGAGCCCACCGCAAGAAGGTTGCCCGACAGAACCGCATCGCCGGCCTGCCTGCCCGGTCGCAGTTGCGCCCCGGTCACCATCGCGTCCTCCGCCGACCCCTGCGTGCCGATGCTGCGGCGATCTGCTCCCGCCCGCGCGTTCGGGGGCGACAGGGAGAGGTCCGCCCACGCCCCCGCAGCGCGCGGTCCGCGCGCTCAGGCCGCGCGCGCCACCAGCACCTTGTCGATGCGCCGCCCGTCGAGGTCCACCACCTCGAACCGCCAGCCTTCCGCCTCCACCCGGTCGCCAAGCTGGGGCAGGCGGTGGAGCTGGTTCAGGACCAGACCCGCCACCGTCTCGTAATCGCCCGCGATCTCGCGCGGCAGGCCCAGCCGCTCGCAGAACTCGTCGGCGGGCATCCAGCCCGAGACGAGGAGGCTTCCGTCCTCGCGTTCGTGGATGGCGGGCTCCTCGGCGGCCGCCTCGCGGAAGGCGCCGGTGATCGCCTCCAGGATGTCGCCCGTGGTGACGATCCCCTCGAACGAGCCGTATTCGTCATAGACGAGACCCATGTGGTTCTGCGCCTGCCGCAGGATGGCAATCACGTCGAGCGCGTTGGCCGACTCGAAGATCACCGGCACCTCGCGCATCAACGCGCGCAGGTCGAGCGGCTCGCCCCGGCTGAGTGCCGCGAAAGCATCGGTGACGTAGAGCACGCCCAGCACTTCGCCGGTGGCAGGGTCCTGCACCGGCAGGCGTGGCCGGCCCGAGCGGCGGATCGCCTCCAGCGTCTCGGCCTCGGGTGCATCCACGTTGAGAAGGACCACATCGCGCCGCGGCGTCATCAGGCCGCGCGCGGTCCGGTCCGCCAGACGCATGACGCCCGACAGCATCTCGCGCTCGCCCTTCTCGATGACGCCCTCCGACTGGGCCTCCGACAGGATGACGCGAACCTCCTCCTCCGTCACGCCGGATCGCTCCTCGCTGCGCAGGCCCATCAGGCGCAGCACGCCCCGCCCCGTGCGGTCCAGCACCCACACGACCGGTGCAGCCACGCGCGACAACCCGTGCATGACGGGGGCCACCACGCTGGCCACCCGCTCGGGGTCGCGCAGGGCGATGCGCTTGGGCACGAGCTCGCCCAGGATCAGCGACAGGAAGGTGATGGTGACGACCACGCCCCCCACCCCCAGCGTGCCCGCCAGCGCCGGCTCGAGCCCCTGCAGCGAGAGCCAGGCGGCCAGACGCGCCCCCAGCGTCGCCCCCGAGAACGCCCCCGACAGGATGCCCACAAGCGTGATGCCGATCTGGACGGTGGACAGGAAGCGTCCCGGATCGGCCGCCAGGTCCAGTGCCGTCGCGGCCCCCCGCTGCCCGGCTTCGGCCAGGGACTTGAGCCGGGCCGTGCGCGAGGAGACCACCGCAAGCTCCGACATGGCCAGGGTGCCGTTGAGCAGGATCAGCGCCAAGACGATGACGATCTCCGTCAGCACGGCGTGCCGTCCGGCGATGGGGAGGGAGACAGGGTCGGCCTCGACAGGTGGCGCCCGGCGCCGTGCCGGGCAGCGGCCAGAATAGGGCCGAGCCGCGCCGAGGGCAAGCCGCGGAGCCGCCTCGCGAGCAGGCGGCCCGGATGTTGCGATCCTGCTGCCAATCCCGTTTTCCGCATCTCGGTCCGGTGCTTCCGCATGGGGCCCGATCGGGACCGGAATGCCCGCGGCCGCTGCGCCTCGCGCCGTCCGTTCCGTCGGGCTCCACGGCCGGGCCGAGCGCTTGACCGGCCGGACTTGTCGTGCGGCCCGCCCCGATCACCTTTGCATTCATGATCGAGTGGTGCGACGAAGGCATCGTTCTGGACGTGCGGCCGCACGGAGAGACGGCCGTCGTCCTGGATGCCTTCACCGCCGAGCGGGGCCGCCATGCCGGTCTCGTTCCGGGCGGCATCTCGCGGCGGATGCGGCCCTTCCTCCAACCGGGGACGCTGGTCCAGCTTGTCTGGCGCGCCCGCCTCGACGAACAGCTCGGCCGCTTTGCCGCCGAGCCGGTCCGCAACCGCGCCGCGTCGCTTCTGGGCGATCCCCTGGCCCTCGCGGCGCTGTCCGCGGTCACCGCCCTTCTGGCGACTGTCCTGCCGGATCGTGCGCCGCATCCCGGGCTCTATGCGCGGACCGACGCGCTGCTCGACCTGCTCGCCTCGGCCGAGCGGACGCTCTGGCCGCTCGCCTATCTGCGGTGGGAACAGGCCTTGCTCGACGAGCTGGGCTTTGGCCTCGACCTGGGGACCTGCGCGGTGACGGGGCGATCGGATGACCTCGGCTTTGTTTCGCCCCGGACGGGCCGCGCCGTCTCGCGCGAGGCCGCAGTGCCCTGGGCAGCGCGGCTTCTGCCGCTGCCTCCGGTCCTGCGCGGCGAAGGCGAGGCCGACACCGCGGACCTTCTTGCGGCGCTTGCCGTCACCGGCCATTTCGTTGCCGCCCGCCTCGTGCCCGAAGGACGGAGCCTGCCGCCCGCCCGCTCGCGCTTGCTGGACCTTCTCGCCCGCGAAGGCTGATCCCCGCCGAGTCCGCCGCCGCGCACCGAAACCGCCCTGCCCATGTCGCGCGGGGGGCAGACGCCTCGCCTTGCGGGGCGCAGAGCAGGGGCCGGTTCCGTGTCGTTCCGGTGCTCCGATGGCCTCCCTTCCGACCCTGCCGCTTCCGGGCTTGACCGCCCGCGGCACCGTGCGTTCCGCACCCGGCACAAGAGACTTCGCGCTTCTCTTCGGTCTTGAATCCGCCGTCCGCGGCACGCTCCTTTCGGCGGTGCCCCTTCTGATGCTGCGGCTGTGGGAGACGGGAACGGCCGTATCGGCGATCTATCTGGGTGTCGGAATCCTGTCGCTGACGGCGGGGTTCCTGACGCCGGCACTGGCCGCCCGGATCGGGCGGCGCCGAGTCACGCTCGGTGCGGCCGGGGCCTACCTGCTGGGTATGGTCCTTCTGGTCGCGGGTCACCCCATGACCGCCGTGGCCGCATTGCTCGTCAACGCCTGCGCCACGGCGGCGCTCTGGGTCTGCCTCTCGGCCTACGTGCTCGACGGCGTCCCGCGCGAGGCGCTTGGCCGCGCCGAATCCCAGCGGCTGCTCTACTCGGCCGCGGCCTGGACGCTGGGCCCCGTCACGGGGGTGATGCTGCTGGACTGGTGGCAGCCGGCGCCGTTCCTTCTGGCCGGAGCATTCGCGGCCCTTCTTGTGGCGGCATTCCTCCGGCTCGATCCCGGCGAGGGGAGGGGACGTGCCCAGCCGGCCGGTTTCGCGCCCGACTATCTCCGCCGCTTCCTGCGACAGCCGCGGCTGGTGGCGGGATGGACCTTTGCCACCATCCGGTCGGCGGGCTGGTGGATCTACATCGTCTATTTGCCCCTCTTCTGCCGCGAGGCCGGACTGGACGAGCGCCTCGGAGGTGCGGCCGTGTCGCTCTCGAGCCTGCTTCTCTTTGCCACACCCCTGCTGCTGCGCCTCATGCGACGCCTGACCGTCCGGGGGGCGGTGCGGGGTGCCTTCGGCCTCTGCGCTGCGCTGTTCCTGGGCGCCTTCGTGCTTTCGCCCTGGCCGTGGGCCACGCTTCTTTGCCTGGTGCTGGCGTCGGGGGCGCTGGTGATGCTCGATGTCTGCGGCTCGCTGCCCTTCCTGATGGCCGTGCGTCCGGGCGAGCGGACGGAGATGGCCGCCGTCTATGCCAGCTTCCGTGACGTGTCGGGCATCGTCACGCCGGCCATCGGCGGGCTCGTCCTTCTGGCGCTGCCCGTCGCGGCGACGTTCGCGGCGGCCGGCCTCGCCATGGCCGGAGCCTGGGCGCTGGCCGCAACCGTCCATCCCCGGCTGGGCGAGCGGCGCTCCGCTCCGGCCTGAGCGCTCAGGCCAGTCCGCGGGCGATCAGGCTCTCGGCCGAGGCGAGCAGCGCCTCGCGCGGGGGGATCAGGTCGCGCCCCAGAAGGCGCCGGGCCCGCTCGGGCGACAGGTCCTGCGACCAGCCCAGCCGGGGCGCGACCGTCCGCAGGTCCGGCATGATCCGCCCGAGGAGGCGCACGGCCCAGTCGGGCGCCTCGCGCCGGGCGATGCGGCGGCCCGTCGCCTCGCGCAGCACGGCCGCCATCTCGGCAAAGCCGAGCGATCCCGCCACCGCCGGCACACGCTCGCCCCCCGCCTCGGTCAGCGCGCGCCGGTGCAGTGCCGCCACGTCGCGCACGTCCACCGTGTCGAAGCGGATGCGCGGCAGGGCCGGATCGCGCGCCGCCAGCAGCCTCTGAACCACGCCGAGCGAACTGCCCGGATCGTCCCCGAGGAGCGGGCCCAGCACGAAGCCGGGATTGATCGACACGAGATCCCCTCGCCGTCCTGCACGCTCCGCGATCGCCCATGCCTCCCGCTCGGCCAGCGTCTTGGAGCGGTCGTAGGGAGAGGCTGCGGGCGAATCCGGGTCCGTCCAGCTCTCGGGACCGAAGGGGCCGGGGGTGCCGGGCGTCCCCATCGCCACGACGGAGGAGGTCAGGACGACCCGCTCCACCCCGGCCGCGAAGGCCGCCTCCAGCGCGCGGCGCGTCCCCTCCACGGCCGGGCGGATCACCCGGTCGGGGTCGCGCGGCGGCGCGAGCGGAAAGGGCGAGGCGACGTGGATCAGCGCCCGCGCGCCCCGCATCGCCTCGGCCCAGCCCTCGTCGCGCAGCAGGTCGGCCTGGACGAAGTCCAAACGCCCCTCGGCCCCCAGCGGCCCCAGCGCGGCGCGCACCCTCCCCTCGCGCGCGGGGTCGCGCAGCGTGCCGCGCACGGCGTGGCCAGCCTCCAGAAGCTCGCGGATCACGTGCAGCGCGATGAACCCGCTCGCCCCTGTCACGACGATCGGGGAACCGGTCGAGCCCTCCATGGCAGCCTCCCTCAGCGATGGGCGCCTGGAACCCAGAGCACGTCGGCGCGCCCCTCGTCGTTCTCGAGCCGCGCTGCGACGAAGAGCCAGTCGGACAAGCGGTTGAGATACCGCAGCGCAGGACCCCCCACCGGCTCGCGCTCCGCCAGCGCGGCGGCCAGACGCTCGGCCCGTCGCACCACGGTCCGCGCGAGGTGCAGATGCGCCGCCGCCGCGCCGCCCCCCGGCAGCACGAAGCTGCGCAGGGGTTCCAGCCGCGCGGTGGCCGCGTCGATGGCGCGCTCGAGCCGCTCCACCTGCGCCTCGCTCACCCGCAGCGCCTCGCCCCCGGTGCCGGGACGGCACAGGTCCGCGCCGAGGTCGAACAGGTCGTTCTGGATGCGCCCCAGCTCCTCGGCCACCTCTCCTCGGGCGTGCAGGCGCGCGAGGCCGAGGCAGGCATTGGCCTCGTCCACGGTGCCGTAACACTCCACTCGCAGCGCGTGCTTGGCCACGCGCGTGCCGTCGCCCAGCGAGGTCTCGCCCCCGTCGCCGGTGCGGGTGTAGATGCGGCTCAGAACGACCATGCGCGAAGCTCCCCTGCCGGGGAGGTCAGGTGGCACCCCGGCTTCTCAGCCAGACATAGAGCACGATCAGCGCCACAGCGACCCCCTGGGCGTAGATGCGCCAGCGCATCAGGCGGTTCGCATGGCGCCGGTTGAACTCGCCACCCCGTCCGAACGAGCCGATCCCGACCAGCAGGATGGCGGCCACGACCAGCACCGCGAAGACCAGCAGCAGAAAGAAGGGGTCCCGGAAGTCCATGACGGCTCCTTGCATGTCGGCCACGGTGTAGCGGACCGACCCGAAAAGGAAAGGGGTCCTTGCCGCCGCAGCCGCTGTCGCGCCTCAGGCGCGCGGATGGGCGCGGGCGTGAACCTCGACCAGCCGGGCGGCATCCACCGCCGTGTAGCCTTGGGTGGTCGAGAGCGAGGCATGCCCGAGAAGGTCCTGGATCGCCCGGAGATCACCCCCCGCGGCGAGCAGATGGGTCGCGAAGGAGTGACGCAACGCATGGGGTGTCGCCGTCGCCGGCAGGCCGAGACGCGCCCGAACCCGCTCCATGGCGCGCTGGACAATGCGCGCCGACAGGGGACCGCCGCGCGCGCCTCGGAAGAGCGGCGCGTTCCGGTCCAGCGGAAAGGGACAGAGCCGTGCATAGAGGGCCACCGCTGCCCGCGCGGCCGGCAGGACCGGAACCAGCCGCTCCTTGCCGCCCTTGCCCGTGATGCGCAGCGTCT
Organism: Rubellimicrobium sp. CFH 75288; assembly: GCF_009904055.1. Taxonomy (GTDB): domain Bacteria; phylum Pseudomonadota; class Alphaproteobacteria; order Rhodobacterales; family Rhodobacteraceae; genus Rubellimicrobium. The sequence goes on along the minus strand of NZ_WYDP01000006.1, from coordinate 31,157 downwards.
CGGGCAGATCCGCCTCGCGTCCGGTGAGGCTCAGGGCCTCGCCGATCCGCAATCCCAGACCGTAGAGCAGCGTCGCGACCGCCGCATCGCGCGCGGCGATCCAGGGCTCTGCGGCCTGCTCGGCCATCGCGTCGATCGTGCCGCGCGCAGCCTCGGTGTCGAGCGGCCGGGGCAGGCGCGGCTTCGGGCGGGGTCCGCGCGCCGACAAAGCTGCCGTGGCCTCGAACCCCTCGCGTTCGCCCAGCCATCGGCAGAAGCCGCGAACCGCCGAGAGCCGGCGCGACAGCGACCGGGCGCCCAGACCCCGCGCCCGCTCGGCGGCCATGAAGGCGCGCAGGTCCGACATCTCGAGCGCCGCAACCTGCGCGATCCCTCCTGCGCCGCCGCGATGACCCGCCAGAAAGCCCAGAAAGGCGCTCACATCCGCCGCATAGGCCGATCGGGTCCGCACCGACAGGCCGCGCCGGGCCCCTCCCTGCGCCAGCCACTCGGCCAGCGCCTCCTGCAGGGCGGCCGAGGGAAGGGTCCGATCGGTCATCGGCGCGCCTCAGCCGAGCCAGCGGCGAAGCGTCCGCTCGAAGACCCCGGCAAAGAAACCCAGAAGGTCCGTCCCCTGCTGCGGCGAGAAGTGGTGCGGATCCTCGGACCCGAGCACCAGCATCGCGGGCCGGACGCCCTCGCCGAGATCGAGCCGCAGGCAAGCCTCCGAGCGGATGTCCGCCGCACGCTCCCCGTGGACGCGGCCGTCCTCCGGGCGGATCTGGCGCAGCGTCACGGACCTGATCGGGCCGGTCCGACCCATGCGCAGATAGGCCTCGACAAAGCCGGGCTCCTCCACCGCGAGCACCCCCCCCGTGCGTTCGGGCGGGGGCGCTTCCGCCGCCTGCGCGGATTCGAGCACGAGGCGCAGCGACTCCACGCGCAGGATCGCGGCCACGTCGCCGCCCAGATCCTGCAGGAACTCCCCGAAGGTGGCGGGCTCGAGCAGGCGCAGGACCGCGCGATGGATCTGGTTGGTACCCGCCAGGTTTTCGTAGGCGGCTGCGATCACCGAGCGATGGGTGTCCTCCAGCCGGTCGAGCCGCGCCTCGAGGCGCGACATCGCCAGACCCCGCAGATCCACCACGTTGGGGCCCATCGCACGGTCGTTGGCCGCCACCAGCGCCCGCATCAGCTCGGAATCGTCGAGCAGAAGGGCGGGATCGCGCAGGATCGCCTGTCGAAGCGCCTCCCGGAAGGCTTCGTCGTCATCGGGCCGGGGGCGTGAAGACATGGCGTCTCTCCGGTCTGGCATCGGTCCGGGCCACACCCTAGCAGGCCCGCACCACGCTGACAGGGGGCGCAAGGGTGGACCCCGCAGGGAACCGCAGGCTCGTGGCGTCTCCGCCGCGCCCGGGGGGCTTGCATCGCGTCCGGCCTTGGAACATAACGCGAACCACAGGAGCCTGCCGATGCCCAGATCCCGCAAGGCCCGACGTGCGTCCGGTCCGCTCCCCGAAGCGGATGCGGAGGGCGATCCGTTCGGCCTCGATCTGCCTGGCGAGGTCGAGCCGGAGCGGGGAGGGCAGGCTGCGTCGGCCGAGGGCGGATCTCGGGCTTCCGCGCCCCCGGCCTGGCGCATGGTGCCGCCGCCGGAGGAAGGACGCTTCGCGCCGGGGGAGCGGGTGGGGGTGCTGCCCCTGGGCGCGCTCGACCGCCTGCTGGACTATGCCGCACCCGAAGGCGGCGTGTCCCCCGGCGCCTTCGTGGAGGTGCCGCTGGGCCCGCGCCGGATCGTGGGCGTGGTCTGGGGGCGCGGCACCGGAGAGGTTCCGGCCCACCGTCTGCGCGCGATCGGCCGCGTTCTCGACGCCCCGCCCCTGCGTGCGCCGTTCCGCGAGTTCCTGGGCCGGGCAGCCGACTACACGCTGACGCCGCTGCCGGCGATGGTACGCCTCGCCACCCGCGCGCCCGGCCTGACGGAGGGGCCCGCGACCCGGCACGTCTATCGCCTGGGTCCCGCCGAGCCGCCGCGCATGACCGAGGCGCGGGCCCGCGTCCTGCGGGTGCTGCGCGCGCATCCGGGCCTCGCCTTCACCCTCTCGGAACTGGCCCAGGCGGCCGGGGTCGGCACGTCCGTCGTGCGCGGCCTCGTGGAGGCGGGCGCCGTCGAGGAGGCCGAGGCCCCGCGCGACCAGCCCTATCCCCCGCTCGACCTGTCCGGCTCCGGCGTCGCGCTCACCCCGGACCAGATGCTCGCCGCGGCGTCGCTGCGCATCGCGGTGGAGGGGCGCGCCTATGGCACCACGCTGCTGCGCGGCGTCACGGGATCGGGCAAGACGGAGGTCTATCTCGAGGCGGTGGCCGAGACGCTTCGCCAGGGCCGCCAGGCGCTGGTCCTGCTGCCCGAGATCGCGCTGACGGGGGCCTTTCTCCAGCGTGTGGAGGCCCGGTTCGGGGCGCCCGCGGCGGAGTGGCATTCCGGCATCACCCAGAGCGAGCGCCGACGCCTCTGGCGCCAGGCGGCCGAGGGGGGCGCGAGCCTCGTGGTCGGCGCGCGCTCGGCGCTGTTCCTGCCCTTCCGCGACCTCGGCCTGATCGTCGTGGACGAGGAGCATGACGGCTCCTACAAGCAGGAAGACGGGGTCCTCTACAATGCCCGCGACATGGCGGTGCTGCGCGCCGCCACGGAGGGGGCGCAGGTCATCCTCGCCTCCGCCACCCCCTGCCTCGAGACCTGGTGGAACGCCGAGACGGGCAAGTACGCGCGCCTGATGCTGCCCGCGCGCGTGGGCCTTGCCGTCCTGCCCAGGGTGACGGCGATCGACATGCGCCTCGAGGAGCTCGCGCGCGGCAACTGGGTCTCGCCCACCCTCGCCGCGGCCGTGGCCCGGAGGCTCGAGCGCGGGGAGCAGTCGCTTCTGTTCCTCAACCGGCGCGGCTACGCCCCCGTGACGCTCTGCCGCGCCTGCGGCCACCAGATCGGCTGCCCCCATTGCGACGCCCGCCTCGTCGAGCACCGCTTCCAGCGCCGCCTCCAGTGCCACCAGTGCGGCGAGACCCAGCCCATCCCGCTCGCCTGTCCCGAATGCGGCGCCGAGGGGCGGCTGTCGCCCGTGGGCCCCGGCGTGGAACGTCTGGCCGAGGAGGTGGCCTCGCTCTTTCCGGCCGCGCGCACGGCGGTGCTGAGCTCTGATCTCTACGGCTCGGCGCGTTCGCTCAAGGAGGCCATCGAGCAGATCGCCGAAGGGGCGGCCGACATCGTGATCGGAACCCAGCTCGTGGCCAAGGGACACAACTTCCCCAGGCTGACGCTGGCCGGCGTGGTGGACGCCGATCTCGGCCTCTATGGCTCCGACCTGCGGGCGGCCGAGCGGACCTTTGCCCTCCTGCGCCAGGTCTCGGGGCGGGCAGGCCGCGCGGACAGTCCCGGCGAGGCGCTGCTCCAGACCTACCAGCCCCACCACCCCGTCATCGAGGCCATCCTGCGGGGCGACGACGAAGGCTTCTGGCGGGCCGAGGCCGAGGGGCGGCGCATGGCCGGCATGCCCCCTTTCTCGCGGCTCGTGGCGCTGATCCTGTCCTCGGAGAGTGCCCAGGCCGCGATGGATGCGGCGACGCGTCTGGCGCGCGAGGCCGAGCCCCTGCGCCGTATCGGCGCCGAGGTCTGGGGCCCCGCGCCTGCCCCGATCGCCCGCATCCGCGGCCGCCACCGCGTCCGCCTGCTGGTGCGCGCCCCCCGCGCCGCGCCCGTCCAGGCCGCCGTGGCCGAGTGGATCGCCCCCGTCCGCACCGGCGGGCGCGACGACCTGCGCCTGACCGTGGACGTGGACCCGCAAAGCTTTCTGTGAGCGCCTCCCAAGCCGGAAGCGGGACGCCTATATCCGCCCCATCCCCCCGACAGGAGACGACGCATGTTCTCGCTCTTTGCCGACAAGTCCCGCATGGTCACCCCCGAGGAGGCGCTGCCCGGCCGCGACCGGCCCATCCCCACCGCCACGACCCATGCCGTCCTCGGCACCCCCCTCTCCCTCGACGTGCCGGAGGGGCTGGAGGAGGCGGTGTTCGGCATGGGCTGCTTCTGGGGGGTGGAGCGGATGTTCTGGCGCCTGCCGGGGGTTCGGGCCACCATGGCGGGTTATGCCGGCGGCTTCACCCCCAACCCCACCTACGAGGAGGTCTGTACCGGCCGGACGGGTCATGCGGAGGTCGTCCGGGTGCTGTTCGACCCGCGCGCGATCACCTACGAGGAACTCTTGCGCGTCTTCTGGGAAGGCCACGACCCGACCCAAGGGATGCGCCAGGGCAACGACCGCGGCACCCAGTACCGCTCGGCCATCTTCTACGCCTCGGAAGCGCAGCGCGAGGCGGCAGAGCGGACGCGCGACGCCTACGAGCCGCGGCTTCGCGCAGCCGGCTACGGGCCCATCACCACCGAGATCGCCCCGCTTGGTCCCTTCTACATGGCCGAAGACTATCACCAGCAGTATCTGCACAAGAATCCGGGCGGGTATTGCGGCGTCGGCGGCACGGGGGTCGCCTGCCCGGTGGGTGTCGGGATCGCGGCCGCCCGTTGACGCGGCCCAGCGGCACGCCTAGGCGGCAGGGCATGATGTTCTCCGCCCTCACCACGCTGCCGGGCCAGGCGGCCGCCGAGCGCCTTGCCGCCGCCCTCGAGGCGCTCGGACCCTTCGCGATCGGTCATTTCGAGATCGAGGACGGCTCGGGCCGGTTCGAGGTCGGCGCCCATTTCGTCGATCGTCCCGACGAGGTCGCGCTGGCGCTGCTGGCCGCCGCGCATGGGGCGAGGCCCTTTGCCGTCTCGGAGGTGCCGGACGTCGACTGGGTCGCCCATGTCCGGCGCGAACTGCCCCCCGTCGAGGCGGGGCGGTTCTTTCTCTACGGCTCGCACGATGCCCATCGCGTCCCCGAGGACCGGATCGCTCTGCTGATCGAGGCGTCGGTCGCCTTCGGCACGGGGCATCACGGCACCACGCTGGGCTGTCTGCGGGCGCTCGACCAGTTCGCGGAGCAGAGCAGTGCCCCCCGCGCGATTGCGGACGTCGGGACGGGCACGGCCGTGCTGGCCATGGCTGCCGCGCGCCTCTGGCCCGAGGCCCGGATCGTCGCCTCCGACATCGACCCGGTGGCGATCGAGACGGCGCGGGCGAACCTGCAGGCCAACGGGCTCGAAGATCGGGTGGAGACGGTGACGGCCGCGGGCTTCGACCATCCGTCGCTGGCAGGTCCGTTCGATCTGGTGCTCGCCAACATCCTCAAGGGGCCGCTGATCGATCTCGCCCCCGCCGTGGCGGCGGCCTGTGCCCCCGGTGGACACGTGATTCTCTCGGGTCTGCTGCGCGAACAGGCCCCTGCCGTCCTGGCCGCCTATGCGCGAATGGGGATCAATCATCTCGCCGCAGAGGAGATTGGCGACTGGGCGACGCTGGTTCTGGGCAGAAACGGCGAAAACGGGGCGTTTTCGGGTCTGGCGCCTTGATCTTGCCCGATTTCGGCTTCACCTTGGCCACGAAAGCAGGGTGGGGGCTCTGCTTGGAAGGACCGCACCCATGGCCGAAGCCAGCTTCGACCGCCGCATCCAGTCCCTTGTGCGCAAGCATGCGCGCATGACGGACGGCATCCGCTACCGGATCGACCAGACGGGCCTGATCACGGCCCATCCACGCCGGCGCCTGGCCCCGCCCTTCCCGTGGCGCAGCCTCGCTGCCCTGGTTTTCCTGGCATGGGGCTTCAAGGTCGCGCTGTTCGCCCTTCTGGGCGCAGAGACCTACGCGGCGCGGCTGGCCGTGCTCGAGGGCGGCAGCCTGCTCGAGCGCGCGGGTGCCTGGGTCATGACCGCCGACGCGGCCACCCGGCTGGCAGCGACGGTGGCGGCCGATCTCGCCCGGATGGCCGGCTTCTGAGCCGTTAACGCCAAGGGCCGCCCGGAGGCGGCCCGCATCGTGTCTTCCAGGCGGAAGCCGGTTGTCAGCGCCGCCAGGTCATGGCTTCCACATCGGCGCGGGTCAGGCCGATGTCGTCGAGTTCGCGCGCCGTCAGATGGCGCAGCATCTCGCGCGTGGCGCGGGCATCGCGCCAGTCGCGCCATGCCCCGAGCAGCGCGGACAGGGGATTGCGGGGCTTGCGCACAATGGTGGTATCGAACGTCGTCATGGCCGTCGGTCCCGGATGAATCGCATGTCGGTGGATGCCCGCCAGATAAGGGGCCCTGTCCCGGACTGGCAGGGGGACGCGCCGCAACCCCGTCATGCACGCCCTGCAACGCAGGCCGGACGACCTCGGCCCTTCCTGCTGTTCCCCTTTCGTGCTAGTCCGCAGGGGGCGCTGGGAGGGGCGGGTTGCGTATCATCGGGATCGATCCGGGCCTGACCGCCACCGGCTGGGGCGTCATCGAGGTCGAAGGGCCGCGCCTGCGCCATGTCGCGCACGGCACGCTCCGGTCGGGCGAGGGGGCGCTCGCGGCGCGGCTTCTCGTTCTCTTCGAGGGGCTTCAGGCCGTGGTCGCGGCGCAGCGCCCGGACCACGCCGCGGTGGAGCAGACCTTTGTCAACAAGGATGCGGCCGGCACCCTCAAGCTGGGTCAGGCGCGGGCCGTCGCCCTCCTGGTTCCCGCGCTCGCAGGTATCCCCGTGGGCGAATATGCGGCAACGGCGGTCAAGAAGGCGGTCGTCGGCGTGGGCCACGCCCACAAGGAGCAGATCGGCCACATGGTCCGGCTCCATCTGCCCGGCGCCCTTCCCGAAGGTGCGGATGCCGCCGATGCGCTGGCCGTCGCCATCTGCCATGCCCACCATCTCCAGTCCCGCCGCCATCTGGCGGAGGCCATCGAGAGGGCCGAGGACCGGCAGATCGCGGAGCGTGCTCGCCTCGCGCAGTCCGATCTCGCCCGCATGCTGAAGGAGCGGGAGCGATGATCGGTCGCGTGGCCGGGCGGCTTCTCTTCCGGGGTGCGGATCACGTCATCGTGGAAGCAGGCGGCGTGGGTTACATCGTCCACGTCTCCGAGCGTGTTCTCGCGGCCCTGCCGCGACCGGGAGAGACGGTCGCCCTCTGGACCGACCTCCAGGTGGCCGAGGACCGCTGGACCCTCTACGGATTTCCCACCCTGGCCGAGAAGGAATGGCACCGCCTGCTGCTGACGGTGCAGGGCGTGGGGGCCAAGGTGTCCCTCTCGCTTCTGGGCGCGCTGGGGCCCGAGGCTCTGGGCCGTGCGATCGCCCTGGGCGACTGGACCGTGCTGGCCCGCGCGCGGGGAGTGGGTCCCAAGATGGCCCAGCGCATTGCCAACGAACTGCGCGATCGCGCCCCGGCCGTCATGGCCATGGCAGGGCTGGCCGGTCGCGTGGCGGACGACCTACCCTCTCCCGAGCCCGCTGGACCTGATGACACGCCTCCCCGGCAGCCGTCCGCGCCCGTGTTCCCGCGTGGCGGCGCGGACCCGGCTGCCCTGGCCCAGGCCGAGGCCCTGTCGGCCCTGGGCCATCTCGGCTATGCGCCGGCCGAGGCGATGCAGGCCGTGGCGCGGGCCGCAGAGGCGGGCCGGGACCTCGACACGCCCGGCCTGATCCGGGGGGCGCTGCGGCTTCTGGCCCCGCGGGAGTGAGATCCGGGGTGGCGAGGCATCCGGGTCGCCCCCCGCGCCCGCCCTCGCGACAGACGTTGCCGGCGCGGAACCGGGCGCCTCTGGCGGAACGGAGCGGGAACCGCTAGATCCCCTTCATGGCCGATCCCCTTCTTTCCGCCGCCACGCAGCCCGACGATGCGCCCGACAAGGCCCTGCGTCCGCAGCGCCTGGAGGAGTTCGTCGGGCAGGCCGAGGCCCGGGCCAACCTCCGCGTGTTCATCGAATCGGCCCGGATGCGCGGCGAGGCGATGGACCACACGCTGTTTCACGGCCCGCCCGGCCTCGGCAAGACGACGCTGGCGCAGATCATGGCGCGCGAGCTGGGGGTGGGCTTTCGGATGACCTCGGGGCCCGTGCTGGCCAAGGCTGGCGATCTGGCCGCGATCCTGAGCAATCTCGAGGCGCGCGACGTCCTCTTCATCGACGAGATCCATCGCCTGAGCCCCGTGGTCGAGGAGGTGCTCTATCCCGCTCTGGAGGACTTCCAGCTCGATCTCGTGATCGGCGAGGGGCCGGCGGCCCGCACCGTGCGGATCGAACTGCAGCCCTTCACCCTTGTGGGCGCGACCACCCGGCTGGGTCTTCTGACGACGCCGCTCCGCGACCGCTTCGGCATTCCTGTCCGGCTCGAGTTCTACACCGTGGAGGAACTGCAGGAGATCGTCACGCGCGCGGCGCGGCTTCTGGGTGTGGTGGCCGAGCCGGACGGCACGCGCGAGATCGCCCGTCGCGCCCGGGGCACGCCGCGGATTGCGGGGCGCCTCCTGCGCCGCGTGGCGGACTTCGCCCTTGTGGAGGGCGACGGTCGCCTGACGCGGGAGATCGCGGACCGTGCCCTGACGCGTCTCGGGGTGGACGGATCGGGTCTCGATGCCGGCGACCGGCGGTATCTCCGGCTGATCGCCGAAAGCTACATGGGCGGGCCGGTCGGCGTGGACACGCTTGCGGCCGCCCTGTCCGAGGCGCGGGATGCCATCGAGGAAGTGATCGAGCCGTTCCTGCTCCAGCAGGGCCTGATCCAGCGCACCCCCCGGGGTCGGATGCTGACGGCTTCCGCCTTCCGGCATCTGGGACTCGAGGCGCCCCGCGGTCAGACCGACCTGTTCGGGTGAGCACCCCCCCGCCGGGGCCCCTTGCCCGGTCGGGCGGATCAGGTGCGATGGTAGGGCAGGCCGGCCAGGAGGGTTGCGGCCCGGTAGATCTGCTCGGCCAGCATGGCGCGGGCCAGCATGTGCGGCCACACCATCGGCCCGAAGGACAGGACAAGGTCCGCGCGGTCGCGCAGATCGGCCCGCAGGCCGTCCGCCCCGCCGATCAGGAAGGCCGCGTCCGTCCGGCCTTCGTCGCGCCAGGCGGCCAAGCGTGCCGCAAAGTCCGGGGACGACAGGACACGCCCCCGCTCGTCCAGAGCGACGGTCAGCGCATCCGGGGGAATGGCCCGGCCCAGGGCCTCGGCTTCGGCCGCGGCGCCGGCCGCTTTCGGCTCCACCTCCCTCTCGATCAGCGGGCCGAGGCCCACGGAACGACCCGTCCGGTCGAACCGGGCCTGCCAGTCGTCGAACAGACGCCGCTCGGGCGCTCCCGCCCGCAGCCGGCCCACGGCCAGGACGTGAAGACGCAGCACGGGGCAGACGGCCCGGGCGGAATCAGGCCCGCGGCGCGCTGCCGGCCGTGCGCGCCGCCCCCGGCGGCAGCCACATCTTCTCGAGCTGGTAGAAGTCGCGCACCTCCGGCCGGAAGACGTGCACGATCACGTCGCCCGTGTCGATCAGGACCCAGTCGGCCGCCTCCTTGCCTTCCATGCGCGCCTGGATGCCCAGCGACGCCTTCAGGCTCTCGGCGAGATGCTCGGCGATGGCGGAAACCTGTCGGGTCGATCGCCCCGAAGCGATCACCATGAAGTCCCCCATCTCCGAGCGGCCGCGCAGGTCGATGGTGACGATGTCCTCGGCCTTGTCGTCCTCCAGCGAGGCCAGGACGGCAGCCAGGAGGACCTCGCTCGCGGGCTGGGCCGCTTGGGTCGGCGGGACGGCGGCCGGAGAGGCCGCGGCAGGGTCGGGTGTCAGGAGAAGATCCCTCCGATCGGGCGCCGGCAGCCCCGGCGCGGGCCGGCGTCCGTCCCGGCAGAGGCGGCCGCCTGAGCCTTAGATAGCATCGCACCCCCCTCGTCTCAAGGAAAGCCGGTGCGGCCTTGCGGGCTGGCGCTCAGACCGGCCCGGCATCGCGCATCGCCCCGCCCCGAACGGAGCAGGCGCGCTTGAACGGCCGGTCCGTGCGGTGTATGGGTCGCCTCCATGCGGCGCATCTTCGACATCGGCGACCGGGACCGGCTGCCCTGGCGGTTCGTCGGGGCGTTCCGCGGCGTGCGCGCGCATCTCTGAGCGGCCGCCCGCTTCTGCCTGACCGACCATCCCGATCTGCCGATCTTCACCGGAGCGGACCCATGTCCAGCCAGACCCCCTCCCGCCCGCGCACCCTTTACGACAAGATCTGGGACGCGCATCTCGTGGACGAGCAGCCCGACGGCACCGCGCTCCTCTACATCGACCGCCACCTCGTTCACGAGGTGACCAGCCCGCAGGCCTTCGAGGGGCTGCGGATGAGCGGCCGCACCGTGCGCGCCCCCGGCAAGACCATCGCCGTGCCCGACCACAACGTGCCCACCACCGAGGGCCGCGAGGCGCGCATCGACAACGAGGAAAGCCGCATCCAGGTCGAGGCGCTCGACCGCAACGCGCGCGAGTTCGGCATCCACTACTATCCCGTCACCGACATCCGGCAGGGGATCGTCCACATCGTCGGCCCCGAACAGGGCTGGACGCTGCCCGGCATGACGGTGGTCTGCGGCGACAGTCACACGGCCACGCACGGCGCCTTCGGCGCGCTCGCGCACGGGATCGGCACCTCCGAGGTCGAGCACGTGCTTGCCACCCAGACGCTGATCCAGAAGAAGTCCAAGAACATGAAGGTGGAGATCACCGGAAGCCTCGGCCCTGGCGTCACCGCCAAGGACGTCACGCTCTCGGTGATCGGCCATACGGGGACGGCCGGCGGCACGGGTCATGTCATCGAGTACATGGGCGAGGTCATCCGGTCGCTCTCGATGGAAGGGCGCATGACCGTCTGCAACATGGCCATCGAAGGCGGCGCGCGCGCCGGCCTGATCGCGCCCGACGACAAGACCTTCGATTATGTCCGCGGCCGTCCCCACGCCCCCAAGGGCGCGCTGTGGGAGGCCGCGCTCGCCTGGTGGCGCACGCTGCGCTCGGACGAGGGGGCGCATTGGGACAAGGTCGTGACCCTTCGCGGCGAGGACATCGCCCCCGTGGTGACCTGGGGCACCAGCCCGGAGGACGTGGTCCCGATCACCGGCCGCGTGCCCCATCCCGAGGAGTTCGAGGGCGGCAAGGTCGAGGCCGCGCGCCGCTCGCTCGAGTACATGGGACTCGAGCCCGGCACGCGGATGGAGGACATCCGCATCGACGCGGTGTTCATCGGCTCGTGCACCAACGGGCGCATCGAGGACCTGCGCGCGGCCGCGGCCGTGCTGCGCGGCCGCCGCATCGCCGAGGGGGTGCGGGGCATGGTCGTGCCCGGATCGGGCCTCGTGCGGGCGCAGGCCGAGGAGGAGGGTCTCGACCGCATCTTCAAGGAGGCGGGCTTCGAGTGGCGCCTCGCAGGCTGCTCCATGTGCCTGGCCATGAACCCCGACCAGCTCCGCCCCGGCGAGCGCTGCGCCTCGACCTCCAACCGCAACTTCGAGGGCCGGCAGGGCCGCGGCGGCCGCACCCACCTCATGAGCCCGGCCATGGCCGCGGCGGCGGCGGTTACGGGCCGGCTTGCCGATGTCCGCCACGTGGCACGCGACGCGGTTCCGGCCTGAGGGAGAGCCATGCAGAAGTTCGTCCGCCATTCCGGCATCGCCGCGCCCATGCCGCTCGTCAACATCGACACGGACATGATCATCCCCAAGCAGTTCCTGAAGACCATCAAGCGGTCGGGGCTGGGGAAGAACCTGTTCGACGAGATGCGCTACCATCCCGACGGCACGGAGAACCCCGACTTCGTGCTCAACAAGCCGGCATGGCGCGAGGCCTCGATCCTCGTGACGGGGGACAATTTCGGCTGCGGCTCCTCGCGCGAACACGCCCCTTGGGCGCTTGCTGATTTCGGCATCCGCTGCGTGATCTCCACCTCGTTTGCGGACATCTTCTTCAACAACTGCTTCAAGAACGGCATCCTGCCCGTGGTCCTGCCCGAGGCCGAGCGCGACCGCTGCCTGCGCGACGCCGAGAAGGGGTCCAACGCGCGCATGGAGGTGGACCTCGAGGAGCAGACGATCACCCTGTCGGACGGTGAGGTGATCCGCTTCGAGGTGGACCCGTTCCGCAAGCACTGCCTGCTCAACGGGCTCGACGACATCGGGCTCACGCTGGAGAAGGCTCCCGCCATCGCCGCCTTCGAACGCCGCGTCGCCGCCGAACGTCCCTGGGTCTGACGGGATCGCCGCCCGGACGCCGGGCCGCCCACGGGTGGCCGGGCGGCCGGATGGTGGCGCCGATGCCACGAGGGGCCGGAAATCGGCCCGCCCGCCGCCGCTCACGAGACTGCGAGGTTGAAGCGAAGGCGCTGCCGCGGCACGATTGGGGCGAGATTGAGGCAGGCCGTCCGATTCCCGGACGGCGCAGGGCTCCGGACGAGGGTCGGACCAACCGCCCCGGCCGAGCACATCGGGTGGTGATCGCATGGGCGTGCACGGGGGAGTGTCGCGGGCGGCAGGGGCGTGGCTTCGGGCTGCCGTCATGGCGCTGCTGGTGGCCCTGCCGCAAGGCGTTCTGGGGACGGCCACGGCGGAAGGGGCGCAGCTGGCGGCGCTGGCCGTGCTCGTGGTCGCGCTGTTCACCCTGAGCGAATATGGCGGGCGCGCCCCCTCGCTGGTCGAGTTCCGCGACGCCCCGCCCTTCAACCGCCTCCGCGCCGCCACGGCCTTTGCGTCCCTTCTGCTGATCTGCGTCATGCTGCGTCCCATGCCGCCCGACGCGACATCCGGCCTGCTGTTGCAGGTGCTGGGCGAGCGCCTGGGCCTCTGGCTCGGCTGGCCGGGCTCTCCGGTGCATCTGGCGCTGATCGCGCTCGGGTCCGAGACGGCGTCCGTGCCGGGATTGCGCGCGGCCCTCGCGGTCAGCTATGCCCTGTCGCTCGGCATGGTCGCGGTGTTCGGTCTGGTGCTGATCATGGGCGGATGGCCCCGCCCTGCGCCCTTCAACATCTGGATCAACCTGCCGCGCTTCGATCCGGCTGCAGGCGGGGATGTTCGCGGGCGCCTGATGCGCGAGGCTCATGTTAACCTCGTGTTAGGATTTCTTCTGCCATTCCTGCTGCCGGTAACGGTGATCCTCGGCGATGTCGGCAGCAGGCTGCCCTCGTCCCCGGCGGCTCTGGCCTGGATGGTGGCAGCATGGTCGCTTCTTCCGGCAAGCTTTGCGATGCGCGGGCTCGCGTTTCTCCGGCTGGCGCACATCCTGGCCGCCCAGCGCGCACGCGGCGACGGAACGCCCGGCCGTCTCCAGCCGGCCTGATCCGGGCCGCGCTCGCCCTGATCGCCCTTCTGGCCGGACTGGTCGGCGGTCCGGCCCGGGCCGAGGGCATCCGGGTCGCGACCTGGGGTGCATCCTTCACCCGCGACGGGCCCGGGCTCCTGCTGCGCGCCATCCTGCGCGGCGACGATTCGCAGGCGAACGCGGCCATCGCGGGCCTTCTCGCGCTGCGGGCGGATCTTCTTGTCCTGACGCGCGTCGACTGGGACGGCGACGGCGCCGCGCTCGCCGCCCTCGCGGACAGGCTGGAGGAGGCGGGCCTGTCCTATCCGCACCGCTTTGCGGCCCGACCCAATGCGGGGCTGACCACGGGGCTCGACCTCGACGGCGACGGCCGATCGGGTCCGCGCGATGCGCAGGGCTACGGCCGGTTTCCCGGCAGCGGCGGCCTCGCGATCCTGTCGCGCTGGCCCCTGCGCAGCATCGCCGACCTGACGCCGCTGCTCTGGCGCGATCTGCCCGGGGCCCGTCTGCCCCGGCACCCGGATGGCAGCCCCTTCCCGTCCGAGGCTGCGTGGGCAGTCCAGCGTCTCTCCAGCACCGGTCACTGGCTGGTCGAGGTGGAGGCGCCGGGCGGCTCCTTCACGATCGGGGCCTGGGCCGCCACACCCCCCGTCTTCGACGGGCCCGAGGACCGCAACGGCCTGCGCGCCGCCGACGAGGCGGCGGTCTGGCTGCGCCTCCTGGACGGCGCGCTCTCCGTTCCCCCGCCACGGGGACCCTTCGTGCTCCTGGGACTGGCCAACCTCGACCCTGCGGACGGCGAGGGGCCCGAGGGGGCGATCGCGGCGTTGCTGGGGGACGGGCGCCTGCAGGACCCGCGCCCCGCCTCGGACGGGGGGCGGCTGGCGGCCGATCCGGGGCAGGGGGGGGACCCCGCGCTCGACACCGCCGACTGGCCGGGGCCCGATGAGGGGGGGCCGGGCAACCTGCGCGTCTCCTACGTCCTCCCCTCGGCCGGATGGGCCGTGCTGGACTCGGGGGTGCTCTGGCCGCCGCCGGACGATCCCCTGGCCGAAACCGTCGCCGCCGCGGGCCCGCACCGGGCGGTCTGGGTGGACCTGGCGCCCCCCGGCCCGTCGCTTGACCCCGGCGGAGGCGGGGGCTAGCCCCGGCGCGGGCCGCCCGGCGAGCGGGGAGGGGCGGCCGCAACCCCGTCCCCGCCAGACCGGAGCGCGTGCATGGCCCCCACCCTTCTGCTTCTTCCCGGCGACGGCATCGGCCCCGAGGTCATGGCCGAGATGCGCAAGGTCGCAAGGTGGTTCGACCGTCACGGCCTGTCCTTCGAGATCGAGGAGGACCTGGTGGGCGGTTGCGCCTTCGACGCCCACGGGCAGGCCATCTCGGACGCCACGATGGAACGGGCGCTGCGCGCGGACGCGGTGCTCTTGGGCGCCGTGGGGGGGCCGAAATGGGACGGCGTGCCCTACGAGGTGCGCCCCGAGGCGGGCCTTCTGCGGCTGCGCAAGGATCTGGGCCTGTTCGCCAACCTGCGCCCCGCCAAGTGCTTCGATGCGCTGGCCGACTTCTCCTCGCTCAAGCGCGAGCTGGTCGAGGGGCTCGACATCCTGATCGTCCGCGAGCTGACGGGCGGCGTCTATTTCGGCGAGCCCAAGGAGATCCGCGACCTGCCGAACGGCGAGAAGCGCGCGATCGACACGCAGGTCTACGACACCCACGAGATCGAGCGCATCGCCGCCGTGGCCTTCGAGCTCGCGCGCGTGCGGCAGGGCCGCGTCTGCTCGATGGAAAAGCGCAACGTGATGAAGTCGGGCGTCCTGTGGCACGAGGTCGTCACCCGCACCCATCGCGAGCGCTTCGCCGACGTGGAGCTGAGCCACATGCTCGCCGATGCGGGGGGCATGCAGCTCGTGCGCAATCCGCGGCAGTTCGACGTGATCGTGACCGACAACCTGTTCGGCGACATCCTGTCGGACGTGGCGGCGATGCTGACGGGATCGCTCGGGATGCTGCCCTCGGCCTCGCTCGGGGCGCCCGACCCGGAGACGGGGCGCCGCCGCGCCCTCTACGAGCCTGTCCACGGCTCGGCCCCGGACATTGCGGGGCAGGGGCGCGCCAATCCCCTCGCCGCCATCCTGAGCTTCGCCATGGCCCTGCGCTATTCCTTCGACGCGGGCGAGGCGGCCGACCGGCTCGAGCGCGCGGTGGAGCTCGTGCTGGCGGACGGTCTGCGCACGGCCGACCTGACGGGTCCCGGCGGGGGAGCCGCCATCTCGACGGCCGAGATGGGCGATGCGGTCGTGGCGGCGCTGGACCGCGCGGGCTGAGCGGCGACGTGCAAGGGCGGGCTCGCACGGGCCGGGGGCTGGGCGCGGTTGACCCGCCCGGCCCCGCCCGCTAGGCCGCGCCCGCACGACCCCCTCGGAGAGGACATCATGGGCCCCAATGCCCGCGGGGCGCTTCTGGCGCTGCTCGCCTTCGGCATCTATGCGAGCCACGACGCGGTGGTGAAGCTCCTGGGCGAGGGCTACCACGCCGTCCAGCTCCTGTTCTTCTCGGTCCTGTTCTCGTTCCCGCTCGCCACGCTGATGATGATGCGCGACCGCGAGCCCGGCACGCTGCGCCCCGTCCACCCGTGGTGGATGGCGCTGCGCACGGGGGCGGCGGTGCTGACGGGGCTGTTCGGCTTCTACGCCTTTTCCGTCCTGCCGCTGGCGCAGGTCTATGCGATCGTCTTTGCCCAGCCGCTCTTCATCACGCTTCTGGCCATTCCCGTCCTGGGCGAGACGGTACGGCTGCGCCGCGGCCTGGCGGTGGCGGTGGGGCTGCTCGGCGTGCTCGTGGTGCTCAGGCCGGGGGCGACGTCGCTGGGGCTGGGCCATCTCGCCGCTCTCGGCGCGGCGGCGATGGGGGCGCTCGCCTCCATCGTGGTGCGCCGGATCGGCGCGGACGAGCGTCCCGTGGTGCTGCTCCTCTACCCGATGCTCGGCAACGCCGTGCTGATGGGCGCGGCGCTGCCCTTCGTCTACCGGCCCATGGAGGGGGCCGATCTGGGACTCGTGGCGCTCATGTCGGCGCTGGGCTGGATGGGCGGCGTGGTCATCATCGCCGCCTACCGCGCGGGCGAGGCGATGGTGGTGGCGCCGATGCAGTATTCCCAGATCGTCTGGGCGGCGCTCTTCGGCGCCCTGCTCTTCGGCGAGCGGATCGACGCCCCCACCGCGATCGGGGCGGGAATCGTGATCGCCTCGGGCCTCTATATCGTGCTGCGCGAGGGGCGCGCCGGCGCCTCGGCCAACCGGCCGGTCCTCAACACGCGCCTGCGCCCCGAAACCGCGACCGCGCCCCGACCCTCCACGCTGCTGCGGCTCGCCGGCCTCGCACCCCGCGGGGGCGGCCGCGGGCGCTGAGCCCGGAGCGGGGGGCTTGCCTTTCCCCGGCCGGGGCGCTAGGCCGCGCGCGTCGGAGTGTAGCGCAGCCTGGTAGCGCACCTGCTTCGGGAGCAGGGGGCCGGAGGTTCGAATCCTCTCACTCCGACCATCCACAGGCCGGGCGGGATCGGGACGGACAGGCGGGGGCGCGCTCATGGCCGGGTGCCTTCGCCCGGCGGGGGGCGGTCGTCCCAGCGGTCCGACAGGATGCGGGCCGCGTCGCCCTTGGGGTCGTCGTACTGGCGGTGGCGCAGCGTCCAGACAAAGGCCGCGAGCCCCAGAAGCCCCAGCCCCAGCGAGACCGGCACGAGCAGGATCAGGACGTCCATCGCTTTCCCCTCACCTCAGCCGCAGCGCGTTCAGGGTGACGGTCACGCTCGAGACCGACATGGCGAGCGCGGCCAGAAGCGGCGTGGCCAGACCCAGAAGCGCGACCGGCACGGCCACCACGTTGTAGGCGGCCGAGACCCACAGGTTCTCGCGCATGCGGCGCACGGCTTGGGACGACAGGCGCAGCGCGTCCGCCACGGGGCCCAGATCGCGCCCCATCAGCACCACGTCCGAGGCCGCGCGCGCGGCATCGAGGGCGCTGGCGGGCGAGATGGAGACATGCGCCTGCGCCAGCGCGGCCGTGTCGTTGAGCCCGTCGCCCACCATCAGCACCCGTCGCCCCGCCGCCGCGAGCGCGGCGACATGCGCGGCCTTGTCCTCGGGACGGGCGGCGGCGACGGCATGGGAGATGCCCAGATCCTCCGCAAGGCGCCGGACGGCCGGGGCCACGTCGCCGGAGACGAGATGGACCTCCATGCCGCGAGCCCGGAGACCCTCGACCAGCGCGCGGGCGCCGGGGCGCAGGCGGTCGGTGAAGGGAAAGACCACGGGGGCGCGCCCCTCGATGCCGAGCGTGGTCGCCGTGACCGCGCCGGGCGCGGCGCCGGCCCATTCGGCCCGGCCCAGACGGACGCGGCGGCCCTGCCAGATCCCTTCGATCCCGTGGCCGGGGATCTCGCGCAGCGCCTCGATCCGGACGGGGCGGATGCCCTGCGCCTCGAGGCCGCGGGCGAGGGCGGCGGCAAGCGGATGCGCCGAGCCGCGGGCCAGCGCCAGGGCGATGCGCCGCGCCTCCTCGGGCCGGGAGGCGAGGTCCACGGGCTCGGGCGTCCCCAGCGTCAGGGTGCCGGTCTTGTCGAACACCACCGTGTCCACCTCGGCCAGCCGTTCGAGCGCGGTGGGCGACTTCACGAGAAGGCCGCGCCGGAACAGGCGGCCGGAGGCGGCGGTCACGACCGCCGGCACGGCCAGACCCAGCGCGCAGGGGCAGGTGATGATGAGCGTCGCCGCCGCGATGTTGACCGCAAGCCGCCAGTCGCCCCCCGACAGCCACAGCCAGACGGCAAAGGCGCCGAAGGCGAGCGAGTGGACCATCGGCGAGTAGGCGCGCGCGGCGCGGTCGGCGAGGGAGGTGTAGCGCGAGCGCGCCTCCTCGGCGACGGCCACGAGGGCGGCCATGCGGGCGAGCGAGGAGTCGCGCCCGGCCGCGGTGACGCGCAGGACGAGCGGGCCGGTCAGGTTGACCTCGCCCGCGCCGAGCGCGGTGCCGGGACGGGCGGGAGCGGGCAGCGTCTCGCCCGTCAGCAGCGAACGGTCGGTCTCGCTCTCGCCCTCCTCCACCACGCCGTCGGCGGGAACGCGCGCGCCGGGCGGCAGGCGCAGGCGGTCGCCGGGGCGCAGGTCGGCCACGGCGACCGTCCGGGCCGTGCCGTCCGCCTCGAGCCGCAGCGCCCGGGGCACCTCGAGCGCGGCCAGCTCCTGCGCGGCGGAGCGGGCGGCGGCGCGGGTGACATGGTCGAGATAGCGTCCCCCCAGCAGGAAGAAGCAGAGCATCACCGCCGCGTCGAAATAGGCGTGATGCCCGCCATGGACGCTCTCGTAGAGCGAGATGGCCGAGGCGAGCACGAGGGCGAGCGAGATGGGAAAGTCCATCCCCAGCCGTCCCGCCCGCAGGCCGCGCCAGGCCGAGCGGAAGAAGGGCTGGCCGGAGAACAGGATCGTGGGGATCGCGATCGCCCCCGACAGGAGGTGGAAGAGGTCGCGCGTCGCCCCCGAGGCGCCGGACCAGACGGCGACCGACAGGAGCATGACGTTCATCATCGCGAAGAAGGCCACGCCGAGCCGCATGACGAGGTCGCGCCGCACCCGGTCCCCCTCGGTCCCCGACAGGGCGACGAGGTCGAGCGGAAGGGCCTCGTAGCCGAGCCGGCCCGCGGCCTCGACCACCGTCTCGGTCTCCAGCGAGCCGTCGTGGCGCACGCGCAGCCGGCGCAGCGACAGGTTGACGCGGGCCTCCAGCACGCCCGGCAGGCGGCCGATCCCGTCCTCGAGCGTCGCAAGGCACTCGGCGCAATGGGCGGCCGGAACGGCGAGCACGATCTCGTCGCAGGCGGCCGGGGCGGCGGTCCAGGCCAGCGGCGCGGCGGCCGGGCAGGCCGGGCAGGCCAGCGGAGAGGCGGGGGCGGCGGTCATCTCAGCGCACCCCGAGCGTCAGGCGCTGGCGGAAGGCGGTGCCGTCGGGGGCGAGCGCGGCGACGGAGAGATGCCAGCGTCCGGGGGCCACCCGGACGGGGGCGACCCATTCCGTGCCCGTCCAGACGAGCGCGAGCGTCTGGTCGTCGCCCCGCGTGGTGGCGCGGCCCAGCACGGCCTGCGGCGCGAGACCGGCGACGGGGGCGCCGTCCGGCCCCTCGATGCGCAGCGCGAGGCGGTCCCCCGCGATGTCGGCCCGGACGGTCCAGCCCAGCCGGATCTGCGCCGCGCGGTCCGCGTCGAAGCCCTGCGAGGCGATCACGGCGTTGCGCACCTCGAGCCCGGGGAAGGTCCGCACCGCCTGGACCGCGAGGACGAGGTTCACCGCGATGATGACGGCGAAGAAGGACAGGATGATCGCGAGCGCCTTGGGGCCGGTCACGGGTCCGCGCAGAAGCCGGGTCATGTCAGGGAGCCTTTCCGGTGAAGTGGGTGTCGGCGCTGGCGCCGAGATCGGCGGCCGGGTCGGCGAGCACGAGGCGCAGCGGGGTGCGCCCGCCCGTGGCGGCGGGGCTGCCGGGGGGGGCGTCGAGATAGAGACGCACGCTGGCGGTCGCGTCGGCCGGAACGGTCACGATCCCGTCGGGATGGCCTTCGACCGACAGGGCGAGGGACGCGTCGCCCTGGACCGACAGCGCCAGGTCCCGCGTCTCGCCGCTCTTGTTGCGCAGGCGCAGGTCGTAGGCGTTGCGGATGGTGCCGTCCGAGAGCGTGATGAAGACGGGGTTGCGGACCGGGCTCACGTCGAGATCGAGCGGCGCGCGCAGCGCGAGCGCGGCGAGCAGGAGCGCCCCGGCGAGCGACCAGAGCGTGGCGTAGAGGATCGTGCGCGGGCGCAGGACGTGCTGGCGGACGGGCCGGGGCGGACGGCCCGCGCGCTCGGCCCGCTCGTCGGTCAGGGTGAAGTAGCCGATCAGGCCGCGCGGCCGGCCGAGCCGCGTCATGACGTCGTCGCAGGCATCGATGCAGAGCGCGCAGGTGATGCAGGCGAGCTGCTGGCCGTCGCGGATGTCGATGCCCATGGGGCAGACGGCCGCGCAGGCCCGGCAATCCACGCAGTCGCCCGGCGGCGGCGCGTCCGCCCCGCGCGCGGAGGCCTTGCCCCGCGGCTCGCCGCGCCAGGCGCGGTAGCCGATGGTGAGCGTCTCCTCGTCGGTCAGGGCGGACTGGATGCGCGGCCAGGGGCAGGCATAGATGCAGATCTGCTCGCGCGCGAAGCCGCCGAAGGCGACGGTGGTGGCGGTCAGCACGGCCACGGTCGTGTAGGCCACGGGCGGGGCGGTCCCGGTCACGAGGCCGGCCAGAAGCGTCGGCGCGTCGGCGAAGTAGAACACCCACGCCCCGCCCGTGGCGAGCGCGATGACGAGCCAGATCGCCCATTTGGCAAGCCGCAGCCGCGCCTTGGCAAGCGACCAGGGCGCATGCCAGAGCCGCAGACGGGCATTGCGGTCGCCCTCCACCCAGCGCTCGGTCAGCAGGAACAGGTCGGTCCAGACGGTCTGGGGACAGGCATAGCCGCACCAGACGCGCCCGAGGACGGAGGTGAACAGGAACAGGCCCAGCCCCGCCATGACGAGAAGGCCCGCGACCACATGGAAGTCCTGGGGCCAGATCTCGACGAAGAAGAAGAAGAAGCGACGGCCGGCCAGGTCCACGAGCACCGCCTGGTCGGGGCGCCCCTCGCCGCGGTCCCAGCGCAGCCAGGGCAGGACGTAGTAGAGGCCCAGCGTGGCGGCCATGACCCACCACTTGAGCCGGCGGAAGCGGCCCCGCACGCGGCGGGGAAAGACCGGCTCGCGCGCGGCATAGAGGGAGGGGGCGGGGGCGTGGCTCATGGGGGCACCGCGGGGCGCAGGAGGGCGGACGATCCCCTCGCACGGGGCGGGTCGGGGTGCCTTGACCTGGATCAAGGCTGGGCCGGGTCCGGCCAAAGGCCGGAGGGGCGGGGAGGCGGCGGGCGGGAGGGGCATGGGGCGAGGTCCGGAATGGCGCGGCGATCGGCCCCCAGACTGGCAGCGAAAGGTTAACGAAACCTTGGCCCACCGCGCGGTGGCGTTGCGCGCGGCGGGCGCCGGAAAACCGAGGTCCGGCAAACCCCTGGCCTGCCGGACCCCCCGAAGTCCTAACGAACGGTTAACGCGTTGCTACTCGCCGCCGCCCAGGGCGTGCACATAGGCCGCGACGGCCGCGATCTCGGCCGGGCCGAGGCCCGAGCCCTGCCGGAACTCGCGGCTCCAGGCCGGCATGACGCCGAAGCGCGCCTGCCGGATGCTGTCGCGGATCGCCTCGGGCGTGCCGCCGTAGAGCCAGACCGCATCCGCGAGGTCCGGCGCCCCGATGGTGCGGTCGCCGCGCCCGGCCTCGCCGTGGCAGGAGGCGCAATGGTCCGCGAAGAGAGGGGCGCCCTCGGCCGCCAGTGCCGCGTCATGCGCCTGCCCCGAAAGGGCGAGGACGTGGTGGACGACCGCTTCCGTCTGGGGGCGCGACAGGATGTCGGCAAAGGCCGGCATCTCGGACCAGCGCGCCTCGGGCGAGGCGTCGGTGCGGATGCCGTGGGCGACCGTGTGGGCGATGTCCTCGAGCGTGCCGCCCCAGAGCCAGGCGTCGTCGAGCAGCGAGGGAAAGCCCTGCGCCTCGACCCCGCCCGCGCCTGCGCCGTGGCATTGCGAGCAATGCGCGCGGAACACCGCCGCGCCCATGTTGAGCGCATAGCCGTGCAGCCCCGGCTCCTCGGGCAGGCGCCCGAGCTCGCCCCGGTCGAGCAGGCGGGCCAGAGCGGCGTTGAGGTCGGCGTTGCGCGCCTCCTGGGCGGCGATCTCGGCCGCGACGGCGGTGCGGGCATTGCCGCCCAGCAGGCCCTGGGTCGCGCGGTCCAGAAGCGGCCAGGCCGGATAGGCGATCGTGTAGCCGATCCCCCAGACGATGGTGGCGTAGAACACCCAGAGCCACCAGCGCGGCAGCGGGTTGTTCCATTCGCGGATGCCGTCCCATTCGTGGCCGGTGGTGCCCACGCCCGGATCGTCCGGGTCGGGCCGCGGGGCCGGAGGGCGGGAGCGGGTCTCGAGCGGGCGCGAGGTCATGGGCGCGTCTCCGATGGCGGGGCGGGATCGCGGGGTCGAGCGGGGGCAGGGCCGGAGGGGGGGTGGTCCTCGTGGCGGAAGGGGATGCCCCCCGCCTCGTCATGGAGCCGCCGGGAGCCGGGCCTCCAGACCCAGGCGATGCTTGCCGCAAAGAACAGGACCAGGGCGAGCAGCGCCCAGGAATCGGCGAAGTGACGCAGGAGGGTGTAGGTCTCCATCGCGGGGCCCTCAGCGCGTCTCGTCCGGGATGAAGGTGGAGAAGTCCACCATCGTGCCCAGCACCTGCAGATAGGCCACGAGCGCGTCCATCTCCGAGATGCCGGGCAGGCCGTCCGGGTCGGCCACATGGGCGCCCGGATAGCGTTCGAGAAGCCCCGTCGTGTCGCCCCAGGGGTCCGTCTGGGCGACGAAATCGGCCCGGGCCGAGGCGATCATCTCGTCCGTGTAGGGCGTTCCGAGCAGGCGGTGCGTCTCCATCAGCGCCGCAAGCCCCGCCCCGTCGAGCGGCCGGTCGAGCAGGAAGGCGTAGGGAGGCATGATCGTCTCGGGCACGACCGAGCGGGGGTCGGCGAGGTGCTGGACATGCCAGGCGTCCGAATAGCGCCCCCCCACCCGGGCGAGGTCCGGGCCCGTGCGCTTGGAGCCCCACAGGAAGGGCCGGTCGTACATCGACTCGGCGGCCAGGCTGTAATGGCCGTAGCGCTCCACCTCGTCGCGCATGGGCCGGATCATCTGGCTGTGGCAGGTATAGCAGCCCTCGCGCAGGTAGATCTCGCGCCCTGCGAGTTCGAGGGGCGAGAAGGGGCGCACGCCCTCCACCGCCTCGATGGTGTTCTGGAGGTAGAACAGGGGCACGATCTCCACGATGCCGCCGATCAGGACGACGCAGAGCGAGGTGCCGAGAAGCAGCGTCGCATGACGCTCGATCCGCTTGTGGTGGTCGAGAAGGGCCATGGGATCACCTCATTCGGCAGGCGTGGCGGCGGCGGGCGCCGTGCGGACGCGCCCGTAGGCGGTCATCCACAGGTTCCAGGCCATCAGGACGGCCCCGGCGAGATAGAGCACCCCCCCCAGCGCGCGGACCACGTACATGGGGAACTTGGCGGAGACCGTGTCGGCGAAGCTGTTGACGAGAAAGCCGTGCGCATCCACCTCGCGCCACATCAGCCCTTCCATGATCCCCGTCACCCACATGGAGGCCGCGTAGAGGACGATGCCGAGCGTCGCGAGCCAGAAGTGCCAGTTGACCGCGGCCATCGAGTGGAGGCCGTCGCGCCCCCACAGCCGCGGCACGAGGAAGTAGAGCGCCGCGAAGGTGATCATGCCGTTCCAGCCCAGCGCGCCGGAATGGACATGGCCGATGGTCCAGTCGGTGTAGTGGCTGAGGCTGTTGACGGTCTTGATGGACATCATCGGCCCCTCGAAGGTGCTCATCCCGTAGAAGCCGAGCGAGATCACCATCATGCGGATGATCGGGTCCGTGCGGATCTTGTCCCAGGCGCCCGAGAGGGTCATGAGCCCGTTGATCATGCCGCCCCAGGACGGCATCCACAGGACGACGGAGAACACCATCCCGAGCGTCGCCGCCCATTCGGGCAGGGCCGTGTAGTGCAGGTGGTGCGGGCCTGCCCAGATGTAGAGGAAGATCAGCGCCCAGAAGTGGATGATCGACAGCTTGTAGCTGTAGATCGGCCGGCCGGCCTGCTTGGGCACGAAGTAGTACATCATGCCCAGGAAGCCCGCCGTCAGGAAGAAGCCCACGGCGTTGTGGCCGTACCACCACTGCACCATCGCGTCCTGCACGCCCGCGAAGACCTGCACCGACTTGGAGCCCCAGATCGAGACGGGCACGGACAGGTTGTTGACGATGTGCAGCAGCGCGACCGTGATGATGAAGGCGAGCAGGAACCAGTTGGCCACGTAGATGTGCGGCTCGCGCCGGCGCATGATCGTGCCCAGCGTCACGGCGAGAAAGGCGACCCAGACCACCGTGAGCCAGAGGTCCACGTACCATTCGGGCTCGGCATATTCCTTGGACTGGGTGGCGCCCATCAGGTAGCCGGTCGCGGCCAGCACGATGAAGAGCTGATAGCCCCAGAACACGAACCAGGCGAGGTTGCCGCCCCAGAGCCGCGCCGCGCAGGTGCGCTGGACGATGTAGAACGTGCTCATGATGAGCGCGTTGCCCCCGAAGGCGAAGATCACCGCCGAGGTGTGCAGCGGGCGCAGGCGGCCGAAATGGCCCCAGCCCTGGAGCGCCGCGAGGTTGAGCTGCGGCCAGGCGAGCTGGAGCGCGATGACCACGCCCACGAGAAAGCCCGCCAGACCCCAGACCACCGTGGCGATGGCGCCCGCGCGGATGGGGCCGTCCATGTAGGTGTCTGCGGGCGCGGGGGCGGCCTCGCCCGTGCGGCGCACGCTCCAGACGAACAGGCCCGCCGCGATGGCCATGACGAGGAGCATGTGGACCTGATAGGCGAGGTCCTGCGCCCAGTTGGCGGCGATGGCGGCCAGAAGGGCGATGCCCCCGAAGCCGGCGATCTTGATCCAGTCCCACATCGTGTCTGTCCCTTCCTGCCCGGTCGCCGGGGCGGGCGGCCGGGGGTCGGGGATGCTGATGGCGCAGGAGGCGGGCGGCTGCCTTGATCCAGGTCAAGGGGCGGGCGGCGGCGGTCTGACAAGGATCAAGCCGAAAGGCCCCGCGATCGGCTAGGATGACGCCATCCCGCCCGGGGGAGGAGCCGGGCCAGACGCGAAAGGACGACCGCCATGGCTATCCGTACCGTCACCACCATCGTCACCGACGAGAGCGCGGACGCGCCGGTGCTCGCCGCCGCCGCGGCGCTCGCGCGGTCGCACGATGCCCATCTGGACCTGTTCTGCGTTGCGGTCGATCTGGTCCCCATGGAGGCCGTGGCCGTGGGGGCCGTGCCCGTGGTCTCGCAGCGCAGCTTCGGCGAGGCGCGCGCGCGGGCCGAGGCCATGGCCCGGTCCGTCGAGCGCCGCCTGCCCGGCGACCTGCGCAGGGCGGTCGAGCCCGTGGCGCTGCCGAGCCTCGGGCTGGCCGAGCGGCTCGCGCGGCTGGCGCGGTTCTCGGACCTGGCGGTGACGGGCCGGGCGCACGGGCCCGGCCGCAGCACGCTGGCGCAGGCGATCACCGAGTCGCTTCTGTTCGGCACCGCGACGCCGGTCCTGGTCGTGCCCGATGCGGGCGGCGTGTTCGACCGCCCCTGGGAGCGCGTGGCGCTCGCCTGGAACGACGGGGACGAGGCGCTGCGCGCCGCGCGGGCCGCCCTACCGCTGCTGACGGGCGCGCGGATGGTGGATATCGTGATCGTGGACCCGCCCGCAGAGGCCCCCGACCGGGGCGAGCCGGGCGGAGCCCTGTCGCTGTGGCTGTCGCGGCACGGGGTGCGCGCCGAGGTCTCGGTCCTCGCGCGCACCGCGCCGCGCACGAGCGAGATCCTGACGCGCTTTGCCCGCGAGAAGGGGGCCGAGGCGCTGGTGATGGGGGCCTATGGCCATTCGCGCCTGCGCGAGGCCTTTCTGGGCGGAGCCACGCGCGAGATGCTGACCGAGGTGCCCCTGCCGCTGGTGATGGCGCGATGAGCGGCCGCGGCGGCCCGCAGCCGGACCCCCGCCGGGCGGCTGGGACGTCAGGCCACGAGGCCGCCGTCCATGTCGTCGCCCGTCTCGGCCAGAAGCGCGCGGATGTCGGGGACGCGGATGCGCCGCGTCCCCTCGAGAACGATGATCCCGTCGCGGCGCAGGGCGCTGATCTGGCGGCTCACCGTCTCGAGCGTGAGGCCGAGATAGTCCGCCATCGCCTCGCGCGTGAGCGGCAGGTCGATCGCGAGGCCCCCCCGCAGGGCCGCGAGGCTCAACGTCGCCTCGCGGCGCGCGACGATGGCGAGAAGCGAGGCGATCTTCTCGCGCGCCGTCTTGCGCCCGAGCACGAGCATCCATTCGCGCGCCGCGTCGAGCTCGTCGAGGCTCATGTCCAGAAGCCGCTCGGCCAGATGCGGCGTCTGGGCCATCAGCGCCTCGAAGGGCTTGCGGCGGAAGCAGCAGAGCGTGACGTCGCTCACGGCGGTCACGTCGTAGGGCGTGGCGGCGCGCCCCGGCCGGCCGACGAAATCGGACGGCAGAAGAAGGCCCACCATCTGCTTGCGCCCGTCGGCCATGGTCTGGCTGATCGTGGCCACGCCGCGCACGACCGAGGCGACAAAGCCCATCTCGTCGCCCGCAAAGGCGATGGGGCGGCCCGCCTCGTAGGAGCGGTAGTACTTGATCTCCTCCAGCCGGGCGAGTTCGGCCGCGTCGCAGCGTGCGCAGACGGCCCGGTGGCGGATCGGGCAGTCCACGCAATCCACCTCCACGTTGCGCAGGACGCGCCCCTCGGGGGCAGGCCGGGACAGCTTCGGCGGAGCGATGGCGGGGCGGGGCATGGGGCCTCTCCGGACCGGGGACGGGCCGGGCCGGCGGAGGGCCGGCCGGGGGGGATCGCGGGCACTCTGCCCCCAAAAGCCGCGCTTGGAAAGGATCAGCCATGACAACGCAGGAGGATCTGCGCGATCTGGGGCTCCTCGACGCCCGCGCGCCGCGCTACACGAGCTATCCGCCCGCCAACCATTTCGGCCCCGCCGTGGGTCCCGACAGCGTGGCGGAGTGGCTGCGCGCCGTGCCGAGGGGCACGCGCGTCTCGCTCTATGTCCATGTCCCCTATTGCCGGCGGCTGTGCTGGTTCTGCGCCTGCCGGACGCAGGGGACGGCGACCGATCGCCCGCTCGGCCAGTATCTGGACCGGCTCCTGCGGGAACTGGACCTGGTGGGACGGCATCTGCCGCCGGAGGTGGAGGTGACGGCCATCCATCTGGGCGGCGGGACGCCGACGATCCTGCCGCCAGACCTGCTCGGCCGGCTCTGCGCGGCGCTGCGGGCCTTCCGGCCCGTCGCGCGGGACCTGTCGCTGTCGGTCGAGATCGATCCGACGGAGGTGGACCCCGCCCGGCTGGATGCGCTGGCCGAGGCGGGGATGACGCGCGCCTCGATCGGGGTGCAGGATTTCGACCCCCTCGTGCAGGAGGCGATCGGCCGCATCCAGCCCTTCGACCTGACGCGCGAGGTGGTCGGCCTGATCCGCGGGGCAGGCGTGCGGAGCCTCAACATGGACCTGCTGTTCGGCCTGCCCCACCAGACGCGCGCGCGGCTGGCCGACAGCGTGGCCAAGGTCCTGGCGCTGGGGCCGGACCGGGTGGCGCTCTACGGCTATGCGCATGTGCCCTGGATGGCCAAGCGGCAGGCGATGATCCCGGCCGATGCCCTGCCGGGCGCGGAGGAGCGGCTGGCGCTGTTCGAGGCGGCCGCGCGCCTGTTCGTCTGGGACGGCTACGAGGAGATCGGGATCGACCATTTCGCCCGGCCCGGCGACGCGCTGGCGCAGGCCGCGCGCGAGGGGCGGATGCGGCGCAACTTCCAGGGCTACACGGAGGACGGGGCAGAGGTGCTGATCGGGCTCGGGGCCTCGGCCATCTCGCGCTATCCGCAGGGCTATGCCCAGAACGCGCCCACCTCCTCGCTCTGGGCGGCGGCGGTGGAGGCGGGGCGGCTGCCCACCGAGCGCGGCCATCGCCTCTCGGCCGAGGACCGGCTGCGCGCCGACCTGATCGAGCAGATCATGTGCCGCTTCGCCATCGACCTGCCCGCCACGGCTGCCCGGCACGGGCTGGAGCGCGACGGGCTGCGCCTGCGGCTCGGCCCGGTCCTGGAGCGGCTGCGGGGCTGGGCGGTGCTGGAGGACGACCGGCTGAGGCTGGTCCGCTCGCCGCGGCTCGTTGCGCGGCTCGCCGCGCAGGCGCTCGATACCTATGCCATGCCGGAGGGGCGCCACAGCCGCGCGCTCTGATCGCCCCCCGGCCTTGCCCCGGCCGCCGGGCGGACGCATGGTCGCGCCCGTTCGCGGGGGAGGGGTGCGATGGCGGCAGGAATCGCGGCGCTGGTTCTGGCCTATGTCCTGTCGCAGTTCTTTCGCGCCTTTCTCGCCGTTCTGGCCCCCGTCCTCGAGGCGGAGCTGGGCGCGGGGCCGGGGGACCTGGCGCTGGCCTCGGGGATCTGGTTTCTCGTCTTCGCGCTCATGCAGGTGCCAGTGGGCGAGGCGCTCGACCGCTGGGGGCCGCGGCGCAGCGCGGCGTGGCTTCTCGCGCTGGGAGGGGGCGGGGGCGCGGCCGCCTTTGCGCTGGCTTCCGCGCCCTGGCATGTCACGGCGGCCATGGCCCTGATCGGGGCGGGCTGCTCGCCGGTGCTGATGGCGGCCTATCTGATCTTCGCCCGCGGCTTCGCCCCGGCCCGCTTCGCGGGGCTCGCCGGAATGGTGGTGGGGCTGGGCTCGCTCGGCAACCTGCTGTCGGCGGCGCCGCTCGCGCTCGCGGTCGAGGCGATGGGCTGGCGGGCCGCGCTCTGGGCGCTGTCGGCCGCAAGCCTCGCCGTCGCCGCGCTGCTCGGGG
Source organism: Rubellimicrobium sp. CFH 75288 (assembly GCF_009904055.1). Lineage (GTDB taxonomy): Bacteria > Pseudomonadota > Alphaproteobacteria > Rhodobacterales > Rhodobacteraceae > Rubellimicrobium. The sequence goes on along the minus strand of NZ_WYDP01000006.1, from coordinate 2,378 downwards.
CCGTGGTGCGCGATCCGCCGCCCCCGCCCGCGCCCGAGGGGCCGCGCGGCTCCGTGCTCGATCTCGTGCGCGTGGGGGCGCTCTGGCCGGTCCTGCTGATGATGCTGGCCGGCTACGGGCCGGCCGCGGGGCTGCGCGGCCTCTGGGCGGGACCCTGGGCCGCCGAGATGCACGGGGCGGATGCGGCCGCGATCGGATGGGTCACGCTGGCCATGGGCCTGGCGATGGTCGCGGGCTCCTTCGCCTATGGCGGGGCCGAGCGGCTCTTCGGCTCGCGCAAGGCACCGGTCCTGGGGGGCAACGCCCTCGTCCTCGCGGCGCTTCTCGCGCTGGCGGCCCGGCCGGACATGCCGCTCGTCTGGGGCACGGCCTGCCTCGCCATGGCCGGGTTCTTCGGCGCGGCCTTTCCGCTCATCATGGCGCATGGGCGGGCCTTCGTTCCCCCCCATCTGACGGGACGGGGCGTCACCCTCGTCAACCTGTTCGGGATCGGGGGGGCCGGGCTCCTGCAGGTCCTGTCGCGGCCCGTCCATGCCTGGGGCGCGGACCCCGCGGCAGCCTATCGCGGGCTGTTCGCCTTCTTCGCCCTGGTCGTGGCGGGGGGCCTCGGAGCCTATCTGTTCGCCCGCGACCGCACGGACTGATCCCCTCCGCCGAGGTTTCCCCTAGGGAAGCGGGGCGGGATGTGATAGCCGAGGGGCGGGGATGCAGCCGGCCGGACGGGGCGGCGGGCGCCTTGTCCGAGCCGGTCCGCCATCCTCGGGGGAGGATGGTGTCATGCCCAAGCTTGTGATCCTGGTCGCCGACAACGGCCTGACCGGTCCCGAACTCTTTGTGGCCGATCCCTTCGGGACGGGGGTCGCCCTGCTGCGCGACATCCGCCCCGGCCCCGCAGGCGGCTCCGTCAGGCCGGGTGCCGAAAACGGCGGCCTTCTGCTCTTTGCCGCGGATGACGGGGCAACGGGGCGCGAGCTGTGGCGGACCGACGGGACGGCGGAGGGCACGCGTCCGGTCGCGGACATCGTGCCCGGAGCGGACGGGTCATACCCGCTCGGCCTCGTGACGGTGGGGAGCATCACCTACTTTGCGGCCGTGACGGCCACCCATGGCGACGAGCTGTGGCGGACGGACGGCACCGCGGAGGGCACGCGGCTGGTGCGGGACATCCGCCCCGGCCCGGCCGACTCGGCGCCAGGCCACCTCGTCGCCTGGAACGGGCAACTTCTGTTCACCGCCAATGACGGCACCGGGGGCACCGAATTGTGGATCTCGGACGGCACCGATGCCGGCACGCGGCTGTTGCGCGACATCGCTCCGGGCCTCACGCCCTCCCTGCCCGACCTGACCGGGGGCGCTGCGCTGGGGGGCCAGTTCCTGTTTTCGGCCACCAACGGCTCCTCGGGGCGCGAATTGTGGCGGACGGACGGCACCGCCGCGGGCACGGTCCTGGTCCGCGACATCCTGCCCGGCGCGGCCGGCTCATCCCCCGAGGACCTCGTCCGCTTCGGCAACGTCGTCTTTTTCTCGGCCATCGGGTCGGGAACGGGGCGCGAGCTGTGGCGCAGCGACGGCACGAGCGGGGGCACGAGCCTCGTGCGCGAGATCCAGCCGGGGCTGGGCGGGTCGGAGCCGCGGGACTTCCTGCCCCTGGGCAGCCGGATGATCTTCTCGGCCTTCGAGGAAGGGCTGGGGCGAGAGCTGTGGGTGACGGACGGCACCGGGCCGGGAACCCGTCTGCTCGCCGACATCCGGCCGGGCGGGAGCAGCTCGAACGCCAGCGGCTTTGTCGCGCTGGGCCACGGCGGCGCCGCGGTGTTCGCGGCCGACAACGGCGTGCACGGGACCGAGCTGTGGATCACCGACGGGACGGCCGCCGGCACGCGGCTGCTCAGGGACATCAATCCGGGCGGGGCGGGCTCGCTCCCGGAGGGCTTTCTGGTGGTGGACGACCTCGTGTTCTTCCGCGCCACCACCGCCGCGCAGGGCGCGGAGCTCTGGGTCACGGACGGCACGAGCGCGGGCACGCGACAGGTGGCCGACCTGTGGCCGGGCGCGCCGGGCTCCCTGCCCCAGCTTCTCGGCGTCGTGGAGGTCGCCGCACCTCCGCCGCCCGGCCCGACGCCGGGCGACGACACGCTGATCGGATCGCCCGGGGCGGACACGATCGACGGTCTGGCCGGCAACGACGTGATCTCGGGCCTCGGGGGCGACGACCTGCTGATCGGCGGGCCCGGGGCGGACACGCTGCTGGGCGGCACGGGGCGCGACCGGCTCTTGGGAGGCCGCGGGACCGACGACCTGCTGGGGGGAGCCGGCGCGGACCTGCTGTGGGGCGGGCGCGGCGCGGACCTGCTGCTGGGCGGCAAGGGCGGCGACCT
>NZ_WYDP01000059.1 GCF_009904055.1 Rubellimicrobium sp. CFH 75288 | reverse complement strand
GGGCGCGCCACCTCCAGTCAAAGATCTGCGCCGGATGCGGTCTTGAAGGGCTTTGAGCGCAGGGAAAGCCGTCGGATGAACCGGGAACAGCAGATCAACATCTGGTATTGGATCGCGGCCTTTCTGCTGCTGATGCTGTTCCAGTCGTGGTGGCAGGGGGCCACGACGACCGAACGCATCCCCTACTCGCGATTCCTCGAACTGCTCGAACAGGACCGGATCGCCGAGGTGCAGGTCCAGCCCGAGCGGATCGTCGGCCGCTATCGCGACCCGATCGACGGGCGGACCCATTTCGTGACGAACATCGTACCCGAGGATCTGACCCGCCGGCTGGAGCAGTCGGGCGCGGAATACGACGGCACGGTGACGAACACGCTGCTTACCATGATCCTCTCGTGGGTCGTGCCGATCGTGCTTCTGTTCGCGCTGTGGTCGTTCTTCTTCCGCCGCTTTGCCGAACGGCAGGGCTTCGGCGGCATGATGACGGTCGGCAGGTCGAAGGCGAAGGTCTATGTCGAGAAGGATACCGGCGTGACCTTCGATGACGTGGCCGGCATCGACGAGGCGAAGGCCGAACTTCGGGAAATCGTGAGTTTCCTCAGGGAGCCCGACCGCTACGGGCGGCTGGGCGCGCGCATCCCCAAGGGCATCCTCCTCGTCGGTCCGCCCGGC
>NZ_WYDP01000058.1 GCF_009904055.1 Rubellimicrobium sp. CFH 75288 | reverse complement strand
CGCTGGTCGCGCGCGCCATCGCGGGCGAGGCGGGGGTGCCCTTCTTCTCGATTTCGGGCTCGGAATTCGTCGAGATGTTCGTGGGTGTGGGGGCGGCGCGGGTGCGCGACCTGTTCGAGCAGGCGCGCAAGGCCGCCCCCTGCATCATCTTCATCGACGAGCTCGACGCGCTGGGCAAGAAGCGCGGCGCGGGCGCCTTCGGCGGCGGGCATGA
>NZ_WYDP01000057.1 GCF_009904055.1 Rubellimicrobium sp. CFH 75288 | reverse complement strand
CGGTCGCATCGGGATCACTCCAGTGAGATCGGGGTTGCGGGGTCGCCGTCGAGCGCGGCGTCGATGAGCGGAGCAAGCGATTCGGCCGCATGAGGAACCGACAGGACCGAGGCCATGTAGAGCGCCTGCACCACCGGATGGTCGCTCAGCACGATCTCGCGTCCCTCGGCCGCGGCGCGCAGACCGGCGCGGGTGGGCACGGCGGCGGGCAGGAACTCGTCGCCGGGTTCGACGGACCAGAACAGTACATCCGCATCGAACTCTGGCAGAACCTCGGGGGAAAAGCTGAACCAGGACTCGCCCGCGATCGACCGGGTCTTGACCGAGGGATGCAGGTCGAGGCCCAGCCGGGCAAGAAGGCGGAAGGTTCCGTCGGTTTCGGGATAGCTGCCGAGCGTGCCGTCCGGCTCGGCCGTGAGCCAGGCGAAGGTCCGGCCCTGCCAATGGGGATGGGCCGCAGCGACGGCATCGAGCCTTGCCTCGGCCTCGGCGATGCGGGCCTCGGCCTCGGCGCTGCGACCGGTGGCGCGGCCGATCAGCCGCAGCTGCCCGGCCCAGTCGAGCTGAAAATCCTCGATCCCCGGCGGAACGGCCAGCACGGGTGCGATCCGGGACAGAAGCGCGAATTCGGAGGCGGTCAGGCCCGAGCGGACGGCGACGATCAGATCGGGCGCGGTCGCCGCGACGGCCTCGATGTCGATCTGGGCGCCCAGGAAGACCGGAGCCGATGCCCCCATCGCCTCGGCCAGGGGATCCGTCCAGGGCAGGAAGGGGTCGTCCGGCCCGCCTTCGAAATACTGCCGTGCAGTCAGAGGCTGGATCCCCAAGGCAATCAGGTTGTCCGTCCCGCCCCAATCCACGCTTGCCACCCGTTCGGGCGGTTCGGAGATGGTGACGGGGCCGAACTTCG
>NZ_WYDP01000056.1 GCF_009904055.1 Rubellimicrobium sp. CFH 75288 | reverse complement strand
CCGACTTCGCCCGCCTCGTCGCGACGCTGGCAGGCTCCGGCGATGCATCGCCTGCCGCGCTGAGTGCCCTCGGCCTCGGCTTGATCGGCCTGCGGGACCGGATCGAACGCGGGTTCCGCGGCGATGATTGAGTTTCTCGCAGGCATCGTCGTGGGCGGAGCGATCGGCATGTTCGTCATCGCCCTATGTGTGGTTGCAGCGCGGGGAGACCGGCCATGAAGTCCCTCCCGCCCGCGCTGCAGGCCCATCTCGACGACGGCACGACGACGCTGGCCTGGTGCTGGCGTATCACCCGCGCCGATGGCGTGACTTTCGGCTTCACCGATCACGACCGGGCTCTGTCGTTCGACGGGACCGAATTCGAACCGGAAAGCGGGCTGACGGCGTCCGAGGTGCGGTCGGGGTCAGATTTGTCCGTCGATGCGCAGGACGCGCAAGGCGTGCTGTCGTCGGACCGGATCACCGAGACCGACATCCTCGACGGCCGGTGGGACAATGCCGCGGTCGAAGTCTGGCGGGTGAACTGGGCGATCCCGGCGCAACGCGTGCTCCTGCGCCGCGGGGCCATCGGCCAGATCCGCCGCGGGCGGCTGGCCTTCGTCGCCGAGGTGCGCAGCCTCGCCCATGTCCTCGGCCAGACGGTGGGGCGCACGTTTCAGGCCAGCTGCGATGCCGCGCTGGGCGATCCGCGCTGCGGCGTGAACCTCGAGGCCCCGGCCTTCAATGCCACCGGCGCGGTGATCGATGTGCTGCGCGATCGGGCCTTCACGGCCTCTGGCCTCGGCACCTTCACTGCAGGCTGGTTCGCCTTCGGCCTGGTCGAATGGACCAGCGGCGCGAATGTAGGGCGACGCGTTGAGGTGCTGTCGCATGACCTCGTCGACGGCGTGGCGATCCTGACCCTGCTCGAAGCCCCGGTGCGCCCGATCAC
>NZ_WYDP01000055.1 GCF_009904055.1 Rubellimicrobium sp. CFH 75288 | reverse complement strand
CTCGAGCGCGAGACGATCACGCCGGACGACTTCCCGGCGCTGAAGCCGATGCCGCTGGCGGCGGAGTAGGCGCATGTCGATCCGGTCGGACTGGAACGCCTTCGTGGACCGATGGGTGGTGCTCACGCTGTATCAGCGGTTCGAACAGCTCGTCACCCTGGTGCTGTCCATGCTGCTGATCGTCGTCATTCCGGCGGCGATATGGAACCTCTTCCTGCGCGTGCTGTTCGATCTCGTGCTCGACGGCTCGCTCGACCCGACCGACCATTCGGTGTTCCGGGCTGTGTTCGCGGCGATCATCGCGCTCGAGTTCAAGCGGCTGATCATCGTCTCGGGCGAGACGCACGCCACGGTGTTCCACGTCCGCACCGTGGTGCTGGTGGCGCTGCTTGCGCTTCTGCGCCAGTTCATCATCCTCGACCTCGCCAAGACCGGCGCCGCGACCATCGCCGCCCTCGCCCTCGTCACCCTTGCGCTCGGGGGCATCTACTGGATCATCCGTCAGCAGGACGAAGGGCGTGCCGCCGCCCGGCGGCTTGAGGCAAGTCAAGGCGGCGGTGCCCGGATGCGCTAGATACAAGCGGCGAGACCGGTCGGGGAGGGAAAGAGATGCAAGGCAAGTGCGACATCTGTGGCAGGCCCGCCACCGTTCGGGTCCGCACGTCGGTCAACGGGCGCGTGCAGGACATGGAACTCTGCGACGAGCATTATCGCGAGATGCTGCGCCGCCAAGGCCGCACCGCCTCGCCGCTGGAATCGCTGTTCGGCCGCCGCGGCAGCCTGTTCGAGGAATTCTTCGGCGAGCACCCGTTCCGCAGCCTGATGGCCGACCGCGGCTTCGACCTGCCGCCCCTCGGCATGGACGGAGAGGATGACGGGGGGGCTGCACCCTCCGGCGACGAGGCTCCGCGGGGGCGCAGCGCGCGCCGGCAGGGTGCCGGCTTCGC
>NZ_WYDP01000054.1 GCF_009904055.1 Rubellimicrobium sp. CFH 75288 | reverse complement strand
TCCCCGCCGTCCAGTTCCTCGCCGAGCCGTTCCAGCCGCCGGATCGTCTCCGGCTTCAGCCCGCCATAGGCCAGCTCCTGGATGCGGTAGGCGAGGCGGCTCTCCAGGTAGCGGCGGTTGAAGGGCGGCGGCTCGCTGTCGAACAGGTCGCGCCACTGCGCCTTCAGCTCCGGCGTCGGCGTGGTCTTGAGCGCGGCCAGGCGCGCGGGAATGGGATCGGGCTTGTTCATGCAATTCTCCGGTGAGTTGGATTTGCATGACGGCATTGGTCTGGCGGATAGTGTAGGCAACGTTCTCCAGCATTCTCAGATACTTCGCCCGTCTCACGCATCCGCAGCCGAACCAGCCCGAGCGCCAGCAGGCCGCACAGCTCGGTGCGGCGCTCTGCGGCGGGCATATGGTCAGGTGGGAGCGGATTGGGACGTTTCATGTCTCGTGGCCGTGTTCGGTGGTGGATACCAAACAAAAGCCACCGGCCCGCCCGGGATGGGACATCTCAAAGGAACGGGATGCGGAAATGCGAACAGGGAGAGAACATCAGGGCTTGCCGATCACGGATTTGTCCATGATTATCGGAAGTTGAATCAATCGAGAGCAGTAGTATGTCGAGGTAAGATCATGGCGCGCAAAGCAACTCCGATCAGAGCCCTTGTCCTGGCGCTGATCGAGGTTGCGCGCGTGAATCTTGCCCCAGCGATCCTCTCGGCCCAGGAGGGCGGTGATAGTCACCTCAGTCCCCTGAGGCGACATCGCGGTGTCAAGCGCCGGGCACGGCCCCGCAATCGCGGTCTCTAGTCAAGATCAGCATTTCCGGAGATTTACATGGTACGCGCCCCGGCCAGAACTTGCCCCAATCTTTCTCGGCTATTCGACGATGCCGAGCCGGAACTGCTGTCCGGGTTCCTCAAGAGCAAGGCTTTCGAGAGGCTGAGCTGGCTCGCGCCCTACAGGTTCGACCCCGAGAATCCGGACGGTCCGTCGGTTGCCAGAAATAGTTCGGCCTGAACAACGTCG
>NZ_WYDP01000053.1 GCF_009904055.1 Rubellimicrobium sp. CFH 75288 | reverse complement strand
CAGGAACGGCTACTACCCCCGCAAGCTGGAGACCGCCTTTGGCCAGGTGGACCTGAAGGTCCCTAGGGATCGGGAATCTCGGTATTACCCGGCTTTCCTTAAGCCCTACGCCCGCCGCCTGGTGGACGTGGGGGAAGTGGCGGTAGCCCTTTACGCCGCCGGGGTCAGTCAGCGCAAGGCGGCCGAGATACTGAGCCTGCTCTTAGGCCACCGCTACTCCCACGAGACCCTGAGCGCCCTGACGGACGAGGTCCTGGAGGCGGCAGGAGCCTTCCGCACCCGGCCTTTGCCCGAGGAGATGGCCTTCGTCTACCTGGACGGGCTTTCCCTAAAGGTCTTCAGGGAAGGAGAAGGGATCGTACGGGAAAGCGTGTATGTGGCCCTGGGCATCGCCCCTAATGGGGAGAGGCGGGTCCTGGGGTTTTGGCTGTTGCCCACGGAGAGCGCCCTGGGATGGGAGGGGGTCCTGGGGGAGCTTTGGCAGCGGGGCCTGCGGCGGGTATTGCTCTTCATCACCGACGGGCTGCCCGGGCTTCCTGAAGCGATCCGCAGGGTCTACCCTCAGGCGGAATGGCAGCGGTGCGTGGTGCACGGGGTGCGGTGGAGCCTGTCCCAGGTGCGGGCGCGGGACCGGGGCCTGCTGGCGGAGGACCTGAGGCGGGTGTACGGGGCGGAGAGCCGGGAAGAAGCTCTTGGGGCCTTGGAGGAGGTGAAGGCCGCCTGGGGTTCGCGGTACCCGGGGGTGGTGGGGCTTTGGGTACAGGATTCGGGGGCCTTCCTGCGGTTCTACGGGTACCCCAAGGTGCTTTGGCCGTACCTGCGGAGCACCAACCTGATGGAGCGGTTTATCCGGGAAGTGCGGCGGGGGACGAAGGTGCGGGACCACAAGTTTCCTAAGGAAGAGGCGGTGTACAAGCTTCTTTACCTGGAGTCGGAGAGGCAGGAAGGGAGGTGGGCAGAACGGAAACTAAAGGGGTTCTCGGAGGTGAAGGAGGTGCTGGAGAAGATGCTTCAGGAGCGGTATGCCCCCCGTACACAGACTCTTACACATAACTCTTGACACGACCC
>NZ_WYDP01000052.1 GCF_009904055.1 Rubellimicrobium sp. CFH 75288 | reverse complement strand
TTTTCAGAACACGACGACGCTTCGGATGCTTTCGCCTTTGTGCATGAGGTCGAAGGCGGTGTTGATGTCCTGGAGGGGGAGGCGGTGAGTGATCATGGGGTCGATCTGGATTTTGCCGTCCATGTACCAGTCGACGATGGTGGGCACGTCGGTGCGGCCGCGGGCGCCGCCGAAGGCGGTGCCTTTCCAGGTGCGTCCGGTGACGAGCTGGAAGGGGCGGGTGCTGATTTCGGCGCCGGCGGGGGCGACGCCGATGATGACGGAGACGCCCCATCCGCGGTGGGCGGCTTCGAGGGCCTGTCGCATGACGGCGACGTTGCCGGTGCAGTCGAAGGTGTAGTCGGCGCCTCCGATGGTATCGCCGCGCCGCTTGGTGAGGTTGACGAGGTAGGGGACCATCTCCTCGCGGGGGATGTCGGAGGCGTTGACGAAGTGGGTCATGCCGAAGCGCCGGCCCCATTCCTCGCGCGCGGGGTTGAGGTCCACGCCGATGATCATGTCGGCGCCCGCGAGCCGCAGGCCCTGGATGACGTTGAGCCCGATGCCGCCCAGCCCGAAGACCACGGCCGTGGAGCCCACCTCCACCCGGGCGGTGTTGAGCACCGCACCGATGCCGGTGGTCACCCCGCAGCCGATATAGCAGATCGTGTCAAAGGGGGCGTCCTCGCGCACCTTGGCCACCGCGATCTCGGGCAGAACGGTGTGGTTGGCAAAAGTCGAACAGCCCATGTAATGCAGCACCGGCGTGCCGTCGGGCAGCGCAAAGCGCGACGTGCCGTCGGGCATCACCCCCCGCCCCTGCGTGGCCCGGATCGCCGTGCACAGATTGGTCTTGCGGCTGAGACAGGACGGACAGGACCGGCATTCGGGCGTGTAAAGCGGAATCACGTGATCGCCAGGCCGGACCGAGGTCACCCCCTCGCCCACCTCCACCACCACACCCGCCCCCTCATGACCCAGAATGGCCGGAAACAACCCCTCCGGATCCGCCCCGGACCGCGTGAACTCGTCCGTATGACACACCCCCGTCGCCCGAACCTCCACCATCACCTCGCCCGCACGAGGCCCGGACACCTCCACCTCCACCACCTCCAACGGCTCCCCAGCCGCAAACGCCACCGCCGCACGCGTCCGCATGAAATAGGATCCTCCC
>NZ_WYDP01000051.1 GCF_009904055.1 Rubellimicrobium sp. CFH 75288 | reverse complement strand
ACGCCAGGATCTTGGAGACGACGCCTGCGCCGACGGTGCGGCCGCCTTCGCGGATGGCGAAGCGCAGGCCGTCTTCCATGGCGATGGGGGCGATCAGCTCGACGTTGAACTTGAGGTTGTCGCCGGGCATGACCATCTCGGTGCCTTCGGGCAGCTGGACGGTGCCGGTGACGTCCGTGGTGCGGAAGTAGAACTGGGGCCGGTAATTGGCGAAGAACGGCGTGTGCCGGCCGCCCTCCTCCTTGGTCAGGATGTAGGCCTCGGCCTCGAACTTGGTGTGCGGCTTGACCGATCCGGGCTTGCACAGCACCTGGCCGCGCTCGACGTCGTCGCGGTTGATGCCGCGCAGAAGCGCGCCGATGTTGTCGCCCGCCTCGCCGCGATCCAGAAGCTTGCGGAACATCTCCACGCCCGTGCAGGTGGACTTGCGCGTCTCGCGCAGACCCACGATCTCCACCTCGTCGCCCACGTTGATCACGCCGCGCTCCACGCGCCCCGTCACCACCGTGCCGCGCCCCGAGATCGAGAACACGTCCTCGATCGGCATCAGGAAGGGCTGGTCGACCGCCCGCACCGGGGTCGGGATGTAGCTGTCCACCGCCTCCATCAGCGCACGGATCGAGTTCTCCCCGATCTCGGGATCGCGCCCCTCGAGCGCAGCCAAGGCCGAGCCCTTCACGATCGGAATGTCGTCGCCCGGAAACTCGTAGGAGGAAAGCAGCTCGCGCAGCTCCATCTCCACAAGCTCCAGAAGCTCCTCGTCGTCGACCTGGTCGACCTTGTTCATGTAGACCACCAGCGCCGGCACCCCCACCTGACGCGCCAGAAGAATGTGCTCGCGCGTCTGCGGCATCGGACCGTCGGCCGCCGAACAGACCAGGATCGCGCCGTCCATCTGCGCCGCACCCGTGATCATGTTCTTGACGTAGTCGGCATGGCCCGGGCAGTCCACATGCGCATAATGCCGGTTGGGCGTCTCGTACTCCACATGCGCCGTCGAGATCGTAATGCCGCGCGCCCGCTCCTCGGGCGCCGCATCGATCTGGTCATAGGCCTTGAACTCGCCAAAATACTTGGTGATCGCCGCCGTCAACGTCGTCTTGCCATGGTCCACATGACCAATCGTGCCGATGTTCACATGCGGCTTCGTGCGCTCAAACTTCGCCTTCGCCAT
>NZ_WYDP01000050.1 GCF_009904055.1 Rubellimicrobium sp. CFH 75288 | reverse complement strand
GTCACCCGCTTCGGGATGCATCCGAAGCTCGGCCAGGCGGTGCTCGAGGCGCAGCGGGCGAGCTTCCTGGGCGAGGATGCAGCACCCGCGCTGACCCCGCGCGACTATTCCGAGGCGACGGCGCGCGAGGTGGACCTCGCCGTGCGCGAGCTGATCGACGCCGCCTATGCCCGCGCCAAGGAGCTTCTCGCGGCGCGGCGTGCCGATCTCGAGGCGGGCACGAAGCTTCTGCTCGAGCGCGAGACGATCACGCCCGAGGACTTCCCCGCGCTGAGGCCGCTGCCGATGGCAGCGGAGTAGCCCCGTGTCGCTGCGCTCGGACTGGAGGGCCTTCGCCGACCGCTGGGCGGTCCTCACGCTCTACCAGCGCTTCGAGCAGGTGGTGACGATCGCCCTGTCGGGGCTTCTCATCGTCGTCATCCTCGCGGCGATGTGGAACCTCCTCCTGCGCGTGCTGTTCGGCCTCGTGCTCGAAGGGTCGCTCGACCCGACCGACCACCAGGTATTCCAGTCCGTGTTCGGCGCGATCTTCACCGTGATCATCGCGCTCGAGTTCAAGCGCTCGATCGTCGTTTCGGTCGAAAGCCACGACACGGTGTTCCACGTCCGCATCGTGGTGCTGGTGGCGCTGCTCGCGCTTCTGCGCAAGTTCATCATCCTAGATCTCGAGAAGATCGGCGCGGCGACGATCGCGGCGCTGGCCTTCGCCACCCTCGCTCTCGGCGGGATCTACTGGCTGATCCTCACGGGGCCGCCGCGCGGGGGAAAGCCGCCGGCGACTTGACCGCTGTCAATGCGGGACCCGGACTACTCGCTACGATGGCTGCGAATGCAAGGGAGAGAAGACATAATGCAAGGGAGAGAAGACATGCAGGGCAAGTGCGACATCTGCGGAAACCAGGCCACCGTACGGGTGCGCACTTCGGTCAACGGACGCACCCAGACCATGGAACTCTGCGACGTCCATTACCGCGATACCCTGCGCCGCCAGGGGCGCACGGCCTCGCCGCTCGAATCGCTCTTCGGCCGCCGCGGCAGCCTGTTCGAGGAATTCTTCGGCGAGCATCCGTTCCGCAGCCTGATGGCCGACCGCGGCTTCGACATGCCGCCCATGCAGCCCGGCAACGAAGAGGCGGTGGTGGATGCCAGCTTCGGCGACGAGGCCCCGCTCGCCCGCAGCACCCGCCGGCAGGGTGCCGGCTTCGC
>NZ_WYDP01000005.1 GCF_009904055.1 Rubellimicrobium sp. CFH 75288 | reverse complement strand
GGGCCTCGGGGGCGACGACCTGCTGATCGGCGGGCCCGGGGCGGACACGCTGCTGGGCGGCACGGGGCGCGACCGGCTCTTGGGAGGCCGCGGGACCGACGACCTGCTGGGGGGAGCCGGCGCGGACCTGCTGTGGGGCGGGCGCGGCGCGGACCTGCTGCTGGGCGGCAAGGGCGGCGACCTGCTGACGGGCGGGCAGGGCGCGGACCGTCTGGAGGGGGGCAAGGGTGCCGACCGTCTGACGGCCGGATCGGGCGCGGACCGGCTGACGGGCGGGCAGGGCGCGGACCGTCTGGAGGGGGGCAAGGGTGCCGACCGTCTGACGGCCGGATCGGGCGCGGACCGGCTGACGGGCGGGCAGGGCGCGGACGTGTTCGTGTTCGCTGGCCGGTTCGGTCAGGACGTCGTGACGGACTTCCGCAGGGGCGCCGACCTCATCGACCTGACGGGTCGGGACCCGGGCGTGACCGAGATCGAGGCGCGCAGCGTCAACGGGGGACGCGACACGCTGATCTCCGTCGGGCCCGACAGCATCCTTCTCGAGAACTTCGCGTTCGAGGACCTGCGCACCGACATGTTGCTGCTGTGAGGCGGGCGCCCCCGGATCGCGGCGTCAGTTGATGTTGAACTGGCTGTGGGTGCAGATGTTCCAGGTGTCGGTGGCGCGCCGGCCGCTCTGGAACTCCACCAGCACGTCGTACCAGCAGTTCGACACGTTCTGGATGATGACGTCGAGATACTGGCCGGGCTGCAGCACGCGCGAGCCGAGCAGGTCCTGTTCCCAGGAATTGTTGTGGGTGGGAGAGGAATAGATGCGCCAGACCACCTCGCGCGTGTTGTTCTGGAAGCGGACGCCATAGGTCTGCGCGTCGGCCGGCAGCGCCGACAGCAGCGGCAGGACGAGGGCGGCGGCAAGGGCGGCAAGGCGTGTCATGGCCATCTCCCGATCGGCAATGCGGACGGGAGAAGCCTAGGATCGCCCCTGCCGTGGGGGAAGCCGCCTGTTGCGCCGGACCGGACCTTATCCCCTGTCCTTTGGGACAGGACGCCCCCTACTCGGCCGTCAGCGTGTAGCTCGCGAGGTCGCAGATATCGACGCGATCCGTGACCTCGCGGCCGTCCTCGAACACCATGAGCAGGTCGTACTCGCAGGCATCGGCTCCGTCGGCGATGGTGACGGTGCCGGTCGAATCCGGCGGCAGCACGCGCGCGCCCAGAAGGTCGTTGCTCCAGCCGGGGTCCTCGACGGGCGAGGCGTAGAACTCCATCAGGGTGAGGCCGGATTCGTTGACGAGCTGGTACTGGATGTCCTGCGCCGCGGCGGGCACGGCCAGGACCGCCAGGACCGGGGCGAGAGGGAAACGGGGCATGGCATGGCTCCTCGAACAGGGCGGGCCCGGCGGCCCCGGGGCTCTATAGCGCCATGCCGCGCGCGGCGCATCCGCCCGAGGAGGCTCCGGCCGCCGCGGCGGTCCGACCCGCGGAAAAGCGGGACCCGGATGCAACGTCCGGGTCCCCAGTCCGACAGGGAGGATGGCGGCAGGTCCCGCCGCCGGGGGATGATCCCCCAATGCGGCAGGCCGTCCGCCGGTTCCGCCCTCAGGCGACGAGGCGGTAGCCGCCCGATTCGGTCACGAGCAGCCGCGCATTGGACGGGTCGGGCTCGATCTTCTGGCGCAGGCGGTAGATGTGCGTCTCGAGCGTGTGGGTGGTCACGCCCGCATTGTAGCCCCAGACCTCGTGCAAGAGCACGTCGCGCGGCACCACGGCGTCCTGCGCGCGGTAGAGGTACTTGAGGATGTTGGTCTCCTTCTCGGTCAGGCGCACCTTCTTGTCGTCCTCGGTCAGAAGCAGCTTCTGGGCCGGCTTGAACGTATAGGGGCCGAGCTGGAACACCGCGTCCTCGGACTGCTCGTGGGTCCTGAGCTGGGCGCGCAGCCGCGCGAGCAGGACGGGGAACTTGAAGGGCTTGGTCACATAGTCGTTGGCGCCCGCATCGAGCCCGAGGATCGTGTCCGAATCGCTGTCGTGGCCCGTCAGCATGACGATGGGGCACTTGACGCCCTGCTTGCGCATCACGCGCGCGAGCTCGCGGCCGTCCGTGTCGGGCAGGCCCACATCGAGGATCACGAGGTCGAAATGGCCCTGCTTGGTCTTGGTGAGGGCTTCCTGGCCGGTCGCGGCCTCGAACACGTCGAAATCCTCGGTCATCACGAGCTGTTCGCTCAGCGCCTCGCGAAGGTCGTCGTCGTCGTCCACGAGGAGGATCTTCTTGACTTGGGGCATGGCGCGTCTCCCTGGGGTCTGTCGTCGCATGGTCGCCCTCCAGATGGGGACAACATCCTGTCCTCCCAAGCGTTTCGCAAGAAACCTCACGCCGTCGCGAGGCGCGCGGGAGCATCGGAGCGGCCGGACGGGTGCCATGCGTTCCCCCCGGCCGCTGCGCGCGCTATGGAGGGGCATGGCCGATGTCCTCTCCCCGTCCGCCGCCGAGCGGCTGGCCCGTGCCCGGGCCGACCTGCGCCTGGGCCTGCCCGTGCTGCTGGAGGCGGGCGGGGCGGCAGCCCTGACGCTGGCCGCCGAGGGGGCGCCGCCCGAGAGGCTGGCCGCGCTGGCGCGGGCGGGGGGCCTCGTGCTGGCCGTGACCGCCCGGCGGGCCGAGACGCTGCGCGCGCGGGCCTATGACGGGGACCTGGCGCGGATCGCGGTGCCCGAGGGGGCGGATGCGGCCTGGGCGCTGGCGGTCGCGGACCCCGCGCTCGATCTGGCCACGCCGCTCAAGGGGCCGTTCCGCACGCTGCGGGGGGAGGAGGGGGTGCCCGCGCGGCTCGCACGCGCGGGCATCCGGCTCGCACGGGCGGCGCGGCTTCTGCCGGCGGTGCTGCTCGCGCCCTGCGCGCGGCCGCCTGAGGGGATCGCGCGGCTGCCCGCGGAGGAGGTGGAGGCGGCGGCGCTTGCCCCGCTCGCGCCCGTCGTGGCCGCGCGCGTCCCCCTCGCCGTGGCGGGGACGGGGCGGGTGCACGTGTTCCGCTCGCCGCTCGAGGAGGCCGAGCATGTCGCGGTCGAGATCGGCGCGCCGCCGCGCGACCGGCCCGTCCTGGCGCGGCTCCATTCGGCCTGCCTGACGGGGGACGTGCTGGGCAGCCTGAAATGCGATTGCGGGCCGCAGCTGCGCGCGGCGCTCGCCCGGATGGGTGAGGAGGGGGCCGGGGTGCTCCTCTACATGGACCAGGAGGGGCGCGGGATCGGGCTCAGCAACAAGATGCGCGCCTATGCGCTGCAGGATCAGGGCTGGGACACCGTGGAGGCGAACCACCGCCTGGGCTTCGAGGACGATGAGCGCGACTTCCGCGCGGGCGCGGAGATGCTGCGGCGACTGGGCTTTGCCTCGGTGCGCCTGCTCACCAACAACCCCGGCAAGGTCCGGCGCATGGAGGAGGCGGGAATGCGCGTGGCCGAGCGCGTGCCGCTGCGCGTGGGCCGGACGGAGGAGAACGCGCGCTATCTCGCCACCAAGGCGGCAAAGTCGGGGCACTGGCTGTGAGCGGCTGGCCCCCCGTGCCGCGGCGCGAGGACCTGGTGCTGAGCCCGCGCGGCCTGCGCGCCTTCGGCCGCCTGCTGCCCTGCACGCGCGGCCGCGGGGGGGTGAGCGGGGACAAGCGCGAGGGGGACGGCTGCACGCCGCGCGGGGTGCATGCGATCGTGGGGATGCTCTACCGCCCCGACCGGATACGACGGCCCGCGGACTGGGCCGTGCCGATCCGGCCGCGCGACCTGTGGTCGGACGACCCGCGCGACGCGGACTACAACCTGATGGTCCGCGCGCCGCACCCCTTCTCGGCCGAGCGGCTGCGGCGGGCGGACCCGCTCTACGACCTCGTGATCCTGACGGGGTGGAACTGGCCGCGGGCCGAGCGGGGGCGGGGATCGGCCATCTTCCTGCACCGCTGGCGCCGGCCCGGCGCGCCCACGGCCGGCTGCGTGGCGCTCGATCCGCGCGACCTGCGCTGGCTTGCGCGTCGCATCCGGCACCGCACGCGCCTCGTGGTGCGCTGACGCGGCGTTCCCCCGTGACCCGACGGACCCCGCCCCGCTAGGATCGGCGCGCCATGAGCCGCTATCCCCACCTTCTCTCGCCGGTCCGGGTCGGACCGCTCCTGCTGCCCAACCGGGTGATGATGGGCTCGATGCATACGGGCCTCGAGGAGACGGGCGACTGGGAGCGGGCGGCCGCCTATTACGCGGTGCGCGCGGGGGCGGGGCTGATCGTGACGGGGGGCCTCGCGCCTTGCCCCGAAGGGGCCGTGTTCCCAGGGGCCGCGGGGCTCCTGGGGCCGGCCGACGTGGCGGCGCACCGGGTCGTCACCGAGGCCGTTCACCGCGCGGGCGGGCGCATCCTCGCGCAGCTCCTCCATGCCGGGCGCTATGCCTACGGGGCCGATTGCGTGGCCCCCTCGGCGGTGAAATCGCCCATCTCGCCCTTCGTGCCGCGCGCGCTGGACGAGGCAGGAATCGCGGCCACGGTCGCGGCCTTCGGCGCCGCCGCCGCGCGGGCGGCGGAGGCGGGCTATGACGGCGTCGAGTTGATGGCCTCCGAGGGCTACCTGCTCAACCAGTTTCTGGCCCCCCGCACCAACCGGCGCGAGGACCGCTGGGGCGGCAGCGCCGAGAACCGGCGGCGCTTTCCGCTCGAGGTGGTGCGGGCGGTGCGCGCCGCCCTCGGGCCCGACCGGGCGCTGGTGCTGCGCATCTCGCTCATCGACCTGGTGGAGGAGGGGCAGACCTGGGACGAGATCGTCGCCTGGGCGCAGGCCGCCGAGGCGGAGGGGGTGGATGCCTTCAATGCCGGGATCGGCTGGCACGAGGCCCGCGTGCCGACCATCGCCACCTCGGTGCCGCGGGGGGCCTGGGTGTGGCTGGCCGCGCGGCTGCGCGGGGCGGTGGACCGGCCGGTGATCGCCTCGAACCGCCTTAACACGCCCGAGGCGGCCGAGGCGGTGCTGGCGGCGGGTCAGGCCGACCTCGTCAACCTGGCGCGGCCGTTCCTCGCCGACCCGGACTTCGTGGCGAAGGCGGCGGAGGGGCGGGCGGAGGAGATCGCGCCATGCATCGCCTGCAACCAGGCCTGCCTCGACCACACCTTCGAGGGCAAGGTGGCCTCGTGCCTGGTCAACCCGCGCGCGGCGCACGAGACGGTGCTGGTGCTGCGCCCGGCCGCGCGCGCGGAGCGTGGCCGTGGTGGGAGCGGGCGCGGCGGGCATGGCGGCGGCCATTGCCGCGGCCGAGCGCGGCCATCGCGTTACGCTGTGGGAGCGCGAGGACCGCGTGGGGGGGCAGCTGCGGCTGGCCGCCGCGGTGCCCGGCAAGGAGGAATTCGTCCCCCTGATCGCCTGGTTCGAGACGATGCTGGCGCGCCGGGGGGTCGAGCTGCGGCTGGGCCGGACGCCGGACGTGGCCGAGCTCGCGGGCTTCGACGCCGTTCTGGTGGCGACCGGCGTGCGCCCGCGCGACCCCGGCATCCCCGGATCGGATCTGCCGCATGTGGCGACCTATGCCGACCTGCTCTCGGGCCGGGCCGTCGCGGGCGCGCGCGTGGCGATCGTGGGGGCGGGCGGCATCGGCTTCGACGTGGCCGAGTTCCTGGTCACCGGCGAGGGGAGCCCGACGCTCGACCCCGCCGCCTGGCGCGCGGAATGGGGCGTGGGCGACCCGGCCGAGACGCCGGGGGGCCTCCGGCCGCCGCGGCCCCATCCGCCCGCGCGCGCCGTGACCCTGATCCAGCGCAAGACCGGCCGGCTGGGGCGGGGCCTGGGGCGGACGACGGGCTGGATCCACCGCGCCTCGCTCGGGATGAAGGGGGTGCGGATGATCGCCGGCGCCGCCTACGAGCGCATCGCCCCCGAGGGTCTGTGGCTGCGGCTGGAGGGCGAGCCGGTCCTGGTGGAGGCCGACACGGTCGTGCTCTGCGCCGGGCAGGAGAGCGAGCGGTCCCTGGCGGAGGCGCTGGCGGCGGCGGGACGGGCGCCGGTCGTGATCGGGGGGGCGGACGTGGCGGCCGAACTCGACGCCAAGCGCGCCATCCGGCAGGGCACGGAGGCCGCCGCCGCGCTGTGACCGGCCGCGCCATCGCTGCGGGTGTTTCGCTGCCGCGATCAATCCACCCGATCTCCCCGGGCCTGCCCGGTCCCGGTCCACAAGCCGCCCCATTCCATGGCCAATCCTGCGGCCATCGAGCCGTTCCACGCCGACCGGGGGAAGACAGCCATGGACCGCCTGACCGAGATGGAAGCCTTTGCCACCGTGGTGGACCAGGGGGGGTTCACGGACGCGGCCAAGAAGCTCGGCATCTCCAAGTCGGCCGTCTCCAAGCATGTCTCGGCGCTGGAGGCGCGGCTGGGCGCGCGGCTTCTGAACCGGACGACCCGCCGCGTGAGCCCGACGGAGATCGGGCTGGCCTATTACGACCGCGCGCGGCGCGTGCTCAACGATGCGGGGGAGGCCGACGCGCTCGTGACCTCCATGCAGAGCGCGCCGTCGGGTCTCCTGCGCGTGTCGGTCGCGACGGATTTCGGCGTCAACCACCTGAGCCCCGTCCTGGGCGGGTTCCTGCGCGAGTTCCCCGAGATCACCGTCAACATGGTGCTCAACAACCGCTATGTGGAGCTGATCTCCGAAGGCTTCGACATGGCGGTGCGCATCGGCGAGCTGGAGGACAGTTCGCTGCGCGCGCGCAAGATCGCCGAAACCTCGCGGCGCATGATCGCGGCGCCATCCTATTTCGCGCGGTTCGGCCGCCCCGAGCGGATCGACGACCTCAACGAGCACAAGCTTCTGCACTATTCCAACCAGTCGAGCGCGGCGGTCTGGAAGATCACCGCCCCCTCGGGCGAGCGCCGGCAGGTCCGCTCCACGGGCTGGCTGACCGTCAACGACGGCCAGTCGCTCCTGAACGCCTGCATCTCGGGTCTGGGCATCGCCTATCTGCCGGCCTTCCTCTATGCCGACGCGATGCGCAAGGGCCTGGTGGAGGAGGCGATCCCCGGCCTGCCGGTGGAGGTGCAGGGGATCTATGCCGTCTATCCCCCCGGCCGCTTCACCCAGCCCAAGGTGCGCGCCTTCATCGACTTCCTGGTGAACACCTTCGCCGACAAGGGGCCCGACGCCTGGTGAGGTTCAGGGCAGGGCCACGGCCTCGACGCGACGGTTGGCGTCGCGCCCCTCGGGTGTGAGGTTGGTGGCGACGGGGGCGAGCCAGCCCATCCCGTGCGCCTCCATCCGGCTGCGCGGCACGCCGTGGACGCTGGCCAGCCGGTCCAGCACGGCCCGGGCCCGGGCGCGCGACAGGGCGATGTTGGGCTCGAGGGGGCCGGTCGCGTCCGTATGCCCGACGATGGCCACGCGCCGGCCCGGATCGGCGGCCAGCCATTCGGCCAGCCGGGCGAGGTCGTCCTCGGCCCCCTCCTCGAGCGTGGCCGAGCCCGAGGCGAAGCGCAGGCCGCCGAGCACGGCATGGCCGTCGCGGTCCAGCCGGTCGCGCAGGTCGGCCCCTGCCGCGGCCGGAGCGGGCCGGGCCGGCGCCGGGCCGGGATCGTCCGGGGCGGTGGCGGCGCCGGCCGGGGCGGCGGCCACATGGATCGCCTGCAGATAGGTCGTGGTCCCGGACCGGCTGGCCAGAAGGCTCAGCGATTCCGCCCCCCGGATGGCGGTCAGGTAGTGGAACTGGCCCAGATCGACGAACATGGCCGGCGGCGGCAACACCTCGGCGGCGAGGCGGAAGTCGAAGCCTCCGCATTGCCGCCCCGCGCAGTCGAGCGCGATGGTCCAGCCCTGCGCCAGCAGCGCCTCGCGTAGGGGGGCGATCAGACCGAGGGTCGTGCCGCTGCCCGCGATCTGCCAGGCGCGGCGGGTGACGGTGCCTTCCACGATGCGCTGGGGCACGTTCCCGTCCGTCAGGGGACCGAGGAGGAGGGCGTGGCTCGCCGGCCCCTCGACCTCCTCCGCCGTCAGCCGCGCGCCCGGCGGCAGATCGAGCGGCAGGGCGGCCGCCGACCCGGCCAGCCCCAGCGCGAGGACCGCGCCCCGCGCGATCATGCCGGAAACAGGGCCGCAAGCCGCGCCATCGCCTCGCCCACCCGCGCCCCGTCGGTGCCGCGGATGACGACATGAGCGCCGAAGCTGCCGGCCTGATTGAAGGGGTAGGATCCGATGGCGAGGTCGGGATACTCGGCCGCCAGCGCGGCGAGGGGGCCGGCGATCTCGCCCTCGCCCCTGAGGATGCGCAGCGACTGGCTGAGCAGGGGCGTGCCCCCCGTCAGCCGGGGCAGGAGGCCCGCAACCATCGCCTCGAAGATCTGCGGCACACCGGCCATCACATGGACGTTGCCGACCGAGAAGCCGGGCGCGGCGCTGATGGGATTGTCGATCAGCACCGCGCCTTCGGGCACGCGGGCCATCCGCAGGCGCGCCTCGTTCATCTCGACCCCCATGCGGTCGTAATGGGCCCTGAGCGCCGCCAGCGCATCCTCGCGCACCGCAAGCGGCAGGCCCAGCGCCGCGGCCACCGCATCGGCGGTGATGTCGTCATGCGTGGGGCCGATCCCGCCCGAGGTGAACAGGTGGTCGAAGGCCGAGGACAGCTCGCGCACGGCGCGCCCGATCGCCTCGGCCCGGTCGCCCACGACACGCGCCTCCCGCAGGTCGATGCCCACCCGCGTCAGCTCGCGCGCGAGGAAGTGCAGGTTGCTGTCGCGCGTCCGGCCCGACAGGATCTCGTCGCCGATCACGAGCATGGCAGCGGTCGGGTTCGGCATGGCGGGTTCCTCCGGCTCGGATCGGGTGATAGGGCGCGGCAGGCTCGCGTTCCAGTGGGCTCGTCTGGAAGTCGCGCGGGGGATCGCCTATCTTCTGCCACCAGGGCAGGAAGGACGCACGAGTGGACGAACGGCGCGGCAGGTTGACCCGGGACGGGATCCGCATCCACGAGCCGGAGGACTTCGAGGGGATGCGCCGGGCCGGGCGGGTCGTCGCGGAGATCCTCGACCGGATCGGGGCGCATGTGGTGCCGGGCCGCACCACGGGCGAGATCGACCGGACTATTACCGCCATGGTCGAGGAGGCGGGCGCCGTCTCGGCCACGGTGGGCTACAAGGGCTATCGCCACGCCTCCTGCATCAGCGTCAACCATGTCGTCTGCCACGGCATCCCCGGCGACAAGGCGCTGAAGGAGGGCGACATCCTCAACATCGACGTCACGGTGATCGTGGACGGCTGGTACGGGGACAGCTCGCGCATGTATGTGGCCGGCCGGCCGTCGCGCAAGGCCGAGCGGCTGATGCAGGTCACCCACGACGCTCTGATGCGCGGCATCGAGGCGGCGCGCCCCGGCGCCACCTTCGGCGACATCGGCGCCGCCATCCAGGCCCATGTGGAGGCCCACCGCATGAGCGTGGTGCGCGACTTCTGCGGCCACGGGCTGGGCCGGGTGTTCCATGCGCCGCCCAACGTGCTGCATTACGGCCGTCCCGGCACGGGCCCGCGGCTCGAGGAGGGGATGTTCTTCACCATCGAGCCCATGGTCAATCTCGGCCGGCCCGAGACCAAGGTCCTGGCCGACGACTGGACGGCCGTGACGCGGGACAAGTCGCTGTCGGCGCAGTACGAGCATTCGGTGGGCATCACCGCGACGGGCTGCGAGGTGTTCACCCTCTCGCCCGCGGGGCGCTTCCACCCGACCTGGACCTAGCCCACGATCACGGGCTCGGGCAGCCAGTATTCCTCGAGATTGGCCTCCGCCGCCTCGTCCTCGGGGGCGATCCGGTCCACGACCGCGAACAGCCCCGGCGGGTGGAGCGGCGTCAGCACCCCGTGCCAGCAGCCGCGCCGCAGGTTGACCCCCTGTCCCGGCGCGGTCAGGAAGGCGCGGATGCGGCCCGGCACGGCCTCCTCCCCCTCGGCCACGATCACCAGAAAGGGCTGCCCGTCCAGCGGCAGGAAGGCCTGCGAGCCCAGCGGGTGCCGCTCGACCATCTCGAGGCGCAGGGGCAGCGCGCGGGGCTCGGCGCGAAAGAGGCTGATCCCCGCGCGTCCCGTTCCGAACTCGAGCCGCGCCCGGTCGTGCCAGCGCCCGCAGAGCCCCCGGTTGATGAGCCGGTCGGGCGGCCCCTCGGCCGCGAGCACCTCGCCGAAGGGGGCAAAGGCCGCGGCCGAGAGCGGCTCGGGGGCGATCGCGCGGGTCACAGCGACAGGGCCGGGTGGCGGTGGACGTCCTTGTAGAGCAGGTAGCGGAACGGCCCCTCCCCCGTGGCGATGCAGGCCTGCGGGCAGAAGGCGCGCAGCCACATGAAGTCGCCGGGGCCGACCTCGTGCCAGTCGGTGTTGAGCAGGTAGCGCGCCCGCCCCTCGAGGACATAGAGCCCGTGCTCCATCACATGGGTCTCGGCAAAGGGGATGCGCCCGCCGGGGCGGAAGGTGACGATGTTGACATGCATGTCGTGGCGCAGGTCGGCCGGGTCCACGAAGCGCGTCGTGCCCCAGAGATCCGTGCCGGGCATCCACTCCACCGGCGTCTCGTCGTCGCGCGCGAGGTGGAAGTCCGGCACCGCAAGCCCGTCCACCGGGCAGTAGCGGCGCCGGATCCAGTGCAGCCGCAGCCGCGTGCGCGCCCGGATCGCCCAGGGACGCCCCGGCGGCAGATAGGCCCAGGCGCCGGGGCCGATCGCGTGGCGCCGCCCCGCCGCCTCGAGCGTGCCCTCGCCGCCGGCCACGAACAGGACCCCTTCGGCGAGGAAGTCGGGCTCGGGCTCCTCCGAGCCGCCGCCCGGGCCGACCTCCACGGCATATTGCGCAAAGGTCTCGGCAAAGCCCGACAGGGGCCGGGCGAGGATCCAGGCGCGCGTGCGCTCCCAGCCGGGCAGGAGGCTCGTCACGATGTCGCGCATCGTGGCGGCGGGGATCAGCGCATAGGCGGGCGTGAACACGGCGCCGTTCGCGGCGGGGTCCCCGCTCTGGTCGGGCAGGCCGCCGGAGGGAAAGGCATAGCGGCTCATGGCAGCAGCGCCCCGAGCCGCAGGGCGGCGATGCGCTCCACCTGCCGCAGCGCCTCGGCTCGCTCGGCCGCGCTGTCCAGGGCGATGCGGCGCTCGAAGGCGCGCAGGATGCCCGCCTTGTCGTGATCGCGCACGGCGATGATGAAGGGAAATCCGTGTCGCTCGCGGTAGGCCGCGTTGAGCGCCTCGAAGCGCGCGCGCTCCCCGTCGGTCAGCGCGTCGAGCCCCGCGCTCGCCTGCTCGGCCGCCGAGGCCCCGGTCAGCCGCCGCGCCTGCGCGAGCCGCCCCGCGAGGTCGGGATGGGCGCGCAGCACCCCGTCCTGCTCCGCCTCCGACGCGCTGCGCAGCACGCGGGCAAAGGCATGGGCCAGCCCCTCGGCCGTGTCGTGGGCGGGGCCGAGCTCCAGCGCCCAGACCCGCTCGGCCGCCCAGGGGGAATGCTCGACGATCCCGCCGAAGGCCGCAAGGAAGCGCTCGCGCCCCATCTCGGAGGGCCGCTCGAAGGCGGGGGGCGGGTGACGGGCGCGCCAGTGGGCCGCGATCTGGCCGCGGGTGGCGAACCAGGCGGCACCGCTCGCATCGGCATGGTCCAGGAAGGCGCGCAGCCCCGCGGCCTTGCCCGGCCGCCCGACGAGGCGCGGATGCAGGCCCACCGACATCATCCGCCCCCCCTCGGCCCGCAGCGTCTCGAAGGTGTCGATGAGGTAGTCGGCGAAGTCGCGCCCCGTGACCCAGCCCGGCGCCGTGGCAAAGCGCATGTCGTTGCATTCGAGCGTGTAGGGGATCACGAGCTGGTCGCGCCCGCCCGCGCGCACCCAGTGGGGCAGGTCGTCGTCATAGGCGTCCGAGACCCAGTCGAAGGCGCCCGTTTCGGCCACGAGGCGCAGCGTGTTGACGCTGCACCGCCCCGTGTACCAGCCGCGCGGCGCCTCGCCCGTGCATTCCGCGTGCAGGCGGATGGCCTCGGCGATCTGGGCGCGCTCCTCCGCCTCGGGCAGGGCGCGGTGCTCGATCCATTTCAGCCCGTGCGAGGCGATCTCCCACGGGGCCTGCCGCATGGCCGCGACCTGCGCGGGCGTGCGCGCGAGCGCCGAGGCTACCGCGAACACGGTCACGGGGCGGTCGCGCAGCATCCGGTGCAGACGCCAGAACCCGGCCCGGGCGCCGTATTCGTAGATCGACTCCATGTTCGGGTGCCGCTCGCCCGGCCAGGGGACGGCACCGGGGATGTCGGACAGGAACGCCTCGGAGGCGGGGTCGCCGTGGAGGATGCAGTTCTCGCCCCCCTCCTCGTGGTTGAGCACGAGGCTGA
This sequence comes from Rubellimicrobium sp. CFH 75288, assembly GCF_009904055.1. Classification (GTDB taxonomy): domain Bacteria; phylum Pseudomonadota; class Alphaproteobacteria; order Rhodobacterales; family Rhodobacteraceae; genus Rubellimicrobium. The sequence continues at coordinate 417,374 of NZ_WYDP01000005.1, read as the reverse complement.
CCGCCACACGCGCCCCGCCGGGCCAGCCGGCCTCGGGCGGGGTGGCGCCGTAGCCGTGGAGGTCGCGCGGATAGCGGGGCGGGCTGTCCATGCCCCCTTGGTGGCGCGGCCTGCGGGGACTTGCAAGACGCCGCGGAGGCGGAGACGGTGCACCGAGGCGGAGGGGCGGGACGATGACGGATGCACAGGAAAGCGGGCGGCTTTCGACCCATGTTCTCGACACGGCGCGGGGCCGGCCGGCGGCGGGGCTGCGCATCACGCTCGACCGCCTCGAAGGCGACCGGCGCGAGCGCGTGGCCGAGGCGATCACGAACGCGGACGGCCGCACCGACGCCCCCCTCCTGCCGCCCGAGCGGTTCCGCCCCGGCCTCTACGAGCTGACCTTTTACGCGGGCGACTATCTGCGCGCCGCCGGCACCGCGCTGCCCGAGCCGCCCTTCCTCGACCGCATTCCCGTGCGGTTCGGCATGGAGGCGGGGCATTACCACGTGCCGCTGCTGCTGTCGCCCTTCGGCTACTCGACCTATCGCGGGTCCTGAGCGCAGCCGCGTCCGGCCGGGGTTGCCGGGGGGGACTGCACGGGCGAGGATGGCCGCACCCCGGAGGGAGGCTTTCCGATGCGTCCGCTGATTCTCGCCGCCCTTCTGCCGGCCCTGCCTGCCCAGGCGCTGACCCCCGAGGAACTCTGGTCGCGCTGGCAGGCGCAGGCGGAGGACTGGGGCCTGGCGCTTCGCCCCGCCGCGGTGGAGGAGGAGCCCGACGGGACGCTGGTCCTGCGGGGGCTCGGGGTTCTCTGGCCGGGCGAGGGCGTGGTCCCGCTCCTGCCCGGGGGGAGCGGGGACGTGATCCTGCGCCCGCTCGGCGACGGGAGTGTGGAGATCGATCCGGGCCTGGCGCCCAACGGCCTCGTCGAGCAGCGCCGCCCGGACGGGCTGTCCCGGCTCGAACTGCCCGACCTCTCCCTCCGCGCCCGCGAGGACGGGGCGGGCCTGCGCTACGAGGGACGGGCCGACCGTCTGCGGCTTCTGGAGGAGGGGGGCGCAAGCCTCTTCGCGCTGGAGGTCCGCGCCCCGACAATCGCCTTGGCCGGTCTGGGGACGGTCGCCTCGCCCTGGTCTCTGCGGCTGGAGGCGCAGGGCTATGCCTCGCTCAGCGAGACGCCCGACCCGTTCGGCGACGGGACCGGCAGCCAGGCCACCGTCCATGACGGCGACCTGTCGGCCGAGGGAACGCTGGTCCTGCCCGAGGGCGCGCGCCTCGCCGACATCCTCGCCTCGGCTGCGGCTCTGGTCGCCGCGCTGGAGGGGGGGCTCGTCCTCGATCTGGCGGTGGAGGGCGGTGCGTCGCGGCAGGCGGTGACGGCGACCGGGTTTCCCTTTCCCTTCGACTACGTCGCCGAGAGCGGGCCGGCCACGGGATCGCTCCGCCTCGACCGCGAGGCGCTCGCGATCGGGACGACCTACAGCAGCGGCACGGCCACGTTCGGACTGCCGGATCTGGGGCTCGAGAACCTCGCCCTCGCCTTCGAGGGGGGCGACGTCCTCCTGCGGCTCCCTGTCGCGCCCGGCGAATGGCGTACCCGCCTCGCGATCGGCGACATCACCGCCGACGAGGCGGCCTGGGCCGCCCTCGATCCCGAGGGCCACCTCCCCCGCGGCCCGTTCCGCCTTGTGCTCGACCTGGCCGGCCGCATGACGGCCGACTGGGCCGCCGTCGCCGCGGCGGCAGAGGGGGAAACAGAGCCGCCGCCGCCCCCCCGGATCGAGTCGGTCGAACTGCGGCGGCTCGACCTGGCGGGGCTGGGGCTGGCGGCGACCGGATCGGGCGCGTTCCTGTTCCCGGACGGCGCATTCCCCGAGGACGGCAGCCTGCCGCGGGCCGAAGGCGCGGCCATCCTCCGGCTGACCGGGCTCGACCGGCTGCTCGACAGCCTGGTGGCAGGGGGCTGGCTTGCGCCGCAGGACGCGCTGGCGGTGCGGCTGGCCCTCGGCGCGGGCTTCCGGGCGGTCGGCCCCGACATCCGCGAGGGGCGCCTCGAGACGGCGGCGGACGGCACCCTGCGGCTCAACGACCTGCCCCTTCCGCCCTGAGCGGGCGCCCTTGACGCCCGGCCTGCCGGCGGCTTTGGCTCCGGGAACCGGAACGGAGGGGCGGGACCATGTACGACTGGGCGGTGCTGTGGCACTGGGCGGAATTCGCGGTCCGCTGGCTCCATGTCGTCACCGCCATCGCCTGGATCGGCTCGAGCTTCTATTTCATCGCGCTCGATCTGGGGCTGCACCGCGACCGCCGCCTCGCCTCGGGCGCGGATGGCGAGGAATGGCAGGTCCACGGGGGCGGCTTCTACCACATCCAGAAATACCTCGTCGCGCCCGAGCGCATGCCCGCCGATCTCACCTGGTTCAAGTGGGAGAGCTATGCCACCTGGCTGTCGGGCTTCGCGCTCCTCGTGCTGGTCTACTGGATCGGGGGCGAGCTGTTCCTGATCGACCCCACCGTGCTCGACATCCCCGTCTGGCAGGGGGCCCTGATCTCGGCCGCCTCGCTCGCCTTCGGCTGGGTGGCCTATGACGCGATGTGCCGCTCGCGCTTCGGGGACGAGCCGCTGCGGCTCATGCTGGGGCTGTTCGCGCTGATCGTTCTGATGGCGCTGTTCTATACCGCCGTCTTCTCGGGCCGGGCGGCGCTGCTGCATCTGGGGGCCTTCACGGCCACGATCATGACGGGCAACGTCTTCTTCACCATCATCCCCAACCAGAAGATCGTGGTCGCCGACCTGCTCGCCGGGCGCCGGCCCGACGCGAAGTACGGCCGCATCGCCAAGCAGCGCTCGACGCACAACAACTACCTCACGCTGCCCGTCATCTTCCTGATGCTGTCCAACCACTACCCCCTCGCCTTCGGGGGCGAGAATGCCTGGGCCATCGCCTCGCTCGTGTTCCTGATGGGGGTGACGATCCGGCACTGGTTCAACACGGTCCATGCGCGCAAGGGGCACCCGCACTGGACCTGGGCCGCGACGGTCCTGATCTTTCTCGCCATCGCCTGGCTTTCCGCCCCGCAGGCCTTCACGCCCGAGCGCGCGGATGCCCGGGCGCCCACGGCCGAGGCGCTGCGGCGCATGGACTCGCCCCACTGGGAGGCCGCGCGCGACATCGTGCTGGGCCGCTGCGCCATGTGCCACGCGGCCGAGCCCTATTGGGGCCGCCTGCTCTGGCCGCCCAAGGGGGTGATGCTCGAGACCGACGCCCAGATCGCCGGACAGGCGCAGGCGATCCGCCTGCAGGCCGCGCTGAGCCGGGCCATGCCGCCGGGCAACCTCACCGGCCTCACCGAGGAGGAGCGCGCGGTGCTGCGCGCCTGGACCGAGGGCGGCTGAGGCCGTTTGACCGCGGGCGCGGGGGCGCCTATCTCGGGCGGACCATGGCCAAGCCCTCCGACCCCGCCCGCAGGACCATCGCCGAGAACCGGCGCGCGCGCTACGATTACAGCATCGAGGACGACCTCGAGGCCGGCATCGTGCTGATGGGCAGCGAGGTCAAGTCGCTGCGGACCGGCAAGAGCAACATCGCCGACTCCTATGCCGCCGTCGAGGACGGGGAACTCTGGCTCGTCAACGCCTCCATCGCTCCCTACGAGCCCGCGCGCACCTGGGGCCACGAGGAGCGGCGCCGCCGCAAGCTCCTCGTCAACCGCCGCGAACTGGCGCGGCTGTGGTCGGCCACCCGGCGCGAGGGCATGACCATCGTGCCGCTCGCGATGTATTTCAACGACAAGGGGCGCGTGAAGCTCAGGCTCGGGATCGCCAAAGGCAAGAAGCTGCACGACAAGCGCGCGACCGAGGCCGCACGCGACTGGGACCGCCAGAAGCGCCGCCTGCTCAAGGAGGGCTGAGGCGGCGTTCGCGCCCTCCGGCCGGGCCGCGCGCCGCGAGGCCCGAGGGCGGCGTTAACCGGATCTTAAGACATTCGTGGCAGTGTCGGGACAGGCGGGCGAATCGGCCGGGGCGGGGCGGTCCGGCGGGGCACGGAGACGGGGCTGCGTGCGTCAGCCGAGCGAGTAGCCCGCCCCGCGCACCGTGCGCAGCGGATCGCTGCCGCCCTCGGCCATCAGCGCCTTGCGCAGCCGGCCCACATGCACGTCCACCGTGCGCGTATCCACATAGGCTTCCCGGCCCCAGACGCGGTCGAGGAGCTGCTCGCGCGACCAGACCCGGCCGGGCTTCTCCATCAGCACGGCCAGCAGGCGGAACTCGGTCGGCCCGAGCTTGAGCCGGCAGCCCGCGCGCGTGACGCGGTGGGTCTCGGCATCGAGCGTGATGTCCTCCCACTCGAGGATCTGGCCCACCGTCGCGGGGCGCGCGCGGCGCAGCTGGGCGCGGACCCGGGCGAGCAGCTCGGCCACGGCATAGGGCTTGATGACATAGTCGTCCGCCCCCGTCTCGAGACCCCGGATGCGATCGCTTTCCTCCGACCGGGCCGAGAGCATGATGACCGGGATCGCGCGGGTTTCGGGCCGCGCGCGCAGCCGGCGGCACAGCTCGATGCCCGACACGCCGGGCAGCATCCAGTCGAGCACGACCACGTCGGGCGGGTCCTCGCGCAGCGCCACGAGTCCTTCGTCGCCATCGGCCGCCTGGGTGACGCGGAACCCCTCGGCCTCGAGGTTGTAGGCCAGCAATTCGCGCTGGGCAGGCTCGTCCTCGACGAGCAGCACATGGGGGGCAAGGGCAGGATGGGCAGCAGCCACGGGTCAGCTCCGCAACAGGGGCGTCACGAACTCGGGTCCTCGGGGTCCTCGGCCCCCATGAAGGCGGTGCGGTCCCCCTTGGGCCGTTCGTCGGCGGGTCTGGACCCGGTGACGAGATAGATCACCTGCTCGGCCATGTTGGTGACCAGGTCGCCCATGCGCTCGAGGTTCTTGGCGACGAAATGGAGGTGCATGGCCGGGGTGATGGTGCGCGGGTCCTCCATCATGAAGGTCAGGATCTCGCGGAACAGGGCGTTGTACATCTGGTCCACGGTCTCGTCGCGGGCCAGCACGTCGGCGGCCAGCGCGGCGTCGCGCCGCACGAAGGCGTCGAGCGTGTCGCGCAGCATGCCCTGCACCTCGCGGCCCATGCGCCGCAGCGAGGCGTCCGCGCCGTTGATGCTGCGGCTCTGGGACAGGACGGTCACACGCTTGGCGATGTTCTTGGCGTAATCGCCCACGCGCTCGAGCGAGGCGGCCAAGCGCAGCACGGACAGCAGCACCCGCAGGTCGCGGCTCACCGGGGCGCGCAGCGCGATGACGCGGGCGACCTCCTCGTTGATCGTCTCCTCCAGTCCGTCGATGACGGCATCGCCCCGGCGCACCCGCTCGGCCATCTCGGTGTCCAGCGCGGAAAGGGCGTCCCCGCCCTTCAGGATCGCGTCCTCCACGAGGCCGCCCATCTTGAGGACAAGCGCCTGGAGCGCCTCGAGGTCGCGGTCATAGGCGCTGAGGATGTGCTGGTCTTGCATGCGGATCTCCGCGACGGGAAGGGACGGGGTCATCGGCGGCGCCTCAGCCGATGCGGCCGGAGATGTAGGATTCGGTGCGCGGATCGCGCGGATTGGTGAAGATCTGCCCGGTCTCGCCGTACTCGACGAGATGGCCGAGATGGAAGAAGGCGGTCCGCTGGCTCACCCGCGCGGCCTGCTGCATGGAATGGGTCACGATGATGACCGCATAGGTCTGGCGCAGCTCGTCGATCAGCTCCTCCACCTGGGCGGTGGCGATCGGGTCGAGGGCCGAGCAGGGCTCGTCCATCAGCAGCACCTCGGGCTCGGTCGCGATGGCGCGCGCGATGCACAGGCGTTGCTGCTGGCCGCCCGACAGGCCGGTGCCGGGCGCCTGGAGGCGGTCCTTGACCTCCTCCCACAGGGCCGCGCGCCGCAGGCTGCGCTCCACGATCCCGTCGAGTTCCGCCCGGTTGCGCGCAAGGCCGTGGATCTTGGGCCCGTAGGCCACGTTCTCGTAGATCGACTTGGGGAAGGGATTGGGCTTCTGGAAGACCATGCCCACGCGTGCGCGCAGCTGCACGGGGTCCACCGACGGCGCATAGATGTCCTCGCCGTCGAGCGTGATGCGCCCCGTCACGCGTGCGGAGGCCACCGTGTCGTTCATCCGGTTGAGGCAGCGCAGGAAGGTGGACTTGCCGCAGCCGGAGGGGCCGATGAAGGCGGTCACGAGGCGGTCGCCGATCTCCACCGACACGTCCTTGATGGCGTGGGTCGTGCCGTAATGGACATCGACGTGCTGGGCGGCGATCTTGGTCTGGCTCACGTCGGTCCTCTGGGTCAGTCGCATGTCGTTCATGGGCAGGCTCCGGCGGTCACCACGTGCGCTGGAAGCGCTGACGCAGGAAGATGGCAAGGGCGTTCATCGCGATCAGGAAGCTGAGCAGCACCAGGATCGCGGCCGAGGTGCGGCTGACGAAGCCCCGTTCGGGGCTGTCGGCCCAGATGAAGATCTGGGTGGGCAGGGCCGTGGCGGCCTGGAAGGGACCGTCCGGGGCCGAGGTGATGAAGGCGTTCATCCCGATCAGCAGAAGGGGGGCCGTCTCGCCCAAGGCCTGGGCCAGGCCGATGATGGTCCCCGTCAGGATGCCCGGCATGGCGAGCGGGAGCACATGGCCGAACACCACCTGCTGGCGCGAGGCGCCGACGCCGAGCGCGGCCTCGCGGATGGAGGGCGGCACGGCCTTGAGCGCCGCCCGCGTGGCGATGATGATGGTGGGCAGCGTCATCAGCGCCAGCACCATCCCCCCGACGATGGGCGCCGAGCGCGGCATGCCGAACCAGTTGATGAACACCGCTAGGCCCAAGAGGCCGAAGACGACCGACGGAACGGCGGCCAGGTTGTTGATGTTCACCTCGATGAGGTCGGAAACCCGGTTCTTCGGGGCGAATTCCTCGAGATAGATCGCCGCGGCGATGCCGAGGGGGAACGAGATCAGGAAGCAGATCAGCAGCAGCCAGAACGACCCGACCAGCGCGCCGCGCAGGCCCGCGAGTTCGGGGAAACGGCTGTCGGCGTTGCGCAGCAGCGCCCAGTTGAGCGGCTGGCTCACGACCCCGGCGGCCTCCAGCCGGTCGAAGCGCTCCACCTGGGCATCGTTGAGCCGGCGCAGCCGCTCGGGCGTCTCGCGGTCGATCAGGCCCTTGCGGAGCTGGTCGTAGCTGTCGGAGGTGGGCACCGTCACGCGGATCGTCTGCCCGATCAGTGAGGGGTCCGCGACGACGCGGTCGCGCAGGATGAACTGGGCCCCGTTGGACAGGATCCCCATCACCTCCCGCCGCTCGGCGCGTTCGGTCGCCTCGGGGAAATATTGCAGCAGGCTGGCCTCGAGGACCGAGTCGAAGCCGCCGCGCGGGAGGGTCTCGGCCCGGATCTCGGCAGGGTCGAGGAACACGTCCAGCGTCACATGGGTCTGCGTGAAGGCGCGCCAGCCCGTGAAGACGAGCGAGCCGATCAGCAGCGCGAGCATCCCGAAGGCGATGCCCATGGCCACAAGGCCGTAGATCTTGAGCCGCAGCTCCTTGCGGCGGCGCGCGGCCAGACCGGGTCGGATGCGGTCGATGACGGAGCCCGCCGGGCTGTCCGCGCCATAAAGGGGGGTGTCGGCCATGCGTCGCCTCTAGTCGTAGATTTCGCGGTACTTGCGGACGATCCGCAGCGCCAGCACGTTGATGCCCAGCGTGACCAGGAACAGCAGGAGTCCGAGCGCGAAGGCCGCCAGAGTCTTGGGGCTGTCGAAGGCGGTATCGCCGATCAGCAGCGTGACGATCTGCACGGTCACGGTGGTCACCGCGTCGAGCGGGTTGATGGTCATGGACGCCATCAGGCCGGCGGCCATGACCACGATCATCGTCTCGCCGATGGCGCGGCTCACGGCGAGAAGGATGCCGCCGGCGATGCCGGGAATGGCGGCCGGGAAGAGGACGTTCATCATCGTCTCGCCCCGCGTGGCGCCGAGCGCGAGAGCCCCGTCGCGCAGCGAGCGCGGCACCGCCGAAAGCGCGTCGTCGGTGAAGGAGGAGATGAAGGGGATGAGCATGATCCCCATCACGCTGCCCGCGGCCAGCGCAGTGTTCGGCGACACGGCGAGGCCGAGCTGCGTGCCCGTCTGGCGCAGGAAGGGCGCGACGACCAGGATGGCGAAGAAGCCGTACACGACCGTCGGGACGCCCGCCAAGATCTCGAGCACCGGCTTGGCCCAGGCGCGAAAGGCGGGACTGGCGAACTCGTTGAGGTAGATGGCGGTCAGCAGACCGATCGGCACGGCCACCGTGAGGGCCACGACCATGATCACCAGGGTGCCGAGGAATACCGGCACCACACCGAAGGCCCCTTCGGCCGCGATCTGGTCGGCGCGGATGGGCATCTGCGGCTCCCAGCGGGTCCCGAACAGGAATTCGGTGATGGGCACCATGCGGAAGAACAGGGCGGATTCGTAGACCAGCGAGGCGACGATCCCGATCGTCGTGGCGATGGCGACGATCGAGCAGAACACCATGATCCCCATGACGATCCGCTCGACCCCCTGACGGGCCCGGAAGCTGGCCGAGACGCACCGGCGCGCCCACAGCATCAGGACGAGGCCCAGCCCGGCCGCGGCGGCGACCATCAGGAGGGCGGAGGTTTCGCGCAGCGCCACCAGCCGCTGGGCGGCCTCGATCTTCCACGCGTCGGGCTCTCCGAAGACGACGCCGCCGGCGATGGACCGGATCTCCGACAGGAGAAGCTGTCGCCCGCCGGTATCGAGGACATCGTAGGTTCCGGGCGGGAGCGAGGCGATCAGGAACCGCTCGATGACGGGCCGCTGAAAGGCCAGCCAGAGCAGCAGGAGAACCAGCACCGGGACCAGCACCACGAGAAGGCCGTACAGGCCGTGAAATCCGGTCAGCGAGTGAAGCCGCGTGCCGCCGGCCCGGATGGCTCCGGCCGCCTGGCGGTTCCAGACATAGGCGAGCAGCGAGAGGGCGAGCAGCGTCGCGAACGCGATCGTGGTCATGGGGACCCCGGCTGGAGGGGGCCCCGCCCGAGCGGATCGGGCGGGGCGCAGGTGTCAGATCACTCGGGCGCCGACATGGAGGCGCCGGCGATCACGGCTTCCTGGGTCTGGGCACGCACGTCGTCGGGCAGCGACACGAGGCCCCGCTCGGCCAGGTAGCCGTCGCGGGCCAGCGCGTCCTCGGACATGTATTCCTCCACGAACTCCTGGAGGTTCGGGATCACGCCGCGATGCGCGTTCTTGATGTAGATGTAGAGGGGACGCGCGATCGGATACTCGAACGAGGCGATCGTGTCGAGATTGGCCTCGACGCCGTTGATGTTGACGTCCTTGAGCGTGTCGAGGTTCTCGTAAAGGAACGAGTAGCCGAAGATGCCCATGGCGTTCGGATCGGCCTGCAGGCGCTGGACGATCAGGTTGTCGTTCTCGCCGGCCTCGACAAAGGGACCGTCGGTCCGCATCCGCGAGCAGTTCTCGTTGATCCAGGCCGAATCGAACCCGCCCTGCTGGACGTAGTCGAGTTCCTTGCAGCCCTCATGCATCGCGAGTTCCACGAACGCGTCGCGCGTGCCGGAGGTCGGCGGCGGGCCATAGACCAGGATCGGGATGTCGGGCAGTTCGGGGTCGATCTCGCTCCAGCGCTGATAGGGGTTGTCCACCCACTCGCCGTCCACCGGAACCTGCGCGGCGAGCGCGAGATAGATTTCTTCCAGGGAGAGATCCCAGTCGAAGTCGTTCTGGCGCGAGATCACGATCGAGAGCCCGTCATAGCCGATCAGCGCCTCGGAGATGTCGGTCACGCCGTTCTGCTGGCAGAGTTCCCATTCGGAGGGGCGCATCTCGCGCGAGGCGCCGGCGATATCGGGGTGCTGCTCGCCGATGCCGGCGCAGAAGGCTTGGAAGCCGCCGCCGGTGCCCGTCGATTCGACGATGGGCGAGGGCGCGCCGGTCTGGTTGGCGAACTGCTCGGCCACCGCCTGGCTGTAGGGAAACACCGTCGAGGAGCCGACGATGCGGATTTCCTGACGGCTCTGGGCGAAGGCGCCGGTCGCGGCCAGCGCGATGAGCGCCACCGTCGAGACCGTGAGGGTCGCGTGAGACATGAGGTTGCTCCTGATTTGTCTCCTGGCGGGAGGGCGCCGGAAGGCACCCGCCTCGCGCCCCAGCTACTCGCCGCAGGCGATGCTTTTGTAACAGGAGTGTAATAGTTTTATGACAGCCGCCGCGTCACTGCGCCGCCCGGGACCCGGAACGGTCAGCTGCGCGCGTACACGTCCTCGTAGCGCACGATGTCGTCCTCGCCGAGATAGGCGCCGGTCTGGACCTCGATCAGGACCATGGGCAGCTTGCCGGGATTCTCGAGGCGGTGGATCGCGCCAAGGGGGATGTAGACGGACTGGTTCTCCGTCAGCAGGCGCACCTCGTCGTCCACGGTCACGCGCGCGGTGCCCTGGACCACGATCCAGTGCTCGGCCCGGTGGTGGTGGCTCTGGAGCGAGAGCGCGCCCCCGGGCTTGACCACGATCCGCTTGACCTGGAAGCGGTCGCCCATCGCCAGGCTCTCGAACCAGCCCCAGGGCCGGTGGTCGCGGGGAAAGCTCTCGGCTTGGGGGGCGCGTTCGGCCTTCAGCGCGGCGACGGCCTCCTTGACCTGCTGGGCGCGGTCGCGCGGGGCGACCAGGACGGCGTCGGGCATCGCCACCGCGACCATGTCGCGCAGGCCGATCCCGACGATCCGTTGCCCGGGCGATTCGGAGCGCAGGAGCGTGCCCTCGCAGTCGATGGCCGTGGCCTGGCCTCCGCGAGACAGGCCGGCCTCTTCCGTCTCGCGCCAGACGGACGCCCAGTCGCCCAGATCCGACCACCGTCCCGCGAACGGCACCACGCTGAGCGCGCGGGCCTTCTCCATCAGGGCATAGTCGATGGAGATGGCGGGGGCGCGGCTCCAGTGCGACGGGTCGAGCCGGATGAAGCCCAGATCCCGGCTCGCCCCCGCCAGGGCGGCCTCGGCCGCGTCGAGCAGGTCGGGCGCATGCTCGCGCGCCTCGCGCAGGAGGGCATCGGCGCGGAACAGGAAGATGCCCGCGTTCCAGAGATGCCGCCCCCCGGCCACCATGGCCTCGGCCCGGGCGGCGTCGGGTTTCTCGACAAAGGCGCGAAGCGGGTGGGGGGCCGGGGGCGCCGTCAGGTCGGGCGCCTCGTCGAGCTCGAGATAGCCATACCCCGTCTCGGCCCGGTCGGGCCGGATGCCGAATGTGACGATGCGCCCCTCCTCGGCTGCCGGCCGGCCGGCCGCAACGGCGGCACGGAACGCCTCGGCATCGGGGATGACGTGGTCGGAGGGCGCCACGAGCAGGAGCGCGGCCGGGTCCTCGGCGGCGGCAAAGAGCGCGGCAGCGAGGATCGCCGGCGCCGTGTCGCGCCCCTCGGGTTCGATCAGGAGGGCGGCACCGGGCTGGCCGGCGGCCGCGATCTGCTCGGCGGCGATGAAGCGGAAGGGTTCGGCCGTGACCACGACCGGATGACCGAAACCCGGCCCCGACAGGCGCCGGGCCGAAGCCTGGAACAGGCTCTCCTCGCCGAGAAGCGGGGCGAACTGCTTGGGAAAGCTCTTGCGCGACAGAGGCCAGAGCCGCGTGCCGGAGCCGCCGCACAGCAGGATGGGCGTGATGGTCATGGGTTGTCCTGGTCAGCTGGGAGTGGGAAAGGGGCGGCGGCACGGCGTGCCGTCGCACGCGCCCGTGGTGACGGCCTCCGGCATGGTGGTCATGGCGGCTCCCCTGCGCCAGCCATGCGTTCCAGCCCGACCCGGGCTTGTCAATGGGCCTGCCGGACCGTCTCAGCGTGCGGACAGGGCGCAGCAGCCTTCCAGGAACAACTCCCCCCGGTTCCAGACCAAGGCCGTGAAGCCATAGGGCCGGTCGCTCATCCCGTCCGAGCAGGCCTGCCGGATGACGGTCAGGTCGAGCGTCTCGCCCCCGGCATCGAAGGCGGCCACGCCGCCGCGGAAGCCCGCCACCTCCCCGTGCTGGCGCAGCGGGATGGCCCCCTCGCCCATGCGCTCGAACCGGGCGCCGCGCGTGTCGAGCGTCAGCGACCAGAAGGGCTCGGTGCCCCGGCAGAGAAGCGGGCGGGGCAGCGGGGTCGGAGAGGGGGCCTCGCGGGCGAGATAGCGCATGGACACCCAGCCCGAGCCTTCGCGCAGCGGCATGAGACCCCAGCGACCGTCGGGCGACAGGCGCACGATCTCCACCCCCGTGTCGCCCGGGGCGAGCGTCCCGAGGATGCGCGCGGAGGCCGAGGGGGCGGCCCGGACGTTGAGCACGTCGCCCGCGGCGACGCCGGCGACCGTGAAGCGGGCGGGCAGGTCCTGGGCCATGGCGCCCGCCCCCCAGACCAGCAGCAGGAGGGTTGCCGCCAGCGCTGCGAGACCCTTCCCGGCGGCCCGCGCCGCCATCAGCGCCCCATGCCCCAGCTGAGCGAGGCGTGCCGCCGCGTGTAGCTCTCTCCCAGCAGTCCGATCACCAAGAGGATCAGCGAAAGCCATAGCGCGTACTCCCAAGAGCTGAAGCGGGGAGCATAGTTGAGGAACACATAGCCCCGCGCTTGGTCGATGGTATGGAAGAGGGGGTTCCAGTCGAAGAAGACCAGAAGGCTGCCCGGCAGGGTGTTGGCCACGAACATCTTGCCCGAGGCGACCATGTTGGCGCGCGAATAGACGGATGCCCCGATCTGCACCGCCTCGGGGAACCAGGGCTTGAGGGCGGCGAAGCAGACCCCCACGGCCGCCCCCGAAAACCAGGCCAGAAGCAGCATCGCCAGCGCGCCCAGGGGCTGGTCGATCGTCACGGGGGTCCAGGCGACATGGTAGGCGAACAGGATGATCCCCGCCGACAGGATCTGCAGATAGAGGGCCGCGAGCGCCGAGGAGGCCATCGTGACGGCCGTGGTCAGGGGGGCGTGCTGCATCATCGGAGAGGTCGGTCCTTCGGCCTTCACCACGGCGGCCACGGCCTTGGTGTGGACCATGAACAGGAAGATCCCTGTCATCAGGTAGAGCAGGAAGTCCCCGCGGATGGCGCTGCCCCGCACCCCCAGGAGCGTGAACATGAAGAAGAAGGCGGCCAGAAAGATCACCGTCTGCAGCACGTTGATCAGCAGGCCCGCGACCGCATTGCGGTGGGACTTGCGGACGTTGCGCACGGTGGAGTGGTAGATGAGCCCCATCAGCACCAGCGCGCCGCGCCAGGCGCTCGGCCGCGGCAGGGGGCGGCGGGGGATGGGCGGCGCGGGCATCTGTGCTGCCGGTCCGCCGGTTGCGCCGTCGGGCATCCGCCGTCTTCCTCTGCCGCCTCGTCCCCGGGGGGCGGGGTTTCTTGCTCCCGCGCCGTGCCGCCACCATAAGGAGCGCCGGGCCCAGCGGCAACGGAGATGCGCCATGGATCACGACCGTCTTGCGGAGACGATGGCGCGCCTGGCGCGAGAGGCGGGCGCGGCGATCCTGGCCGTTCGGGCCGAGGCCGAGGCGGGCGGCAGCCTCGGCGCCGCGCTCAAGGACGACCGCTCGCCGGTGACGGCGGCCGATCTGGCGGCGGACCGCATCATCGCCGAGGGCCTCGGCGCAGCCTTTCCGGACGTGCCCGTGGTCACCGAGGAGCGCGCGGCGAGCCAGGCGGGCCGTGCCCCCGGGGCGTTCCTGATCGTGGACCCGCTCGACGGCACAAAGGAGTTCCTGCGCGGCGCGGGCGATTTCACCGTCAACATCGCCTATGTCGAGAACGGCGAGCCCTTGCGCGGCGTGGTCTATGCCCCGGCCTCCGGGCGGCTGTTCCGCACCGAGCCCGACGGCCGCGCGGTGGAGGAGGCGGCAGAGGGCACCCGGCCGCTGCATGTGGCCGAGCCCGACAATGCCGCGCTGCGCGTCGTCGCGTCCAAGAGCCACCGCGACGCCGCCACCGACGCCTATATCGCACGCTATGCGGTGTCCGAGTTCCGCTCGGCCGGCTCGTCGCTCAAGTTCTGCCTCGTGGCGGCGGGAGAGGCAGACCTCTATCCGCGGCTGGGGCGGACCATGGAATGGGACACGGCCGCAGGGCAGGCCGTCCTGCGCGGGGCTGGCGGGCATGTCGTGCGGCTCTCCGACCATGCGCCGCTCCGCTACGGCAAGCCGGGCTGGGAGAACCCGCATTTCCTGGCCTTTGCACCCGGCGTCCAGCTGGCCGGGAGAGCCTGAGCGCGATGGCCGTGCTTCTGATCGTGCCGGCGCGCTTCGCCTCGTCGCGCTTTCCCGGCAAGCCGCTCGTTCCCCTGCGCGGAGCCGGGGGAGAGGCGCGCAGCCTGCTGCGGCGCAGCTGGGACGCCGCCCGGGCCGTTCCGGGGATCGATCGCGTGGTGGTCGCGACCGAGGACGGGCGCATCCGCGATCACGCCGAAGCCTTCGGCGCCGAGGTCGTGATGACCTCCGACCGGCCGCGCAACGGCACCGAGCGTTGCGCCGAGGTGCTGGACGCGCTGGGCGGGGCGTGGGAGGCGGTGGTCAACCTCCAGGGCGACGCGCCGCTGACGCCGCCCTGGTTCGTGCCCCCGCTCCTCGCCGCGCTGGCGGCCGATCCCGCGGCGGCGCTGGCCACGCCGGTCCTGCGCATGGAGGGCCGGATGCTTGCGCAGTTCAGGGCCGACCGTCGTGCGGGGCGCGTGGGGGGAACCACCTGCGTGCGGGGCCGGGGCGGGCGGGCGCTCTACTTCTCCAAGGAGGTGCTCCCCTTCGGCGCGCCGGACGCGGCCGAGGGCGCGCTGTCGGCGGCGCTGCATCATGTGGGCCTCTACGCCTACCGCCCTGAGGCGCTGCAGGCCTATCGCGGCTGGGAGCCGGGGGCGCTCGAATCGGCCGAGGGGCTCGAGCAGCTGCGGTTCCTCGAGCGCGGCGCCGTGGTCCTGGCCGTCGAGGTGGAGGCGCGGGGCCAGCCCTTCTGGGAGGTCAACAATCCCGAGGACGTGCCGCGGGTCGAGGCGCTGCTGGCGCAGAGCGGCATGCCCTGAACCCGCCGCGGCGGCGTCGCATTGCCGTCGCGGCCTTGCGTGATAGGTTGGGGCCGGTCAGCATCGGCGGGAGCGGAAACGATGAAGCAGAAGGTGACCAAGGCGATCTTCCCCGTTGCCGGACTGGGGACGCGCTTTCTGCCGGCCACCAAGGCCGTCCCCAAGGAGATCCTCACGCTGGTGGACCGCCCCCTGATCCAGTACGCCATCGACGAGGCGCGGGCGGCCGGCATCAAGGAATTCATCTTCGTGACGGCGCGCGGCAAGTCGGCGCTCGAGGATTACTTCGACCACGCCCCCGAACTCGAGGCCAAGCTGCGCCGCGACGGCAAGGAGGAGCTGCTCGAGGCGCTGAAGGCCACCAACATGGAATCCGGCGCCATCGCCTATATCCGCCAGCACAAGGCGATGGGTCTGGGCCATGCCGTGGGCTGCGCGCGGCGGCTGATCGGGCGCGAGCCCTTTGCCGTGATCCTGCCCGACGATGTCATCGCCGCCGAGAAGCCCTGCCTGCAGCAGATGGTCGAGGCGCACGAGGAGACCGGCGGCTGCATGGTGGCGGCCATGGAGGTGCCCCCGGAAGCCGCCTCGTCCTACGGGGTCCTGGACGTGGCCGAGGACATGGGGTCTCTCGTGACGGTCAGGGGCATGGTCGAGAAGCCCCCCGCCGGCCAGGCGCCCTCCAACCTCGCTGTCATCGGCCGCTACATCCTGACTCCGCGGGTGCTCGTGAATCTCCAGCGCATCCGTCCCGCGGCGGGCGGGGAGATCCAGCTCACCGATGCGATCGCCATGGAGGTCCAGCAGGGACGCCCCGTCTATGGCTACCGTTTCCGCGGCGAGCGGTTCGATTGCGGCTCCAAGGCCGGGTTCCTCCAGGCGACGGTCGCCTTCGGTCTGGCGCGCGAGGATCTGCGCCACGAATTCGCCGCCTATCTGCAGAGCCTGACCGCCATGCGCCGCGCCGCCCAGTGATCGCGCCCCGGCGACCGTCCCGCACCGGCCGCCCTGCCGCGACGGGCGCGGCACGCCCGATTCGCGCCCCTCGGAGCCAGGATGCCAGATCCGGGTTAAGATCCGGTTAACGCGCCGGAGCCCAAAGCGCTGTCGACGGTCGAGGGGCCGGAGCCCCGTCAGGCGGCCTTGTCGGTCGAGATCATGTCGCGCACCATCGGGGCGACCCGTTCGCCATAAAGGCGGATCGTCTCGACCAGTTCCGGGTGGGGCATGGGGCCGTTGGCATATTTCAGGTCGAACCGGGCCAGGCCTAGTCCCCGCACCGTCCGGGCGATCTTGCGTGCCACCGTCTCGGGCGAGCCCGCAAAGAGCGCGCCGCGCTCGACCTCGGCCAGGAAGCGGTCCCGCGTCACGGGGGGCCAGCCGCGTTCGCGCCCGATCCGGCCGAACATCTCGGCATAATGCGGCCAGAGCGCCTCTCGTGCGGCCTCGTCGGTGGCGGCGACAAAGCCGGGGACATGCACCCCGATCGGGCGCGGACGGCGGCCGGCTTCGGCGCAGGCCCTCAGGTAGAGGTCCACATAGGGCCGGAAGCGCAGCGGGTCGCCGCCGATGATCGCCAGCATCAGGCGCAGGTCGTAGCGCACGACCCGCAGGACCGATTCGGGACTGCCGCCGACGCCCACCCAGGCCACGAGCCCGGCAGGACCGGGCCGGGGATGGACGGTCTCCTCCCGCAGCGGCGGGCGCGTGGTGCCGGACCACGTCACGCGCTCCTCGCGCAGGAGCCGCGCGAACAGGTCCAGCCGCTCCTCGAACAGGCGGTCGTAATCGGCCAGATCGAAGCCGAACAGACGGTAGCTCTCGGTGAAGGAGCCGCGCCCCAGGACGACCTCGGCCCGGCCGCCCGAGACGGCGTCGAGCGTGGACAGGCGCTGGAACACGCGCACCGGATCGTCGGTGGAGAGCACGGTGACGGCCGTGCCGAGCCGGATGCGCGACGTCTGGCCGGCGATGGCGCCGAGGACGACCTCGGGCGCGGAGATGGCGAAATCCTCGCGGTGGTGCTCGCCCAGGCCGATGACGTCGAGGCCCGCCTGTTCGGCGATCACGGCCTCCTGCACGACGTGGCGCAGGACCTCGTCGGCGCGCAGCAGGCGGCCGTCGGGGCCGCGGGTGATGTCGCCGAACGTATCAAGGCCGAGCGACAGGTCGCGGGCAGGGTCGGACATGGGACGCACTCCGGGGGCTTCGGGTCCGACATGGGACGGCTGCGGGGGGTGCGGAAGGCGCCGGGCCGCACAGGGCCTGTGCGTGTCTGGCCGGGCCGTCCGGTGCGGGGGCGTGGCCGGGCCCGCAACGACAAGGGGCCCCGGAGGGCCCCTCGCGCCGGACGGACCGGACGGGTCAGGCCGCGGCGTGGCGGTTGACCTTGGATTCGGCCATCGCCGTCAGCTTCTTGTCGGTGGCGTATTCCTCGTCGAGGTTCTGCTGCAGGACGCTCGCGCAATCCTCGCGGCCGAGCTGCTTGGCCCAGGCCACCAGCGTGCCGTAGCGCGTGATCTCGTAATGCTCCACGGCCTGGGCGGAGGCGAGAAGGGCGGCGTCGAGCACTTCCTTGTCGGCCACATCGCCGGCGATCTCGTTGGCTTCCTTGATGATGCCGTCGATCGCCGGGCAGTTGACCGCCTTGGCCTTGGCGCCGTGCATCTCGAAGACCTTCTCGAGGCGCTCGATCTGGCCCTCCGTCTCCTTGAGGTGCTGCTCGAAGCCGGACTTGAGGGCCGGATCGGTCGCCTTGGAGATCATCTTGGGCAGCGCCTTGGTGATCTGCTGCTCGGCATAGTAGATGTCCTGCAGGGTGTGGACGAACAGGTCGTCCAGCGTCTGGATGTCCTTGGTGAAAAGGCCCATGGGGTGCTCCTCTGGTCCGGGCCGCGCGGGTCGTCCGCAGGCGGCCGGGGATGCGGGAAGAACGTCCCCGCCCGCGGGCGGTTCCGGGCGGGCGGGCGCAGCGGCAGGGCGTCGCTGATGCTGGACCGGCCCGCTTCTTCGGCTACGATGAGGATCAGCGGG
The DNA here is from genome assembly GCF_009904055.1 of Rubellimicrobium sp. CFH 75288. Taxonomy (GTDB): domain Bacteria; phylum Pseudomonadota; class Alphaproteobacteria; order Rhodobacterales; family Rhodobacteraceae; genus Rubellimicrobium. The sequence continues at coordinate 399,265 of NZ_WYDP01000005.1, read as the reverse complement.
CCGCAGGACGCGGTCCCCCAGGAGGAGCCAGCACCGATGAGGATTGCCGCCATAGCCGTGACCCTGCTCGCGCCTGCCGCGCTTTGCGCCCAGGATGCCGGAGGGGACGCCGCCGCCGGAGAAACCCTGTTCGCGCGCCAGTGCGTGTCCTGCCACATCATCGCCGACGAATCCGGCGAGGTTCTGGCCGGGCGGGCCTCGCGCACGGGCCCCAACCTCTACCAGGTGGTCGGCCGGGTGCCGGGCAGCCGGGAGGATTTCAACTATTCCCGCGCGCTGGAGGCCTATGGCGCGCTCGGCGTGGTCTGGGAGCAGGAGAACCTCGTCTCCTATCTCCTGGACCCGAATGCGCATCTGCGCGAGGCGCTGGGCGATGCAGGGGCCCGCAGCCAGATGGCCTACCGGGTGCGCAACGAGGAGCAGGCGGTGGACATCGTGGCCTATCTGGAGAGCTTCGGCCGCGCCGACGCGGAGGACGGGGCTGAGGACGGAGCGGAGGATGCCCCGGCGGAGTGAGGCACGCCCGGCTTGACGGCCGGGATCAGGGGGCCGGGCGCGGCGGAGGGGCTGCCGCCCGGTCCTCCTGCTCGCGCAGCTGCGCCTCGAGGCGCTCGGCCCCGCCCGCCTCGATCGCGGCGTTGAGGCAGCCGCCCAGCAGGACCACGAAGGCCGACAGGTAGAGCCAGACCAGAAGGGCCACCGCCGCCCCGAGCGAGCCGTAGATCTCGTTGTAGCGGCCGAAATTGCCGAGATAGACCGAGAAGGCAACGGAGGCGAGGATCCAGACCACCGTGGCCACGATCGCACCGGGCGTGATCCAGCGCGGGCGGTGTCCGCGCCGGTTCGGCCCGAAGCGGTAGATCATGCCGAGCGTCACCATCACGCCTGCCACCGCGACGATCCAGCGCACGACCTCGGCCGCGACGGTGGCGGCGGGGCCGAGCGGGACGACGGCGATCACCACGGGGGCGACGACCACCGCCGCGATGGCCACGATGGCAAAGCCCCCCACTGCGAGCGTGACCCCCACATCGGCGAGCGTCCGGCGCCAGAGGCTGGCGCGGTGGCCGATGTCGTAGGCGGCGTTGAGGCCGCGGATGAGGGCGGAGACGCCATTATAGGCCGACCAGAAGGCGAAGCCGAGCGTCAGGACGGTGGCCCAGCCGATCCCGCGCGAGCCGCCGGCATTGATGAGGCCCACCGCCTGGTTGCCGATCGTGTCGTACACCTCTTCGGGAACGATCTCGGCCACGAGGCCCAGGACCACCTCGATCGCGTGGGGATCGGCGAACCAGCTCCACAGCATGATCACGGCCGCGAGCGTCGGGAAGAGGGCGAGCGCGGCATAGAAGGCGACCCCGGCGGCGATCACGCCGAGATTGAGGCGGTCCATCACGTCCCAGATGTACCAGAACGCCGACAGCGCCCGCGTGGCCACCGCCTGCCCCCCCCGTCCGCTCAGACCCCGCGCCGCGGCGCGCTGCGCGGGCCGAAGAAGAGCCAGGCCAGGAAGCCGAGGATGGGCAGGAACAGGATGGCCAGGACCCAGATCACCTTGGCGCCGGTGGTGGCGTTCGAGCCCACGACCGAGATGATGGCCCAGATGTTGAGGATCAGGACCACGAGGCCGAACAGCCCCGAATAGCCCGTGAAGTTGATGTTCATGGCGCCTCCGAACGTGACGGGCGGCCTGCCGCCCTCTGCGGCGGCAACGTTCCCGCCGGCGGGGGGTTCCTCATCCGCGCCCGCCCTCCGGGGCCGGAGGCGCCGGCGGCACGGCGGGTGCAGCAGCCTCGGCCGGGCGCGTCCTGGGCGCCGACATGATGGTGCGCGAGGGCGCCGCGATCTCGATGCCGCGGGAATCGAGAACGGCCTTGAGGATTTCCGAATAGCGCCGGCCCACATCCCATTGCCGGCCCGTCCGGGTGCGGATCCGCGCGCGCAGCTGCATCCCCGTGTCGCGCAGCGCGACGACACCCTGCAGGTCGAGAGGCCCGTCGATGTCGCGGGCGAAGTCGCTTTCGGCGCGCAGCTGTTCGAAGGCATCGCGCATGGCCGCCTTCACGGCATCCACCGGCTGATCGTAGGGCACGCTGATCTCGGCCACGTGGTAGCCGAAATCGCGCGTGAGGTTGGTGACCGTGTCCACGGAGGAGAAGGGGATGATGTGGGTCGCCCCGTCCATGGTGCGCAGCCGGACGGAGCGGATCGTCAGGCGCTCCACCCCGCCCGTGACGCCGGCCACCCCCACGACATCGCCTACATCCATCGCGTTCTCGAGCTGGATGAAGATGCCGTTGATGATGTCCTGCACGAGCTTCTGGGCGCCGAAGCCGATGGCCAGTCCGACCACGCCGGCGCTGGCCAGAAGGGGGGCGATGTTGATCCCGATCTGGGACAGCGCGACCATGACCGCCACCGCGCCAACGGCGACGCCGAAGGCGTTGCGGAACAGCGACAGCAGCGTGCGGCGCCGCGCGGGGGCCACGCCGAGGTCGGAGGCGAGGCGTGTGTCGATCCAGGAGGCGACGGCCGCCCAGACCATCGCCGCAGCCAGCAGCACCACGAGGGCCGAGACGAGGCGCCAGATGGCCAGCCGCACCCAGTCGCGCGCGAGCAGGTCGCGCGCATCGAGCCAGCCCCAACCCCAGGCCGCGACCGGCAGGGCGGCGGCCGCAAGCGCGAGGCCGAGGGCGATCACGAGGGCGCGGGCGACGCGGTCCATCCGCGGCGCCAGCGTCGGGGCTGCGGCCACGAGACCCGGGGGGAGAGGGGCCGCCACGGCGGGCGCGCGGCGCAGGAGGCCGAAGCCGGCCAGGAGCATCGCGATCGCCAGCGCGGTCAGGATCGTGCCGCCGAGGACGATCTCCTCGACCAGGGCCGGACGGGTGACGGCGACAAACCAGGCATAGACGACATAGATCACGGCGAGCGGCGGCCAGAGGCTGCGCCAGACCGAGCGCAGGCCGCGGGCGACGGCCGGTCCGGCCGCGGCGGAGGTCGGGATGGAGCCGGCGGCGGCCGTCGGGGCCGGCGGGCCGATCAGGCCGGGTGCCGGCTCGGCGGAAGGCGGGGCGGCACCGGCCGGCGCGGGCTCCTCGGCCGGTGGCGCGGCGGCGGGGACGGGCGATGCCGACGCGCTGCGATCGAGCGCCCGGGCGATCGCCCAGATGGCCCACAGGGCGACCAGCGCGGCGAGCGTGGCCACCGCGGTCCGGGCCGGACGCGCGGCGGCAAAGCCCGCCCAGAGATGAACGAGCGGCACGACGAACAGGAAGCCCTGGATGACCATGCCGCCCACGGCGCGCAGGGGCGCGAACACGGCGCGCTGCGTCGCGGGCGGCAGCAGCGAGAAGGCGGGTTCACGGTCCGCATCGGGATTGGCGAAGGCCCTAAGGCCCACGCGGACGAGGCCGAAGACCAGAAAGGCGTTGAGATAGAGGGCCTGGGGGGCCGAAGGCCGGGCGCCGGCGGAGAACACGAGCGCGGCCAGCGCATAGCCCAGCGCCCATGCTCCCAGAACGGCAGCCAGACGCAGCAGGATCACCCCCGCGGCGCCGGAGGTGCGCCGCAGGGGGCCGGCGTCCGTCAGGGGGCCGATCCGCCGCCGCGCGATCCGCCCGGCCCATTCGCCCAAGGCGAGCGAGGCGGCGATGGTGGACAGGATGGTGGCCAGCAGCGCGAGCGCCTCGGTGCGCTGGGCGGCGACCGCGTCGCGCAGCTGGCCGGCCAGGCGACCGATGCGACCGACCTCGAGCACGGCGCGGCGCAGGTCGGCGGCCGTACGCGCGGCTGCCGTCGCCGTGCGCTCGGCCAGGGTCTCGGCCAGACCGGGAGGGGCGGGGGCCTCGGACGCGGCGCCGGCTGCGGGACCGGCCGGATCGAGCCCTTCCAGCCGTTCGATCAGGACGGCGCGGGCCGCATCGTCGCGCAGGACGGCCAGAAGCCGCTCGATCGCCGCATCTCCGGCCAGCTCGGTCGGCAGCGCGGGGGGCGGTGCGTCCTGCGCGGGGGCGGGACAGGCCGCCCAGAGGGCGAGAAGGAGGCCGAGCAGGATCGCCATCCCCCCCGGCCACGGCCGCCGCTCCGCCATCGCCCTCATCGTCTCCTCCCTGCGTCGCGCCGGGACCCTGCCAGCCTGCCGCGCCGGGAGCAACCACGACCCTCGGACATGAAGAAAGGGGGCCCCGGAAGGGCCCCCTGGCGGTCGTGAGCGGAGCGCGTGCGATCAGTTCTGCCAGCGGGGCAGGGCCTCGATCTGCTCGCGGGTCATGGGGACATAGACGCGGAACTCGTTGCCGAACATTCCGCCGTCGCCGCGCAGGACCTGGACCTGGTCCATGTTCAGGGCGACGGGCGTGGCGCCGAGGCCGAGGAAGCCGCCCACGTCCACGATGATCTGCTGCACCTGGCCGTCCTGGGTCAGCACGAGATCGTTCACGTTGCCGATGTTCTGGTCGTTGGCGTCGAAGACATTGGCGCCGGTCAGGTTCTCGGCGGTCAGCATTTCCGGCTCGGCGGCGAGGAAGCCTTCGCGCTGGATCGGCTGGGCCGCCATCGGAGCGGCCGTGGTGGTCCCGGCGGGCTGCTGGGCCATCGTGCCATCGGCGGCCACGGTGCCGTCGGCGCCGTTCACGGTCGTCACGACGGTGCCGTCCTGCGCCACGGTGGTCTGCCCCTCGACCTGCTGGACCTGCCCGGCCGCGGCGGGATCGGCCGCAGCCACGGCGGTCTGGTCGGCGGCCATCTCGGTCTCGGTCACGGCGGCGCCCTGGCCGGTCGTGGCCATGGTGCCGTCAGCCGCCATCGTGCCGTCCTGCGTCACGACCGTCCCGGTGGCTGCGCCCGTGGCGGCCGCGCCGTTGCCCTCGACCACCTGGCCTTGGGCGACGGTGCCGAACTGGTATTCCGGCGCCTGCTCGAGCACCTCGCGCGAGGCGTTGAACACGATGAAGAAGTCGTTGATCTGTTCGGCCGTGGCATTGTCGGCGACGAACTGGATGGCGTCCATGCTGACGGCCACGGGGCGCGCGCCGATGCCGAGGAAGCCGCCGATATCCACGATCACGGCCTCGATGCCGCCGTCGCGCGACAGGATGATGTCACCCACGCGGCCCACATCGACCCAGCCGTCCTGGATGCCGGTGACGCCGAAGCCCGTCGAGGGAGCAGCGCCCGGCGCGGCCACGGTGCCGTCAGCCGCCACGGTGCCATCGGCGGCCACGCCCGTGCCCATCGTCGTCTCGAGCGGAGTTTCGGTGGCATACACGCGCATGCCGATGAAGTCGGAGGCCCGGATCTCGGTGGGCTCCATCGCCGCACGGAACTGGTTCTGGGCAAGGGCGGGGACGGCCATGGCCCCCAGAAGCGCGGTGGAAAGAAGAAGCCGTTTCACGATGATTCTCCAAGGCAAGGAATGGGTGCGCTGCAGGCCGGCGGACCGGCTGCCGCGCTCGTGCCCCCAACGTCCGCCTTTCCGGTCCGGTTCCCCCGTCAGGGCGCTTTGCCCTGCAGGGGCGCCGCCGCTTCCCGCCCGAGCCAGGCGAGGACGGCCGCGGGATCGGCCGCCCGCCAGGCGGCGACGCTCGGTCCCTCGCCCACCTTGACGGCGACCCCGCCCAGGGCAAGGGCCGCCTCCATCGCGTCCTCGTCGGTCGCGTCGTCGCCGACCATGACGGGGCGTCGGCCGGCGAAGGCGCTGCGGTCCATCAGGCTGCGCAGGGCCAGTCCCTTGTCGGCCGCGAGCGGCTTGACCTCGACCACCATCTTGCCCGGTTGGGCCTTGTGCCCCGGCAGGGCGGCCGCCGCCCGTCCGGCCGCCTCCAGACAGGCCGGGCCGGCCTCGGGGGCGGCGCGATAGTGCAGCGCGACGACCGGCCCCTTGATCTCGATCCAGACCCCTTCGTGACGGGCCGCCTCGCGCAGGGGGGCGAGCAGCGCCTCGGGCGGCGGCGGCGGGGCCGGCGGCGGCGGGGCATGGGGGGGCAGGATCTCGGTCCCGTGGCCGCCGGCGCGCCACAGCCCCGCCGGAACGCGGCGGGCCAGGTCGCGCAGGTCGCGTCCCGACAGGACGGCCACCGCTCCGCCCAGCCGCCGCGACAGGCCGTGCAGGGCCTCGGCCGCACCGTGCGGCAGCATCACGGCGTCGGGATCGGGGCCGATGGGCGCCAGCGTGCCGTCGAAATCCAGCACCAGCGCGTCGCGCTCGTGTAGGCGCAGCGCCCGGAGGTCGCCGCCGGTCACGGGGCGGCTCCGGCGGCGAGGGCGTCGAGGGCAGACAGGAAGTCGCGCCGCCAGCGGGTGACGTCGTGTTCGCGCACCTCGCGGTCCAGCGCCTGCCAGCGTTCCTGCCGCTCCTCGCGCGGCATCTCGATGGCGCGGCGGATCGCCTCGCTGGTGGCGCCCACATCGTGCGGATTGACCAGAAGCGCAGCCCCCATCCGTTCGGCGGCCCCTGCGAACTCGGACAGGATCAGCACCCCCGGATCGTCGGGGTTCTGCGCCGCCACGTATTCCTTGGCCACGAGGTTCATCCCGTCGCGCAGGGGCGTGACCAGCCCCACGCGCGCCAGACGGTAGAGGCCGGCCAGCACCCCGCGCGAGTAGCTGCGGGCCAGGTAGCGGATCGGGGTCCAGTCGAGGTCGGAATAATCCCCGTTCACCCGGCCGGCGAGCCGGTCGAGTTCCTCGCGCAGGTCCCGGTAGGCGTCCACGGATTCGCGCGACGGCGGAGCGATCTGGAGAAGGTTGACGCGGCCGCGCAGGTCCTCGTTGTCGTCCAGCAGACGGCCGAAGGCATGGACGCGCTCGGGCAGGCCCTTGGAATAGTCCATCCGGTCCACGCCGATCACCAGCGCCCGGTCGCCGGTGATCCGCGCCACGCGCGCGGCCGCGTCGCGGCCCTCGTCGCTTTCGGCGAGGCGGCCGAACTCGTCCGGGTCGATCCCGATGGGGAAGGCGCGCGCGACGATGGTGCGTCCGAAGGCGCGCAGGCGCCCGTCCGCCAGCAGCTCGGCCCCGTGGCTGTCGGCCATGTAGCGGCGGAAGTTGGCCGCATCCCGCTCGGTCTGGAAGCCGACCAGGTCGAACTCCGCCAGACCGCGGGCCAGACGCTGATGCTGCGGCAGGGCCGCAAACACCTCCGGAGCCGGAAAGGGAATGTGGAGAAAGAATCCCAGAGCGCCTTGCCAGCCATCGTTGCGCAGCTCCTGACCGAAGAGCAGCAGGTGGTAGTCGTGGACCCAGATCAGGTCGTCGCGGCGCAGGATCGGCAGAAGCGCGCGTGCCAGCCGGCGGTTGACGGCGGCATAGCAGTCGAACTCGCCCTCGTCGAAGCGGCCCAGATCGACCCGGTAGTGGAACACCGGCCACAGCGCCCGGTTGGCGAAACCCAGATAGTAGCCTTCGTGTTCGGCCTCGGTCAGGTCAGACAGGACGAACTCGGTCGTGCCTTCGGCGATCAGACGCACGCCGCGCACCTCGCGCGGGACCACGTCGCCCGACCAGCCGAACCAGACGCCCGAGCCGCGTTCGGCCAGCGCCTCGGCGAGGGCGACGGCGAGCCCTCCCGCGCGCGTCTCGCCGGGGGCGGCGACGCGGTTGGAGACGACGACCAGACGGCCCATGGCAGCTTCTCCCCTCCAGCGACACGGGCCAACGCGCCGGCTGCACCGCAGGGTCCGCCCTCCGGCCAGCCGGTCGGGGCCGTCCGCTTCGCCCCCGACTTTTCCGTTTGACGGCAACGACGGGGCGAAGAACAGTGCGCGCAGATAATGTGAGCGGTTGCCAAAAGCCAAGATGTCAGCACCCAAGACAATCCTCTTCCATGTGGGGTTGCCCAAGACCGGCACGACGAGCATCCAGGCGCAGCTCTCTCATGCCGCCCTCCTGCTGGAGGAGGCGGGCGTGCTCGTGCCCGGTCCCTTCCCCCAGGATGCGGATGTCACGCGGAGCAGCGACGCGGTCTTCCACCGGAGCATCCTCGGCTATGCCTATTCCCGCCTGTCCAACACGCCCGAGGAGGACCGCCTCTGGCAGGAGAGCCTGGCGCGATGGCGGGGCGATCCCGGTTCCCGCCTGTGCATCGTGTCGCAGGAGAACCAGCTTCTGTGCGGCGGCCTCATCAGGGCCGAGGTCTGGAGCGATCTGGCCCGGCACGCCTCGATCGAGGTGCTGGCCTATCTGCGCGAGCCGACCGCCTGGATCACGTCGCTCTATGCGCAGACCATCGCCGGCGCAGGTCCCTTCTGCCACCCGATCGAGCGGCATCCGGCCCTGACGCGATACCTGACGCAGGGCTATGCCGGAATGCTGGACGACTTTGCGCCCTACGGGCGCATCATCGTGCGCGCCTTCGAACAGGTCCGTGCGGGGAACCGGCTTCTGGCCGATTTCGGCGCCATCATCGGCGTGCCGGCCTTTGCGGAAGGCGGAGCGGAGATCGAGCGGAAGAACACGAAGCGCTTCGAGCGGGACCAGATCCTGTTCTTGGCCGCAGCCAAGCAGGAGGGCCTGGATCATGCCGTCCTCCATCCGATCCAGATGGCCTTCCTGCACGCGGGCGACGGGCCCCGGCGGCTCGCGACCTTCCTGTCGCAGGATCTGATCGACGCGATCCGCGCCCGCTGGGAGGAGGACCGCGCGATCATCGCCGAGCGTCACGGCGTGGCGATCGAGGCGGGCGAACCGGTCCCGCCCGCCGACCCGGACGAGGCGCTTTCGGCCGACCGGCTGCGCGAGCAGGTGCGCGACCGGCTCACCCGGCGGCAGCGGGCGCTCTTCGAGCGGGTGCTGGAGCGACTGGTCGGAGCCGGTCAGGCCGCGGGTGCGGAATCGTCTCCGGCCGCGACATAGGCCCCCAACGCCGTCGCGACCCCGTCGCGCCAGATCCGGTCGAGCCACGGGCCGAAGGCTGCCGCAAAGGCGGGAGCCTCGGCCAGGTCGCCGTAGATCGCCCGCTGGGCGAGCCAGGCGCGCGGGTCGGACCGGGCGGCGCGGGCGGCGGCCTGAAGCGCGGGCCAGTGGGGGTCGTTGGGCTCGATGGCGGTGCCGTCCTCGCGGGTGCCCTCGCACATGCGCGCCCAGAGCGCCTCGGCCAGGGCGAGACCGGAGACGGGGCGGCCCTCGCGCAGGGCGTCGCGGATCGTGGGCAGCACGAAGCCCGGGTGGCGCGAGGAGCCGTCAAAGGCCACGCGGCGGACGGTGTCGCGCACGGCCGGGTTGGCGAAGCGCCGCGCGGCGAGTTCGGCATAGGCGAGCGGCGTCATGCCGGGGACGGGACGGACGAGGGGGGCGATCTCGTCGCGGGTGACGCGGGCGAGGAACCCGGCGATCAGGGGATGCGCCATGCATTCGGCGATGAGCGACAGGCCCAGCACCTCGCCGGGATTGGCGATGATCTGGTGGCCGGCATTGATGATGCGCAGCTTCATCGCCTCGAAGGCGGCGACGTCGTCGCTGAAGGTGGCGCCCACCGCCTCCCAGGAGGGGCGGCCGGCGGGGAAATGGTCCTCGAGCACCCACTGGCGGAAGTTCTCGTGGGTGACGGGGGCGGCATCCTCGATGCCGTGGCGGCGGGCGGCCTCGATCTCGCGCGGGCCGGTGGCGGGCACGATGCAGTCCACCATGGAGTTCGGGAAGGCGCCGTGCCGCTCGATCCAGTCGGCGAGGCCGGGGTCGGAGAGCCGCGCGAGCGACAGGACCGCGCGGGCGAGCGCGTGGCCGTTGCCCTGGAGGTTGTCGCAACTGAGCCCCGTGAAAGGGGTGTGCCCGGCCGCGCGGCGCCGCGCCAGGCCCGCGACGATCGCGCCGAAGGCGGTGCGGGGTCGGTCTGGATGGGCGGCGTCGTGGCGGATGTCGGGATGGTCCGCGTCGAAGCCGCCCGTCGCGGGGTCGATGAAGTAGCCCCCCTCGGTCACGGTGAGCGAGACGATGCGGATGGCGGGGTCGGCGAGGCGCGCGATCAGGGGGGCGTGGCCCTCCTCGACGGGCAGGAAGTCGATCATGGGGCCGATCACCTCGGCCCGCTCGCCCGCGGGGTCGAGCTCGATCAGCGTGGAAAGCCAGTCCTGCGCGGCCAGCCGGTCGCGCATGGCGGCGTCCTGGGGCCGGACGCCCGAGCCGATGATGGCCCAGTCGTGGTCCCGGCCCTCGTCGAACAGGCGATGCGTGTACCAGGCGAGATGGGCACGGTGGAAGTTGCCCACGCCGATATGGACGATGCCGGGCGACAGGGCCGCGCGGTCGTAGCGGGGCACTCGGACGGCGGCGGGCAGGCGGGACAGGGCGGCGTTCGACAGGCGCATCAGCTCATCCAGTTTCCGCCGTCCACGTTCAGCGTCTGGGCGGTGACATAGCGCGCCTCGTCGGAGGCGAGAAAGACGCAAGGTCCCGCGATGTCCTCGGGCCGGCCCATCCGCCCGAGGGGGACGGCCTCGCCCACGAGGCGCTTCTTCTCGCCCGGGGGGCGGCCTTCGTAGCGGGCGAAGAGGCTGTCCACATGGTCCCACATGGGTGTGTCCACGACGCCGGGCGCGACCGCGTTGACGCGAATTCCGTCGGGGGCGAGCTCGAGCGCGAGCGACTGGGTGATGGAGATGACGGCGGCCTTGGTGGCGCAATAGACGGCCACGCGCGGCTCGCCCCGCCGGCCGGCCTGGGAGGAGAGGTTGATGATCGCGCCGCCCCGGCCGCGGCGGCGCATTCCCGGCACGACCGCCTGGGCGGCGAACAGGGTGCCCGCCACGTTGACGTCGAACTGGCGGCGTACGTCCTCGGGGGTGATCTCCTCGAGAGGGGCCATGTTGAAGATGCCCGCATTGTTCACGAGGATGTCGATGCCGCCCCAAGCCCCTTCGACCGCGCGCACCCCGGCGGCGAGCGAGTCGCGGTCGGTCACGTCGAGCGCAAGCGGCATCGCCGAGGGGCCGAGGGCGGCGGCGGTCTCCCGCGCCTCGGCCTCGAGCCGGTCGGCCACGGCGACGCGGGCGCCCTCGCGCAGATAGGCCTCGCAGATGGCGCGGCCGATGCCGCGTGCGCCGCCCGTGACCAGCGCGATCCGTCCCTCGAGTCGGCTCATTCGATCCTCTGTCCGTTGTCGTCGAAGCGGTGGAGGCCCGCAGGATCAGGCGTCAGGAACACCGTGTCGCCGTGATGGAGACCCACCTCGCCGCCGGCGCGGACGGTGACGGGCTCGGGGATGCCGTCGCAGCGGACGTGGAGAAAGGTGTCCGAGCCCAGATGCTCCGAGACGCCGATCGTGCCGCGCCAAGGGCCTCCCTCGGGGGTGATGCGGACGTGCTCGGGCCGGATGCCGATCGTGGCGGCGCCGTGGCGGCGCGCCTCCTCCCCGCCCAGGAGGTTCATGCGCGGCGAGCCGATGAAGCCCGCGACAAAGAGGTTGCGGGGGCGGCGGTAGAGGTCGAGGGGGCTGCCCACCTGCTCGATCCGGCCCGCGTTCAGGACCACGATCTTGTCGGCCATGGTCATCGCCTCGACCTGGTCGTGGGTGACATAGATCATGGTCGTGCCCAGGCGGTTGTGCAGCTCGGCGATCTCGAGCCGCATGCCCACGCGCAGCGCGGCGTCGAGGTTGGAGAGCGGCTCGTCGAAGAGGAAGGCTGCGGGCTCGCGCACGATGGCGCGGCCGATGGCGACGCGCTGGCGCTGGCCGCCCGAGAGCTGGCCGGGCCGGCGGTCGAGATAGTCGGTGAGGTTGAGGACGCGCGCGGCGGCCTCGACCCGCCGGTCCTGCTCGGCGCGGGGCAGGCCGGCCATGCGCAGGGGAAAGGCGATGTTGCGGCGCACGCTCATGTGCGGGTAGAGCGCGTAGGACTGGAACACCATGGCGAGTCCCCGCCGCGCGGGAGGGATGCGGGTGGCGTCCCGGCCGTCGATCTCGATGCGGCCCTCGGTCACGTCCTCGAGCCCGGCGATGAGGCGCAGCAGCGTGGACTTGCCGCAGCCCGAGGGGCCGACAAAGACGACGAACTCCCCGTCCTCGATGGCGAGGTCGAGGGGCGGAATGACGGTCACGGGGCCGAAGCTCTTGCTGACGCCGTGCAGGTGGATGCGGCCCATGCTGGGACCCCCTATTTGACGGCGCCGAAGGTCAGGCCGCGCACGAGCTGGCGCTGGCTGACCCAGCCGATGAGCAGGATGGGCGCGATGGCCATGATGCTGGCCGCGCTGAGCTTGGCGTAGAACAGGCCCTCGGGGCTCGAGTAGCTGGCGATGAAGGCGGTGAGGGGTGCAGCGCGGGCGGCCGAGAGGTTGAGCGTCCAGAACGCCTCGTTCCAGGCGAGGATGACGTTGAGGAGCACGGTGGAGGCGATGCCGGGCACGGCCATGGGCAGGAGCACGAACAGGAGTTCGGACCGCAGCGTGGCGCCGTCCATGCGCGCGGCCTCGAGGATCTCGGCCGGGATCTCGCGGAAGTAGGTGTAGAGCATCCAGACCACGATCGGCAGGTTGATGAGCGTGAGCACGATGACGAGGCCCGTGCGCGTGTCGAGCAGGCCCGCGTCGCGGAAGATCAGGTAGATCGGGATCAGCACGCCCACCGGCGGCAGCATCTTGGTGGACAGCATCCACAAGAGCACGTTCTTGGTCCGGCGCGAGGGCACGAAGGCCATGGACCAGGCGGCCGGGATCGCCACAAGGAGCGCGATGGCCGTGGAGCCCAAAGCGATCACCACCGAGTTGGTGAAGTGGCGCAGGTAGTTCGACCGCTGCTGGACGGCGGCGAAGCTTTCGGTCGTCCAGGGCGCGGCAAGCACCTGGAGCGGCGGGCGGATCGCGTCCACCTCGGTCCGGAAGGCGAGAATGCCGATCCAGAGGATCGGGAAGAACATCAGGACCCCGATCGTCCAGGCGAGCGCGGTGGTCAGCGCCTTGCGCGGCAGGGGAACGGCGCGGGCCATGGCCTAGCGATCCAGGTTGCGCCCGATCATCCGCATTAGGAAGATCGCGACGATGTTGGCGAGGATGATGGCGATGACGCCCCCGGCCGACCCCATGCCCACGTCGAATTGCAGCAGCGACTGGACATAGATCAGGTAGGTGAGCGTGGTCGTGGCCATGCCGGGCCCGCCGTTGGTGGTCACGAGGATCTCGGCGAAGACCGACAGGAGAAAGATCGTCTGGATCAGGATGACGACGGTGATCGCGCGCGCGAGATGGGGCAGGGTGATGAAGGCGAAGCGCGACAGCGGCCCGGCCCCGTCCATCTCGGCCGCCTCCATCTGCTCCTGGTCGAGCGACTGGAGCGCGGTGAGCAGGATCAGCGTGGCGAAGGGCAGCCATTGCCAGCTCACGATCCAGACGATGGAGGCGAGGGGCGCGCGGCCGAAGAAGTCGAAGGGGCGCATCCCCATCGTCTGCGCGAGCCAGGCGAAGACCCCGTTGACGGGGTTCATGAACATGTTCTGCCACACCAGCGCCGAGACGGTGGGCATGACGAAGAAGGGCGCGATCACGAGCAGGCGCACGATGCCGCGCCCCCAGATCGGCTGGTCGAGCAGAAGCGCGAGCAGGATGCCGCCCGCCACGGTGATCACGAGCACGCCCCCCACGAGCACGAGCGTGTTGCGCACCGCCGTCGTGAAGCTCGGATCGGTCAGGAAGTAGTAGTAGTTGGACCAGCCGGCCCAGGTCTCGGTCCCCGGCATGAGCAGGTTGTAGCGCAGGAACGAGAAGTAGAGCGTCAGGCCCAGCGGGATCAGCATCCAGCCCAGCAGCAGCAGGACCGATGGCGTCATCATCAGGCGGGCGGCAGCCCGCGAGTGCCGGGTGGACATGGCTCGCGCTCCGGGGCGGGAGCGGGCCGGCGCCGGGGCGCCGGCCCGAGGCGGTCAGGTCACTGGATGTAGCCCGCGCGCCGCATCTCGCGCTCGGCGAAGGCCTGCGAGGCTGCGAGCGCGTCCTCGACGCTCTGCTGGCCGGCCAGCGCGGCCGCGATCTGCTGGCCCACGAAGTTGCCGATCCCCTGGAACTCGGGGATGGAGACGTACTGGATGCCGGTATAGGGCACGGGCTCGGCCGTGGGGTTGGAGGGATCGGCGGCGAGGATCGCGTCGCGCACCGTTTCGGCGAAGGGGGCGGCCTCGATGTAGGCGGGGTTCTCGTAGGTCGAGACGCGCGTGCCCGGCGGCACGGCGACCCATCCCTCGGTCTCGCCCACAAGCTCGATGTACTCGCGCGAGGTGGCCCAGGCCAGGAAGTCCTTGGCCGCGTCCACGTTCTGCGAACTGGACGGGATCGCGAGCGCCCAGGCCCAGAACCAGCCGGTGCCGCGATCGGTCACCTGCTTGGGCGCCGGGAAGAAGCCCGTGCGGTCGGCCACCGTGCTCTCGTTGGGGTTGAAGATGTAGCCCGCGGCCGAGGTGGCGTCGATCCAGGTGGCGCAGCGCCCTTCGGCAAAGAGGGCGCGGTTCTCGTTGTGGCCATTGGAGACGGCGCCGGGGGGGCCGAACTCGGTCATCAGGTCCACGTAGAAGGTGATGGCGTTGCGCCATTCCTCCGAGTCGATCTGGGGATTCCAGTCCATGTCGAACCAGCGGCCCCCGAAGGCGTTCACCAGCGGGCCGATGAAGGCCATGTTCTCGCCCCAGCCGGGCTTGCCGCGCTGGCAGGTGCCGAACACGCCGTTGTCGGGATCGTGGACCTGGGCCACGATCTCGCGGAACTCGTCATAGGTGATCTGCTCGGTCGGTGCCTCGATGCCCGCGGCCTCGAACAGGTCGGTGCGGTAGAAGGTGAAGGAGCTCTCGGCGTAGAAGGGGACCGCGAAGAGCGTGCCGTCGGCCGACAGGCCCGCGCGGACGGGCTCGAAGATGTCGTCGAGGTCGTAATCCTCGCCGCCGATGTCGTCGAGCGGCACGAGCCAGCCCTGCGCGCCCCAGATCGGCGTCTCGTAGGAGCCGATGGTGATGATGTCGAACGATCCGCCGCCCGTGGCGATGTCGGTCGTCACGCGCTGGCGCAGCACGTTCTCCTCGAGCACGACCCAGTTCAGCGTGTGGCCCGACTGCTCCTCCCATTGGGGCGACAGGCGCTGCATGATGATCATGTCGGCGTTGTTGACCGTGGCGATGGTCAGTTCGGCGGCGGTGGCGCCGCCCGCGGCCACGGCGAGCGCGGCAGCCGCGCACAGGCTGGTCTTCGGTCGCATCCGGGTCTCCTCCCTGACCATTGGTGCGGTGTCGGGCCCAGCTAAGGACGCGCCGGATCGCCTGTCAACGATTTTTGGCGCGCGCAAACCTTCAGGCCGAGAGCCGGGGCACGAGGCGGCTGTCGAACAGCGTGGCGGTGCGCCGCGGCAGGCGGCCGCCGGCCTCGATCACCTGGAACAGGGTCTCCACGCTCTGCTCCGCGATCGCGGCGTAGTTCTGGGCCACGGTGGTCAGCGGCGGGCAGGTGAAGCGCGAGAAGGGATGGTCGTCGTGGCCGGCGATGCGCAGGGCGAAGCCCGGCCCCCGCCCCACCCGCAATCCCGCTTCGAAGGCGGCGGCGAGAAAGCCGATGGCGAGGCGGTCGTTGCTGCACAGGACCGTGTTCGTGGGCAGCGCGCGGGCGGCGAGGATGCGGCTGCCGCCGCGATAGCCGATGGCCTCGAAATCCCAGTCCTCGCCCTCGGTGCGGATCACGTGCGGCTCGAGCCCGAGCCGCTCCATCGCGGCGCGATAGGCGTCGCGGCGCTTGTTGGCGTTGGGGTTGACGGGCGGCATCTCGAAGAAGCAGGGCGGCTCTCCGGTCAGGGCGAGGTGCTCGACGATGAGGCCGATGCTCTGGGCGTTGTCCGAGCCGATGAACGCCTCGCCCGCCCCGCCGATCTCGCTGTCGAAGAGGATGGTGGGGACGGCGCGGCAGAAGGCCTCGACCGCCGAGCGGTCCGACCGGCGCCCAAGCGGGGCGAGCAGCACGCCCGCGGGCCGGAGCGAGCGCAGGCTGTCGAGCACGTCGCGCTCGATCGCCGGAGAGCCGTGCGAGCTGAACAGGACGGGCCAGAACCCGGCCTCGAGGCAGCGCCGCTCGATCAGGCGGCCAATCTCGGCGAAGAACGGATCGGCGAGATAGGGGACCACGATGCCCACGGTCTTGGTCAGGCGGCGGTTCTGGTTGACCGCGTAAAGATTGGGGCGGTAGTCGCAGCGCTCGAGCGCCGCCTCGATGCGCCGGCGGGTCGAGGGGCGCACGCTGGCGGGATCGTTGAAGTACTTGGAGACGGTCGGCCGCGAGATGCCGCTGAGGGCGGCGAACTCCTCCATGTTGCGGATCCGGTGGCCGTCCGCCGACCCTTCGTCCTGCGGCATGGCCGGCTTCGTCCTCCGATGGTCAAGGCTCGCTCGGCGCGCCGGATCGGCTTGCGGGCGGTTGGCGCGCGTCAAGTTTGCGAAACGATAACAGCGCCTCTCTGCGGGTCAAGCCGACGACTCAGCCGCCGGCCCCGCAGCGGCGCGCCGGCGGCAGCGGCACGGCGAGCGCCCGATGCCCCGTCAGCACCGCGATCGCGCGGTCGGCGAACAGCGCACGCAGGTCCGGGTCGGCGGTGTCGAGTCCGCCCGTATAGGCACCGAAGGCCGGCAGGATCAGCCGCCGGCCGTCCGTGACGAAGCAGGGCCGCCGGCCGCGCAGGCCGGGACAGGCGGCCTTGGGGTGGAAATGGCCCGAGACCTCGCCGGCCTCGGCGCCCGCCCGTGCCTCGTGGCGGAAGACGAGACCCGCGCCGCGCCATTCCGGCACCGCCCCCATGCTGCCGGGATCGTGGTTGCCCGCCACCCAGACCCAGCGCCGTCCCTCGGCCAGCGCGAGAAGGCGTGCGCGGTCCCCGGGGTCGAGCGCGTGCGCGGCCGCGTCGTCGTCGAAGCTGTCGCCCAGCGCCACCACCGTGGCGGGCTTGGCAAGCGCCACCGCCTCCTCCAGCCGCTCGAGCGTGGCGCGCGTCTCGTAGGGCGGCAGGAGGGGCCCGCCCCGGCGCGCGGCCCGTTCGGACCGGCCCAGATGGAGGTCGGCCACGCAGAGAAGGTCCGCCTCGGGCACGAACAGCGCGCCCGAGGCGAGCAGCAGGCAATGGGTGCGGTGCAGGACAAGGGAATGGGCGGTGCCGTTCATGGCCCGTTCCCTGCCCGGCCGCGGCGGCGACCGCAAGTCCCCGCTCACAGCGCGTCGAGACCCGCCTCCTCGAGCAGGCGGGCGGCCGCCTCCTCGGCCAGACGTTCGCGCCCGCGGCCCTCGACGGGCACGCGCCCCCGCTCGAGCAGGAGCGGCGCGGCCAGAGGCGGAACGCGGGTCAGGCGGACATGGTCGATCCGGGGGCCGACGCGCGCCAGCATCTCCTCGATCCGGCCCCAGTCCACGAGGCCGCGCTGCGCCTCCTCGCGCGTGACGCGCAGGAGCAGGTGGCCGGGATCGTAGCGCTGGAGCGTGTCGTAGAGGATATCCGACGAGAAGGTGGCCTGCCGCCCGGTCCTGCGCAGCCCGGGCATCTGGCGTTCGATCAGGCCGGCGATCGTGGCCACGCCGCGGAAGGTGCGCTTCATCACGGCGTTGCCCGCAAGCCACCCCTCGAAACCGTCGCGCAGCCCCTCGGGCTCGAGAAGGCGGGCGGGTGCCTCCACGGGCCGGAGCCCCGAGATCAGGAGCGCGTGGTCCGTGGCCACGAAGCCCAGCGGGTCGAGCCCCTCGGCCTCCATCCGGCGCGTCAGCAGCAGGCCCAGCGTCTGGTGGGCGTTCCAGCCCGCGAAGCCCCAGAGCGCGGCGTGCCATCGCCCCTCGGCCGGAAAGGTCTCGATCAGGAGCCGGTCCCAGGCGGGCAGGCGGGAGATTCGTGCCTGCAGGTCCAGCCATTCGGCCGTGTGCCGCGGCAGGCGCACCCAGGCGGAGCGGTCCTCGATCAGCCCGAGGATGCGGCGGGTGAGCGCCACGGAGGTGGGGAACTTGCCCCCGCCGAAGGCGGGCACGCGCGGCTCCCGGTCGCGGCGGCGCGAGACCTCGACCGAGGCCTCGCGCAGCGACTCGAAGCGGACGATCTGGCCGCCGATGAGAAAGGTGTCGCCGGGCGAGAGGGTGGAGGCGAAGTACTCCTCGACCTCGCCCAGAGGAGCCTGGGAGCCGCGCAGGCGGACCTTGAGCGTGCCCTTGTCCTCGATCGTGCCGAGATTCATGCGGATGCGCCGCGCGCTGCGGGGATCGCGCAGCCGCCAGAGGCCGTCGTGCTCGACCAGCCGGCGCCAGCGGTCGTAGGCGCGCAGGGCATAGCCGCCCGTGGCGCAGAAGTCGAGGCAGGCGTCGAAATCCGCGCGGGGCAGGTCCCGGTAGGGGCCGGCGGTGCGCACCTCCGCGTAGAGGTCGTCGGCCGCGAAGGGGCCGGAGCAGGCGCGGATCAGGATGTGCTGGCAGAGCACGTCGAGGGGGCCCGGCCCGCGGGTCTGGCCGTCGAGATCGCCTTCGCGCGCCGCCTCGATGGCGCAGACGCATTCGATGACCTCGAAGCGGTGGGCGGGCACAAGGACCGCGCGCGACCGGCCGCCTGCGCGGTGGTTGGCGCGGCCGATCCGCTGGACGAGGCGCTTGACGTATTTGGGCGCGCCCATCTGGATCACGAGGTCCACCTCGCCCCAGTCGAGGCCCATGTCGAGCGTGCCGGTGCAGACGACGGCGCGCAGCTCGCCCCGCTGCATCGCCGCCTCGACTGCCTGGCGCTGCTCGCGCGCAAGCGAGCCGTGATGGATGGCGATGGGCAGACCCTCGTCGTTCTGCATCCAGAGGTGGTGGAAGAACAGCTCGGCCTGCGCGCGCGTGTTGTGGAAGACGAGGGTGCAGCGATGCGCGCGCACCAGGTCCAGCACCTCGGGGATGGCATGGAGCGCGGCGCCGCCGGCCCAGGGCGGCGGGCGGCGACTCATCATCGACAGGTCCGGCTCGGCGCCAGAAGGGGCGCGCACGATCGTCGCGTCACGGGGCGCGGGGGCGAGGCAGCGGCCCATCGCCTCGGGGTCCTCCACGGTCGCCGACAGGCCCACCCGGCGAAACCCGGGCGCCAGCGCCTCGAGCCGGGAGAGCAGAAGGAAGAGCTGGTCGCCGCGCTTGCTCTCGGCCAGGGCGTGGATCTCGTCCACCACGACCCGCTGCAAGCCCGCAAACAGGTGCGGCGCGTCCTCGTGGGACAGGAGCAGGGCGAGGGATTCCGGCGTGGTGAGCAGGATGTGGGGCGGCTCGGCCCGCTGGCGGCGTCGCGCGGCCTGCGGGGTGTCGCCCGTCCGGTCCTCGACCCGCACGGGCAGGCCGAGTTCCTCGACCGGTGCGAGAAGATTGCGCCGGATATCGGCCGCGAGTGCCTTGAGCGGCGAGACGTAGAGCGTGTGCAGGCCCTCTCTCCCGCCGGACGCCAGATCGATCAGACTCGGCAGGAAACCGGCCAGAGTCTTGCCGGCCCCCGTGGGCGCGACCAGCAGGACCGCCCGCTCGCCGGCATGGGCCAGCATGGCCTCCTGATGGGGATGAAGCCTCCAGCCGCGGCGGGACAGGAAGGGTTCGAGTCGCGGATGAAGGCTCATGCTCCTCATCTAGGATGCCGGACCGCCGGGGGAAACGCCCGCGCCGTGCGGCTTTCCGCCAGCGGCAGCAGCATCCGCAGCAATCGTGATGATGCGGGGCCTTGTGCCGCCGCCCGCCCCGGCCGATGGTGCACGCCATGGCCGCAGGCGCGTCCTTCCAGCTTCGCATTCCGCTCGCCCGCGGCGCCCGCTTCGGTCCGGGAAAGGCTGCCCTTCTGGCGCTGATCCGGCAGACGGGGTCGGTCGCCGCCGCCGCCGAGCGCATGGGCATGAGCTATCGTCGCGCCTGGGGCCTCGTGGTGGAGGCCAACCGCGCCTTCCGCACGCCGCTCGTGACCCTGGCCCGGGGCGGGGAGGGCGACGGCGGCGCCCGGCTGACCAAGGAGGGCGAGGCCGTGCTCGCCTCCTACCGGGCGCTCGAGGCGCTGCTGGCGCGCGAGGGCGCTCCGTTCCTGGCCGCGATCCGCGACCGCGCCCTGCCGGACGGGGCCGCGGAGATGGCGCCGAAGGGCGTGTCCAGGAAGGAGGTCACGGGCTCGGAGGCCGACCGGGAGGAGGCGACCGGCAGGTTTCCTTCTCCGGACGCGACCATCTGACGCCCGAAGCGCGTCACTGCCAGACGCGCAACCGCGCACGCAGCATTCCCAGCCGGGCGCGGACCTCGGAACTGGGGAGACCCCCGCGAGGCGGATCCTCCAGCGTGTCGATCCAGCGCATCTCGGGTTCGATCGCGCGGCCGCTGCCGCGGCGCATCCAGCGCAGCCCCGCCAGCACCGCGCGCGCGCTGTCCGGGAGCGTCCCCGGAGCGCGTTCTCCGGCCAGGATGCCCCAGAGCCGCGTCCAGCAGCGGGCGACCGACCAAGGATTGTAGCCCCCGCCTCCCAGCAGCAGGAGCCGGGGAGACAACGGCCGGATGGCCGCCACGGCCGCAGCATGCGCGTTGTTGGACAGGGCCAGGCCCGACTGGGGGTCCTCCAGAAGACCGTCGGCTCCGCACTGGAGCACCACGGCATCGGGCCCGAATGCCTCGACGACCGGCAGGATCAGATGATCGAGCACGCGGGCCATGTCGTCGTCGTGGAAGCCGCGCGGCACGGGCAGGTTCCAGACCTGACCCGCCCCCCGATCCGCAAGGGCCCCCGTCCCCGGCCATCGGCCTTCCTCGTGAACCGAGAGGACCAGCGTGTGCGGATCGTCCCTGAAGGCGAGTTCGACACCGTCGCCGTGATGGGCGTCGAGATCGACATAGGCCACGCGGCGTGCCCCTTGCGCCCGCAGGGCGAGGACGGCGAAGACCGGATCGTTGAGATAGCAAAAGCCGCTCGCGCGGTCGGGCAGGGCGTGATGGGTGCCGGCGCCGGGCACATGCGCAACCCCGCCCTCCCGCAGCAGTTCGGCCGCAAGCATCACGCCCCCCACCCCGGTGGCAGGACGGCGGAACATCTCGGGGAAGACGGGATTGGAGGGCGTGCCCAGACCATGCCGCGCCCGGGTGGCGGCATCGACCTGCTGGCGCCGCTCGGCCTCCTCGAGCGCCGCGACATAGGCGGGGCTGTGCCAGACGGTCAGCGCAGCCGCCCGGGCGCGCGGACTGGTGCGGAAGCGGTCGGCCGGCAGCCAGCCCAGGGCGCGCGCCAGATCCGTGACCGTGCTGACGCGGGGGATGCGCAGCGGGTGCCAGGCGCCATAGCTGGAATGGCGGTAGATTTCCGAGCCGACGAAGACGGGTGTCAGGATCGGGGAGCCTCCGCGAGCGCCGCCTCGACCGCGGCGGTGATCGCGCGCCCGGTGGGGCGTTCGGCCGAGCCCCATGTGCCGAGGACCGAGCCATCCCGGCCGATCAGGACCTTGTTGAAGTTCCAGCGCGGCACGAACCCCGTCTCCTCGCGCAGCCAGGCATAGAACGGGTGGGCGTCGGGGCCTCGCACGGGAGTCACGGTGGTGATCGGCAAGTCCAGCCCGTAGTTCAGCTGGCAGAAATCCCGCACCTCGCGATCCGAACCCAGTTCCTGATTGAAGCTGTTGGACGGGATGGCGACCACGACGAGGCCCCGCGGGCCATAGGCGTCGAACAGCGCCTGAAGCTGGGCATATTGCCACGTGTAGCCGCAAAGCGACGCGGTGTTCGCCAGAAGGACAGGACGGCCGGCCCAGTCGGCGAATCCCATCTCGCCGCCGTCGATGGAGCCGAAGCGGAACTCCGCCAGGATGCTGCGTTCGGCACGGGCGGGCGCTGCCGGACCGAGGGACCCGACCGCGGCGCCCAGCAGCATGATCACGGCAAACATCCAACGCATGGGCAGCCTCCCCTCGCCCCCGGATCGCGACGGAAAAGCTAGGGGAGCGCCATCGAAGGTCCAGTGGCGACGTATCGGCCACGCCTGCGCGAGCAGCCCGCGAGAAAGGCATCCCGCCCGTTGCAGCCGGCGCGGAGGCGCCTATTTTCCTCCGAACCGCATGGAGATGACGGGCCATGGTCCGCTACAGCCTTTCCTGCGCGGACGGCCACGAGTTCGAGAGCTGGTTCCAGTCCGCTTCGGCCTTCGACGATCTGTCGGCGCGAGGGCTGGTGACCTGCGCCTCCTGCGGCTCGACGCAGGTCCGGAAGGCCCTGATGGCCCCGGCCGTGGCGAGCAGCCGGGACGAGCCGTCGCTGTCGTCCCCGCGCGACGAGCGCGAGGCGATGCTGGCCCGCCTGCGTCGGCGCATCGAGGAAGAGAGCGACTATGTCGGACTCTCCTTTGCGGCCGAGGCGCGTGCGATCCACGAGGGTCGCGCGCCGGAGCGGTCGATCTGGGGAGAGGCCCGGCCGGACGAGGCGCGGGCCCTGCTGGAGGACGGTGTCCCGGTCGCCCCCCTTCCCTTCGTGCCGCGCCGTCAGACCAACTGAGCCGCATGGCGGCGTGTCGGGGGGCCGCGCCGCCGTTCAGCCGCCCGGTGCGGGATCGAGATCGGGGCTCATCAGGTCGAGGATGTCGTCCACGAATCCGTCCGGTCCGTAGCGGGCCACGAGGTCGAGCAGTGCCATGCGCATCGCGCGCAGACGCCCCGAGTCGCGGGCGATCGCCGCCAGCCGGTCGGGCAGGGCGGCAATGGAGGCGGCATCCTCCCCGCAGCGGACCGTGGCCTTCTCCCATAAGGCGGCATCGCCCGGCGCGCGCCAGGTCTCCGACAGGATCACAGGAATGGAGCCGTTCAGCGCGGCCTCCCACAGGCGGATCGTGTTCGGTCCGGAGCCGGACGGGCAGAGGGTGAAGACCGACTCGTCCATGATGTCCCGGAACAGGGCCGAGCGGCTCTCGTCCACGAGGTCGGGCCGTCCCGGCTCGAGGCGGCCCATCACCTGCATGTCGTACACGATCGACTGGTAGTGCCACCCCTCCCGGTCCACGACGCAACCCCGTGGATCGCCCTGCAGCAGATCCACGATCAGGGTTCGCGCCTGCGTGAGGTAGTTGGGCTGGGCCCTGGCCCCGACAAAGGAGAACAGATGTCGGCGGGGCCTGCCCACATCCTCGGCCCCGCGCGGCTGCTGCTGGACGGGAAAGAGGGGGAAGGGATGAACGCGCAGGTCGCGGGCCTCGGGCAGGGCGGTCTGCCCGATCGCGGCATGGGACCAGAACAGGTCCGTGACGCCCGCCTGAACCAGGATCTCGGCATGCTCTGCCATGCGGATGTGCTGAGCCACCGTGACGACGCGGTCATAGGGGGGCACCCGCGCCCTGAGGGCGGCGAGGGCCGACCAGAGGGTGGCGGTGCGGGGGTGATCGCGGCCCAGCTGCCGCATCAGGTCGATGAGCGTGGCGAAGGGAAAGGCGAGATAGACTGCCCGATGAAAGCCGTCGGTCGCTGGCAGGCGCTCGCGCATCCGGGCGAAGGCGTGCTGCTCGGTGATGGCGGGGTGCTGCCAGTCGGCATCGTGCGCCAGCCAGGCGGGGCGCGGCAGGCTGCGCAGGCGCTCCTCCTCGGCCCATCGCTCCAGCGTCCGGTTCAGCCGGACCCCGCTCATCTGGCTTGCGGATTCGGCCCAGATCTCGACGTCGAGCCGCGCCGGGACTCCCAGTTCGCCGCCCGGGCGGACCATGGCGACCCCGCCGATGATCCTGCGGTCGCCCTTCTTGCTGTAATAGCGCAGTCCGCTCTCGTGGACATGGACCGCGCGCACATGGGGGAAGGGATTGTGGACCGTCCGGCCTTCCGTGGCCAGAACGTAGGCCACCTTGTTGTCGCAACGCGGCACGCCCAGCGGAATGTCCAGCCGGGATTCGAGCCGCTCCTCGTCGCGGTCCGGTTCCACGACCATGGCCCAAGCGTCCTGCGACCAGTGCGGGTCCGGGTGCGGCTCGAGGATGCCGTTGCGCCGCTCGAAGCGCGTGAGCGCCACGAAGGCGCGGGGATCGGTCTCGAACAGCCAGCCGAGCAGGCCGATGCTGCTGTCGAAATGGATGTCGCTGTTGGCGAGGACCGCCACGTGGCCGGGGCAGATCCGCCGGGCGGCCCGAACCCAGTCGCGATAGGTCGGACGCCGTCCGAGACGCAGGACACCCAGCCGCCGGTCCCGGCGCGGCAAGGGGGTGTCGTCCTCCATCAGGAGGATGATCCGCGCAAAGAGGTCGCAGGCGAGGTTCTGGTCGAGACAGAACAGAAGCTCGTCCGCGCGTGCCGGATCTGCGGGCGTGTAGAAGGGTGCGAACAGGAACAATCCCCGTCCGCCGACCAGCTCCGGCGAGGGAGCGGGGCGCAGCAGCGCCGCAGAGGATTCCTCGGCCCCCCTCCCCTCCGGGATCTCCCCTGCGCCCTCCTGGTCCGATTGCTGATCGAGCATGCCGGCAGCCTTCAGGTTCCCGGCCGCTGGCCTGCCCGGTCCTCGGCCCTGGCAGTCCACGGGGTTCCGCCGGCGACCGGCCCCGGCGCCGTGACCGCATCGGCGTCACCGGCGAGCCCTTCCGATGGCTCCGTCGTCCGCTGGAACAGACCGCTGGGCGCCCGCCGGTGAGACTGAGGTTCTGCAGGGCTGTCCGGTTCGGGAACCGGGCCTTGGGGTCCGGCCGGACCCGGTATCCGGTCCGCGCCGCCGTCCGGGTTCTCGGCATCTGCACGGTTGTTCGGCCCGGCACACCTGGCCGGTGCAGAGGGTGCGGGAGCGTCGAGGAGGCTGCGTTCATGAAGCCGGATCTCGGCATTCGTCAACTGCACCCTGAGGGCGGCAGCCTGTTCGCGGAACGACGCCAGATCCGCTGCCATGGCTGTCAGGCGGCTCTCCGCATCGGTCAGGGCTGCCCGCAATTCGCTGCTCTTCTGCTCGGCGGCCTGGGCCCGGGCCTTGGCACGCTCGAGTTCGGTTCTCAGCCCCTCGGCCTGACGCAGCCTTTCCTGCGCACGAGCCAACTGCGCCTCCGTCTCCCGGAAGTGCCAGGAGCGCTGGGTGATCCAGATGCGCAGCCGCGTCTTGATCCGCTGCCAGACCGGCACCATCCACAAACCCCCGACCGCCGCATGGGACGAACACTGCACCCTTATTGGCCCATCCGGCCGAAATGGGCCAGACCTTGCGCATCGTGCCGGACCTGTCACACGGACGACACCTTTTCCACCATACTGGAAGAATGGAAATAGACGCCGCGGCTTCGGCCTTCTCTGCACTCGGGCATCCTGGACGCCTCAGGCTGTTCCGGCTCCTGATGCGATTCGCGCCGCGCGGTGTGCGTCCCACCGAGATGGCCGAGGCGCTGGCCATGCCGCCGAGCACCCTCTCCCACCATCTCGCCGAACTGGACCGCACCGGCCTCCTGCGGTGCGAACGCCGGGGCCGGTCGCTCTTCTATGCGGCCGATCTCGCCGCGGCCGAGCGCCTGATCGGCTATCTCGCGCTCGATTGCAGCCGCGGCCGTCCCGATCTCGTCCTGCCCCTCCTGACCACGCTCACGGATCGCGCTCCCATGTCCCCACCGGCCTTCAACGTCCTGTTCATCTGCTCGGGAAACTCTGCCCGTTCGATCTTTGCCGAGGCGCTGCTGCGCGATATCGGCGGCGACCGCTTCCGCGCCCATTCGGCCGGCACGCGGCCCAATACCGAACTCAACCCCTTTGCGCTGGAAGTCCTGCAGCGGAACGGCCACAGCCTCGAGGGGCTGCGATCCAAGCACGTCTCCGAGTTTCAAGAGCCCGGAGCGCCGGTGATGGACTTCGTCTTCACCGTCTGCGACACGGCCGCTGCGGAGGAATGCCCTCCCTGGCCGGGCCAACCCATCACGGGCCACTGGGGGCTGCCCGATCCTGTCAAGGCGCAAGGCACCGACGCGGAAAAGGCTCTGGTCTTTGCCCAAACCTATGGCGCCATGCGCCGCCGGATCGAGGCCTTTGTCGCCCTGCCTTTCGAGACGCTGGACCGGCTGGCGCTGCAGGCGCGCGTGGACCGTATCGGCCTCGAGGCCGAGGAGCAGGAGACCCGATGAGCCGTCCCCGCATTGCGCTCAACGGCCTCGGTCGCGTGGGCAAGCTCGTGCTGCGCGACCTGATCGACACCGGCTCGGGTGGCGACATCGTCCTGGTCAACGAACCGCAGGGCGATGCCGCGCAGAACGCGCTTCTGCTGGAATTCGACAGCGTCCACGGCCGCTGGCCGGCCGAGATCGCGGCCGGGAGCGATGCCCTCGCGATCAACGGTCATCGGCTGCGCCTCACGGCCGAGCGGCGGATCGAGGCCTTGCCGCTGGCCGCCATGGGCATCGACGTGGTCGTGGACTGCACGGGCGCGTTCCGCAGGCTCGCCGCCCTTCAGCCCTACCTGGAGGCGGGCATCCGCACGGTCGTGGTGTCCGCGCCTGTCAAGGACGAGGGCGCGCTGAACCTCGTCTACGGGATCAACCATCATCTCTTCGATCCAGCGGTGCACCGCATCGTCACGGGGGCCAGCTGTACCACGAACTGTCTGGCCCCCCTCGTGCGGGTGATCCATGAAGGCCTCGGCATCCGGCACGGCTCCATCACCACGATCCACGATGTCACCAACACGCAGGTGGTGGTGGACCGACCGGCCAAGGACGCCCGCCGCGCACGGTCGGCCCTTCTCAACCTCATTCCGACCACCACCGGCTCGGCCACGGCCATCGCGCTGATCTATCCCGAGCTGGCCGGCCGGCTGAACGGACATGCCGTGCGCGTGCCCCTGCTCAACGCCTCGCTGACCGATGCGGTCTTCGAGGTCGAGCGTCCGACCACGCCCGACGAGGTCAACGCCCTCTTCGCCGCGGCGGCCGAAGGACCGCTGGCCGGCATCCTGGGCTTGGAGACGCGCCCGCTCGTGTCGTCGGATTTCCGGGGCGACCGGCGCTCGGCCATCGTCGATGCGGCCAGCACGATGGTCGTCGGCGGCACCCAGGTGAAGGTCTATGCCTGGTACGACAACGAATGGGGCTATGCCTGCCGGCTGGCCGACATCGTCCGCATGGTCGTGGCCGCGCGATGACGGATCTCGCCGCACCCCCCCGGCCTTGGCGCGCCTACGCGGCCGTGACGGCGGCCTACTGGGCCTTCATGCTCTCGGACGGCGCGCTGCGGATGCTCGTGCTGCTGCACTTCAACACGCTGGGCTTCACGCCGATCCAGCTGGCCTGGCTGTTCCTGCTCTACGAACTGGCCGGGATCGTGACCAATCTCTGGGCGGGCTGGCTTGCGGCACGGTTCGGTCTCGCATCCACGCTGTATGCGGGTCTGGGCCTCCAGATCGGGGCGCTCGCGGCGCTGGCGCAGCTCGATCCCGCCTGGGGCGTGGCCGCGTCGGTCGGCTTTGTCATGGCGGTCCAGGGCGTCTCCGGCGTGGCCAAGGACCTCGCCAAGATGTCCTCCAAGTCGGCGGTCAAGGTTCTGGCCCCCGATGCCGACGGCACGCTGTTCCGGTGGGTGGCGGCGCTTACCGGGTCCAAGAACGCGGTCAAGGGTCTGGGTTTCTTTCTGGGCGCAGCCCTTCTCGCGCTCGCGGGGTTCGAGGCGGCGGTCTGGGGCATGGCGGCCGTCCTGGCGGCAATCCTGCTGGGGGTGGCGCTGTTTCTGCCGTCGGGCCTGCCTGCGCGGGATCGCGGCGCGCGCTTCGCCGCCTGGCGCTCGAGCGATCCGCGCGTCAACCGCCTGTCGCTCGCACGGCTCTTCCTGTTCGGAGCCCGCGACGTGTGGTTCGTGGTCGGGGTGCCCGTCTATTTCCAGACGGTGCTGTCGGACGGAACCGCCGAAGGACGGCGTTGGGCCTTCTTCGTCATCGGCGGCTTCCTGGCGCTCTGGATCATCGCCTATGGCGCGGTGCAGGGCCTTGCGCCGCGTCTGCTGGGACGGCGGACGGCCACGGCTCCGGCCGCTGCGGAGCAGGTCATCCGCTGGGCCGCGCGGCTCGTGCCGATCCCCTTCGTCCTTGCGGCGCTGGCCTGGCTGGCGGGCGAACCCTCGACCTGGCTGACGGCGACGCTGATCGGCGGGCTTCTGCTGTTCGGAGCCGTCTTCGCGATCAACTCCTCTGTCCATTCCTACCTGATCCTCGCCTTTGGCGACACAGGCCGGATCACCCGCGATGTGGGCTTCTACTACATGTCGAATGCCGCCGGCCGACTGGTCGGGACGCTCCTGTCCGGGCTCAGCTTCCAGGTCGGAGGGCTGCCGCTCTGTCTTGCCACCGCCGGTCTCATGGCAGCGCTGAGCTGGCTGGCCGCGCGGCGGCTGCGCCCCGTGACGGCCCCGTCGCCATGAGGTCCGCGCCGCGGCGACCGCTGCCGGACTGCCGGCACGCGGCGGCAGTCCGGCGGGGAGGACGGAGCCGGGGCCGGAGGGTCTCCTCCCCCCGACCGCAGGAGGCGGACGCCGCATCGGCGTTCAGATCCGGCACTCCTCCGGCACGTCGCGCCAGCGTCCCCCGTTGCCGAGGTCCACGGAGGCGTGCCAGACCGCGATGGCGCGGAGCCGGGGCGTCTGGCGGGGCGCCACCTCCGCGCCATCCAGCCTGATCCGGGGGCCGTCCCATCCCTCGCCCGGCAGGTCGCGCCACTCCACGTCGAGATGCTTGGCGGAATGGACGAAGAGGTGCCTGAGGGCCCGCGCCGGCAGCGTCGCGGCGAGCGCGAGGTCCGGGCGCCACTCGGCCTCCTCCAGGATGAGCGGCTCGCGCAGCGCCTTGAGTGCGATGGCGAGGCCGCGCGCCTGAAGGCTCACCCTCGCGACGAGGCGCCGGCGGGTCCAGCCCTCCTGCAGGGAGGGCGCGTCGAGCTCCCGATCGTCCAGTTCGTTCAGCTTGCGCGCGAAATAGGCCGTGCCCCGCCGCGCCAGCAGCAGGTCGGCATGGGGCGCGGCCTCGGCGTCGTAGCGCGCACCGGCCCCCTGCCGGGCACGCAGCGCAGCCCGCCCGCTGTCGTCCTGCCCGGTCA
The DNA here is from genome assembly GCF_009904055.1 of Rubellimicrobium sp. CFH 75288. Classification (GTDB taxonomy): domain Bacteria; phylum Pseudomonadota; class Alphaproteobacteria; order Rhodobacterales; family Rhodobacteraceae; genus Rubellimicrobium. The sequence continues at coordinate 370,305 of NZ_WYDP01000005.1, read as the reverse complement.
TCCGTTCTCCACCTGCGTGCGCATGACGTGCAGCCGCTCCATGATCGGCGCGTCCGAGAAGCGGAACAGGTCGAACTGCGTCTCGGCCTCGAGCGACCAGGGGACCCACGACGGCACGACGAACAGATCGCCCTTGTCCAGCCTGTGCGTCTCGCCGCCCAGGACCACGGCGCCCGAGCCTTCGAAGACCTGAAACACGGACGAGCCGACCTCTTGGCGGCGCAGGGTCTCGGCCCCCGCCCTGAGACGGTGGAACTCGCAGCGGATGGTGGGCATCACGTCGCCGCCCGTGGTCGGGTTCACGTAGCGGATGGCCGCATGGCCCAGCTCGACCGTGGCGGGATTGCCCTCGTCCTCGAGCAGGAGCTGCTCGGTCAGGGCGCGGTCGGTGAACTCCCAGCGGTAGGCCCCGATCGGCGAGCTCACGCTGTCCTGCAGCTGCGACAGCGGCCTGAGGCCCGGATGGCACCAGAGGCGCTCGGACTGGCTGAAGTTGGGCGTCGCGTTGTCGGTGACGCGCTCGGCCCCGAACTCGAAGAAGCCCACGTCCATCTGCTGGCTGAAGGGGATGTCGAGCCCGTCGATCCACGCCATCGGCCTGTCCGCGACGTTGTGGTGGCCGTGGAAGTTCCAGCCCGGCGTCAGCAGCAGGTCGCCGCGCGACATCCGCACCGGATCGCCGTTGACCACCGTCCAGACGCCCTCGCCCTCGACCACGAAGCGGAAGGCGTTCTGCGAGTGGCGATGTTCGGGGGCGTTCTCGCCCGGCAGCAGGTACTGGATCGCGCACCAGAGCGTGGGGCTGACATAGGCATGCCCGCCCAGCCCCGGATTGGCCAGCCCGATCGCGCGCCGCTCGCCCCCCCGTCCCACGGGCACGAGGCGGCCCGATTCCTCGGCCAGGGGCAGCATCTCTGCCCATTTCCAGACGTGGGGCACGGCCCTGGGCTTGGGATGGGCGGGCATCAGGTCGCCCAGCTGCGTCCAGAGCGGGTTCATGTGCTTGTCCTCGAACGCCCGGTAGAGCGCGCGGAGTTCGGGGGTGTCGTCCGGCTGCATCGCGTTGTCCATGGCGGTCTCCTCGCGGGTGCGTGCGGTCAGGCGGCGTCGGGCTGGTTCGGGGGCGCGGCGTCGCGGAAGGCGGGGATCCGGTCGAGCTCGGCGAAGATGCGCGCGATGGTCGGCCAGGTCTCGAGGGGGATGCCGAAGCGGCGGTTGTTCCAGACCTGCGCATAGAGGCACAGGTCCGCCAACGTGGGCGCCTCTCCGTGGCAGAAGCGCCCTGTCAGGGGGCTGTCGGAGAGGGCGGTCTCGAGCGCGTCGAAGGTCAGGCCGACCCAGTGCGCGAACCACACCTTCTGCGCCTCCTCGTCGGCGCCGAACTGGTCGCGCAGGCGCAACAGCACCCGCAGGTTGTTGAGGGGGTGGATCTCGCAAGCGATCATGCAGGCGAGCGCGCGCACCCGCGCCCGGCCGTCGGGGTCGGGCGGCAGCAGGGGCGGCTCGGGATGGGTCTCCTCCAGCCACTCGATGATCGCCAGCGACTGGGTCAAGTGGCTGCCGTCTTCGCGCTCGAGCGTGGGCACGAGGCCTTGGGGATTGCGCCGCAGGTAGTCCGGCTTCCGCGTTTCGCCGTCGCGCAGGACGTACGGCACATACTCGTAGTCCAGGCCCTTGAGGTTCAGCGCCGCGCGGACTCGTGTCGAGGTCGAGGACCGGAAGAAGTTGTGAAGCCTGAGGGTCATTCGCGCGGCCCGATCCGTGTCGTCAGCTCGCCCAGACCCTCGATCGAGACGACGCAGATATCGCCCGGCACCAGCGGGCCCACCCCGGCCGGCGTGCCCGTCATGATCACGTCGCCCGGCCTGAGCTCCATCGAGTGCGACAGGATCGAGACGATCTCGGGCACCGACCAGATCAGCTCGGAAAGGTCGGCCTGCTGCCTGACCTCGCCGTTCACGGTCAGGCGGATGGACCCCTTCGACGGGTGGCCGACGGCCGAAACGGGATAGACCGGCGCGATGGGGGCGGAGCGGTCGAAGCCCTTGCCGAGGTCCCACGGCCGGCCCTGATCCCGCGCCTTGAGCTGGAGGTCGCGGCGGGTCAGGTCGTTGCCGACAGCGTAGCCCCAGACATGCTCGAGCGCCCGCTCGGTGGGGATGTCCCGGCCGCCCGTGCCGATCACGGCGACCAGTTCGGCCTCGTGGTGGAAGTTCTCGGTCTCCGGCGGATAGGGGATCGTGGCGCCGTCCTCGACCACGGAATCCGCGGGCTTGAGAAAGAAGAAGGGCGGGTCGCGATCGGGGTCCTTGCCCATCTCGCGGGCATGGGCGGCGTAGTTGCGGCCGATGCAGAAGATGCGGCGCACGGGGATCCGGTCTACACTGCCCGCCACGGCAAGGCTCGGCACCGGGGCGGGATCGAACACGTAGCCCATCGTCGGGGTCTCCTTCTGCGGGGTCATTCTGCGGCCACGCCCGTCACGGCCGCCTCGTCCAGGCCGTTCGAGCCGTAGAGCCACCTCAATTGCCGGTACCAGTCGTCGGGGGTCATCGACCGCATGACGTGGTTGCGGACGGCGGCCTTGGCGTCGTCGGGATGGTAGATGTACTCGCCGATCAGGCGGCTGTTCATCTGCACGCGGGCAGTCCGGACCCTGCGCATCTCCTGGTAGCGCTGCAGCGCGACCTCGGGGTTCTCGCCGAAATGCTCGAGGCAATGCGAGAGCGCCACCGCATCTTCCATGGCCATGCAGGCGCCTTGGGCGAAGTATTGCAGCATCGGATGCGCGCTGTCCCCGAGCAGGGCCACGCGGCCATCGACCCAGTTCGAGATCGGGTCGCGGTCGCAGAGCACCCACAGCTTCCAGTTCGATCCGTGCTCGATGATCTGGCGCGCCTTCGGGTGGACGTGCTCGAAGCCCTGGGCGACCTCCTCCCGGCTCACGGGCTTGCCGGCGATCGCCTCCTTGACGTCGCGGTGATAGGTGACGACCAGGTTGAAGACCTTCCAGCCCTTCAGCGGATAGTGGACGATGTGGCACTTCGGCCCCGCCCAAAGGGTCGCCGCGTTCCAGCGCAGGTCCTCGGGCATCTGCTCGGTCGGGATGACCGAACGGTAGGTGGTATGCCCCGAGACGCGCGGCTCGCCGTCCCCGATCATCTGGGCGCGGATCGGCGAGCGCAGCCCCTCGGCGCCGATCAGCAGCCGGCCCCGGATCGGCTCACGATCCTTCACGAACAGGGTCACGGTGGTGCCGTCCTGCGCGTAGCCCGTCACGAGATGATCGGTGCGGATGTCCACAAGCCCGCTGTCGCGGCAGGCGTTCAGGAGAACGCTGTGCAGGTCGGCCCGGTGCACCACCGCGTAGGGGTTGCCGTAGAACCGGCGGAACGGCTCGTCGAGAGGAATTGCGGTGATCTCCTCGGCCGTCTGCGCGTCCATCAGCCGCAGCTTGTCGATGAAGACCGCGACCGCCCGCGCCTCGTCGCCGATGCCGAGATAGTCGAAGCAGTGAAAGGCGTTCGGTCCGATCTGGATGCCGGCCCCGATCTCCCCGAGCTGGGGGGCCTGCTCGACGACGATGGACCTGAGGCCCTTGCGGGCCAGGCCGCAGGCCGCTGCCAGCCCCCCGATGCCGGCGCCCGCGATGAGGATGGGAAGCTCTTGCGTCATGGTCGGGTTCTCCCGGATGGTTGTGCAGCCGCGGGGGCGTCAGAAGGGTCGCACGACCCAGGGCACGAGGATGACGATCAGGATGACGAGGATCGCGGCGAGGACGTAAGGCGCGACCAGCCTCGACAGCCGCGTGATCGGCACGTCCGCGATGGCGGCCGCGATGTAGAGCCCCACCCCGACGGGGGGCGTGAGCAGACCGAGGACCAGCGTCATCGACACCATGATCCCGAACTGGACGGGGTCGATCCCGTAGCTCGAGACGGCGACCGGCAGCAGGATCGGCACCATGATGATCAGCGCCGCGATGCCGTCGAGGACCATGCCCACGACGATCAGCGCCAGCATCACGAGGACCATGAAGATCGTCGGATCCCCCGTGAGCGAGGCAATGAAGGCCGCCACCGCCTGCGGGATCTGGTTGAAGGTCAGCACCCAGCCGAAGACCTTGGCCGCCATGATCAGGAACAGCACGATCGCCGTGTTCGTCACCGTCCGGTCGAGGATCGCCGGCAGGCTCTTCCACCGCAGGTCGCCGAAGACCGGCCCGCCCAGGACCAGCGCGACGACGATGGCCACGGCCGCGGATTCGGTCGGGGTGAACACGCCGAAGCTGATGCCGCCCACGATGACCAGCGGGATGACCATCGTGGCCAGCCCCGGAAGGCTCGCGCGGACCCGGCTCGCCTCGGCAGGGCGACCGGCTGCGGCGCCGGCACGCTGATTCCGCGCCGCCTGCCACAGGGTCAGTGTCAGGACGAGGGCGAAGAGGATCAGGCCCGGCACGATCCCCGCCCGGAACATGTCGGCGATCGAGACCTGCGCGATGACGCCGAAGATGATGAGGATCATGGAGGGCGGGATGATCGGCCCGAGGAGGCCCGCCGACGCCGTCACCGCCGCCGAATAGCCGCGATCGTAGCCGGCCCGCTCCATCTCGGGCACCACCGTCCGGCTCATGACGGCGATCTGCGCCGTGGCCGAGCCCATGATCGCCGCCAGCGCGAGGTTGGCGACGAGGTTGACGAGCGGAAGGTCGTGGCGGATCTGCGTGAGCCAGGCGCGCGCGGCCCGGAAGATGCGGCGGGTCAGCCCCCCTTCGTTCATGATCTCGCCCAGCATCACGAAAAGCGGGATGGCGAGCAGGTCGAAGGTCTCGATGCTGCCGAAGGCGATCTGCGGCACCGCATCCAGGACGGGCAGACGTCCCGTCATGAAGAGGAACACGAAGGTGGTGGCGATCAGCACGAAGGCGACCGGCATCCCGCTGGCGAGAAGCACGACAAAGCTCAGACCGGTCATGGGGCCGCCTCATGGTGTTCGCCGGCGGGTCGCAGGATGTGCGCGACCATGTGGACAAGGGAGGTGACGCAGAACACGGGGACCACGAGGAAGAAGGGCCATTTGGGCCATCCGGTGGTGATGATCTGTTCGAAGGCGACCGCGGGCGAGGACACCCAGGCGACCGACTTCCACAGCAGCACGAGGAGGATGCCGATGATCACGAGGTTCACGGCCACCTCGACGATCCTGTGCCAGCGCGTCGGGAGCGCGTCGGCCAGCAGGGTCACGCCGATCTGCGTCCGGTCGTGGAGCGAGATCGAGATCGCCACGAAGGCCAGCCACACCAGCAGGACCGCGGCCAGCTCCTCGGCGAAGACGATCGGTCGGCCGGCCAGGTAGCGCATGCCGACATTGACGCTGATGAGGCCGACGAAGCCGACCACCATCACCCGGCTGACGACCCGCTCCACCGCCACGAGACCGTCCGAGAGGCGGAGCACGAGGTGCTCCGCGCCGCCGCCGATCCGCGCCGCGGTCATCACTCGCCCGTCCCGCGCGCCTGCTCCTGAAAGCGCCGGACGATCTCGTCCGACCCGTACTGCGCCTCGAAGGCGGCATTGGCAGCGGCGAAGGCCTCGCGGCCGTCTTCCAGCCGGCCGATCTCGATCTGGCCCTCGAGCGCGGCGAGGTTGGCGGCCTCGGCCGCGATCTGCTGCTCGATCCCCCAGGCGAGCGCCTCGTCGGCGGCGGCCTCGAAGGCCGCACGCTCCGCGTCGGTCATGCCGTTCCACGTGACCTGCCAGACGACGAGGACGGCCGGGAACGCCATGTGGCTGGTCAGCGTGAGGGAGCGCGCGACCTCCTGGAAGTTCTGCCCCACCAGCGCGTCGAGGTCGATGTCGATGCCGTCCAGCAGGCCGTTCTGGAGGCCGGAATAGACCTCGCCCAGGTTGACCGGGGTGGGCACGGCACCGACCGCCTGCCACCAGGTCTGCATCGCCGGAAAGGGCACGATGCGGATCTTCCTGTTGGCGAGATCCTCGGGCCCCTCGATCAGCCCGTCGCGCATCAGGATGTGGCGCATGCCGGCAAAGGTGTAGCCGATCCCCACGACCCCGCCCTGCTGAAGCTGGTCCAGCATCTCCTGCGCGGCCGGCGTCTCGGCCGCCGCCGCCACGTCCTCGAAAAGGTAGGGCGTGAACCAGCCTGCCATCGACGGCGCCCGCAGGCTGCTGACCCCTGCGGTCATGATCGCCGCATCGAGCAGCCCGGTGCTGAGCTGCTGGAACATCTCCTGCTCGGAGCCGAGCTGCCCCGCCGGAAAGACGACCAGCGACAGCGCCTCGCCCGATTGCTGCGGCAGCGTCTCGGCCATGCGGTGGGCGACCTGCGTCCAGACATGCGGCGGCGGCGTGATGAGGCCGATGCGCAGCTCCCTCGCCTCGGCAAGATCGGCCGAAGCGGCAGAGGCGAGCGCCGCGACAAGGGCGAAGCGGACCAACGGACGGTTCATGGTTTCCTCCCTGTACGGGTCCCTGAGGAACCTTCGTAATAAGTATACTTACCGTCAGTATGCTACCTATTGCGGGCTGTCAAGATAGTAAGTAGACATATCATCCACGGGTCCGGCATCGCCACGGGCGATCCGCCGGACCGAAGGTGGCAGGGCCCCGAAGCACGACAGGAACGCAGATGGCATCGTCCAGCACCCTCGAGATCCACAACATGGCAGGCCACCTGATCCGGCGGCTCAACCAGATCTCCACCTCGGTGTTCCAGGACCGCATGCGGTCGGCGGGTTACGACCTGACGCCGATCCAGTTCGCGGCGATGAACGCGATCCACGCGAACCCGGGCATCGATCAGGCCAGCCTCGCGGGCCTGATCGCGCATGACAGGGCGACCATCGGCGGGGTCGTCGATCGACTGGAGGCCAAGGGGTTCCTGTCGCGCCGGGTCGGCCTGAACGACCGCAGGATCCGGGAACTCTCGCTCACGCCCAAGGGGGAAGCCGTCCTGGCCGAGACCACGCCCTTGGTGCGTGCGATGCAGGTCGACATGCTCACCGGGCTCAGCGAGGCCGAACGGCAGGAGTTCCTGCGTCTCGCGCGCAAGGCTGCCGAGGGCGGGAATCACCTCAGCCGCGCTCCGCTGGTGGCATAGCCGCGATCGGACCCGCCGATCGCTCCGTCGGCCGCCCGGCCGGCATCTGCACCGTCTGCGATCCGGGCGGGCGGTCCGGGACCATGGCGGAAGGGGTGGGATTCGAACCCACGGATGGTTGCCCATCGGCGGTTTTCAAGACCGCTGCAATCGACCGCTCTGCCACCCTTCCGGCCCCGGTGGTGATAAGGAGGCCGGCGGAGGATGGAAAGGGCGGCCTCAGCGCAGCAGCGCGCAGAGATGGAAGAACAGCGGGGCGGCAAAGATCACACCGCCCATTCCGTCGAGCACGCCGCCCTGTCCGGGGATCAGGTCGCTCCAGTCCTTGAGGCCGTGCTCGCGCTTGATGGCCGACAGCGCCATCGTGCCCCCAAGCCCCATGGCCGACCCCGCCCCCGCCAGAAGCGCCGCCTGCCAGACCGGGAACGGCGTGAGCCAGGCCAGCGCGCCGCCCAAGGCTGTCCCCGCCGCCACGCCGGCGCCGACCCCGGCCCAAGTCCGGCGGTTGATCTCGGGCGCGATGAGCGGGCCGCCGAGGCGCCGGCGCGCCACCGCCTCGGTCAGTTCGGCCCCCTGCACGGTCAGGATCAGGAACGCCACGAGCAGCACCGCCGCCTCGCCCGCGCGGGCCGGGTCGAGCGTGAGAAGGGCCGGCACATGGCTCAGCCCGTAGACGCAGGTCATCAGCGCCCATTGCGTCTCCGCCACGCGGGTCAGGAAGCGGCGCGGACTGCCGCCCAGCGCCGACAGGACCGGCAGGATCAGGAACACGTGAACCGGGATGAGCACGGTGAAGATCGCCGCATAGCCGAGACCCACGAACAGGAACTGGAGCGGCAGGATCAGAAAGAACGCGAGCGCCAGCGCCGCGTGATCCTCGCGTGCCTTGGCGGTATAGGTGGCAAACTCGCGCAGCGCGGCGAAGCTCGCCAGCGCAAAGAGCAGCACGAGACCCGGCCGCCCCGCCAGAAGCGCCAGGCTGAACAGGGCGGCCATGATCCACCACGACCGGATGCGGGCGTTGAAGGTCTCGACCCCCGCGGCGTGCTGGCCCGCAGGGACGCGCGCCCGCAGGCTTTCCCCCAGGGCGGTCAGGGCGGTGAGGATGGCGAACACGCCCAGCGCCAGCAGGACGATCTCGGTTGTCGTGGTCATGCCGCCTCTCCGTTGGCCGGTCGCAACGCCAGAAGCGCCGCCGCCGCACGGGCGAGAAAGGCGGCGCGGTCCTCGCCGGGCTCCAGGCGGACAGGCGCGCCGAAGGTCACGGTGGCGATCAGCGGCAGGGGAATCACCTCGCCCTTGGGCATGATCGCGTTGAGGTTGGCGATCCAGGTCGGAACCAGCTCGACCTGCGGCCGCTCGAGGGCGATCGAGTGCAGGCCCGCGCGAAAGGGCAGAAGGGGCTCGGGCCCCATGTTGCGGTTGCCCTCGGGGAACAGGATCAGCGAATGCCCCTCGTCCAGCGCTCCGAGGATGGCAGCCATCGGGTCCTCCGTCCGCGCCTCGCGGCGCCGATCGATCAGGACGGCGCGGAACACCTCGGCGCCGAAGAAGGCCCGGAGCCGCGTGCGCAGCCAGTAATCGGCGGCCGCGACGGGGCGCGTGCGCGCGCGCAGCGCCGGCGGCAGGGCGGCCCAGATCATCGGCATGTCCGCATTGGAGGTGTGGTTGGCGAAATAGACGCGCTGGACGGGCAGGGGAGCGACGCCGCGCCATTCGGCGCGCACCGCCGTGACCGTTCTGGCAAACACGACGATGGCCTGCCCGCACAGGCGGGCGAGCAGGCGGCGGGCTCTGTCGGTCCATGACATGCCCCCATCCTTGTCCAAGTGCGGGAGGGGCGACAAGCGCGGTGCCTCAGCGCTCCGGCGGTGCACCTCCCTCGAACACCGTTTCCCCGCGCAGGTCCAGTTCCGCCTCCTGCATCTCGAGGTGCAAGCCGGTGCCCCGATAGGGGTGCGCGCGGGCCAGCGCCTCGTCCACCTCGATCCCGAGGCCGGGGGCGTCGGGAACGGGGATGTGGCCGTCCTCGACCCGGATCGACCCCTTGATGAGCGCGTCGTGGAAGGGCGTCTCGATGGTCTCGGCCATGAGCGCGTTGGGGATGGCGGCGCAGAGATGGACATTGGCAGCCCATTCGACCGGGCCGGCATAGAGGTGCGGCGCCATCTGGGCGTTGTGCGCCTCGGCCAGGGCGGCGATCTTGCGCGCCTGCCACAGCCCGCCTGCCCGCCCCAGCGCGGGCTGGAGGACCGCCGCGCCCGCTCGGAGGGCGTGGGCGAACTCGGCCACCGTGGTCAGCCTCTCGCCGACCGCGACCGGGGTGCGGAGGCCACGCGCGACCGTGGCGAGGCTCTCGAAGTCGTCGGGGGGAACCGGTTCCTCGAACCACAGCGGCGAGAAGGGCTCGATCGCCGCGCCCATGCGCAGGGCGCCGCCGGTGGAGAACTGGCCGTGCGTGCCGAACAGGAGGTCCGCGCGGTTCCCCACCGCCTCGCGGATCGCGCGGCAGAAGGCCGTGGAGCGGGCGAGGTCCGGCATGGGCGGCATGTGGCCCGAGCGGATCGTGTAGGGGCCGGCGGGGTCGAACTTCACAGCCGTGTAGCCGCGCGCCACCGTGTCCTCGGCAGCCTCGGCCGCCTGATCGGGGTCGGCCCAGAAGGCGGGCATGGCGTGCGTGGCCCGCGTCGGATAGAGGTAGGTGTAGGCGCGGATGCGATACGAGACGCGCCCGCCCAGGAGAGCGTGGACGGGCCGGCCCCGGTCCTTGCCGACCATGTCCCAGCAGGCGATCTCGAGACCCGAGAAGGCACCCATCACGGTGAGGTCGGGCCGCTGGGTGAAGCCCGAGGAATAGGCGCGGCGGAACATCAGCTCGACGTTCTCGGGGTTCTCGCCCTCCATGTGGCGTTCGAAGACGTCATGGATGACGGCGCGCATCGCCTCGGGACCGACGGAGGAGGCGTAGCATTCGCCCCAGCCGGTCACGCCGGTGTCCGAGACGAGCTTGACGAGGATCCAGTAGCGCCCGCCCCAGCCGGGCGGGGGCGGTGCGGTCACGATGATGTCGAGATCGGCCAGCTTCATGTCCGCGACCTTCGGCGACCCGCCCCGGCCTGGACCGTCCGAAGGCGACCCCTCATGTCGCGGGCAGCGGTCGGGGGGCCGTGCTGCGCCAGACGAGCCAGAGGCTCGCCCCCATCAGCACCGCGCCGAGCAGGAACGGCGCCCCGAGCAACCGCCCGCCGGGGATCGCCGCACCCCAGGCGAACACCCCCGCCATGACGAGCGGCCCGATCATCTGCGCGGCCGAGCGGGCCGAGGCGACGACGCCCAAGGCCTCGCCCTGCGCGTCCTCGGGGGCAAGGCGCGAGACGCGGCCCTGCAGGATAGGCAGCATCACCTCGCCCAGGGCCGAAACCGGGCAGAGCAGGATGGCGAGCCACCCGCCCCAGGGCGTGGGGGGCAGGACGGCGAAGACGACAAAGAACGCTGCCGTATAGGCGAGGGAGACCAGAAGCGCCCCCCGTTCCCCGAACAGGCGCAGGTAGAGCCGCACGCCGTAGGCCTGCACCCCGATCGCCGCCACTCCGAAGGCGGCAAGCGAGATCCCCGTCTGCAGCGGCGTCCAGCCGAAGGCCGCCTTGCCCCAGTAGGGCCAGACCACAACATAGGACAGGAACGCGAGCTCCACGAGAAAGAGCACCAGGAGCAGCATCCCCACGCCGCGCAGGCGGCCTACCGCCCGCATGGCGCCGAAGGGGTTGACGCGGTCCGCCGTCAGGCGGCGCCGGCGCTCGGGCGTCACCGTCTCGGGCAGGGCCCACCAGCCGAAGGCGAAATTCGCCGCCGCCAGCGCCGCCGCGGCCCAGAAGGGCGCGCGCGGTCCCCATTCCCCCAGAAGGCCCCCGATCACGGGGCCCAGGATGAAGCCGCCCATGAAGGCCGCGCCCAGATAGCCGAAGGTCTGCGCGCGCCGTTCGGGCGGGGCCCAGTCGGCCGCCACGGCGTTGCAGGTGGCATGGGTGGCCGCCGTGATCCCGGCCAGCAGGCGCAGCGCGAGCAGCACCCATATGGAGGTGGCCAGCGCCGCGGCCACGTAATCCGCCGCCATGACCGCCAGCGACAAAAGCAGCACGGGCCTGCGCCCGAAGCGGTCCGACAGGGCGCCCAGGACCGGCGCGCAGAGGAACTGCATCGCCGCATAGGCCGTGGCGAGCACGCCCCCCCAGATCGCCGCCCCCCCGATGTCCACCCCGCGCAGCTCGGCGATCAGGTCCGGCATGACGGGATAGACGATCCCGATGCCCATCGCGTCGAGAAACAGGGTGGCGAGGAGGAAGGGCAGCGGGTTCATGCGCCGGGCCTAGGCCGCGCGCGGGGGCGGGGCGCGTCCGTTCGCGACCTGTGCCTGCCGCGCTCAGCCCGCGCGGGCCCGGCAGAGGTCGAGCCAGGCGCGCAAGGTGGCGAGCGATTCGGCCTCGTCCAGAAAGGGGACGTGGCCGCGCCCCGGCACCTCGGCCGCGATCAGGTCGGGCCGGTGCGCACGCATGGCGGCAAGGGTCCCGGCCGACAGGATGTCGGACGCCTCGCCGCGCAGGGCGGCGAGCGGCAGCCCCTCGAGCGCGTCGAAGAGCGGCCACATCTCGCCCGGCGCGGGCGCGGCCAGGAACGCCTCGCGCAGGCGGGGATCGTAGCGCAGGCGCAGCCCCTCGGGGACCGCCTCGTAGTGGTTGCGCGCCTCGTGAAGCCAGCGGGCGAAGGGCACGTCGCGGAAGCCCGGCGAGAGGCGGGCACGCGCGGCGGCGGCCTCCTCGTGGGTCCGCGCGGCGGGGCGGCGGCCCAGATAGGCCTCGATTGCCGCGAGGCCCGCGCGCTCGATCACCGGGCCCACATCGTTGAGGGCGACGCCGAGCAGGCGGTCCCCCGCACCCCCGGCCGCGACCGCCATGGCCACGATCCCCCCGCGCGAGGTGCCCAGCACGGCCGCCCGCCCGATCCCCAGCGCGTCGAGCAGGGCCAGCACGTCGGCCGCCTCCTGCGCGACGGTGTAGGTCTCGGGCCCCGTCCAGTCCGACCGCCCCCGCCCCCGCGCGTCGAGCCGGATCAGGCGCACCCCGGACAGGTGCGGAGCCAAGTGGTCGAAATCCCCCCCGTTGCGCGTGAGCCCCGGCAGGGCGAGAAGCGGCAGGCCCCGACCCTCGTCGGTGAAGAAGAGCCGCGCGCCGTCGCGGGCCCGCGCAAAGGGCACGGCCGCGCCCTCAGGCGTGGATGGCGCCGTCCCCGCAGGCCAGCGCCGCCTCGCGCACGGCCTCGGAGAAGGTGGGGTGGGCGTGGCAGGTCCGCGCAAGGTCCTCGGCCGAGGCGCCGAACTCCATGGCGACCGCGACCTCGTGGATCAGGTCGCCCGCCATGGGGCCGACGATGTGGGCGCCGAGGATGCGGTCGGTCGCGGCATCGGCGAGGATCTTGACGAAGCCCTCGCCCTGGAAGACGGCCTTGGCGCGCCCGTTGCCCATGAAGGGGAACCGGCCCGCCCGGTAGGCGCGTCCCTCGGCCTTGAGCGCCTCCTCGGTCAGGCCCAGGGTCGCGACCTCGGGCGTGGTGTAGATGACGGACGGGATGACGCCGTAATTCACGTGCCCGTGCCGGCCGGCGAGGATCTCGGCCACGGCCATCCCCTCGTCCTCGGCCTTGTGGGCGAGCATCGGCCCCTCGCGCACGTCGCCGATGGCGTGGATGCCCCGGACCGAGGTCTCGTAGCGGGCATCGGTGGCGATCTGGCCCCGCGGCGTCATCTCCACCCCCAGCGCCTCGAGCCCGAGGCCCTTGACGAAGGGCTTGCGCCCGGTGGCGACGAGGACCACGTCGGCCTCGAGCGTGGCAGGCTCGTTGGACTTGCGGGGCTGGTGGGTGACGACCGCGCCGCCGTCGTGCCGCTCGACCGACCGGACGGCGGTGCCGAGGACGAACTTCAGCCCCTGCTTCTGGAGAAGCCGCTGGAACTGCTTGCTTACCTCGCCGTCCATGCCGGGGGTGATCGCGTCAAGGTATTCGAGCACCGTCACCTCGGCGCCGAGGCGGGCATAGACCGACCCCATCTCGAGCCCGATCACGCCCGCGCCGATCACGGCGAGGCGGCGGGGGATCGCCGGAAGCGCGAGCGCGCCGGTGGAAGAGACGACCACCTCCTCGTCGAGGGAAACGCCGGGGAGCGTGCTCGCCTCCGAGCCCGTGGCGATCACGATGGCCCTGGCCTCGTGGGTGGTCTCGCCCACGGCGACGCGGCCCGCCTCGGGGATGGAGGCCCAGCCCCTGAGCCAGTCGATCCCGTTCTTCTTGAACAGGAACTCGATGCCGCCCGTGTTCTGGGCGATCACCCCGTCCTTGTAGGCGAGCATGGCCGGCCAGTCGACCTCGGGCGGAGCGACCCGGAGGCCCATCCGGGCGAAGTTCGCCTGCGCCTCGTGAAGCGAGTGGGTCGCGTGCAGGAGCGCCTTGGAAGGGATGCAGCCCACGTTGAGGCAGGTGCCCCCCAGCGTCTCGCGCCCCTCGGCCACGGCGACGCGGAGGCCGAGCTGCGCGGCGCGGATCGCGCAGACATAGCCGCCGGGGCCGGCGCCGATCACGATGAGGTCGTACTGAGCCATGACAAAGCCTTCAGAACAGGGCGACGAGGAGCATGAGGCCCGTCGCGGCGAAGCCCACGAGCCAGATCACCGAACGCCAGGGATTCCAGCCCAGCAGATAGGCCGGGATATAGAGGAGCCGCGCGAGCAGGAAGGCCCAGGCCGCAAGCGCCGTCAGCCCCGAGGCCGAGCCGGTGGCCGTCACCGCGAAGACGGCGATGGCGAAGAGCAGCAGCGCCTGCTGGTGGTTCTGGGAGGCGCGCTCGGCCCGGCCCTCGTAGGCGTCCTTGGGCTGCGGGCGCGGCTTGTCGCGGGGCGAGGCGTTCCAGTCGCGCCCCTCGCGCGTGCGGTTCAGCAGATAGCCCGTGATCCCGATATGAAGGAACTGGACCAGGGCGGCGAGGATCAGGACGACGATCTCGGTCACGTCACGCGAACTCCAGGAAGGTGGCGGTCATGGGCCCGCCGAAGCCGCCCTCGCGCCGGAGCCATTCCTCGGCCAGGGGGCGGTCGTTGGCCTCGAGGAGCAGGAGCACCCGGCTGCGCGCGTCCGCGTCGCGCCAGATCTGGAGAAGGGTCAGCCCCGCCTCCATCCGGCGCGGTGCGTCCGCATCGAAGGCGCGCCGCCAGCCCTCGTAGTCGGTCGTGTCGATCTGGCAGAGGATCTGCATGGCGTCACAGGTCCATCAGCAGCCGGCGCGGGTCCTCGAGCGCCTCCTTGACGCGGACGAGGAAGGTCACGGCGCCCTTGCCGTCCACGATGCGGTGGTCGTAGCTCAGCGCGAGATACATCATGGGCCGGGCGACGATCTGGCCGCCGACGACCACGGGCCGCTCCTGGATCTTGTGCATCCCGAGGATGCCGGACTGGGGCGGGTTCAGGATCGGCGAGGACATCAGGCTGCCGTAGACGCCGCCATTGCTGATCGTGAAGGTTCCGCCCTGCATGTCGGCCATGGCGAGCTTGCCGTCGCGGGCGCGGGCGCCGAGCTCGGCGATCTCCTTCTCGATCCGGGCGAAGCTCTTGTCCTGCGCGTCGCGGACCACGGGCACCACGAGGCCCGTGGGCGTGCCCACGGCCACCCCCATGTGGACGTAGCGCTTGTAGACGATCTCGTCGCCGTCGATCTCGGCGTTGACCTCGGGCACCTCCAGAAGGGCGTGGACGCAGGCCTTCACGAAGAAGGACATGAAGCCCAGCTTGACCTTGTGCTTCTTCTCGAAGGCGTCCTTGTACTCGGCCCGGAGCGCCATAATCGCGCTCATGTCGGCCTCGTTGTAGGTCGTCAGCATCGCTGCGGTGTTCTGCGCCTCCTTGAGGCGGCGGGCGATGGTCTGGCGCAGGCGCGTCATGCGCACGCGCTCCTCGCGCGCGGCATCCTCGGCCGGGACGGGGGCGCGGGGCGCCTGGGCGGGCTGGGGCGCGGGGCGCGGCGCCTCGAGGGCGCGCAGGACGTCCTCCTTCATCACCCGGCCGTCGCGGCCCGTGCCCTCGACCGCATCGCGGGACAGGTCGTTCTCGGCCATCAGGCGGCGGGCGGAGGGGGCGTCCTCCACGTCCGCGCGGGGGGCGCGGGCGGCCTCGGCCGGGGCCTCGCCGCCATGGTCCGCACCGGGACCGGTCGGCGCGGCCTCGGGCGCGGGCTTGTCGGCGGGCTTGTCGGGGGCGGGGGTTGCCGCGGCCTCGCCCTCGGCGATGGTGGCCAGAAGGGCGTTGGGGCCGACCGTCGCGCCCTCGGCGGCAACCAGCTCTCCCAGCGTGCCCGAGGCGGGGGCGGGCACCTCGACCGTGACCTTGTCGGTCTCGAGCTCGCAGAGCATCTCGTCGGCGGCGACGGCGTCGCCCGGCTTCTTGAACCAGGTGGCGACGGTCGCCTCCGTGACGCTCTCGCCCAGGGCGGGCACGCGGACCTCGATCGTCATGTTCTCAGTTCCCCTTGATGGTCAGCGCCTCGTCCACGAGGGCGTCCTGCTGCTGCTTGTGGCTGGAGGCGAGGCCTGTGGCGGGACTCGCCGAGGCGGCGCGGCCGACATAGGCGGGCCGGCGCGTGGCGGCCTCGATCCGGCCGAGCACCCATTCGAGATTGGGCTCGATGAAGCTCCACGCCCCCTGGTTCTTGGGCTCTTCCTGGCACCAGACCACCTCGGCGCCCTTGAAGCGGCTGAGCTCCTTGACGAGGGACATGGCCGGGAAGGGATAGAACTGCTCGACCCGCAGCAGGTAGATGTCGTCGAGACCGCGCGCGTCGCGCTGCTCGAGCAGGTCGTAATAGACCTTGCCCGAGCAGAGCACGACGCGGCGGATCTCGGCGTCGGGGCGCAGGCGGAACTGCGAGTTGCCCTTCTCCGCGTCGTCCCAGAGCACCCGGTGGAAGGAGGAGCCGGTGGTGAAGTCCTCGGCCCGCGAGACGGCGAGCCTGTGGCGCAGGAGGCTCTTGGGCGTCATCAGCACGAGCGGCTTGCGGAAGTTGCGGTGCAGCTGCCGGCGCAGGATGTGGAAGTAGTTGGCCGGCGTCGTGCAGTTGGCCACGATCCAGTTGTCGCCCGCGCTCATCTGGAGGAACCGCTCGAGCCGCGCGGAGGAATGCTCGGGGCCCTGCCCCTCGAATCCGTGGGGCAGGAGCATCACGAGGCCCGACATGCGCAGCCACTTGGCCTCGCCCGAGGAGATGAACTGGTCGAACATCACCTGCGCGCCGTTGGCGAAGTCGCCGAACTGCGCCTCCCACAGCACGAGCGCGTTGGGCTCGGCCAGCGAGTAGCCGTATTCGAAGCCGAGGACCGCGAATTCGGAGAGCATCGAATCGATGACCTCGTAGCGCGCCTGCCCCTCCGCGATGTGGTTGAGCGGGAAATAGCGCTCCTCGGTCTCCTGGTGGATGAAGGCCGAATGGCGCTGCGAGAAGGTGCCGCGGATCGAGTCCTGCCCGGCAAGGCGGACGGGGAAACCCTCGAGCAGCAGCGAGCCGAAAGCCAGCGCCTCGCCCGTGGCCCAGTCGAAGCCCTCGCCGGTGGCGAACATCCCGCGCTTGGCCTCGAGCAGACGCTCGATCGTGCGGTGCAGCGCAAAGCCCTCGGGCACCGTGGTCAGAGCGCGGCCGATCCGGGACAGGGTCTCGGGGGCGATGGCGGTGCGGCCGGGGTCGTAGGCGCTGTCGCTCTGGCGGTCCAGATGGGCCCAGCGCCCGTCGAGCCAGTCGGCCTTGTTCGGCCGGAAGGTCTTGCCGGCCTCGAACTCCTCGTTGAGGCGGGCCTGGAACTGGGCCTTCATCTCCTCGACCTCGCCCTCGGGGATCAGCCCCTCGCGCACGAGGCGCTCGGAATAGAGGGTGAGCGTCGTCTTCTGCCGCTTGATGCGGTTGTACATCGCGGGGTTCGTGAACATGGGCTCGTCGCCCTCGTTGTGGCCGAACCGGCGGTAGCAGAAGATGTCGATGACCACGTCCTTGCCGAAGCGCTGGCGGAACTCGGTGGCGACCTTGGCGGCGTGGACCACCGCCTCGGGGTCGTCGCCGTTGACGTGGAAGATCGGCGCCTCGACCATCAGCGCGATGTCGGTCGGATAGGGCGAGGAGCGCGAGAAGTGCGGGGCCGTGGTGAAGCCGATCTGGTTGTTCACCACGACATGGATGGTGCCCCCGGTCCGGTGGCCCTTGAGGCCCGACAGGCCGAAGCATTCGGCCACGATCCCCTGACCCGCGAAGGCCGCGTCCCCGTGCAGCAGGATGGGCAGCACGCGCCGCCGCTCGGTGTCGGCGCGCTGGTCCTGCTTGGCGCGCGCCTTGCCGAGGACGACGGGGTTGACCGCCTCGAGATGCGAGGGGTTGGCGGTCAGCGACAGGTGCACGCTGTTGCCGTCGAACTCGCGGTCCGACGAGGCCCCGAGATGGTACTTGACGTCGCCCGATCCGTCCACGTCGTCGGGCTTGAAGGAGCCGCCCTGGAACTCGTGGAAGATGGCGCGATAGGGCTTGCCCATGACGTTGGCCAGCACGTTGAGCCGGCCGCGATGGGGCATGCCGATGACGATCTCCTCCACCCCCAGCGCGCCGCCGCGCTTGATGATCTGCTCCATGGCGGGGATCAGCGCCTCGGCGCCGTCGAGCCCGAAGCGCTTGGTGCCGGTGTACTTGACGTGGAGGAACTTCTCGAAGCCCTCGGCCTCGACGAGCTTGTTGAGGATCGCCTTGCGGCCGCGCTGCGTGAAGGTGATCTCCTTGCCGTAGCCCTCGATCCGCTCCTTGAGCCACTGGGCCTGTTCGGGGTCGGAGATGTGCATGAACTGGAGCGCGAAGGTGCCGCAATAGGTGCGGCGCACGATCTCGAGGATCTGGCGCATCGTCGCATGCTCGAGCCCGAGCACGTTGTCGATGAAGATGGGCCGGTCCATGTCGGCGGCGGTGAAGCCGTAGGAGGCGGGGTCGAGCTCGGGATGGGGCTTGACCTCGCGCATCCCGAGCGGGTCGAGATCGGCGATCAGGTGGCCGCGGATGCGGTAGGCGCGGATCAGCATGAGCGCGCGGATGGAGTCGAGCACCGCCTGGCGGACCTGCGCCTCCGACAGGCCCACGCCCCCCGCGGCGGCCTTCTCGCGCAGCCGGTCCTCCGCCCGCCGGGCGGCGGCCGGCGCCTCGTCCCACTGGCCGGTCAGGGCGGCGAGGGTGTCGTCCGCGGGCACGGGCGGCCAGTCGGCCCGCGCCCAGGACGGACCCGCGGGCGCCGGCTCGCGCAGGGCGTCGAAGAAGGCGCGCCAGGACTCCTCCACGGAGGAGGGGTCCGCCTCGAAGCGGCGGTGCAGCGCCTCCACATAGGGGGCGTTGGCCCCCTGGAGGAAGGAGGAGGCGCGGAACTGGTCGTTGGACGGCTGGTCGGTCATGGGATCACCTCGGGCGGAAGGTGCGCAGGGGGAGAGATGGCAGGAAAGGGTTAACGATGTGTGAGGGCACCGCGCGCACCGGGGCCGTTTCGTGCAACGGGCTTGGATGTGGCGCGCGGGCCACGCGAATCAAAGGGGGTGTCATGCGGAACCCCCTGCAGGACGGGCGAGGATGCGGACCGAATCGTACTTGCGCGCCGGCGGGGCCAGCCCGCTCAGCGCGAGCAGGAGCGCATAGCGCCAGCGCGCGCCGCCCCGGCCGCAGCCCAGTGCGGCGCCGATCCGCGCCTGGGCGTCCCGCCAGTCGGGGCCGAACTGGCGCGCATAGCCCCAGAACGCCGTCTCCTGCGGGTGCCAGCCGGTGTCGCGCAGAAGCGCCTCTAGGCTCCGCGGGGTGAAGAAGTTGACGTGCCGCGGCACGTCGAGCCAGTGCCAGGAGGCGGCGAAGATCCGTGCTCCCCAGCAGGCATTGTTGGGCACCTCGACCACCAGGCGGGCCCCCGGCGCGGCCAGAGCGCGCAGGTTGACGAGCGCCGCGGCCGGGTCGAGGCAATGCTCGAGCACGTGCAGAAGCAGGATGGCGTCGAAGGGCCCCCGCAACCCCTCGGGCGGCGCCTCGGCCGTGCCGGACCGGACGGGGATGCCCGCCGCCTGCGCCCGCGCGGCGGCCTCGGGGTCGGGCTCCACCCCTTCGACGCGATGGCCGAGACCGGCAAGCAGGCGCAGCGTCGCGCCGTCGCCGCACCCCATCTCGAGCACCCGCAGGGGCGCGGGCCCAAGCGCGGCGCTCCACCAGGCGGCATCGGCCTCGGCCCCGCGGTCGAGCCGCCAGGCCGCATGCCGCAGCGCCCGGGCCGGTCCGGCGAGGGGCGGGGCGGCCTCGCGCGCGCCGTGGGTGTAGTAGTCGGGCACCGCATGGTGGTGCGCGGCCTCCTCGGGCGTGGGGCGGGGCAGGATCTGGCCCCAGCCCTCGGCCTCGCGCCAGTGGAGCCTCCATCCCCCCTCGGGCCCCGCCGCGTCCGGGCGGCGCCAGTCGCGGAGCACGCGCAGGCGGACCGGATCGGCCGGGGTGAGGGGGGCAAGGCTCATCGGGACATGGCCTCCCGGACGGCGCGGCCCAGCTCGGCCGGGCTGTCGGCGACGGTGATGCCGGCCCGCTTCATGGCCTCGATCTTGGATTCGGCGTCGCCCTGGCCGCCCGAGACGATGGCGCCGGCATGGCCCATGCGGCGGCCCTTCGGCGCGGTGCGGCCGGCGATGAAGCCCGCGGTCGGCTTCCAGCGCCCCGCCCGCCGCTCGGAGGCGAGGAACTCGGCCGCCTCCTCCTCGGCGGTGCCGCCGATCTCGCCGATCATGATGATGGCCTCCGTCTCGGGGTCGGCGAGGAACATCTCGAGGATGTCGATATGCTCGGTCCCCTTGATCGGGTCGCCGCCGATGCCCACGGCGGTGGACTGGCCGAGGCCCACATCGGTGGTCTGCTTGACCGCCTCGTAGGTCAGCGTGCCCGAGCGGGAGACCACCCCCACCTTGCCGCGCGAGAAGATGGAGCCGGGCATGATCCCGATCTTGCAGGCGCCGGGGGTGAGGATGCCGGGGCAGTTCGGTCCGATGAGCCGGGTGCCGGACCCCTGCAGCGCGCGCTTGACGCGCATCATGTCGAGGACGGGGATGCCTTCGGTGATGCAGACGACGAGGGGGATGCCGGCGTCGATCGCCTCGAGGATCGAGTCGGCGGCGAAGGGGGGAGGGACGTAGATGGCGGAGGCGTCCGCGCCCGTGGCCTCGCGCGCCTCGCGGACGGTGTCGAAGACGGGCAGGCCCAGATGGGTCGATCCGCCCTTGCCTGGCGTGACGCCGCCCACCATGCGCGTGCCGTAGGCGATGGCCTGTTCGGAGTGGAACGTCCCCTGCGAGCCGGTGAAGCCCTGGGTGATCACGCGGGTGGTCTCGTCGACGAGGATGGCCATGGATGCTCCGGTCAGGACAGGGGGGCGTCGGGCGCCGCGGCGCGGCTGGCCCAGGGGATGCGGACAAGCGCCGCGCGGCCCGCGGCCAGGCGCGGCAGGGCGGCGAGGACGGTCAGTTCGGCCGCGCCGCGGCGCAGCGCCTGCCGCCAGGGGCGCGGGCGGCGGGGCGGAGGCGGCGGGGCGGCGGGGTCGTCGGTCTGCTCGACCAGGGCGGGCGCGACCTGGTGGATGCGGAGCCCGCGCGCGAGGGGCGAGACGGCGGGGTTGAACAGCAGATGGTCGGCTGGCAGGTCGAGCGGGCGGTGCGCGAGGATGCGGCGCGCGGCGTCGCGCGTGACGAGATAGCCCGCGCTGCCCGAATGGCGCGACCGCAGCCGCCGGATCTGTCGGCCGCGATGGACCCGTCCGGGCCGGTCCATCACCAGGATGAGCCGGGGATCGCGCCAGCGCTCGATCTTCACGAGATCGGCCCCCGGCGGCCACCAGGACAGGTCCCCGAGCCACAGGGGGAGGTCGTCGGCGATCAGCGCGTCATCCTCGAGCACGCAGAGATGCCCCGCGGGGCCGTCGAGAAAGGCCGCGAGCGCATCGAGATGGGACAGCAGGCATCCCTTCGCATGGGCGTCGAGCGCCCCCCAGGGGCCGCGGTCGGGCAGGGCGGCGAGCCGCGCGGCGCAGGCCGGGTCGCGCCCGTCCACGCCCCCCCAGCCCGCGGCCGAAAGGCCCAGGCGGTCGAGCTGCGCCTCGAGACGGGCGCGGCGCGTTTGGGCGCGGGCGAGGTGGATCACCCGGATCTCGGCGCAAGGGGCGGCGGCTGTGCGCATGGGACGGTCAGGCGGCATCCGGGGGCGGGGGATAGAAGGCGCCGAGCAGCACGTAATCGGGCCCGGCATGGCGCAGCAGCGCCGCGCGCGCGGCCGGCGACAGGGGCGGAGGCGCGGGCGAGGCATTGCGGTGCGGCAGGCGGATCTCCTCGCCCGCGCGCGCGGACAGGTCGCGCTCGAGCCGGGGGATCTCCTCCAGGCGGTAGAGCGCGTCGAAGCGGTCGAGCGAGGGGCCGAGAAAGACCGAGAACGGGTCGGTGTGGTGGCGCACGAGATGGAACCGGCGCCGGTATTCGGCGAGGTGGAGCGCGAAATCCTCGAGGCTGGGCCGCACCGGCAGCGCCCCGGCCGTCCCGCGCCGCTCGGCGAGGGCCGCAAGCCTGTCGGCCTTGTCGGCATAGGCCGAGACGAGCCGGCGCAGCGGATCGCGCAGGATGGCGAAGGTCCAGTAGCCCCGCAGCCCGTCGAAGGTGGCGTCGTCCACCGGCGTGGTGGGATGGACGGCCTGGATGTGGCGGCCCCCGTGTCGCGCCCGGCGGAAGGGGCGCCCCGCGATCAGCCGGTGCATCGCGAACTTGGCCGAGGTGCAGGCGACCTTGGGCACCGGAAAATAGGCGATGCGCAGCCGCTCGCAGATCAGGGGCATCGGGCGCCCTCCCGCTGGCGCGGGGCGGAGAGGCGGGGCGCTCTCACCCCCGCACCGCCGCCACGATCTTGGCGGCCGCGTCTGCGAGATCGTCGGCGGCGATCACGTTGAGGCCCGACTCGCGGATGATGCGCTTGCCGATCTCGACATTGGTGCCTTCGAGCCGGACGACGAGGGGCACCGACAGGCCGACCTCCTGCACGGCGGCCAAGATGCCCTCGGCGATGATGTCGCAGCGCATGATGCCGCCGAAGATGTTGACGAGGATTCCCTTCACGTTGGGATCGGCGGTGATGATCTTGAACGCCTCCGTCACCTTCTCGCGCGTGGCGCCGCCGCCCACGTCGAGGAAGTTGGCGGGCTCCGCCCCGTGGAGCTTGATGATGTCCATGGTCGCCATGGCGAGGCCCGCGCCGTTGACCATGCAGCCGATCTCGCCGTCGAGCGCGATGTAGTTGAGGTCGAACTTGGAGGCGGCAAGCTCCTTGGGGTCCTCCTCGGACTCGTCGCGCAAGGCGAGGATGTCGGGCTGGCGCCAGAGGGCGTTGTTGTCGAAGCCCATCTTGGCGTCGAGGCACCTGAGGTCGCCCGAGGTCGTGACGATCAGGGGGTTGATCTCGAGCATCTCCATGTCGCGCTCGGTGAAGAGGCGGAAGAGCGTGCCCATCAGCGCCACGCATTGCTTGACCTGCGCCCCCTCGAGCCCGAGGGCGTAGGCGATGCGGCGGCCGTGGAAGGGCTGGTAGCCGGTGGCGGGGTCCACGGTGATCGTGAGCACCCGTTCGGGCGTGCGGTGGGCCACCTCCTCGATGTCCATGCCGCCGTCCTGCGAGCAGACAAAGGCGATGCGCGACGTGCCCCGGTCCACGAGCAGCGCGAGATAGAGCTCGCGCGCGATGTCGGAGCCCTCCTCGATATAGACGCGGCCCACCTGCTTGCCGGCGGGACCGGTCTGCTGGGTCACGAGGGTGCGCCCGAGCATCCGGCGCGCCTCGGCCGCCGCCTCCTCGACCGAGCGGGCCAGGCGCACGCCGCCCTTCTCGCCCGCATCGGCCTCGAGGAAGCGGCCCTTGCCGCGGCCGCCGGCATGGATCTGGGCCTTGACCACCCAGACGGGGCCGTCGAGCTGGCCGGCGGCGGTCTTGGCCTCCTCGGCGCGCATGACGACGCGGCCGTCCGAGACGGGGGCGCCCGCGGCGCGAAGAAGGGCCTTGGCCTGGTATTCGTGGATGTTCATGGGCGGTCCCGGTTCTGGCTCGGGCGCGTCTTTAGGACAGGGCGGCCGCGCCGCACAGGGGGTTTCACCCGGCGCCCGGCCGAAATCCGCCATCCGCGATCACAGGCAGAAATGGCGTGATCACAAAGGAGGCGCTCAGTTCAGCACGAGGGCGTAGAGCACCGAATCACCCCGGACGAGGGCATGAAAGAGCGCGAGGTTGCGCCCGTCGGCCACCGTTCCCTCGCGCAGGTAGGGCAGGAGCACCGCCCCCTGCACCAGCCCGGCCAGGTCGATCTCGGGCGGGTTCTCGAGCAGAAGGGCAAGGTCGAGCCCCGCACCGGGCTCGAGGCGCCAGAAGGGCACGAGCCGGTCGCCCCGCAGGACCGCCTCGGCATCGTCGAGGACGGCCAGCCAGAGCTGGCCCGTCTCGGGCGGAAAGGGGAGGGGCAGCACGGAGGTCTGGGCCTTGTTGGGAATCCATTCCCGGTCGTTGTCCGTCTCGCGCGCCACGAGGCGCCAGAACCGGCGGTTCTGCGCGATGGCGGCCAGAAGATGGTCGCGCGCCGCCCGGCTGCGCGCGGGATCGGGCCGCCCCTCGATCACCCCGATCGCGGCCGCCACAAGATCGGCCATGTCGCCGAACTGGTCGTCGAGCCCTAGGGCCCCGGAGGAGCCCAGCGCCGTCAGGGCGGCCCGCGTCTCGACCACCCGGGCGATGGGGGGCGTGGGGTCGAGCGCGAGCACGGCCTCGCAGACGGCGCCGAGCAGATGGGCGTAGGCCAGCAGCCAGGCCGCATCCGCCGTGTCGAAGCGGACCGGGAGGCCGTCCGGCGCGCCGCCGAGCATCGCGCCGGCCACGTCGAGCAGCCCCTCGCCCGGGCCGCGGGCGCCGTCGTCGTCGATGTCGAGCCAGATCGCGCCAAGGTCGATCTCGACCGCGACCGCGTCCGCGTCGTCGATCCGCCCGAGCGCCTCGCGCGCGCGGGCCAGCTCCCCGGCGGCGGAGACGAACACCGTCTCGATCAGGGCCGGGTCGAACGGGCCGGGATCGGGGTTGGGCGGGATCGGCAGGCGCAGAAAGGGCAGATCGGCCATGGCGAGCGCGTCGGCGCCCGATCCGCCCTGCCAGCGCAGCTGGAGCGCGCGCTCGGCGGCCGCGAGGACGCGCAGCCCGCCCAGCGCGAAGAGGTCGGACGGACCAGGATCGGGCCGGGCGGCCAGGGCCTGCTCGGCCAGGCCGATGCCGCGGCCGATCAGCCGGGCGAGATCGTCGTCCGCCGCATGCGCGGACGGGGCGGACAGACCGAGAGACAGGGCGAGGAGGAGGGGCGCGCGCATGGCTGGCTCCGGGCGGCGGGTGGGGGCACGGCGATCCTGCGCCGCCGCGGACGCGCCGCCAAGCGCGATCGTTGCGCGCTCAGATGGCGCCCTGCCAGCGTTCGCGCATCCTCTGGCGCCAGCGCGCCCAGCGGCTCAGGCCGGCGGGCTTGCGCGTGGGGTCCACGGGGCCGAGGTCCAGATGGGACCGGATCGTCCGGTCGGTGGACAGAAGCGAGCGGATCTGCTCGAGCTGGGTCGGGTGGAGCAGTTCGGCCGGATCGAAGGGCTGCTCCGGATCGCCGGGCGGCTGCTCGTGCAGGGCCGGCCAGTGCAGCAGGCGGGGCGCGGCATAGCTGGCGCTGCCCCGGCCGAGCCGCATGAAGGGACCGAGGAACATGACGTTGTACTCGGCCGGCAGGATGTGCATCCGCAGCGTCCCGCGGTAGAGCAGGACGCGCAGCATGGCCTGATCGAAGCGCTGCTTGCCGTCGTGGACCCGACGCCGCCATTCCTCCAGGAACGCGTCCGTGGCGGGGTTGCGGCGGACGGCCATGAACCCGCCGTTGAGCTGGGGAAAGGCGGCCGGAACCTCCTCGCCGGGGATCTGGTGGCGGGGACGCTGGTCGTTGCGCCGCTGTTCGGCCGTGAGCGCGATGTCGAACCGGTCGAGCACGTCGAACACGTCGTCGAAGGGCGCGAGCGGGATCACGTCCGCGTCGAGATAGAGCGTGCGCTCGAAGCGCGAGCGCAGCAGCGCCTCCATCTTGGGCCGGCGCGACCGGCGCTCGAGCGGATATTCGCGGTCGAAGACCGGATCGCCGGGCGGCGCGTCGGCAAAGAGGTCGATGGCCGCGTCGGGCACGACCCGGCGCAACGACCGCGCCGCGCGCCGCGCGAGCGTCAGATAGGCCGGACCCGTGACGGCGAACACGTAGCCGCGCGAGGCGGCCGGTGCCGCCTCCGCCCCCGAGGGCTGCGCATCGGGGGGGGCGGGCGCGGTCATGCGAGAGCGGGCTCGATGCCCTTGCAGGCCGCGACGAGGCCCCGGACGGCCTCCACGGAGCGGGCGAACATGGCCTGCTCGGACTCGTCGAGGGCGATCTCCACCACCTTCTCGATGCCGCCGGCGCCGATCACGGTGGGCACGCCCACATAAAGGTCGCTGACCCCGTACTGGCCCGACAGGTGGGCGGCGCAGGGCAGGACGCGCTTCTGGTCCTTGAGATAGGCCTCAGCCATCTCGATGGCGGACTGGGCGGGGGCGTAGAAGGCGGAGCCCGTCTTGAGCAGGCCCACGATCTCGGCCCCGCCGTCGCGGGTGCGCTGCACGATGGCGTCCAGCCGCTCCTGCGTGGTCCAGCCCATCCTGACGAGGTCGGGCAGCGGGATGCCCGCGACGGTGGAGTAGCGCACGAGGGGCACCATCGTGTCGCCGTGGCCGCCCAGCACGAAGGCGGTCACGTCGCGCATGGAGACGCCGAACTCCACGGACAGGAAGTGGCGGAACCGCGCGGAATCGAGCACGCCCGCCATGCCGCAGACCCTGTGGTGCGGCAGGCCGGAAAACTCGCGCAGGGCCCAGACCATCGCGTCGAGCGGGTTGGTGATGCAGATGACGAAGGCGTCCGGCGCATGGTCCCTGATCCCTTCGCCCACGGCCTTCATGACCTTGAGGTTGATGCCGAGGAGGTCGTCGCGGCTCATGCCGGGCTTGCGCGGCACGCCCGCGGTGACGATGCACACGTCCGCGCCGGCGATGTCCTCGTAGGAATTGGCGCCCTTGAGCACGGCGTCGAAGCCCGCCGAGGGACCGGACTGGGCGATGTCGAGCGCCTTGCCCTGGGGCGTGCCCTCGGCGATGTCGAACAGGACCACGTCGCCCATCTCCCTGAGCGCGGCGAGGTGGGCGAGGGTGCCGCCGATCTGTCCGGCGCCGATCAGGGCGAGGCGGGGTCTGGGCATGGCGTCTTCCTTGGGCAGGGGCGCGGGTCACGCCCGTGCCTAGCCCCGCCGACCCCCTCGTGCAAGGGCGCCGCCCCGCTGGTGGCGCTCCGGCTCAGCCGGGGGGCGGTTCGGCCCCCCGCGCCGACAGGTCGAGCACGAGGCGGCTGCCGCCGCCATCGGTGGGCAGCACGCGCAGCCGTTCGGCGCCGACCTCCACCTGCTGCGCGCCCAGACCCCAGAGCCCGCCCACGGAGACCACGAGCCGCTCGGTCTCGCCCTCGGCCGCGACATGCACGGCGCTGATGCGGCCCACCTGGTCGAGGCGCAGATCCTCGGCCCGGACGGGCTCGCCCCAGCGGGGCACCGGGTCCTCGGTCGCGTAGAGGACGGCGCCCACGAGCGCGTCGGGCCCTTCGGCGGGCGGCGCGTCGGTCGCGGGATAGGGAAGGGCGAGGGCCGCGAGCGCGAACGCCGCGGCCGGCAGGGCCGGCAGGTCCATGGTCGGGTCTCCGTCTGGCCGGGCGGAGCGATGCCCGGCGCCTGGGGATAACTGCGCCGCCGCCGTCGGGTTCCGCCCGATCGGCGGTCCCGACGATCTGTCAAGCACCCTGATCGGAGACGGGCAGGGGCTCGCTCACCTGTTCCCAGAAATGCCCGGAGGCGACCATGCAGGTGGGCCCACCCGGCTCGGTGACGGTGATGGTCCAGCTGCCCGTCTCCGGCGAGGCGAACATCTCGACGACGCTGTTGGCGGCATCCAGCGCGATGGCCTGGCGGCTCTCGCCCCAATGCTGGGCGAGGTGGCGCACCATCGTCGCGTGATCGGCACAGGACAGGGCCGCCGCCGGCAGGGGCACAACCGTCAGGACGGGAGCCAGCAGGAGGAGGGCAAGGGCGGGCGGACGCAGCATGGGTCGATCCTCGATGGGGCTGCGGCCGGAGGCGCGGACGGATGGCGGGGTCCGGGCCCGGACCGGCGCAGCGGGGCCGCATCGGCCCGCCGGGGGGCCCGGTCTGCCGACCCAACGACCGGAGCGGGCGAATCGTTGCAGCCGACGGGCGGACGCGCGATTCTGCCGAGCGCGGCCGGGGAGCGGCAGGGGGGCGGGCATGGCGTGGCTGATCCTGGGACTGGGCCTCTGGTCGGGGGCGCATCTGTTCAAGCGGCTGGCGCCGGAGACGCGCGCGCGGCTGGGAGAGCCGTTCAAGGGGGTGGTGTCCGTCCTTCTGGTCCTGTCGATCGTCCTGATGGTGGTGGGCTATCGGGGGTGGACGGACGGCGCGGTCTTCTGGGGGCCGACGCCCGCGACGGTGGGGATCAACAACCTGCTCGTCCTGGTCGCCTTCTACCTGTTCGCGGCTTCGGGGATGAAGACCTGGGTGGCGCGGCGCTGGCGGCATCCGCAGCTCACGGCAGTCATCCTGTGGGCGGGGGCGCATCTTCTGGTCAACGGCGATGCACGCGGGCTGGTGCTGTTCGGGGGGCTGGGGCTCTGGGCGGTGGCGGCGATCGCGCTGATCGAGTGGCGCGCACCGCGCTGGACCCCTCCGGCCGGGCCGGGCTCGGCAGGGCGGGAGATCGGTGCGGCGGTCGGGGCCCTCGCGGTGTATCTGATCGCGGGCCAGATCCACGGCTGGCTGGGGCCGTGGCCGTTCGGAGCGGTCTGAGGCTCAGGCTTCGGCTTCGAGCGCGAGCGCGCCGGGGCGGGCGAGATCGTCGGTGCCGAGCGGGCGCTCGGGTCGGGCGAGGCGGGGGCGCACGACCCAGACGAGGTCCTGCGTGGTGCGCGTGATCGCCACATAGGCGAGGCGCTTCCAGAGCGGCTGGCCATCCTCCACGCGGCCCGAGCGCATGGCGGCATAGAGGTCGGGGGCGAAGACCTGCACCCGGTCCCATTGCGAGCCCTGGGCCTTGTGGACGGTGACGGCGGCGCCGTGCACGAAGCTCGCGCCCATCTGGGCGGCGGAGGGAAGAAAGGGCGCCTCCTCGCCCTCGGCCTCGATGCGGATGATGGAGGCGGCGGAGACCTGCGGCTCCTCGGCGCCGACGACGTGGAGGCGCGAGAAGCCGGGGCGCCGGCCGGGGCCGAGATAGATGACCTGCGCGCCCTTGACGAGGCCGCGCGCCTCGAGATCGATGCGCTTGCGGCGATGCCGGAGCGGCAGCTCGATCCCGTCGCAGACGAGCGGCTCTCCGGGCAGGAGCGCGTCGGCGGGCGCCTCGAAGGCCGCGCGCCAGGCGTGGATCAGGCGGATCCGGGTGGCGTTGCGCCACACGAGCATGGGCGAGCGCGCCATCAGGTCCGCGTCGGCCCGCTCGGCCACGGCGATGCGGGGGTCGCGCGCGGCCGCCTCGCGCAGCAGCGCCTCGAAGGCGGCGAAGTCCACCCGGTCGTCGGCCAGCGCCTCGGCGAGATCCAGGATGGGATTGCCCGCCTCCTGCCGGTGGATGCGGTCGAGGTGGCGGCGCGCCCGGGCGGGGAGCGCGTCGAAGACCATGCCGCCGCGTCCCTGGACCGGGGGAAGCTGGGCCGGGTCGCCGAACAGGATCAGGGTCGGAAAGATCGCGCGCAGGTCGTCGAGGGCGCGGGCGTCGAGCATGGACGCCTCGTCCACGAGGCCGATGTCGAGCGGCTCCTCGCGCCGGGTCCAGCCGGTGATGAAGTCAGACCCCCTGAGCCCGGCGGCGGCCAGCGCGGCCGGCACCGATCCGTGGGCGGCGAAGCTCTCGGCGGCGCGGTCGAGCTGGGCGTCGGAGAGGGCGCCGGCGGAGGGGCGCGTGCCGCCGCCGGCGAGCCATTCGGCGACCTTCTCGTAGGCGGGGTCGTAGACGGGGGTATAGAGGATGCGATGGATCGTGGTCGCAGGCACGCCGCGGGCGCGCAGGACCGAGGCCGCCTTGTTGGTGGGGGCCAGGACGGCGACGCTGCGGCCGCGTGCGCGGCGGCCGGCCCAGTCGGGCTGGACGGGCTGGACGCCCGCGGCGCGCAGGGCCTCGCAGAGGGCGGCGAGGAGGAGCGACTTGCCCGAGCCCGCCCGGCCGGTGATGGCCAGCACCTCGCCCTCGCGGTCGGGGTCCGCCTCCTCGGCGGCGGGCGCGTCGAGGTCGAGCCCCGCACGCGCGAGCAGAGCGGCGGCGGCGGCCCAGGCAGCCTGCTGGTCGGGAGACAGGGGCGGCGGCATGGCGGCGTCCTACAGGGCGGGGCCGGGCGCGGCCAGAGGGCGTCAGCCGCGCAGGGCCTGGAAGGCGGCGGAGGCGGCCCAGCCCGCGGCGAGCGCGATCAGGAGCGCGAGCACGCCATACTGGACCGGCTCGCGCCGCGAGAGGTTGAAGAGCCACCGCTCGATGCCGACCTTGCGCACGGAGATCGCGGTCTCGAAGGTGTCCACCACCGCCCCCTCGCGGGTGAGGAAGATGCGCGTGGCATAGCGCCCCTCGGTCAGCGTGGCGGGCAGGGTGACGCGGGTGCGGAAGAGCGTCTGCTCGGTGAAGGTGACGCCGCCCTCGAGCATCTGGTAGGAACCCTCCTCCGTGCGGATGCGGATCAGCGCCTCGATGTAGGAGTCGCGGTCGATCACCTCGTTGCCCACGGCGCGGATCGCGCGGGGGATGGAGATGGAATGGCGCAGATCCTCCGTGTCGCTGAGGATCTCGGACAGCGGGCGGGTGGTGGCGACGGCGTAGAACGAGGGCGCCTGGTCCACGCGGACGGCGCTGGCGTTGATCCAGATGCCGAAGCGCCGCTCGGCCCGGCGCACGGTGAGCGGGCGCATGGGTCCCGAGACGGTGACGATGACGTTGAGGGGCGCAGCCTCGGGGGGCGGGCCCTCCTCGCGCCGGACGGCCCCGAAGATCAGGATGTCGCGGCCGTCGAAGGTGGCCGTCAGCGCGACCTGATCCTCGGACAGGCCGAGGACGATGCGCTCGGCCGCCGCGGGCAGCGCGCAGAGGAGCAGGAGGAGGACGAGGGCGAGCCGTCTCATCGGCCGGTATCCAGCGAATAGGGATCGGCCGGCGGCAGCAGCAGCGAGAGCGCAAGCTGGGCGCAGACGGCAAGGACGAGCAGCGCGAGCAGCAGGCGCAGACGCTCGGGCCGCAGGCGGGTGCCGAGGCGCGCGCCGGCCTGGGCGCCGATCACGCCGCCCACGATCAGCAGCAGCGCGAGCAGGATGTCCACCGTCCCGTTGGTGATCGCGTGCAGGAGCGTGGAAAAGGCGGTGACGAAGATGATCTGGAAGGTGGAGGTGCCGACCACGACGCGGGTGGGCATGCCGAGCAGGTAGATCATCGCGGGCACGAGGATGAAGCCGCCCCCCACCCCCATGATCGCCGACAGGATGCCGACCGCGACCCCCACGACGACCGGCGGGATGACCGAGATGTAGAGGCCCGAGACGCGGAAGCGCATCTTGAGCGGCAGGGCGTGAACCCAGAAGTGCCGCCGCCTCTGGGGGGGGGCGCCCGCGCGCTCGCGCAGGGTGGTGCGGAGCGCCTCCCACAGCATGAGGCTGCCGACCGATCCGAGGAACACGACGTAGGAGAGCGTCACGAGCAGGTCCACCTGCCCGCGCGCGCGCAGGGCGTTGAAGATCCCGATCCCCAGCGCCGAGCCGACAAGCCCCCCGGCAAGCAGCACGAGCCCCATGGGGATGTCCACCGTGCGGCGGCGCAGATGCGCGAGCACTGCCGAGAAGGAGGAGGCGACGATCTGGTTGGCCGAGGTCGCCACCGCCACGGCGGGGGGGATTCCCACAAGGAACAGGAGCGGGGTGATCAGGAACCCGCCGCCCACGCCGAACATCCCCGACAGCAGCCCGACGAGCCCGCCGAGACCCAGAAGCAGGATCGCGTTGACCGAGACCTCGGCGATGGGGAGGTAGAGCTGCATGGACGCCCTGCGGGGGGGGTGGCGCCCCTTTGAAGCATCCCGGCGCGACCGCTGCCAACCGGCTGCGCGGGGGGTGCGGGAAAAAACTTCGTGGGCGCGGCTCAGAGCCCGTCGCGGAGCGCGCGGCGCAGGACCCGCTCGATCTTGGCGGCCGCCAGCGGGGCGGTGGCCTTGGTGTGCTCGTGGCTGATCGCCTCGGAGGACAGCCCCGCGGCCATGTTGGTGACGGCCGAGAGAGCGGCCACGCGCAGGCCGAGGAAGCGGGCGAGGATCACCTCGGGCACCGTGGACATGCCGACGGCATCCGCGCCCAGCGTGCGGATCATGCGGATCTCGGCCGGGGTCTCGAAGGAGGGGCCGGACCACCAGGCATAGACGCCCTCGTGGAGATGGACCCCCTCGGCCGCGGCGGCATCGCGCAGGCGGGCGCGCAGGCCGGGGTCGTGGGCGTCGGTGAGCGGCACGAAGCGGTCGTCGGTCGCCTCTCCGATCAGGGGGTTGGTGCCAGCGAGGTTGATGTGGTCCGACAGCAGCATGACCGAGCCCGTGGGCATGTCGGGGCGCAGGCTGCCCGCGGCGTTGGTCAGCAGCACCGCGCGGGCGCCCAGCGCGGCCAGAAGCTCGAGCGGGAGGCGCATGGCGGCGGGGTTGCCCGATTCGTAGAAATGCGACCGCCCCCCGAGGACGGCGATGCGCGCGCCCTCCCACAGGCCCACATGGAGGCGGGGGTTGTGACCCGAGACGCCCGCATGGGGAAAGCCGGGCAGCTCCGTGTAAGGGATGGCCGGCCCCTCGACCTGCTCGGCGATGTGGCCGAGGCCCGAGCCGAGGACGAGGCCTAGGCGGACGGGATCGGCTCCCGCGCGCTCGCGGACGAGGGCGGCGAGGTCCCGGGCGGCGGGCGAGGGGAGGGCAGGCATCAGCGCTCCTTGACGTAGGGCTCGCCCCCGGCGCGGGGCGGGATGGCGCGGCCCACGAAGCCCGCGAGGATCACGACCGTGAGGATGTAGGGCAGCGCGTCGAGGAACTGGGTCTGGACGCGCAGGCCGATCACGGCCTCGATGGTGGCGGGGCGCAGCGACAGCGCCTGGAGGAAGCCGAAGAGCAGGCAGGCGCCGAGCGCGCCCCAAGGGCGCCACTTGGCAAAGATGAGCGCGGCGAGCGCGATGAAGCCGCGGCCCGCGGTCATGTCGCGGATGAAGCCCGCTGCGGGTTCGGCGGTGGAGAGATGCGCCCCGGCCAGCCCGCAGAGCAGGCCCGCGATGGCCACGGCGGCAAAGCGCAGGCGGATGACCGAGACGCCGGCCGTGTCCACGGCGGCCGGGTTCTCGCCCACGGCGCGCAGGCGCAGGCCGAAGCGGGTGCGGAACAGCACCCACCAGGAGACGGGCACCGCGAGAAGGGCGACATAGACGAGGATCGTGTGCCCCGAGACCACGTCCGCGAGCAGCGGGCCGAGAAGGGGGATGTCGCGCAGCGCGGCAAAGCCGGGGAGCTGGATCTCCGCAAAGCGGCTGCCCGCCCCGAGCTGGGGCGTGCGGCCGCCCTGGGCGAACCAGGCCTGCGCCGCGACCACGGTGATCCCGGCGGCGAGGAAGTTGATCGCCACGCCCGAGATGAGCTGGTTGCCGCGGAAGGTGATGGAGGCGAGGCCGTGGAGCCCCGACAGCACGAGCGAGCCCCCGATTCCCATCAGGAGGCCCAGCCAGACATTGCCCGTCACGGCCGCGACCGCCGCCGCCAGAAAGGCCGCGACCAGCATCTTGCCCTCGAGCCCGATGTCGAAGATGCCCGCGCGCTCGCTGAACAGGCCGGCGAGGCAGGCGAGCAGGAGCGGCGTCGCCAGCCGCAGCGTCGCGTCGAGAAGCTGGAAGAAGGCCGTCAGGTCCATGCGCGCCTCACTCCGCGGGCTTGCCGGGGTCGGACGGGGCGGCAGCGCGCCCCGGCGGATGCAGCGTCGGCCCCGGCGGCGAGAGCGCCGCGCGCGCCCGCCGGCGGGCGAAGAGCCGCTCGACCGGCATGCGCACCATGTTGTCGAGCGCGCCGGTGAACAGGATCACGAGCGCCTGGATGACGACGACCATCTCGCGCGGGATGGAGGTCCAGAGCGCGAGCTCGGCGCCGCCCTGGTAGAGCGCGCCGAACAGGATGGCGGCGAGGAACACGCCCAGGGGATGCGCGCGGCCCATCAGCGCGACGGCGATGCCGATGAAGCCCGCCCCCTCGACCGCGTTGAGGATGAGGCGCTCGGCTTCGCCCAGCGTGTTGTTGATCGCCATGAGGCCCGCGAGCGCGCCCGAGAGCAGCATGGTCACGGTGATGATGCGCGTCGCGCCGATGCCCGCATAGCGCGCGGCGGGCTCGGAGAGGCCGAAGGCGCGGATCTCGTAGCCGAGCCGGGTGCGCCAGACGAGGAACCAGACCGCGACGCAGGCCAGGAGCGCCACGAAGAAGGTGATGTTGGCGGGCGTGCCGCGGAACAGGACCGTGTCGCCCCAGGAGAACATCTGGCGGAAGTCGGGCAGGTGCGTCTCGGGCGGGAAGCGGGCGGTCGCCGTCTCCATGGTGCCGGGGGGCTTGAGGGGGCCGACGAGGAGGTAGTTGAGCAGCGCCGCGGCGATGAAGTTGAACATGATCGTCGTGATGACGATGTGGCTGCCGCGTTTGGCCTGGAGGATCGCCGGGATCAGCGCCCAGGCCGCCCCGAACAGCGCCGAGGCCACCATCGCGCCCAGAAGCGCCAGCGACCAGTGCGGCCAGGGCAGGTGCAGCATGGCGAGCGCGACGCCCAGGCCCCCGATCGCGGCCTGCCCCTCGGCCCCGATGTTGAAGAGCCGCGCATGGATGGCAAGCGCGACGGCGAGGCCCGTGAAGATGAAGTTGGTCGCGTAGTAGAGCGTGTAGCCCCAGCCATAGGTGGAGCCGAGCGCGCCCGTGACCATGATGGTCAGTGCCTGCCACGGGTTCTCGCCGATGGCGAGGATGACCAGGGCCGAGATGGCGCCGGCGAGCAGCAGCGACAGGGCGGGGACGAGCAGCACGTCCGCCCAGCGGGGCATCCGGTCCATGTCAGGCGGCCCTTTCCGTGACGCCGGCCATCAGCAGGCCCAGCTCGCGCGCGTCGGTCGCGTGCGCGGGCCGCTCGCCCATGATGCGGCCGTCGAACATGACGGCGATGCGATCCGACAACGACAGGATCTCGTCGAGCTCGACCGAGACGAGCAGGATCGCGCAGCCGCGGTCGCGCAGGGCGACGATCTGGCGGTGGATGAACTCGATGGCGCCGATGTCCACGCCGCGCGTGGGCTGGCCCACGAGAAGGAGGTCGGGGTTCGACTCCATCTCGCGGGCGACGACGATCTTCTGCTGGTTGCCGCCCGAGAAGCTCTTGGCGGCGAGGAGGGGATCGGGGGGGCGGACGTCGAAGCGCTCCATCTTGGCCTGGGCGTCGGCCTTCATGGCGGCGAGGTCCATGACCGCCCCGCGGGAATAGGGCGCGCGGTGGTGGTAGCCGAGCGCCACGTTCTCCCAGGCGGCGAAGTCGAGGATCAGCCCCTCGTGCTGGCGGTCCTCGGGGACGTGGCCGATGCCCGCGTCGCGGCGCGCGCGCCCCCTCGCGGGCCCCAGATCGAGCGGGCGGCCCCTGAGGCGCACCTGCCCCGTCGCGCGCATCGTCCCGCCCAGCACGGCCAGAAGCTCGGACTGGCCGTTGCCGGCCACGCCGGCGATGCCGAGGATCTCGCCCGCGCGGACCGTGAGGGAGATGCCGCGGAGCCGCTCGACGCCCTTGGCGTCGGTGACGCGGAGGTTCTCGACCTCGAGGACGGGGGCGCCGGGGGTGGCGGGGGCCTTGTCCACGCGCAGCAGGACCTTGCGGCCCACCATCGCCTCGGCCAGTTCGGGAGGCGAGGTCTCCGCGGTGCGGAAATGCGCGACCATCTCGCCGCGGCGCATGACCGAGACGGTATCGGTGATCTCCATGATCTCGCGCAGCTTGTGGGTGATGAGGATGATCGTCTTGCCCTGGTCGCGCAGCGAGCGGAGGATGCGGAAGAGGTGGTCGGCCTCGGCCGGGGTGAGCACGCCCGTGGGCTCGTCGAGGATCAGGATGTCGGCCTTGCGATAGAGGGCCTTGAGGATCTCCACCCGCTGCTGGAGGCCCACGCCGAGATCCTCAATGCGCGCGTCGGGCGGCACCTCCAGTTCGTAGTCGCGCGCCAGCGCGGCGAGTTCGGACCGCGCGCGGGCGAGCGAGGGGCGCAGCAGCCCCGAATCCTCGACCCCGAGGATGACGTTCTCGAGGACGGTGAAGTTCTCCACGAGCTTGAAGTGCTGGAACACCATGCCGATGCCGGCACGGATGGCGGTCTGGCTGTCGGGGATGTCGATGCGTTCGCCGCGGATGCGGATCTCGCCCGCATCGGCGCGGTAGAAGCCGTAGAGGATGCTCATCAGCGTGGACTTGCCCGCGCCGTTCTCGCCGATGATGCCGTGGATCGTGCCGGGCATGACCCGCAGGCTGATGTCGCGGTTGGCCTGCACGGGGCCGAAGGCCTTGGAGATGCCGACCAGTTCGATGGCAGGCGGCTGGAGAAGGCCGGTCGTGTCGCGCGGGCTCATCGGGCGGTCTCCGGTTGCGGGAAGGGCCGCGCGGGCTTTGCCGCGCGGCCCCCAGAAAGCGCGGTGGCGGGCCTCAGAAGGTCAGCGCCGGGCAGGTCTCGTCCGTCATGTAGTCGTGGACCTGCAACTCGCCCGAGGCGATCTTCTCCTCGGCCTCCGTGACGGCGGCGCGCATCTCCTCGGTGATCAGCGCCTCGTTGTGCTCGTCGAGCGCCCAGCCCACGCCGTCATTGGCCACGCCCATCACCTGCACGCCGGTCTCGAGCCCTTCGCCACCGGCCATTGCCTCGTAGACGGCGTTGTCCACGCGCTTGATCATGGAGGTCAGGACCTGGCCGGGATGAAGGTAGTTCTGGTTGCTGTCCACACCGATGGACAGGATGCCCCGGTCGGCCGCGGTCTGCAGCACGCCCACCCCGGTTCCGCCGGCGGCCGCATAGACCACGTCGGCGCCCTGGCTGATCTGGGCCAGCGTCAGCTCGGAGCCGCGGGCGGGGTCGTTCCAGGCCGCCGGCGTCGTGCCGGTGAAGTTGACGAGCACCGTGGCGTCGGGGTTCACCGCCTTGACGCCCTGGGCATAGCCGCAGGCGAACTTGCGGATCAGCGGGATGTCCATGCCGCCCACGAAGCCCACCGTGCCCGTCTCGGAGGCCATGGCCGCGAGCATGCCGACGAGGTAGGAGCCCTCGTGCTCGTTGAAGACGACCGAGCGGACATTGGGCTGGTCCACCACCGCGTCCACGATCACGAAGGTCGTCTCGGGGTAGTCGGGGGCGATCTGCTCGAGCGGGGTGGCGGACATGAAGCCCACCATGATGACGGGATCGTGGCCCTGTTCGGCGAAGCGGCGGATCGCCTGTTCGCGCTGCGGCTCGGCGGTCAGCTCGAACTCGGCATAGGACTGGCCCGTCTCCTCGCGCCAGCGCTCGGCGCCGTTGAAGGCGCTTTCGTTGAAGGAGCGGTCGAACTTGCCGCCGAGGTCGAAGATCACCGCCGGCGAAGCCACGGCCGCGCCCGCCGCCAGCGCCAGGGCTGCGGTCGCGCCGAGAAGGGTCGAAAGCTGGGTCATGGGTCTCCCGGTCCTTGTGATTGGGGGCGTCCCGCCGCGGCGGCACGCCCCAAGCCTGCGCCACACAAGCGCGGCAACGCTGCTGCGGTCAACTGGATTTTCCGTGCCCCGTCCGCGACGTGGCGGCGTCCGCGTCGCCTGCCCGGCGGGCGAGCACCAGCGCGGCGGCCGGGGCGCCGCCGGCGCGCCGGTAATAGCCTGCCCGGCGGCCCACGAGGACCCAGCCGAGGCCGTCATAGAGCGCGCGCGCCGGGCCGTTGTCCTCGGCCACCTCGAGCAGGATCCGATCGGCCCCCGCCGCCGCGGCGCGCGCGGCAAAGGCCGCAAGCAGGCCGCGGGCCAGCCCCCGGCGGCGCTCCGCGGGCCGTGTGGCCAGCATCAGCACCTCGGCCTCTCCGCCGGCGATGCGGCCGAGCAGGACGGCGCGCGCATCGCCCAGCGCCACCGTGCCGGGCGAGGCGAGGAGGGCCGCAAATTCCGCCTCGCTCCAGGCGCGCTCGGGCCAGGCGGATTCGGCGTGGACCGCGGCCATCAGCGCCGCGTCGGGCACGTCGGGCGGAGCGGTCATCCGGGCAGGACGACGGGCGGCGCCTCGCGCGCGGGGGCGGCATCGGGCGGGCGCAGGTAGAGGGGGGCCGGACGCGGGCCCGGCGCGGACAGACGCGCGGCAGCCAGCCGCGCGATGGCCACGGCGACGGGCAGGATCGGCGCGGCCGCCTCGCCCCCCAGGCGGGGGGCAAGGGTCGGAGCGAGGTCGCCCACCACGGGCGTGCCGGGCGGAAGGCGCGGCAGGTCGCCGTCGAGCGCACGGGTCTCGGGTCCGAACGGATCGGTTCCGAATCGCTGGAGGTGGACCGATCCCAGCCGCGCGTCGCGCACCACCAGCACGTCCGCGCGGCCCCAGGCCAGCGCCTCGAAGGCGGTGATGCCCACGGCCGGCAGGCCGAGCCCGAGCGCAAGGCCGCGCGCGGCCGCCACGGCGATGCGCGTTCCGGTGAAGTTGCCGGGTCCAGTCCCCACCCCGATCCCGGCGAGGTCCCCCCATTCCGCGCCGGCCCCGGCCAGAAGGGCCCCGAGCAGCGGAAAGAGCCGCTCGGCCTGACCCGTCGCCATCGGTTCCTCGGCGCAGGCGAGGACGCGCTCGCCCCGCAGCAGCGCGGCGGCACAATGCGGCGCGGCCGTGTCGAAGGCCAGGACGAGCGGCGCCACCGCGCGGCGTCAGGCGGCGACGGGGCGAACCTCGACCACTTCGGGGATGTAGTGGCGCAGGAGGTTCTCGATGCCCATCTTGAGCGTCAGGGTGGAGGAGGGGCAGCCCGCGCAGGCACCCTGCATGTGGAGATAGACGATGCCGCGGTCGAAGCCGTGAAAGGTGATGTCGCCGCCGTCCTGGGCCACGGCCGGGCGCACACGGGTATCGAGCAGCTCCTTGATCTGCTCCACGATGGCTGCATCGGGCCCCTCGGCCTCGGCATGGGCGGGCGCGGAGGCGGCGCCATCGAGGACGACCGGATCGCCGGACTGGTAATGGTCCATGATCGCGCCCAGCAGCACGGGACGCAGATGGGTCCAGTCCGCGTCGGGCGTCTTGGTGACGGTGACGAAGTCGGCCCCCAGGAACACCGCGGTCACGCCATCCACGGCGAAGAGGCGGCGGGCGAGCGGGCTCTGCTCTGCCGCCTCGGGCGAGGTGAGATCGAGCGTGCCGCGGCCCAGAACCGTCTCGCCGGGCAGGAACTTGAGCGTGGCGGGATTCGGGGTCGATTCGGTCTGGATGAACATGGCGCGGCCTCCGCAGGGCAGGCTTCCGATATGCGCCTTCGGGGTCAGGGGGTCAAGCGGTTTGGAATGATTCCAGATCGTCAGAAGCAGAGCAGCAGCACGACTGCCTCGGCCACCGGATCGGGAATGCCGTCGGACAGGTCGAGCGGGGTCTTGGTGACGCGCGGCAAGGCCACCCCGGCCTCCTCGAGCAGGTCGCGCAAGGTGGAGACGGGGGTGGCGAAGTTCATGTTCTCGGGCAGGACGCCCGCCTCGGAGAGCGTGTATTCCGCCCCGAGCTTGGCGACGACCACCCCGAGCACGGCCCCGTTGCGCCCCAGGAGCGGGCCGCCGCTGTTGCCCGGCTGGACCGGTGCGGTGATCATCACGGGCTCGCCGGGGCCGGGCACGCGGGGCAGGGCGCTGACATTGCCCGTGGTCACCGCCAGCCCCTGGTTGTCGGTGATGCGCAGGCCGCGAAAGGGATAGCCCAGGGCGAGGACGGGCTCGCCCAGGCGGGGGCCGCCGGCGGCGGGCACGGGCAGCCAGTGCGCCGAGCGCCGCTCGGCCGCGAGCACGGCAAGGTCCGAGACGGGATCGGCGGCCAGGACCGAGAGGGCGCTGCCGTCCTCCTGCTCGATCCGGCGGCAGCCCTCGACCACATGGGCGGCAGTCACCACGTCGGTGGCGTTGACGTAGAAGCCCGTGCCGCTGCCGCGGGGGCCGGCCGATGCGGGCGGCGGCGGGGCGGCGGCGAGGGCAGGCGGCGGGGGCGCACGCTCGGGCGCAGCGGGCGGCGGGGGCCGCAACAGGCGCTCGAGCGGGCCGCCGGGCCGGGGCCGGAGGTCCGGCGCGCGGCCCCACTGCATCGACGAGGCGATCAGGTCGAGGCGCCGCCGCTCGGCCGGCGTGGCGACGACCTGGAGGGAGACGACCACGCCCTCCAGATCGAAGGAGCGCAGATAGACGCGACGGCCGTTGCGCAGGGTGATGGCCGAGATGGCCCGGCCGCGCCCGTCGGCGGCATAGGCCTCCTCCGGGCCGGCATGGTTGCGCATCATCCAGTCGTGCATCTCCCAGGTGCCGGGCCAGTCGTCGAACAGGACGCGGAACACGAGCCCGCCATCGGCCGACCGGTATTCGAGCGTGAGGCCGTCCTCGAGAGGCGGGCCGAGGCGGTCGAGCGGCAGGGCGACCGAGAAGGCCTCGAGGCGCATCACCGTCCAGCCGTTGCGGTCGATCTCGGCGGCGAATGTCCGCAGGAGCGGGCGCAAAGCGGCCGGATCGGTCCGGCCGCGGGCCTCGCGCCCCTGCCAGCGGGTCAGGGCGGCGGCGCTGCGCGCGCCCCAGTCGCCGTCGAGGATGCCCGCGTAATCCCCCGACCAGACGAGCGCCCCCTGCAGGAAGCGGCGGTCCTGATCGGCGAGGTCCCGGGGATCGAAGGCCGCAGCCGAGGTCCCGAGCCAGAGCGGCAAGGTCGCCAGAAGCAGGATCAGGGCACGCAGGGCAGGCATCGCGGGGACCGGGCGGGACGCGATCATCAAAGCGCGCCCGCCCCGTCCTGTCCACCGATCCGTCAGGGCAGCGGCGGCGCCCCCTGCGCGAGGACCAGCACGGCCAGGAACAGGGCCGTCGCGGCATGGCCCAGGATGGCCGCCCCGAGCGTGCCGGTGGCGAGCCGCGCCGCCGTCCACGCGCCCCCCAGCGCCAGCGGCCCGAGCGCGAGCAGGAGGGGATCGAGCCCCGTCTCGAGCCCCCGCGCCCCCAGCCAGGCGATGTGGAAGACCCAGAAGACGAGCAGCGCGCCGGCCGCGGCCGCCGGTGTGGGGCGGGGCAGCATCGCGCCGCGCCAGAACAGCTCCTCCAGCACGGCATGGACGATCGCGCCCAGCGCGGCCGCCACGATCAGATGGGCAGGGATCAGCACGGTGCCGAGCGCGCGCAGCGCGAGCGCGCCCAGCACCACCACGGGCAGCGCGAGGGCCAGCGTCACCGACAGGGGCGGCAGGCGCGCCTCGGAAAGCTGCCAGAGCGTGTCGCGGTCCGACACGAGCGCGAGCGTCCCGGCGAGCGCCGCCCAGTAGGCGAGAAGGCCCAGCGCCATCCCCCCGAGCGGCCCGAACACCCCGGTCGCCCAGACGAGCAGGCCGTAGAGCGCGGGCACCGCCAGGAGCGCCCCGAAGGCGAGGCGGCCGTCCATGTCAGGTGATCTCCTCGAGCCGCTCCTTGCTGAGGTCGCCGGGCACGATCGTCAGCGGCACGGGCAGGGTGCCCGCCTGCCTGGAGAGCGCGGTGACGAGGGGGCCGGGACCCTTGCTGTCGGTGCCGGCCCCGAGGACCACCACCCCGATCTCGGGGTCGGCGCGAAGCTGGGCGATGATCTCGGGAACGGGCTCGCCCTCGCGGATCACCAGTTCGGGGTCGATGCCGCGCTTGTCGCGCATCCACTTGGCGAAGACCTCGAAATGGACCTCGATGCGCTCGCGCGCCTCCTCGCGCATGATGTCGCCCACGCCGACCCAGGCGCCGAACTCGGCCGGCTCGACGATGGCGAGGACCTGGACCCCGCCCCCGGTCTTGGAGGCCCGGATGGCAGCATACCGCATCGCGTTGAGGCATTCGCGCGTGTCGTCGAGGACGACGAGGAACTTCCTCACGGCGTCTTTTCCTCCGCTCGCCGGCCGTGGGCCGTCCCGGCAGAGTGGCCGAAGCGGCAGGGCCTTGCAACGGGGCGCCCGGTCAGCGGACGAGTTCCCGATCCGCGGCCAGCGCGCGGACGAGATCCCGTCCCGCCTGCCGGCGATGCCACGTGTCTTCCCTGCAGAACGAGGCCCAGCGGACCAGGATCTCGACCGCTTCGGCCGCCTCGAGCCAATGCCGGGCCTGGCCCCCGCGCAGCCCGTAGGCTCGCAGAAACAGGTGCCGCAACGCCGCCCCGTCATAGTCGCTGGGCAGGCCGCGCTCGCGCGGCAGCAGAAGGAGGTGGATCGTCATGCGCGCCAGATCGAGAT
This sequence comes from Rubellimicrobium sp. CFH 75288, assembly GCF_009904055.1. Classification (GTDB taxonomy): domain Bacteria; phylum Pseudomonadota; class Alphaproteobacteria; order Rhodobacterales; family Rhodobacteraceae; genus Rubellimicrobium. The sequence goes on along the minus strand of NZ_WYDP01000005.1, from coordinate 328,405 downwards.
GGCGGCTGCCGGCCCGGACCCAGCAGAGATCGACCCCGACGGGCGAGCGCCCCGAAAGGATCAGGTTCTGGGGCAGGAAATCGCCGTGGATGCGCACGGGCCAGCACCAACCCGGGCTCATCGCCCCGATCCGCTGCGCCAGCGCCTCGGCAGCGCGCAGCCAGGCCTCGCGCTCCGGTCCGGGGCGGATCGGTTCGGCCCGGGCGGCGGCCAGGCGCTGGAGCAGGACCCTGCGCGCGGAGACGGGCCGGGCGGGGAGCGGGCGATGGAAGGCGCGCAGCCAGCGCCCGCAGGCGGCCACGGGCGCCGCGGCCCCCGGACGGCGGACGAGCGCCCCCATCGTCTCCCCCTCCACCCAGCGCGAGACGACGATCCCCGCCTCGGGGTCGAAGCCGACCGGCTCGGCCACGGCGGCGGCCGAACCCCGGGCGGCGGCGGCTGCGCGGAACTCGGCCCGGGCGTGGTCGGGCCGGGCGAACAGCTTGACGGCAAAGCTGGCCGCTTCTTCCCCCCGGCGCCGGGCGGCAAAGACCAGCGATCCCCCGTGCGAGCCGCGCCGCTGCACGAGGCGGAGCCTCCACTCGTCCTCCGGCACCGAGAGACGGTCGGCCAGGATGCGCCGGCTGAGCCGGGTCGCCTGCCGGAGGTGCAGGACCGGCGCGGGGTCAGAGGCGTCACGCATGTCCGCCACGAAGGCGGAGTGTCACAAAAGTGTCAAGAAGCGGCGGAGTATCTCCGGCCGGTCGCCCCGGGGCGGAGCGCGTCGCGCGTCCTCAGACTTCGGACAGCAGGGCGCGCAGGTCGAGGGGCGCGTTGTGCATGGCGAGGCGGCCCTGCCCATCGCGCGGCCAGTCCGCCTCCGGCCGGTCGCGGTAGAGTTCCACGCCGTTGCCGTCCGGGTCGCGCAGATAGACGGCCTCGCTCACCCCGTGATCGGCCGCGCCCTCGAGCGGGATGCCCGCCCGCAGCACCCGTGCCAGCGCCTGCGCCAGCGCGCGCCGGTCGGGATAGAGGATCGCCAGGTGGTAGAGGCCGGTATGTCCCGGCGGCGGCGGCGTGGCGCCCGCGCTGTCCCAGGTGTTGAGGCCCACATGGTGATGATAGCCCCCCGCCGAGAGAAAGGCCGCGTCCGGCCCGTAGCGCTGCGTCACCTCCAGCCCGATCACGTCCCGGTAGAAGGCGATCGCGCGGTCGAGATCGGCGACCTTCAGGTGGACATGGCCGATCCGCGTCGCGGCCGGGGCGCGGTCGGCGGCGGCGGGACGGGCTGGCGGGGCCGGATCGGACATGGGACGGGCCTTTCGGATGGACCGGTCCCATCTAGGCGCTCCGGCCCTGCCGCGCGAGCGTTGCGGCCGCGCGGGCCCTGTGCGCCCGCGAACGCTTCGGCCCCGGCCGCGCAGGCCGTGCCCGGACGGCGTCAGCCGCCCCGGACCAGGCCCACGATGTCGAAGGTCCGCTCGAGGATCGGCTGGGCCAGCGCGCGGGCGCGTTCGGCCCCGCGCGCCAGGAGCCGGTCGATCTCGGTCGGGTCGGCCATCAGGCGGGCCATCTCGCGCGAGACGGGCGAGAGCGTCTCGACCGCCAGCTCCGCCAGGGCGGGCTTGAAGGCGCCCCAGCCCGCGCCGCCGTGGCGGTCGAGCACGGCCTGGGGCGTGATCCCCGCAAGGGCCGCATAGATCTCGACGAGGTTTCTGGCCTCGGGGCGACCCTCGAGCTCGGCCACGGTGGCGGGCAGGGGGGCGGCGTCGGTGCGGGCCTTCTGGAACTTCTTCGCGATCGTGGCGGCATCGTCGGTCATGTTGATGCGCTCCATGTCCGACTCGCCGGACTTGGACATCTTCCTGGTGCCGTCGCGCAGGTTCATGACGCGCATGGCCGGCCCCTCGATGACGGGCTCGGGCAGGGGGAAGAAGTCCACCCCGTAATCGTGATTGAACTTGCCCGCGATGTCGCGCGTGAGTTCCACGTGCTGCTTCTGGTCCTCGCCGACGGGGACGTGGGTGGCGTGATAGAGCAGGATGTCGGCCGCCATCAGCGAGGGGTAGGCATAAAGGCCCAGCGACTGCGCCTCGGCGTTCTTGCCGGCCTTCTCCTTGAACTGCGTCATGCGGTTCATCCAGCCCAGCCGAGCGACGCAGTTGAAGATCCAGCCCAGCTCGGCATGGGCCGAGACGCGCGACTGGTTGAACAGGATCGATCGCTCCGGGTCGATCCCGGCGGCGAGAAAGCCCGCCGCCACCTCGCGCGTGGCGGCGCGCAGCTCGGCCGGGTCCTGCCAGACGGTGATCGCATGGAGGTCCACGACGCAGAAGATCGTCTCGGCCCCGCCGCGGTCCTGCGCCTCGACAAAGCGCTTGATGGCGCCGAGATAGTTGCCGAGCGTGAGGCCCCCGGACGGCTTGATCCCCGAAAAGATCCGGGGGGCGAAGCGGCTCTCGGTCATGGGATGCCCCCCTTCTGGAAATCGGCGCCGCGCTCGATTATCCGGGGGGTCCGGACAGGTCAACCGAGCAGCCCCGTGGCCCTTCCCCCCCGCAGGCCCCTTCCCCCCCCCGAGCCCGGCGCCCCCGCCCTGGGCGCCATTCCGCCCGTCGTGCTGGTCCTGTTCCTGGCGCTGGCGGCGGTGGAGGCGGCGCTGAGCCTCGCGGGCATGGGTCTTGTCGGGGGGCCGGGTTCGGTCGGCTGGCGCGTCGGGCTGATCGAGCGCTGGGGGGTGACGCCCGCCCTGTGGGACCACCTCGCGCAGCGGGGTTTCGCGGATGGCCGCTACCTGCCCAACCTCCTGCTCTACGGCCTCGTGCACTGGGACGCGATGCACGCGCTGTTCGCGGGCGCGCTGCTGCTCGCGCTGGGCAAGTTCGTGGCCGATGCGATGGGCGGGGGCGCGATGCTGGCGGTGTTCCTGCTGTCGCTGCTGGGGGGAGCGGTGGCCTACGGGATGCTCGCGCCGCCGGGGCGGCCTCTGTTCGGGGCCTATCCGGGTGTCTACGGGCTGATCGGCGCCTTCACCTACGCGCTCTGGCTGCGGATCGGGCGCGAGGGGGGCAACCGGCTGACCGCGTTCCGGCTGATCGCGGTGCTGCTCGCGATCCAGTTCGCCTTCGGTCTGCTGTTTGGCTCCGATCCCGGCTGGATCGGGGATGTGGGGGGCTTTGCCGCGGGGTTCCTCGTGGCGCCGCTCCTCGTTCCCGGGGGCTTGGCCGCCCTGCGCGCGCGGCTGCGCGAGCGCTAGCGGCGCAGGGCTGCGCGGAGGTCCGCGGGGCGGAACGCGCCGAGGGCCCAGCCCGCCGCCCCATAGACCCCGAGGCCCAGCGCGACCAGCGCCGCAAGCGCGCCCCAACGCGTGGGTCCGCCCCCCGTCAGGGCGCCCTCCAGCATCCCGGCGACGACCCACAGCACGGCCCCCATCAGCAGGGAGGCGAGCAGGATGCGCGGCAGGCGCGCGCGCAGCCTGTCGTCGGCCCGCGCGGCCTCGCCCATGCCCCCGCGCGCGCCGCGCCAGAGCTGCCAGGCCATGGTCCAGCCTGCCACCGTGGTCCCCAGCGCGGCCGCAAGGAACCCCCAGCCGGGCGCCACCCCTTCGATCAGGGGGGCGCAGCCCACGGCGACGGCGGCGTTGACCACCATCGACCAGACCGCGAAGCGGAAGGGCGATGCCGTGTCCTCGCGGGCGTAGAACAGGGGCTGGAGGACCTTGTGCAGCACGAAGGCGGGCAGCCCCGCCCCATAGACCGCGAGCGTGGCGGCCGTGGCGACCGTGTCCGCCCGGCCGAAGGCGCCGCGCTCGAACAGCGCGAGGATCAGCGGCTGGGCGATCACGACCAGCGCGACCGCGGCCGGAATGGTCAGGGCCAGCCCGATCTCGGTCGCGCGGTTGAAGGCGTGCCGCCCCCCCTCGGCGTCGCCCGCGCGCAGCCGCCGCGACAGGTCGGGCAGCAGCACCGTGCCGATGGCGATGCCCACCACGCCGAGCGGCAGCTGGTAGAGCCGGTCGGCATAGGAGAGCCAGGCGACCGCGCCCTCGAAGAAGCTCGCCACCTGGCGGCCGACCAGGAGGTTGACCTGCACCACCCCCCCGGCCAGGAGCGCGGGCGCCGCCACGACCGCGAGGTGGCGCAGCTCGGGCGTCAGCCGCGGCATCCGCAGCCGGGGCGCCCAGCCCGCCCGTGCCGCCATCCACCAGGTGAAGGCGAGCTGCGCCACCCCCGTCACCGGCACCGTCCAGGCGAGCGTCAGGCCCATGTCCCAGCCCGCGAGGTCCGCGATCCACATGGCCGCGATGAACATGAGGTTCATCAGGACGGGCACGATCGTCGCCTCGGTGAAGCGGCCGAAGGTGTTGAGGATGCCCGACAGCAGCGCCACGAGCGAGATGAAGAGGATATAGACGAAGCCGATCCGCCCGTAGAGCACGGCGAGATCGAAGCGCTCGTCGCCGCGGAACCCCGCCGCCATGGCGAGCACGAGCCAGGGCATCAGCAGCGTGCCCAAGACCGTGAAGACCACGAGAAAGGCCGACAGCGCCGCAAAGGCGTCCTCGGCGAAGCCGCGCGCGTCCTCGTCCCCCTCGACCTTCTTGGCGAAGAGGGGAACGAAGGCCATGTTGAACGCCCCTTCGGCAAAGAAGCGGCGGAACATGTTGGGCAAGGAGAAGGCGACAAGGAACGCCTCGGCCGCCGGTCCCGCGCCCAGATAGGCGGCCATCATCACGTCGCGCGCGAAGCCCGCGATGCGGCTGAGCAGCGTCCAGGCGCCCACGGTCAGGAACCCGCGCGCGAGGCGGATGGGGTTGCGGGCCATGGGGTCAGATGCCGTCCCGCGCGCGCGCCGCGCCCTGCTCGATCGCCTCGCGCAGCCGCCGCTCCAGGGCGCGGCGGCGCGATTCGCTGTGGAACTTCAGGCCGAACATGTCCTTGACGTAGAAGGAATCGACCGCCTGCTCCCCGTAGGTCGCAACGACGGCCGAGGCGATGTAGACGTTGGCCGCGGCAAGCGTGCGAGTCAGGTCGTGAAGCAGGCCGGGCCGGTCGCGCGTGTCCACCTCGATCACGGTGTAGATGTCGGAGGCCTCGTTGTCGAAGGTGATGCGGGTAGGCCGGTCGAAGGCGGCCTCGCGGCGCCGGAGGCGGTCGCGGTCGCGCAGCGCCTCGCGCGCGACGACCTCGCCGCGCAGGGTGCGGGCGATGGTCTGGCGCAGGCGGGGCAGGCGCGACTCCTCGTAGGGGCGGCCCTCGGCGTCCTGGATCCAGAACAGGGCCGTGGCATAGCCGTCGCGCGAGGTATAGGTGCGCGCGTCGCGGATGTTGGCCCCGGCGAGCGCGAGCGCGCCCGCCAGCCGGCTGAACAGGCCCGGATGGTCCACGATGGCAAAGGCCGCGCGGGTCGCGTCCCGCGCCGGGTCGGGCTTGAGGTCGAGGCGCATCTCGTCGTCGCGGATGCCGCGCAGCAGGCCCGCCATCAGCGCGTGCTCCTCGGTCGAGAGGCCGAGCCAGTAGGGCCCGTAATGGCGCGCGAGCTCGGCCTCCACGTCCTTGCGCGGCCAGTCCGGCAGCGCGGCGGCGAGCGCGCGGCGCGCCTCCTCCTCGCGCTCGCCGCGCCCCTCGGGCGGCCCCGTCAGCGCTTCCTCGGTCGCGCGGTAGAGCGCGCGCAGCAGCATGGCCTTCCAGTTGTTCCAGGTACCGGGCCCGACGCCGCGGATGTCGCAGACGGTAAGCACGGTGAGCAGGTCGAGCCGCTCCTTGCTTTCCACCCGCGCGGCAAAGTCGGCCACGGTGCGCGGCTCGGCGATGTCGCGCTTCTGGGCGGTGTCGGACATCAGCAGGTGGTGGCGGACCAGCCAGACGACCGTCTCGGACTCGCGCGGCGTCAGCCCAAGGCGCGGGGCCAGCCGCGCGGCGATGGCCGCGCCCACCTCGGAATGGTCGCCCTCGCGCCCCTTGCCGATGTCGTGGAGCAGCAGCGCCACATAGAGGACCCGCCGGTTGACGCCCGCGCGCAGGATGCCCGAGGCGACGGGCAGCTCCTCGCGCAGCTCGCCCCGCTCGATCAGGGCGAGATGCGCGATGGCCTGGATCGTGTGCTCGTCCACCGTGAAGTGGTGATACATGTTGAACTGCATCAGCGCGACGACGCGCTCGAATTCGGGGATGAAGGCGGCGAGGACGCCGAGCTCGTTCATCCGCCGCAGCGCGCGCTCGGGGTTGCCGTGCTTGAGCAGCAGGTCGAGGAAGATGGCGTTGGCGCGCGGATCCGCGCGCATCCGGTCGTCGATCAGGTCGAGCCTGGCCGCGATCAGCCGCATCGCGTCGGGATGCAGCAGCGTGCCCGTGCGCAGCGCCTCCTCGAAGATCCGCAGGAGGTTGAGCGGATCGGCCAGAAACGCCCCCTCGTCGGCCACGGTCAGGCGGTTGTGCTTGATCGCATAGGGCGGCCGGGCGCGGGGGGCGCGCGCGAACAGCCGCGTGAGCGAGGGGGCGGCCTTGACGTGGCTCGCCTCGAGGGCGGTCAGGAAGATCCGCGTGAGCTCGCCCACCCGGGTGGCGTGGCGGAAGTAGTCCTGCATGAAGCGCTCGACGGCGCGGCGCCCGTCGCCGCCCTCGTAGCCCATGCGGCGCGCGACCTCCACCTGCAGGTCGAAGCTCAGCCCGTCGGTCGCCCGCCCCGTGATCCAGTGGAGGTGGCAGCGCACGGCCCAGAGAAAGTCCTCGGCCCGGCGGAACGTCTCGAACTCCTCCGGGGTGAAGACGCCGCGGCCCAGCAGCTCCTGCGGCGTCTCGACGCCATGGACGTGCTTGCCGATCCAGTAGAGGCCCTGGAGATCGCGCAGGCCGCCCTTGCCCTCCTTGACGTTGGGCTCGACGACGTAGCGCTGGCCGCCCTGGCGCTGGTGGCGCGCCGCGCGCTCGGCCAGCTTGGCCTCGATGAAGGCGGGCGCGCTGCCCGCCAGCACCTCGCGGCGCAACCGCTCGCGCAGTTCGGCCGCGAGCCGCGCGTCCCCGGCAAGGAGGCGCATCTCCAGAAGCGAGGTGCGGATCGTCATGTCCCCGCGCGCGAGCGCCAGCGTCTCGCGCAGGGTGCGCGTGGCGTGGCCCACCTTCAGCCGCACGTCCCACAGGATATAGAGCAGCGTCTCGACCAGGGCCTTTTCAGGCGGGGCGAGCGGGCCGGGCAGCAGCACCAGCAGGTCCACGTCCGAGAAGGGCGCCATCTCGCCCCGCCCGTAGCCGCCCACGGCCAGCAGCGCGAGGCTTTCGGCCGCGGCGTCCGGGTGCAGGGTGCGCGCGGCGTCCCAGGCGGCGGTCACGACGCGGTCGGTCAGCGCGGCGATGGCGCGCGTGATTTCGCTGCCGGCGCAGGGCCGGTCGCGCAACCTCTGCTCGGCCGCGTCGAGATCGGCCCGCCGCTGCGCTGCAAGCTGCCGGGCGATCTCCTTGCGGCGGGCGAGCGTGTCGGCGACCGCGTCCGCCGCCGGATCAGGAGCCGGCGCCGACGAAGCTGCGGGGGGCAGGTTCAAGGATGACCACCTGACCGTTCTGGACCGTCGCCACGGCAAGACCGCGTTCGTTGGTGCCGTCGGCGAGCAGACGGAAGATGCCGGCCGTCCCCTCGAAACCCTGTCCCTGGATCAGCGAGGCGCGTGACAGGGCCTGCGGGTTGCGCCGCGCGGCCAGCGCGCCGATCGCCGCAATTCCGTCATAGGCCAGCGCCGCTAGGGGGTGCGGCGTCGCGCCGTAGGCGGCGGCATACCGGCTCTCGAAGGCGCGCAGGCGGTCCTGATCGGGAATCGCGAACAGACCCCCCTGAAGGCCGGGGATCGACAGGATCTGCGGCACCGCGTCCCACCGCGTGAGGCCCACGAGCCGGGCCTCGGAGGGCGGCAGTCCCGCCGCAGGCAGCACCGTGGCCAGGATCGGCAGGTCCGCGTTGGGTCCCGCCGTGGTGAAGATCGCCTGCGCGCCCTGTTCGCGCGCGGCCTGCACGATCGCGGGGCCGGCGGCCTGGATCGCCGCCTGCGTCAGCGGATAGACCTGCACGCCCGTGACCGTGGCGCCGACCGCCTCGGCCGCGGCGCGGATCGCGTCGCGCCCCACCGCCCCCTGCAGGTCGTTGCCGTGGACGATGAGATAGCGGTCGATCCCCGCCCGCCGGCCGTAGCGCACGAGTCGGTTGGCCGTGTTGCGGAAGGTGGGGCCGAGCACGAAGACGTTGCCGCCGGCGATCGTGGGGTTGTTGGAGAAGGCGAGCACGTTGACCCCCGTGCCCGCCACCGCCACTCCGGCCGCGTTGGCCTCCTCGGCATAGAGGGGCCCGAGGATGATGGCCGCGCCTTCCTGCACCGCCGTCTGGGCGGCCGAGGCGGCGCGGTTGGGCTGTCCGCCGGTGGCATAGACGCGCAGGTCCACCGCAACCCCCGACAGGTCCGCAATCGCCAGTCGCGCGGCATTCTCGAGGTTGCGGGCGATGAAGTTGTCCGACTCCTGCCGCGATCCCGCCGGCACGAGCAGCGCCACCGGCACGGGCTCGCCCGGCCGCAGGGCTGGGGCGGCCGGTCCGTCCTCCGTCAGCGCGAGCGGCGCGCAGGCCGGCGCCAGCGCCAGGGCGCCCAGGGCGGCCATGCCCGCCAGAAGGCGGCGGGTGGTGGGACTTGCGGTCATGGCGGGCCTCCCCCAGTCTGGCTCGGCTGCATCATAGGCGCAGGGGGCGGAGGGTCCAGCCATGAACGACGACCGGCCGCCGAAATCCGCCGCCGCGGCAGGACCGTCAGGGCGCGCGCCGGGCGAACTGGTGCTCGTCTCCACGCCGATCGGCGCCGCGCGCGACATCACCCTGCGAGCGCTCGACGTTCTGGGCTCGGCCGACATCCTCGCGGCCGAGGATACGCGCAGCGCCCGGCGCCTTCTCGACATCCACGGCATCGCGCTCGGCGGGCGGCGTCTCGTGGCCTGCCACGACCATTCGGGGCCGGCGGTGACGGCCGACCTCGTGCGTGCGATGGAGCAGGGCGCGACCGTGGCCTACCTGTCCGAGGCCGGAACCCCCCTTGTCTCCGATCCCGGCTTCACGCTCGCGCGCGCCGCGCTGGCCTGCGGCCTGCGCGTGACGGCGGCGCCCGGAGCGTCGGCGCTGCTTGCGGCGCTCGCCGTGTCCGGCCTGCCTGCCGACCGGTTCCTTTTTGCGGGGTTCCTGCCTGCGACCCGCACCGCACGCCGCACCGCGCTGGCCGAGCTGCGCAATGTGCCCGCCACGCTGGTCTTCTTTGAATCGCCCCAGCGCGTTAACCAGACGTTAAGGGATCTGTGCGATGTGTTGGGGGACCGGCAGGCCGCGCTCTGCCGCGAACTGACCAAGCGGTTCGAGGAGGTGCGCCGGGGGCCGCTCTCCGGCCTCGCGGCGGGGGTCGCGGCCGATCCGCCGCGGGGCGAGATCGTCCTGGTCGTCGCGCGGGGCGAAGGGGGCTCCGCCGACGAGGCCGCCGTGCGCGAGGCGTTGCGGACGGCGCTGCGGACGATGCGGCTGCGCGATGCTGCCGCCGCCGTGGCCGGTGCGATGGGTTGGCCGCGGGCCGAGGTGTATCGCCTCGCCCTGGCCCTGAAGGAGGAGGACGGGGATGGGTCCGGCGCGTCCGGGGGAACAGACGGAGAGGGCGGCGCCCCGCCGGGCTGACCGGACGGCCGGTCCGGGGCGGTCGCTGCGCGGGGGCGCGGCCTGGCGCGCCGGCCTGATGGCGGAGGAGGCGGTCCTGCGCGCCTATGCGGACCGGGGCTGCACGATCCTCGCCCGACGCTGGCGCAGCCCTTGGGGCGAGGTGGACCTGATCCTGCGCGACGGCGCGACGGTCGTTGCGGTCGAGGTCAAGTGCGCGCGGCAGATCGCTGTGGCCACCCGGCGCCTGTCGCGGCGCCAGATGGATCGGGTCTCTGCGGCCCTGGCGGCCTTCTGCCAGGGCGAGCCGGCCGGGTCCCTCACGCCCCAGCGCCACGACCTCGCGCTGGTGGACGGCAGCGGCCGGGTGACGGTGCTGGAAAACGCGTGGGGCGCGGACTGGGACTAGGGCGCAGCCGCTAGGCCGCGCCGCCGAAGCCGAAATGCCAGATCGCCACCGGCACGGCCAGAAGAAGGGCGAGCGCGATCGCGACCAGTGCGCCGTCCCGCGTCAGCAGCCCTGCCGCAAAGAGCGCGATCACCGCCGAGGCGATCGACCCCGAGGTGGGAATGATCTCCATGACCGGCATGAACAGGGCCAGCGCGATGATGAGCCCCAGCGGCACCAGCAGCCAGGGCCGGTGCAGCAGGAACGTCAGCCGCTCGCGCAGCAGGGTCTCGACGAACCGGACCGGACGGCGCAGCCATCCGATCCCCTGGCACAGCCGCTGCGTCGACAGCTGCCGGCGCGTCACGAAGCCCGGCAGCCACACGCTGCGCCGCCCCCACATCATCTGGGCCGCCAGGATCGCCGTGATGATCCCGACCGTGGCGGTGAGGCCCGGAATCGCGCTCGCCGGAGAGGTCGAGACCAGCGCAAAGACCAGCATCAGCGCCGCAAAGGACTTGTGGCCCAGCGTGTCCACCACCTCCTGCACGGTGATGCTCTCGCCATGGGCCGCGCGCTCGAGCTGGTCGAGCACGTCGCTCAGGGCATGGACGGACGGGGCGGACATCGGGCACCTCGGAACGCGCGCAGGGCTTCCTGTGCCTTGAACAGGAAGGGGGCCGGCCGGGTTCCCGCGCTGCCATTGCCCTCGGCCCGCGTCCGGGGCATGAAGCGGCGGCACCGGCCGGGGAGGCGCGCATGGGCTTGCGGGTGGCGTTCCAGATGGACCCGATCGGGGGCGTCAGCATCGACGCCGATTCCACCTTCCGCCTCGCCCTCGAGGCGCAGGAGCGCGGGCACCGGCTGTTCCACTACACGCCCGACCGCCTGCTCTACCGCGAGGGCCGCGTGCTGGCCCGCGGCTGGCCGCTCGAGGTGCGGCGCGTGCGGGGCGACCACGCCACGCTCGGCCCCGAGGCGGAGGTGGACCTGTCGGAGTTCGACGTGGTCTGGCTGCGCCAGGACCCGCCCTTCGACATGGGCTACATCACCACCACGCACCTGCTGGAGATGATCCATCCCCGCACGCTGGTGGTCAACGACCCCGTCTCGGTGCGCAACGCGCCCGAAAAGCTCCTGGTGCTGCGATTCCCGCACCTGACGCCCCCCACGGCGATCGCGCGCGACCTCGGGACCCTGCGGGACTTCCGCGCGCGCCACGGCGACATCATCCTCAAGCCGCTCTACGGCAACGGCGGCGCGGGGGTGTTCAAGCTCTCGGGCGAGGACGGCAACCTCGCCGCGCTGCACGAGCTGTTCACCGGCTTCTCGCGCGAGCCGCTGATCGTGCAGAAGTTCCTGCCCGCCGTGCGGCGCGGCGACAAGCGCGTGATCCTGGTGGACGGGGAGCCCGTAGGCGCCATCAACCGCGTTCCGGCCGAGGGGGAGACGCGCTCCAACATGCATGTTGGCGGCCGCCCCGAGCCTGCGCCCCTGACCGCGCGCGACCGCGAGATCTGCGCCGAGATCGGCCCCCTGCTGCGCGAGCGCGGCCTCGTCTTTGTCGGCATCGACGTGATCGGCGACTGGCTGACGGAGATCAACGTCACCTCGCCCACCGGCATCCAGGAACTCGAGCGGTTCGACGGCATCAACGCGGCCCGCCTCATCTGGGAGGCGGTGGAGCGGCGGCGGCTGGGGTGAGCCTGCGGCTGCGCCTCTGCGCGATCCTGATGCGGCGCGTCGCGCGGCCGCTCCTGGCGCGGACCCGCACGCCCGAGGACGCCGCGCGCGACTTCGACCGCCTCTCGCGCTGCCTGTTCCGGCCGCCGCCCTTCGCCCGCGACCTGCCGCGTCCCCTGGGCGGCGTGCCCTGCCACTGGATCACGGCGGGGCCCGTGGCGCTGCGGCGCGTGGTGCTGTGGTTGCACGGGGGCGCCTATCTCTCGGGCAGTGGCGCCACGCACATGGCGATGCTCGCCCGGCTGTCGCGGCTCTCGGGCCTCGAGATCGCGGCGCCGGACTACCGGCTGCTGCAGGAGGCGCCCTTTCCCGCCGCCTTCGAGGATGCGCTGGCCGCCTGGGAGGGCCTCCGCGCGCTGGGCTACCGGGCGGAGGACATCGCGCTGGGCGGCGACAGCGCGGGGGGCGGGCTCGCGCTCGCGCTTCTGGCCCACCTGCTCGGGCGGGGCGAGCGGCCGGCGGCGCTCGTGGCGCTCTCGCCCTGGTGCGACCTGACGCTCTCGGGCGAAAGCCTGCGCTCGCTCGGGCCGGCGGACGCGCTGATCCCGGTCGGGCGGATGCCCGAGGTGGTCGGGCGCTACCTGTGCGGCGCCGATCCCCGCGACCCGCGCGCCTCGCCGCTCTTCGGCCGCTTCGCCGGGGCGCCTCCGGTGCTGATCGAGGTGGGCGACGCGGAGGCCCTGCGCAGCGACGGCGAGCGGATGGCCGCGCGCCTGCGCGAGGACGGCGCCCCCGTGACCTTCCGCCTCGCGGCCGGGGCGCCGCATGTGCTGCCCATCCTCGACGGCTGGGTGCCCGAGGCCCGCGCCTCGCTGCAGGAGGCGGCGCGCTTTCTTCAGGACGCCTTCGCGAAGGCCAGCCGGTAGCCCGCCGCCTCGGCCACATGGGGGCGGCGCACGCGTTCGGAGGCGTCGAGATCGGCGATGGTGCGCGCGACGCGCAACACGCGGTGATAGCCGCGCGCCGACAGGCCGATCCGCTCGGCCAGCCGGCCGAGCAGGTCGCGCCCCTCGGCGTCGGGCTCGGCCGCCTCGGCCAGAAGGTCGCCCTCGAGGTCGGCGTTGAGCCGCGCGGTCGCGTGACCCGCGAAGCGGCGGGCCTGCACCCTGCGGGCGGCGGCCACGCGGGCGGCCACCTCGGCCGACCCCTCGCCCGCAGGCGGCAGGTCCAGATCGGCAAAGGCCACGGGCGGCACCTCGAGCCGCAGGTCGAAGCGGTCCATCAGCGGCCCCGAGACCCGGCCTAGGTAATCCTCGCCGCAGAGGGGGGCCCGGCCGCAGGCACGCGCAGGCTCGGCCAGGTGGCCACAGCGGCAGGGATTGGCGGCGGCGACCAGAAGGAAGCGGCAGGGATAGCGCACATGGGCGTTGGCGCGGGCGACCAGCACCTCGCCCGCCTCGACGGGCTGGCGCAGCGTCTCGAGCACGGCGCGGCCGAACTCGGGCAGCTCGTCCAGAAACAGCACCCCGTTATGCGCGAGGCTCACCTCGCCCGGCCGCGCCCCGCGCCCGCCGCCCGCGATCGCCGCGACCGAGGCGGTGTGGTGGGGAGCGCGGAAGGGTGCGGTCCGGCTGATCCCCCCCTCGGTCAGCAGCCCGGCCAGCGAATGGACCATCGACGTCTCGAGCGCCTCGATCGGCGAGAGGGGCGGCAGGAGCCCCGGCAGGCGCGAAGCCAGCATCGACTTGCCCGACCCGGGCGAGCCCACGAGCAGAAGGTGGTGCCGCCCGGCCGCCGCCACCTCGAGCGCGCGCTTGGCCCGCTCCTGGCCCCTGACGTCGCGCAGGTCGCGGGCGGCGGGGGCGGGGGCCACCTCTCCGGGGCGGGAGGGGGCAATGGGTCCCGCGCCCGAGAAGTGGCGGATCACCTCGGCCAGCGAGGCGGCGCCGATCACGGTGGCCGCGCCGACCCAGGCCGCCTCGGGGCCCGAGGCGCGGGGGCAGAGCAGGACCCGCTCCTCCTCGGCGGCGCAGAGCGCGGCCGGAAGCGCGCCCGCCACGGGGACGAGCGCGCCCCCCAGCGACAGCTCGCCCAGCGCGACGGTCCGCGCCACGTCCTCGGGCGGCAGTACCTCCAGCGCGGCGAGCAGCGCGAGCGCGATGGGCAGGTCGAAATGCGACCCCTCCTTGGGCAGGTCGGCGGGCGACAGGTTGACCGTGATCCGCCGCGCGGGCAGCGCGATCGCCATCTCCGAAAGCGCGGCGCGCACCCGCTCGCGCGCCTCGGAGACGGCCTTGTCGGGCAGGCCCACGATGGCAAAGGCGGGCTGGCCCGGCGTCACGGCGCATTGCACCTCGACCAGACGCGCCTCCACCCCCTCGAACGCGACCGTGTAGGCGAAGGCGACCATCACCGCTCCCGATTCCGAGCCAAGACTACCGCATCAGGGTTAACGGGGGGTTAACGCGCCGAAGACCCTACAGGCGCAGCCCCGCCGCCTCCTCGGTCCACCCGCCCTCCTCGATGCGCAGGACGCTGAGCGAGAGGGGTTCGATCCGCTGGGCCATGACCGTGCGGGCATCCACCCGTCGCGCCCGCTGGAGGCAGGCGAGGATGGGGCCGAAATGGCACACCGCGATCAGGTCGCCCGCCCGTGCGGCGAGGAGGCGGTCGAACGTGGCGTGCACGCGGGCCGAGAGGGCGTCCCAGCTCTCGCCTCCGGGCGGTGCGGGAGTGCCGGGGGTCTCCCACAGGGCACGGGCGAGAGCGGGGTCCTCTCGCTCGCATTCGGCATGGGTGCGCATCTCCCAGGCGCCGAAATGCATCTCGCGCAGGCCCGGCTCGGGCGGCAAGCGGGGGCGGTCCTCGGCGAGCGCGTCGGCGGTGGCGCGCGCGCGCCGGAGGTCGGAGGAGACCACGGGCGCGGCGGGCAGCGCGAGCGCGAGGCGGTTGAGCGCGGCCGCATCCGACAGGTCCGCGGGCAGGTCGCTCCAGCCGCACAGGACGCGCGCGCCGGTGGGCCCGTGCCGGACCAGCCAGAGCCGCCTCACGGCAGCGCTCCCTTGAGCGCGAGCGGCAGGCCTGCGGCGACGAACACCACGCATCCCGCCGCGGCGGCGAGGCGCTGGTTCAGCGCGCCCTGCGCGTCGCGGAAGCGCCGGCCCAGCGCCGTCTCGGGCACGAGGCCGAGGCCGATCTCGTTGGAGACCACGGCGACGGGGGCGGGACAGGCCCCGAGCGCGGCGAGCAGCCGGTCCTCCTCGGCCGCGAGATCCGATCCGGCGAGCATGTGGTTGGACAGCCAGAGCGTCGCGCAATCGAGCAGCACGGCCTCGTCGGGACGGGCCTGGGCCAGCGCCGCGGCCGTCTCGAGCGGGGCCTCGATCGTGCGCCAGCCCGCCCCCCGCCTCGCCCGGTGCCGGGCGATGCGTGAACCCATCTCGCCGTCGCCCGCCTCGGCCGTGGCGAGGTAGAGCCGGCGCGGCGCGAGCCTTTCGACCAGGCGCTCGGCCCAGAGCGACTTGCCCGAGGCGGCGCCTCCTAGGACCAGAACGGGATTTTGCAAGGGCAAGGAGGGAACTTCCACCATCCGGCTTCGTTTCGGCCACGTATCAGGGTCGGTTTGGAGGGGGCCAACCCCGGCGACCAAGAGGAAGGGACCGGACGCACCATGGCACTTGACGGCTACGCGGACCAGCACCTCTCGCGGACGGCGATGCGGGCGGAGCTGCTCGACGCAGAGACGGAACTGAAGCTCGCCTATGCGTGGCGCGACCGGCGGGACGAGAAGGCGCTCCATCGCCTGATCACCGCCTATATGCGGCTCGCGATCTCCATGGCGGGCAAGTTCCGCCGCTATGGCGCGCCCATGAACGACCTGATCCAGGAGGCGTCGCTCGGCCTGATGAAGGCTGCCGACAAGTTCGACCCCGACCGTGGCGTGCGCTTCTCGACCTATGCGGTGTGGTGGATCAAGGCTTCCATCCAGGACTACGTGATGCGCAACTGGTCGATGGTGCGCACGGGCAGCACGTCGTCGCAGAAGTCGCTGTTCTTCAACATGCGCCGCGTCCAGGCGCGCATCGAGCGCGAGGCGCAGGCGCAGGGGATCGAGCTGCCCCCCCACGAGGTGCGCCGGCTGATCGCCAAGGAGGTCGGCGTGCCGCTCGCCGATGTCGAGATGATGGAAGGCCGCCTGGCCGGGTCCGACTACTCGCTCAACGCGACCCAATCCGCCGAGGAGGAGGGGCGCGAATGGATCGAGGCGCTGGAGGACGAGACGCCGCAGGCGGCCGAGCGCGTGGAGGCGAGCCACGACACCGAGACGCTGCGCCAGTGGCTGCTGACCGCGCTCTCCGCGCTCAACGAGCGCGAGCGGTTCATCGTGCGCGAGCGCAAGCTGCGGGACGAGCCGCGCACGCTCGAATCGCTCGGCGACGAGCTCGGCCTGAGCAAGGAGCGCGTCCGCCAGCTCGAGGCGGCGGCCTTCGGCAAGATGCGGCGCAGCCTCGAGAGCCAGTCGCGCGAGGTGCTGGGCCTGTTCGGCTGAGGCCGGGCTGCTGCGCCGGGCGGTCGCGTTGACTCGGACCCGGGGCGCCACCATGGTCCGCGCATGGATCCGGGTCGGATTGCGGGGCGGCACGTCCTTCTGGTGATCGGCGGCGGCATCGCCGCCTTCAAGACGCTGGAGCTGATCCGGCGCCTGCGGGAGCGGGGTGCGCGCGTCACCCCCGTGCTGACGGAGGCGGGCGCGCAGTTCGTCACGCCGCTCTCGGTCGCCGCGCTCGCGGGCGCGGAGGTGCACCGCGAGCTGTTCGACCTGACGGCCGAGGCGCGGATGGGCCATATCGAGCTGTCGCGCGCGGCCGATCTGGTGGTGGTCGCGCCCGCCACGGCCGACCTGATGGCGCGCGCCGCTCACGGCCTCGCCCCCGATCTCGCGTCCACGCTGCTTCTGGCCACCGACAAGCGCGTGCTGATGGCGCCGGCGATGAACGTGCGCATGTGGGACCATCCCGCCACCCGCCGCAACCTCGAGACCTTGCGGGCGGACGGGGTGCTGTTCGTGGGCCCCGACGAGGGAGCAATGGCCTGCGGCGAGTGGGGGTCGGGCCGCATGGCCGAGCCCGAGGCGATCCTCGCGGCCATCGAATCCGCCCTGGCACCGGCCGGGGACGGCGAGGAGATCCCGGCGGCCGGGGCGGCAGGCCCGCTCGCGGGGCGGCACGTGGTCGTCACCTCGGGGCCCACGCACGAGCCGATCGACCCCGTGCGCTTCATCGCCAACCGCTCCTCGGGGGCGCAGGGGGCTGCGATCGGCGCGGCGCTGGCCGCGCTGGGGGCGCGGGTGACCTTCGTGACGGGGCCCGCCGCGGTTCCCCCGCCGCCGGGCGTCCAGGTGGTGGCGGTGGAGACGGCGGGCCAGATGCTGGCGGCGGTGCGCGCGGCGCTGCCCGCGGATGCCGCCGTGATGGCCGCCGCCGTGGCCGATTGGCGCGTGTCGCAGGCCTCGCTGCAGAAGATCAAGAAGGGCGAAGGGGGGGCACCCGTTCTCGCGCTCGCGCCCAACCCGGACATCCTCGCCACCGTGTCGCGGCTGGGCCATGGACGGCCCCGGCTGGTCGTGGGCTTTGCCGCCGAGACCGAGCGCGTCCTCGACCATGCGCGCGCCAAGCGGCAGGCCAAGGGCTGCGACTGGATCCTGGCCAACGACGTCTCTCCGGAAACCGGGATCATGGGCGGGTCCGAGAACGCGGTGACGCTCATCACCGCCGAGGGCGAGGAGCACTGGCCGCGGATGGGCAAGGACGCGGTGGCGCGCCGTCTGGCCGCCCGCATGGCCGAGGCGCTCCGATGACGGCGGCGCGGCCCGTGGTGCGCGTGGACTGGACCGGAGATGCGGACCGGTCCCTGCCGCTGCCGGACTATGCCACCGCCGGGGCGGCCGGCGCCGACCTGCGCGCCAACCTGCCCCCCCGGCTCCGCGGGACGGGGCTGGTTCTGCCGCCCGGCGCGCGCGAGGCCGTGCCCACGGGCCTTGTTCTCGCCATCCCCGACGGGTGGGAAGGGCAGGTGCGCCTGCGCTCGGGCCTGGCGCTGCGGACCGGGCTGGTCCTGCCCAACGCGCCCGGCACGATCGATGCGGATTATCGCGGCGAGCTGCGGGTCATCCTGTGGAATGCCGGCGCCCTGCCCGAGACCGTCCGCCACGGCGAGCGCATCGCTCAGCTGGTGCTCGCCCCGGTCGCGCGCGCTCTCTTCGAGCCCGGCCGGGGCGAGGCCACCGCGCGCGGCGAGGCGGGGTTCGGCTCGACGGGGCGGACGTGAGGGCGCGGGCATGAGGAGGCGGGCGTGATCGTCCTGGTCGCCGCCACCGCGATCTGGATCGCGGGCGCCCTGACGGGGATTGCCCGGCAGGCGCGGCTGCTGATGCTGGGCCTGCTGCTGACGGCGACGCTCGCGCTCCATGTGGCCCTTCGCGACGGTCATCCGCTGCGAGAGGCGACCGGCGGGGATGCCGGGCAATGGCTGGTGCTCACGGGGTTCGTCGGACTGGCCTGGGGCTATGGTCGCATCCTCGGCCGGGTCCGCCGGGCGGCCGAGGCGCGCCGCCCCCCCGCACCGCCGCCGGCCGGCACCGCTGCCGCCACCGGACCGCTCGCGCCGGAGGAGCTGCGCCGCTATGCCCGCCACCTGACGCTGCGCGAGATCGGCGGGCCCGGGCAGGGCCGGCTGCGCGCCGCGCGGGTGCTGGTGGTGGGGGCCGGGGGGCTGGGCGCGCCCGCCATTCTCTATCTGGCCGGATCGGGGGTGGGCACGCTGGGCCTGATCGACCCCGACGCGGTGGAGCTGTCCAACCTGGGCCGGCAGATCATCCACGGCACGGGCGACCTGGGCCGGCCCAAGGTCCAGTCGGCCGCCGATGCGGTCGCCACGCTCAACCCGCATGTGCGCGTGCTGACCTATGCGCGCGCCCTGACGGCGGAGAACGCCGCGGACCTGTTTGCCGAATACGACCTGATCCTGGACGGCACCGACGGCTGGGAGACGCGGGCGCTGTCCAACCGCGCCGCGGTGGCCGCCGGCGTGCCGCTGATCGCCGGGGCGCTGAGCCAGTGGGAGGGGCAGGTGGGGCTGTGGCACCCGGCGGGGGGCGGGCCGTGCCTGGCCTGCGTCTTTCCCGAGGCGCCGGCGCCGGGCCTCGCGCCCACCTGCGCCGAGGCGGGCGTGGCCGGTCCCCTGCCCGGCGTGGTGGGCTCGCTCATGGCGCTCGAGGCGGTCAAGCATCTGAGCGGGGCGGGGCGGACGCTGCGGGGCCGGCTGCTGCTGTGGGACGGGCTCGAGGCGGAGGCGCGGGTGGTCGAGGTGCCGCCGCGGCCCGGCTGCCCGGTCTGCGGTGGGCGCGGCGCCGGGGCGGGCGGGGCTTGAACGGCGGCCATGCGGCCCTAGCTGCAGCGCCATGAGAGAGCCCGAACCCCGATCCTCCCTGGGACAGGCGCTGCGCGAGGGCGTGGCCGAGGCGCGCCACCGCGAGCTGGCCATCGAGCATCTGCTGTTCCATGCGCTCTCCTTTGTCGAGCGGCACCATCCCGGCCTGATCGACCATCTGGAGGCGAGCCTGCCGGGTCTGGGCGACCATGCCGACGACGACACGAAGGACGACGAGGCCGTGCGCGCCATCGCGCGCCGCTTCCTCGACGGCCTGCGCCGCGCGGAAGGGCGCTGAGCGGCGGCGCGGACCGCCGGGCCGGGTGCCGGGGCCATCGCGGGCTGGACAGGGACGCCGGGGCGTGCATCGTGGCCGCAGACCGCGTCCCCTTCGCAGGAGCCCGACCCATGCCCCTCCGTTCCGCTGCCCCGCTTTCGCGCCGCCTCGTCCTCGGGGCGGGGCTCGCGCTTGCCGCGCTGCCCGCGCTGGCGCAGGACCTGCCCGATCTGGGCGGCCGCACGGTCGTCGTGGCGGTCGAGAATGCCTATCCGCCGCTCCAGTTCCTGGACGCGTCGGGGCAGGCGGTCGGCTGGGAATACGACGCCATGGCCGAGATCGCCGAGCGCATTAACATCGAGGTCGAGTATCAGACCATCTCCTGGGACGCGATGATCGCCGCCGTCTCGGAGGGGCAGTTCGACATGGGGATGACCGGCATCACCATCCGCGAGGACCGCGCCGAGGTGGTGGACTTCTCGGCCCCCTACATGACGAGCCAGATGCTGATGCTGGTGCGCGGCGACGAGGACCGCTTCACCGACGCCGAGAGCTTTGCCGCCAATCCCGACCTCCTGGCCGCGGCCCAGCCGGGCACGACGCCCTTCTATGTCACGATCTACGACATCCTGGACGGCGACGAGGCCAACCCGCGCGTGGTGCGCTTCGAGACCTTCGGCGCGGGGCTCGAGGCGCTGCGCACGGGCGACGTGGATCTCGCGCTGTCGGATTCGGCCGCGGCGCAGGCCTATGTCGCGGCCTCGGGCGGGGGCCTCAAGATCATCGGCGAGCCGCTCGGCACCGAGGAGTTCGGCTTCATCTTCCCCAAGGGCTCGGACCTGGTGGAGCCGATCAACGCGGCCATCGAGTCGATGCGCGCGGACGGCACGCTCGAGGCGCTCGACCAGAAGTGGTTCGTGGACTACGCGCTCGGCCAGTAGTCCCGCTTGATCCCCCCCTCGGCACCCGACAGGGACTTTCCGTGGTGGCTCGTCGCCGTCGGGGCGGCGGGCCTGTGGCTGTTCTGGGAGATCGCGTCCGACCCGCTCTACCGCGACATCCTGGCCAAGCTGTCGCGCGGGATCGGGATCACGCTGGTCGTGTCGGTGGTGGCCTATGCCTCGGCCTGCGCGATCGGGCTGGGGCTGGCGCTGATGGGGCTGTCGCGGTCGGTCGTGCTGCGCCAGCTCGCCCGGCTCTACATCGAGGTGATGCGCGGCATCCCGATCCTGGTGCTGCTGCTCTACGTGGCCTTCGTGCTGGCCCCGGCGATCGTGGCGGGCTGGAACGCGCTGGCCAGCCCCCTCGGCCTGCCCGAGATGCGGGCGCGGGACTTTCCGCTCCTGTGGCGGGCGGTGATCGCGCTCACGCTCGCCTACTCGGCCTTTCTGGCCGAGATCTTCCGGGCGGGCCTCCTGTCGGTGCCCGCAGGCCAGATCGAGGCGGCGCAGGCGCTGGGGCTGCGCGGCTGGCACCGGTTCCGCCTGATCACCTTCCCGCAGGCGTTCCGGACGATCTTTCCGGCGCTGGGCAACGACTTCGTGGCCATCCTCAAGGACAGCTCGCTCGTCTCGGTGCTGGGGGTGACGGATGTCACCCAGCTCGGCCGGACGGTGGCGGCCGGGAACTTCCGCTACTTCGAGACCTACAACGTGGTCGCGCTGATCTACCTGACGCTGACCATCGGGCTGAGCCTGCTCCTGCGCCGGCTGGAGGCGCGGCTGCGGGCACGGGGGTGATGACATCAGGGTAGACGGGGCCGCCCCGTTCGGTCCAAGGTGGTCGGCAATTGTCCGCCGGGAAGGAGTCTGCCGATGGTCACGCGCATGCCCGCCTCCGCCATCGGCAGCGGCACCGATCCGCTCTACGTGCTCGACGGGGCCGACGACCTCTGGCTGGTGCGCGGCAACCACCTGATCGCGACCGGGCCGGGGCAGATCGGCGTCCGGGTCAACGCGACGCCGGCGGACGAGCAGCGGGTGCTGCGCATCGACGGGGTGATCATCGGTGCCCAGGCTCTGGCCATGTCTTCCCAGTCGGACGCAGACCTGCATTTCGTCGTGGGCGAGACGGGCTATCTGAGTTCCTCCGTCGCGGGCGGCTTCGGCGCGATCCTCTATGCGGCCAACATGGACATCGAGATGCACGGCACGATCTCGGCGTCCTTTACCCGCAACTACGGACTGGCCCTGGTCCCGAGGCAGGCCGATTCGGAGATCACCCTTGTCAATTCGGGGACGATCATCGGCTTCCAGGCTGTCTATGTCGCGGGCTCCGGCCTCGGGAACATCGTGACGATCGACAATTCGGGTCTGATCGAGGGGCTGGCGGACGGCATCCGGATCGCGGGCACGGCCACCGCCCACATCACCAATACCGGCACGATCCGCGCCCCGGTGGTTCTGAGCGGGGGCGACGACGTCTTCTTCGGCCTGCACGGCGAGCTGCTCGGCGCGAGCGGGTCCGGTCTGCCCGGCGCGATCTCCGGCGGCGCGGGCAACGACACGCTGATCCTCGGGGCGGGGGACCAGAACCTCTTCGGCGGGGCCGGCGACGACACGCTGCACGGGGGGGCGGGGGCGGACCGGCTCGACGGCGGCCCGGGCTTCGACGTGGCGAGCTACGTCCATGCCCGGACGGGCGTCGTGGCGAGCCTCTCGGACCCGTCGCTCAACACCGGCGACGCCGCGGGCGACGTCTATGTCAGCATCGAGGGGCTGATCGGATCGCGGCACGACGACCTCCTGATCGGCGACGACGGGGCCAACCGGATCTGGGGCGGGCCCGGCGACGACCGGCTGGAGGGGCGGGGCGGCAACGACACGCTGAACGGAGGGCCCGGCGACGACACGCTGTTCGGGGGCACGGGCCAGAACCGCCTGATGGGGGGCGAGGGCGACGACCGGCTGGTGAGCGAGGGCGACGACCTGCTGTTCGGCGGCGCGGGGGCCGACACCTTCGTCTTCGCCGCCCCGCCGGGCGAGGCCTTCGGCCGCATCCGCGACTTCGAGCAGGGCACGGACCGCATCGCGCTCGACGGCGCCGCCTTCGGGCTTGCGGCAGGGCCGCTCGATCCGGCGATCTTCGTGCGGGTGGGCGAGGGCCGCACGGAGGCCACCCGGCTCGTCTTCAACGAGGCGACCGGCGCGCTGCTGTGGGACGCCGACGGGCGCGGGGGCGACCCGGCGGTGCGCTTCGGCAGCGTCGGACCGGGATTCGCGCTGACGGCGGACGACTTCGAGATCGTGTAGCGCGCGGGGCTGGCGGGCCGCGGGCGGGGCGCATAGCCTGCCCGCACCCTCGCACGGAGAGCCGCCATGAACCCCCTGCTCGACGAGTGGACGACGCCCTTCGGGCTGCCGCCCTGGGACAGCATCCGCGACGAGCATTGGGCGGAGGCGGTCGGGGCGGCGCTGGAGGAGGCGCGGGCCGCCGTCGCGGCCATTGCCGCAGACCCCGAGCCGCCCACCTTCGCCAACACGGTGGTCGCGCTGGAAGGAGCCGACCGGCGGCTGCGCCGCATCCTCGGCGCCTTTCGCGCCGTGGCGGGGGCCGCGAGCAATCCCGAGCGGCAGGCGGTGGAGCGGGACCTGGCGCCGAAGCTGGCCGAGTTCGCCTCGGACGTGACGGGCAACCGGGCGCTCTTTGCGCGGATCGAGGCGCTGTGGGAGGGGCGGGAGGGCCTGGGCCTCTCGCCCGAGGAGGCGCGGGTGCTGAGGCTCACCCATCGCGGCTTCGTGCGCGCCGGGGCGCGGCTCGAGGGCGAGGCGGCCGCGCGGATGCGCGCGATCCGCTCGCGCCTGGCCGTGCTGGGCACGCTGTTTGCGCAGAACGTGCTCGCGGACGAGCGCGACTGGGCGCTGATGCTGGAGGAGGCCGACCTGGAGGGCCTGCCGGATGTCGTCGTCGCGGCCCTGCGCGCGGCGGGGCAGGCGCGGGGGCTGGGCGGGCCGGCCGTGACCCTCTCGCGCTCGGTCGTGGTGCCGTTTCTCCAGCTCTCGCCCCGGCGCGACCTGCGCCGGCGTGCCTTCGAGGCGTGGACGAGCCGCGGGCGCTGGGGCGGGACCACGGACAACCGGGCGATCGCGGCCGAGACCCTGGCGCTGCGCGCCGAGCGGGCGCGGCTGCTGGGCTTCGGCGACTTCGCCTCCTGGAAGCTCGAGACCGAGATGGCCGGCGAGGCGGGCGCGGTGCGCGGCCTGCTCGAGGCTGTCTGGGGCCCCGCCCGCGCGGCGGCCGAGCGCGACCGCGCGGCGCTCGAGGCGCTGATGGCGGAGGACGGCGTCGAGGGGCCGCTCGAGCCCTGGGACTGGGCCTTCTACGCCGAACGGCTGCGCCGGCAGCGCCACGCGCTCGACGAGGCGGAGGTGAAGCCGTTCCTGCGGCTGGGGCGGATGCGGGACGCCGCCTTTGCCGTGGCCGGGCGGCTGTGGGACCTGGAGTTCCGCCCCGCGGAGGACGCGCCCCGCTGGCACGACGAGGTGGAGACCTGGGAGGTCGTGCGCGGGGGCCGGCCCGTGGGGGTGCTGCAGGCCGACTGGTTCGCGCGCGAGGGCAAGCGGTCGGGCGCCTGGTGCATGAGCCTGCGCCCCCAGGGGCGGCTGGGCGGGGCGGAGGAGCGGCCGCAGGTGGCGATCGTGTGCAACTTCGCGCGCGGCTCCGGGGGCGGGGAGGCGCTCCTGTCCTGGGACGACGCGCGCACGCTGTTTCACGAGTTCGGCCACGCGCTGCACGCGCTGCTGTCGGACGTCACGTTTCCTTCCGTCGCCGGGACGGCCGTGGCGCGGGACTTCGTGGAGCTGCCCTCGCAGCTGCTGGAGCACTGGCTGGAGGTGCCCGAGCTTCTGGCCGAGTGGGCGACGGATGACGAGGGGCGGCCGATGCCCGAGGCGCTGCGCGACCGGCTGCTGGCGGCGCGGGGCTTCGATGCGGGATTCCGCACGGTGGAATACCTCGCCTCGGCCTTCGTGGACCTGGCCTTTCACGAGGGCGACCCGCCGGCCGATTCCGTCCAGCGCGAGGCGGAGGTGCTGGAGGCGCTGGGGATGCCGCGCGCCATCCGGCCGCGCCACGCGGCCCCGCATTTCGGGCATGTCTTTGCCGGGGACGGCTACGCGGCGGGCTACTACTCCTACCTGTGGGCGGAGGTGATGGACGCGGACGCATTCGCCGCCTTCGAGGAGGCGGAGGGTCCGTGGGACCGCGCCGTGGCGGCGCGGCTCGAGCGCGAGATCCTGTCGGTGGGAGGGGCGCGGGACGAGCGCGAGTCGTGGCTGGCCTTTCGCGGCCGGATGCCGGGGGTGGAGGCGCTGCTGCGGGGGCGGGGCCTTCTCGGGGAGACGGAACCAGGGGTCGTCCCAGCCTGAGCAGGTCTCGTAGACGTTCCATTCGAGCGACAGCCAGGCGTGGGTGAAGAACTTCTGCGCGGCGACAAAGGCCTGTTCCACCGCCTCGTCGCGGGCGGGCGAGGCGGCGACGAGCGCGAAGCGGGCGAGCGCGGTGCGGGCGGGCCCGAGCGCGTCGGGCCGGTCGGCGAAGCGCAGGAGAAAGGCACGCAGCGCGTCGATGCGTGCGAGGCGGGGCGGGCGCGGCGCCCCCGGCGGGGGCGGGCGCAGGGCGAGGGCGGGGTCCATGGCGGGCGATCCTGCGGCTGTTTCGGGCAGGATGGCGCGGGAGGGTTAACGAAGCGTTGCACCACCGCGCGCACCGGGCCCGGTTCGCGCAACGCCTTGACAGGGGGCGGGGCGGCGGAAGGCGATTCGGCCTGCGCCGGACAGGGCGGGGACGGACCCGGAATGTCCGGGGCGGGCGCTCAGGCCGGATCGAACCCGTAGCCGGGCCGGCCCACGGAATCGTAGGCGACAAAGCCCGCCGCGCGCGCCTCCTCGGCGGAATAGACGTTGCGCAGGTCGGCCATGCGCGGCGCCTGCATGACGGCGGCGAGGCGCGCGAGGTCGAGGGCGCGGAAGGCGTTCCATTCGGTGAGCAGCACCACGAGGTCGGCCCCTTGGGCCGCGGCATAGGGGTCGTCGGCCCAGGTGACGCCGGGCAGGAGGCGCTCGCCCTCGCGCCGCCCTTCGGGGTCCACGACGCGCACGGAGGCCCCGGCGCCGAGCAGGGCGGGCAGGATGGCGAGCGAGGGCGCCTCGCGCATGTCGTCGGTGTTGGGCTTGAAGGTGGCCCCGAGCGCGAGCACGGTGCGGCCGGCGAGGCGGTCGTCGCAGAGTGCCGCGATCTTGCGGATCATGCGGGCCTTGACGGCCTCGTTGATCTCGATCGTGGCCTCGACGAGGCGCAGGGGGGCGGCGTGGTCGCGGCCCGTGCGGGCGAAGGCGCGCGTGTCCTTGGGAAAGCAGGAGCCGCCGTAGCCGGGGCCGGCATGGAGGAACTTGCGCCCGATGCGCCCGTCGAGGCCCATCCCGTGCGCCACGGCCTTGACGTCCGCACCCACGCGCTCGCAGAGCGCGGCCACCTCGTTGATGAAGGTGATCTTGGTGGCGAGAAAGGCGTTGGCGGCGTACTTGATCATCTCGGCCGATTCGAGATCGGTCCAGACGATGGGAAAGTCGCGCAGGAACAGGGGTTTGTAGATCTCCGCCATGACGGCGCGGGCATGCTCGGCGCCGCCGTCGAGACCCACCACGACGCGGTCGGGGCGCATGAAGTCCTCGATCGCGGCGCCCTCGCGCAGGAATTCGGGGTTGGAGGCGACGGCGAGCGGCAGGTCGGGGCGCGTCTCGCGCAGGATGCGGGCGACCTGGCGGTTGGTGCCCACGGGGACGGTGGACTTGGTGACGACGACCGTGGGGCCGGTGGCGGCCTGCGCGATCTCGGCCGCGGCGGCGTGGACATAGGAGAGGTCGGCATGGCCGTCGCCGCGGCGCGACGGCGTGCCGACGGCGATGAACACCGCCTCGGCCCCGTCCACGGCCGCGGACAGGTCGGTGGTGAAGGACAGCCGGCCTGCGGCCGTGTTGCGCGCGACAAGATCCTCGAGTCCCGGTTCGTAGATCGGGATGCCGCCCTGGCGCAGGCGGGCGATCTTGCCCTCGTCGCGGTCGATGCAGGTCACGTCGTGGCCGAAATCCGACAGGCAGGCGCCGGACACGAGACCCACATAGCCCGTTCCGACCATCGCGATGCGCATGAGGGCTCCCCCGGCTGCTGCGGCGTCTGGGTGGCAGGGCCGGCGCGCCGGGTCAAGCGGGCCGCGGGGCGCGATTGACGCCCCGGCGCTCCGCCGCCAGAGTGGCGCCGCCCGCGACGGATGTTTCCGATCGGAAACCCGTGCCCCCTGACCGAAGGCCCGACGATGTCCGCCACGCTTTCTCTCGACCAGCTCAGCGCCGCCGTGGAGGCGGGCGAGATCGACACGGTGATGACCGCCGTGGTGGACATGCAGGGCCGTCTGATGGGCAAGCGGTTCCATGCGGCCCATTTCCTCGAGCGCGCAGGGGCGGAGACGCATGGCTGCGACTATCTTCTGGCGCTCGACGTGGAGATGACGCCGGTGCCGGGCTATGCCTCGGCCTCCTGGGAGCGGGGCTATGGCGACTATGTCCACCGGCCAGACCTGTCCACGCTGCGCCGCGCCGCCTGGGAGCCGTCCTCGGCGCTGGTGATGTGCGACCTGCTCGACCATCACGGCGAGCCGGTCGCGGTCGCCCCGCGCAACGTCCTGCGCCGGCAGGTCGAGCGGGCGCGCGCGCTGGGCCTCGAGCCGATGATGGCGACGGAGCTCGAGTTCTTCCTGTTCGAGGAAAGCTTCGAGCAGCTCTGGGACGAGGGCTATCGCCGGATGACGCCGCTCGTGCGGTGGAACAACGACTACAATCTCTACGGCTCCTCCAAGGAGGAGGCGGTGATGCGTCCGCTGCGCCGCGCGCTGTGGGAGAGCGGCGTGCCGGTGGAGAACACCAAGGGCGAGGCCGAGGCCGGCCAGCACGAGGTCAATGTCCGCTACGGCCCCGCGATGGAGACGGCCGACCATCATGCCGTGGTCAAGACGGCCGTGAAGCAGGTGGCGGCCGCGGCCGGCCGGTCGGTCACCTTCATGGCCAAGTACGCCACCGACCGCGCCGGGTCCTCGAGCCACATCCACCAGTCGCTGTGGCGCGACGGGCGCAACGCCTTTCTGGACAGGGGCGCCCCGCACGGGATGAGCGAGCTGATGCGCTCCTACCTGGCCGGGCTTCTCGCGCATGCGGATGCGACGACGCTGTTCCTTGCGCCCTTCGTCAATTCCTACAAGCGCTTCACCGTGGGCATGTTCGCCCCCACCAAGGCGGTCTGGAGCCGCGACAACCGCACGGCGGGCTACCGGGTCTGCGGCGAGGACACGGGCGCGATCCGGGTGGAGTGCCGGATCGGGGGGGCCGATCTCAACCCCTACATGGCGCTGGCCGCGCTGCTCGCCGCGGGGCTCGACGGGATCGAGAAGGGGCTTGTGCTCGAGGAGGAGATGGCGGGGGACATGTACCGCGCCGAGGGCGCGCGGCGCATCCCCGCCACCTTGCGCGATGCCGCCGAGGCGGCGCGGCGGTCGGACATGCTGCGCGCGGCCTTCGGGGACGAGGTGGTGGAGCATTACCACCACGCCGCCCGGTGGGAGATCGGCGAGGCCGAGCGCAGCGTCACCGACTGGGACCGCCGCCGCGGATTCGAGCGGCTGTGACGGGACGCGCGGGATTCCCTCCCGGCGGAGGGCCTGCTGCGGGCAATCCTCCTGTGCCGGGGATGCGATGCGGGGGTGACCCCGGCGGCCCTTGACGCCGGCGGGAGTGCGGGAGACCAAGCGGCGCAGCCGCGCCGCGGCAGGGGGAACGAGGGACATGAACGCGACGAT
This sequence comes from Rubellimicrobium sp. CFH 75288, assembly GCF_009904055.1. Taxonomy (GTDB): domain Bacteria; phylum Pseudomonadota; class Alphaproteobacteria; order Rhodobacterales; family Rhodobacteraceae; genus Rubellimicrobium. The sequence goes on along the minus strand of NZ_WYDP01000005.1, from coordinate 300,139 downwards.
CCGATGCGTCTCGCCGGTCAATGGCGACGTCTATGCCGAGCGGCCGGCCCTGTCGCGCGAGGCGGCGCTGGCCGCCGCCGCGCGGGCGCGGGAGGCGCAGAAGGGCTGGGCCGCGGTGCCGCTGGCCGAGCGGGTGGCGCTGGTGCAGGAGGGTATCCGGCGCCTCAACGGGATGAAGGCGCGCATCGTCGAGGAGCTGGCCTGGCAGATGGGCCGGCCGGTCCGCTATGGCGGCGAGTTCGGGGGCGTCAACGAGCGCGCGAGCTACATGGGCTCGATCGCCGAGCGGGCGCTCGCGCCCCTCGAGGCGGAGGATTCGGACCGCTTCCTGCGCCGGATCGAGCGCGAGCCGGTGGGCGTCGTCTTCTGCATCGCGCCCTGGAACTATCCCTATCTGACCGCCTGCAACACGGTCATTCCGGCGCTGATGGCGGGCAATGCGGTGATCCACAAGGCCGCGTCGCAGACGCTGCTCGTGGGCGAGCGCTGGGCGGATGCCTTCGACGGGGTGCTGCCCGAGGGCGTGTTCCAGAACGTGGTGCTGGACCACGAGGGAACGGAGGCGCTGATCGGCGCGCGGGTGTTCGGGTTCGTCAACTTCACGGGCAGCGTCGCGGGCGGGCGCGCCATCGAGCGCGCGGCCGCGGGCACCTTCACGCCGCTGGGGCTCGAACTCGGGGGCAAGGACCCCGGCTACGTGATGGAGGATGCCGATCTCGACTGGGCGGTGGACGGGCTCATGGAAGGGGCGCTGTTCAATTCGGGCCAGTGCTGCTGCGGCATCGAGCGCATCTATGTCCACCGCCGCCATTTCGACCGCTTCGTGGAGGCGGCGGTGGCCTGGGCGCGCCAGCAGCGGCTGGGCAACCCTCTCGATCCCGCGACGACGATGGGGCCGATGGCGCATGTGCGCTTTGCCCGCGCGGTGCGCGAGCAGGTGGCCGAAGCGGTGGCCGCCGGGGCGCGGGCCCTGATCGAGCCCGCCGCCTTTCCCGAGGATGACGGGGGCGCCTATCTGGCGCCGCAGGTCCTGGTGGACGTGGACCATTCGATGCGCGTGATGCGGGAGGAAACCTTCGGCCCCGTCGTCGGCATCATGCCGGTCGAGTCCGACGAGGAGGCGCTGGCGCTGATGAACGACTCGCCCTATGGCCTCACCGCCTCGCTCTGGACCTCGGACCCCGAGCGGGCGCTGCGGCTGGGCCGGCGGATCGAGACGGGGACGGTGTTCCTCAACCGGGCCGACTATCTCGACCCGGCGGTGTGCTGGACCGGGTGCAAGGACACGGGACGCGGGGCCGCCCTGTCGGAGCTGGGGTTCCATTCGCTGACGCGGCCCCGCTCGTACCATTTCCGCAAGGTGAAGGCATGACACTCAAGGGCAACTGGTCCTATCCCACGCGCGTCCTGTTCGGGCCGGGGCGCATCGCGGAACTGGCCGAGGCCTGCCGCGAGGCGGGCATGCGGCGGCCGCTGCTCGTCACCGACCGGGGGCTTGCGCATCTGGCGGTCACGGGGCGGGTGGTGGACCTCTTGGGGGCGGCGGGGCTGGGTCGCGCGATCTTTGCCGATGTGGACCCCAACCCCACCGACGCCAATCTGGAGGCGGGCATCCGCGCCTTCCGCGATGGCGGCCATGACGGGGTGGTGGCCTTCGGCGGGGGATCGGGGCTCGACCTCGGCAAGCTCGTCGCCTTCCAGCAGGGCCAGTCGCGTCCCGTCTGGGATTTCGAGGACGTGGACGATTGGTGGACCCGGGCCGCGGCGGACCGGATCGCGCCGGTCGTCGCCGTGCCCACCACGGCCGGGACCGGCTCCGAGGTCGGGCGGGCGGGCGTGCTGACCGACACGGCCCGGCAGGTCAAGAAGGTGATCTTCCATCCGGGCATGCTCGCCCGGGTGGTCATCTGCGACCCGGAACTCACGCTGGGCCTGCCGCCGGCGATGACGGCGGGGACGGGCATGGATGCCTTCGCCCATTGCCTCGAGGCCTATTGCGCGCCCTCGTTCCATCCGATGGGGGAGGGAATCGCGCTCGAGGGGATGCGGCTTGTCCACGAATACCTGCCGCGCGCCTTCCGCGACGGGTCGGACATCGAGGCGCGGGCGCAGATGATGGCCGCGGCCGCCATGGGGGCGGTGGCCTTCCAGAAGGGCCTGGGCGCGGTCCATGCGCTGAGCCATCCGGTGGGCGCGGTCTATGGCAGCCATCACGGGACCACCAATGCCGTGGTCATGCCGGCGGTGCTGCGCTTCAACCGCCCCGCGGTGGAGGCCAAGATCGCCCGCGCCGCGGCCTATCTGGGCCTTGCGGGCGGGTTCGACGGCTTTCTGGACCGCGTGGAGGCGCTCAACCGCGAGCTGGGCATCCCGGCGGGCCTGAGCGCCTTCGGGGTGGAGCAGAACCGGCTGCCCGAACTGGCCGAACGGGCGGTGGTGGACCCGACCGCGGGGGGCAATCCGGTGCCGCTGACGGTGGAGGCGGCCGTGCGGCTCTACGAGGAGTCGCTCTGAGCGGGTTTCTGCCGCTCTCAGACGGGGGGCGGAACGCGGGTGCAGGGGGCGCGTTGATCCGTCGCAGCCGGCGCCGGGAGGGCGCCGGCGGAGTTGACGGAGTTCCGCTATGACGAGGACGTTCTGGGGGGCCGCTGCGGTGGCGCTGGTGGCGGCCGTGCCGGCCGCTTCCCTTGCGCAGGAGACGACGACGCAGGACGCGGGCACCACGACCTATGGCCAGGTCGCGGGGCAGGGCGACGCGCTGTTCGAGCTGCAACCCGGCACGGTGGTGGTGTTTGTGCCCGAAACGGGACTGCTCTATCAGGTGCCGGTGACGATCGCGACCGAGGTGTGCCCCGACATCGACGATGCCTATCTGGTCAGCGATTTCCAGGGCACGACCGAGGTGGTCTGCGAGGTGCCGGCCGCCGTGGCGGAGGAGCGCGACTTCGACTCCTTCCCCAATGCGCCCCGCGGCGACGGGGCCTCTGACGATGGGTCCGACGACATGACCGGCGACGACGCCATGGACGACGACGCCGACGGCGCGGGGGCTGAGGCCGGCACCGGGGCGGATGCCGGGACGGTCGGGGTCGGCGACGACATGACGCCGGACGAGGCGACCGACGACGCCACCGGCGGCACGACGGACGACGCGACCGACGCGGCCGATGACGCGACCGACGACGGCGCCGCGGACGCCGCCCCGGCGGCGGGTGCGGATGCCGCGACCGGCACCGGCGCCGATGCGGGTGCCGACACCACGACCGGCACCGATGCCGGGGCGGGCGCCGAGACGACGACCGGCACGGATGCCGGCGGGGCGAGCGGCGGCGCCTCGGGCGAGGCCGGAACCGGCACGGGCAACTGAGCCTGTCCCCCCGAGAAGGGGCCCCGCCCGGCCGGGCGGGGTCCTGGCGGTTCAGCCGCCCTCGGCCGCGGCCACGTTCGCCTTGACCGCGAGGAAGCTGTCGGGCGCGACCGAGATCGAGTCGATGCCCGCCTCGACCAGAAGCCTGGCGAAGGCGGGATCGTTGCTGGGCGCCTGGCCGCAGAGGCCGACAGGGCGCCCGGCCGCATGGGCGCGGGCGATCATCTCCCGGATCATCCAGAGCACGGCCGGGTCGCGTTCGTCGAAGGCTGCGGCCAGCTCCTCGCTGTCGCGGTCCACGCCGAGCGTGAGCTGCGTCAGGTCGTTCGAGCCGATGGAGAAGCCGTCGAAGCGGCGGGCGAATTCCTCGGCCAGGATGACGTTGGACGGGATTTCGGCCATGACGTGGATCTCGAGCCCGTCCGCCCCGCGAGCGAGCCCTTCGGCTTCCATGAGCGCGAGCACGCGGTCCGCCTCGGCCGGGCTGCGGCAGAAGGGGATCATCACGCGGACATTGTCGAAGCCCATCTCCTCGCGCAGGCGGCGGATGGCGCGGCATTCGAGCGCAAAGCCGTCGCTGTAGCGCGGCGAGGCGTAGCGCGCCGCCCCGCGGAAGCCGATCATCGGGTTCTCCTCCGCAGGTTCCCACTGGGCGCCGCCGAGAAGGCCCGCATATTCGTTGGTCTTGAAGTCGCTCATCCGCACGAGGCAGGGCCTGGGCCAGACCACGGCGGCGATGCGCGACAATCCCCGGGCGAGGCGCTCGACGAAGTAGTCGGTGCGGTCGGGATAGCCCGCCGTCAGCGCGGCGATGGCGTCGCGCGCCTCGGGGTCGCGCAGTTCGTCGAAGCGGGTGAGCGCGAGCGGATGGACCCGGACGGCGTGGGTGACGACGAATTCCATCCGCGCAAGGCCCACCCCGTCGGCGGGCAGCCACCACCAGCGGAAGGCGGCGGACGGGTTGGCGAGGTTGAGCATGACGCGGGTGCGCGTGCGGGGGATCGCCGCCGGGTCCTGCTCGTCCACCTCGATCTCGGCGGGGCCGTCATAGATCACCCCCTCGTCGCCCTCCGCGCAGGAGACGGTGATCTCCTGTCCGTCGTGCAGCAGATGCGTGGCGCGGCCGGTGCCGACCACGGCCGGAACGCCGAGTTCGCGGCTGACGATGGCGGCGTGCGAGGTGCGCCCGCCGTGATCGGTGACGATGGCGGCGGCGCGCTTCATGATCGGCACCCAGTCCGGGTCGGTGGTGGAGGTGACGAGGATCGCGCCGTCCACGAAGCGGTCGATGTCGCGGGCCTCCTCGATCAGGCAGACGGGGCCGGAGACGATCTGCCGGCCGATGCTGAGGCCGCGGACGATCTCGGGGCCGTGGTGGCGGGCGCGATAGGTGCGGAAGGCCCGCCCGCGCCCGGCCGAGTGCACGGTCTCGGGCCGGGCCTGGACGATGAAGATCTCGCCCGTCTCGCCGTCGCGCGCCCATTCCATGTCCATGGGGCGGCCGTAATGGCGCTCGATCGCGACGGCCTGTCGGGCGAGGTCGAGGATCTCGGCATCCGACAGCACGGCACGGGCGCGCTCGGCGCGGGAGGTGGGCACGAGGCGCGTGGGCGCGCCGCCCTCGCCCTCGCGCGAGAGGATCATCTTGCGGGCCTTGGCGCCGAGGCGCTTCTCGAGGATGGGGGACAGGCCGGGGCGGTCGAGCAGCGGCTTGAACACCTGGTATTCGTCCGGGTCCACGCTGCCCTGCACCACCGTCTCGCCCAGACCCCAGGCGGCGTTGATGAGCACGACCCGGTCGAAGCCCGATTCGGTGTCGATGGAGAACATCACGCCCGAGCCGCCTGTGTCCGACCGCACCATGAGCTGCACCCCCACCGACAGGGCGACCTGCGCGTGGTCGAAGCCCTTGAGGCGGCGATAGGTGATGGCGCGGTCGGTGAAGAGCGAGGCATAGCAGCGCCGGCAGGCGGCGAGCAGCGCCGCCTCGCCCCGGACGTTGAGAAAGGTCTCCTGCTGGCCGGCGAAGCTCGCATCAGGAAGGTCCTCGGCGGTGGCGCTGGAGCGGACCGCCACCGGCGGATCGGTCCGGCCGGTGCGGCGGCCCAGTTCGCGGTAGGCCGAGACGATCGCCGCGCGCGCCTCCTCGGGCCAGTCGGCGCCGGCCACGGCCGCGCGCACCTCGCGGCCGATCTCCGGCAGAAGGGCGGGGTCCTCGTCGAGCCGGGCGAGCGTGCGGGCGATCCTCTCCTCCAGCCGGTTTGCGGACAGGAAGCGGCGGAACATCCCGGCGGTGGTGGCAAAGCCCGGCGGCACGCGGATGCCCGCGCCGGACAGGGCGCGTACCATCTCGCCCAGCGAGGCGTTCTTGCCGCCCACACGGGGGACGTCCCGGATGGTCAGGGTCTCGAACCACAGGATGTCGGCGGAATCGGCAGGGGATGGCTGATGCATGGGGTCCTCCTCCGGGTTCGGGGGCAGGATGGCAGGGGCAAGGTGGACGGGCCTTGACCGGAATCAAGGCCGGGCGGACGCTGCGTCAGGTTTGTATTGACAGGAAGCCCCCATCCTTCCCTATTGTCAGACAGCCTGAATGGAGGATCGCGGATGGGACGAACGGCAAGCCTGTGGGCGGGTGCGGCCGCCCTCGCCTTCGGGGCCACGGGGGCGCTGGCGCAGGGCGGGGGCGGAACGCTGCGGATCGGGGTGGCGCAGGGCCTCGTGGCGCTCGATCCCCATACCTCCTCGCTCTACAGCGACGTGCGGGTGCTCCAGCAGATCTATCGCGGCCTGCTCACCACCGATCCCGAGACGCTGGCCCCGGTGGGGGACATGGCCGAATCCTGGGAGGTGTCGGAGGACGGGCTGGTCTGGACCGTCCGGCTGCGCGAGGGGCTCACCTTCCATGACGGCACGGCGCTGACGGCCTCGGACGTGGTCTATTCGCTGAACCGCATCCGCGACGAGGCGACGGGGGCCACGCTGCGCTCGGACCTCGAGCCGGTCGAGAGCGTCGAGGCGGTGGACGACCTGACCGTGCGGATCGCGCTGGCGCGGCCCTACGGGGTGCTCGCGGCGGTGCTGGCCACGCCCGTCTGGGCGGCGATCGTGCCCGAGGAGGGCGGCGACCTGGTGGCCGAGCCCGTAGGGTCGGGGCCGTTCCGCTTTGTCGGGCAGATCGAGCGGACATCCATCTCGCTCGAGCGGTTCGAGGATTTCCACGACCCCGAGCGGCCGCTTCTGGATGCGGTGGAGTTCGTGGTCGTGCCCGACGAGAGCGCGCGGGTGGCGGCGCTGCTGTCGGGGCAGGTGGACCTGCTCGATGCGGTGTCGCTGCCGCTCGCGGGGCAGGTGGAGGCGGCGCCGGGGGTGAGCCTGCTCGCATACGAATCCGCCTGGGTGGACGAGTTCGGGATGAACACCCAGCGCCCGCCCTTCGACGACGTGCGCGTGCGGCGCGCGATCGCCATGGCGATCGACAAGGAGGCGGTGGCGCAGGCGGCCACGATGGGGCGGGGCGCGGTCGCGCACACGATGGTCTCGGCCTCGTCCATCCCCGTCGAGGTGACGCCCCTGCCCCACGACCCGGAGGCGGCGCGCGCGCTGCTGGCCGAGGCGGGGGTGGAGGACCTGTCCTTCGAGTTCGCGCCCTGCGGGGGCACGGCCTTTCCCCACATGATGCGCGCGGCCGAGGTGATCGCCGAGAACCTGCGCGCGGTGGGCATCGACGCGCGCAACGTCACGCTGGAGGCGGGCGTCTGGGGCCAGAGGGTGGTGACGGACCGCGACTATGACGCCTTTGTCTGCGGGCTGGTCAACGGGGTGGACCCGGACCAGAAGACGTTCCGCTACTTCTCGCGCGAGGGGGTGTACAACTTCTCGGGCTTCGAGCCCTCGGACGAGCTGCAGGCGCTGCTCGAGCGGGGGCGGGAGGAGACGGACCCGGCGGTGCGCTCGGACATCTATTCCGAGGCCTGGCAGATCCTGGTGGATGAGGCGCCGTGGGTGCCCCTCTACGTGGTCCCCGGCCTGATGGCGCTGTCGGACCGGGTGGAGGGGTTCCGCACCACGCCCGATTCGGACCTAGTGCTGACGGACGTGCGCCTCGTCGACTGACGCGCGGTGCTCCGGTTCCTGTTCTGGCGGCTGCTGGGAGCGGCGGTCCTGATCCTGGCGGTGAGCGTGCTGGCCTTTGCGCTGGTGCGCTTCCTGCCCGGGGGCCCGGCGCAGGCCGCGCTGGGCCTGCGCGCCTCTCCGGCGGAGGTGGAGCGGCTCAATGCGGCGCTGGGCCTCGACCGGCCGGTGGCGGTGCAATACGCCGAGTGGCTGGGGCGCGCGCTGCGGCTCGATTTCGGGACCTCGCTCTCCGGGGGGGCGCGGGCGGGGACGCCGGTGGCGGACCTGATCGCGCGGGGGCTGGCGGTGACGGTGCCGCTGGCGCTCCTGGGGACGGCGATCGCGGTGGCGGTGGGGCTGCCGCTCGGCCTCGCGGCGGCGGCGCGGGCGGGGCGGGGGACGGACCGGGCCGTCTCGGCCGCGGCGGTGGTGGCGCTGAGCCTGCCGCCCTTCTATCTCGGCTATCTGCTGATCCTGGTCTTTGCGGTGCGGCTGGGCTGGCTGCCCTCGGTGGGCTATGTGAGCCCGGCGGCGGACCCGGCGGGATTCCTGCGCATCATCCTTCTGCCCGCGCTGACGATCGGGATCATCAACGCCGCGCCCGTCGCGCGCACGGCGCGGGCGGCGGCGGTGGAGGTCGCGGCCGGCGAGCCCGTGCGGCTGGCGCGGCTGGCCGGCGCGCCACCCGGCGTGGTCTGGTTCAAGCACGTCCTGCGCGGGGCCATGGTGCCCGTGGTCACGGTGGTGGGCCTGCAGGTGGGGTTCCTGATGGGTGGCGTCATCGTGGTCGAGAACATGTTCGCCCTGCCCGGCCTGGGCCGGCAGATGCTGATCGCGGCCGAGCAGCGCGACTATCCCACCCTGCAGGCGGTGATCGTGGTCTTTGCCGCGGCCTTCGTGCTGGTCAACCTGCTGGTCGACTTGCTTTATGCGGCGATCGACCCGCGCATCCGCCCGGAAGGGGGCTGAGCGGTGCGACGTCCCTCGGCCGCGACGGTGCTGGTGGTGCTGGTGCTGGGAGGCGTGCTGGCGGCGCCCTCGCTGCTGCCCCCGGGCGCGGCGGCGATGGACCCCGCGCGGGCGCTGCTGCCCCCTTCGGCCGGGGCGCCGTTCGGGACGGACGTGCTGGGGCGCGACTACCTGGCGCGGGTGCTGGCGGCGGGGCGGCCGGGCCTCCTGATCGCGGCGGGGACGACGCTGCTCGCGGCGCTGGTGGGCATTCCGCTGGGGGTGCTGGCGGGCGCGGCGGGGGGGCGGACGGACCTGGTGGTGATGCGCGTGCTGGAGGTGGGCTTCGCGGTCCCGCCCCTCGTGCTCGCCATCGCGGTGCTGGGGGTCACGGGGCCCTCGGCCGCGGCGCTGGTCCTGGCGCTGGCCGCGTCCTATGCGCCGCTGCTGGCGCGGGTGGCGCGGGCGGCGACGCTGGCGCGGATGGGGGAGCTGTATGTGCTGGCCGCGCGGGCGGCGGGCGAGAGGCCGTGGCGAATCGTGGCGCTGCACGTCCTGCCCAACACGGCCGGCACGCTGGTGACGCAGACGGCGCTGGTCTTTTCCTATGCGCTGCTCGCCGAGGCGTCGCTGTCCTTTCTGGGGCTGGGGACGCAGCCCGCCAACCCGTCCTGGGGGCGGCTGCTGACGGAGGCCATTCCGCTGACCACGGTGGCGCCGTGGCTGGGGATCTTTCCGGGCGCGGCGCTGGTGCTGGTCGTGGTGGCGGTCAACCTGCGCGCGGATGCCTGGGGCGACGCGCTGGACCCGCGGCTGGCGCGCGGGGGGCGGCCGTGAGCGCGCCGCCGCTGGTCGTCGAGGGGCTGGAGGTGCGGGCGGGGCGCGCGGGGCCCGCCGTGGTCCGGGGCGTGTCGCTGACGGTGCCGGCGGGAGGGTGCCTGGCTCTGGTGGGGGAATCGGGGTCGGGCAAGTCGGTGACGGCGCTGGCCGCGCTGGGCCGGCTGCCGCCGGGGCTGGTGCGGACGGGGGGGCGCGTGGCGCTGCTGGGGCGCAACCCGGCCGCGCTGCCCGAGCGGGCCTTGCGGGCGCTGCTGGCGGAGGGGACGGGCTTCGTGCCGCAGGACCCGCTGGCGGCGCTGGACCCGCTGCACCCGGTGGCCGACCAGATCGTGGCGCCGCGCTGCCCCGACGGCTGGGGGCGGCTCAACGAGGCCCTGTCGGCGGTCCTGGGCAGCCGCAGGCCGGGGCGGGCCGAGCGGCGGCGGGTGGCGGCGGCGCTGCTGGAGCGGATGGGCTTGCGCGACGCCGAGGCGCGGGCGGGGGCCTTTCCGCACGCCTTCTCGGGCGGGATGCGCCAACGCGCGCTGATCGCGGCGGCGACGCGGCACGCGCCTGCGCTGGTCGTCGCGGACGAGCCCACGACCGCGCTCGATGCCGCGGTGGAGCGGCAGGTGCTGACGCTGCTGCGCGAGGCCGCCGCCGAGGCGGGGGCAGGGCTTCTGCTCGTGTCGCACGACCTCGGGCTGGTGGCCTGGTTCGCCGACCGGGTGGCGGTGATGCGGGAGGGGCGGATCGTGGAGGAGGGCGAAACGGAGGCCGTGTTCCGCGCCCCCCGCGAGGCCTATACGCGCGCGCTGCTCGGGGCCTCGCCCGCGCTGCGCGTGCGGCGGGTGGCCCCGCGTCCGCCGCCGGGGGGACGGGTGCTGCTCTCCGTCGAGGGGGTGTCGCGGCGCTACGGCGGGGTGGCGGCTCTGACGGGGGCGACGCTGTCGGTGCAGGAGGGGGAGTTCCTGGCCGTGGTGGGCGAGTCCGGTTCGGGCAAGTCCACGCTGGGGCGGCTGATGCTGGGGCTGGAGGCGCCGGACGAGGGGCGGGTGCTGTTCGCGGGAGAGGACCTGGCGCGGCTGCGCCCGGCGGCGCTGCGGCGGCTGCGCGCGGAGATGCAGCCGGTGTTTCAGGACCCGCTCTCGAGCCTCGATCCGCGCTGGAGCGTGGGACGGTCGGTGGCCGAGCCCTTGCGGGTGGCGGGGCTGCGCGGCTGGCCGTCCGAGCGCGAGGCGGTGGCGGCGCTGCTGGAGCGCGTGGGGCTGGGGGGGATGGAGCGCCGGCGGCCCTCGGAGCTGTCGGGGGGGCAGCGCCAGCGCGTGGCCATCGCGCGCGCCTTGGCGCCCCGGCCGCGGCTGATCGTGGCCGACGAGGCGGTCTCGGCCTTGGACGTGACCACGCAGGGGCGGGTCATGGCGCTGCTGGCCGCGTTCCGGCGCGAGGGGGGCGCGGTGGTCTTTGTCACCCACGACCTGCGGCTGGCGGCCGAGGAGGCCGACCGGGTGGCGGTGGTCGAGGCGGGGCGGATCGTGGAGCTGGGCCCGCCCGACGCGGTGCTGGGCGCGCCGTCGCATCCCTATACCCAACGGCTGGTCGGCGCGCTGCTGCCGCCGCGCTTTCCTCTGCCCGCAACCCTGTCCGAGGAGGTTCCGTCATGACCCGAGCCCGCCTGGCCTGCGCCGTGATCGGCTGCGGCTTCATGGGGTCGATGCACGCGCGCGTGCTGGCCCAGATCCCGTCCGCGCGCCTGATCGCGGTGGTGGACCGCGACGAGGGCGCGGCGCGGCGGCTGGCGGAGGAGACGGGGGCGGAGGCGGCCACGGACATCGCCCGCGCGCTGGCGCCCGACATCGACGCGGTCGTGATCGCCACGCCCGACCGCCACCATGTCGAGCCCGCGCTGGCCGCCCTGGGGGCGGGCAAGGCGGTGCTGCTGGAGAAGCCCATGGCGGACACGGCCGAGGGGGCGGCGCAGATCCTGCGCGCAGCCCGGGGGGGGCGGCTGATCGTGGGGCAGATCCTGCGCTTCGACCCGCGCTATCGGGCGGCGGCCGACCTGGTCGCGGCGGGCGAGACGGGCGAGCCCGTGCATTTCGCGGCCTCCCGGTTCTGCCGGCATCCGGGCGGGCGGGCGGTGGGCAGCCATCTGTGCTTCCTGATGGGGGTGCACGACGTGGACGCGCTGCACTGGCTGACGGGGCGGCGGGTGCTGTCGGCCCATGCGGTCGCACGCGCGGACGCGCTGCCCGACCAGCGCTGGGGGGTGGACGACGTGGTCTTCGCCACCCTGACGCTGGAGGGGGGCGTGCTGGCGCAGCTGGCCTTCGGCTGGACGCTGCCCGAGGGGATGCCCACGGGGGTGCAGGCAGGGTTCCGGCTGGTCGGCACGCGCGGCATGGTGGAGGTGCGCGAGACCGAGGAATCGGTGCTGGCCGTGACGGGGGGGCAGGCGCGGTTTCCCGACACGGTCTACTGGCCCCATCTGGGGCAGCGGATCGGCGGGTCGCTCCGGCTCGAGGCGGAGCATTTCGTGGAGGCGACGCTGGCGGGGGCCGATTACCTCGTGCCGGCGGCGGAGGCGGCGGCGGCCTGCGCGGTCAACGACGCGATCCTCCTGTCGCTGCGGAGCGGGGGGGTGGAGGCGGTGGCGGGGCTGCCGGACTAGGTCAGGCGGGGCGGGCGAGGTCCCCCAGCCCCGCGCCCGCGCCGCCGCCATAGCTGTCGGCCCAGTCGAGGATATGGCGCAGCATCGCCTCGTGCGCGGCGGCGCCGTCGCCCCGGCGCAGCACGGCGAGAAGGGCGCGGTGGTCGGCCAGTTCGCGCGCGCGCGCGCCGGGGATGCCGTCGGCGCGGCGGCCGCGCTCGCGCAGGAGGTCGAGGATGGAGGTCATGAAGGTCTCCGCCACGCGGTTGCCCGCGCAGCGCGCCACCTCGACATGGAAGGCGGCGCCGTATTCGTGCACGGGCTCTCCGGCCTCGAGCGCGGCGGCGTGGCGGTCGAGCAGGGCGGCGACGCGGTCGAGATCGGCGGGCGAGGCGCGCAGGGCGGCGAGGCGGGCGCATTCGGGCTCGATCATGGCGCGGGCCTCGAGCAGTTCGGCGGCGGCGCGGTCGCCGAGCAGGTGGCCGAGAAGGTCGGGGCGGAAGATCTCGCCCGGCGAGGGAGACTTGATGACGGTGCGCTGGCCCGCGCAGCTTTCGATGACGCCCAGGGCCATGAGGTTCTGGAGCGCCTCGCGCACGGTGGAGCGGCCGACGCCGAGCTGTTCGGAGAGTTCCTTTTCGGGCGGCAGGCGGTCGCCGGGCTTCCAGGCGCCTTCGCGGATCATGCCGAAGAGCTGGTCGGCGACGCTCTGGGCGCTGGTGCGACGGACGATGGGCTTGAGATGCATGCGGGCGCCTGTCTGATAGCCTGAGACCACCATCTAGCCGCGGCGGCGCGCGGCGGCAACTAGAGGAAGAGCGCGGGCGGCAGGAAGCGGTCCACACGGTCCAGCGCGGCGGCGAGCGCCTCGCGCGCGGCCGCGCCCGGCAGCGGGGGGCCGTGGCCGGGCAGGATCGCGTCCGGGGCGAGGGCGGCGAGGCGGCGGATCGTGGCGCAGGTGTCGGGCACGGAGCAGTCCCATATGTCTTGGAGGATCACCGTGCCGCCCGCGAAGATCGCGTCGCCCCCCGCGAGGACGCGCAGGCCCCCCGCGGTGACGAGCCAGGCGGTGTGGTCGGCGCTGTGGCCGGGGGTGGGGATCGCCTCGAGGGTGGCGTCGTCGAAGGGGACGGGCACGCCGGGGGCGACACCTTCGGCCGGGCAGGGCAGGAGGCGGCATTCGGGAGGGTAGAGGCCCGCGGCGCGGGCGCGGTCGAGCGAGACCGCCGCCTCGTCGCCCGCGCGCAGCCAGGCCGCGGTGCGCTCGCCCGCCAGCACGCGCGCGCCCCGGGCGGCGAGGCGGGCGGCGCCGGCGGCGTGGTCGGCATGCCCGTGGGTGACGAGCAGGAGGTCCGGCACGGGCGGCGGGGGCCCGAGCCCGGCGCCCGCATCGACAAGGATCGTGCGGCCCCGGGCGGTGGTCAGCCGCCAGCAGGAGGCGTCGAGCGGGTGGGGCGAGCGGGTGTGGGGACCGAGCGCGGGCTCCCATCCGGGGGGCAGGATCATGCGCCCTCCGCCAGGGCGAGGAGGCGGTCCCCGAGCGCGTCGAGTTCCACCCGCTCGCGGGCGATCGGCCCGCCGGCGAGAAGGACGTGGGTTTCGCGGAAGCCCGAGCCGCAGGCGAGCGCGACGGTGACGCCGGAGGCCAGCGCGCCCTCGGCCTCGAGCGTCTCGAGCGCGCGCCAGGCGACGGCGCTGGAGGGTTCGAGATAGAGCCCCTCGCGCGCGCCGAGTTCGGACACAGCCGAGAGGGCGTCGGCGTCGGAGACGGCGAGGACGCGGCCCATGCTCTCGTGCAGGGCGCGGAGCGCGTGGACGGCGTCGGGGGGGCGCAGATGGGCGATCTTGTTGAGGATCGTGGGCCCGCCCGGCGGCGGGGGGAGCGCATCGAGGGCGGATTCGGTCAGGGCCCCGGCGGCGAGAGCGCGGGCGAGCAGGTCGAAGCGGTCGGGGACCACGGCGACGACCTGCGGCAGGCGGTCGGCCAGGCCCATCGCGCAGAGCTGGGCGAAGCCGTCATGGAGGGCCGCGAGCGTGCCGCCGCCCCCCGCGGGGACCACGACGCGGTCGGGGACCCGGCCCAGATCCTCGAGGATCTCGAAGGCCAGCGTGCGGCCGGCCTCGGCCTGGACGGGGTTGGCGGCGCGGGTGGTGGAGGCCACCGCGATGCCGCCGCGGCCGGCGAGGCGCGAGAGCGCGGCGATGCCCGCATCGATGTCGGCGGGCACCTCGAGAAGGCGGGCGCCGAGCGCGGCGAGGGGGGCCACCCGCGCCTCGGGCACGCCCTCGCTCATCAGGATGGCACAGGGAAGGCCCGCGCTGGCGGCGTAGGCGGCGGCCGAGAGGCCGACGGAGCCCGCCGAGAAGGCGGCGAGAAGGCGCGCCCCTCCGGCACGGGCATGGGCCGCGGCGAGCGCGAGGGGGCGGTCCTTCTGCGAGCCGGTGGGGTTGCGCGTCTCGTCCTTCCACCAGACGCGGCCGGGCCAGCGGGCGCTGGGCAGGAGGGGCGTGCCCCCTTCGCCCAGCGTCAGGGGCGGGACGGCGGGAAGGGGCAGGAGCGGCGCCCAGCGCCAGAAGGGGGACGGGGCGGAGTCGCGGGGGGGAAGGGAGGCGGAGGTCGTGGCGGGGGAAGTTCGGCCCGGGGAAGGCGGCGGGGGGACGTGGCCGGGGGTCCGGGTCTGCGGTTCGGGCATGGGTTCGGCCTTGACGGAGGGGCAGGGGCTCGGCTACGCCCATGCTGTCTGACATTCAGCCAATCCGCAAGAGGGCTGGTCGGGCCAGGGCGGACATGCCACAGACAGGGAGACGGGACATGGCACATCAGCGCCGCAACGGTGCGGTCGCCCTCGGGGCGGCCCTTCTGGCGCCCCTCGCGGCGGGGGCGCAGGCGATCGACTTCACGGTGATGGAGGCAGGGACCTACGACGTGGCCGCGAGGCAGATCGCCGAGGAACTGCGCGAGGCGGGCGGGCCCGACGTCACGGTGCACGCCTTTCCCTGGGCGGTCCTGCGCCAGACCAACACGACGGACCTGATCTCGGGGACCAACCGCTACGACGTGATGAGCGGGGGCTACTACCTCGCGGACGTGTATTCCTATTTCCAGCCGCTCGACGACCTGATCGCGCGCGACGCCTATGCGGAGGGGATGATCCCCAACCTGATGGATCCGGGGCGGTCCGAATGGCTGGACGGGCGGCAGATCGGGATCCCCTACGGGATCGACGCGATGGGGCTGCTCTACAACACGGCGCTGCTGGAGGAGGCGGGGGTGGACCCCGAGGGCCTGGCCAGCTGGGCGGACGTGGTCGCGGCCTGCGAGGCGATCGAGGCGGCGACGGAGGCGGCCTGCCTGAGCCATCCCACGGGCAGTCCCGAGCAGATCGGCGTGTTCTTCTTCTCGGGCTATGACGGGCCCTATGTGACGGCCGAGGGGACCTATGCGCTCGAGCCCGGGGCGGCCGCGAAGGCCGCGGCCGACATCCGCGCGCTCTGGGCGCACCTGCCGCCGGGCGGCAACGCCATGTCCTTCGACGAGGCGCATGCGGCCTTCCGCGACGGGCAGGCGGCGCTGCTGGTCACCTGGCCCTCCTTCGTGACCAACCAGCTCGATGCCGAGGACAGCCCGATCCGCGGCAGCTGGGCCATGACCGCCCTGCCCGGCGAAGGGTTCCCCTGGCTGTCGCTGTGGCAGATCTTCGTGCCGGAGGCGACGGCGGACCGCGAGGCGGCCTGGACCTGGATCAAGGCCTTTGCGGGCCCGGAGAATGCGACACGGAACCTCGTCGAGCACAACATCGGATCGGTCTGGGCGGCGACCTACGAGGACCCCGACCTGGCGGAGGAGCGGGCGCATTTCTGGCCCGCCCTGACGGCCGGCTTCGCCGAGGCCAAGAACCCGCCGCTCTCGGGCGAGGCGCAGGACTTCCTGACCAACACGCTGCAGGAGGTGGCCAACGGGCGGATGGAGCCCGAGGCGGCAATCGAGTCGATCAACGCCGCCTGGGCCTCGATCCCGGTGCCGCCCGCCCTGCTGGAGGCCGCGCGGGGCTCCGGGCTCGCCGCGGAGTGAGGCGAAGGGGCCGCGCGGCCTGGCGGCCCGGCGGAGCGAGGGACGGGATGGTGACGGTCGCGGTGGCGGACGAGGCGGCGGAACGGCGCAGGCGCCGCGGAGTGCGGCCCCTGCCCGACGGGCTGGTGCTGGGCGCCTTCCTGGTGCCGGCGCTGGTCCTTCTGGGTGTGACGCAGTTCTGGCCGCTCGCGGCCTCGTTCGGGATCTCGCTCCACGACTGGACGCTGGCGCGATCGCCGGTGATGGGCGAGTTCGTGGGGGCGGCCAATTACGCGCGCGTGCTGTCGGACGGGCAGTTCACCGGGGCGCTGGGCTTCACGCTGGCGCTCGCCCTCGGCTCCACGGCGCTGTCGCTCGCGGCGGGGCTCGCGCTCGCGCTGCTGACGGTGGGCGAGGACGGGCGGCTGCGGCTGGTGCGGGCGCTGCTGCTGTTTCCCATGGTGATCGCGCCCGTGGCGGTGGGCACGATCTGGCGGATGATCCTGTCGGCGCGGGTGGGCACGCTGAACGGGATGCTGGGCGCGCTGGGCCTGCCCCAGCCCAACTGGCTGGGCGACCCGATGCTGGCGCGGATCTCGCTCGCGGTGATCGACGCCTGGCAGTGGACGCCCTTTGTCATGGTGGTCATGGCCGCGGCGCTGACGGCGCTGCCCGCGGACGTCCTGCGCGCGGCGCGGATGGACGGGGCGGGGCGCGCGCTGGTCTTCCGGCGCATCACGCTGCCCCTGATCCTGCCCACGCTGATGCTGGTGGGGATGTTCCGGCTGGTGGACGCGCTGATGACGCTCGACATCGTGGTGACGACCACAGGAGGCGGGCCCGGCTTTGCCACGCAGACGCTGAGCTGGTGGATCTATCAGCAGGGCCTGCGCTACTTCAACCTGTCGGTGGCGGCGGCGGCGTCCTGGCTGCTGCTGGCGCTCTGCTTCGGGGTGGCCGCGCTGATGCTGCTCGCGCGCAGGCGCGCGGCGCGGTGGCTGCCGTGACGGGCGGGGGGATGGGCGGGGCCGAGCGGGTCGGGCCGTGGCGCTGGGCGGGGATCGCCCTGGCGCTGGTTCTGGCGCTGTTTCCGTTCCTCGTGCTCGCGCTCAACTCGGTCCGGCCGGCGGGGGAGTTCCTGAGCCCCGGCGCGGGCCTGCTGCCCGCCCAGCCGACGCTGGAGCACTACCGCGCCGTGCTGGGCGGCGACGGAGAGACGTGGCGGTTCCTGCTCAACTCGGTGGTCGTCACGGCGGCGGCCACGGCGCTCGCGGTCGCGCTGGGGGCGCCCGCGGCCTATGCGCTGGCCCGGTGGCGGCTGCCCTTCCGGCTGTCGCTCGTCATCGGGCTGTCGTTCCTGGTGGTGCGCTTCTACCCGAAGATCGCGGTCGCCATCCCCTTCTACCTGCTGATGCGGGACTGGGGGCTGCTCGACACGCATCTGGCGGTGATCCTGGCGCATGCCTCGCTCGCGCTGCCGCTGGTGGTATGGATCCTGCTCGGCTTCTTCGAGGAGATCCCGCGGGAGATCGAGCTGTCGGCGATGCTGGACGGCTGCGGGGCCTGGCTGCGCTTCCGCCGCGTGGTCCTGCCGCTGTCGCTGCCCGCCCTGGGGGCGGCGGCGATCCTGACGGCGATCCTGTCGTGGAACGAGTTCCTGCTGGCCTCGACCGTGGCGGCCGGGGAGGCGCGGACGCTGCCCGTGCGGATCGCGGGCTTCATCACCGACAAGGGGACGCAATGGGGGCCGATGTCGGCCATGGGAACGGTGATCGTGCTGCCCGTGGCGCTGTTTGCGCTGCTCGCGCAAAGGTGGCTGGCGCGCGGGCTGACCGCGGGCGCGGTGAAGGGCTAGGCGCATGGCCTCGGTGACGCTGGAGGGGATCGGCAAGCGCTTCGGGGCGGTGCGCGCGCTCGAGCCCGTGGACCTCGAGGTGGCGGACGGGGAGTTCCTGGCGCTGCTGGGCCCGTCGGGCTGCGGCAAGACCACGACGCTCAACATCGTGGCGGGGCTGGAGGCGCCGAGCGAGGGGCGTCTGCTGATCGGGGGCGAGGACATGACGCGCGTGCCCGCGCCCGCGCGAGACCTCGCCATGGTGTTCCAGTCCTATGCCCTTTATCCGCACATGACGGTGGAGGGCAATCTCGGCTTCGCGCTCGAGGTGCGGCGGCTGCCGCGCGAGGAGATCGCCCGCCGGGTGCGGCGCGCAGCCGAAGCGCTGGATCTCGTGCCGCTGCTGGGGCGCTATCCGAAGGCGCTGTCGGGGGGGCAGCGCCAGCGCGTCGCGCTGGGCCGCGCGCTGGTGCGCGAGCCGCGGGCCTTTCTGCTGGACGAGCCGCTGTCGAACCTCGACGCGGTGCTGCGGCTGCAGATGCGGGGCGAGATCGCGACGCTGTTCCGGGGCCTGGGGGCGACGGCGCTCTATGTCACGCACGACCAGGCCGAGGCGATGACCATGGCCGACCGCATCGCCGTGTTCCGCGCGGGGCGGCTCCAGCAGGTGGGCGCGCCGCTGGCCATCTACCGCGCGCCCGCCAACGCCTTTGTGGCCGGCTTCGTGGGCGCGCCGCCGATGAGCTTTGCCGCGGCGACGCTGGCAGAGGACGCGGTGGTGCTGGAAGGCGGCGCCCGGCTGCCGCGGCCCTCCGGCCTGGCGGTGCGGGCGGGCGCGCGCGTCACGCTGGGCCTGCGGCCCGAGGACCTGCGGCTGGACGAGGGCGGCCTCGTGCTGCCCGTGGAGCGCGTCGAGCATCTGGGCGGGGCGCAGATCGCGCATCTGCGCGCGGGCGGCGCGCGGCTGACGCTGCTCGCGCCGCCCGACGCGGCGCTGGCCCCCGGCCGGTCTGCCCGCGTCGCGGTCGCCGCGCGCGACCTCTACCTCTTCGATCCCGAGACCGGGGGGACGCTGGCCGCGCCCGGCCTCGGCCCCCTCGGCCCTGCCTTGCGAGGACATCCATGCCCCTCTCCCACCGTTTCCGCGAGCTGAGCTGGCCCGAGGTCAACGAGGCGGCCCGGTCAGGGCCCTGCCTGCTTCTGCCCGTGGGCGCGATCGAGCAGCACGGCCCGCACCTGCCGGTGGACGTGGACAACGCCATCGCCGAGCACCTGTGCGACGAGGCGGCGCGCCGGTCGGGCGGCGACGTGCTGGTGCTGCCCCCGATCCATTACGGCTACAACGCGCACAACATGGACTTTCCAGGCACCGTGTCCGTGCGGATGGAGCACTTCCTGGCCTATCTGGTGGATGTCGGCGCCTCGCTGGCCGAGGGGGGGTTCCGGCACCTGCTCCTGGTCAACGCGCACGGGTCGAACGCGCCGCTCTGCGACCTCGCGGCGCGGCGGCTGACGGTGGAGCAGCCGATGCTGGCGGGCAGCATCAACCACTGGGAGCTGGGCTGGGACTTCATCGGGCCGGAACTGGAGGGCGGGCCCCATGCGGCCGACCATGCCTGCGAGTGGGAGACGTCGGAATATCTCGCCATCCGGCCGGAGGGGGTGCGGATGGACCTGGCGGCCGACGAGATCCCGGCCGAGCGGGGCGGGTCGCGCTGGCTCTATCCGGGGCTGAAGGGGCAGAAATGGGTCCACTTCATGAACTGGTGGAGCCGGATGAACGAGACGGGGGTGGCCGGCACACCCACCCGGGCCACGGCCGAGAAGGGCCGGCGCATGATCGAGGGCACGATCGGCCGGCTGCTGGAGGTCGCGCGCGAGTTCCGCGCCATGCCGCTCGCGCCCCGCAAGAGCCATCATGCCGTGCGGAAGGGAGCCTGAGGGGTGGCGCGCGTCCTGCGCCGGAGCGTCGTCTGGGGGCGGCTGCCGGACGGGGCGCCGCTCGCCTTTCCGCTGATCGAGGCGGAGGGGGAGAGGGCGGGGCCGACCGCCCTGTTCACGGGCGGCATCCACGGGGACGAGTTCGAGGGGCCGCTCGCGCTTCTGGACCTCGCGCGGGTGCTGGAGGCGGTGGACCTGCGCGGGCGCGTGCGGATCGTGCCCTTCGCCAACGCGCCCGCCCTGGCCGCGGGCACGCGGGCGGGGCCGCTCGACGGGGTCAACCTCGCGCGGGTCTTTCCGGGCGATGCGGGGGGCGGGCCGTCCGCGCGGCTGGCCGCGGCGCTCTGGGCGCTGGTGGCGGAGGCGGACCTCGTGGTGGACAGCCATTCGGGGGGGACGGACCTCGCCTTCCTGCCCGTGGCGGGGTTCTACGAGGCGGGGGGCGGCGTGGGGGCGGAGGCGGCCGCTTCATCTCGGGCGGTGGCGGAGCAGACGGGGCTGGCCGATCTCTGGGCGCTGCCCGCGACGCCGGGGGTGCTGAGCCTGGAGGCGGCCCGGGCGGGGGTGACGGTCGCAGGCTGCGAGGTGGGCGGGCGCGGGCGGGCGCGGCCGAGCGACGTGCGGCTTTATCGCGACGCCTATCTGCGGGTTCTGGCCGCGCGGGGCATGGTGGGACCGGAAGCGCTGGGGGACGTGCCGGCGGCGCGGCCCGCGCGCCTGTTGCGCGGCGACTGGGTGGCGAGCCCGGCCGCGGGTCTGTGGCGCGCGCTGCGGCCCCTCGGCGCCGCGGTGCGGCGGGGCGAGGCGCTGGCGCGGGTCGAGTCGCCCCTGGGCGAGGTGCTGGCCGTGCTGGAGGCGCCGGTGGACGGGGTGATCCTGGCCGAGCGGAACCTGGCCCGCGTGCGGGAGGGGGATCCGGGGCTGCTGGTGGCCGCGGCGGAGGATCTTTCGTGACGGATCTGGCGGGGCGGCAGGTCCTGGTGACGGGGGCGGCCGGGGGGATCGGGGCGGCGATCCGCGCGCGGCTGGAGGCCGGGGGCGCGGAGGTCGTGGCGACCGACCTGGCAATCGCGCCGCCGGGGCGGGCCTGCGACGTGACCGACCGCGCGGCGGTGGACGCGCTGGTGGCCGGGGCGGGGCCTCTCTGGGGCTGCGTGCATGCGGCGGCGCTCTGCGGCGCGTCGGGACCCTTCGCGGAGGTGGAGGAGGGCGAGTTCCGCCGGATGGTGGAGACGAACCTGCTCGGCGCCTTCGGCGTGCTGCAGGCGGCGGCGCGGGCGATGATCGCGGCTGGAGGGGGCGGGCGGCTGGTCGCCATTGGCTCGGTCAACGCGGTGGCGGCGGAGCGGGGGGCGAGCCCCTATGCGGCCTCGAAGGGGGGCCTGCGGATGCTGGTCAAGGCGGCGGCGGTGGACCTCGCCCCCCATGGCATCCTGGCCAACCTGGTCCATCCCGGCCCGATCCTCGTGCCGAGGAACCGCGACCTGTTCGGGCGGCCCGATGTGGCCGAGGGCTTTGCGCGGACGATCCCCCTGCCGGCGCCTGGGCCCCCCGAGGCGGTGGCGGAGGCGGTGGCCTTTCTGCTGTCGCCCGCCGCGCGGTTCCTGACGGGTGCGGAGATCGCGGTGGACGGGGGGGCGCTGGCCTTTCTGCCCTGAGGGGGTCTCGCATGCGGGGCGGCCGGTCTGCTAGACTGGTGCGGACCGGCAGGAGGCCGCATGGGACCGCACGACCCCTTCATCGCCCGACTGGCCGACAGCCTGGCCCGCCCGCCCGACGGGCCGGAGGCCGGCGGGCCGCTCTATCGCCGGCTGGCGCTGGCGCTGTCGGAGGTGGTGGGCGAGGGGGGCGGCGGGACCTGCCTGCCCAGCGAGCGGGTGCTGGCCGCGCGGCTGGGGATGAGCCGCGTGACCGTCCGCCGCGCGCTGGAGGAGCTGGCGCGCGAGGGGCTCCTGCGCCGGCGGCAGGGCGCGCGCACGCGTGTGGCCACGCGGGTGGAGAAGGCGCTCTCGGCGCTGACGGGCTTTTCGGAGGAGCTGCGCGCGCGGGGCTCGGTCCCCGGTCAGCGTTGGCTGTCGCGGCAGGTGGTGCGCCCCAGCCCGACCGAGGCGCTGGCTCTGGGCCTGGGGGCGGCGGACCTCATCGTGCGGCTGATCCGCGTGCGGACGGCCGACGGCGTGCCGCTGGCCATCGAACGCGCGGCTGTCCCGCAGGCGATCCTGCCCTCGGGCGATCTGGTGGGGGAGTCGCTCTATGCGGCGCTGGCCGCCCTCGGCGCCGCGCCGGTCCGGGGGGCCCAGCGCATCCGGGCCGGGATCATGGCGCGGATCGAGGCCGAGCTGCTGGACAGCGAGCCGGGCAGTCCGCTCCTGATCGTGGAGCGGCGCTGCTTTCTGGCCGACGGTCGGCCGGTGGAGTTCACCGAAACCCGCTACAGCGGCGAGCGCTACGACTTCTTGACGGAACTCGGGACCTGAGCGGTCCATACCAGTCGGAATTTGTTGCGAAGTGGTCTGGAAGTGGCATGATCGCTGCAGAAGGGGGAGGGCGGCATGGCCGATCTGCTGGATGGTCTGCGCGGTGGGCTGATCGTGTCCTGCCAGCCCGTGCCGGGCGGGCCGCTCGACCGGCCGGACATCGTGGCCGCCCTTGCGCTGGCCGCCCTGGCCGGGGGCGCGCGGGGCCTGCGGATCGAGGGCGTGGAAAACCTGCGCGCCGTGCGGGCGGCGACCCGGGCTCCGGTGATCGGCCTGGTCAAGACGGACCGGGCCGACAGTCCCGTGCGGATCACCCCCACGGCCGCGGAGGCGCGCGCGCTGGTCGAGGCTGGGGCGGATGTCGTCGCCTTCGACGCGACCGACCGGCCGCGCCCCGAACCTCTGGAGCGGATCGTCGGGGCGATCCACGAGGCCGGCGCGCTGGCCATGGCCGATTGCGCCAGCCTGGCGGACGGGCGGCGGGCCGCGGCCTTGGGCTGTGCGATGCTGGGCTCGACGCTCTCGGGCTATCTGGGCGGCGCGGTGCCGGAGGGGCCCGATCTCGGGCTGGTGGCGGAGCTGGCCGGGCTCGGCCGCTTCACCCTGGCCGAGGGGCGCTATCACGCCCCGGCCGATGCGGCGCGGGCGGTCGCGGCGGGGGCGGATGCGGTCGTGGTGGGTTCGGCCATCACGCGGCCCGAACATGTGACCGCCTGGTTCGTCGCCGCCGTGGAGGGCGCGGGGCGCGGGGCGGATACGCGGGTGCCGGCATGAGCGCGACGCTGGCCGCCGATCTGGGCGGGACCAAGACCCTCGTGGCGCTGGTCGAGGACGGGCGCGTGCGCGAGCGCCGTCTTCTGCCCACCGACCGCGACGGGGGACCCGATTGCTGGACCCGGCGGCTGGCCGAGGCGGCGGCGGCCTGGCAGGGGGTCTGGGATCGGGTCGGCGTCGCCGTGACGGGGGCGGTGCGGGGCGGGACGTGGTCCGCGCTCAATCCCGGCACGCTGCCGATCCCCGAGGCCTATCCGCTGGCGCGGCGGCTGCACGACCTGCTGGGGTGCGAGCCGGTCCTGGTCAACGACGCGCAGGCCGCCGCCTGGGGCGAATACGTGGCGGGGGCGGGCAGGGGGCGGGACATGGCCTTTCTCACCGTCTCGACCGGGATCGGGGGCGGCCTCGTCCTCGGGGGTCGGCTGGTGCGGGGGCATCGGGGCCTGGGCGGAAGCTTCGGACAGATGCCGGGGGCGGACGGGGTCCGGGCCGAGGACCTCGCCTCGGGGCGGGCGATCGCCGAGGCGGCGGCGCGCGCGGGCCATCCGGTCGAGGCGCCGGCGGTCTTTGCCGCGGCCGAGGCGGGCGAGGCCTGGGCCGAGGCGGTCGTCTCGCGCGCGGCCGTGGCGCTGGCGCGGCTGTGCCGGGCCGTGCTGTTCGCGGCCGACCCGGAGGTGATCGTGCTGGGCGGCGGCGTGGGTCTGGCGGCGGGCCATCTCGAACGCGTGGCGGCCGAGATGGAATCCTGGCCCGCCTGGCAGAGACCGGTCCTGCGGCGCGCCGCCCTGGGGCCGGAGGCGGGAGTGATCGGCGTGGCCGCGCTGGCGGCGGCTGCGGAACAACACAGGGAGAGACAGGGATGACACGCACACGGATCATGCTGGCGGCGGCAGGGGCGGCGGCCCTCGCGGCGGGCGCGGCGGACGCGCAGGTGACGGTCCTGGGCTGGCCGGGCGGCCCGGAGGAGACGGCCCTGCGCGCGGTGGCCGAGCTCTACAACGCGCGCCCCGAGGTGGCGCCGGAGAACCGGGTGGAGCTGCTCTTCACCTCGCGCGACGGGTTCTTCGACAAGCTGCAGGTCGATCTGGCGGCGGGCAGCACGGCCTTCGACGTCAACCTGCTCGCCACCTACTCGATCGGCCGCTATGCCCCCTTCATGGAGCCCGTCACCCTGTCGGACGAGGCCGAGGCCGTGTTCGGCGAGACGGTGCTGAGCACGATGCAGTTCGACGGGCAGCAATACGGCGTGCCCACCGACCTGTCGCTGCATTTCCTGTATTACCGGCGCGACCTGATCGACGCGCTTCTGGCCGACGAGGCGGTACGCGCGCGCTATGGCGACATCGCCGAGGAGCATCTGGGCGAGCGGCTGGAGCCCAAGGCCCCCGAGGACTGGACCTGGGACGACTTCGTGGCCAACGCGCTCTATTTCAGCCGCTCGGTCAATCCCGACAGCCCCACGCGCTACGGGACGGTAATCCAGGCCAAGAACCTCCTGTTCAACATGATGGTGTTCCATTCCTGGCCGCGCAGCTACGGAGCGGACTGGCTGGACGAGGAGGGCCGCGTCGTCGTGGACAGCGAGGCCTGGCGCGGGGCGCTGGAGCGCGCGAAGCTCCTGTTCGACTTGGGCGCGACGCCGCCCGATTCCACTGCCTACGAATATGCCGAGGCCAACGCCGCCTTCGCCTCGGGGCAGGTGGCGGCGATGGTGCAATGGAACGCGGCCGCCACCGAGCTGACCGAGGCCCAGCCCGACACCGCCATCACCGCGCCGCCCGCGGGCCCGGAGGGGCGCTTCACCCATATCCACGGGCTGGGGCTGGGCCTGAACGCGGCGGCGCCCAACCGCGAGGGCGCGCTTGCCTTCCTCGAATGGCTGTCCACGGAGGAGGCGGCGCTCGCCTATGCCCGGGCGGGCGGTGCGCCGGGCCTGGCGCCCGAGACGGCGGCCAAGATCGCCGACGAGCGCCCCGACCTCGTGCAGGTGGGCGAGTTCGCCTCGACCTACGGCTTCGTCATGCGGGGCGGCACCTCGGCCGAGGCGCTGTCGGTCTACGAGGCGCAGGCGCAGGAATTCACGGGCTACTGGGCAGGGACGCAGGACCTCGATACCGCCATCGCCAATGCCGAGGCCGCGATGACGCGGCTTCTGCAATAAACCGGACGGGACGGGGCGGCCCGGAGGCCGCCCCGGCATCCGCGATGAGGAGCCGCGCGTTCGAGAATGCCGTCCTCGCCAGCCCGCTGGTGCTGTTCCTTCTGGCGATCCTGGGCTTTCCGGCGCTCCTGAGCCTCGTCTATGCGGTGTCGGAGACGACGTTCCGGACGCTGACTGCCCCGCGCTTCGTCGGCGGGGCCAACTTCGCGGCCGTCTGGGCGGACGGGGCCTTCTGGCGGGCGGCGTGGTTCTCGCTGCGGTTCGGGGCGATCACGGCCGTGCTGCAATGCGCGCTGGGGCTGTTCCTGGCGGTCTATCTGTATCCGCTGATCCGGCGGCACGGCTGGATGGTCGCCGTGCTGATCGTGCCGATGATCGTGGCGCCGGCCATGATGGGGCTGATGTACCGCCTGGTGCTGCACGAATTCGTCGGGCCGGTGCCGCACTACCTGTATCTGTGGTTCGGCTGGTCGCCCGCCTTCCTGAGCCCCGCCAACGTCTTTGCCACCGTGGTCGCGGCCGAGACGCTGCAATGGACCCCCTTTGCCTTTCTGCTGTTCCTGGCCGCCTACGGGGCGATCCCGCAGGACCTGCGCGAGGCGGCGATGGTGGACGGCACGCGCCCGTGGCGGCTGTTCTGGCGCATCGAGCTGCCGCTGATGATGCCCACGGTCTTCGTGGCGCTGTTCGTGCGCTTCATCGACGGCTTCCGCGTCTTCGACAACATCTACACGCTGGTGGGCGCGGGGCCGGGCGGGGCCACCACCTCGCTCTCGATCTACATCTTCGAGACGTTCCTGCGGCGGGCCGAGATCGGCAAGGCGATGGCCGCGGCCGTGCTGCTGTTTCTGGCCAGCACGCTCCTGTTCGTGGCCGCGCGCGCGCTGGTGCTGCGGGGCCGGGAGGGGCGGGGGTGAGGGCGGGAATGGCGCTGCGCTGGGCCGTGTTCGGGCTGGCGGCCCTCCTGCTCAACTTTCCGGTCATCGCCACGGCCGTGACCGCCTTCAAGGCGCCGGGCGAGGTGACGCGCAACCCCTCGCTCTGGATCGAGGAGCCGACGCTCGCCAACTTCGCCGCCGTGCTGACGGCGAGCGACCGGCTCAACATCTATCACCACCTCGGCAACTCGCTGGTGGCGGCGCTGATCGGGGCGGTGCTGCCGCTCGTGGTGGCCTTTCCGCTGGCCTGGGCGATGGTCAGGCGGGGCGTGGGGCGGGGCGTGCTGTTTCCCGTGGTCGTCAACCTGCGGGCGCTGCCGCTCATCATCTTCGCCATCCCGCTTTACATGATGTATGCGGCGGCGGGGCTTCTGGACACGCGGCTGGGGCTGGGGCTGGTCCTCGCGGTGGTCAACCTGCCGCTCGCGGTGCTGCTGCTGGTCAACGCGGTGGGCGACATCCCCGCCGAGCTGGAGGAGGCCGCGCGCATGGACGGGGCGCGGCTGCCGCGCCTGCTGCTGCGGGTGGTGCTGCCGCTCTGCCGGCCAGCCTTTGTCACGGCCTTCGTCTTCGGCTTCATCACCGCCTGGAACGAGTTCCTGTTCGGCCTGATCCTGACCACGCGCGAGGCGGTGCCGGTAACGGTGGGGGCGTCGTTCTTCTTCGCCACCGCCGGGGGCGGGGTCCAGTGGGGGATGGCCGCCGCGGTGATGGTGGTGGCGGCGCTGCCGCCGCTGGTGCTGGGCCTCGTCATGTATCGCCGGATCACCGGGTCGGTGATGGCCGGCGCGGTCAAGGGATAGGACAGCGATGGCCGAGATCCGGCTCGAGGGGCTGAGCAAGGCGTTCGGCGCGCACCGCGTGGTCCGCGACGTGTCGCTGACGGTCGCGGACGGGGAGTTCTGCGTCTTTGTCGGCCCGTCGGGCTGCGGCAAGAGCACGCTCCTGCGCCTGATCGCGGGGCTGGAGACGGCGAGCGCCGGGCGCATCCTGATCGGCGGCGAGGACGTGACGGACCGGGAGCCCTACGACAGGCACCTGTCCATGGTGTTCCAGTCCTATGCGCTCTACCCGCACATGAGCGTGCGCGACAACATCGCCTTCGCCCTGCGCACCGCGCGGATGCCCGAGCGCGAGGTGGCCCGGCGCGTGGCCGAGGCGGCGCGCATCCTGCGGCTGGAGGGCCTGCTCG
The DNA here is from genome assembly GCF_009904055.1 of Rubellimicrobium sp. CFH 75288. GTDB lineage: Bacteria > Pseudomonadota > Alphaproteobacteria > Rhodobacterales > Rhodobacteraceae > Rubellimicrobium. The sequence goes on along the minus strand of NZ_WYDP01000005.1, from coordinate 272,871 downwards.
AGCGCAGGCCTGCGCAGCTCTCGGGCGGACAGCGCCAGCGGGTGGCGATCGGGCGCGCCATCGTGCGCGAGCCGAAAGCCTTCCTGTTCGACGAGCCGCTCTCGAACCTCGATGCGGCGCTCCGGGCCGACACGCGAGTGGAGATCGCGGCGCTGCACCGGACGCTGGGGGCGACGACGATCTATGTCACGCACGACCAGGTGGAGGCGATGACCCTGGCCGACCGGATCGTGGTCCTGCGCGAGGGGCGGATGGTCCAGACCGGAACCCCTCGTGACCTCTACGAACGGCCCGGGGATGTCTTCGTGGCGCAGTTCCTGGGCAGTCCCCGCATGAACCTGGTTCCGGCGGCCGCCGAGGCGGAGGGGGTGCGCCTGGCGGGCGGGGCTCGCGCCTTTGCCGCCCCTTGGGCGAGAGGCCCGCTCGCACAGGTCGGGGTCCGGCCCGAGCAGTGCCGCATCGTGGCCCCGGACGCGGGCCTCGTGGCGGGGCTCGTCCGGGCGAGCGAATATCACGGCTCGGCGCTGCACGTGGTCGTGGAGACGGCCGGGGGCGATCGGCTCTCGGTGCTGGCACCGCCCGATCTTTCCTTGCGCGAGGGCGAGGCGGTGGGCGTGGATTTCGCGCCCGAAGCGGCCCATCCCTTCGCCGCCGACGGCACGCGGCTGCAGGGCGGCTGAGCGGCCCGTCAGCCCTCCGCGCGTCTCTCCGGCAGCAGGAGGCGCACCCCGGCCGCGTCCAGCGCCGCCCGGGCCTCGGCCGGGGGCGGCCGGTCGGTCACGAGCGTCTCGATCCCCTCCCAGCCGCAGACCTGCACGAGTCCGGGCCGGTCGAACTTGGAGGCGTCGCAGACCACCACCCGCCGGGCGCCGCGCGACAGCACCGCGCGGGCGAACTCGGCCTCCTCCAGCCGGTAATCCATGATCCCCCGCGCGCCGTGCAGCGCGCCCGCCGAGATGACGGCGTGATCGACCCAGAAGCGCGAGACGAATTCGATGGCCGACAGGCCGAGCGCCGCCCCGCTGTCGCTGTCGAGCGCGCCCCCGGCCATGTGCACCGCATTGCCGTTCACCGTCGCAAGCAGGCGCGCGATGTCGGGCGAGTTGGTCACGACCGTGAGCCGGCGGCGCTCGAGCAGCTCGCGCGCGAGGAAGCTCGTCGTCGAGCCGGTGTCGAGCATGACCGATTCGCCGTCGCCGATGGTGCGTGCCATCAAGCGGGCGATCAGGCGCTTGGCCGTGGCATTCTCGCGCATGCGGCGGTCGAAGGGCGCCTCGCGCAGCGCCGTGGGCAGCATGATGCCGCCGTGCCGCCGCACCACCGACCCGTCCGAGACGAGGATCTTGACGTCCCGTCGCACCGTCTCGAGCGACACGCCCAGCCGGTCGGACAGGTCGCTGATGCGGGCCGTGCCCGTGTCGCCCAGAAGCCTGAGGATCTCCGCCTGACGCTGTGCCGCGATCATGATGACTCCTCGCTTGACCGAACCTGTCCGTCTCATGGCCGAACCGCGGGTCCTGAACAACCGGATCGGTCTTTTCCGGTCATGATGCCACAGATTCGTCTTGACCCGAGGGTCGCGGGCGCGATCCAATCCGGGCAAGGGGGGAGGACCACTTGACCAGGACGGCGACGGAGCGCATCCGGCAACTGGGGCTCTGGCAGGGCCCGATCGAGGTCACGCCGCTCAAGGGCGGCATCAGCAACGAAAGCTGGATCGTGCAGGACGGCGCGACCCGCCGGGTCGTCCGGTTCGGGGACGACTACCCGTTCCACCATGTCGAGCGCCGCCGCGAGGCGATGGTGGCGCAGGCCGCCGCCGAGGCCGGATTTGCCCCTGCGCTGCGCCATGCGGGCGAGGGGGTGATGGTCACGGACTATCTGGGCGCCCGGACCTTCGACGCGGCCGACGTGCGCGGGGCGATCGGGCCCATTGCGGACCTGCTGCGCCGCTTCCACACCACCATGCCGCGCCATGTCTCGGGGCCCGGCTTCTTCTTCTGGCCCTTCCATGTCGTGCGCGACTATGCCCGCACCTTGCACCGCGACGGCAGCCGCATGGTGGCCGAACTGCCCCGCTACGTCGCCCTCGCCGACGCGCTCGAGGCGGTGCAGGTGCCCCTGCCCATCGTCTTTGCCCACAACGACCTGCTGCCGGCCAACCTGCTCCACGACGGGGAGCGGCTGTGGCTGATCGACTTCGAATATGCGGGCTTTTCCACGGCGCTGTTCGACCTTGCGGGGCTGTCCTCCAATGCCGGCTTCTCGGCGGCGGAGACCGAGGTGCTGCTCGAGACCTATTTCGGCCGTCCGCCCGACCCGCCCCTCGCCCGCGCCATGGCCGCGATGCAATGCGCCTCGCTGCTGCGCGAGGCGATGTGGAGCATGGTCTCCGAGCTGCATCTGAACGCGCCGGGCACCGACTATCCCGCCTACACGGCCGAGAACCTCGCGCGGCTCGAGGCCGCGCTCGACGCCTACCAGACCGCTTACGGAAGCCTGTGACATGTCCAGTACCCTGCCCAGCCACGCTCGGATCGTCGTCATTGGCGGCGGCATCGTCGGCTGCTCCACCGCCTATCACCTCGCCCGCGACCACGGGGCCGAGGTCGTGCTGCTCGAGCAGGACCGGCTCACCTCGGGCTCGACCTGGCATGCGGCGGGGCTGGTGGGGCAGCTGCGCTCCTCGGCCTCGATCACGCGGGTGCTGAAATACTCGGTGGAGCTCTACAAGCGGCTGGCCGCCGAGACGGGGCTCGAGACGGGCTGGAAGATGACGGGCTGCCTGCGGCTGGCCACCACCCCGGACCGCTGGACCGAATATCGCCGCCTCGCCACCACGGCACGCAGCTTCGGCATGGAGATGGAGCTGATCGGCCCGGACGAGGTGCGGCGGATGTGGCCGCTGATGGACGTCTCGGACCTGATCGGGGCGTCCTGGCTGCCCACGGACGGGCAGGCCAATCCCTCGGACATCGCCCAGTCGCTGGCCAAGGGGGCGCGGATGCACGGGGCCCGCCTGCTGGAGGGGGTGCGCGTCACGGGCTTTCGCATGGACGGGCGGCGCATCGCGGCGGTGCAGACCGGACAGGGCGAGATCGCCTGCGAGACGGTGGTGAACTGCGCGGGCCTTTGGGCGCGGCAGGTGGGGGCGATGGCCGGGGTCTCGGTGCCGCTGCAGGCGGTGCGCCACCAGTACATCGTGACCGAACCGATCGAGGGGCTCTCCCCCGACGCGCCCACCCTGCGCGACCCCGACCGGCGGACCTACTTCAAGGAGGAGGTGGGCGGGCTCGTCATGGGCGGCTACGAGCCCGACCCGATCGCGTGGGACACGGGCTTGCCCGGCAACGACGCGCCCGCCGACTGGGCCTTCCGCCTGTTCGACGACGATTTCGACCATTTCGAGCAGCACATGGTGCAGGCCATCGCCCGCATCCCCGCGCTCGAACGGACCGGCGTCAAGCGGATGATCAACGGACCCGAAAGCTTCACGCCGGACGGGAACTTCATCCTCGGCGCCGCGCCCGAATGCGACAACATGTTCGTCGGCGCCGGCTTCAACGCCTTCGGCATCGCGGCGGGCGGGGGTGCGGGCTGGGCACTCGCGGCCTGGGTCGCGACGGGCGAGGCCCCGCTCGACCTGTGGCCGGTGGACATCCGCCGCTTCTCGGCGCTGCACCGCGACCGCGACTGGGTGCGCGAGCGCACGCTCGAGGCCTATGCCAAGCACTACGCCGTCGCCTGGCCGCACGACGAATACACGAGCGGCCGGCCCCGCATCGTCTCGCCCCTTTATCCGCGCCTGCAGGCCGCCGGGGCCGTGTTCGGCTCCAAGCTGGGATGGGAGCGACCCAACTGGTTCGCCCCCCCGGGCACCGAGCCGCGCGACATCCCCTCGATGGGACGGCAGAACTGGTTCGAGACGGTGGGCGAGGAGCATCGCCAGGTCCGCCGGGTGGCCGGCCTGTTCGACCAGTCCTCCTTCGCCAAGTTCGAGCTGTCCGGCCCCGGCGCCGAGGCCGCCCTCTCGCGCCTGTGCGCCAACGATGTCGCCCGCCCGCCGGGCCGGCTGGTCTATACCCAGATGCTCAACAGCCGCGGGGGCATCGAATGCGACCTCACCGCGGCGCGGCTGGCGGAGGACCGCTTCTACATCGTCACCGGCACGGGCTTCCGCACCCACGACTTTGCCTGGATCGCCGACCACCTGCCGCGCGACGGCTCCGTGCGGCTCGAGGACGTGACCGAGGACTGGGGCACGCTCTCGCTCATGGGGCCGCGGGCGCGTGACATCCTCGCCGCCGTGACGCCGGATGACGTGTCGAACGAAGCCCACCCGTTCGGCCATGTCCGCGAGATCGCGATCGCCGGCCACCCGGTCCGCGCGCTGCGCGTCACCTATGTGGGCGAACTCGGCTGGGAGCTGCACGCGCCCATCGGCGCACTCGGCGAGATCTACGACGCGCTGATGGGGACCGGTCTCGGCCTGCGCCCGGCGGGCTACCGCGCCATCGACTCGCTCCGGCTGGAGAAGGGCTACCGCGCCTGGGGCAGCGACATCACGCCCAACGACACGCCCTTCGAGGCGGGTCTGGGCTGGGCGGTCAAGCTGCGGACGGACCACGACTTCATCGGCCGCGCCGCGCTCGAGCCGCAGGCGGGCCGCGTGCCGTCCCGACGCCTCCTCGGCTTCATGGCGGAGGATCCCGAGGTCGTGCTGCTCGGCCGCGAGACGATCCTGCGCGAGGGCGAGCCGGTCGGCTATCTCACCAGCGGGGGCTTCGGCTACACGCTCGGCCGCCCGCTGGGCCTGGGCTACGTGCGCGCCACCGAACGCCAGCCCGACACGGGCGACGAGGCCCTTCTGGCCAGTCGCTACAGCCTCGTCGTCGCGGGCGACGAGGTGCCGGCGCGACCCTCGCTCCGCCCCTTCCACGACCCGGAGGGACGCGCCATCCGCATCTGAGCCAAGGCGCGGGCACAGCGCCGGCCGACAACAGGGAGGAGAGAATGGAACTGATCGGAACGGCCGTGATCTATGTCATCATGGCCTGCGCCGTGGCAGGCGCCATCGGCTATATCCGCGACCCCGACAGCGGCATCGGCCGCGAATTCCGCGAGGGGCTCTATGCCATCGGGCCGATCTTCATCCCGGTGGCGGGGATCATGGCCGCGATCCCCTATCTGTCGCAGATCATCAGCGGCGCCGTGGGCCCCCTCTTCGCGACCGTGGGCGCCGATCCGGCCATCGCTGCGACCACCATCATCGCCATCGACATGGGGGGCTACCAGCTCGCCGACACGCTCGCCCAGAGCCGCGAAGGCTGGCTCATGGCCTCGCTCGTGGGCTACATGGCCGGGGCCACGATCATCTTCTCGATCCCCGTGGGCCTCGCCATGCTCGACCGGCGCGACCACAAGTACATGGCTCTGGGGATCATGTCGGGCATCCTCTCGGTCCCGGTCGGCGTGTTCATCGCTGCGCTGATCGTCCTCGCGACGGGCACGCCCATCCGGCCCGAGATCGCGACGACCGGCCCGGCCACGCTCCAGCTCGCGCTGGGACTGGGCGAGGTGCTGCGCGACCTGCTGCCGCTCATCCTGTTCTGCGTGGCGATCGCGCTCGGGCTGCGGCTCGTGCCCGACGCGATGATCGCGGGCTTCCTGTGGTTCGGCCGGATCATGTATGCCGCGATCACGCTCGTCCTCGTCTTCTCGATCGTCGAGTATTTCACGGGCCTGTTCACCACGCTGTTCGGCGGCTGGGGATTCGACCCGATCATCGCCGACGAGGCCGACCAGTTCCGCGCGCTCGAGATCGCGGGCTATATCGGGATCATGCTCGCCGGGGCCTTCCCGATGGTCTATCTGATCACCCGCTATCTGGCCGGACCGATGGAGGCGGTCGGCCGCCGTCTGGGCCTGTCGCCGGTCGGTGCGGCTGGGCTTCTGGCGACGGTGGCCAACATCCTTGCCATGTATCGCCTCGTGCGCGAGATGCGGGCGCGCGACAAGGTCCTCGTGATCGCCTTCGCGGTCTGCGCGGCCTTCGCCTTCGGCGACCACCTGGCCTTCACGGCGAACTTCCAGCCCTCGCTGATCCTGCCGCTGCTCGTCGGCAAGCTCCTCGGCGGGGCCGTGGGCTTCGCGATCGCGGTCTGGCTGTCTGTCCCCAAGGCCGAGGCTCTGGAAGCGCAGGAGGCGCCGGAGCCCCGGGACACGCAGGCCAGCCACCGCCCGGCTCCGGCCTGAGCCGGCCCGCCGCAGGGCACAGCCGCCCTGCGGCCAACCCGTGTCACGATGGGGGAAAGTGGCAGCCCGTAGGGGAATCGAACCCCTCTTTTCAGGTTGAAAACCTGACGTCCTAACCGATAGACGAACGGGCCGTCCGGACAGGGGCCTACCTAGACAAAGCCTGTGGCGGGGGCAAGGGGGTGCGCGCCGATTTCGGTGAGGTGTCCTTGCGTCAGACGAGGGAGGCCCCCCGCCGTCCGGCCGGGGCCGCGTCCTCGAGGCGGAGCTGCACGCGGCGGCGGCCGTTCCAGGCGTCGGCCTCGAGCCGGCCGGCGACGTGAAAGCGCCCCGCGCCGGGCCGGAGCGCGGCGAGCGGCCCGTCGGCGGCGCCGAAGGCGATGGCCTCGAGCCGGCCGCCCATGCCGTCCGACAGGGCGAGCCTGAGATGGTTGGCCCCGACCACGCGGGCGTGGTCCACCGCGAGGTCGGGAAACGCCCAGCGCGGCGAGGGGGCGGCGGCGCCGAAGGGACCCGCTCGCTCGATCCCCTCGACCAGCGCGACCGAGGCCGCACGCGGCATCAGCATCCCGTCGAGCGCGAGGTCGCGGGGCCCGCCTGACCCCGCGCCCTGCCGGGCGAGCAGCTCGGCCAGCCGGTCCATCGCTTGGCCGAGACGATCGCGCGCCACCGTGAGGCCCGCGGCCATGCGGTGCCCCCCGCCCTGGAGCGCGTGCCCCTCGGCCGCAAGCCGCGCCACGGCGCCGCCGATGTCCACGCCCGCCACCGAGCGCGCCGAGCCGCGCGCGACATCGCCCTCGATCGCGAGGACGACAGCCGGGCGGTCGGTGGCCTCCTTGAGGCGCGCGGCGACGATGCCGACGACGCCCGGATGCCACCCCTCGGCCGCGGCCCAGGCGAGCGGGCCGGGGCCCCGCGCCTCGGCCTGTGCGAGGGCTTCGGCGCGGACGCGGTCCTCGATGGCGCGGCGCTCCTCGTTGTGGCGGTGGAGCCGCTCGGCGAGCGCGCGCGCCTCGGTCGGATCGTCGGTGGACAGCAGCCGCGCCCCGAGATCGGCGCGCCCCACGCGCCCGCCCGCGTTCAGGCGGGGACCGAGCACGTAGCCCAGGCTGTGGGCGGAGGGCGCGGCCGCGAGGCCCGCCACGTCGGCAAGGGCCACGAGGCCCGGCCGCTCGCGCCGCGCCATGACCGCCAGGCCCTGCCGCACGAGCGCCCGGTTGACCCCCGTGAGCGGGGCCACGTCCGCCACCGTGGCCAGCGCCACGAGATCGAGCATTCCCAGGAGGTCCGGCCCCTGCCGCCCCTCGGCCCGCAGACGGCGGTTGGCCTCGACAAGGCAGAGAAATACCACCCCGGCCGCGCAGAGATGGCCCAGCGAGCCATCCTCGTCCGCGCGATTGGGATTGACCACGGCCAGACAGGCGGGCGCCGTCTCGGGCCCCAGATGGTGGTCGAGCACGATCACCTCGGCGGGGCAGGCGGCGATGGGCTCGGGCGCCGCGGTGCCGCAATCGACGCACACCACGAGGTCGTGCGCTTCGCCCAGCGCCCGCATGGCGGGGGCGTTGGGGCCATAGCCCTCCTCCAGCCGGTCGGGGACATAGAGCGTCGCCTCCGATCCCAGCGCGCGAAGCCAGGTCAGCAGCAGCGCGGCCGAGGCGGCGCCGTCCACGTCGTAATCGGCGAACACCGCCACGCGCTCCTGCGAGCGGACGGCGGCGAGCAGGCGCGCGGCCGCCCTGTCCATGTCCCTGAGCCGCAGCGGGTCCGGCAGCAGGTCGCGCAGCTTGGGATCGAGAAAGGCCGCCGCCTCGGCAGGTCCGACCCCGCGCCGGGCGAGCGTCAGGGCCACGGCGCGATCCACCCCCGCTTCGCGTGCCACCGCCTCGGCCAGGCGGTCCTCCTCGAACGAGGGACCGATCCAGCGCCGGCCGGTGAGCGAGCAGGACACGTCGAGAAACGCCATGCCCCCGTTGCTGTCCCCAGGGCGGGCGCTTGGCAAGGGCTCAGCGCACGGGATTGCGATAGGTCATGCGGCGCACCGACCCCGTCTTGGAACGCATCAGCATGGTCTCCACCGTGACCCAGCCCGGCTCGCGCCGGATGCCGGGCAGCAGCGAGCCGTCGGTGACGCCGGTGGCCGAGAAGATGACGTCGCCCGTCACCATGTCGTCGCGCGTATAGACGCGGTCGAGATTGGTGATCCCGGCCTTGCGCGCGCGCTCGCGCTCGGCCTCGTCGCGAAACAGCAGCTTGCCGAAGATCTGGCCGCCCATGCACTTGAGCGCGGCCGCGGCGAGCACCCCCTCGGGCGCGCCGCCCGAGCCCATGTACATGTCGATGCCGGTCTTCTGCGGTTCGGCGCAATGCATCACGCCGGCCACGTCGCCGTCGGTGATCAGGCGGATCGCACATTGGGTGGATCGCAGCTCGGCGATCATCTCCGCATGGCGGGGACGGTCGAGGACGCAGACGGTGATGTCGCGCGTGGAGACCCCCTTGGCCGCCGCGAGCGCCGAGACGCGCTCGGCCGGGGTCATGGCCAGCGTCACGGTGCCCGGCTTGAAGCCCGGCCCGATGGCGAGCTTGTCCATGTAGACGTCCGGCGCGTGCAGCAGCGTGCCGCGCGGGCCCATGGCGATGACCGCGAGCGCGTTGGGCATGTCGCGCGCGGTCAGGGTCGTCCCCTCCAATGGGTCGAGCGCGATGTCCACGGCCGGACCCTGGCCGGTGCCCACCTCCTCGCCGATATAGAGCATCGGCGCCTCGTCGCGCTCGCCCTCGCCGATGACCACGACGCCCCGGATGTCGAGCTTGTTGAGCTGGTCGCGCATGGCGTTGACGGCGGCCTGATCGGCGGCCTTCTCGTCGCCGCGCCCGATATGGGCGGCGCAGGCGATGGCCGCCGCCTCGGAGACGCGGGCGAGGCCCAGCGACAGCATGCGGTCGTGGAATTCGGGGCTGGCGGCCATGGGCGGGATCCTCGGGATGGTTGCGCCTCACGGACTAGCGGTTGCGCCGGGCGCCGTGAAGCGCCGGTGGCGCTAACGGCCTCAGACCGCCTCGATGCGCAGCGCGACGGGGCGGCCCTCGACGACGCCAGTCTCGGCCATGCCCCCCAGCGCCTCGTCGAGGGCGAGGCGCGTGGTGCGGTGGGTGACGATGAGGACGGGGGCGGTGGCCGCCTCGGCATGGCCGTATTGCCGCATCCGGTCGATGGAGATGCCCGCATCGCCCAGCACGCGCGCGACCTTGGCCAGCGCGCCCGGCTTGTCCACCAGGTCGAGCCGCAGATAGTAGGGCGCGGCGACGGCGCCCCGTGCGGGTCGGGCGCGCCGCAGGCTGGATGCGGGCCGGCCGAAGGTCGGGATGCGCACGCCGCGGGCGATGTCGATCACGTCCCCCAGCACCGCGCTTGCCGTCGGCCCTGCTCCGGCGCCTGCGCCCCGCAGGACGATCTGGCCGGCCGAATCGCCCTCGATCACCACCATGTTGGTGCCGCCCGAGAGCTGACCCAGAGGCGAGGTCGCGGGCACGAGGCAGGGCTGCATCCGCTGCTCGAGCCCGCGGCCCGTCATCTGCGCCACCCCCAGGAGCTTGATGCGATAGCCCATGTCGCCCGCGCGGCGGATGTCCTCGATGGTGACCGACCCGATCCCCTCGAGCTCGACCGCGTCAAAGGACACCTCGGTGCCGAAGGCGATGGCGGCGAGCAGCGACAGCTTGTGGCCGGCATCGATCCCGTCCACGTCGAGCCTCGGGTCGGCCTCGAGATAGCCGAGCGCGCGCGCCTCCTCGAACACGGTCTCGTAGGGCAGGCCCGCCTCCTCCATGCGGGTCAGGATGTAGTTGCACGTGCCGTTCATCACGCCGAGCACCCGCGTGACCTCGTTCGCGGCCAGGCCCTCGGTCAGGGTCTTGATGACGGGAATGCCGCCGGCCACGGCGGCCTCGAAGCGGATCACGTGCCCCTTGGCCTCGGCCGCGAGCGCGAGGGCATGGCCGTGATGGGCGAGAAGCGCCTTGTTGGCGGTGACCACGTCCTTGCCGGCGTCGATGGCGGCCTCCACCGCGGCGCGTGCGGCGCCCTCGTGGCCGCCGATCACTTCCACGAACACGTCCACGTCCGGCCGACGGGCGAGCGCCACGGGATCGTCCTCCCAGGCCAGGCCGTCGAGGCTCACGCCGCGGTCGCGGGTACGGTCGCGCGCGCTGACGGCGACGGGCTCGACCGGACGGCCCGCCCGAGCGGCCAGAAGCGCACCATGCCGCTGCAGGATCGCGAGCACGCCCGTCCCCACCGTTCCGAGACCGGCGATGCCAAGGCGGAGGGGCGGACGGGTCATGGCTGGGCCTTTCGTGGCGCGAAGGTGGCGCCGGGGTTAGCCTGTCCCGCCTGCTATGGCAACGAAGGGCCCTGTCGCAGCCGCCGGGCCTCCTCGGGGGTCAGGGCGCCGGTCTGCAGCGCCTCGGCCCGCGCCCGCAGGGCCTCGAGCCGCGCGGCCTCGGGCGATGCCGGGGGGGTCGCGGGTGCGGCACGCTCCTCCAGCGCCTCGGCGCGCGCGCCGATGGCTGCGACGGCGCCCGCCGGGGGAGGGGGGGCCGCGGTCAGGGCGCCCGCCCGGGCCGCCAGCGCGGCCTCGAATCCGCCCGAGGCCGGCAGGGCGTCGGCCGCCGCGAGGAGGGGTCCGAGCGGCACCAGCGCGGGCGGGGGCAGATCCCGCTCGGCCGCGGGGATGCGGTCGTCGAGACGGGGGGCCGGCGCGCAGGCGCAGAGAAGAAGAAGGAGCAGAAGGGGGACCGCGCGCCGCATCATGGGGCCGACCATAGGCCCGCCTTCGCGGCGGCGGAAGATCAGCAGGTCGCGGTGGCCATGGTGCCGCCGGTGTTCTGGGTGTTCCAGCACAGGTTGGCGGCAAAGCGCGGCCGGGTCACGACGAAGTCGCGGAAGGTGAAGGGTTCGATGCCGACGCGCGCCACGGGTCGGTAGGGCACCCAGGTTTCCGTCACGATGGCGATTTCGGCATCGGGCATGATCGGCAGGAACGGTCTGACCTTGGGCATGTCGGCGTCGCGCAGCGCGGCCACGCCCGAACCGCGCACCTGGGACCAGACGACGCGATAGCGGTCTCCGCTGCTCTGGTAGCGCACCACGCTGATCCGCATGCGCCGGGGCTGGTCCGTGGCCGTCATCGTCCCCTGCAGGGCGAACAGCCCGTCGAGATAGGCGGGGGTGACGAACTGCGTCTCGCGGCTCAGGATGTCGCCGATCGTATAGGCCGTGCGGGCATTGATCGCCTGGGCGCGGAAGCCGTCGAAGAAGACGAACGTTCCCAGGAAGACCCAGACCAGGGCCGGCAGGATCAGCATGCCCTCCACCGCGATGGAGCCGCGCTCGTCCCGGAGGAAGCGTCGGATCATGGTGCTATCCGTCAGGCCGGCTCGACCACGAAGGCCGAGGACGAGGTCAGCCCGAAGCTGCGCCCCTCCGGCCCGACGAGGCGGAAGCCGATGCCCGTGGCGGGAAAGAGCGGCTCGAACAGGGCGCAGGCGCGCAGCAGCATGAGCTGGTTCGACTGGCCCGGCGTGAAGGTGCGCGCCGGTCGGGCCGGATCGTTGCGGTCGATGCAGTCGGGCCGGGGATCGAGCGGGCGCCAGGCGCGCGGGTTGACGGGCCGCATCTCCACCTTGAGGTCGTTGAGGCAGTCCGGGATCACCGCCGCGCCGGCGCAGATCATCCGGCGCAGGGTGTCGTGCGTCACCTGGGGGACGGCGCCGATGCGGACCTGCCGCACGGCCAGGTCCACCCCCCGGTCCAGCATGACCTGCCGCGTCAGGATCATGCCCAGTTCGAAGGTCTGGAGGAACAGGAACAGGAACACGGGAACGACGATGACGAACTCGATCGTGCCGTTGCCGCTCTCGCGTCGCAGGAACCGCGACAGCCAGCGGCGCACGGACCGGCGCGCGACGCTCATTGGATCAGCCTCAGCTGGTTGATCTGCGCGGCGATCGCACGGAACGCGGTGCGGATCTCGAGGCCCTGCGCATCGAAATAGTGGCCCGGCGAGGAGGCGCAGTATTCGAGTTCGCGCTCGCCGCCCGGATCGGCCTCGAAGGCGATGCCATAGACGATCACGCCCTCGGCGCGGGCGCGGTCGCACATCTGCCGCAACTGCCGGTCCATGTCGTTCGTGTCCGTGCGGGTGCGGAAGGCGTTCATCATCGCGTCGGCGATGGCCGCTCGTCCCGATGCGGTCGTGTGGAGCGGCCGGCCGTAGAGCTGCCAGGCCACCCAGTGCATGCGCACGTTGGCCCAGACCTGCGCCCAGGTCTGGGCGTTGGCGCCCCACCAGCAGGCCTCGTTGGACTTGAGGTTCCCCCGCCCGTCGTCGGCGTTGTTGCACACGCCGTCGCCGTTGACGTCGATGCGGCGCAGGCTGCCCTCGGTGTAGGGCACGTTGTTGGCCGGCGCCGTGCCGTTCCAAGGTCGCGCATGCCATTGCGCCAGGTGCGGCACCCAGAAGGGGCGGCTGTTGGCCAAGGTGGTGGCGTTGGAGCGGTCCACGCGGCTCTCGTGGAAGATCGAGTAGTTCGCGGTGCTGTCCGTGGACCGCCAGATGGGCGAGACGGTGTTGCCGCGATAGCCGTCGTTGACCCGCTCCTCGGCGAAATGCTCCCCGTCGGTCATGAGCACGATGACCTTGAGCGTGTTCTCGCGCCGCCAGTCGTAGGGCCGGCCCGCGAAGAAGGAGGGGATCTGGCCCGTCGAGATGAAGTGGTTGAACATCCCGCGCGACGCCGGATCGAGCAGCGTCATCCCCCAGCGCATCCCCGCATTGATCGAGGTTGCCCCGACGGCGGTGAGGTTGTTGATGTGGCTCTGAAGCTGCGCGATGTTGCGCATCGGCAGGCGCACCACGTTGGTCGTGGAGGGTGGGCACCAGACGTTGGTGAGCTGCACGGTCGCGCGCGACGTGTCGTTCCAGCCGTAATAGCTGTTCTGCCGGGTCGTGGTCGAGAAGGTGTCGGCGTGCTGCGTGGCCGGCATCACCTGGTTGCGCGGGATCGTCTGGACGCCGTACACGCTGGGCGGCAGGTCCACGCAGTTGACGTTGGCCGGGCTCGTGACGACGTCGTGGATGCCCGTGTACCACGCACGCAGGGCGGGTCCGAGATTGACCTGGCCGTTGAAGGGCACGAGCCCGATGGAGATGCGGTTCTCCGTGTCGTTCTGCAGCACGACCTGCACGAATTCGGTGGCGGCCGTGCGGAGGTTCACCATGCGGTTGTTGGCCAGCATCGAGCCCGACACGTCGAGGACGAGGATGATCTCGATGTCGGAGATGATCTCGCGCGCCGTGCTCGCGCCCTGCGCGGTCAGGCGGGGCACTCCGGCCATCTTCATGAAATACGTGTCGAGGCCGGTCTCGGCCGTGGCCGAGACGGTCCGGCTGTTGAACGTCTCCTGCACCGTCACCGAGGTGAGCCGGTCGAGCAGCCCCGCCTTGGCGAAATAGTCGCGCACCACGTCCTCGGCGTTGCGCGTCTGGTCGAGGTCGGCCGCCGCCAGCACCGCACGGTCCAGCGTCCCCTGAAGCTGCGCGCGCTGGGATTCGAACCGCATGGCATCCACGCTGATGCCCGCGACGATCAGCATCATGACGAGCAGGAACATGCCGAAGATCACCATGGAGCCGTCCTCGTCGCGGACGAAACGGCGGCAGGCGGTCGGGATGCGGCGGTGAGGGGCGCGCATGACGGTCCTTTCGGGCGGGTCGTCCGGCGGACGACGTTTCCCTTGAACCATGCGAAGCGGCCGGAATTGTGGCGCCACGGAACCTTTCGCTTCCGGAACGGAAGGGACGGGGACACGATCGCGCCGCTTGCGCCGCATTGTTTCGCCCGAGGGCCGTTCGGCCGCACCGGGCGGAGCGGTGGCCGGATCGGGCGCCGCATCCTACCCTCCGCTGCGGGGCGCAGGCGTCGCGGTGAGTCGCGGACCCGCGCCAGCCCGAGGAGGAGGCCCATGAAGGACAATCCCGTGCAGACCGCCGCGCCCGAACCTAGCTTCCGGGATTCCGTGGACCTGATGTTCAACCGCGCCGTGCGGTTCATGACGCTCCCGCCCGGGCTCGAGCAAAAGATCCGCGTCTGCAACGCCACCTATACCGTGCGCTTCGGCGTGCGCCTGCGCGGGGCGATCCACACCTTCACCGGCTACCGGAGCGTCCACAGCGAGCACATGGAGCCGGTCAAGGGCGGCATCCGCTACGCCCCCTTCGTCGATCAGGAGGAGGTGGAGGCGCTTGCGGCGCTCATGACCTACAAGTGCGCGCTCGTCGAGGTGCCGTTCGGCGGCTCCAAGGGGGGGCTCTGCCTCGATCCGCGCGAGTGGGACGAGGAGGAGCTGGAGCGGATCACCCGCCGCTTCACCTACGAGCTGGTCAAGCGTGACCTGATCCACCCGGCCCAGAACGTCCCCGCCCCCGACATGGGCACGTCCGAGCGCGAGATGGCCTGGATCGCGGACCAGTACCGGCGGATGAACACCACGGACATCAACGCCTCGGCCTGCGTCACCGGCAAGCCGCTCAATGCCGGCGGCATCCACGGCCGGGTGGAGGCCACGGGACGGGGCCTGCAATACGCCCTGCGCGAGTTCTTCCGCCATCCCGAGGACGTGGCGCGGGCGGGATTGTCGGGCGGGCTGGAGGGCAAGCGGGTCGTGGTCCAGGGCCTCGGCAACGTGGGCTTCCACGCGGCCAGGTTCCTGTCCGAGGAGGATGGCGCGCGCATCGTGGGGATCGTCGAGCGCGACGGGGTGCTCTGGAACGACGACGGCCTGCGGGTGGAGGTCGCGCGCGAATGGCTCCTGCGCAACGGCGGCCTGCGCGACTGCCCGGGCGGCCACTTCTCCGAGGACGGGGCGGCCGCGCTCGAGGCCGAATGCGACATCCTGCTGCCCGCCGCGCTCGAAGGCGTCATCCACCGCGACAACGCCGCACGCATCCGTGCGCCCCTGATCGTCGAGGGCGCCAACGGTCCCGTCACGGCCGCCGCCGACGCCATCCTGCGCGAGAAGGGTACCGTGGTCATCCCCGACCTCTATGCCAATGCCGGCGGCGTGACGGTCAGCTACTTCGAATGGGTCAAGAACCTCAGCCAGATCCGCTTCGGCCGCCTGCAGCGCCGCGCCGAGGAGGCGCGCCATGCCCTGCTGGTCAGCGAACTCGAGCGCCTGTCGGCCGATCAGGGGCTCGGCTGGACGCTCTCGCCCAGCTTCAAGGACCGCTACCTGCGCGGCGACGACGAGATCGAGCTGGTCCGGTCCGGCCTCGATGACACGATGCGCGCGGCCTATGGCGCGATGCGCGCCCTCTGGCACGAGCGGCCGGAACTCGGCGACCTGCGCACCGCCGCCTATGTGGTGGCGATCGGCCGGGTGGCCGCGAGCTACCGCGCGAAGGGCCTCTGAGCGGCCTGCAGGTCACGCCCTTCGCGCTCCGCCGCCGAGACGGAACGCAACGCGTTTTCCGCGCCGCCGGGCTGCGCTAGGAGGGGGATGGTCCGGCGGGGCGGTCCCGCCGGTGCGATCCGCCGGAGGGGAATGCCGTGAACGCCGCTCTCTCGACCCTGTTCAGAACCCTGTTTCCGCTTCTCGTGGCCCTCGCCGCGCTGGCGGTGCTGGGGCTTGGGGTGGCGGCCTGGGCCACCGGGGCGGGCCTTCTGGCCGCGGCCGCGATCGTCCTGGGGGGGCTGGTCGTCCTGTCCGCCGCCTTCGGCCTCGTCGCCCTCCAGATCGAGAACACCGAGCTTCTGCGCCGGATTGCCGAAGCCCTCGAGGAGGGCGCGCAGGCAGGCGACGCGCCCGCCCGGCCCGAGGGAGGCGCGCTGTCGCTGGTCCCGCCCGCGGCCGGCCCGGCCGTGCCCGCCTGGCTCTCGCCGCCCCGCCCGGCGGCCGTCCCGCCGCGGTCCTCCGCGACCCGGGCCGAGCCGCCGCTGCGCGCGGCCGCTCCGGCTCTCCGCCCGGAGCCTCCGCTGCGCGGCGCGTCGGGCCGCTGAGCCGGCTCAGCCCAGCCCGGCCGCCGCCCGCAGACGGACGGGCAGGGTCCGGCCGGACTCGAAGCTCCGCCCGGTCCCGAGCGCGGTGACGCGCACGAGGGCGGGCGCGAACAGACCCGGCTCGATGGACGCGAAGGCGCCCCCCGCGGCCGCAAAGGCCTCGGCGAAGGGCCGTCCCCATTCGGGCGACCGGCAGGAGGGCAGCGCCTCGGCCAGCCGTCGCGCCTCCTCCTGGGGGGCCTCGGTCCAGAGATGGACGCGCGCGCCGTAGAGGATCGCGTCGTTGCTGCGCCCCATCGCCGCCACCGGGTCGGGATGGGGCGCGGCCAGACCGGCCAGCGCGGCCCCTTCCCGGACAAGACGGGGATCGAACCCGAGGCCCCGCAGCCGCGCCATCGCGCATTCGAGCGCGCGCGCGGCGACCTGCACCGCCCCCGCCAGGCTGCCCGTCGGCGCATGCAGCAGCGCGAGCCGGTCCGGTGCCACGCCGCAGGCCCCGGCCGCCTCCCGCGCCAGGGCGGCCGGGGGCGGGACAGGCCCCTCGACCACCAGCACGGCCTCGCCTTCCCGCTCGCGCGGCGCGAACTCGTCCGCCACCGGGTCGGGCCGGGCCAGCGTGCGGGCGGGTCCCGATCCGAGAAGCGGGCCGTCCGCGGACTCGAAGCTCCAGCCCGCATACTGGCAGCCGAGGCAGGCGGCGACCGGCCAGGCCGTGCGCACCGTCACCCCCCAGGGCAGCGGCCCCTCCGGCATGGGCACCAGCGCCACCTCGGCCAGCCCTCCGAGGCTGGCCTGCGCCAGCCGCAGACCGGCCTCCAGACCGCCGCGGTGGCGGTGGCCGCAATCGACGATCAGCGGTCCCTCCCCGCCCCGGCGGACGCCGACGCCGAGCCGGCCGGCCTCGGCCGCCAGCCGCCGGGCGATCCGGGCCGCACGGCGGTTCGGCCCGAGGGCGGGGGTGGGCGAGGCGTCCGGGGCGGGCGGGGCGATCGGCATGGCGCAGCCCAGCGCCCGGCGGCGGCGCCGGGTTCCGTTGTCACCCGCAGAACGCTGGGCTAAGGCGGATGACGCCCCGCCGCCTGCCTGCAGCCGAACCGCCGCCCGATGATCCGTCGCCTCGTTTCGTGTCTCGGCCTTGCCGCCGCTCTGGTCGCTCCCGCTGCCGCACAGGAGGGGCCGTCCTTCGACTGTCGCCTGGCGCGCAGCGCGACCGAACAGGCGATCTGCGCCTCGGCCGAACTGTCCCGGATCGAGCGGCGCATGGTCGAGGCCTATGAGGCAGCCGCCGCGCGAATCGGCCGCTCCGCCGCCCGTTCGGTGGCCGACGAGCAGCTCGCCCGGCGCGAGGCCTGCGGCGCCGATCCCGACTGCATCGCCGAGCGGCTGACGGTGGCGCTGGGCATGTTCCTGGGCCTAGCCGATCCCGAGCCCGACGCGCCCGAGCCTCCTGCTCCGGGCCCCCTGGCCGTCCTGCCGGGAGGGCTGGCCCCCCTTCCCCCCGAGGGGCTGGAGATCGGCGGGCAGCCGCTCGCGCCGCGCGTCCAGCCTGCCGCGGCCGCGCCGGCCTCGGCCCTGCGCCCCCCCGCTCGCCCGGCCGGGCTGGGCGCGGCGCCGGTCCTGTCGCCCGTGGCGCGCGCGTTCCTCGCCCTGCCCGACTGGCGGCGGCAGGCCATCGAGGGCCGTCTGGCGCAGGCCGGGTTCCACCGGGGCGCCGTGGACGGCGTCTGGGACGAGGCCACCGCCGCCGCGATCGACGCCTTCGTGCGGCGCGCCCGGGACGACGGCTTCATCATCGATCCCGACAGCGGCGAGGGCGCCGTGCAGGTCCTGTCCTTCATCGACAGCGACCCGTTCCGCCGCCGCTACCTGGGCGAGACCTTCCGCCGCCCGGACCGCGTGGGGGACTAACCCCGGCTTCCGTGGATCGCGGCGGCCGGAATCTCCAGAAGGGCCGGCCCCCCCGCTTCGGCCGCCGCGCGCAGCCGTCCGGGCAGGGCGGCGGGGTCCTCGACGCGCTCGGCCCGCAGGCCATAGGCGGCAGCCACGGCCACGAAATCGGGCGCACCGGGCGTGACTCCCACGGGCTCGGCCCCGGCGCCGCGCATGGCCGTCTCGATCTCGCGGTAGCCGTGATTGTTCCAGACCACCACGATCACCGGCAGCCGCTCGTCCGCCAGCACGCCGAGCTCGGCCAGCGTGAACTGCAGCCCGCCATCCCCCGCCAGGGCCACGACCGGCCGGGACGGGTCCGCCACGGCCGCTCCGGCCGCCGCGGGCAGCGCCCAGCCCAGCGTGCCGAAACCCGTGGCGCTGTTGCACCACAGCCCCGGCCCGCCCGCCGCGAAGACGAGGTTGCCGGCATAGACCGGCTCGGTCGAATCGCCGAAGATCGGGCTCTGGGGCAGCGTGTCGCGGATGGTCTCCAGGACCGTCAGGGCCCGGGCATGGGCAGGCTCGAGCGCGGCGCGCGCCCCGTCGCCGGCGCGGGCGGCCCGCTCGGCGCCGGTCCCCTCGCGGCGGCGCGGCCCGAGCGCGGCGCCCAGCGCCGCGAGCGCCACGCCCGCATCCGCCACCAGCGCAAGCGCCTCGGGCCCGCGCGCGATCCGCGCGGCGTCCCGGTCCACCCGGATCAGCCCGCGCAGCGGGGGAAAGCCCCCGTCCTCGTACATGTCGAGATCGGTCGCCCCGAATTCGCAGCCCACCGCCAGCACCGCATCGGCCTCGGCCAGCAGCGCCCGCACCGGCCCGAGGCTCGGCGAGGCGGCCACCGCCAGCGGGTGCCCCGCCATCAGGCCGCGGGCGTTCGTCGTCTGGACCACGGGGGCATCCAGCGCCTCGGCCAGGGCGCGCAGCGCTGCCTCGGCCCGTCGCGCGCCCCCGCCGGCCAGGATCGCCGGGCGTTCCGCCGCCTCCAGCCGGCGCGCCGCCTCGTCCAGGGTTGCGGCATCGGGGGCGGGGGGCGGCAGGGGAGAGCGCGGCGCGGCCAGCTCGGGCGCGGGCAGGGCCAGCACGTCGAGCGGCACCTCCAGATGCGCCGGTCCCGCGCGACCGCCCGCACCCAGCGCCATGGCCCAGGCCCGCTCGATCGCCTCGCCGAGTCCCGCGGGGTCCAGCAGCGTCTGGCTGTCCACGGCCACGCTCGCCACGGTCGCGCGCTGGTCGGGCAGTTCGTGCAGCGTGCCGCGCCACCGGCCCAGATCGCGCCGCGCGAGCGTGGAGGACAGGACGAGCATCGGCACGCCCTCGGCGCGCGCCTGTCCCATGGGGGTGAGAATGTTGGTCAGACCCGGCCCGGTGATGACAAGGGCCACGCCGGGCCGTCCCGTGCGGCGGGCATAGCCGTCGGCCATGAAGCCCGCCCCCTGCTCGTGGCGCGGCGTGACGTGGCGGATGCCCGAGGCAGGCAGGCCGCGATAGAGTTCGATCGTATGCACGCCGGGGATGCCGAACACGGCCTCGACCCCGCGCGCTGCCAGATTCCGCACCAGCTCCTCGCCGACCGTCGCCACCCCGACCTCCCCTGTCGCGTTCCGTCAACCGTTCCTTAAGGTTTCGCAGGTATGGTGAACAGGCCCGGGGCGAATCATGCCCGGAAAACGGGTGGGCCGGTGCGACCGCATGGTCGGGCCGGACCCGGCAGGGGAGGGCGAGACGATGGGCGATCTGCCGCCGCGCGCGCGCGTGGTCATCATCGGGGGCGGCGTCGTGGGGGTGTCGGCCCTCTACCACCTCGCGCGGGCGGGCTGGACCGACTGCGTGCTCCTCGAGCGCAACGAGCTGACGGCCGGATCGACCTGGCACGCGGCCGGCAACGTGCCCACCTTTTCCTCCTCGTGGTCGATCATGGCGATGCAGCGCTATTCGGCCGAGCTCTACCGCCGCCTGGGGGACGAGACGGGCTATCCGATGAACTACCACGTCACGGGCTCGCTCCGCCTCGCCCATACGGAGGAGCGGATGGCCGAGTTCGCCCGCGTCGTGGGCATGGGGCGGCGGCAGGGGATGGACCTGTCGCTGGTGGGGGTGGAGGAGCTGCGCGACCGCTACCCCTTTCTCGAGACGCACGACCTGCGGGGCGCGCTCCACGATCCCTCGGACGGCGACATCGACCCCGCCCAGCTCACCCAGGCGCTGGCCAAGGGCGCGCGCGACCGCGGCGCGCGGATCGTCCGCTTCTGCCGCGCCGTGGGGGCCCGGCGCGACGGCGCGGAATGGGTCGTCGAGACCGAGCAGGGCGAGATCCGCTGCGACAAGGTCGTCAACGCCGCCGGCTATCGCGCGCGCGAGGTGGGCGCGTGGTTCGGCCGCGACGTGCCGATGGTGACGATGGGTCACCAGTATCTCGTGTTCGACACCATCCCCGCGCTGGAGGAGTGGTCGCGCGCGGTCGGGCACAAGCTGCCGCTCCTGCGCGACGTGGACGTGTCCTACTACCTCCGGCAGGAGAAGTTCGGCATGAATCTCGGCCCCTACGAGCCCGATTGCCGCGCCTACTGGACGGGTCGGGACGGCGAGGGGGAGATGCCGGACGACTTCTCCTTCCAGCTCTTCCCGGACGAGATCGACCGCATCGCCCCGATCGTCGAGGACGCGATGGCGCGGGTGCCGATCCTGCAGGGCGCGGGGCTGCAGAAGGTCATCAACGGCCCCATCCCCTACGCACCCGACGGCAACCCCCTCTTGGGTCCCATGCCCGGCGTGCCGGACGCCTACGAGGCCTGCGCCTTCACCTTCGGCATCTGCCAGGGGGGCGGGGCGGGCAAGGTCCTCGCCGAATGGATCACCGAAGGGCGCACCGAATGGGACATGTGGTCCTGCGACCCGCGCCGCTTCGGGGACTGGGCGACGCAGGACCACGTGCTGGCCAAGGCGCGCGAGACCTATGGCCACGAATACGCGATCCATTTCCCCCGCCATGCCTGGCCTGCGGGGCGACCCTGCAGGGTTTCGGCCGTCCACGACCGCACCGCGGCGCTGGGGGCGCAGTTCGGCGCCTTCGGCGGGTGGGAGCGGGCGCTGTGGTATGCGCGGCCCGGCGACGACATCTCCGAGGCGGCGACGCAGACCTGGCGCCGGGACGGCCCCTGGGAGGCGCGCGTGCGCGAGGAATGCGAGGCCGTGCGCGACGCAGCCGGCATCCTCGACCTGCCGGGCTTCTCGCGCTTCGAGCTGGAGGGCGAGGGGGCGGGCGCGTGGCTGTCGCGCCAGATCACGGGGCGCCTGCCTGCGCCGGGGCGCCTCTCCCTGGGCTACTTCGCGGACGAGGACGGGCGCATCGTCACCGAGATGTCGGTTCTCGCCCTGGGTGGCGACCGCTTCCTGCTGATCACCGCGGCCGCGGCGCGGCTCCACGACCGCGACTGGCTCCGGCGGCATCTGGTGCCCGGCCTCTCGCTCCGGGATGTCTCGGAGGAGTGGTCGTGCCAGATCGTGACGGGCCCCGCCTCGCGCCGGGTCCTGTCGGCCGTGACCGACGCCGACCTGTCGCGGCCCTGGCTCTCGCATGGAGAGGCGACGCTCGCGGGGCGGCCGGTGCATCTGGCGCGCGTGTCCTTTGCCGGCGAGCTGGGCTGGGAGGTGCACAGCCGCACAGCCGACACGCCGGCCGTCTGGGACGCGGTGTGGGAGGCGGGACAGCCCCACGGATTGCGCCCCTTCGGCATGTGGGCCCTCGACAGCCTGCGCATCGAGAAGGGCTATCGCGCGTGGAAGGGGGATCTCTCCACCGACTACACCGTCCTCGAGGGGACGCTCGATCGCTTCGTGGACTGGTCCAAGCCCGACTTCCGCGGCCGCGCCGCGCTCGAGCGCGAGCGTCAGCGGGGTCCGGCCCGACGCTTCGTCGCGCTGACGCTGGGGCCGAGTCCCTGGGACGCCCCCTACATGAGCACCGTCTGGGACGGCGAGACCGTCGCGGGCGAGATCACCTCGGCGGCCTGGGGCTATCGGGTAGGCGCGCCGGTGGCGCTGGGCACGCTGCGCGCCGACCTCGCGCGACCGGGCACCCGGCTCGAGGTGGAGATGTTCGGCGAGCGCGTGCCCGCCACCGTCCATGGCGAGACCCCGCTCTGGGACCCCGCCAACGAGCGGCTGCGCGCCTGAGGAGGCCCCCCCGAATGATTGATGCAACCGACACGACCGATCCCGCCTGCGCCCCCGCCCGGGCCCGCCGCGCAGGCGGCCGCGCCGCCCGGCAGGCCGAGCGTGCCGCCCCCCTGGCCGAGGCTTTGCGCCCCGTCCGTCCCGGCCTCGAGGGGGGGCGCTACCGGCCCCTGTCCGACGAGGGGGTGGAGCGCATCCACCGCGCGGCCCTCGATGCGCTCGAGCAGGTGGGCCTCTCGAACGCGCCCGCCTCCGGGGTGGAGATCCTGACCGGGGCGGGCGCGGTCCGGGGAGAGGACGGGCGCATCCGCTTTCCCCGCGCGCTCGTCGAGGACATGCTCGCCGTGGCCGCGCGCGGCATCACGCTTCATGGCCGCGACCCCCGGCACGACCTGCATCTGGAGGGCAGCCGGGTCTATTTCGGCACGGCCGGGGCGGCGGTGCATGTCGTGGACGTGGAGAAGCGCGAATACCGCGACTCGACCTCGCACGACCTGTTCGCCGCGGCCAAGCTCGCCCAGGGTCTCGACAACATCCACTTCTTCCAGCGCGCGATGGTCTGCCGGGATATCCCCGACAACCTCGAGATGGATCTCAACACCCTCTACGCCTGCTGCTCGGGCACGACCAAGCATGTGGGCACCAGCTTCTCCGATCCCGCCCATGTCGCCCCCGCCCTGGAGATGCTCCACATGATCGCCGGCGGCGAGGACAAATGGCGCGAGCGGCCCTTCGTGTCGAACTCGAACTGCTTCGTCGTGCCGCCCATGACCTTTGCCGAGGAATCGTGCCGCACGATGGAGGCGTGCGTCCGCGGGGGCATGCCGATCCTGCTGCTCTCGGCCGGGCAGGCCGGGGCCACCGCCCCCGCCTCGATCGCCGCGGCCATCGTGCAGGCGGTGGCCGAGTGCCTGGCGGGCGTCGTCTATGTCAACGCCATGAGCCCCGGCTTTCCGGCGATCTTCGGGACCTGGCCCTTCGTGTCGGACCTGCGCACCGGGGCCATGTCCGGCGGCTCGGGCGAGCAGGCGCTGCTCACGGCGGGCTGCGCGCAGATGCACCGCTTCTACGGCCTGCCCGGCGGGGCGGCGGCGGGGATCGCGGATTCCAAGCTGCCCGACATGCAGGCAGGGTGGGAGCAGGCGATCTCCAACACGCTGGCGGGCCTGTCGGGCCTCAACATGGTCTACGAGGCGGTGGGGATGCATGCCTCGCTCCTCGGCTTCTGTCTCGAGTCGATGGTGCTGGGCGACGACCTTCTGGGGCAGGTGCTGCGCTGCGTGCGGGGCATCGAGGTGACGGAGGATGCCGTCAGCGTGGAGGTCATCCGCCAGACCTGCCTGGGCGGCCCCGGACACTATCTCGGCTCGGACCAGACGCTCAGGCTCATGCAGACCGACTACGTCTATCCGGCCGTCGCCGACCGCATGAGCCCCAAGGAATGGAACGAGATGGGCCGTCCCGACCTCCTCGACCGCGCCGTCGCCCGCAAGAACCGGCTCCTCGACGAGTGGCGCCCCGTCATCGACCCCGCCACCGACCGCGCCGTGCGCGAGCGGTTCCGGATCCATTTCTGAACAGTTTCGGCTTCAAATCACCTGTATTGCTCTGTCGCTCGGCTCAGCCTGATCGCCGACACATTTCTTCCTGAAGATCAGCAAACTCTTCCACTGCTCGGGCCCGGGCCTCCGGCGATGCTTCACGAGGTTGAAGGTAGGCGTATTCAATCTGGGCTTCAGAGAGACGGTCGAATGGGTCGGGAGACCCGCCAAGCATAACTGCGCGCACTGTTTCTTTTGGCACACCGGCTTGTCGGTTCGCCATAATCTCTGCAGCGCCTTCCCGCATTAATAGACAGAGCTCGTCTTGGTCTGAAACGAAGCCATCTGATGATGTTGATGCAGTATCGCATCCACCTATTAGGACCAGTGCAAGCAAAGCTAAGGTTTGCACACGTTGCGCGACCATTTTGCTGCCCCCAGCGTAATCATTCCGGTGAAGGCATCGTAGCAACATCAAGGGCATGCTGGAAAGATGTCCGTTGCGCTTAACTCAGCACAGCAGACTAGCGCCCCTTCCAGACCGGGTCGCGCTTCTCGGCGAAGGCGCGGAAGCCCTCCATCATGTCCTCGGAGGCGTAGAGGCGGTCCACGGTGGGAAGCTGGCGCTTCGTGATCCGGTTGAGCGCGTCCTGGAACTTGGAGTCCTCGGCGTCGCGGACGACTTCCTTGATCGCGGCCATCACGAGGGGGGGGCCGGAGGCGATCAGGCGGGCCATTTCCCAGGCCTGCGCCATCAGGTCGGCCGCCGGGACCACGCGGTTCACGAGGCCCCAGCGATGCGCCTCCTGCGCGTCGATCCAGCGCCCCGTCAGCAGCAGCTCCATCGCGATGTGATAGGGGATGCGCTTGGGCAGCTTGATCGAGGCGGCGTCGGCCACGGTGCCCGACCGGATCTCGGGCAGGGCGAAGGTCGCGTGCTCGGCGGCGAGGATGATGTCGCAGCTGAGCGCCAGTTCCAGCCCGCCGCCGCAGCAGATGCCGTTGACGGCGGCGATCACGGGCTTGTTGAGGCCCGGCAGTTCCTGAAGCCCGCCGAAGCCCCCCACGCCATAGTCGCCGTCCACCGCGTCGCCCGCGGCGGCGGCCTTGAGGTCCCATCCGGGGCAGAAAAACTTGGGCCCCGCCCCGGTGACGATGGCCACGCGCAGGTCGGGGTCGTCGCGGAAGGTCCTGAACGTCTCGCCCATGACGCGGCTGGTGGCGAGGTCGATCGCGTTGGCCTTGGGCCGGTCAAGCACGACCTCGAGGACGTGGCCCTCGCGGCGGGTCTTGAGGGGGCTGTCGGTCATGGCTCCTCCAGTCGGATCAGGGCGTCCACCGCCACGGCGCCCGAGGGCGAGGCGATGAGGGGGTTCACGTCGAGTTCAAGAAGGTGCGCGGCCTCGGCCTCGGCATAGCGGGCGACGGCCTCGACCGCGTCGAGAAGGGCCTCGCGGTTGGCGGGGGGCGCGCCGCGGTAGCCGTCGAGCAGGGGGGCGAGGCGCAGGGATCGCAGCGCCCCGTCGATGGCGTCGCGCCCGGCGGGCAGGACCAGCGTGGCGCTGTCGCGCAGCATCTCGGTCAGCACGCCGCCGGCGCCGAGCGTCAGCGCGAGAAGGCCCGTCGCGTCGCGGGTCACGCCCACCAGCAGCTCGACGCCCTTGGGCGCCATCTCCTCGAGGAGAAGGCCGGTGCCGAGCGGGGCGAGGCGGTCCGCGGCCTCGCGCAGCGCGGTTTCGTCGTTGAGGTTCAGGGCGACGGCCCCGGCCTCGGTCTTGTGGGCGACGCCCAGCGCCTTGAGGGCGAGGGGGAAGCGCAGGCCGCGCGCGGCGGCGCCGATCCCCCCGGCGTCCGGGGCGGTGGCGGAGGCGGGGACGGGCAGGCTGTGGGCGGCGAGCGCGGCCTTGGCCTCGGCCTCCGAGAGCGTGCGTGCCTCGCCCCCCTTGGCGGGGCCGAGCAGGGCAGGGGTCGGCTCCGCGCGCAGGCGGCCCGCGCGGATCGCGGCGTCGATGGCGGCGACGGCATCCTCCATCCCGTGCAGGACGGCGACGCCGCCCCTCTCGAACTCGGCCGTCGGCCCTTCGTCGATCGCCTCGGGGAGAGAGGCCACCACGGCGGCGCGCGCCCCGGTGCGGGCCTTCGCCGCAAGGATCGCCTCCACCGCGCAGCGCCAGGCGGCCCGGTCGCAGCGGTCGGGGCGCGGCAGATCGAGCACGAAGGCCGAAAGGTCGAAGCCCCCGTCCATGACCGTGGCGAAGGTCTCGGTCATCCGGGGTGTGTCGCCCCAGATGAAGGTGTGGTGGTCGAGCGGGTTCGCGACCGTCACGAGCGGCCCGAGGATGTCGCGGAGGCGCGAGGCCGTCGCGTCCGGGAAGGGCGCCCAGCGGATCTGCGTCCCCTCGGCCGCATCGGCCATCAGCGACGCCTCGCCCCCCGAGCAGGACACCGACACGACATCCGGCCCCCCGAGAGGGCCGCCGTGATGGAGGAGCTTGAGCGTCTCGAGAAGGGCGCCGAGGCCCCGCACCTCGGTGCAGCCCGTCCGGCGCAGGAAGGCGGAGGCGACGGCGGGGCCGCCGGCGAGCGAGGCGGTGTGCGAGAGGGTGGCGGCCTGCGCGGCCTCGGACCGGCCGGCCTTGAGGACGACGACGGGCTTGCCGAGGGCGCGCGCCTCGGCCGCCATCGCCTCGAAGGCGCGGAGGTCGCCGAACCCCTCGACATGGAGGCCCACGGCGGTCACGCGGGGGTCGCGCAGGGCGGCGGCGGCCAGCGCGGCGAGGCCGGTCTGGGCTTGGTTGCCCGCCATCAGCACATAGGCGATGGGCAGGCCGCGCCGCTGCATCGTCAGGTTGATCGCGACGTTGGAGGACTGGCCGATCAGGGCCACGCCGCTATCCACCGGCACCAGCCCGTGCTGGTCGGGCCAGAGCGCCACCCCGTCGAGCGCGTTCAGCAGGCCGTAGCAATTGGGCCCGAGGATCGGCATCGGTCCCGCGGCCTCGACGAGGCGCGCCTGGAGCGCGTCGTCGCCCGCCTCCCTGAAGCCGCTCGCGAAGCAGACCGCGCCGCCCGCGCCCATCGCGGAGAGGGCGGCCACGACCTCCACCGTCGCCTCGCGGTTGACTCCGACGAACACCGCGTCCGGGGCGGCGGGCAGGTCGGCGAGCGCGCGCAGGCAGGGGATGCCCGCGATGGCCTCGCGCCGCGGGTGGACCGGCCAGATCGGGCCGGGGAAGCCGGCCTTCCTGAGCTGGACCACCACGTTCTCGGCCCAGCCGCCCCCCAGCACGGCGACGGAGGACGGACGCAGGAGGCGGGAGAGGTCGGGGGCGGGGGCGAGCACGGTCACGCCCCGAACGGGCGCAGGAGCGCGCGGGAGATGATGTGGCGCTGGATCTCGCTCGTGCCCTCCCAGATCCGTTCCACCCGGGCGTCGCGCCAGATGCGCTCGAGCGGAAGCTCGTCCATCAGGCCCATGCCGCCGTGGATCTGGATGGCCTCGTCCGCGACCATGGCGAGCATCTCGGTCGCCTTGAGCTTGGCCGCGGCCATGTCGGCGTCGGTCACGGTGCCCTGGTCGAACTTCCAGCCCGCCTCGAGGATCATGAGTTCGGCGGCCTTCATCTCCACGGCCATGTCGGCGAGCTTGAAGCCGACCCCCTGGAAGCGGCCGATGGGCTGGCCGAACTGGGTGCGCGTGGCGGCCCATTCCACGGCATGGGCAAAAGCGCGCTCGGCCCGGCCGAGGCATGTCGCGCCAACCTGGAGCCGCGTCGCGCCGAGCCAGTCGTTGGCGACCTCGAAGCCCTTGTGCGGCTCGCCCAGCACCTGTTCGGCGGGCAGGCGGACATCGTCGAACTCGATGATGCTGTTGGTGTAGCCGCGGTGGCTGACGTTGCGGTAGCCCTCGCGGATCGTGAGGCCCGGCGTGTCGCGGTCCACGAAGAAGGCGGTGATGCGCTTCTTCCTGCCGCGCGGCGTCTCCTCCTCGCCGGAGGCCATGAAGGCGATCACGAAGCCCGCGATGTCGGCATGCGAGATGAAGTGCTTGGTGCCGTTGAGCACCCAGTCCGTCCCGTCCTGCCGCGCGCTGGCCTTCATGCCGCGCAGGTCGCTTCCCGCCCCCGGCTCGGTCATGGCGAGGCAGTCCCAGGTCTCGCCCCGGACGCAGGGCGCGAGATACTTCTCCCGCTGCTCGGGGGTGCCCGCGCAGAGGATGTTGGAGGGGCGGGCGACGCAGGTCCAGTGGAGGGCGTAGTTCGCGCGGCCCAGTTCCTTCTCGTAGAGGAGCCAGGTGAGGGTATCGAGGCCCGCGCCGCCGTATTCCTCGGGGATGTTGGCGGCGTAGAGGCCGGCCGCGATGGCCTTGGCCTTGACCTCCTCGATGACCTCGCGGCGCAGGTGGCCGGTGCGCTCGACCTCGGCCTCGTGGGGGTAGAGCTCGTTCTCGACGAAGCTGCGCGTCGTCTCGACGATGAGCTTCTGCTCGTCGGTCAGTCCGAAATGCATGGCTTACCCCTTGGGCTGGCCGACATGACGGCCGAGGCCCTCGGGCCTCGGGAGGGCGGCGTGGAGGGCGGCGACGCGGTCGATACGGGCGCGGATGGCGGGCGGCGGCTCGGCCGCGGCGCGGGCGCGGAGGTCCATGTGGATCAGGAGGTGCTCGGCCGTGGCGAGGTCGTGCCCGTCGGCATGGCGCATGCGGTGAAAGAGGTGGATCTTGCGCGCGGCGGCCGAGATCACCTGCGTTTCCACCCGGATGTCCTCGTCGCGGGAGACCTCGGCGAGGTGGCGGAGGTGGGTCTCGGCGGTGAAGATCGAGTGGCCGGCGGCGACGGCCTCGGCGTCGATGCCCACCATGCGCATGAAGCCGTCGGTGGCGAGCGCGAAGGCCTCGAGATACTTCGACTCGGTCATGTGGCCGTTGTAGTCGAGCCAGTGGGCGGGGACGCGCAGCGCCAGCGTCGGCAGCGGCGCGGACCAGTCGGGCTCGGGCGCCTCGGCGGCCAGCCGCGCCTCGTGCTCGGCCAGAAGGGCGCCGGCGCCCCAGTTCGTCGCCTGCAGCGCCTTCTGGATCGCCACGAGGTTGTCGTCGCGGATGCGCTCCATCTCGCGGATGGGGATGTGGCCGGACTGGGCGTCGGACTGGCCGGCGATCAGGTCCACCAGCGCGTCGTCGAAGGGGGGCACGTCGGTGAGCCGCGTCCAGGGCCACTGGAGGCAGGGGCCGAACTGGGCCATGAAGTGGCGCATCCCGGCCTCGCCCCCGGCGACGCGGTAGGTGTCGAACACCCCCATCTGCGCCCAGCGCAGCCCGAAGCCGTAGCGCACGATGTCGTCGAGTTCCTGCGTGGTGCAGATGCCGTCGCGGATGAGCCAGAGCGCCTCGCGCCAGAGCGATTCGAGCAGCCGGTCGGCGACAAAGGCCTCGATCTCCTTGCGGATGCGGACGGGCTTCATGCCGAGCGTGGGGTAGAAGGCCATCGCGCGGCCGATCGCCTCCTCGGAGGTGCGGGTGCCGCCCACGATCTCGACCACCGGCAGGAGATAGACGGGGTTGAAGGGATGGGCGACGAGGAGGCGTTCGGGGTGGCGCAGCGGGGCCTGGAGGTCGGAGGGCTTGAGGCCGCTCGTGCTCGACGCGATCAGCGCGTCGGGGGCGGCGGTCGTCTCGGCCTCGGCATAGACCCTGTGCTTGATCTCCAGCCGCTCGGGGACGGCCTCCACCACGAGGTCGGCGCCGGTGCAGGCATCGGCGACCGAAGGCGCCATGCGCAGGCGGCCCCTGGCGCGGCGGGGCGCGGTGTAGAGCTTGGCATAGGCCGCGTCGGCATTGGCGAGCGCCTCGTCCAGCCGGCGCCGCGCGTCGGGGGCGGGGTCGAACACGGCCACGTCGAGGCCGTTCTCGAGAAGCCGGGCGGCCCAGCCCGCGCCGATGACGCCGCCGCCGAGGACGGCCGTGCTGCGGATCGCCATGGTCACCACCGCCGCTCGAGGGCGAGGCGCTCGCGCACCTCGGCGGGGCCGAGAAGGCGCGCGCCCATCCCCTCGACGGTCCGGCGCGCGGCGGCGACGAGTTCGCCGTTGGTGGCGAGATGGCCCTTGCGCAGCCAGAGGTTGTCCTCGAGCCCGACGCGGACATGGCAGCCCGCGGCGACGGCGAGGCCCACATAGGGCAGCTGGTTGCGGCCGATGGAGAAGGCCGAGGCGATCCAGCCCTCGGGCACGGCCTGACGCATGGCGAGAAAGGTGGCGAGGTCGTCCGGCGCGCCCCAAGGGATGCCCATGCAGAGCTGGATCACGGTGGGGTCGTCGATCGCGCCCTGGTCCTTGAGCCACTTGGCGAGCAGGATGTGGCCGGTGTCGAAGGCCTCGATCTCGGGGCGCACCCCGAGGGCCTGGATGCCGCGCGCCATGGCGAGCAGCATGGGCGGCGTGTTGACCATGACGTAATCGCCCTCGCCGAAGTTCATGGTGCCGCAATCGAGAGTGCAGATCTCGGGCCGGATGGAGGCGACATGGGCGAGCCGCTCGGTCGCGCCGGCCATGTCGGTGCCCTGCGCCGCGGGCGGAAGGGGCCTTTCCGGGTCGCCCAGCGTGAGGTCGCCGCCCATCCCGGCGGTGAGGTTGAGGACCATGTCGGTCCCCGAATCGCGCAGGCGGTCCACCACCGCCTCGTAGAGCGAGACGTCCCGCGCGGCCTTGCCCGTCTCGGGGTTGCGGACATGGATGTGGACCACGGCGGCGCCGGCCGCGGCCGCCTCGAGGCAGGCGGCGGCGATCTGGTCGGGCGTCACGGGCACCTTGTCGGAGCGGGCGGTGGTGTCGCCCGCGCCCGTCACGGCGCAGGTGATGAACACGTCCCGGCTGGGCGTGAGCGGCATGGATGATCCCCCCTTGGTCGTCGCCGGCCACACTGGCAGCGGTTGGTTAAGAAAGGGTTGACCCACCGCGCGTTGCGTTTGACGTTTCGCGCAATGTCAAACCGTTTCGCCATCGAGGTGCTCGTGCTGCCCGGCGCGTCGCTGATGACGACGGCCTGCACGATCGAGCCCTGGCGCGCGCTGGGGCGGGTGCGGGGGGATGCGGGGGCGGCCTGGCGGGTCCGGTCGCTGGACGGGGCGCCCGTGGCGCTGAGCTGCGGGCTGCCCTTTCCGGTGCAGGGCGCGCTGGAGGAGGGGCTGCGGGGTGACGTGCTGGCGGTGGTGGGAGGCATCGACGCGGCCGGGCACGCGCGGCCCGCCCTGCCGCTGCTGCGGCGGCTGGCGGGGCGGTTCGAGCTGGTGGCGGGGATCGAATCGGGGGCCTGGGTGCTGGGGGCGATGGGGCTGCTCACGGGGCGGCGGGCGACGGCGCATTGGGAGGATCTCGAGGATTTCCTGATCCTGCACGGCGAGGCGGACGTGCGGCCCGACCGCTGGGTGATCGACGGGCGGGTGGCGACGGCGGGGGGCGCCTCGCCCGCCTTCGACCTGATGCTGCACCTGATCCGCGGGCGCTGGGGGCCCTCGGCCGCGCTCGATGTGGCGAGCGTGTTCGTCTATGACGAGACGCGCGCGGCGGCCGAGCCGCAGCCCTTCGTGAGCCTGGGCCGTCTGGAGCAGCGCGAGCCGCGGGTGGCGGCCGCGGTGCGGGCGATGGAGGGGGCGCTGGACCGGCCCCTGCCGGCCGAGGCGCTGGCGCGGCGCGCGGGGGTCTCGGTGCGCCGTCTCGAGATGCTGTTCCGCGAGACGCTGGGCACCTCGCCGGGGGCCTATTACCTCGGCCTAAGGCTCGCGGCGGCGCGGCGGCTGGTGACGGACACGGCGCTGCCCCTGGCGGAGGTGGCCGAGCGGACGGGGTTCGCGTCGCTCTCGGCCTTCTCGCGCGCGTTCCGGCGCCATGTCGGGCTGACGGCCCGCGCGGCGCGGGCGCAGGCGCGGGCGGGTCGGGCCGTCAGCGGCGAGGCGGCGGGGGGAGCGCCGCGCCGCTAGGCCAGACGGGCCGGGAACCCCTCGGCCCGCAGGTCGGTGCCGAGCGCGTCCTCGAGGAGCTTGACCACCTGCGTGCTCTGGGCCGCGCCGCCATAGACGGCGCGGGCGCGCCGGAAGGTCTGTTCGGTCAGGGCGGCGAGGTCGAGGGGCACGCCGAGCGCGCGGCCGTGCTCCATCGCGAAGCCGAGGTCCTTGAGCGCGAGGTCCATCGAGAAGCCCACGTCGTAGGAGCCGTTGAGGATGAGCTGGCCTTCGGTCTCGTGCACGAAGCTCGTGCCCGAGGAGGCGCGGATCGCCTCCCAGGACTGGGCGAGGTCGAGGCCCGCGCGGCGGGCGAGCATCAGCGCCTCGCCGTCGGCGACGAGGTGGATGAAGGCCAGCATGTTGGTGATGACCTTGATCACGGCGGCCGAGCCCAAGGGTCCCATGTGGAAGAGGCGGCCCCCCATCGCCTGAAGCGCGGGGCGGTGGAGGGCGAGGAGGTCCGCCTCGCCCCCGGCCAGCACGGTGATCTCGCCGCGATGGGCGAGGTGGACGCCGCCCGTCACCGGCGCCTCGAGCACGCGCAGGCCGGCCTCGGCCGCGCGGCGGCCCAGGCGCAGGATGTCGGCCTGGCCGAGGGTGGACATCTCGATCCAGGTGGCGCCGGGGCGCAGGGTGCCGATGAGCGCGTCGAGGACGGATTCGGAGGCGGCGGGGGAGGGCAGGCAGGTGATGACGGCGTCGCAGGCCCCCAGCGATTCGGGCCCGTCGGCCCAGTCCGCGCCCGCCTCGCGGTGGGGGGCGGCGCGGGTCTCGTCGCGGTCGTGGACCGTGAGGGCAAGGCCCCTGCGGCAGAGGTTCAGCGCCATCGCGCCGCCCAGTTCCCCCAGTCCCACGAAACCGTAGCGCATGTCCTGTCTCCCTGCCGGTCGCCGCGGCGTGCGCCCTGACGCCTCTGCCGGCTGGCCCGGCTGCGTCGCTTTCGGGGGCAAAACCGTCGCTTGGGCGGGGTGGATGCGACCCCCTCACGGCAGAGTGGCCGAAACGGACGGGACCCGGCCCCATGGGCGGTTGCGCGACGGGCGGGGCTGGGGAATGATCCGCGCCAACAAGAGAACCGGGTCCGACAGGGGAGAGGACGATGACCAGACTGATGGGGCCGGCACGGGCCGGCATCTCGCGCCGCGGCATCCTCAAGGGGGGCGCGGCGATCGGTGCGGCGACGCTGGTGACGCCCTGGGGCACGCCGCTGCGGGCCGAGCCGCGGCGGGGCGGCGTGCTGCGCATCGGGATCGCGCACGGCAACACCTCGGACAACGTGGACCCGGCCGTGGCCGAACACGTGTTCACCCAGATGGTGATCCAGGCGACCAACGTCTATCTGACGGAGATCCTGCCCGACGGCAGCCTGGTCGGCGAGGCGGCCGAAAGCTGGGAGGCGAGCGAGGACGCCGTCACCTGGACCTTCCGGCTGCGCGACGGCATCCGCTTCCATGACGGCCGCCCGCTGACGGCGGCGGATGTCGTGGCCTCGCTCGACTATCACCGAGGGGAGGGTTCGACCTCGGCCGTCAAGTCGCTGCTCGAGCAGGTGGCCGAGCTGCGCGCGGACGGGGACACGACGGTGGTGTTCGTCCTCTCGAGCGGGAACGCGGACTTCCCCTATGTGGTCTCCGACTACCACATGCCGATCAAGCCGGCGACGGACGGGGCGATCGACCCCCTGGGCACGGTGGGCGCCGGGCCCTTCGTCTTCGAGAGCTTCGAGCCGGGCGTGCGCGCGACCTTCACGCGCAACGACGACTACTTCAAGGAGGGGCGGCCCTATTTCGACGGGCTGGAACTGCTCTCGATCGTGGATGCGGCGGCGCGGCAGAACGCGCTGATCTCCGGCCAGGTGGATGTGATCGACGCGGTGGACCTGCCCACGGTGCACCTGCTCGAGCGGGCGCCGGGGATCCGCATCATCAGCCTCAACGGCGGGCAGCATTTCGGATTCCCGATGGACACGCGCGCCGCGCCCTTCTCGGACAACAACGTGCGGCTGGCGCTCAAGTACGCGATCGACCGGCAGGAGCTGGTGGACAAGATCCTGAGCGGCTACGGCTCGGTCGGCAACGACATGCCGGTGAACCCGTCCATGCCGTTCTTCGACGACACCATCGAGCAGCGCGAATACGACCCCGAGCGCGCCCGCTTCCACCTGCGCGAGGCGGGGATGGACTCGCTGTCGGTCGATCTCCACGTGGCCAACGCGGCCTTCGACGGGGCGATCGACGCCGGGCTGCTGTTCGCCGAGAGCGCGGCCGCCGCGGGCATCACCATCAACGTCGTGCGCGAGCCCGATGACGGCTACTGGTCCAACGTGTGGATGGTGAAGCCCTTTGTCGGCACCTACTGGGGCGGGCGGCCGGTCATGGACCTGATGTTCACCACCGCCTATGCCGCCGGCGCCGAGTGGAACGAGACCTTCTGGGACCATCCGCGCTTCAACGAGCTGCTGGTCGCCGCGCGCACCGAACTCGACCAGGGGCTGCGGCAGGAGATGTATTCGGAGATGCAGCGGATCGTGCGCGACGAGGGCGGCATCATCATCCCGATGTTCGCCAACTACACCATGGCCCACAGCGACCGGTTGGCCCATCCCGAGCAGGTGGGGGCGAACTGGGTGCTGGACGGCTTCCGGGCGCCGGAACGGTGGTGGTTCGCCTGACGGAAGCCATGCGGCCCCGGACCCTCCGGGGCCGCCCTGATACGGGGCAGGACGGATGGGCGTGATCGCGCGGATGGTGGCCCAGCGGCTGCTGCTGGGCCTTCTGGTGCTGTTCGCGGTCACCCTGGTGATCTTCGGCGCCATCGAGATGCTGGGCACGGATCTGGCGCAGGCGCAGCTGGGACAGGCGGCCACGGAGGAGACGCTGCGCGCGCTGCGCGAGCAGCTGGGCCTCGACCGGCCGGCCCATGTCCGCTACCTCGAATGGATCGCGGGGGCGGTGCAGGGCGATTTCGGCGTCTCGCTCGCCAACCGGCGGCCCATCGCGGACCTGATCGCCACCCGTCTGGGCAACACGCTGTTCCTGGCCGCCTATGCCGCGGTGCTCGCGGTGCCGCTGGCGATCGGGCTGGGGCTGCTCGCGGCCCTGTGGCGCAACTCGCTCTTCGACCGCACGGCCAACATGGCGACGCTGAGCACCATCGCGTTCCCCGAGTTCTTCGTGGCCTACATCCTGATCTTCCTGTTCGCCGGCACGGGGCTGTTTCCGACCATGGCTGCGGTGCGGCCGGGGATGGGGCTGCTCGACCGGCTGCACGTGACCTTCCTGCCCGCGCTGACGCTGACTCTGGTGACGACGGCGCACATGATGCGCATGACGCGGGCCGCGATCGTGAACCTGCTTGCGCAGCCCTATGTGGAGATGGCCCGCCTCAAGGGCATGAGCCGGGCGCGCGTGATCTGGCGCCACGCCCTGCCCAACGCGCTCGCCCCGATCATCAACGTGGTGGCGCTCAACCTCGCGTTCCTGATCACCGGGGTCGTGGTGGTGGAGGTGGTGTTCGTCTATCCGGGCCTCGGGCAGCTGATGGTGGACAGCGTGACGGTGCGCGACGTGCCGGTGGTGCAGGCGGCGGCGCTGATCTTCGCGGGGGCCTATGTGCTGCTGAACCTGCTCGCGGACGTGCTGTCCACGATCTCCAACCCCCGGCTGCTGCACCGGCGATGAGGGGGGGCGCGGCATGACCTTTCTCGCGCCACTGGGCTGGATCGCGGCGGCGGTCGCGCTGGGTGCGGCGCTGGGCTGGCTGTTCCGCGCGGTCGCGGCGGCGCTGGCCGGCGCCACGGCGCGGGGCGCGGCCGCGGCGCGCGCGCTGCGGGCCATGCCGCTCTCGGCCGCGTTCGGGATGGCGGTGATCCTGGTCTATGCGCTGGTGGGCCTGTTCGCCCCCTGGATCGCCCCCTTCAGCGAGCGGCAGGTGGTCGGCGGCCAGTACCTGCCCTGGAGCGCCGAGCACTGGCTGGGCACGGACCATCTGGGGCGCGACCTGTTCAGCCGGCTGGTCTATGGGGCGCGCAACACGGTGGGCATCGCGCTCGTGACGACGATGCTGGCCTTCGGGGTGGGCACGTCCCTGGGACTGCTCGCCGCGGCGGTGGGGGGCTGGCTCGACGGCGTGCTGAGCCGGATCGTGGACGTGCTGATGGCGATTCCGGCGCTGATCTTCGCGCTTCTGCTGCTGACGCTGCTGGGCCCGTCGATCCCCAACATGATCATCGTCATCGCCCTGATCGATTCGACCCGCGTCTTCCGGCTGGCGCGCGCGGTGGCCATGGACATCGTGGTGATGGACTATGTCGAGGCCGCGCGGCTGCGGGGCGAGGGCCTCTTGCGCATCATCGGGCGCGAGGTGCTGCCCAACGCCGCCGCCCCCCTGATCGCCGAGTTCGGCCTGCGCTTCTGCTTCGTGTTCCTGTCGATCTCAGCCTTGTCCTTCCTGGGCCTGGGCATCCAGCCGCCCACGGCCGACTGGGGCAGCATGGTGCGCGACACGGCCACGCTGATCACCTTCGGCGATCCCACGCCGCTGCTGCCCGCGGGCGCCATCGCGCTGCTGACGGTTGCGGTCAACTTCGTCGTGGACTGGCAGCTTCACCGCGCCTCGGGGCTCAAGGAATGACCGCGCCGCTTCTGGACATCCGGAACCTGACGATCGAGGGGCGCACCGAGACGGGCTGGGTGCCGCTGGTGCGCGACGTGTCGCTGACGCTGGCGCGCGGCGAGGTGCTGGGCCTGATCGGGGAGTCGGGGGCGGGCAAGTCCACCCTGGGCCTGGCCGCGATGGGCTATGTGCGCGACGGCTGCCGGATCGCGGCCGGAGAGGTGTGGTTCGACGGCACGGACCTGGCCGCCGCGCCCGAGCCGGTGCGCCGCGCCCTGCGCGGCAGCCGCATCGCCTATGTCGCCCAGTCGGCGGCCGCGAGCTTCAACCCCGCGCACCGGCTGATCGACCAGCATGTGGAGGCGCCGGTCGTTCACGGGATCGCCACCCGGCGCGAGGCCCAGCGCGACGCGGTGGAGCTGTATCGCCGGATGCGGCTGCCCGACCCGGAGGGGATCGGCTTCCGCTATCCGCACCAGGTCTCGGGCGGGCAGCTGCAGCGGGCGATGACGGCGATGGCGATGGCCTGCCGTCCCGACCTGATCGTGTTCGACGAGCCCACGACCGCGCTGGACGTGACCACGCAGATCGAGGTGCTGTCCACCATCCGCGACATCGTGCGCGGCTCGGGAACGGCGGCGATCTACATCACCCACGACCTCGCGGTGGTCGCGCAGATGGCCGACCGCATCAAGGTGCTGCTGCGCGGCGACGAGGTGGAGGAGGCGCCGACGCGCCGGATGCTGGCCGAGCCGCGCGAGGAGTACACCCGCTCGCTCTGGGCTGTGCGGACGCACCGGCGGCCCGAGAGGCCCCCGCCCGCGGGGGCGCCGCTCGTCTCGGCGCGGTTCGTGACGGCGGCCTACGGGGCGCTGACCGTGCTGCACGGGGTCAACCTGGACCTGCATGCGGGCCGCACGACGGCGGTGGTGGGCGAGTCGGGCTCGGGCAAGAGCACGCTGGCGCGGGTGGTGGCGGGGCTGCTGCCGCCCGCGCGGGGCGAGGTGCGGCTGGAGGGGCGGGTGCTGGCCCCGTCCTACCGGGCCCGGGCGCGCGACGACCTGCGGGCGATCCAGCTCATCTACCAGTCGGCCGACACGGCGCTGAACCCGCGCCAGCGGGTGCGCGAGATCGTGGGCCGGCCCGCATCCTTCTACGGCGGCCTGTCGGGGCCGGCGCTGGAGGCGCGGCTCGTCGAACTGATGGAGATGATCGAGCTGGACCCGCGGCGGTTCCTCGACCGCTTTCCGGCGGAATTGTCGGGGGGGCAGAAGCAGCGGGTGGGGATCGCGCGGGCGCTGGCGGCCGGGCCGCGCGTGCTGCTCTGCGACGAGGTGACGAGCGCGCTCGACCAGATCGTGGCGGAGGGGATCCTGAAGCTCTTGGACCGGCTGCAGGCGGAGCTGGGCCTGGCCATCATGTTCATCACGCACGACATCGCCACCGTGCGCGCCATCGCCGACGACGTGGTGGTGATGAAGGATGGCCGCGTGGTCACGGACGGGCCCAAGGCCGAGGTGCTGAGCCCGCCGCACGACCCCTATACGGAGCTTCTGCTGTCCTCGGTGCCGGAGATGGACCCCGACTGGCTGGACCGCGTGCTGGAGGAGCGGCGCCGGGCCGCGCGGTGAGATCCGGCGTCAGAGGCTGGAGGCCGTGCGCACGATGCCGAGCGAGCCGCCGATCAGGCCGATGATGCCTTGCGCCCCGGCCACGGGGCTCTCGGTCGCATAGACCAGATCGCCCGAGGCGATGCGGAACTCGCCTGCGCTGAACAGGCCGTCGGTCGTGGTCAGGTCGATCGTGAACACGACGCGCTGGTGGGTGGGGCCGGTCCCGTCCGCACGCACCGAGGAGGCGGGATACTCGCGCAGGATCAGCAGGCCGCGGGGATTGGCGCGCGTCTCGGCCACCCCGCCGATGATCGAGATGGCCTCGAGCGCGGTGATCTCGTCGCGGGGGAAGGGATGAACGGCCTCCGTCCCGGCCGCGCCCAGCGACAGGAAGAAGCGGTCGTCGGCCTGCACGATGACGCGGTCGCCGCCGCGCAGGGTTGTGTCGAGGCGGGGGTCCTCGAACAGGCGCCGCACGGAGGTGCCGAAGACCTGCCCGCCCCGCATCAGCGTGATCTGGGGGTTGTTGAGTCCCGGCTCGACCCCGCCGCCTTCGGCGATCAGCGACAGCACGCTGTAGCTCTGGTCGCGCAGCGGAAAGGAGCCCGGCGCGCGCACCCCGCCCACGAGGCTCACCATGTTGCCGCGCGTCTCGGCCAGTTCGAGCTGGACCTGCGCCGAAGGGGTCACCTCGGCATAGCGCGTCTCGATCGCGGCGCGGGCGCTTTCGGGGCTCATGCCGGCCACGCGCACCGTGCCGACATAGGGCATGAACACGGTGCCGCCCGCCGAGACCGTCACCGCATCCATGGCGATGGCGCGCTGGCCCGGCGCCGTCAGGAGCGAGTTGTCCTCGGCCGTCCAGATGGTCATGCGCAGCACGTCGCCCGGCGCGATGATGCGGTTCGGGGGCTCGGGCGTGGCGCTGATCCAGTGCAGGCGCCGCTCGCCCGGATGGGGCCAGGCGGCATAGACCGGCAGGAGCGCGCGGGTGACGGGCGCCACCATGAAATCGGCCGGGGTGGCGGCGTCGGTGCTGGCCTGCAGGATCTCGGATTCGAAGGCGGCGCCGCGGGGCAGTTCTCCGCAGGCGGCCAGGGCCAGGCAGATGAGGGCGGTCGCGAATGTGCGACAGGATCGGCGCAGTCCTCCGGCCCGCAGGAGGGGAACCGCGTCCGACGCGTCCCGTTGGGACGTTCCTGTCCGCATGATTGCGCCCCGCGCCCTCGATCCGCCGCCCGCGCGTGCACCCCGCTGGCGGGGGCCGCGTCGGTTCGCCTCACCCATAGCGGCAGAGAAGCAGCCGTGCAAACCCGTTCCGCGCCCCGGCCCGTCCGCGGGCGGCGCGATCGGCGGAGGCGGGCCGAGCCGGACGGATCAGACGAGGGACAGGTCGTCGGCCAGCATGGCCACCGTCAACGGCCCCCCGGCGGACTCGACCCGCAGGCTGTGGCCGCCGATCTCGAACAGGACGGCCGTGCCGTCCTGTCGGGCCAGACCGGGAAGGTCGGCCGCGCGCGGGGCCTGACCGGCCGCCCAGAGCGACCGCGCAAAACCGATCGTGTCGAGCCCATCCTGGAAGTCGAGGATGATGTCGCGGCCGCCGGAGAACACGAACATGTCCGCATCCCCTCCGCCCGCGAGCCGGTCGTTGCCGGGGCCCCCGTCGAGCCGGTCCGCCCCGCCGCCACCCTCCAGCCGGTCGTCGCCCGCGCCGCCGGAGAGGCTGTCCCGCCCCGTCCCGCCCAGAAGCCGGTCGTGGCCGTCGTCGCCCCAGAGCCAGTCATCCCCGCCATCGCCGCCCAGCAGGTCGTCGCCCGCCTCGCCCCGGAGCCGGTCCGGCCCCGGCCCGCCCCGGAGCGTGTCGCCGCCGGCGCCTCCGCGCAGTTCGTCCGCGCCGCCCTGCCCCGACAGGTGGTCGTCGCCGTCCCCGCCCCAGAGCCTGTCGTGGCCCCCCCTCCCCTCGAGACGGTCGTCGCCGCCCCGCCCCTCGAGCCGGTTGGCCGCGCCGTTGCCGATCACCCGGTCGGCGCCCTGACCCGCGACATAGGCTTCGATCACGGTGCCCGGCGCGATGACGAGGTTGCCGCGGAGCCCGAACACGTCCGAGACCGCGCCGGCGGCGAGGTTGACCCGCTGCGCCCGTCCGTCCTGGGAGAAATCGATCGTGTCGGTCCCGCCCTCGTCCCAGATGGTGAAGGTGGAGCGCGACAGCCCCTCGGCCGAGGCGAGCACGCGCGCGGCCGCGTGGCCCAGCGTGGTGCCGACGCCATAGATGGTGTCGCCGGCCGTCGGCCCGCCCCGGGCGGGGCCGTAGAGCGACTGGATGGCCAGGATGTCGGCCGCCATGGGACCCAGCACGCGCGCATAGCTGGCATCCACGTCCGTGTTCTCGATCTGGTCGAAATAGGACATGACGCTGGCCTGCCACGAATCGTTGCGGAACGCCGCGTCGCGGCCATAGACGGCACCCCCGTTGTAGGGACCGGGATGGCCCAGACCGAGCGCATGGCC
The DNA here is from genome assembly GCF_009904055.1 of Rubellimicrobium sp. CFH 75288. Classification (GTDB taxonomy): domain Bacteria; phylum Pseudomonadota; class Alphaproteobacteria; order Rhodobacterales; family Rhodobacteraceae; genus Rubellimicrobium. The sequence goes on along the minus strand of NZ_WYDP01000005.1, from coordinate 232,170 downwards.
GATCTCGTGCAGGTAGGTGTGGAAGGAGTAGCTGACCGTGCCCTGGCCGTAGCGGTCCAGCCAGCCCGTCCCGACATTCACCGTCACCGACCGCAGCCATCCCGATCCGGTAAAGACCGGCGCGGCATTGGAATGACTTCCCTGGTCGTCGAAGCGGATCTGGGCGCTTCCCGACACCTCGTGGAAGCGCAGGTCGGCGACCCCGGCCCAGGCGGCCAAGGCGTCGCGGGCGAGCGCGCGCCCCTCGGCCGTCAGGCCCGTCAGGTTCACGCTGATCGCCTTGGACTCCCAGCGGTGCGGGATCGTGCCGATGTCGCGCCAGTAGCCGGTGGCGATGTAGCCGGCGAGGGTCTGGAGCGGGGCGGGCCGGGGCGACATGGAGTCTCTCCGCGAAAGCCGGGATCTCGGTCGAAGGTGCGGACAGCAGGCCCTGTCCGACAAGCCGGAATAAGGCAGGATGATGAACGTTGCGGCCTGTGGTCCGGGGGCCACGCCGGAGGCCCTCGCGTCGCGGGAGGGGCTGCCCTAGGCTCGCGGCAGGAGGAGGCGCCATGATCCGCCCCGAGACCCGCCTTGCGACCCACGAGGTCCTGAACCAGCCCGATCCGCCCGCCGTGCCCTGCGACCCTTGGGCGGACGATCCAGTGCTGCGCGACCATCTCGCGGCCGAGGGGGGCGACCCAGGGCCCCCGGCGGCGCTGGGCGCCGCCATCGCCAGGCGCGACGCCTGGCGGCTGGGCGAGGCGGCGCGGCGCCACGGGCCCGCGCTGCGCGCCTTCGACCGCGGCGGGCGGCGGCTGGACGAGGTCGAGTTCCACCCCGCCTATCACGCGCTGATGGAGATGGGCCTGACGGCCGGCTATGCCGCGCGGCCCTGGACGGGCGGGGCGGGCGGCCACGCAGCCCATGCCGCCATGGTCTATCTGCTGAGCCAGGCCGAGCCCGGCGTCTGCTGCCCCATGACGATGACCTATGCCGCCGTGCCCGCGCTGCGCGCCGACGCAGAGCTGGAGGCGCTGTGGCGCCCGCGCCTCGCGGCGGCCGCCTACGACCCGCGTCTTGCGCCCGTGGGCGACAAGACGGCCGCGACGATGGGCATGGCGATGACCGAGAAGGGCGGGGGCAGCGACCTGCGCGGCACCACGACGCGGGCCGAGCCGGCGGACGGCGCCTGGCGGCTGACGGGGCACAAGTGGTTCTGTTCGGCGCCCATGTCGGACGGGTTCCTCACGCTGGCGCAGGCACCGGGGGGGCTGAGCTGCTTCGTGGTGCCGCGCTGGCTGCCCGACGGGGGGCGCAACGCCGTCCGCCTCGTGCGGCTCAAGGACAAGTGCGGCAACCGCGCCAACGCCTCGGCCGAGATCGAGTACGAGGGCGCCCTGGCGCACCGGCTGGGCCCCGAGGGGGAGGGCGTGCGCACGATCCTCGAGATGGTCCATCACACCCGGCTCGACACCGCGATGGCGCCCGCGGGGCTGATGCGCGCGGCCCTGCGCGAGGCGCTCTGGTGGTGCGAGGGGCGCACCGCCTTCCAGCGCCGCCTGATCGACCAGCCGCTGATGCGCGCGACCCTCGCCGACCTCGCGCTCGACTGGGAGGGGGCCCTGGCGCTGGGGCTGCGGGTCGCGGGCGCCTTCGACCGGGGCGAGCGGGCCTTCGCGCGCATCGGGGTGGCCCTGGCCAAGTTCCTGGCCAACAAGCGCGCCGTCCCCGTCATCGGCGAGGCGATGGAGGCGCTGGGCGGCATGGGCTATGTGGAGGACACGCCGCTGCCCATGCTCTACCGCGAGGCGCCGCTCAACGGGATCTGGGAGGGGTCGGGCAGCGTGATCGCGCTCGACATCCGCCGGACGCTGGGGCGGGAGCCGGCCGCGCGCGCGGCGCTGGAGGAGGAGTGGGACGCGGCGCGGGGGACCTCCCGGACCTACGATGCGGCGCTGCGGGATCTGCGCGCGCGCTGGCCGGGCGTGCCGGAGGAGGCGGAGGCGCGCGCCTTCGCCGAGCGGGCGGCGCTGCTGCTCGTGGCCTCGGTCCTGCTGCGGCGGGCGCCCGCTGCGGTGGGCGAGGGCTATGCGGCCGCGCGGCTGGGCGAGGGGCGCGCGCTGGTGGCGGGTGCGGGACCGGCGCCGGAGACGGAGGCCATCCTCGGGCGGCTGGGCGCGCGCTGAGGGCGGCTTTACACCGGCCCTCGGGCGGGCATGATCGGGGCGGGAGGTGCCGATGCAGACCAGCGACCGACCCCTGCGCGTCCTCGTCGTGGGTCTCGGAACGATGGGGCGCAGCCATGCCCTGGCCTATGAGGCGAGCCCCGGTTTCGCGATCGCGGGGCTCGTGAACCGCTCGCCCGTCCGCCTGCCGCCGCCGCTCGACCGCTACGCGGTGGAGCACGACCTGCGCGCGGCACTGGACCGGCTGCGGCCCGATGTGGTCTCCATCGCCACCCATCCCGACAGCCATGCCGGGATCGCGCTGGCAGCGCTGGAGGCGGGGGCGCATGTCTTTGTCGAAAAGCCCCTGGCGGCGACGCTGGCCGATGCGGAGGCGGTGGTCGCCGCGGCGGGGCGCGCCGGACGCAAGCTGGTCGTGGGCTACATCCTGCGCCACCATCCGGCCTGGATCCGTCTGATCGAGGAGGCGCGCGCGCTGGGCGGGCCCTGGGTGTTCCGCCTCAACCTCAACCAGCGCTCCACGGGGGACAGCTGGGCGGTGCACCGGCGGCTGATGGAATCGGTCTCGCCGCTGGTCGATTGCGGGGTGCATTACGTGGACGTGATGTGCCAGATCACCGATTCCGAGCCGGTGGAGGTGCGCGGCATGGGCGTGCGGCTGACGGAGGAGATCGCGCCGGACATGTACAATTACGGGCATTTCCAGGTGCTGTTCGCCGACGGCTCGGCCGGCTGGTACGAGGCGGGCTGGGGACCGATGATGTCGGAGACGGCGTTCTTCGTGAAGGACGTGATCTCGCCCGGCGGGGCCGTGTCGATCCGGGGAGACGAGAGCGGCGCGTCCGACGACCATGCGGTGCATGTCGGCACCAGCGCGCTGCGGCGCCATCGCACCGGCCGTCCGCCGGAGCTCCTGGCGGCCGGCGACGAGCCCGACCATCAGGGCCTCTGCGATCGCGAGGCAGCCTTTGTCGCCCGCGCGATCCGGGAGGATCTGGACCTGTCGCGCCATCTGCGCGACGCGCTGCGCTCGCTTGCCGTCTGCCTCGCTGCCGACGAGAGCGTGCGGACGGGCCGGCCGGTGAGGCTCGCATGAGGGCGGCCGAGTACAGGCGGCGGGGCCCCGCGCCCGAGGTGCTCCGACTCGTGGACCTGCCCGAGCCGCAGCCCGGCCCGGGCGAGGTGCGGGTGCGGGTGGCCGTCTCGGCCGTCAACCCGACCGACACCAAGGCGCGCGGCGTGCGGCCGGGGGACGCGGAGATGCCGTTTCCGGCCGTGACCCCGCACATGGACGGGGCGGGCACGATCGACGCCGTGGGCGAGGGCGTGGACCCCGCGCGCCTGGGCGAGCGCGTCTGGCTGTGGTTCGCCCAGCGCGGCCGGCCGCGGGGCACGGCGGCCGAATGGTGCGTCCTGCCCGCCGCGCGCGCCGCCCCGCTGCCCGAGCCCGCCACCTTCGAGGAGGGCGCCTGCCTGGGCATCCCGGCCATGACGGCGCATTACGCGCTGCTCGCCGACGGGCCCATCGCGGGGCGGACGGTTCTCGTGCAGGGGGGCGCGGGGGCGGTCGGGTTCTATGCGGTCCAGATGGCGCGGCTGCTGGGGGCGCGGGTGCTGGCCACCGCGAGCCGCCCCGAGGCCGTCCAACGCGCGCGGGAGGCGGGGGCGGACGTGGTGCTCGACCGCCGGGGGGGCGACCTCGCCGCCGCGATCCGGGCCGAAGCGCCGGAGGGCATCCACCGCCTCGTCGAGGTCGCCTTGGGCGCCAACCTGGACGTGAGCCTGGCCGTGCTGGCGCCGGGGGGGACGATCGCGGCCTATGCGTCGGACGCGGTGCCGCGCCCGGTCCTGGACTTCCGCGCCTTGATGCTGCGCGACGCGCGCCTTCATGCCGTGCTGATCTACGAGGCGGCCGAATCCGCGCTGCAGGCGGCCGTGCGCGACATCAACCGCTGGCTCGCGGAGGGGGCGCTGCGCCACCAGATCGGCCTGCGCCTGCCGCTGTCGCGCATCGTCGAGGCGCACGAGGCGATGGAGGGGGGCCGGGTGCTGGGCAAGATCGTGCTCGACCCCTCGGGCTGAGGGGCGCCGCGTCGCCACTGGCCGCCGGGGCGGGGCTGCGCTAGCTGCGAGCGGCCACGGCCCGGAGACGCCCCATGGACTTTCCCTTTCCCGAGCCGCCCCCGCCGGGGCGCTGGACCGAGGTCGCGCCGGGCCTGCTCTGGGCGCGGCTGGCGCTGCCCTTTCGCCTCGATCACGTCAACGTCTATGCGCTCGAGGATTCGAGCGGCTGGGTGATCCTCGATACCGGGATCGCCGACGAGGCCAGCCGCGCGGCCTGGGACGCGCTGCTGCCCGCGCTGGGGCCCGTGGGGGCGGTGCTGGTCACGCATCACCACCCGGACCATATCGGTCTGGCGGGCTGGCTCTGCGAGAGGCTGAGCGTGCCGCTCTGGACCAGCCGGACGGCGTTCCTGAGCGCCACCGCGCTCGCGCATGCGCCGGGGCTGCTCGAGGCCGAGGAATACGGCCGCCTTTACGCCGCGCACGGGATGCCGCCCGCCCTGGCGGACCGGGTGCGCACGCTGGGGCACGCCTATCTGCGGCGCCTGACCCTGCCGCCCCGGACCTACCGGCGGCTCTCGGCCGGGATGCGGCTGCGGCTGGGCGGGCGGGACTGGTCGGTGCTGAGCGCGGACGGCCACGCGCCCGAGCAGATCCTGCTGCACGCGCCCGCCGACGGGCTGCTGATCGCGGCCGACCAGGTGATCGAGCGGATCAGCCCCAACGTCTCGGCCTCGGCCTTCGAGCCCGAGGGGGACCCGGTGGGCGAGTTCCGCGCGGGCCTGGCCATGCTGGGCCGCGAGGTGGGAGAGGGGGCGCTGGTCCTGCCGGGGCACCGGCGGCCCTTTCGCGGCCTGCACGAGCGGATCGCGGAGCTGGACCGCCACCACGAGGCGCGCTGCGACCTGATCCGCGCCGCCTGCGCCGAGCGCCCGCGGACGGCGGCCGAGCTTCTGCCGGTGGTGTTCCCGCGCCCGCTCGACCCGCACAAGACGGGATTCGCCGTGGGCGAGGTGATCGCCCATGCCAACCATCTGGTGGCGCGCGGCCTGCTGCGCTGGGAGGAGTCGGGGGGGCTGCGGCGCCTTGCGGCCTAGATCTCGAGCGGGATCGTCACAGGGCCGTCGTTGACCAGCGACACCTGCATGTCCGCGCCGAACCGCCCCCGCTCGACCGGCACGCCCAGGGCGGCGAGCGCGTCGGCGAAGGACTCGTAGAGCGCCTCGCCCCGATCGGGCGGCGCGGCGGCGGAAAAGCCGGGGCGGTTGCCGCGCGACGTGTCGGCGGCGAGCGTGAACTGGGAGACGACCAGCGCCGCGCCGCCGGTGTCGAGGAGCGAGCGGTTCATCTTGCCGGCCGCGTCGCGGAAGATGCGCAGTCGCGCCACCTTGGCGGCGAGCAGGGCGGGCCGGTCGTCGTCGTCGCCCGCCATGGCGCAGACCAGCACCAGAAGGCCCGGTCCGATCGCGCCCACCGTCTGGCCGTCCACGCGCACGGCGGCCTCGGAGACGCGCTGGACCAGCGCCCTCACAGCTCGCGCGCCCAGGGGGGGTTCGCGCCGGGGCGCGAGACGGTGACGGCGGCCGCGCGCACGCCGAGCGTCAGCGCCTCGCGCAGCGCCTCCTCGTCGAGATGCGCGAGCCCCGCGCGCGACAGCCGGCCCGCGCGCCAGAGCGCGGCCAGCACGCCCGCGTTGAACGTGTCGCCCGCGCCCACCGTGTCGGCCACGGCGACTTGGGGCGCCTCGACCTCCACATGCCCCTCGGGCAGGTGGCCCGAGGCGCCGGCCGCGCCGCGCGTGACCAGCACGAGGCGCGGCCCGCGGGCGAGCAGCGCGCGCGCCTGGTCGGTCGGATCGCCCGGCCCCGCGAGCCAGCGCAGGTCCTCGTCCGAGACCTTGAGGATGTCGGCGCGCGCGATCATGCGGTCGATCCGCGCGCGATAAGCGCCCTCGTCCGCGACAAAGGAGGGGCGCACGTTGGGGTCGAGCATGGTCACGCGCGACCCCGCCTCGCGCGCCTGGAGCGCCTCGAAGGCCGATCCGCAGGGCTCGCCCACGAGCGAGATGCCGCCCAGGAATAGCGCCTCGACCCGAGGGGGCAGGGCGGGCAGGTCCGCGGGCGAAAGCATCCGCAGCGCGGTCCCCTCGTCGTAGAAGGTGTAGCTGGCATGCCCGTCCCTGAGCCGCACGAAGGCGAGCGTGGTCGGCCGGCCCGAGACGGGCGAGAGCGAGCTGTCCACTCCGGCGGCGGCCAGCGTCTCGCGCAGAAGATCGCCGAAGAGGTCGGAGGAGAGCCCGCACAGGAACCCCGCCGGCGCCCCCAGCCGACCGAGCGCCACGGCCGTGTTGAACACCGCGCCCCCGGCATGGGGCGCAAAGGCCGCCTCGCCGTCCGGCAGGGTGCGCGGCAGCATGTCGATCAGCGCCTCGCCGCAGCACAGGATCATGGCTCTCGTGCCTCCGTCATGCCCTCAGAACCCGCCTCCCTCGGCCATCGCATAGAGGTAGGCCAGCACGGCCGCGGCGATCAGCCCGAGGATCACCGCAAAGGCGATCTTCCACGGCGAGTACGGCCGCTCGCCCTGGACCTTGCCGGTCTGGCCGTTGACCACGAAGCGGAACGACCGGCCGCGGAACCGGTAGGCCGCGACCCAGACGGGCAGAAGGACGTGCTTGAAGGTCACGTCGCCGAACTGGGTCACGGCTTGGGTGATGCGCTGGTGGTCGCCGCCGATGTCGCGGCGGATGTCGGCCTGGATCACGCGGTCCATGATCGCGCGGGCCTCCGCGAATCCCTCCTCGAGGCCGACGGAATAGCCTTCGGCCATGAAGCCCGACAGGTAGTCGGGGCGGTAGGGTTCGAGCGCGCGGAGGTCCCACGGCTCGAGCGCGTCCGTGTGCGCCTTGGGCAGCGAATGGGAGGCGAGCACGAGCACGTCGTCGAAGAAGCGGGCGACGCGGCCGCGGACCGATCGCCAGCGGGTGCGCCGCTCCCTGACCTGGACGGGCTTGCCGTCGCGCATGACGGTGCGCGTCACCCAGTAATCGTCGCCGCGCTGGCCGCGATACTCGGTCCGGGTGTCGGCGTCGAAGGTCCAGTAGGGCACATAGACCCCGTCCATCCGGCGCCCCTTGCGCGCGTAGTCCTGCAGCCCGTTGGGGGCGAACCACAGGCTGCCCAGCCAGCGCGTCATGGCCGCGCGCGCCTCCTCCTCCGACAGGGCGAAGGGGATGAGAGCCGAGGGCCTGACATGCCGGTGCGTGCCCGTCTGAGCCGTCACCAGCGGCGTGGCGCAGAAGGGGCAGGTGGTGGCCTTGACACCCTCGGGAAACTCGGTCTGCGCGCCGCAGGTCGGGCAGGCGATGACGCGCGTCTCCTCGAAGGCGGCGCCGCGCTCCATGCGGCGCACCGTCTCGCGGTAGTCGATCTCGCGCAGCGCCTCGGAGCGGTCCTCCTCGGGGGCCTCGGGGATCTCCTGGACATGGCCGCAGAAGGGGCAGGTGAGCGAGGTTTGGCCGGGCGCGAAGACGAGTTGGCCGCCGCAGTTCTCGCAGGGGAAGCGGTAATCTGCCATCGCCGCGCACGCCCCTCCTGCCGCCGTCCCGCGCCGTTATGGGGGGCGCGCGGACAGGCTGCAAGCGGGCTGCTGCCCCTGGGCGGTCCGCTCAGCCCGCCGGCGGGGGTGGCGGGGGCGGCACCTGGTCGAAGACGGAGCGGAGCGCCTCCACGTCGCCCGCGCGCGTCCAGCCGTCCTGCCCCGGCGTCCAGACATGGTGATCCCGGGTCAGGCTGCCCTCGCGCGCCATCCGCTCGAGTTCGCTGCGGCCGAAGGGGCCGCGCGTCTCGCCGTTCTCGGCCACGTGCCACTGGACCTCGGCCGGGGGCGGGGGGGGCGGCGCGGTGCCCTGGGCTGCGGGCGGCGCGGAAGGCGCGGCCTCGGCGGGGCGCTGGCCCCACGGGCCCGCGGCGGCGCCTGCGGCCATGCCGGCCATGGCCATCCCCACGCCGACACCCATGCCCGCCCCAGCGCCGCCGCCGGGGTTGCGCGCGGCCTCGCCCAGCGCCTGGGCGGCCGCGAACTGGGTGTATTTCGACAGGTCGCCCACCACGCCCATCGAGGTGCGCTGGTCGAGGACGCGCTCGACCTCCTCGGGCAGCGAGATGTTCTCGATGTAGAATTCGGGGATCGAGAGGCCGTATTCGGCGATGGTCGGCGCGATCGCCTCGGCCACGATGCGGCCCAGGTCGCGCGTGTTGGCCGCCATGTCGAGCACCGGGATGCCCGATCCGGCGAGCACGCGCGAGGCTTCCTGGACGACGATGTTGCGGATCTGGTTGGAGACGTCGGCGGTCGTGAACTCGCCCGAGGTGCCGACGATCTCCTTGATGAACCGACCCGGATCGGTGACGCGCATCGCATAGGTGCCGAAGGCGCGCAGGCGGACGGGGCCGAATTCGGGGTCGCGCGCCATGATCGGGTTGCGCGTGCCCCATTTCTGGTCGGTGAAGCGGGTCGTGTTGACGAAGTAGATCTCGCTCTTGAACGGCGACTGGAACCCGTGGTCCCAGTGCTGGAGCGTCGTCATGATGGGCATGTTGTTGGTCTCGAGCCGGTAGAGACCGGGGCCGAACACGTCGGCGAGCTGCCCCTCGTGGACGAACACGGCCGCCTGCCCCTCGCGGACGGTGAGCTTGGCGCCGTACTTGATCTCGTTGCCGTAACGCTCGAACCGCCAGACCATCGTGTCGCGCGTGTCGTCGGTCCAGGCGATGACGTCGATGAACTGACCCTTGATGAAGCCGAAGACCATGGCGCCGCTCCGCGTTGTCCGGGCCGGTCCTCCGGCCGTGCCTTCCGATATAGGCGGCCCCGCGGCTGCGCGCTAGCGCGAGGCGGCGGTGCGGGTGCGCTCCTCGGCCATCAGCTCGGCGGCGATCTGGCGGACGAGGGGGCGGGCCTCCTCCGCGCTCATGCCGGTGCGCAGCCGCCGGTCGTAGAGGATGCGCAGCAGCAGCTCGTCATGGCGGGTGAGCAGGCCGAACTCCTCGTCGTCGTTGAAGATCGAGGGCCGCGCGCGCGGGGAGTCGTTGGCCAGGCCCATGCCCTGCGCCAGCTCCTCGTGGATGCAGGCGGTGCGCAGGAGGTTCGGATGTTCGGCCCGGATCAGCGCCACGGCCCGGTCATAGGCGGGCTGCCCGTCGCGGCCGAACGCGATCACGAGGCACAGCGTCGAGCGGGGCAGGTTGACGAAGGTGCGCACGGAGGAAGCGGCGATGTCGGGCACGATCTCGCGCAGGCGCGGCTCCCAGGCGCGGCGCTCGTCCTCCGACAGGATTGCGACGTGGAAGTTGCCCCCTCCGTCCACCAGCGTGATCGGCACCCCCGTCAGGCGCGACAGGCGCGAGGCATAGGCCGCGATGGATGCGCGGTCGCGGCGGCGCTGGTCCTCGGGAACGGAAGCGCCGAACTCGATCTGCATGCGGATCGGCCCGTCCCAGCGGCGCAGGACGCTCTCGCGCCGCACCGGCACGAGCGAGCCGCCCTCGGTCTCGCTGAACTCGTCGAAGAAGGCGATCTCCATGAAGTTGCGCGCGAGCATCGTGTCGGTGAAGGGCGTGTCCGCGCCGCCTCCGTCGCCGCGCAGAAGCCCCTGCGCCAGCAGGTCCGATTGCAGCCGCCGGTAGTAGAGCTCGAGCGCGCGGCTCGCCGCGGAGGGCTCGGCCGCCGGAGGGGGCGGGGGCGGCGGCGCGGGCTGCGGCCGCGGGCGGGCCGGCGGGGGCGGCGGCGGAGGGGGCGCCTCGGCCTGGGGCGCAGGGTCCGGCTCGGGCGGCGGCAGATCGCATCCGGCCAGGCCCAGGATCGCCGCAGCCAGCACGGCGAGCGCGCGGGGTCCGCCCTCCACCGCCCTCCTCCTCAGCGCCGGGGCGACGCCTGGCCGACCGTCTCGCCCAGGCCGGTCGCGCGCGACCGGGCGGCCGCAAGGGTCGATTTCAGCTCCTGCTCCATCCGGCGCAGGTCGGCCTCGGCCGCGGCGCGGCGGGCCTTGCCCTCGTCGGCGATCTGGAGGCTTTCGTTGATGGTGGCGATGAGGTTCTCGTTGGCGGCCTTGATCGCCTCGATGTCGAACACGCCGCGCTCCATCTCCTGCCGGATGGTGCGGTTGGCGTCGCGCAGGTTCTCCGCGTTGCGCGTCAGAAGCTCGTTGGTGAGGTCGTTGGCCTCGCGCACCGCGCTGGCCGCCGCGCTCGACCGCTGGATCGTCACCGCCTGGGCGAGCTGCGTCTCCCACAGGGGCACGGTGTTGACCAGCGTCGAGTTGATCTTGGTCACGAGGCTCTTGTCGTTCTCCTGCACGAGGCGGATGGAGGGCAGCGACTGCATCGTGACCTGCCGCGTGAGCTTGAGGTCGTGCACCCGCCGCTCAAGGTCGTCGCGCGCGGCGCGCAGGTCGCGCAGTTCCTGGGCGCGCATGACGGCCTGATCCTCGGGGGCGGCCTGAACCTCGGCCTCCTTGGCGGGGATCGTGTCGCTGTCGAGTTCCTTGAGCTTGGCCTCGCCGGCGGCGATGTAGAGCGCGAGTTCGTCGTAGAAGGCCAGCGTCTTGTCGTAGAGCTGGTCGAGCGCCTCGATGTCCTTCAGCAGCGCATGTTCGTGCTTGAGCAGGTCGTCGGTGATGCGGTCGATCTGGGCCTGCACCTCGGTGAAGCGCTCTTGGAAGCGGGCGGCGGGGGCGAGGCGGCCCGTCAGCCGCTCCCAGAGCGAGCGGTCGCGCCGGCCGTCGAGCTCCTCGGGCGAGAAGCCGCGGATGGCCGCCACGATCGAGCGCAGCGATTCGCCCGCGGGGCCGACATCCTTGTTGCGCACCCCCTCGAGCATGGCCTGGCTGATCGCCTGCAGCTCGGTCTGCGCGCGCGAGCCGAAGCCCACGATGGAGGTGGTGTTGCCGAGGTCGATCTCGGCCATGCGGCGGCGGATCTCGGCCTCCTTGGCGGGGTCGGCCTGTTCGAGGGGCACCACCTCGGCCGCGGGCGCGGGTTCGGGCAGGACCACGGCCGTGACCTTCTCGGCCTGGGCGAGGGCGGCGCGGGCCGCGTCGCGGACGTTCTCCGTCATGGGGGTCTCTCCCTCCTCGTGGGGTCTCAGTCCGGCCTGACGCCTTCGCGCCCCAGCCGGTCGCGCAGGACCTTGATCTCGATGTCCATGGATTCGCGTCCGCCTTCCAGCATCTTCGTGGTGGCGGAGGCGAAGTGTGTCTCCAGATCCCCAAGCAGCGCCTCCCAGTCGCGCCGCGCCCCCTCGTCGCGGGTGCGCCGGTAGAGGTCGGCGAACTTGGTCGTCGCATCGCGCGCGCCCATCAGGTAGACGCCCAGATAACGCCGCGCGCCGGCGAGGTCGCGGGGGTCCTCCTCGACGGTGCGGATCATCCGCCGCGCCAGCGCCTCGAACCCGGCCACGCGCGTCTCGAGGGCGCGGTCGCCCAGGGTCGCCACGGCCTCGCGCATGGCGAGAAGATGCGCCTCGGCCTCTCCGGTGACGCGGGCGACGCGGTCGCGCTGGGCGCCGTCGAGCCCCTCGGCGCCCTTGTCGCGCAAGGGGTCGAGGCCGAAGGCCACGAGGTGCAGGCCCCCCGCCGCCACCGCATAGAGACCCGCCCCAAGCGCCTCCTGCCCGGCGGCGAGCGCGGCGAGCGCGGTGCCGCCGGCCGTGAGGATCGCCGCCATGATCTTGCGCGGCACGGCGGGGCGGCGTGCCGTCGGGCGGGCGTGAAAGGCGGCCTCGGCCCGCAGCCCCTCGCGCAGGAGCCAGGCCCCGAGGCCCAGCGCGGCGGCCGCGCCGAGCGACAGCACGAGGCCGACGGGCCCCGCGAACAGGCCGGTGAAGGCCGCGACCAGCGGGGGCAACATCATCAGGTTGGCGCGCGCGCCGGCGGCATCGACGCGCCGGGCCTCGGCCGCGGCCTCGCGCAGCGCCTCGTCCTGGGCCGAGCCGCCCTGCGCCCGCGCGCCGAAGGGACCGCCAGGACTGAACCGTCCGCCGAATCGCTGGGCCATCAGGGCACCGCCGGCCCGGCCAGAAGGCCGCTCGTCACCCCGAGCAGCAGAAGGATCAGCAGCGCATAGGCCACGTTGCGCGCGGTGCGGGGCATGGCGTCCTCCGTCTGGGGAGCAGGCAGGGGGGTGGCAAGGGGCAGCCGGAGCACCCGCAGCAGCAGCACCGCCGCCACCACCGCAAGGGCGAGCGCCGCAAACAGCATCAGCAGAAGGATCAGCCGGGCCATGACCCATTCTCCCTTACGCGGCCACCGGGCGGCAAGAGCATCCTCCGCCCGCCTGCGCGGCCCCTGCCTGTCCGGCGCCCGCCGCCTGTCCGGCCCGTCAACGCCGCGAAGACGGTCGCGTTCCGAACGCGCCTGCCGCAGATGGGAGCGGCCGCGCGCGCTGTGAAGGGGCGGGCGCCCGTCCTATCCCTTGCGCGGGCGGCGCGGGCCCGGCCGGTCGCCCCCCGGCGGCCGCTTGCGCCCCCCGCCTGCCGGCGGGCGCCCCGGAGGAGGCCGATCGGGACGGTCCGCCCGGGCCGGGCGCGGCGCATCGGCCTGCGCGCCGGTCCGGCTCCGCCGGGCCTGCGCGTCCCAGCGCGGCTTGGCGCCGGCCTTCGCGCCGCCGCTTCCAGCGCCACGGGGGCGCATTGTCCGCTCGTCTCCCGACCGGCGCTCCGGGGTCCGGGCACGGCCCGGCCGCTCCACCGCCCGGTCCGCCCCGCCCGGCCGTCCGCCGGCCGTCTCCGGCCGCGGACCGTGCCGCGCGCCGCCCGCGCGCGGCTTGCGGGCCGCGCGATCCCCTTCGGCCCGGATCCGCCGGGGGCGGGCCTCGGGCGTTCCGGGGTCGTCCGGCGGGGCGGAGCTGCGGCGGCCTGCGGCCTGACGCGGCCGCTCGCCGCTCGTCCCCGGCCCGTCGCGATGGCTGCGGTAGCCCGCGCTCCGCGGCTGGCGCGGCCGCTCCTCGCCTCCGGGCGCGCCGCGCCCCGCCCCGCTGGACCGCTGGCCCCGTCCCTCGCCGTCGCGCCGGGTCCTGCCGGGAGGCGAGGCCGCCTCGGGCGCCGCGTCGGGCCCGTCCTTGCGCATCCAGGTGCGCTGGCGCGGGAAGGGGTCCTCGCCGCTCCTCTCCGCCCCCCGGGACCCCGGCCGGCCGGGCCGGGGCGGGGCCCCCCTGGGCCGGATCGCGCGCGCCACGCGCGCCCCGGCCGTGCCGGCGGGCGCCAGGACGGGACGGGCCGGCCGCGGGCGGGGAGCGGCCGGCTGGGGCGCAGGCCCCTCGCCCTTGCGGCGGCGGCTCGGCTCGGCCTCCGGCGGCTTCAGGCCGAGCTGGTCGCGCACCACGCGCGGGCGGACCTCCTCCACCTCCCCCACCGGCAGGTCGCCCAGCTGGAAGGGGCCATAGCTGATGCGGATCAGGCGGCTCACCTGCGCGCCCAGATGCTCCATGGCGCGTCGGATCTCGCGGTTCTTGCCCTCGCGCAGGCCAATCGTGAACCAGGCATTCGCCCCCACCACGCGGTCGAGCGCGACCTCCATCGGCTGATACTCGATCCCGTCCACCGTCAGGCCCGCCCGCAGCGCCTCGATCTGCTCCTCGCTCAGCGTGCCGTGGACCCGCACCCGGTAGCGCCTGAGCCAGCCGGTCGAGGGCAGTTCGAGCCGCCGCTTGATCTCGCCGTCGTTGGTCAGCAGCAGAAGCCCTTCGGACGACAGGTCCAGCCGGCCGATGCTCATGACGCGCGGCAGGTCCTCCGGCAGGTTGTCGAAGACGGTCGGCCGCCCCTCCTCGTCCCGCTCGGTCGTCACCAGACCCGCGGGCTTGTGATAGAGCCACAGCCGCGTCGCCTCGGGCGGGGGGACGAGTTCCCCGTCCACCTCGATGCGGTCGCCGGGGCGCACATCGGTGGCGGGAGAGGCGACCACCGCCCCGTTCACCCGCACCCGTCCCGCCAGCACCATGCGCTCGGCATCGCGGCGGGACGCCACCCCGGCGCGCGAGAGCGCCTTGGCGATGCGCTCGCCGGCCTCCGGGCGCGGGGCCTCCTCGGCCGGCTCCCCCGCGGAGGGGGACGGGTCGGGTGCGGCGGAAGGCTCCTCGGGGTCAGGCCTGTCGGGATCGGTGCTCATGCGCGGCCCATACGCCCTTCGGAGACGGCCGACCAGAGGGCTTGGCAAGCGCGGCCCTGCCTGTCACGTGGTCCCATGACCTTCGCGAGCCAGATGGACGCCGCCCTCGAGGAGGCGCGCGCCGCCGCCTTGCGCGGCGAGGTGCCGGTGGGCGCCGTCATCACCGATCCGGCCGGGCGCATCGTGGCGCGCGCGGGCAACCGCACGCGGGAGCTTGCCGATCCCACCGCCCATGCCGAGATCCTGGCGCTCCGCGCCGCCTGTGCCGCCGCGGGCTCCGAACGGCTGCCGGGTCACGCGATCTGGGTGACGCTCGAGCCCTGCGCCATGTGTGCGGCGGCCATTGGGCTTGCGCGCCTCGCGCGGCTCCACTGGGGGGCGGACGATCCCAAGGGGGGCGGCGTGCGGCACGGGGCGCGCGTGTTCTCGCATGCGCAATGCCACCACCGCCCCGACCTCTATGGCGGGCACAGCGAGGCCGCCTGCGCCGCGCTGCTGCGCGACTTCTTTGCCGGCCTGCGTCAGAGTTGATCGCCCGGCGCTGGCAGAATCGCCGGGCGCCTTGCGATAATGCCGCCATGACCCTGCCGCCGGGCTTTCTCGACGAGTTGCGCGCGCGCGTGCCGCTGAGCCGCGTGGTCGGGCGCAAGGTGATCTGGGACCAGCGCCGGTCGAACCCGTCCAGGGGCGACTTCTGGGCGCCCTGCCCCTTCCACGAGGAGCGGACCGCCTCGTTCCACGTGGATGACCGCAAGGGCTTCTTCTACTGCTTCGGCTGCCATGCGAAGGGCGACGCGATCGGCTTCGTCAAGGACGCGGAGAACGTGTCCTTCATGGAGGCGGTGGAGATCCTCGCGCGGGAGGCGGGTCTTGCCCTGCCCGCGCGCGATCCCCGCGCCGCCGAGGCCGCCTCCCGTTCGGCCCGCCTCGTGGAGGTGATGGAGATGGCGGTGCGCCATTACCGCCTGCTGCTGTCGCGCCGCGAGGGAGAGCAGGCCCGGGCCTATCTCGCGCGCCGCGGCCTGTCGGACGAGGCCATCGCCCGCTGGGAGATCGGCTGGGCCGGCGAGGACCGCCAGGGCCTGTCGCGCGCGCTCCTCGAGAAGGGCGTCCCGGCCGATCTGCTGCTCGAGGCGGGCCTCGTGGGCGAGGGACAGGGGGGGCGCTACGACCGCTTCTGGGGGCGGGTGATCTTTCCCATCCGCGACGCGCGCGGGCGGACCGTGGCGCTCGGCGGCCGCTCGCTCGATCCGGGCGCGCGCGCCAAGTATCTCAACTCGCCCCAGACGCCGATCTTCGACAAGGGCCGCACGCTGTTCAACCTCGCCCGCGCGCGGGAAGCCGTGGGCCGCGGGGCGCCGCTCCTCGTCGCCGAGGGCTACATGGACGTGATCGCCCTGTCCGAGGCGGGGCTGGCCGGGGCCGTGGCACCGCTCGGCACGGCGGTGACGGCCGAGCAACTGACCCTGTTGTGGGGCCTCTCGCCCGAGCCGGTGATCGCGCTCGACGGAGACGCGGCGGGCCTGCGGGCGGGTCTGCGCCTGGTGGACCTGGCCCTGCCCCGCATGGAGGCGGGGCAGGGTCTGCGCTTTGCCCTCCTGCCGGAGGGGCTCGATCCCGACGACCTGATCCGTCAGGGCGGTCGCGCGGCCATGCAGGCGCTGGTGGACGCGGCCGAGCCCGCCGTGGCGCTGCTGTGGCGGCGCGAGACCGAGGGGCAGGTCTTCGACTCGCCCGAACGGCGCGCCGCCCTCGACCGTCGGCTGGCCGCCATCGCCAGGACCGTGCGCGACCCCGCCCTGCGCCGTCATTACGAGGACGAGTTCCGTCGCCTGACGCGCGCCCTCTGGGCGCCGTCCCGGCCAGCCGGAGCCCCGGCGCTCGCGCCGTCCGCCCGCGGCCGCGCCGGCGCCCCGCGACCCGCCGCGGCGCCGACCGCCGCCGCGCGCCGCAGCGCCCTGGCGCTCCCTCCGGCGACGCCGGTGCGCAACATCCTCTTCGACGTGCTGTGGGCCGAGCGGGCCGGTCCCGAGACGGGGCTGCGCCGGGCGGTGCTCGCCCTCTGCCTTGCCCATCCGCGCCTCGTCGCGTCCTTCGCCCCCGCCATCGAGGCGCTCGACTGCCCCGATCCGGCCGAGGCGGCGCTGCGCGACGCGCTGCTGCGCCATGCGGACGCACCCGATCCGGCGGCCGCCCTGTCTGCCGAGATCGGGGCCGAAGCCGTCGCGGCGCTGCTCGCGCGCGCGCCGCTTCTTCCGCTCCGCCCCGCGGGCGAGGCCGAGGAGGCCGCGCGGCTGGACCTGGCCGAGGCCCTCGCGCGGCTCGAGGGACGCCAGATCCACGCCGCCGCCCTGCGCGAGGGCGAGGAGGAGATCGCCGCCGCCGAGGGCGAATGGGTGACGCGCCATCTGGCCGAAGCCGCCGCCGCGCTCGATCCCACCCGCCGCCAGGAGGCGGAGGACACGCGCGACGTGATCCTCGCCCCCAACGGGGTGGCGCTCGACCGCGACGAGAAGGACAGGGCCGCGCTGGTCTTCGGCCGGATCGACTATGCCCGCAGGCCCCGTCGCCCTTGACCCCGCCTGCGGCGCACCCCAGATGGACCATCTTCGGGGAATCACCGTCCCCGTTGCGAATCACTTCCGGTCGCCGTTGATTCGCCTCCGACGGGCCGGCCGAATCACCGAATCAGGGACCCCGACCAGTCGCCTCGTTTTCCCCACGGAGCACCGCATGGCCGCCAAGGACACCGACGACCTCCACAAGGACGACGCCGAGGACGGCGACATCTCGCTCGACATGAGCCAGGCTGCCGTCAAGCGCATGATCGCGGAGGCGCGGGAGCGCGGCTACATCACCTACGACCAGCTCAACGCCGTCCTGCCGCCCGATCAGGTCTCCTCCGACCAGATCGAGGACGTGATGTCCATGCTGTCGGAAATGGGCATCCAGGTCACCGAGAGCGAGGAATCCGAGGAATCGGAGGAGGAATCCCAGGGCTCGCGCGAGGTGGCCGTGGTCGGCGGGGGCCGCGACCTTGCCCTGGCGGGCGGCGAGACCGAGAAGCTCGACCGCACGGACGATCCCGTGCGCATGTACCTGCGCGAGATGGGCTCGGTCGAGCTTCTGTCGCGCGAGGGCGAGATCGCCATCGCCAAGCGCATCGAGGCGGGGCGCAACACGATGATCGCCGGCCTGTGCGAGAGCCCGCTCACGTTCCAGGCCATCACCATCTGGCGCGACGAGCTTCTCTCCGAGGAGATCCTGCTGCGCGACGTGATCGACCTCGAGGCCACGTTCGGCAACCAGCTGGGCGGCGACGAGCCGATGGAACCGCTGGTGGAGGAGGGGGCGGCGCCGGCCGCCCGGCGCGAGGCCGGACCCGAACTCGATGCCGACGGCAATCCCCTGCTGCGCGACGAGGACGAGGACGACGACGACGGCTCCAACATGTCGCTGGCGGCGATGGAAAGCACGCTCAAGCCCCGCGTCCTCGAGACGCTGGAGGCGATCGCGCGCGACTTCGCCACCCTGTCGGACATGCAGGACGCGCGCATGTCCGCCACCCTGAACGAGGACGGCTCGTTCGGGGCCGAGCGCGAGGAGCGCTACCAGAAGCTGCGGGCCGAGATCGTGGCGCTGGTCAACTCGCTCCACCTGCACCCGAACCGCATCGACGCGCTGATCGACCAGCTCTACGGGATCAACAAGCGCATCATGACGATCGACTCGGCGATGGTGAAGCTCGCCGACCAGGCGCGCATCAACCGGCGCGAGTTCATCGACGAGTACCGCGGCAGCGAGCTCGATCCGACCTGGCTCGACCGGATGGCGCAGAAGCCGGGGCGCGGCTGGCAGATGCTCATGGAGCGCTCGCGCGACCGCATCGAGGAGCTGCGCGCCGAGATGGCCCAGGTCGGCCAGTATGTCGGCGTGGACATCTCCGAGTTCCGCCGCATCGTGGCCCAGGTCCAGAAGGGCGAGAAGGAGGCGCGCCAGGCCAAGAAGGAGATGGTCGAGGCCAACCTCCGGCTCGTCATCTCGATCGCCAAGAAGTACACGAACCGCGGCCTGCAGTTCCTGGACCTGATCCAGGAGGGCAACATCGGCCTGATGAAGGCGGTGGACAAGTTCGAGTACCGCCGCGGCTACAAGTTCTCGACCTATGCCACCTGGTGGATCCGGCAGGCGATCACGCGCTCGATCGCCGACCAGGCGCGCACGATCCGCATCCCGGTGCACATGATCGAGACGATCAACAAGCTCGTCCGCACTTCGCGCCAGATGCTGCACGAGATCGGCCGCGAGCCCACGCCCGAGGAACTGGCCGAGAAGCTGCAGATGCCGCTCGAGAAGGTCCGCAAGGTGATGAAGATCGCCAAGGAGCCGATCAGCCTCGAGACCCCCATCGGCGACGAGGAGGATTCGCAGCTCGGGGACTTCATCGAGGACAAGAACGCGATCCTGCCGCTCGATTCGGCCATCCAGGAGAACCTCAAGGAGACGACGACGCGGGTTCTGGCCTCCCTCACCCCGCGCGAGGAGCGGGTGCTGCGCATGCGCTTCGGCATCGGCATGAACACCGATCACACGCTCGAGGAGGTGGGCCAGCAGTTCAGCGTCACGCGCGAGCGCATCCGCCAGATCGAGGCCAAGGCTCTGCGCAAGCTCAAGCATCCGAGCCGGTCGCGCAAGCTGCGCTCCTTCCTCGATTCCTGATCGGGACCGGGCGGCGGGCGGCGGCGGTTGCCCTGCGGCACCGGGAGAGGATAGAAGGGCGGACCCGCTCCGTTCCGCAGGGAGGTGTCCCATGCCCTTCTGGTCGCGCCTCTTCGGCGGCAAGCCCGCCGGGGAAACCCTGCCCGCCGAGGAGCACAGGGGCTTTCGCATCACCCCGAAGCCCATCCCGGAAGGAAGCCGCTTCCGCGTCGCCGCGCGCATCGAGAAGGAGGTGGACGGCGCGCCCCGCGTGCACGACCTGATCCGCGCCGACACCACCGCCACGCTCGAGGAGGCGCGCAGCCTGTCGTTGCTCAAGGCCCGGCAGATGATCGACGAACAGGGCGAGCGCCTGTTCGGCTGAGCGCGCCTTGACCGCCGGCGCTCGCGCGTGAACACTTTCTTAACCTTTTCGGGGTAGTGTGAGCGCATGGTGACCGACGGGCCGATTCTGCTTCTCGCGCTCTGTGCGCTCGGACTCCTCTTGGCGGGCGGGGGGCTGGCCGCGGCTCGCTCCGCGCGGTCGGAGGCCGCCCGGTTGCGGGCGGAGGCCGACGAGGCCCGGCGGGAGGCGGAGGCGGCGCGGATGGAGGCCGCGGCTGCCCGCGAACGGGCCGAGGGACAGGCCCGCAGCGCGGCCGAACGCGAGGCCTTGGCCGCCACCCTGCGGGCGGAGGTGGAAACGCTCCGCATCGCCCACCGCGAGGCCGAGGGACGATGCGCCGAGGCCGAGGCGCGCTGCGCGCAGGCCACCGAGGGGGTGAGACGGCTCGAGGCCGCGGCCGAGCGGATGCGTGCCGACCATACCGAGGCGGTCCGCCTGCTGCGCGAGGAGGGGGCGGCCGCCCTGGCCGCCCTGCGCGCCGAAGCCGACCGGACGGCCGGGCGGCTCCGCTCCGTCGAGGAGGAGTTCCATCGCCTCTCGGCCGCCCATGCCGCCCTGGGGACGGAGCGGGACGAGCGTCTCGCCGCCGCCGAGCGCGAGGTGGCGCGCCTGCGCGAGATCCGCGAGGAGATGACGCGAGAGTTCCAGGCGCTGGCCGCGCGCACCCTGCGCGACACCGGCAGCCAGTTCACCGAGGCCCAGACCCAGAAGCTCCAGGAACTCCTCGCCCCCTTCCGCGAGCAGGTTGGCCGCTTCGAACTGGAGCTGCGCGCCGTCCATCAGGAGGCCGACAAGGACCGTGCCCTTCTGGCCCAGCAGATCCGGGAATTGTCCCAGCAGGCCCATTCGGTCAGCCAGGATGCGGCCAACCTCGCGCGGGCGCTGCGCGGCGACAAGCAGCGCCAGGGTGCCTGGGGCGAGGCGCAGCTCGAGCGCTATCTGGAACTGATGGGCTACGAGAAGGGCACCCACTACGTCACGCAGGAGACGCTGGATGCCGAGGAGGGGGACCGCCGCCGCCCCGACGTGATCCTCTACATGCCGGGCGGCAAGGCGCTGGTCATCGACAGCAAGGTGAGCCTTGCCGCCTATGCCGACGCGGTCGCCGCCGAAACCGAGGAGGAGCGCGACGCCCATCTGCGCCGCCACGCCGCCCATGTACGCGCCCGCGTGGACGAACTCGCCCAGCGCGACTATCACCACCTGGTCAAGGGCTCGGTGGACTGGGTGCTGCTCTTCATGCCCGTCGAGGGGGCCGTCTCCGCCGCCTGGGCCTACGATTCCGAACTCACGACCTATGCGATGCAGCGCGGCATCGGCATCGCCTATCCGACCACCCTCCAGATGGCCCTGCGCACGGTGCGCCACCTGTGGGACATCGAGCGGCGCAACGAGAATGCCGAGCGGATCGCCGACCGCGCGGGCCGGCTCTACGACAAGCTTGCGGGCTTCATCGACAGCTTCGAGGCGGTGGGCCGCGCGCTCGAGACCGCCCGCAGCGCGCACGAGAAGGCGCATCGCCAGCTCGTCCAGGGGCGCGGGAACCTGGTCAAGCAGGTCAGCGACCTCAAGGCAATGGGAGCGCGGACCAGCAAGACCATCGCGCTCGACCACGACGACGAGGGGGATGCGGACTCGCCCGGGGCCGACGGGACGTCCCGCATCCTCGGCCTGGCCGACCCTGACGGGCCGCAACCCGATCCGGCCCTCCGTCCGGCCGAGTGAGGCGCTACCCTTCGGCGGGCCAGGCGCCTATGCTCGCCCCCGGCGCCCAGCAGCGAGAGGAGAGGGGATGCGCTGCCCGTTCTGCGGCCATGTCGATACGCAGGTCAAGGATTCCCGGCCCGCCGAGGACCATGCCGCCATCCGCCGCCGCCGCCTCTGTCCCGCTTGCGGTGCGCGCTTCACCACCTTCGAGCGGGTCCAGCTGCGCGACCTCGTGGTGCTCAAGTCGAACGGCCGGCGGGAGGATTTCGACCGCGAGAAGCTCGAACGCTCGGTCCGGATCGCCCTGCGCAAGCGCCCCATCGAACCCGACCGGATCGACCAGATGGTCTCGGGCATCGTCCGCCGGCTGGAATCCCTCGGCGACACCGAGATCTCCTCGCGCCAGATCGGCGAGATCGTCATGGAATCGCTCGCCCGCATCGACACGGTCGCCTATGTGCGCTTTGCCAGCGTCTACATGAACTTCCAGGCCGTGGACGATTTCGACCGCTTCATGGCCGAGCTGCGCCCTGCCGACCAGGCCGAGACCTGATGCCCGACCGGGAGGAGGACCGCCGCTGGATGGCGGTGGCGCTGGCCCTGGGGCGCCGCGCGGCAGGGCGGGCCTGGCCCAATCCGGCGGTGGGTTGCGTGCTGGTCCGGCACGGGCGCGTGGTCGGACGGGGCTGGACGGCGGATGGAGGCCGGCCGCATGCCGAGGCAGTCGCGCTGGCCCGGGCCGGCGAAGGGGCGCGCGGTGCCACCGCCTATGTCACGCTCGAACCCTGCGCCCATCGGGGCCGCGCCGGCCCCTGTGCCGATGCCCTGATCGCGGCCGGTGTCTCGCGCGTGGTGGCGGCCCTGCGCGACCCCGACCCCCGCACCGCCGGGGAGGGCTTTCGCCGGCTGCGCCAGGCCGGTCTGTCCGTGACCGTCGGGCCGCACGAGGACGAAGCCCGCGCCGACCTGGGCGGCTTCCTCTTGCGGCACGCCGAAGGACGGCCGTGGGTGACCCTCAAGCTCGCCGCCTCGCTCGACGGACGGATCGCCACCGCCTCGGGCGAGAGCCGGTGGATCACCGGCGAGGCGGCCCGCCGTGCGGTTCAGGCGCTGCGGGCCAGCCACGATGCCGTCCTGGTGGGCGGCGGCACCGCTCGGGCCGACGACCCGCTGTTGACGCTGCGAGGGATGGGCGCGCGTCCCGGACCGGTGCGCGTCGTCGCCTCGCGCGGGCTGTCGCTTCACCCCGAGAGCCGTCTGGCCCGCGGCGAGGGGGGCACGCCCCTGTGGCTTCTCCATGCCGAGGGGGCCGAGCGCCCCGCCTGGTCGGAGCGGCCGCACATCCGCTGCCTGCCGGTCCCGTCCGACCCGTCCGGTCTCGATCCGGCCGGGGCGATGGCCCGGCTCGCGGCCGAGGGCATCATGCGGGTGCTCTGCGAAGGGGGAGGGGCCTGGGCGGCCGCGCTGCTGCGGGCGGGCCTCGTGGACGAGCTGGTGCAGTTCCATGCAGGGCTGACCCTGGGGGCAGACGGTCTTGCGGCCGTGGGGCCGCTGGCGCTCGGCCGCCTTGCCGACGCCCCGCGTTTCGTCCTTCGTGCCCTGCGACCGGTGGGAGGGGACATCCTCAGCCTCTGGCGGCCGGAGGGGGCCGCGGCTGGACCGCCGGTGTGACCTCCGCCGCGCCGCGGAGCGGGCCATCCGCCCGACCGAGGGCGACGCCGACCGGTTCCCTCGCATCAGCCGGGTTCACCGGAGGGTATCCCCCCGTAACGAAACCCGGCCAGCCAGTTCCTTCGCCGCGCCGGGGCGGGAGGTCCGGGCGCGCCAGCTGTCGGCGCACCCGCCCGGTCGCGGAGCAGATGCGCCGGGGCCGCCGCTATTCGGCCGTGAGCAGCGGGGGCCTGGAGCCGGTCAGCCGCGGGGTGGCGGGCGGTTCGAAGCGCAGGTCGAGCTTGTCGTCCCGCACCCCGACATGCACCACGCCGCCCTTGGTGAGTCGGCCGAACAGCAGCTCCTCGGCCAGGGGCTTCTTGAGGTTCTCCTGGATGACGCGGGCGAGCGGGCGGGCGCCCATCCGGTCGTCGTAGCCCTTCTCGCCCAGCCAGGCGGCCGCCTCGGGCGACAGCTCGATCTGCACCCCGCGATCCATGAGCTGCGCCTCGAGCTGGAGGACGAACTTGTCCACCACCTGCATGATCGTCTCGCGCGAGAGCGGCGCGAAGGAGATCACGGCATCGAGGCGGTTGCGGAACTCGGGCGTGAAGGTGCGCTCGATGGCGGCGGTGTCCTCGCCCTCGCGCCGGTCGCGGCCGAACCCGATCGCGGCCTTGGCCTGCTCGGCCGCCCCCGCATTGGACGTCATGATCAGGATGACGTTCCGGAAGTCCACCTGCCGGCCGTTGTGGTCGGTCAGCTTGCCGTGGTCCATCACCTGCAGCAGGATGTTGTAGACGTCCGGGTGCGCCTTCTCGATCTCGTCGAGCAGGAGCACGCAATGGGGGTGCTGGTCCACCCCGTCGGTGAGCAGGCCTCCCTGGTCGAAGCCGACATAGCCCGGCGGCGCGCCGATCAGGCGGCTGACCGCATGCTTCTCCATGTATTCGGACATGTCGAAGCGCAGCATCTCCACGCCCAGCGTGGCTGCGAGCTGCTTGGCCACCTCGGTCTTGCCCACGCCGGTCGGGCCGGCGAACAGGTAGTTGCCGATGGGCTTCTCGGGCTCGCGCAGGCCGGCGCGGGCCAGCTTGATGGCCGAGGCGAGCGCCTCGATGGCGGCGTCCTGACCGAACACGACGCGCTTGAGGTTCGCCTCCAGGTCCCGGAGCACCTCGGCATCGTCCTTGGAGACATTCTTGGGCGGGATGCGCGCGATCTTGGCGACCACGGCCTCGATCTCCTTGATCCCAATCGTCTTCTTGCGGCGCGAGTCGGGCACCAGATGCTGCGCCGCGCCGGCCTCGTCGATCACGTCGATCGCCTTGTCGGGCAGCTTGCGGTCGTTGATGTAGCGCGCGGACAGCTCCACCGCGGCCCGGATCGCCTCGGCCGTGTACTTGATGCCGTGGTGGTCCTCGAAATAGGGCTTGAGCCCCTTGAGGATCTTCACGCTGTCCTCGACCGACGGCTCGTTGACGTCGATCTTCTGGAAGCGGCGCGAGAGCGCCCGGTCCTTCTCGAAGTGCTGGCGGAACTCCTTGTAGGTGGTCGAGCCCATGCAGCGCAGCTTGCCGCCCTGCAGCGCCGGCTTGAGCAGGTTGGAGGCGTCCATGGCGCCGCCCGAAGTAGCCCCGGCGCCGATCACGGTATGGATCTCGTCGATGAACAGGACCGCGTCGGGATGGCCCTCGAGTTCGGACACCACGGCCTTGAGCCGCTCCTCGAAGTCGCCGCGGTAGCGGGTGCCCGCCAGGAGCGCGCCCATGTCCAGGCTGAAGATCGTGGCGCCCGAGAGCACCTCGGGAACCTCGCCATGGACGATCTTCCAGGCCAGACCCTCGGCGATGGCGGTCTTGCCCACGCCGGGATCGCCCACCAGCAGGGGGTTGTTCTTGCGCCGCCGGCACAGGACCTGGATGCAGCGCTCCACCTCGTGCTCGCGGCCGATCAGCGGGTCCACGTCGCCCTTGCGCGACTTCTGATTGAGGTCCACGCAGTACTTGGCCAGCGCGGAATCCTTGTCCTCGCCCGCCTCGGCCTTCTCCTCCTCGGCCTTCTTGGCCGAGCCGGTTCCGGTGACGGGACGGCTCTCGCCATAGGCGGGGTCCTTGGCCACGCCGTGGGCGATGAAGTTGACCGCGTCGTAGCGGGTCATGTCCTGCTCCTGCAGGAAGTAGGCCGCGTTCGATTCGCGCTCGGCGAAGATGGCGACGAGCACGTTGGCACCCGTGACCTCCGACCGGCCGGAGGACTGGACATGGATCGCCGCGCGCTGGATCACCCGCTGGAAGGCGGCGGTCGGCACCGCCTCGGAGCCTTCCACATCGGTGACGAGGGTGCTGAGATCGTCGTTGATGAAGTCCTCGAGGTTCTTGCGCAATTCCGCAAGGTCCACCGAGCAGGCGCGCATCACGCGCGCCGCGTCGGGCTCGTCCGTGAGGGCGAGGAGCAGATGCTCGAGGGTGGCAAGCTCGTGGCGCTTGGCATTGGCCAGCGCCAGAGCGGCGTGGATCGACTGCTCGAGGGTCGGCGAGAAAGACGGCACTTGGCGTGCTCCTCTGGTCTTGGGCCGGGATGGTGGCCCGGCCCGAACATCGGCCTTCGGTGTTAAAGATCGGTGTTTGCGGCCGCGCTTCAAGCGGAAACTTGGACAGGTCCGATCACATGGCTGGGTGCGGCGGGCGGGGCTGGCGGCCCTGCCTCAGAAGCGGTCCTTGGCGGCGCGCAGGGCGGCAAACACCTCCTCGGCCGGCGCCCCGGCCAGCCCGAGAGCGGAGCGGATCGCGGGGTCGTCCGCCCGCAGGAAGGGATTCGTCGCCAGCTCGTCGGCCAGGCGCGAGGGGACGGTCGGCTCGCCCCTGGCCCGAGCCTCGGCCACGGCCCGCGCGCGGGCCTGCAGGGCCGGGTTGTCCCCGTCCACCGACAGGGCAAAGCGGGCATTGCCTTCGGTATATTCGTGGCCGGAGCACAGGATCGTGTCCGGGGGCAGGGCGGCCAGCCGCCGGAGCGAAGCCCACATCTGCGCGGCCGTCCCCTCGAACAGCCGTCCGCAGCCCAGCGCCATCAGCGTGTCGGCGGTGAAGGCCACGCCCGAGCGCGGAAAGTGGTAGCACAGGTGGCCGATCGTGTGGCCGGGCGTGTCGATCACCTCCACGGCCTCGCCGCAGACGGTGAGCGCCTCGCCGGGCGAGACCGCCAGATCGAGGGGAGGCAGGCGGTGCCTGTCGGCCCTGTGGCCGATCACGCGCGCCCCCGGCCGCAGGACGTCCACCGCCTGCACATGGTCGTCATGGTGATGGGTGATGAGGATGTCGCTCAGCTGCCAGCCGCGCCGCTCGAGTTCGGCACGGATCGGTTCCGCCTCGGGCGCGTCCACGAGCGCCGTCCGCCCCGTGGCGTCGTCATGGAGCAGGAAGGCATAGTTGTCCCTGAGGCACGGCACCGTCACGAGGCGCAGCCGGGCGGTCTCGGTAGGCATGGCGGAACGGGCTCCCTTGCGCTTAGAGTTGGGTCCGATCCTGCCGCCCCCGGGGCGCGCCCGCAACGCAGACGGCCCATGCATCTCGACGTCCAGGAGTTGCGCGACTTCTATTACCGCTCTCCGCTCGGCCGGGCCGCCCAGCGGATCCTGCGGGCCGAGGCCCAGGCGCTCTGGCCCGAGGCCCGCGGCCAGACCGTGGCCGGCTACGGCTTCGCCCTTCCCCTCCTGCGGCCCTACCTCTCCGAGGCACGCCGGGTCCTGGCGCTGATGCCGGGGCCGCAGGGGGTGACGCCATGGCCCCCCGGTGCGGGCAATGTCGCCCTGCTCTGCGAGGAGACGCTGTGGCCCCTGGCGACGGGGTTCGTCGATCGCCTGGTGGTGATGCACGGCCTCGAAGGCAGCGAGAACCCGGATGCGCTGCTCGAGGAGTGCTGGCGCGTGCTCGGACCCGGGGGGCGTGCCCTGTTCGTGGTGCCCAACCGTGCCGGCCTGTGGTCGCGCGCGGAGGCGACACCCTTCGGGCACGGTCGCCCCTACACGATCGGCCAGCTCGAGGTGGTGCTGCGGCGGCATCGCTTCGCGGTCGAGAGGTCGCTTTCCACGCTCTACCAGCCGCCTTCGGCGCACCGGTTCTGGCGGCGCGTCGGCGGCATGATGGAAAAGGCCGGCCGACACCTTCCGCTCTTTGCCGCAGGCGGCGTCCTCATGGTGGAGGCCGCCAAACAGGTCGCTGCCCCGACCCGCGGCTTGGCCGTGGCCGAGCGGCGGCGTCCGCAGCCCTCCGGCCTGCCGGTTCCGGCGACCCGGGTGCGCCCGTCCGCGTCCCGGCGGGACAGACGCCACACCGGGATGCGAAGCTGCAGCCGCGGGCGGTCCGACGCGGTTGCGGGGGTCGGAACCCTCTGCTAGAGGGGCCGCGAAACGGACGCCTCCGCCGGGGCTCGCCCTGCGGCGGACGCTTTGCCATAAGGTGCGACCGGGTGGCGCGGCGGCGGCGAGCCAAGGCAGCAAAGGGGTGGACGTGTCCGAAGCAGCTTCGATTTCAGCCGGGATCGCGGGACGCTACGCCCAAGCCGTGTTCGACATCGCTACCGAGGAGGGGACGCTGCCTGCGGTCGAGGCGGATCTCGAGGCGCTGGAGGCAGCCCTGGCGGAGAGCAGCGACTTCCGCGACTTCATCGCCTCTCCCCTGATCGGGCGCGAGGAGATGGGCGCGGCCATGGCGGCCATCGCCGAGCGGATGGGCCTGTCGCGCGTCATGCGCAACACGCTGGGCCTGATGGCGCAGAAGCGGCGCCTGTTCGTCCTGCCCCAGTTCGTCGCGGCCCTGCGCGCCCTGATCGCCCGGTCCCGCGGCGAGATCACGGCCGAGGTCGTGTCCGCCCAGCCCCTCTCGCCCGAGCAGGAGCGCCGGCTCGCGGCCACGCTCTCGGAGGCCGAGGGCCGCACCGTGCGGCTGCGCACGCGCACGGACCCCTCGCTGATCGGCGGGCTCGTGGTCAGGCTGGGCTCGCGCATGATCGACACCTCGGTCCGCACCAAGCTGGGCCGGATCGGGAACATGATGAAAGAGGTCGGATAAGATGGCGATCCAGGCGGCCGAGATCTCGGCGATCCTCCGCGACCAGATCAGGAATTTCGGCCAGGAGGCCGAGGTGGCCGAGGTGGGGCGCGTCCTCTCGGTCGGCGACGGGATCGCCCGCGTCTATGGCCTCGACAACGTCCAGGCCGGCGAGATGGTCGAGTTTCCGGGCGGCATCCGCGGGATGGCGCTGAACCTCGAGACCGACAACGTGGGCTGCGTGATCTTCGGCTCGGACCGCGACATCAAGGAAGGCGACACGGTCAAGCGCACCCAGTCCATCGTGTCCGTGCCCGCGGGCGACGCGCTGCTGGGCCGGGTGGTGGACGCGCTGGGCCAGCCGCTGGACGGCAAGGGCCCGATCGAGGCCGCCGAGATGCGCGTGGCCGACGTCAAGGCGCCGGGCATCATCCCCCGTCGGTCGGTCCACGAGCCGATGGCGACCGGCCTCAAGGCCGTGGACGCCATGATCCCCATCGGGCGCGGCCAGCGCGAACTCATCATCGGCGACCGCCAGACCGGCAAGACCGCCATCGCGCTCGACACGATCCTCAACCAGAAGAGTTACAACGACGCCGCCGGCGACGACGAGAGCAAGAAGCTCTACTGCGTCTATTGCGCCGTCGGCCAGAAGCGCTCGACCGTGGCGCAGTTCGTCAAGCGGCTCGAGGAATCGGGCGCCTTCGCCTACACGATCGTGGTCGCCGCGACCGCCTCGGACCCCGCGCCGATGCAGTTCCTTGCGCCCTATGCCGCCACCGCGATGGCGGAATACTTCCGCGACAACGGCCGGCACGCGGTCATCATCTACGACGACCTGTCCAAGCAGGCGGTCGCCTATCGCCAGATGTCGCTGCTGCTGCGCCGCCCGCCGGGGCGCGAGGCCTATCCGGGCGACGTGTTCTATCTCCACTCGCGGCTGCTCGAGCGGTCGGCCAAGCTCAACGCCGATCACGGCTCGGGCTCGCTCACCGCGCTCCCCATCGTCGAGACGCAGGCGGGCGACATCTCGGCCTACATCCCGACCAACGTGATCTCGATCACCGACGGGCAGATCTTCCTCGAGTCGGAACTCTTCTACCAGGGCATCCGCCCGGCGGTGAACACGGGCCTGTCGGTGAGCCGCGTGGGCTCCTCGGCGCAGACCAAGGCGATGAAGTCGGTCGCTGGCCCGGTGAAGCTCGAGCTCGCGCAGTACCGCGAGATGGCGGCCTTCGCGCAGTTCGGCTCGGATCTCGACGCCGCGACGCAGGCGCTCTTGAACCGCGGCGCCCGCCTGACCGAGCTGATGAAGCAGCCCCAGTACTCGCCGCTCACCAATGCCGAGATCGTGGTGGTGATCTATGCGGGCACCAAGGGCTATCTCGACAAGCTGCCCGTGCGCGACGTGAGCCGCTTCGAGGCGGGGCTTCTGCACCACATGCGCACCAAGGCGCCCGACGTGCTCGACATGATCACGCGCGAGGACCCCAAGATCGCCGGCGAGGCCGAGGCGCGCATCCGCGCCGCCATCGACGCCTTCGCCCGCGACTTCGCCTGAGCGGCGCGGCAGAGGGGACGGGGCGATGCCAAGCCTGAAGGACCTCAAGAACCGCATCGCCTCGGTCAAGAGCACGCGGAAGATCACGAAGGCCATGCAGATGGTCGCGGCGGCCAAGCTGCGCCGCGCCCAGGACGCGGCCGAGGCTTCGCGGCCCTATGCCGAGCGGTTCAACGCCGTGCTCGCGGGCCTCGCCGCCGGCGCGAGGGGGTCGGACAACGCGCCGCTGCTGCTGCGCGGCACGGGGCGCGAGCAGGTCCACCTCCTTGTGGTGATGACCTCGGAGCGCGGCCTCTGCGGGGCGTTCAACTCCTCGATCGCGCGGCTCGCGCGCTACGAGGCCGAAAAGCTCCAGGGCGAGGGCAAGACGGTCAAGATCCTGACCGTGGGCAAGAAGGGCCGCGACATCCTGCGCCGCGACTGGGGACAGGCCTTCGTGGGCCATGTGGACCTCTCGGCCGAGCGGCGCATCGGCTATGCCGTGGGCCAGCGGATCGCGGCCGAGATCCTGCGCCGCTTCGAGGCGGGCGAGTTCGACGTCGCCACGATCTACTTCAACCGCTTCCGCTCGGTCATCAGCCAGGTGCCCACGCGCAAGCGCGTCATCCCCGCCGAGCTGGAGGAGGGGGCGGCGCCGTCGGCCCTCTACGACTACGAGCCGTCGGAAGAGGGCATCCTCGCGGACCTGCTGCCGCGCGCGGTGGCGACCCAGGTCTTTGCGGCCCTGCTGGAGAACCGCGCCTCGGAAGAAGGGGCGCGCATGACGGCCATGGACAACGCCACGCGCAACGCGGGCGACATGATCGACCGCCTGACGATCCAGTACAACCGCAGCCGCCAGGCCGCGATCACCAAGGAACTGATCGAGATCATCTCGGGTGCGGAGGCCGTCTAGGCCCCTGCGCGCCCCTCGCACTGACCGGGGCCGCGGCCCCGCCCGACGACGCACAGGAGACACGCCATGGCACTGGATGCAGGCAACAGCGGAGCGACGACCGGCAAGGTCACCCAGGTGATCGGCGCCGTGGTGGACGTGCAGTTCGACGGGCACCTGCCCGCGATCCTCAACGCGCTCGAGACCGACAACAACGGCAAGCGCCTCGTGCTCGAGGTGGCGCAGCACCTGGGCGAGAACACGGTGCGCACCATCGCCATGGACGCGACCGAGGGGCTGGTTCGCGGGCAGCGCGTGACGGATACGGGCGGCCCTATCTCGGTTCCCGTGGGGCCTGCCACGCTGGGCCGCATCCTCAACGTCGTCGGCGAGCCCGTGGACGAGCGCGGCCCCGTCGTCGCGGCCGAGGCCCGTCCCATCCACGCCGAAGCCCCGAAATTCGAGGACCAGTCCACCGAATCCGAGATCCTCGTGACCGGCATCAAGGTGATCGACCTGCTCGCCCCCTATTCCAAGGGCGGCAAGATCGGCCTGTTCGGCGGCGCCGGCGTCGGCAAGACGGTGCTCATCCAGGAGCTGATCAACAACATCGCCAAGGTGCACTCGGGCTTCTCGGTCTTTGCGGGCGTCGGCGAACGGACCCGCGAGGGCAACGACCTCTACCACGAGTTCATCGAGTCGGGCGTCATCAACATGGACGACCTCGAGAAGTCCAAGGTGGCGCTCGTCTATGGTCAGATGAACGAACCGCCCGGCGCCCGCGCGCGCGTGGCGCTGACGGGGCTGACCATTGCCGAGCAGTTCCGTGACGCCTCGGGGACGGACGTGCTGTTCTTCGTGGACAACATCTTCCGCTTCACCCAGGCGGGCTCGGAAGTGTCGGCGCTTCTGGGCCGCATTCCCTCGGCCGTGGGTTACCAGCCGACGCTGGCCACCGACATGGGTGCCCTGCAGGAGCGCATCACCTCGACGAAGAACGGCTCGATCACCTCGGTTCAGGCCATCTACGTGCCCGCCGACGACCTGACCGACCCGGCGCCTGCGACCTCCTTCGCCCACCTCGACGCCACCACGGTGCTGTCGCGCGCCATCTCCGAACTCGGCATCTACCCGGCCGTGGACCCCCTCGACTCCACCAGCCGCATCCTCGACCCCCAGGTCGTGGGACAGGAGCATTACGAGGTCGCCCGCTCGGTCCAGGGCATCCTCCAGCGCTACAAGAGCCTGCAGGACATCATCGCCATCCTCGGCATGGACGAGCTGTCGGAGGAGGACAAGCTGACGGTGGCGCGGGCCCGCAAGATCCAGCGCTTCCTGTCGCAGCCCTTCGACGTGGCGCAGGTCTTCACCGGATCGCCCGGCGTGCAGGTCCCCCTCGAGGAGACGATCGCCTCCTTCAAGGCCGTGGTCGCGGGCGAGTACGACCATCTGCCGGAAGCCGCCTTCTACATGGTCGGCGGCATCAAGGAGGCGGTCGCCAAGGCCGAGCGCATGGCGGCGGCGGCCTGACATGGCGGAGATGTCCGGCACCTTCCGCTTCGACCTCGTCAGCCCCGAGCGCCGCCTCGCGGGGCTGGAGGCGCGCGAGGTCCTGCTGCCCGCCACCGACGGGGAGATGACGGCGATGCCGGGCCACGCGCCCGTGATCACCACGCTGCGCCCCGGCCTCGTCCGCGTGGTCCATGCGGGCGGGACGGAGGAGTTCGTCGTCACCGGCGGCTTCGCCGAGATCACGGGCGCGGGCGTCACCGTACTGGCCGAGCAGTCCTTGCCGCGCGGCGAGGTGACGGCCGAGATCCACGCGCGCTGGGTGGAGGAGGCACGCTCCGCGCTCACGGCGGCCGAGGCGATCCCCGACCGCGCGGGGCCGGTGGACGATGCCGCGCGCCTTCTGGCCGACATGGTCGCCGTGGGCGACCGCATCGCCGTGGGACAGGCCCCCTCGCGGGCGCCCGCGCCCGGCTGATCGCCGCCTCCGCAGGTTGTGGAGAATGCGGGTCTTGCACGGCCCGGATGACTAGGCCCCGCTCCGCGCCGCCGTTAAGGTGTCGGGGCGGGAGGGGGCATGAAGCGGTTCAGCGGTTACCGGATCGGCATCGCCCAGGGCGAGAGCGTCCTCTTTTCGGACTTCGCCACGGGCGGCGCGATGTGGGAGGGGGAGGGCCCCCGGCAGACGACGGCCCCCGTGACCTTCGCCGAACCGTTCCGGAGCGAACCGGCCGTCCATGTCACCCTGACCATGTGGGACGTCGCCAACAGCGCAAATGCCCGCATCGACGTGTCGGCCGCCGACGTCCGGTGCGACGGCTTCGTGATCCTGTTCCGCACCTGGGGCGATACGCGCGTAGCGCGCGTGCGCGTCGGCTGGCTGGCCATCGGCCCGGTTCGCGACGACGAGGATTGGGAGGTCGGCTAGGCTGACGGTGCGCGCGCATCGGCGCGCAGGTCGGCCACCGTGCCCCCGGCGCGCGCGAAGTCGTCCCACAGCCAGGCCATGCGGTCCACGAACCAGGCCTTGAAGCCCGCGATCATGACGATCCCGAGCAGCGTCGCCCATGGGTCAAGCGCCCAGAGACCCCAGGCGAAGGGCAGCATGCCCAGGGCGCTGAGCACCGTCAGCGCCCGGACGGGCGCGATGTGGTGGGTCGCCACCGCCTCGGGACGGCGCAACCAGATCCGCTCGCCCAGGACGCCCCGGGCGCTCCAGCTGTCGAGCCGCGCCGGCGGGGGAAACAGGCGGGGGTTGAGCCAGATCCAGGCCAGCGCCGCCGACACGGGCAGGAGGGCCCACGTCCCGATCCAGACCCGCGACCAGACGGCGAGCGCGAGGAGCGGCAGCGGGGTGAGAAGGCGCGTCCAGACCGACCAGGGGTTCGCGTGGCGCGCCCAAGTCTCGTCGTCCATGCCCATCAGCCGCTCGCCCCCCCGCATGAGGACGCGCATGGCTGTCACCGCCCGGCATACATGCCTTCGTAGATGGGCGCGAGGCTGTCGGCCTCGAACAGCGACGACACGGACGTGCCGTGCCAGATGTTGAGGATCGCCTGAGCGAACATCGGCGCGGTCGGCACGATGCGGATGTTGCCCGCTTCCCGCACGGCCTGTCCCTGCTCGATCGAGTCGGTGATGACCAGCGATTTCATCCGGCTGGTCTTGATCCGGTCCACGGCCGGGCCCGACAGCACGCCATGGGTGATGTAGGCGTGGACCTCGCGCGCGCCGGCCTCGCAGAGCACCTCGGCCGCCTTGCAGAGCGTGCCCGCCGTGTCGCAGATGTCGTCCACGATCACGCAGATCTGGTCCTTGACGTCGCCGATGATGGTCATCTCGCCCACCTCGCCGGGCCGGGGGCGTCGCTTGTCCACGATGGCCAGCCCGCAGCCGATCCGCTGGGCGAGTTCGCGCGCGCGGGCGACGCCCCCCACGTCCGGGCTCACCACCGTCATGCCGTCGCACTGCCCGTCGAAATGGTGCAGGATGTCCAGCGCGAAGATCGGCGCGGCATAGAGGTTGTCCACGGGGATGTCGAAGAACCCCTGGATCTGCGCCGCATGGAGGTCGAGCGTCAGGATGCGGTCGATCCCAGCCCGCGTCAGCAGGTTGGCCACCAGCTTGGCGCTGATCGGCGTGCGCGCCTTCGCGCGGCGGTCCTGCCGCGCATAGCCGAAATAGGGGATCACCGCCGTGATCCGCGCGGCCGAGGACCGGCGCAGCGCGTCGGTGATGATCAGCAGCTCCATCAGCGTGTCGTTGGCCGGGTTCGAGGTCGGCTGGATGATGAACATGTCCTCGCCCCGGACGTTCTCGAAGACCTCGACGAAGATCTCCTGATCGGCGAACCGCTCGACCCGCGCCTTGACCGGCTCGACGGCGACGCCGCGATGAAGGGACATGCGGCGCGCGATGGCGCGGGCGAGCGACGGATTGGCGTTGCCGGCGATCAGCTTGGGCTCGGACAGGGCGGGCATGACAGGAAGTCCTCCGATTGCGCCGGCCGCCTAGCATGCGCCGGCCGCCACCTCCAGAAAGCGGTCCACCTCCGCGTCGGTCTTGGACCAGTCGCAGACGAGACGGCACAGCACGGGCTCGTCGGGGTCGCCCGTCTCGGGCCCCCACAGGTGATAGGACGCTCCGGCCGCGAAGAGGCGGCGATGCACGCGCCGGGGCATTGCCACAAAGGCGAGATTCGACTCCACCGGCCAGAGCGGCGGCCAGCCGAGCAATCCGAGACCTTTGAGGAGGCGCGCCGCCGCCGCATTGGCCTGCGCCGCCAGTTCGAGCCACAGACCGCCTTCCAGATAGGCCAGCATCTGCGCGGCCAGGAACCGGTGCTTGCTGACGAGATGGCCTGCCCGCTTGCGCCGCAGCTCGGCTTCCCGGGACAGGGCCGGATCGAACAGGACCACCGCCTCCGCCCCCATCAGACCGTTCTTGGTGCCCCCGAAGGAGAGAGCGGTCACCCCCGCGCGCCAGGTCGTCGCGGCGGGCGCGCAGCCCAGCTGAACCAGCGCATTGGCCAGCCGCGTGCCGTCCATGTGCAGCCGCACGCCGGCCGCCCGGGCGATCCGGGCGATCGCTTCCACCTCCTGCGGCCGATAGACGTTTCCGCGCTCGGTGGCCTGGGCGATCGTGACAGGCCCCTTCTGCGGCCCGTGGACCGAGCCGAGCGCCCCGAGCGCCCGCTCCAGGGCAGCGGGATCGAGCTTGGCCTCGGGCGCCGGCAGGGGGAGGAGCTTCGCGCCGCCCGTGAACATCTCGGGCGCGTTGCACTCGTCCTCGTGGACATGGGCGACATCCGTGCAGAACACGGCATCCCAGGGCCGCGCGAGCAGCGCAAGGCAGAGCGCGTTGGCGGCCGTGCCGGTCGTCACCAGATGCACGGCAGCCTCGGGCGCTTCCAGCACCTCGCGCAGCGCCTCGCAGGCGCGGAGGGTCCAGCCATCCTCGCCATAGGCCCGGGCTGGCCCGTCGTTGGCCCGGATCATGGCCTCCAAGACCTTGGGATGGACCGGGCCTGCATTGTCCGAGGCGAAGTCGAGATTCATGTGCCGGGCTCCCGGATGATGTGATCCTCCCACTCGTCATCGGCCACGGACGTCTCCGGAATCGCGAAGCCCCGGACCGAGACGCCCGCCCGGTGCACGCTGTCCCGGTCACCGGTCAGCAGCGGGTGCCAGTCGGGCAGCGGCAGGCCGAGATGGCGCAGGCGATAGGCGCAGGTTCGCGGCAGCCAGTAGAGGTTGCGCGGGATCGATTCGGGCGTCATGGCGACGCATTCGGGCACATGGCGGCGGCGGTCCGGGTAGGACCGGCACAGGCAGGTCTCGCAGTCGAGCAGCCGGCAGGCGATCCGCGTGAGCGCGACCTCCCCCGTGTCCTCGTCCTCGAGCTTGTTGAGGCAGCACTTGCCGCACCCGTCGCAGAGCGCCTCCCACTCGTCCGGGGACAGGTCCGTGATCGGCAACTCCCAGAAGTGCGGGCGCAGCTCAGGCATGGGCGAGCACGTCCCGGGCGCGGGCGCAATCCGCATCCATCTGGGAGATCAGCGCCGGCAGGCCGTCGAACACCTGCTCGGGGCGGAGCCATTCCACGAGGGCGACCGACAAAGTGGCCCCGTAGAGGTCGCCCGAGAAGTCGAACAGGAACGTCTCGCAATTGGGCACGGCCCCCCCGAACATCGGCCGCACCCCGATCGAGGCGGCGCCCCTGTAGCTGCCGCGATGGGGACCGTCGAGCACATCGGCCTTGACGGCATAGACGCCGAAGCGGGGCGGATGCAGGCGCTCGAGCGACAGGTTGGCCGTCGGATAGCCGAGCGTGCGGCCCCGCTTCTCCCCGTGCAGGACGGGTCCTTCGATGCGGTGCCAGTGGCCGAGCATGCGGGCCGCGTCGCGGGGGCGGCCCTCGCTCAGGGCCTGGCGGATCGCCGTCGAGGAGACCTCGACCCCGCCCAGCGCCACCAGCGGCGCGACCGTGACCGCCATCCCCTCCGCCTCGGCCAGACGCCGCAGCGTCCCGGCATCGCCGCTGCGGCCGCGGCCAAAGCGAAAGTCGGCGCCGACCACCACATGCGCAAGGCCGAGCCCCCGCACGAGAACGTCCCGGACGAAGGCCGCCGGGGACAGGCTCGCCAGCGCGCGGTCGAAGGGCAATTCGTAGAGCAGATCCACCCCGAGCAGGGCGAAGCGATGCGCCCGGGCCTGCGCGTTCATCAGCCGGAAAGGGGGGCCGTCGGGCTGGAACACCTCGCGCGGATGGGGCTCGAACGTGACCACGCCCAGGGGGGCGCCCCGTCCGCGCGCGAGGTCGAGCACTGCCTGATGCCCCAGATGGACCCCGTCGAAATTGCCGAGCGCCGCTGAGGCGCCACGGGCGTCCGGCGGGGCCACGGGGTCGCGGAGGATGCGCATGACGTGCTGGTTACCTGCGGCAAGGGCGGGCGGCAACCGGCCGCTCAGCGCAGAAATCCCATGGCATAGGTCGCCGAGAGCCCCTGCATCTGCGCATAGGCGGCGAGGGCCTCCGCTTCGGGCTGGCCCCCCCGGGGCGTCCGGGTTTCCTGCGCGGCCAGCCCTCCGGTCACGAGAATGCTGTCGAGCCCCTGATCGATCGCGCCGCGGATGTCCGTTCCGATCCCGTCCCCGATGGCGACGATCCGGCTGTCGGGGGGCAGGGGGCCGCTGGCGGCAAGGCGACGGCGCGCCAGGTCGTAGATCGGCGCATGGGGCTTGCCGAAATAAAGCGCCCGGCCGCCCATCTCCTCGTAGAGACGTGCCACGGCCCCCGCGCACCATTCGCGCACCTCGCCGCGATCCACGACGATGTCGGGATTGGCGCAGAGCAGCGGCAGGTCGCGCAGCCGTGCGGCCTCCAGCCGGGGGCGCAGCGTGTCGGGATCGGCATGCGGGTCGAACGGGGCGCAGCAGACGATCCCCTCGGCCTCCTCCAGGGGGACCGTCTCGATTCGCAGCGGGTCCGTCACGATATGGGGCGGCTCGAGAAAGGTGCGGTCGCGCGCCTCGCCCATGAACCAGACGCGGCGGCCCACCCGCCCCTCGAACAGCGCGACCCGGGCTGCATCGCCCGAGGTGGCGATCACGTCCCAAGCGTCGCGCGGGATGCCGAAGGCGGCGATCTGCGCCTCCACCCCCTGCCGGGGCCGGGGCGAGTTCGTCACGAGTGCGACGCGGCCGCCGCGCCGGCGAAAGGCCTGCATCGCGGCCACCGCCTCGGGGAAGGCGCGCAGCCCGTCATGCATGCAGCCCCACAGGTCCACGAAGGCGGCCTCGTAGCGCCCCGCAACCTCGGCGAAGGAGGCGATCAGGCGGGTCACCGGACCTTCAGCGCCGGGATGATCTGCTTCTTGCGCGACATGATGCCGGGCAGAACGACCGTGTCGCCCTCCACCCTGACGCCGAAGGTCTTCTCGGCCACCGTGCGGGACAGGTCGTCGGGCACCAGCATTGTCGCCTCCTCGCGCAGGATGTCCACCACGAAGAGCAGCACGTATTGCGCGCCGTCCTCCAGCGCGACCTTGGGCATGGCCGCCACCAGTTCGGCCTTGCGTGCCAGGATCGCCTCCGGCGAGACGGTCTCGAGCACGGAGACGCGGAAATCCACGCCGTCCACGGTATATTCCTTGGAGTCCATGCGCAGCAGCTCGGCCGCGGAGAAGCGCGACACGTCCGACTTCGCCGCGAACATCTTCGAGGAATAGCCGGGGATGTCCACGCCCAGTTCCCCGGCCAGCCGCTCGGCCAGCGCCCGGTCCCGCGGCGTCGTGGTGGGCGAGCGGAAGGCCAGCGTGTCCGACAGGATGCAGGATAGCGCGAGACCCTTGATCCCCTCGGGCGCCGCCGCGGCCGCCTCCTCGCCCATCAGGTCCCACAGGATGGTGGCCGTGCAGGCGAGCGGGCGGATCGTGACGTCGATCGGTCCCCTGGTCTCGAGGCCGGGGACGAGCTTGTGGTGGTCGATGATCGCCCGGATGTCCGCGTCGTTGATCGTCTCGGGCAGTTCGGCGATGTTGTTGGTATCCACGATCACCACCTTCTGCCCCGGCTCGAGGTGATCGAGCAGGGCCGGGCGCTCGAAGCCCCAATGCTCCAGGACGAAGGCCGCCTCCGTGTTGGGCTCGCCCAGCAGCCGGGCCTCCGCCGTCTCGCCCGTCCGGCCGAGATGCCAGGCCCAGACGATGGCGGACGCCGTCGAGTCGGTGTCGGGCGACTTGTGGCCGAAGACGAAGGTGGTCATGCGGAAGGTCCTGAAGCCGGGTCCGTGATCTCGGCCCGCTCCTTAGCGGGGGGCAGGGCGCTTGTCCACGCGGGGACTCCCGCGCGCGGGCGGGACGGCACGCTCCCCTCAGGCCGGGGCACGGAACCGGAGCAGCGCCCTCAGCCGGCGCGCCCAGGGACGCGTGGCCGCAGACGGCGCCTGCGGGACGGGCAGCGCGCGCCGCAGGGCGTCCGGCGCAGGCTCGGTCGGGGGGACGGGCTCGATCCGCAGACGTTCGGGCCGGGTGCGGCGGGCGGGCCGGTCCGGCCCCGGGGACGGGTCGGAGCCGGGCCGGGAACCGGCCGGAAGCAGGGGCAGGTACATGGCAGAGCCTTGGACAATCCGGCCCGAGGGCGCAGGGCGCATCGGTCGGGCACGGAGGACAGGAAGCGGGACGCGGCCATGGCGTCCCCGGGGCTGCGGGCGCCTGCCTCAGCAGGCGGGCGTGGAAAGCACCTCCGTCATGACGCAGCCTCCTTCCGGATGGCGGGCCGATCCGCCACGGAGGGGTGCCTAGCAGAGGGGCAAACCTCACGCAAGAGTGAGGCGACCGCGCCACGCCGCGGTGGCGTGCGCGCCACAGGCGGAAGCGCGCCGAGCACCGCCGGGGCCCCGTGCCGGGGCCGGAACGGCGCTGCGGACCGGGCGTTTTTCCCCTGTCGACCCTGGTGCCCGCGGGAGGCGCGACGCCAGGGCCGGGTTGCCGTTTGAGGAGGAAAGAATGGCGAACTACCGGGATGACGACCGTCGCTACGGCAGCGGTCCGCAGCGGGACAACGAAGGCTGGCGCGACGAGCGCTGGCAGGGCGGCAGCTACGGCGCGCAGAACCAGGGCTTCCAGGGAGGCGGCTCGGCCGGTCAGACCTATCAAGGCGGTCAGGGCCAGGGCGGCTACGGCCAGGGCGGCATGGGCGGCGGCTGGGGCCAGTCGTCCCAGGCGGGCCAGTCCGGCGGCTATGGCATGGGCCAGGGCGGCTACGGCATGGGCCAGGGCGGCTACGGCATGGGCCAGGGCGGCTACGGCTCCGGCGGACAGGAGGGCGGCTGGGGCGGCTCGTCCATGGGCGGCCAGGGCGGCTGGGGCCAGTTCCATCAGGGCGGCTACGGCATGGGCCAGGGCGGCTATGGTCAGGGCGGCCAAGGGCAGTCGTTCCAGGGCGGAAGCTCCGGGGGCTACGGCCAGGGCGGCTATGGTCAGGGCGGCTACGGCCAGGGCGGCTACGGCCAGGGCGGCTATGGTCAGGGCGGCTGGGGCCAGTCGCATCAGGGCGGCTACGGCTCCGGCGGCCAGGAGGGCGGCTGGGGCGGCTCGTCCACGGGCGGCCAGGGCGGCTATGGTCAGGGCGGCTCCGGCCAGTCCCAGGGGGGCGGCTACGGGTCCGGCAGCCAGGGCGGTCGCTGGGGCGGGTCGTCCATGGGCGGCCAGGGCGGCTGGGGCCAGTTCCATCAGGGCGGCTACGGCATGGGCCAGGGCGGCTATGGTCAGGGCGGCCAAGGGCAGTCGTTCCAGGGCGGAAGCTCCGGGGGCTACGGCCAGGGCGGCTATGGTCAGGGCGGCTACGGCCAGTCCCAGGGGGGCGGCTACGGGTCCGGCAGCCAGGGCGGTCACTGGGGCGGGTCGTCCATGGGCGGCCAGGGCGGCTGGGGCCAGTCCCATCAGGGCGGCTACGGCATGGGCCAGGGCGGCTACGGACAGGGCGGCTACGGCCAGTCCCAGGGGGGCGGCTACGGGTCCGGCAGCCAGGGCGGTCACTGGGGCGGGTCGTCCATGGGCGGCCAGGGCGGCTGGGGCCAGTCCCATCAGGGCGGCTACGGCATGGGCCAGGGCGGCTACGGACAGGGCGGCTACGGCCAGTCCCAGGGGGGCGGCTACGGGTCCGGCAGCCAGGGCGGTCACTGGGGCGGGTCGTCCATGGGCGGCCAGGGCGGCTGGGGCCAGTCCCATCAGGGCGGCTACGGCATGGGCCAGGGCGGCTACGGACAGGGCGGCTACGGCCAGTCCCAGGGGGGCGGCTACGGGTCCGGCAGCCAGGGCGGTCACTGGGGCGGGTCGTCCATGGGCGGCCAGGGCCAGCACAGCCAGTTCAGCGGGGCCATGGGCCAGCAGGGCGGCTGGGGTCAGGCCGGGCCGGGCTGGGGTCAGGGTGGCCAGGGTCAGGGCAGCCAGGGCCAGGGCGGCGGCCTGATCGGAGCGATCGGCTCCATGCTGGGCTTCGGCCAGGACCGTGACGGCGGCCGTCAGGTCTTCCGCGGGCGCGGGCCCAAGAACTACACCCGCTCGGATGCCCGGATCGAGGAGGACGTGAACGAGCGGCTGTCGCAATGCGGCATCGACGCCTCGGAGATCACCGTCTCGGTCAAGGACGGCGAGGTGACCCTGTCGGGCACGGTGGATTCGCGCTGGGCCAAGCGCCGGGCCGAGGACGCGGCCGACGACGTGTCGGGGGTCAAGCACGTCCAGAACAACCTGCGCGTGCAGGAGCAGTGGTCGAGCGCCTCGGGCTCCATGGGCTCTCCCTCCTCGTCCACCTCGGCCTCCACGATGGGGATGGGCACGGCGACCGGTCAGACCGGAAGCGAGTCCGGGTCCTCGGGCAGCCAGGGCCGGTCGCGCGGCTGACCGGCCGCCCCGTCCGATCCCGCCACGCCGGCCGCCTTCGGGCGGCCGGTTCGCGTTCGGACAGGCCGCGCCGGGGGTCGGCCGCGGGGCTTGCGGGGCGTTGACAAGGGAGCGGGGCTTTCCTATCTCGCCGGCGCTGGCACTCACCGAGGGAGAGTGCCAACAGCTCGACGGATAGGACAACCGAACGCCAGGAGCCCTGCAATGGCCTCGTTCAAGCCGCTCCATGACCGCGTGCTCGTGCGCCGCGTGCAAAGCGAAGAGAAGACCAAGGGGGGTCTCATCATCCCCGATTCCGCCAAGGAGAAGCCCGCCGAAGGCGAGGTGATCGCCGTGGGCGAGGGCGCCCGCAAGGATTCGGGCGAGCTGATCGCGCCCTCCGTCAAGCCCGGCGACCGCATCCTGTTCGGCAAGTGGTCCGGCACGGAAGTGACGCTCGACGGCGAGGAGATGCTCATCATGAAGGAGAGCGACATCCTCGGCATCGTCGAGACCACCGGCTCGGCCGCCAAAGCCGCCTGATTGCTTCAACCCTGACACCCGAGGAGACAGCCCAAGATGGCCGCCAAGGACGTCAAGTTCGACAGCGACGCGCGCAGCCGCATGCTGCGCGGCGTCAACACGCTCGCCAACGCCGTCAAGGTCACGCTCGGTCCCAAGGGCCGCAACGTGGTGATCGAGAAGTCGTTCGGCGCCCCCCGGATCACCAAGGACGGCGTCACCGTCGCCAAGGAGATCGAGCTCGAGGACAAGTTCGAGAACATGGGCGCCCAGATGGTGAAGGAGGTCGCCTCCCGCACCAATGACGAGGCGGGCGACGGCACCACCACCGCCACCGTCCTCGCCCAGGCGATCGTCCTCGAGGGCATGAAGGCCGTCGCGGCCGGCATGAACCCGATGGACGTCAAGCGCGGGATCGACCTGGCCACCTCCAAGGCCGTCGAGGCCATCAAGGCCGCCTCGCGCCCCGTGAAGGACAGCGACGAGGTCGCCCAGGTCGGCACCATCTCGGCCAACGGCGAGGCCCAGATCGGCCGCTTCATCGCCGACGCGATGCAGAAGGTCGGCAACGAGGGCGTCATCACGGTCGAGGAGAACAAGGGCCTCGAGACCGAGGTGGAAGTGGTCGAGGGGATGCAGTTCGACCGCGGCTACCTCAGCCCCTACTTCGTCACCAATGCCGAGAAGATGACGGCCGAACTCGAGGATGCGCTGATCCTCATCCACGAGAAGAAGCTGTCCTCGCTCCAGCCGATGGTCCCGCTGCTCGAGGCCGTCATCCAGTCGCAGAAGCCGCTGCTCATCATCGCCGAGGATGTCGAGGGCGAGGCGCTGGCCACGCTCGTGGTCAACAAGCTGCGCGGCGGCCTCAAGGTCGCGGCCGTCAAGGCGCCGGGCTTCGGCGACCGCCGCAAGGCCATGCTGCAGGACATCGCGATCCTGACCGCCGGTCAGGTCATCAGCGAGGACCTGGGCATGAAGCTCGAGAATGTCGGCCTCGACATGCTGGGCCGCGCCAAGAAGATCGTCATCAAGAAGGATGACACCACGATCATCGACGGCGCCGGCGACAAGTCCGAGATCGAGGCCCGCGTGGCCCAGATCCGCGCCCAGATCGAGGAGACGACCAGCGACTACGACCGCGAGAAGCTGCAGGAGCGGGTCGCCAAGCTGGCCGGCGGCGTGGCCGTGATCCGCGTGGGCGGCATGACCGAGATCGAGGTCAAGGAGCGCAAGGACCGCGTGGACGACGCGCTCAACGCCACCCGCGCCGCGGTGCAGGAAGGCATCGTGGTGGGCGGCGGCGTGGCGCTGGTGCAGGCGGCCAAGACGCTGGCCGACCTCAAGGGCGCCAACCCCGACCAGGATGCCGGCATCCAGATCGTGCGCCGCGCGCTCGAGGCGCCGCTGCGCCAGATCGCCGAGAATGCGGGCGTGGACGGGGCCGTGGTCGCGGGCAAGATCCGCGAATCCGAGGACAAGTCCTTCGGCTTCAACGCCCAGACCGAGGAATACGGCGACCTGTTCGCCTTCGGCGTGATCGACCCGGCCAAGGTCGTGCGCACCGCGCTGGAGGATGCCGCGTCCGTGGCGGGCCTGCTCATCACCACCGAGGCGATGGTGGCCGACAAGCCCAAGGACGAGAAGGCCGCCGCGCCGGCCGGCGGCATGGGCGGGATGGGCGACTTCTGATCGTCCCCGCCGGACGGCACGACGGGAGGGCGCCCTTCGGGGCGCCCTTTTCGTCGGCAGGATGGCGGGTGCGGTCATGGCGGTTCTCCTTTCCCGCCCATCCTCGCCGGGAAAGGTTAACGCATCCTTGCGGCACCGCGCGTTGCGCAGCCGGCGCAAGCACCTGTCGGGCCTGGGAAAACTTCCTTAACGGCCGTTAACCGGACCGGTCGGCCTAGTAGATGTAGCGGATGCGGTCCGACCAGTAGCGCTCGAGCCGGCGCAGCGCGTGCACGATCTCCTC
The DNA here is from genome assembly GCF_009904055.1 of Rubellimicrobium sp. CFH 75288. Lineage (GTDB taxonomy): Bacteria > Pseudomonadota > Alphaproteobacteria > Rhodobacterales > Rhodobacteraceae > Rubellimicrobium. The sequence goes on along the minus strand of NZ_WYDP01000005.1, from coordinate 188,438 downwards.
GAGCGAGGAGAGATCGAGGATGCCGCGCGCCGCGATCCCCTCGGCCTGGGTCGCGAACAGGCGCGCCACCACGTCGCGCATCCGGCGGCCCTTGTCCGTGAGCCGCACGCGCACGGAGCGGCGGTCGATCTCGGACCGCTGGTGGTGCAGATAGCCCAGATCCACAAGCTTGCGCAGGTTGTAGCTGACATTGCTGCCCTGGTAGCAGCCGCGCGAGCGCAATTCGCCCGCCGACACCTCGGCATCGGCGAGGTTGAAGAGCAGCAGGGCCTGGACGGGGTTGACGTCGCGGATGGCCAGACGCTCGAACTCGTCCTTGATGGTGTCGAGCAGGCGGCGGTGGAGCCGCTCCACCAGGTTGAGCGCGTCGAGATAGCGGGCCAGAAGGGCCGCGTCGCGGAGGGCGGGGCCCGGATCGAGGGGGGTGCGGAGGGTCATGGCGGGTTCCGGTGGCGATTCGCTGTCCGCCACCTTGCGTCCCGAACTCCCAATAAAGCGTTAACGGCCCGGCTCGTCCCCGCCCCAGAGGGCCACGAATTCGCGCCATTCGCCGCGCGACATGCCCGAATCCGCCTCCGTCACCCGTTCGCCGCGCAGGCGGCGGCGGAGGACCTCGACCCCCTGCGCCGACAGGGTGACGGCGCCGAGGCGCCAGTCCTCGAAGGCGCGCCAGGTGAGCGGCACCCAGTCGCGCACGAGGCCCGCGATCGCCTCGGCATAGACGCGGATCTCCCACTGGGCATGGGGGTCCATGCGCAGCCGGAGGAAGTGGAGCAGGTTGTGCAGGTTCGCCTTCCAGTACCACTGGGTATAGACGTTCATCGGCAGGTCCATCCGCGCGAGCTCCCGCGCGAGGCCCTGCTGGCCCTCGGTCGCGATCATCGCCTCGTAATGGCCGTAGGCGCGGGCGGCATCCTCGCGCAGCCAGGCGAGGACGCGCGCGGCCTCCTCGGCGCCCAGCGCCGCGCCGCGGCCCTGGTTGTTGGTGGCCGACTGGGCCGCGAGATGCTCGGGCGCGGGAATGTAGAACTCGCGGTCGAGGACGGAATAGCGCGCGGAATACTCGTTGACCGAGGCCGTGCGGTGCCTGATCCACTGGCGCGCCACGAAGACGGGCAGCTTCACATGGAGCTTGATCTCGCACATCTCGAAGGGGGTGGAATGCGCGTGGCGCATCAGGTAGCGGATCAGCCCCTCGTCGCTCGAGACCGAGCGGGTCCCCTTGCCGTAGGAGACGCGCGCGGCCTGCACCACGGCCGAATCGTCGCCCATGTAGTCCACCACCCGCACGAAGCCGTGGTCGAGCACGGGGACGGGGACGTGCAGCCGCGCCTCCATCCCCGGCGAGACGGGGCGGAGCGTCGGGCGGCTCTCGCGGCGCAGGGCGTCCGATTCGGCCTGCTGCTCGGGGGTCAGGGGCATGGGGCGGTCCCTTCTCTGGGCCGGGCGAGTGTAGCGGCCGGACCGGCAGAGGCGAGGCCCCGCGACCGGGCCCGGCGCTGCCGTGGTGCCGCGGACACGGCGAGGGAGCACGACGCGGCGGAGCGTTGACCGGCGCAAGCGGCCGGCCCAGCATCGGCCGCGTTCCCACCGGCGAGGCCCGTCATGCTGCGCATCCTGCTCCTTCTCGGGCTTGTGGCGGTTCTGCCCGCCTGCGGCGACGGGCAGCCCTTCTTCGAGGACCCTCCGGGCGGCGACGGCGGCGGGGATGACGGCGGCGGGGATGATGGCGGCGACGACGGCGGGGTGGGAGGCGACCCCGACCTGCCGCCGGGCACCGAGAGGCCCACCCCGCAGGCCCGGATCTTCCGCTTCGAGGCCGAGGACGGGCAGGGGGGCGGGTTCGTCCGCTCGGTGCGCTACGACGCCGCCACGGATCGCTTCACGGTGGACAACCTCGCCTTCGACGGCGATCGGCCCTATCGGCGGGACCGGGACGTGCCGACCCTGTCGGGCGGCGGGCGCGGCGAGCCCGTCTATGCGGTCTACGAGGCGCGCACCTTCGAGCGCGATGCCCAGACCGGCCGGCCCATCCGGCAGCTCGAATACCAGGCAATCTACGGGGTGAGCGCGCGCACCGTCCGCGAGGGCGGGCAGGAGCTGCCCGCCTCGCGCTTTGCCATCGTGCGCACGGGCTCCTATGCCGGCTACGGCTTCGGAGGCTTCGTCTACGAGCGCAACGGAGGCGTGGTCCTGCCCGCTTCGGGGCAGGCGCGCTATGACGGCGAATATGCCGGGATGCGGGTCTTCGACGGGCGACCCGGCCTCGAATACACCCGCGGCGACGTGGACATGGCCATCGACTTCCGCGACTTCCGGCAGGGGCGCGGGGTGCGGGGCGAGATCACGAACCGCCGCGCCTTCGACCAGCAGGGCCGCCCCGTTCCCCTGGGAACGGGCGAGGGGGAACTGCCGCTGCCGGACCTGCTGTTCACGATCGGGCCCGGCACGATGACGCCGAACGGCGAGATGACCAACGCCCTGGGCAGCCGGATCGTCCGCGACGGGCGGGTGGCGGATTACGAGACGGGCCGCTACTATGCCATCCTCGGGGGGCGCAACGCGGACGAGGTGGTGGGCGTGTTCGTGGTCGAGAGCGACGATCCGCGCTTCGATGGGGTCCGGGCGCAGGAGACCGGCGGCTTCATCCTCTACCGATGAGGCGTCTCCTCGCCCTCCTGCTCGGGCTGTGGACGGGCGAGGCGGCGGCGCAGGTCGTCACCGATGCGGCCGGCCTGCGCGAGATCGGGGCGGTTCTCCTGGCCGAGGGGGACGCCGCGGGCGCCCGCGCGGCGGCCGAGGCGCTGCTCGCGCGCGATCCGTCGGATCTGGCCGGACTGATCCTGGCCGCGCAGGCCGCGCTCGCGCTGGGCGATCCGGCGGCGGCGCTGGAGCGGGCGCGCGCGGCCCATGCCGTGGCGCCGCCGGGCCCCGCGCGGTTCCTGGCCGCGCGGCTCGCGGCGCGGGCCCATGCCGATCTGGGGCAGGACACGCGCGCGATGATCTGGCTGCGCCGCGCGCGGGGGGATGTCCCCTCCGAGGAGGCGGCGGCCGACCTGGCCGAGGACTACCGCCTTCTGGCGGCGCGCAACCCCCTTTCGGTGTCGGTCGCCTTCGGGGTCGCGCCCAGTTCCAACATCAACGGCGGCAGCCGGGCCGAGACGATCGTGCTGCCCGGCCTGCCCTTCGAGTTCGTTCTGGACGGCGAGGCGCGGGCGCTGTCGGGCTGGCGCGTCTCGGCCGGGCTCGGCCTGGCCTGGCGCCTGCGCGAGGGCGAGCGCGACGCGACCTTTCTCGAGGCGCAGGTCTCGGGGCGCACCTATGTGCTGAGCGACGCGGCCCGCAGGCAGGCGCCCGAGGCGCGGGGGCGGGACTTCGCCGACGTGGCGCTGAGCGTCGGGCTCGTGCAGCGCTGGCGCGCGGAGACGGGCGAGTCGCGCGAGGCGGCGCTGTCGCTGGGTCAGAGCTGGTTCGGGGGCGAGCCCTGGCTGCGCTTCGGCCAGATCGCGCACGAGCGGGAAGTGTTCCTGGGCGAGCGCGACAGCCTGCGCCTGACGGGATTCGCCGAATGGTCCGGGCGGCTCGACGGGGGCGGGGACGACTGGAGCCTGGGCGCACGCGCGGCCTGGACCACCTGGACCGCCGGCGGGGACCGCGTGACGCTGAGCGCGGGGCTGCGCGGCAGCCTGTCGGAGGTGGAGGACACGAGCTATCGCGGCGCCACCTTCGGCGCGACCTTCGACCGGCGCGAGCTGCTGCTCGGGCTGCGGGTGGGGGCGGGGGCCACGTTCGACTGGCGCGACCATCCGCTCTCGGCCTATGCCTTCGACGGGCGGCAGGACCGGCGCGCGACCCTGTCGGTCAGCCTCGGCCTGCCCGGCCTGGAAGTCTGGGGCTTCGAGCCCGTCCTCGGCCTCGAGGCGAGCCGGACCTGGTCGGACGTCTCGCTCTACGACCGCGAGGCGCTGACGCTGGACCTCGGGCTGCGGTCGGTGTTCTGAGGGCTGGCGCACGGGTGCCGGGCCGCTAGCTTGGCCCCCGAGAGGCCGCGAAAGGGAGACCAGCCATGTCCATCCGCTATCTGCACACGATGGTCCGCGTGAAGGACCTCGAGACGTCCAAGGCCTTCTACGAGAAGCTGGGCCTGCGCGAGACGCGCCGGATCGACAACGAGAAGGGCCGCTTCACGCTGGTCTTCATGGCGCCTCCGGGCCAAGAGGAGACGCCGGTCGAACTCACCTACAACTGGGACGGGGACGAGGGGCTGCCCTCGGACAGCCGGCATTTCGGCCATCTGGCCTACGAGGTGGACGACATCTATGCGCTCTGCCGGTCGCTGATGGAATCGGGGGTGACGATCAACCGCCCGCCGCGCGACGGGCACATGGCCTTTGTCCGCTCGCCCGACAACATCTCGATCGAGCTGCTCCAGAAGGGCGAGCCCAAGCCCCCCGAGGAGCCCTGGGCGTCGATGCCCAACACGGGCCACTGGTAAGGCCGCGTCAGGGGGCGAGCTTGCGCAGCCGGTCGCCCGGCCGCACCTCTCCGTCCCGCTCGACCGCGCAGAGGACGCCGCGCAGGCGCAGGGGGGGATGGCCGGGCGCGGTGATCCAGTCGAGCGCGTCGCGCCCGTAGCGCACCTTCCACTTGACGCAGCCCTCGTTGAAGAGGGCCGAGACGCGCAGCACCGCCGTGCCGGCCCGAAGCAGCGTGCCCTCGGGCAGGTTCTCCTCGGAGGTGTCGAGGTCGGCCGTGATCGTGTCGCCGGGATGGGGGACATGCTCGCGCTCGCGCCAGACGAGATCGAGGACGCGGGCGGGCAGGATCGAGACCTGGATGCGCGGGTCGGGCCGTCCGTCGGGCAGGCGCAGCCAGGGCTGGGTCAGCCAGCGGTCGCCCGGCACCCCCTCCGCCCGCGTCAGCCGCAGGCGGTCGGGAAAGCTGCGCCGGTTGAAGCCCGGGCGGTGGCAGAGCAGCGTCACGGGCCCGTCGTCGCGCGGCGCGGCGAGGACATGGGGCAGGGCCGCCATCAGCTCGGCCATGGTGACGGGGTTGCGGGCGCCGGGCGGGCGGCGGAGGGGGGCCGGGTCCATGTCCGTCAGCATGGCCCGCCCCCCCGATCCGTCAAGCCGCCTCAGGATGCGAGCAGCACGGCCGAGCGGGCCGACGCGGCGGCCCCCTCGTCGGCGCCGAGGATCGCGCGGGCCACGGTCGCGGCCATCTCCTCGGCGCTGGTGATGCCCTGGTGGAAGGGGTGGCGGTGGAGCAGGAAGGGCAGGGCGAGGCAGTAGAGCCCGTCCGACAGGCCCAGCGCGTTGACGGGCCGGAACGCCTCGTCGAGCTCCACGCCGGGGACCTCGCGCAGCGGGGGCAGCTCGTCCTCGTCCCAGCCCACGGCACGGTCGGGCAGGCGCGGGCGGCGGATCGCGCCCTGGGCGAGAAGGCTGGGGAAGGGGATGTCGGCCGCGTCGAGCGCGCGCTGGCCGGTGGCCTCGACAAAGGCGTCGAAGCGCGTCTCCTCGCCGTTCAGGTGCAGCACGGCGCCGCCTCCTTCGGGCGCTGTGTCGATGCGGTGATCGCGGCCCAGCCGGATCACGGCGATGCGCCCCGCGCGGTGCAGCGCGAGCAGCCGCTCGATCGATTCGTGGGGAACGGTGGCGTAATTGTCCACGAACACCGCCTTCCAGCCGCGATGGAAGCGCTCGAGGTCCTCGGGCGAGAGGTGCGGGACCATGCGCGCGACGGTCTCGTGCGTGCGCAGGATGGCGTAGCGCCAGGGGACCACGCGCGCGCGGGCGTAGTCGGCGGCCGATTCCTCGAGGTTGCGGGCGGCCCAGGTCCAGGGATCGGCCGCCTCGCGTTCGGCGAAATAGGCGCGGGCGAAGCCGTCGGCGTCGAGCAGCGCGAGGCCCACCCGCCCCGCCCAGTCGGGATCGGCGGCCACGATCTCGGCCCGGAACAGGTCGAACACGGCCTCGAGCAGGCCCGAGGGCCCGGCGGCGCAGAGCGCGTCCACGGCCTCGGGGGTGCAGTGGGTGCAGGGCTCGTAGGGGATGGGGAAGAAGAAGTCGGCCTCGGGCAGCAGGCCCTTGCGCGACATCAGCGTGAGCCGGAAGCGGTCGGCGCCTGGCAGGGGGTGGAAGTCGAGCCGGCCCGCCGCGTCGCGCAGGAAGGTGCCGTTGGCTTGGGCTACCGCCACGGCCGCGTCGATGGCCGAGAGCGAGGTGCCGCGGATGCCCACATGGCGGTTCGTGAGCCCCCGCAGCGCGGCGGTGGGATAGGGCGAGACGAAATAGCCCGGCCGCGTCTCGGTCCAGTCGGGGAATGTGTGGCCGGTGGCGAGGACGGCGTGCGCGAAGCCCTCGCGCAGCGTCTCGCCGTCCGGGCCCCGCAAGGTCAGGAGCACGTCGTCCGCGCGCAGCTCCACGTCCTCGAGCCGGTGCAGGGGGCGGACGGCGACGCGGTGGCCGCGCGCGACCCCCCCGGCCACGACGCGGGCGAGCCCGTCGCGGAAATAGGCGCCGAGCACGACGCGGGGAAAGAAGGTGCGCGGGTCGATCGCCGCCCGCTCGACCCCCAGCGCGGCAAGGGCGGCGTCGTCCTGCGCCGAGAGCCAGTCCACGAGCGTCATTCCCCCCACGGGCGGGATCTCGATGCTGGCGATGTTGGCGAGCATGCCGGGCCCGTTGCGGTCCGGGTCGTAGGGCATGCCCCAGCCCGCCTCCTCGGCCTGCTCGAACAGCGTCAGGTCGAGGGGGCCGGGCGCGGCGAGAAGATGCGCGGCCGTGTAGATGCCGGTCGGGCCGGTGCCGACGATCGCGATGCGGCCGGTCATGGGGGACTCCGGGACGGGGGGAGGGCGCAGGGCAGGAGCTAAGCGCCCTGCGGCCGCCTTCAAGGGAGGGGCGGGCGGCGGAGCGTCGCGCCCGCGCGTCCTGTCACCGAACCGTCACGCAACTGCAGCGAAACCGTCACACCCCCCCGGTAGTCGGGCGCCGAGCGGAAGGGAGCGCCCATGCTGGCCATCGAGAACCTGACGCGCCGCTTCGGGGCGAACACGGCCGTGGACCGGGTGACCCTGACGGTCGAGCGCCCGGCGATGATCGGCATCATCGGGCGGTCGGGGGCGGGCAAGTCCACGCTGCTGCGGATGATCAACCGCCTGACCGACCCCACCGAGGGACGCGTGCTGTTCGAGGGGCGCGACGTGACCGCCCTGCGGGGCGCGGCCCGGCGCGGCTGGCAGGCGCAATGCGCGATGATCTTCCAGCAGTTCAACCTGGTGCCCCGGCTCGACGTGGTCTCGAACGTGCTGCACGGGACGCTGAACCGGCGCGGCACGCTGGCCGCGCTGTTCGCGCTCTGGCCCGAGGCGGACATCCGCCGGGCGCTCGCCATCCTCGACCGGCTGGGGATCGCCGCGCACGCGCCCAAGCGGGCCGAGGCGCTCTCTGGCGGCCAGCAGCAGCGCGTGGCCATCGCGCGCGCTCTGATGCAGGACCCCCGTATCATCCTGGCCGACGAGCCCATCGCCTCGCTCGATCCGATGAACGCGGCGACCGTCATGGACGCGCTGCGCCGCATCCACGAGGAGGACGGGCGCACGGTGATCGCCAACCTCCACACGCTGGACACCGCGCGGCGCTACTGCGACCGCATCGTGGGGATGCGCGACGGGCGCGTGGTCTTCGACGGCACGCCCGCCCAGCTCACGCGAGGGGTGGCGCGCGACATCTACGGCGCCGACGAGACCTTCTCGGAGGAGGCGACCTCCACCGCCATCGACGGCCGCGATCCCACCCCGCGCCCCGTGCGCGACGCGGAGGCGATGGTCTGACCCCCTGTCCGGCCCGGCCGTTCCGGCCCGGCCCCCTTCCCGGAGATCGGAGATGAACAAGCTCTTGGCTCTTGCCCTGGCCAGCACGGCCCTCGCCCCTGCGGCCTGGGCGCAGGAGGAGGCGATCACCCAGTTCCGCATCGGCCTGCTCGGCGGCGAGAACGTGCAGGACCGGCTGGCCTCCAACGAGTGCCTGCGCGCCTATGCGGAGGAGGCGCTGGGCGTGCCGACCCAGCTCTTTGCGCCGGCGGATTACAACGGCGTCATCCAGGGGCTGCTGGGCGGGACGCTCGACATGGCTTGGCTCGGCCCCTCGGCCTATGCGGCGGTCTATGTGGAGAATCCCGAGGCGGTGGAGCCCGTGCTGGTCAAGACCAACGAGGACGGCTCCTACACCTATTACTCGATCGGCTTCGCCCGCGCCGATTCGGGCATCACCTCGCTGGCGGACCTGGAGGGCAAGGTGTTCGGCTTCGGCGATCCGAACTCCACCTCGGGCTACCTGATCCCGAAGGTGGAGATCCCGCAGGCGGGCTACTCGATGGAGCCGGGCGAGTTCTTCGGCGACATCCGCTTCACCGGCGGGCACGAGCAGACGATCATCGCCGTGCTGAACGGCGACGTGGATGCGGGCGTGACCTGGGCCGACGGGCTGGGCGAGTGGTCCGAGGGCTACAATTCGGGCGCGCTGCGCCGGGCCGCCGATGCGGGCATCGTGGACATGAACGACCTGGTGGAGATCTGGCGATCGGAGCCCATCGCCGAGGGGCCGATCGTGCTGCGCAAGGCGCTGCCCGAGGACGTCAAGCAGACCATGATCGACCTGCTCGAGAACCTGCACGAGGCCGATCCCGAATGCGCCTACGGCGTGGCGGCGGGCGAGACGGCGGGTTTCACCCCCATCGGCCACGACGCCTACGAGACGATCATCGCGATCCGCCTCGCCGAGATCGGCGAGTGAGGACCGGGGGCGGGGCTTCGGCCCCGCTCCGCCCGCACCCATGGCACAAACCGCCGTCCCGCCCGTCGAAGCCTATCTCGCGCTTGTCCGCCGCCGGCGGCTGATGGGCGCCATCCTTCTTGCCCTGTTCGTCGTCGCGCTCTGGAGCGGGTTCCAGACGGTGAATGCGCGCAGCGCGGGCGGGTTCTGGTCCGGCCTGCCGCAGATCCTCGACTTTCCTCGCAACCTCGTGCTCGAGGCCTGGGAGCGGCGCGACCGGATGCCCGGCCACATGGCCCGCGCCGTCCCGGCCCTGATCGAGACGATCAACATCGCCGCCGTGGCGACCCTGGCCGGCGCCCTGATGGGCATGGGCCTCGCACTGCTCTCCACGCGCGGCCTCGCGCCCTGGCCGGGGGGCGTGGCGCTGTTCCGCCGGGTGATGGACGTGCTGCGCGCGGTGCCCGAGATCGTGATCGCGCTGATCCTGATCTTCGTGCTGGGGGGCGGGCCGGTCCCGGCGATGATCGCCATCGCGCTGCACACCGCCGGCGCACTGGGCAAGCTCTTCTCCGAGGTGGCCGAGGCCGCCGACCTCCGCCCCGTCGAGGGGCTGGCCTCCACGGGCGCGAACTGGGGTCAGCGCATGGCGCTCGCCGTGATGCCGCAGGTGGCGCCCAACTGGCTGAGCTACGGCCTGCTGCGCTTCGAGATCAACATCCGCGCCTCGGCCATCCTGGGCTTCGTGGGTGCGGGGGGCATCGGCTACGAGTTGCGCAACGCCATGACCTTCGGGCAGGGCCGCTTCGACGTGGCGGCGGCGATCTTCCTGGTATTGTTTCTGACCATCGTCGTCGTGGACCAGCTTTCCGACCGGCTGCGGCGGCGCCTGACGCACGGAGCGGCGGCATGACCGCGCTTTCTGCCGCCGCCGGGGCCGACCTCGAGGGCCGCGTGCTGCGCGGCTTCCGGCGCCGGCGCCTCGTCGCGCTGTCGGTGCCGGTGCTGCTGCTTCTGTATCTGGCCTATGTGTTCGTGGCCTTCGACGTGATGGGCCTGAGCCAGCGCGCGCGCCTCGACAATGCCGCCATCCTCGTGCGCGACAGCTGGAGCCACAAGGTCCATGTCACGCAGGACCTGCGCAATGCGGCGGTCTCGGTCTCGATCGAGGGCAACCGTCGCTCGACCTATCGCGAGGGGGCCTGGCCCGGCTGGGTGCGGCCCCTGCCGGACGGGGGCACGCTTGTCGAGCTGCCCGACGGCCATGCCGTGACCTTTGCCGCCGATGGCGCGATCCGTTTCGCCATCCCCGACTGGGGCGTGCTCGAGGCGCGGGTCGTGGAGGGCGAGGTGGTCACGAACCTGCCCGACCCGCCCCCCTCCTGGGCCAATGCAAGCCCCTCGCGCCTAGCCGTGACGCTGCCGGCGGGGCGGCTGACGGTGACGGCGGGCCGGGCCGAGGTCTTCCGCTACTTTCCCGGCTGGGAGATGTTCTTCTTCCACATCGACTCGCCCTATCACGGCCGGCCGGCGGCCGAGATCCTCTGGGGCGGGCGGATCGACCCGGCGCGGCCGAACCTCGCCGGGGCCTGGAGGGACTTCTGGACCAACCCGATCTGGCGGCATGCCGACGTGGCCTGGGCGATCTGGGAGACGGTTCTGATGGCCTTTCTGGGCACGGTGGGCGCGGCGGCGGTGGCGCTGCCGCTGGCCTTTGCCGCCGCGCGCGGGGTCAACCCGCTGGGGCCGGTGCGCTTTCTCGTCCGGCGCGTGTTCGACTTCGTGCGCGGGGTGGACGCGCTGATCTGGACCATCGCGCTCAGCCGCGCCTTCGGGCCGGGTCCGCTGACGGGGACGCTGGCGATCCTGGTCACCGATTCGGGCACCTTCGGCAAGCTCTTCTCCGAGGCGCTGGAGAACATGGACCGCAAGCAGGTCGAGGGGGTCGCCTCCACCGGCGCCTCGCCCGCGATGCAGTGGCGCTGGGGCGTGATCCCGCAGGTCTTCCCCGTCCTGGCCAGCCAGGTGCTCTACTTGTTCGAGAGCAACGTGCGCTCCTCCACGATCATCGGGGCGATCGTGGGAGGCGGGATCGGCCTGCTGCTGACGCAGGCGATCCAGACGCAGGGCGACTGGGAGAAGGTCACCTACTACATCGTCCTGATCGTGGTCATGGTCTTTGCGCTGGATGCGGCGTCGGGCTGGCTGCGTGCGCGCATCATTCACGGCGCTCCCGACCGGGCGGCGCGACCGCGCCGGCCGGCCGCGTGAGGCGGCTGTCGCCCGAAGGCCCCACCTTCCGCGGCCCCTGCGAAGTCGAGGGCTGCACCTTCGGCCCCTGGACCGAGATCGGCGAGGGGACGCGGCTGCTGCACGCGACCCTCGGCGCCTATTCCTATTGCGACCGGTTCTGCGACATCGCCCATGCCGAGATCGGGCGGTTCTCCAACATCGCCGCCCTTGTGCGGATCGGGCCCACGGACCATCCGCTGGAGGGGGCGTCGCTGCACCACTTCCTCTACCGCTCGGCCCTCTACTGGGAGGATGCGCAGGACGACGCGGCGGTGTTCGCGGCGCGGGCGACGCGCGTGGCGCGGATCGGTCACGACAGCTGGATCGGCCACGGCGCGATCGTCCGGCCGGGCGTGACGGTCGGGCACGGGGCGGTGGTGGGCGCGGGGGCCGTGGTGACGCGCGACGTCGCGCCCTACACGATCGTCGCGGGCGTGCCCGCCCGCCCCCTGCGCCACCGGCTGCCCCCGGACCTCGCCCGGCGGATGATCGCGCTCGGGTGGTGGGACTGGCCGCACGAGCGGCTGCGCGAGGAGCTGGACGCGTTCCGCACGCTGTCGGCGGAGGCCTTCCTGTGCCGTCACGGAGGCTGAGGGGTCGTCACGGCTCTCCGTCGAAGCGCAGCGTGACGCGGCCGCCGGCCCACAGGGTCGTGCCGTATTCGACCGGCCTGCCCTCGGGATCGGCGTTGAGGTAGACCGAGCGCAACAGGGCCGCGGGCGGCGCCAGGTGCAGCCGCGCCGCCTCGTGCGGCAGCGCCGGCACCGCCGAGAGCCGCGTGACGACGCGCCGGTGCCCGGCCACCCCGCAGGCGGCCAGGGCGGCCGTGGTGCTGCCCTGCGCGCGCAGGGCCTCTGGCAGGCCGGGCAACCGCTCGGCCGGAAAGACCGAGCGGAACAGCGCCACCGGCTCGCCCGAGGCGAGCGAGACCCCCTCGTACACGTGGACGGGCGCGCCCGGCGCGAGGCGCAGCGCACCGGCCTCCTCGGCGTCGGCGGCGCGCGTGGCGATGACGCTGTCGGCGCGGCCGGGCAGGCGCCCCGCGGCGCGGATGTTCTCGCCGAAGCGGACCGTGCGGCCGATCGGATATTCGGCCGGGGGCGAGAGGACGAAATGCCCCGCCCCCCGGCGCGAGGCGACCAGCCCCTCGGCCGCGAGCCGCGCCAGCGCCTCGCGCAGCGTGTGGCGATGCACGCCGAAGCGCAGCGCCAGTTCCGCCTCGGAGGGCAGCCTCTCGCCGGGACGCCAGCGGCCGGCGCGCAGGTCGGCGCGCAACGCCTCGGCCACGGAGCGGCGCAGCGAGGGGCGGGGTTCTGTCATACGGGCTTCACCTTGCTGTGGTAGTTGTCTAGTTGTATAGGAGAACGAGGCGGAACGGTCCAGCGCATGACGGCAGACGACCCGATGGAGGCGAGCGAGCGGCGGGCCTGGATGGGCCTGTGCGCCCGCGCGCCCGCCGCGCGGCTGTGCGAGCTGGTCGCGGCGATGGGCCCCCCCGAACCCGTCGAGTGGCTCCGCCGCCCCGAGACCGGCACCGTCATGATCCGCGCCCGGGCCGGCGGCACAGGCGCCCCGTTCCACCTCGGCGAGATGACGGCCACGCGCGGCACGCTGCGCCTGTCCTGCGGGACGGTGGGGCATGGCTGGGTGCAGGGGCGCGACCGCGCCGCCTGCGAGGCCGCGGCCCGGGTGGATGCCGCCATGCAGACCCCGCGCGCCGGAGCCGTGCGCCGCGCCGTCCTTGACCCCCTCGCGGCCGAGGAGGAGGCCCGCCGCCGCGCCCGCGCCGGTCGGGCCGCGGCTACACGGGTGGAGTTCTTCACGCTGGCCCGCGGAGAGGACGAATGAGCGCGGCGCTCTCGGGCGGCTTCGCCGACCCGGCGATCGAGGGGGCGCACGCCTTTCGCGCCGCTCTCGAGGCGATGGCGCGCCCCGGCACGATCCGCCGCGTCGCCGGGGCCGCGCCGCCCGCGCCGCTGTCGCCGGCCGCGGGGGTGCTGCTTCTCGTGCTCTGCGACGGGACGACGCCTCTGCACCTGGCCGGGGCCTGGGACGACGGGGCGGTGCGCGACTGGGTGCGCTTTCACACCGGCGCCCCCCCCGCCCCGGCCGGGGAGGCGGCCTTCGCCCTCGGCGACTGGCCCTCGCTCCTGCCGCTGGAGCGGTTCCGGGCGGGCACGGCCGAGTATCCCGACCGTTCGGCCACGCTGATCGTCGAGATGGGCCGCCTCGCGCCGGAAGGCGCGCGCCTGACCGGCCCCGGCATCCGCGAGGCCGCGCATCTCTCGCTGCCCGAGCCCCTGGGCCCGCTGCGCGAGAACGCCGCGCGCTATCCCTTGGGCGTGGACCTGTTCCTGACCTGCGGCGCGCATCTGGCCGCGCTGCCGCGCAGCACGAGGATCGGCTGATGTACGTGGCCGTCAAGGGCGGCGAGGCCGCGATCGACGCCGCCCATGCCTGGCTGGCCGAGGAGCGGCGCGGCGACCCGGCGGTGCCCGCGCCCACCGTGGCGCAGCTGCGCGAGGGGATGGCGCTGGCCGTGGACCGGGTCATGGCCGAGGGCTCGCTCTACGACCCCGACCTCGCCGCCCTGGCCATCCTGCAGGCGCGCGGCGACCTCGTGGAGGCGATCTTTCTTCTGCGCGCCTTCCGCACGACGCTGCCGCGCCTCGCCGCCTCGCGGCCCGTGGACACGGGGGCGATGCGGGCCGACCGGCGCGTGTCGGCGATCTTCAAGGACGTGCCGGGGGGGCAGGTGCTGGGCCCCACCTTCGACTACACCCACCGCCTGCTCGACTTCGCGCTGGCCGCGGGCGTCGATCCGCCCCCCGCGCCGGGCGCGCCTGCCGACCCCGCCCCCCTGCCGCGCGTGGCCGAGGCACTGGGCGCCGAGGGCCTCCTGCAGCCCGAACCCCCGGGCGACGCCACCCCCCCCGACCTCACGCGCGAGCCGCTCGAGCTGCCCGCCCCGCGCGCGCTGCGCCTGCAGGTGCTGGCCCGCGGCGACGAGGGGTTCCTGCTCGGGCTCGCCTATTCGACCCAGCGCGGCTACGGGCGCACCCATGCCTTCGTGGGCGAGTTGCGGACCGGCGCCGTCTCGGTCGAGGTCGAGATCCCCGAACTGGGCCTGGCCATCGAGCTGGGCGAGGTCGTCCTGACCGAGTGCGAGACCGTCAACCAGTTCGCCGGCAGCCGGACCGAGCCGCCCCAGTTCACCCGCGGCTACGGCCTGAGCTTCGGCCGGGCCGAGCGGCGCGCGCTCGCCATGGCGCTGGTGGACCGCGCCCTGCGCGCGAGAGAGCTGGGCGAGGACCTCTCCGGCGCCCCCGCGGGGGACGAGGAATTCGTCCTCGGCCATTGCGACAACGTGCAGGCCACCGGCTTTCTCGAGCATATCAAGCTGCCCCATTACGTGGACTTCCAGGCCGAACTGGAACTGGTCCGGCGCCTGCGCCGCGAGGCGGAGGCCGCGCGGGCCGCAGGCGAGTCCGCGGGGCGGGAGGCGGCGGAATGAGCGCGGACGGCCTGCCCTGGGGATTTGCCTATCTGGACGAGGGGACCAAGCGCATGATCCGCCGCGCGCTGCTCAAGGCGCTGGCGGTGCCGGGCCTCCAAGTGCCCTTCGCCAGCCGCGAGATGCCCATGCCCTATGGCTGGGGCACGGGCGGCGTGCAGGTGACGGCCTCGGTCCTGACGCCCGACGACGTGCTCAAGGTGATCGACCAGGGCGCCGACGACACGACCAACGCCGTCTCGATCCGCCGCTTCTTCGCCCGCACGGCCGGGGTTGCGACCACCACCCGCACGGCCGAGGCGACGGTGATCCAGACGCGCCACCGCATCCCCGAGACGCCGCTGCGCGAAGGGCAGATCCTCGTCTTCCAGGTGCCCATCCCCGAACCCCTGCGCTTTCTCGAGCCGCGCGAGACCGAGACGCGGCGGATGCACGCGCTGGCCGAATACGGGCTGATGCATGTCAAGCTCTACGAGGACATCGCCCGCCACGGCCACATCGCCACGACCTATGCCTATCCCGTCCTGGTCGAGGGGCGCTATGTCATGGACCCCTCCCCGATCCCCAAGTTCGACAACCCCAAGCTCTGCTCCGAGGCGATCCTGCTCTTCGGCGCTGGGCGCGAGGCGCGCATCCACGCGCTGCCGCCCCACACGCGGGTCGAAAGCCTCGCCTTCGAGGACCACCCGTTCGAGCCCGCGCGCGCGGCCGGCATCTGCGCGCTCTGCGGGGCCGCGGACAGCTATCTCGACGAGGTGCTGACCGACGACCGGGGCGGGCGGATCTTCGTCTGCTCGGACACCGATTTCTGCGAGACCCGGCGGGCGGGGGGTGCATCGTGACGCCGCTTCTGGAGGTGCGGAACCTCACCCGCCGCTACGGCGCCCGCACGGGCTGCGAGGGCGTGGGCTTCGACCTCTGGCCCGGCGAGGTGCTGGGGATCGTGGGCGAATCGGGCTCGGGCAAGACGACGCTGCTCAACTGCCTCGCCGGGCTCCTGCCGCCCGACGGGGGCGAGGCGTGGTTCGACACGCGCGAGGCGGGCCCGCGCGACGTCTTCCGCATGCCCGAGGGCGAGCGGCGGCGCCTGGCGCGCACCGACTGGGCCTTCGTGCGCCAGAACCCGCGCGACGGGCTGCGCCTCAACGTCAGCGCCGGTGCCAATGTGGGCGAGCGGCTCATGGCCGTGGGCGCGCGCCATTACGGCGCCATCCGCGCGGAGGCGGCGCGCTGGCTCGAGCGGGTGGAGATCGACCCCGCGCGGATCGACGACCGCCCCTCCACCTTCTCGGGGGGAATGCAGCAGCGCCTCCAGATCGCGCGCAACCTGGTCACGCGCCCCCGCCTCGTGCTGATGGACGAGCCGACGGGGGGCCTCGATGTCAGCGTGCAGGCGCGGCTTCTGGACCTGCTGCGGGGGCTCGTGCGCGACCTCGGGCTGGCGGTGGTGATCGTGACCCACGACCTCGCCGTGGTGCGGCTGCTCGCGCATCGGGTCATGGTGATGAAGGACGGCCGCGTGGTCGAGGAGGGGCTGACCGATCGCGTCCTCGACGACCCACGCCATCCCTACACGCAGCTTCTGGTCTCCTCGGTGCTGGCGGCATGAGCACGGGCGCGATGATCCGGGTCGAGGGGGTCTCCAAGGGCTTCGTCCTCCACAACCAGGGAGGCGCGCGGCTCGCGGTGCTGCGGGATGCCGCGCTCGCGGTGCGGCCGGGCGAATGCGTGGCCCTGGTCGGCCCCTCGGGGGCGGGCAAGTCCACGCTGCTGCGGATGGTGCAGGGCAATTACGGCATAGACGGGGGCCGCATCGTCGTGGGGGGCGTGGACCTCTCGACCGCCTCCCCCCGCGAGGTCCTGCGCCTGCGGCGCGAAACGCTGGGCTGGGTCAGCCAGTTCCTGCGCGTCATCCCGCGCGTCCCCGCCCTCGACGTGGTGGCCGAGCCGCTGCGCGCCCTCGGCGTCCCCGAGGAGGAGGCGCGGGCGCGGGCGGCGGCGCTGCTCGGACGGCTCAACCTGCCGCGGCCGCTCTGGGATCTCTCGCCCACCACCTTCTCGGGCGGCGAGCAGCAGCGGGTGAACATCGCGCGCGGCTTCGTCCACCCCTATCCCGCCCTCCTTCTCGACGAGCCGACGGCGAGCCTCGACCCCGTCAACCGCGCCGTCGTCCTCGACCTGATCCGGGAGGCCAAGGCGCGCGGGGCGGCCATCCTCGGCATCTTCCACGACGAGGGGGCGCGGGCGGCCGTCTGCGACCGCGAGGTGGATGTAGGGCGGTTCGTGCCATGAGCGGGCTCTTTGTCGCCGTGGTCGGCGCGTCGGGCGTGGGCAAGGACAGCCTGATCGACGCGCTCGCGCGGGGGGCGCCCTGGCTGCACCGCGTCCGCCGCGTCATCACGCGCCCCTCCGGCCCCGGCGAGCGGTTCGACAGCGTGTCCGAGGCCGCCTTCGAGCGGATGCGCCGCGACGGCGCCTTCTGCCTGCACTGGCAGGCGCACGGCCTGCGCTACGGTATCCCGGCCGAGGTGGAATCGCGCGTCCTGCGCGGGCGCGATGCGATCGCGAACCTGTCGCGCGGCGTGCTGCCCGAGGCGGCGCTGCTGTTTCCGCGCCTCCACGTCCTCCACCTCGTGGCCAGCCCCGAGGTGCTGGCCCGCCGCCTGGGCGCGCGCGGGCGCGAGGGCGAGGAGGCCGTGGCCGCGCGGCTCGCGCGGGCGGAGGCGCCCCTGCCCGAAGGGGACTGGCCCGTGGCCACGATCCGCAACGACGGCCCGCTCGAGGAGGCGGTCGCCGCCGCCATGGACGCGCTCTATCCGGTGAGGGCGTAGCGATGGCGCAGGCGGAACAGCCCGTCCGGCCCCTCGACCGCATGGGCCAGCGCGGCGACGGCAAAGGGCCGGGGCAGGGGGGGCGGGTCCGCCGCAAGCGCCGCCCGCAGCGCGTCGGCCTCCGCCTCGGTGACGGGGCCCGACAGCGTGACGTGAAAGCGGAAGCGGTCCATCACCCAAGGGTATCCCCAACGCTGCAGGTTCGCCTCCTCCTCGGCGTCGAGCCCGGCGGCCCGGCGGCGCGCGATCTCCGCCGCGGAGGGCGGCGCGCGGAAGGGGTCGAGCTGCTCGACGCAGAGGGCCGCAAGGCCGGACAGCGCCGCTTCGTCCCCCTCGGGCACGAGCGCGAGGAATCCCCCCAGCCGCGCGACGGTCAGGGCCGGAGCGACCGCCGGCGCCGTCCGCGCGGCCAGCGCAGCCAGCGCGGCGGCCAGCTCCGCCTCGGTCCGGCCGGGCGCGAGGCGGAAGGGCGGCTTCAGCGTCGCATGGAGGCCGTAGCGCCGCGGGGCCGCGGTCAGGCGCGCCCGGTCGTGGCCGGGGATCGGCGGCTGGGGAACCGCGCACCCCTCCACCGCGTCCCAGCCCAGCCAGCGGCCGCCCCAGCGCGCCAGCGGCCCCTCGGGCATCCAGTAGATCGCATGACGGACGGCTTCGCCCATGACCCTTGACGCTCCCCTGACCGGCCGCGACCCCATCGCATGCGAGGCGATCCTCGCCAATGCCCTCCTGGTCCTGCCCGACCGGGTGGAGCGCGGCTGGATCGCCATCGCGGGGGGGCGGATCGCCGAGATCGGCGAGGGCGACGCGGTTCCCGCCGGCGCCACGGATTGCGGCGGCGACCTGCTCGCGCCGGGGCTCGTGGAGCTGCACACCGACAACCTCGAGCGCCATCTCGAGCCGCGCCCGCGCGTGGACTGGCCCCACGCGCCCGCCATCATCGCGCATGATGCCGAACTGGCGGGGGGCGGCATCACCACCGTGTTCGACGCGCTGCGCGTGGGCTCCATCGTCCATGTCTCGGGAGCCGAGAAGCCCTATGCACGGGGCGTCGCCACCGAGATCGCGGCGCTCCGGCGCGAGGGCGCGCTGCGCATCGAGCACCGGCTGCACCTGCGCGCGGAGGTGTGTTCGGAAACCCTGCTCGAGGAGCTGGCCGAGTTCGGACCCGAGGACGGGGTGGGCCTGCTCAGCCTGATGGACCACACGCCGGGCCAGCGCCAGTTCCGCGACATGAGCCAGCTGCGTGCCTACGTCATGGGCAAGCACGGCCTGTCGGAGGAGGAGTTCCAGGCCCATGTGGCCGGCCAGCAGGCGCTTCGCGCCCGGGTGGGCGAGCGTCACGAGAGAGGCGCCGTCGAGGCCGCGCGCCGTCTCGGCGCGGTCCTGGCCAGCCACGACGACAGCGACCGCGAGCAGGTCGCCCTGTCGGCGGCCCACGGCGCCCGCATCGCCGAGTTTCCCACCACGCTCGAAGCGGCCGAAGCCTGCCGCGCGGCGGGCATCGCGGTGATGATGGGCGCGCCCAACCTGATCCGGGGCGGGTCGCATTCGGGCAACGTCGCGGCGGCCGACCTGGCCGAGGCGGGCCTTCTCGACATCGTGTCGTCGGATTACGTGCCCGCCGCGCTGCTCCAGTCGGCCTTCGCGCTCGCGCGGATCTGGGACGGCGATCTGGCGCGCGGCTTCGCCTGCGTGACCGAGGCCCCGGCACGTGCGGCGGGTCTGGCCGACCGAGGCGCGTTGCGGACGGGCCTGCGGGCCGACCTCGTCCGCGTGGCCGAGCGCGGCGGCCATCCCCTGACGCGCGGGGTCTGGTGCGCGGGGCGGCGCGTGGCCTGACCTGCGGCCGCGGCCGGCACGGCGCCCTTGCTTTGACCTGCCGGGCACCTAGGTGTCCGGATGCTCGCGCAGCCGCCCATAGGCTGGCGGATGCCCGGTCTTGTCCCGACACCGCTCCCGCCCGAGGAGGTCTCGACGATGAAGATTGCGCAGGTTGCCCCCCTTTTCGAAAGCGTCCCGCCCCGTCTCTATGGCGGTACGGAGCGCATCGTGTCCTATCTGACGGAGGAGCTGGTCCGCCGGGGGCACGATGTCACCCTGTTCGCCTCGGGCGATTCGATCACGGCGGCCGAACTGGTTCCGGCCGCCCCGCGCGCGCTGCGCCTCGACCCGACGGTGCGCGACGCGCTGCCCTATCACATGATCCAGCTCGACCAGGTCCGGCAGCGGGCGCACCGCTTCGACGTGATCCACTTCCATGTGGACCTGTTCCAGATGCCGTTTCTGGGAAGCCTCGACGTCCCGGCCCTGACGACGCTGCACGGCCGGCTGGACCTGCCGGATCTGGTGCCGTTCTACAGGCACTTCTGCCGCACGCCGCTCGTCTCCATCTCCGACGACCAGCGCCGCCCGATGCCGCCCGTCCATTGGCTGGGCACCGTCCATCACGGCCTGCCCGAGACCCTCCTGCCGTTCAGTCCGCAGGCGCGCGGCGGCTATCTGGCGTTTCTCGGCCGCATCTCGCCCGAAAAGCGGCCCGACCGCGCCATCGAGATCGCCGCGCGCAGCGGCCTGCCTTTGCGCATTGCGGCCAAGGTGGACGCCGCCGACCGCACCTACTGGGAGGAGACCATCCGCCCGCTCATCGCGCGCCATCCGCAGGTCGAGTTCCTGGGCGAGATCGACGAGACGCAGAAGGCCCGCTTCCTCGGCGACGCGCTGGCGCTGCTCTTTCCCATCGACTGGCCCGAACCGTTCGGCCTTGTCATGATCGAGGCCATGGCCTGCGGCACGCCGGTGATCGCCTTCCGCCGCGGCTCGGTCCCCGAGGTGATCGACGACGGCGTGACCGGCCTCGTGGTGGAGAGCACCGACGAGGCCGTGGCGGCCGTCGGCCGGATCGGCGCGCTCGACCGGCGGACCATCCGCGCCACTTTCGAGGAGCGGTTCAGCGCGGCCCGCATGGCGGCCGATTACGAACGGCTCTATGCCCGGCTTGCCGACGGCGCCGCGCTGATGCCCCGGGCGCGTCCGGCCCAGGGGCGGACCGTGACGGCGCTCAACTGACGGAGGCGCCCGATGGATGCCACGCCGATCGACACCGGCTCCGGCCAGGCGGCGCCGGGCCCTCATGCGGTCGCCGTCACCACCTCCCTGGCCGAGCAGCGGCTGCGCATCCTCAAGAGCGGCGACGCCTTCGCCGTTCTCGACCCCATGGGCGACGTCCGGCCGGGCTCGCCCGAGGGGGTGTATTTCCGCGACACGCGCTATCTGTCGCGCCACCGGCTGGTCCTCGGCGGGCAGGCGCCCATCCTCCTGTCCTCGACCGTGCGGGAGGACAACGCGGCGCTGACCTGCGACCTGGCCAACCCCGACCTCTCGACGCCCGACGGCGAGACGATCCCGAGCGACACGATCCATGTGCGCCGGACGATCTTCCTGTGGGACGGCCGCCTGCACGAGCGGCTCAAGGTCCGCAACTTCGGCGACCGCGCCGTGTCCGTCACCCTCGCGATCGAGACCGCCGCGGATTTCGCCGACATCTTCGAGGTCCGCGGCGAGATCCGCGCGCAGCGCGGCCGGCTGGACCCGCCGCGGGTGGGCGAGGGCGGCATCCTCTGGACCTATCGGGGTCTCGACGGGCGCGAGCGGGCGACGCATCTGCGCCTCGATCCCGCGCCGGCACGGCTCGATGGCGAATGCGCCCGCTTCGACCTCCGGCTCGGACCCGGCGAGTGGCGCGTGATCGTGCTCGACGTGACGCTGGGCGGGGGCCACCCGCCGGAACGGGGAGGCCCCGAGGGGTTCCGCCGCGCCCTGCGCGCCGCGCGCCGGGCGCTGCGCCGGTCGGCCGCACGGGCCGCCTCCGTGGAGACCTCCAACGAGATCTTCAACGAGGCCATCCGCCGGTCGGTCTCGGACATCTACATGCTCGCCACCCAGACACCCCACGGGGCCTATCCCTATGCGGGCGTGCCGTGGTTCTCGACCGTGTTCGGGCGGGACGCCCTGATCGCCGCCTTCCAGACGCTGTGGATGGACCCCGAACTGGCCCGCGGGGTGCTGGGCTATCTCGCTGCCAACCAGGCGACCGACACCGATCCCGCCAAGGATTGCGAGCCGGGCAAGATCCTGCACGAGGTCCGGCAGGGCGAGATGGCCGAAACCGGCGAGGTGCCGTTCCGCCGCTACTACGGCAGCGTCGATTCCACCCCCCTCTTCGTCATGCTGGCGGGTGCGCATCTGGACCGCACGGGCGACGTCGCCCTTGCGCGACGGCTCTGGCCGGCCGTGCAGGCCGCGCTCGGCTGGATGGAGAACCACGGCGACCGGGACGGGGACGGCTTTCTGGAATACGGCCGGATGACGGAGGCCGGGCTGCTCAACCAGGGCTGGAAGGACAGCCACGACAGCATCTTCCATGCCGATGGCCGGCTCGCCCAGGGACCGATCGCGCTCTGCGAGGTGCAGGCCTATGCCTTCGGCGCCTGGAGCGCGGCCGCGCGGCTGGCGGAGGTCCTCGGACAGCCCGAGGAGGCCGCACGCCTCCGCGGGCGGGCCGCGGCCCTGCGCGACGCCTTCGAGGACGCCTTCTGGTGCCCCGATCTAGGCACCTACGCGCTCGCGCTCGACGGCGAGAAGCGCCCCTGCCGGGTGCGCGCGTCCAATGCGGGCCATGCCCTCTGGACCGGCATCGCCCGGCCCGAACGCGCGGCCGCGGTCGCCCGCACCCTGATGGGCCCCAGCGCCTTCTCGGGCTGGGGCGTGCGCACGGTGGCCACGGGCGAGGCGCGCTACAATCCGATGTCCTACCACAACGGCTCGGTCTGGCCGCACGACAATGCGCTGATCGCGATGGGGCTCGCGCGCTACGGCCTCAAGGCCGAGGCGGCGCGCATCTTCGAGGCGCTGTTCGACGCCTCCATCCATATCGACCTGCGCCGCCTGCCCGAACTGTTCTGCGGCTTTCCGCGGCTCAGGGGGCAGGGGCCCACCTTCTATCCCGTCGCCTGTTCGCCCCAGGCCTGGGCGGCGGCGACGCCGGTGGCGCTGGTCGGGGCCTGTCTGGGTCTGGGCTTCGATCCGGCCTCGCGGACGGTGGAGCTGCGCAACCCCGTCCTGCCGGGATTCCTGGACCGGCTGTGCCTGCGCAACCTCCATCTCGATGGCGGCACCCTCGACCTCGTCGTGCGCCGGGCAGGCGACGCGGTGGCCGTCTCGCCCGC
This sequence comes from Rubellimicrobium sp. CFH 75288, assembly GCF_009904055.1. Lineage (GTDB taxonomy): Bacteria > Pseudomonadota > Alphaproteobacteria > Rhodobacterales > Rhodobacteraceae > Rubellimicrobium. The sequence goes on along the minus strand of NZ_WYDP01000005.1, from coordinate 165,799 downwards.
CCGCCGCAGCGGCGAGGTGCAGCTTCGCGTCACCCACTGAGCGCGCGGCTCAGCCCGCGTCGCGCCCCCGGGGCGGCGGGACCCCCTCGGGCGGGTAGAGATGGAGCCCTCCGCGCCAGTCGCGCACGCGGTGCCGCCCCTCCGCATCGGGCGCCTCCGCCGCGCAGGGAGTGAGCGGCGCCTTGCCGTGGCCGCCGGGGATGTCCAGCACATAGGCCGGCTGGCACAGCCCCGACACGCGCCCCCGCAGCGTCTCGACCAGCGCCTGTCCCTCGGCCACCGGCAGGCGGAAATGCCCCGTCCCCGGCGCCAGGTCGGGATGGTGGAGGTAGTAGGGCTTGACCCGCGCCTCGACGAGGGCGCGCATCAGCCCCTCCAGCGCCTCCGGGCTGTCGTTGACGCCGCGCAGCAGCACGCTCTGGGACAGCAGGGGGATGCCCGCGTCCACCAGCCGTCCGCAGGCGGCGCGCGCGGCGAGCGTCATCTCGCGCGCATGGTTGGCATGAAGGACCACGAACACCGCCTGTCCGCCCGCGCCCGCCCGCAGCGCGGCGACCAGACCGGGCGTCACGCGCTCGGGCGAGACGACGGGCACCCGGGTGTGAAACCGGATCACCCGGACGTGGGGGATGGCGCCCAGACGCCGCGTCAGGTCGCGCAGCCGCCGGACCGAGAGGATCAGCGGATCGCCCCCCGTCACCACCACCTCCCAGATGGCGGGACGGGCGGCGATGTAGTCGAGCGCCCGCGCCAGCGCCGCCGCGGACAGCGCACCCTCGCCCCCCGGCCCCACCGCCTCGCGGCGGAAGCAGAAGCGGCAATAGACGGCGCAGGCGTGAAGCGGCTTGAGCAGCACCCGGTCGGGATAGCGGTGCACGATCCCCGGCACCGGCGCATGGGTCCCGTCCCCGATCGGGTCCGCATCCTCGCCGGGTGCGGCGCGCAGCTCCGCCGCATCGGGCACGAACTGACGGCCCACCGGATCGTCCGGCGCATCGGGGTCGATCAGGTCGGCCATTGCGGGCGTGATCGCCACGGCATAGCGCGCCGCCACCGCCTCGATCGCGGTGCGCCCGCTCTCGGGGACGAGGCCGGCCGCCACGAGGGCGCCGGGCGTGCGCAGGGTGGACGGAGGGATGTCGGTCATGGGCGGTCTCGTCGGGCGGGGACGGAGCGCCCCTATGGCCGGCCCGGGTGCCCCCCTGTCAACCCTGCGCCCCGTCGTCCTCCTGGGGAAAGCCGCCCGGATGGCGGCAGCAGCGGGCCGCCAGGGCATGACCCTCGGCCATCGCCGCCTCGAGCGGCGCGCCCCGCAGGCGGGCGGCCAGGAATCCCGCGATGTAGCTGTCGCCCGCTCCGGTCGTGTCCGCCGGCACGAGCGGGACGGCCTCCGCCCGGATCACCCGCCCCTCCATCAGGGCGAGGCTTCCGGCCGCGCCGAGCGTCACCACCGCCCCGCGCGCCCCGCGCGCCACCAGGCAGGCGGCGCAGGCCTCGGCCCCGGCGGCCTCGCTCTCGGGCAGCGAGGCAAAGGCGACCGACAGCCCCTCGACCCCGAGATGTTCCGGCGCCGCGGTCACGCCCAGGTCCTGCGACAGCGGCACACCGGCCGCGGCCAGGCGCCGCCGCAGCGCGCCCCCGTCGTCGAGCCAGCCGATATGGACATGCCGCGCGCGGCCAAGCGCCCGGAGCGCGGCCGCGTCCGGCCTCCAGCCGGCGCAGGCGCCGAAATCCTCCCGGAGGATGCGCCGCTCTCCGTCGGGCTCTACCAGCAGGACGGTGACGGCGGTGGGCCGGTCGCGGCGGACCACATGACGGACATCCACCCCGCGACGGCGGAGTGCTGCCACCACGCGGTCGCCCTCGGCCTCGCCGGGCGGCCCGACCGCGCCCGCATAGGCGACGCGCAGTCCCGCCCCGGCCGCCTGCACGGCGACGTTGAGCGCGTTGCCGCCCACCCGCTCGGCCTGCACGGCCCCCGTGAGGCGGTCGATGCAATTGTCCCCGACCGTCGCGAGGTCCCACATCGCCTAGTAGGCGACGCGCCGGTAGTAGCGCCGCGTGACCAGCGGATGGTCCCGCAGCACCTCCAGATGGGCCGAGACCCGCTCGAGCGCGGTGGCCAGCAGCGCCGGGGCGAGGAGGGCGCGCAGCTCCGTCGGCAGCCCCTCCGCCGCGAGATCGGCCGAATCGAGCACGAGGAGACGGTCGGTGTATTGCCGGGCAAAGGCGATCACCCGGTCGGTCAGCGGCCGTGCCTCGTCCTCGCCCGCCATGACCAGAACGGAGACGCCGGGCTCCACCAGTTCCAGCGTGCCGTGGAAGAAGTCGGCCGCATGGACGGGGCGGGTGCGGATCCACTGCATCTCCTCGAGGATGCACATGCCGTAGTAATGGGCCTGCGGCCAGACCGTCCCGGCCGCCGTCACGATGTGCCAGTCCCGCTCGGCAAGGCGGCCCGCCAGTTCGGCCGCGCGCGGCTCGAAGGCGCGCTTGGCCGCCAGAAGCCGGTCGGGCAGCCCCTCCAGTTCGGCCAGAAGGCGGCCGGCCTCCGGCATCTCGCCGTGCGCCTCCATCGCCCCCAGCGCCGCGGCGAGCGCGAGGACGTGGAACATCTCGCACGAGGTGTCGTCGGCGGCGGCATTGGCGAAGCAGTGATGCGCGCCCGAGCCCAGCGGCGTGTCGGCATCGCCTACCAGCGCGATCGTCGTGGCGCCGCAGGACCGGGCCCAGTCCAGCGCGGCGACCGTCTCGCGCGTGGTGCCCGACAGCGACGGCAGGATGGCCACCGACCGCTCGCCCATGGCGCGGTGCCCGGTCAGCACGATCTCGGGGCAGGGCGGCGCGAAGACGGCGAGCCCCGACCGGCGGCCGAGCAGGTCCGCCGCCGGCTGCATCAGGAGCCCGGCCCCGCCCGATCCCAGAAAGAACAGGCTGTCGGCCCCGTCCGCCACCAGGTCCCGGACCAGCGCGCCCACCTCCTGCGCCCGGCGGCAGGCGCCCTGCTGGATGTGCAGGAAGCGGTCGGGGTCGAAGTTCAGCATGGCGGGTCCTCGCGACGGGACGGGGGCCCGGCGGGCGCGGAGTGCCGGCCGGGCTCTCGGGCTGCCGATTGGCACGCGCCCGCTCCCGGAGCAACAGCAATCCGCCGCTCAGTCCGGGGCGGCCAGCTCCGGCAGGCCCGCGGTGAAGTTGAACAGCTCGAGCCGCGCAGCGCCGCGGGGGGACAGGCGCAGCGTGGTGAGGCTGGCCGGGCCGACGGGAATGATCCGCGACGGGCTGAGGTCCAGGAAATGCTCGAGCAGCGCCCGGATCACCCCGCCATGGCAGACCACGAGCAGGCTCCGCCCGCCTGCGGCGGCCTCCGCTTCCACGGCCCGGGCCGCGCGCGCGCGGAAGACGGCCCAGCTCTCGCCGCGCTCGGGGGCATGGACCCCCGCGCGCCAGCCGGCATAGGCCTCGGGCTCGCGCGCGACGATGTCGGCGATGGACTCGCCGGTCCAGGCGCCCACGTCGATCTCGCGCAGGTCGGCCGTCAGGGCGAGCGGCTCGGCCCCCAGCAGGCGGGCCGTGTCGGCCGCGCGGCGCAGGTCGGAGGAGAGCGCGCGGTCCGGCGCGAGCCCCTCCACCACGGGCCGCAGCCGGCGCGCCTGCTCGCATCCCCGCTCGGACAGGGCGATGTCGGCCTGCCCCTGAAGCCGGCGCGCCGCGTTCCATTCGGATTCGCCGTGCCGCACGAGCAGAAGCCGCATCAGCCGATCCTCTCGCCCGTGGGCGCGAACCAGGCGGCCGGGGTCTCGGGCAGGCCGATATGGACCGTCTCGCCCACCCGCGCGGCGGGCAGCGCCTCGGTCACGGCGGTCAGGCGCAGGTCCGGCGCGATCGCCGTGACCATGACCCGCCCCGCGATGGTCGAGACCTCGGCCAGTTCGAGCGGCAGCGTCCGGGGACCCTCCGCCCCCTCGAGGCGCAGAGTCTCGGCGCGGAACAGGGCCTGCGCCCCGTCGGCCGGAGGCTCGAGCGGCATGTGGCGCCCTCCCACGACCCAGCCCGTCCCGTTGCGGCGCACGGGCACCAGGTTGCCGGGCGGCGTGCCCACGAAGGTCGCGACAAAGGCCGTCTCCGGCCGCTCCACGAGGTCGAGCGGCGTGCCGAACTGCTCCACCCGGCCCGCCCGCATCACCGCGACATGGCTGGCCATCGTCATCGCCTCGATCTGGTCGTGGGTGACATAGACCGTCGTGGCGCCGGTGGCGCGGTGCAGCCGCATGAGCTCGGTGCGCATCTCGACCCGGAGCTTGGCGTCGAGGTTCGACAGCGGCTCGTCGAAGAGCAGCACGCCGGGGCGCGGCGCGATGGTGCGCGCGATGGCCACGCGCTGCTGCTGGCCGCCCGAGATCTCGTTGGGAAAGCGCCGCGCGAGGCCGTCGATCCCGAGCATCCGCAGCACCTCGGCCACCCGGGCCTCGCGCTCGGGCCGCGCCATTCCGGCCACCTTGAGCGGCCATTCCACGTTGCCGCGCACCGTCATGTGGGGCCAGAGCGCATAGGACTGGAAGACGAGGCCCGAGTTGCGCCGTGCGGGGTCCACCGCCCAGGCCCGGTCCCCGTCCGAGACGACCTGCCCGTCGAACACGATCTGCCCGGCCGAGGGCATCTCGAGCCCCGCGAGCATCCGCAGCAGCGTGGTCTTGCCGCAGCCCGACGGACCCAGCAGCACCAGAAAGGCGCCGTCGGGCACGGACAGGCTGACCTCCCGCACGGCGTCCACGTCCCCGAAGCGCTTGGTGACGGATCGCAGCTCGAGCATGGCGGACCTCAGGACTTGAGCCAGGGCTGCGACCGGGCCTGCAGCCGCTCGGCCAGGAGCGTGGCGGCGACCGACAGGACGAGGATGACGCAGGTGATGGCGTTGGCGAACTGGGTGAAGCCTTCGGAGGCGTAGCGGTAGGCCAGGACCGACATGACGGGCATGGTCGGCGTGAACAGCAGCACGACCAGCGACAGGTCGCGGATGATCTTGACGAAGATCAGGATTCCCCCGGCCGCGAGGCCCCGCACGGCCAAAGGCACCGTGATCGCCCAGAGCCGGCGCGCCAGCCCCGCTCCGGTCAGCCGCGCGCTCTCGTCGAGCTCGCCCGAGACCTGCTGGATCACGGCCCGCCCCGTCTGGACGGAGAAGGGCACCAGATAGGCCGTGCCCGCGATCACGAGCAGAAGGAACGTGCCGTAGAGCGCCGGAAAGGGGCCGATGGGGGCGCCGGCCCAGGCGATGTAGGCCGCCCCGAAGGCGATGCCGGGCACGAGGAGCGGCAGAAAGGACACCTGCGTGATCGTGGCCGAGAGCCAGCCCGCGCGCGAGCGGGCCGTCGCATAGGCCGCAAGCAGCCCCAGCGCCATCCCCGCACCGGCCACGGCGACGCCCAGCGTCAGCGTCACGGTGATCGCGCGCAGGATGTCGGGATTGTGAACGATGCCGGGAATGCCCTGCGCGATGGCGGGGTTCGATTCGCCGATCCAGTAATGCACGGTCCAGTTGGAAAAGAGCGCCGCGCTCGACGGGGCAAGGGAGGAGGCGAACAGCACGATCACGGGCACGACCGTGGCGCAGGCGAGGATCAGGGCGGCGACGAGCAGCAGCGGAAGGCGCGCACGGCCCAGCGCGAAGCGCTTGGCCCGCCCGCCCTTGCCGGTGATCGTGGCATAGCTGCGCCGGCCTGAGACCGCGCGGTTCGCCGCCCAGAGCACGGCGGCCGAGATCAGCACGAGCAGGATGCCGATCACATAGCCCCGCGCCGTCTGGCCGACCGAGATCATCCCGTAGAGCCGGGTGGCGAGGGTCTGCATCCGCACGGGCAGGCCGAGAAGGGCAGGCGTGGCGAAGTTCGACACCGCGCCCGCGAAGCAGAGCGATCCGGCCGCGACCAGGGCGGGGGTGACGACGGGCAGCACGATGCCCATCAGGATGCGCCGCCCCCTCGCGCCTGCAATCTGCGCCGCCTCCACGAGGTCGGAGCTGACGGTCGCCAGCGCCGCCGCGATGATCGTGAAGGCGAGGCTGAAATAGTGCAGCGACAGCACGACGAGCGTGGGCACCATCCCCCAGGCCAGCCAGTCGGGCACGCTGAACCCCATGCCCTCGAGCCAGCCCACGCGGCCGCCCAGCCGCCCGTTGCGGAACAGCGACCCCCAGGCCAGCGCCGAGGCGAAGGACGGGATCATGAAGGGCAGCGTCGCCATCACCCCGATGGTCCGCCGGAACGGGATGTCCGTCATCACCACGAGCCAGGCCAGAAACCCGCCCAGCAGCACGCAGGCCACCGAGACGACCACCCCGATGACCAGCGTGTTGAGCAGGGGCTGCCAGAACAGGGCACGCGACAGCCGCCCGGCGAGCACGTCGCCCCAGGCCCCGCGCGACTCCTCGGTCAGGGTGAACAGCACCGTCGAGAGGAGCGGCATGACGATGAGCAGCGCGAGCAGCCCCAGCACGACCAGCTTGAGCCCCGTTCCGGGGGCGAGCCACCGCCGGCGTCCGGCGGCATGGCGCAGCGGCGGATCATCGAGGACGGCCTGGGTCATGGCGGCGGGGCTCCGGGGACGGGCGGCCCGGCGGAGACAGGCCCGCCGGGCCGCGTGAGGCTCATTGCAGCGTCAGGATCAGGTCCCCGACCTCGCCCCGGATCGCGGCGGTGGCCACGGGGTCGATCCGCCAGGCGCGGAACTCGTCCAGCGGCACGGCATCCGGGTGGGGCACGATGTCGGTGCGGGTGGCATAGTCGCCCGCGACGTAGAAGGGTGCATAGCCGGGGCCCCCCGTCTCGCTGTCGTCGCCCATCATGAAGTCGATGAGCAGCCGCGCCGCATGGGGATGGGGCGCGTTGGCGGCGATGCCGAGGACGGCCGGAAAGATGATCCCGTTGGCGGGCTCGACATCGTTGGCCACCTGCAGCGCCCAGCCCTCGTCCTCGTTGTCGCGCCGGTCGGAATAGCTCGTGAAGCCCACGGGCGGGTTCTCCTGTCCGAGCGCGCCCACCGCGGCATTCACGTCGTCGGTGGAGCTGACCAGGATCACGTCGTTGGCGAACAGGTCCTCGATGAACCGGGTCCCCGCATCGGGAGCATCCCCGAGGTCGATGGGCTCGCCGAACTCGGCCTCGTAGGCTTCGGCCATCTCGTCCGATCGCAGGACGATTTCGGTCATCAGGTCGAGATAATCCCCGCGCTGGAGCGGATCGACCATCAGCACCCGACCCCGCCATTCGGGCCGGGTGAGCTGCCAGAGATTGGTCACCGGAGAGCCGTCGGGATGGGCCTCCTCGTTGTACATCAGGACCTTGGTCGAGAGACGGTTGGACAGGAGCGGCGCCTTGGCCTCGTCCGGCAGCCGGTCGGCGACGCGCGGGGGCACGTAGTTGACGAGGATGCCGGTCTCGACCAGCGCGGGCACGGCCACCGGCGCGTCCGAGATGTAGACCACGTCCGCATTGACCGTCCCCGCGGCCGCCTCGGCCTGCAGCCGCGCGATCTGTTCGGTCGAGGAGATGTCGTAGCCGATCAGGTCGATGCCAGGATAGGCCTCCTCGAAGGCCTGCTCGACCCGCGCGATGCGCGAGGTGAAGGAATAGACGACGACCTGCCCCTCCTCCTGCGCCAGCGGCAGGAGCTCTTCGGGGGACATGGCGTCGATGTCCTGCGCCAGTGCCGGCGCCGCGGCCAGCAGCGCCAGGAGGGCGGCGATCGTGGGCTGTCTCATGGATTCCTCCGTGGAGTCACTCGAATCGCTGAATGACGGCGCCCAGTCGATCGAGCGCCTGCAACGCCTGCGTGTCGGCCAGGGCTGCTGCGGCGATGACGATGGCGTTCGAGATCGCCATCGGCACCGTGAGGGTCTGGAAGGCCTGCCGCTCGCCCGAGCGCGGGGCCGCCAGAAGGAGGTCGGGCGGGGGGGACAGATGGTGCCCGGACAGCCCGGTGATCGCCAGGCTTGCCGCCCCCGCCTCGCGGGCATGACCGATCAGCGGCGCGTAATGGCGCGGCTGGCGGCGAAAGGCATAGACCAGCACCAGGTCGCCCGCCCCCATCCCCAGCACCTGCTCGGCCAGATCGCGCGAATCGCCCCCGAGGCGGTGGACGTCGCGGCCGAAGCGCTGCAGGCGCTTCTGCATCATCAGCGCGAGGATCTCGGCATTGCCGCGCGCGAAGACATAGACGCGCCGCGCCGCCATCAGCCGCGCGGCCGCCTCGCGGATCAGCCCGTCGTCGAGATGGGCGAGAAGACCCGACAGCCCCTCGATCTCCTGCGCGACCAGCGTGGCCAGCACGCCGCCCGCCTCGGCCCCTTCCAGCGTGCGCTGCAGGCGCGTGGCCGTCTCGCGCGAGGGGATGAACTCCGCCTGCAGCGCCTGACGGAAGGCCGGAAAGCCGTCAAATCCCAGCTTGCGCGCGAGCCGCGAGACGGTGGCCTCATGCACTCCCGCCCCGCGGGCGAGATCGCTCACCGTCCCGAGCGCCGCCTCCCGGGGCTCGCTCAGCACCATGTCCACCAGCCGGCGCTCCGCCGCCGTGAGCCGCCCGGCCTGCGCCCGCAGGCTCGCGGCGAACTGGCTCCGGGGCGGCTCGGACATCGGGCACTCCGCGACGGTCTGTGCAAGGAAGATTTGCACGACAACATACAGAATGCAAGTCCATTTGCATGAACCGGCAACCCGCGGCAGCCGCCCCGGGACCGTCCGCTCCGGGGAGAGCGGGCCGCCGCCCGTCCGGCCGGGATCGTCCGTCCCCCGCCGGCGCCCGTCGCCGCTCCGGCGGGCGGATCGGCATGGCCTCGTCTGGCGTGATCCGGCTGGCCACGACGGCCGCCCTCCCGCTGTCGCGGGGGCCGGTCGTGCCTCGCTTCCCCGTCCCTCAGAGGGCGGCGAGCGGGGCCTCGTCCACGAGGACGGGGCGGAAATAGCGCTTGCTGCGGTCGCCCAGCGTGATCGGCCCGATCAGCGCGACGCAGCGCCGGTAATGATCCGTCTGCCGGTGCGCCTCCAGCGCCGCCTCGTCGCGGAAGACCTCGTAGACGAAGAAGTTGTGGTCGTCCTCGGGATCGCACAGCAGGTCGAAGCGCAGGTTGCCCGGCTCTCGGCGGCTGCCCTCGCAGTTGATGCGGAACGCCTCGACAAAGGCGTCGCGATGGCCCGGGCGCACCCGGATGTTCACCAGTTGAACGAGCATGTCTGGTCCTGTCCTGTTGCGGGATTCACGTTCCGGGCGCGCGCCACATGGCTGTCGTGACGCCGTCCCGCACCAGCGCCATCTGCGCGGCATAGGCCGCTTCCCAGCGGCCCGCCGCCTCGTCGTAGAGGCCGCGGAGCGAGGGGTCGGGCTCGAAGCGGTCCTCGACGGCGCTCCAGGCCAGCCCGGCCTCCGCGAGCGAGGCGAAGGCCCCGATGCCGGTGGCCGCCGCACAGGCGCAGCCGAGCGCCGTGGCTTCCTTGACGCGGGCCGTGGCGACCGGCAGCCCCGTCACGTCGGCGAGGATCTGCGCCCATCCGCGCGAGCGCGCGGCGCCGCCGGCGAAAAGAAGTCCTGCGGGCCGGTGGCCGGTCAGCTCCGTCACCGTGGCGAGGTTGCGCGCCGCGACGATGGCGGCGTTCTCCTGCAGCGCGCGAAAGATCGCGGCAGGCCCCCCACGCTCGGGATCGAGCGGCAGGTTGAGCAGCGAGGGCGCGGCATGGATCCACGCGCCGTAGCGCATGACGTCCGAGAAGACCGGAATGATCCCGTAGGCACCGGGCGGCACGGCGGCGGCGGCAGCCTCCAGCGCTGCATAGTCCAGCCCGCCTCCCAGCGCGTCGCGGCACCAGCGCATGACCGCCCCGGTGAAGAAGCTGATTGCCTCCGCTTGGTCGAGGCTGGGCAGGACATGCGGATTGATCCGCAGCCGCATCGACGGATCCTCGAGACCCGTCGCAACGTTCACCACTCCTTGCCAGAACGTGCCGCCGAGGATTGCGGCCTGCCCCTCCTCGACAAGGCCGAGGCCCAGCGTGCCGATCTGGCAGTCGCCGCCGCCCGCCACGACCGGGATGCCGGCGGGCAGGCCGCAAGCCTCGGCCGCCTGCGCGGAGAGACGGCCCACGACCTCGCCGCTCTGCACGCGCGGCGGCACGATTTCCGGCCCCAGCCCTGCCGGGGCGAGCGCCTCGGCAATCACGGAGCGGTCCGACAGGCGCAGCAGGCCGGTCGTGCCGGCATTCGAGGGTTCGGACACGAGCGCGCCGCTCAGGCGGTAGAGGATCCAGTCCGACAGCATGGTGAGCGCCGCCGCCCGGTCGAGCAGGTCGGTCCGGTGCTCGCGCAGCCACAGGAGCCGGGGCAGCGCGCCCAGCGCATAGGTCTGGCCCGAAGCGAGATAGAGCCTGCGCTCGAGACCTGGATGCGTCTCGCGCAGCCGGCGCACTTGGGCGTCTGCCCGCGCGTCCACGTTGGCGCAGGCCCACAGTTCCGCACCGTCCGCGTCGTGCAGCACGAAGGCCTCGCGCATGGACGTGGCCGACAGGGCGGCGATGGCAGCGGGGGCGATCCCGGCGCGCGCCAGGGCGGCGCGCGCGCACTCCGTCAGGATCGCCCAGTTGCCCTTGCAGTCGAAATCCATGGCCCCCGGATGGGCGGGGTCGCCGCGGTGCCACCATTCTCGGGCTTCCGCCGCCACCTCGCGGCCCGCGCCGTCGAAGATCACCGCCCGGCCGCTGCCGGTGCCGGCGTCGAAGACCAGCGTGTAGGGACCCTTCACGACGCCTCCTCCTCCGCCAGCAGCGCCAGCGCCGTCGCCTCGTCGGTGATGAGGATGTCCACGATGCCGCCCCTCAGCGCCGCGCGGATGGCGGGCACCTTGCTCCGGCCGCCGGCCGCTCCGATGACCCGGCTTGCTCCGCGCAACCGGTCGAGGTTCACGCCCACGACGCGGTCGTGGAGCGGCAGGTCGAGCACCGCACCCTCGCGGTCGAAGAAGCGGCACAGGATGTCGCCTACCGCGCCACGGCGGCGCATCGGCTCGATGTCGGTCGGCGGGATGAAGCCATGGGTCACGACCGTTGCCCTCTCGTCGATGGCGCCGATCCCCACCAGCTTGAAGTCCGCATCGATCGCCATGTCCATGAGCGCTGAGACGGAGGGCTCGGCCATCAGCGCCGCAGCGAGGGCGGGGCTGCCGACGATCAGGGGGGCGGGGATGATGCTGACGGTATGGTCCCAGTTGGCCCGCCGCATCCCCTCCACATAGGTGCGTACCCCCCCCGTGAGCGATACGACCCCGACGCCGCGCTCCTGCGCGACATAGCCCAGCTTGCGGATGGAGGCCGAGACCGTCTCGCCCCAGCCGACCGCCAGAAGCTGACCGGGGCGCAGCTTCTCCATCAGGTATTGCGCCGCTGCCTCGCCCAGACGCTCGGCCACGGGTGTCCCGGGGCCGTCCGGGATCACCCGGCAATCGGCGATCGCGAAACACTCCTGCAGGCGCCGCTCGGCCTCGATCGCGCCGTGATGGCGCGAGTTGATCCTGACCTGGATTAGGCCCGCGGCACGTCCGGCCTCCAGCAGGCGGGAGACCTTGACGCGCGAGAGGTTGAACATCTCGCCCAGCTCGCTCTGGGTGAGGCCGTCATTGTAGTAGAGCCAGGCGATACGGGCCATGAGACCCTCGTCCGCCTCGACCTCAATGCGATCCTCGTTCATCGGAGCCCTTGATGTCGCACACTTGTTTTCACTTATCACACATGAACAGCTAACCGACTCGCGTCAAGCCAACTGCATATGGAACACAAATAACTTTACGATTGACAGGTCCAGTCAGCGGTGAACAGATGATTTGGTAAGAAGCAACTGTTCAAGCTGACCAGTACATGATCCTCGCCGAACTCCAGGGCATCACCAAGTCCTATGCCGGTGTTCCGGTCCTGCGCGGCGTGGACTTCGCCGTGCGGACAGGCGAGATCCACGCGCTGCTGGGCGGAAACGGCGCGGGCAAATCCACCCTGATGAAGATCCTGTCGGGGCTCGTCGCTCCGACAGCGGGACAGGTGCTGATCGGCGGCCGTCGGCTTCTCTCCAGCCAGCCTCAGGCGGCCCATGCCTCCGGCCTCTATCTCGTGCCGCAGGAAACCCACCTCTTCGCTCACCGCACGGTCCTCGAGAACGTCGCCATGGGCATGCCGCTGCCGCCCCGCGCCTATGCTGCCCGTGTGGCGGAGCTCGCGCGCGGCCTCGGCGTCGACCTGCCGCTTGGGGCGCGCGGCGCGACCCTCGAGGTGGCCGACCGCCAGATCGTCGAGATCCTGCGCGGCCTGCTGCGCGAGGCGCGCGTGCTCGTCTTCGACGAGCCGACCTCCGCGCTCACCCCGCACGAGGCGGGCGCCCTCTTCGACCGGATGCGCGCCCTGCGGGAGGCTGGAGTGGGGCAGGTCTTCATCTCGCACAAGCTGCACGAGTTGCGGGCGGTCAGCGACCGCATCACGGTGCTGCGCGACGGCATGGTGGTGTTGTCCGGGCCGATGGCGAGGTTCTCGGACGAGTCGATCCTCGCCGCGATGAGCCCCGGTCTCGCGGCAGGCGCCGCCACGCGGTCCGTGCCGCCGGGCGGGACCGGCGAGGCGCTGCGGCTCGACGGGGTCTCGGGAGAGGGGTTCTCGGACGTTTCGCTCGCCCTCGCACCGGGCGAGGTGCTCGGTCTCGCAGGCGTGGTGGGCGCCGGGCGCACCGAGCTGGCCGAGACCCTTGTCGGGCTGCGCCCGCTGGCCGCCGGCACGGTGCGCCTCGCAGGCGCGCCGCGCCCGGCCGCCTGGTCGCCCCGCCGGGCCGCGGAGGCGGGCCTCGTGCTGCTGGCCGAGGACCGGCAGCGGCACGGGCTCTTCCTCGAGGCGGCCAATGCGGTGAATCTGTCGTCGCTGATGGTGCACAGGCTGCCCCTCCTGCTGCGCCCGCGCCGCGAGGCATCCCGCTTCGAGGAGTATCGCCGCTCGCTCGGCATCCGCTGCACAGGCCCCTGGCAGGCAGTCGGCCGGCTGTCGGGGGGCAACCAGCAGAAGGTTCTGCTGGCCAAGTGTCTGGCCGTCGGGCCGCGGGTGCTCATCCTCGACGAGCCGACCCGCGGCGTCGACGCGGCGGCACGCCAGGACATCTATGGCCTGATTGAGCGTCTGGCCGCGTCGGGCACGGCGGTGCTGCTGATCTCGTCGGACTTCGACGAGATCGTCCGCCTGTCCCACCGCATCGCCGTCATGGCCGGCGGGCGGCTCGCGGGGGAATTGCCCGCCGGCGCGTCCCCCGAATCCATCGCGGCACTGGCTTTCGGCGCCGCGACGGCCGGCAGGGGGGTGGCGGCCCATGTTTGAGCGGCTCCTGCGCAACCGAGTGCTGTCGCTGCTTCTCGTCGCCGGCGGAGCCTTGGCCGTCCTGGGCCTGCTCGCGCCGGGCTTCCTGACCGCCGCAACGCTGGGCAGCGTATGGTCGAGCGCGCTCGTGCTGCTGCTGCTCTCGCTCGGGCTGCTGCCGGTCCTGCTCACGCGCAACATCGACGTCTCGGGCGGCTCCATGCTCGGCCTGTCGGCGGCCGTTCTCGGGCTGTCGCTGAACGCGGGTCTGGGTCTGGCCCCGTCGATCGCGCTGGGGCTACTGACGGGCCTCGGCTGCGGCCTGCTCAACGGTCTGCTCGTCGTCGGTCTGGGCGTGCCCTCCATCGTGGCGACGCTCGGCACGCTGGGGCTTTATCGCGGTCTGATGCTCATCGCGACCGGCGGGCGCTGGATCGAGAACCTGCCGCAGGATCTCAAGGCGCTCGCGGCACGCGGGGCGCTGGGGATCTCGCCTCTCGGGCTCGCGACGATCGCGCTGGCCGCGGGCCTCGCGCTGGCGCTGGCCACGCGCCGCGGCCAGTGGGTCGCCGCCGTCGGCGACAACCGCGAGGCGGCGCGGCATCTGGGCCTGCCCGTGCGGCGGATCGAGGCGCTGGCCTTCGGCTGGTCGGGGCTCTGCGCCGCCGCCGCGGGCCTCGTCTATGCGGCCCAGATCGGCTTCATCCCCAACCAGGCCGGAACGGGGACCGAGCTGCGCGCCATCGCGGCGCTCGTTCTGGGCGGCGTGAGCCTGCTCGGCGGCAGCGGCACGGTCGCCGGGGCCGTGGTGGGCGTGGTGTTCCTGACGGCGGTCGATACCGCCCTCGTGTTCCTGCGCGTGCCGGCCTACTGGAATGACCTCATCGCCGGGGCGGTGCTGCTCGGTGTGCTGTTGCTCGACGGGCGGGTGCGCCTTGCGCTCGCCGCGCGCGACCGCGCCGCCCGGCTGCGCCACGGCCATGCCGGGCGGGATGGCGCGCGATGATCCTGCGCCTGGCCCGCCGCTGGGAGGTCGCTCTCCTGCTGCTGCTCGTGGCCGAGATCCTGATCTTCGGCCTAATCAACCCGCGCTTCCTGCGCCCGGCAAGCCTGCTCTTCGGCACGTCGGACTTCGTCCATATCGGCATGGTGGCGGTGCCGCTGACGCTCGTCATCATCGCCGGCGGGATCGACGTGAGCTTTGCCTCCACGATCGGCCTCTGCGCGATCTGCTTCGGGCTGGCCCACCACGCCGGCGCGCCGGTCCCGCTGGCGGCGCTCGCGGCGCTGGCGGCCGGGGCGGCGGCGGGGCTGTTCAACGCGGCGATGATCCGCGCCACCCGTCTCCAGCCGCTCGTCATCACGCTGGGAACCCTCTATCTGTTCTCGGGCGCGGCCACCGTCCTGTCGGGACTGATCGGCGCCCAGGGCTACGAGGGGATCGGCGGATTCCCGCCGGGCTTCACCGCGCTGGGCTATGCCACCCTGCTGGGCCTGCCGCTGCCGCTCCTCACCTTTCTCGTCCTCTCGGCCCTGCTCGCCATCCTGCTTCATGCCAGCCGTCTGGGCCGGCTGATGGTGCTTGTCGGGCAGAACGAGGACGCTGCCCGCCATGCCGGCCTGCCGGTGGACCGGGTCCAGGCGCTTACCTATGTCCTCACGGGCCTCGCCGCGGCGGTCACGGGCCTGATGCTCACCGCCTATTTTGGGGCGGCGCGGGTCGATCTCGGATCGGCCACGCTGCTGCCCGCCGTGACCGCGGCGGTGCTCGGGGGGGCTTCCATCTATGGCGGCAGCGGATCGGTCGTGGGCACCGTGCTGGGCGTGTTCCTGATCGGTTACCTGCAGCAGGGCCTTCAGATGAGCGGCGTGCCCACCCAGGTCTCGGCGGCACTGGCCGGAGCCCTGCTCGTCGCCGTCGTCGCTGCCCGGCAGGTGGGGGCGCTGTTGCGCGACCGTCTCCCGCCGCGCCGGCTGCTCGCCGCGGGGCGCCAATTCGGCGGCCCGCCCGCCGTGCAAACGGAATCTCTTGGAGGAGGAGAAGAGAGATGAGAGCACTATCGCAAATCGCCGGGGCGGCACTGCTGGCGGGGCTGGCGCCGGCCGCCTGGGCGCAGGACATCGCCTTCATCCCGAAGCTCGTCGGCGTGGGCTTCTTCACATCCGGGGGCGCGGGCGCCGTGGCCGAGGGGGAGCGGCTGGGCGTCAACGTCACCTATGACGGACCGGCCGAGCCGTCGGTCTCGGGACAGGTCCAGTTCATCAACAACTTCGTCAACCAGGGCTACGACGCCGTCATCGTCTCGTCGGTCTCGCCCGACGGGCTCTGCCCGGCGCTCCAGCAGGCAATGGCCCGCGGCGTGCTGGTGATGACCTGGGACAGCGACGTGAACCCGGAATGCCGCTCCTACTACATCAACCAGGGCACGCCCGAGCAGCTCGGCGGCCTGCTGGTGGAGATGGCGGCCGAGGGCATGGCCGAGGACGGCGGCGCGGCGGACGCGCCGCGGCAGGTCGCCTTCTTCTACTCCTCGCCGACCGTGACCGACCAGAACGCCTGGGTCGCCGCGGCGCGCGAGAAGATCGCCGCCGAATACCCCAACTGGGAGATCGTCACGACCGAGTTCGGCTACAACGACGCCCAGCAGTCGCTTCAGACTGCCGAGGGCATCCTGCAGGCCTATCCCGAGCTCGACGCCATCATCGCGCCCGACGCCAACGCGCTGCCCGCGGCCGCGCAGGCGGCCGAGAACCTGGGCCGCGCGGGCGACGTGACGATCGTCGGCTTCTCGACGCCCAACGTGATGCGCCCCTATGTGGAGCGCGACACGGTCAAGCGCTTCGGCCTGTGGGACGTGACCCAGCAGGGCGCGATTGCGGTCGCAGTGGCGGCGCACGTGCTCGAGAACGGCCCGCTGAACGTCGGCGACACGCTCGAGATCGAGGGGATCGGCACGGTCGAGGTCTCGCCGAACTCGGTCCAGGGCTACGATTACGAGGCCGAGGGCAATGGCATCATCCTGCTGCCCGAGCGCACCGTGTTCACGCGCGAGAACATCAACGACTTCGACTTCTGAGCAGGTCCGTCGCCTGCCATCCCCGGGGGCCGGCCCGCCGGCCCCCGCCGTCCGAGAGGGAACGCCCCTGCGATCCCGACGGTCCGGCGCGAAGACGCCGCCACGGCGGCGGCGCAGCATCGCGGCCTGTCTATCCCGATCGGGCGTCCCATCCATACCGCGCGACCCATCTGCCAGGACACGACCTCCCGCTGCACGGCGGGGGCGATATCCCGGTCAGGATCGGCGCCCCCTTTCGCAGAGGTCTCGGCCGACATCGGCGCCCCGGCAGGCCCTCCACTCCCGACCTCCCTCTACGGGCCGTGCGAGGGCCGCAAGAGGGCGTGCTCGGGCTGGGCCGGACAGGCGACGAGGTCCGCACTGGCGGTAAGTTGCGGGCACCAGGCGGGTCATCCTCGCGGGTGCGGGGAACAGGCTTCCTGCATGTCGGCCTGGCCCCCGACGATCGGGTCATCCCCGCGGGTGCGGGGAACAGAAGGGCTGCACAGATCCGGGCACCAAGACCGCCGGGTCATCCCCGCGGGTGCGGGGAACAGGGCCTCGGCCCACCGCGCGGCGGCGGCAGCGGCGGGTCATCCCCGCGGGTGCGGGGAACAGCGCGCGTCAGACGGATTCGTGCTGTTGCTGGACGGGTCATCCCCGCGGGTGCGGGGAACAGCGTCGCGGCAGGTCCTCGA
Source organism: Rubellimicrobium sp. CFH 75288 (assembly GCF_009904055.1). Taxonomy (GTDB): domain Bacteria; phylum Pseudomonadota; class Alphaproteobacteria; order Rhodobacterales; family Rhodobacteraceae; genus Rubellimicrobium. Next base: position 148,687 of record NZ_WYDP01000005.1, on the reverse strand, counting down.
CGACTTCGCGCAGCGGGTCATCCCCGCGGGTGCGGGGAACAGCCCAAGCAAGGGGGCTGCCGTGAGGCGGCCCCCGGGTCATCCCCGCGGGTGCGGGGAACAGCCTCGCGACTGGCCTGCCGTCGAGGCGAAACGCGGGTCATCCCCGCGGGTGCGGGGAACAGGGGGCGCCTCACAGCATCGCCTCCTGCCGCGCCGGGTCATCCCCGCGGGTGCGGGGAACAGGGCCAAAGGCGGCGCATACCGCCTGCAACGTGCGGGTCATCCCCGCGGGTGCGGGGAACAGCCAGTAGTCGCGTCGGTAAATCTCCTTGGCATCGGGTCATCCCCGCGGGTGCGGGGAACAGGCCCTCGCCTTCGCCATCGCCTCCGCCGACGCCGGGTCATCCCCGCGGGTGCGGGGAACAGCCGGCACCATCACCCAAGTCAAGGCGCCCGACCGGGTCATCCCCGCGGGTGCGGGGAACAGACGGGCCGCAGCGATTTCGACCTGATGAACGTCGGGTCATCCCCGCGGGTGCGGGGAACAGGACCTCATGCCCAAGGACCTCAGGGATCAAATCGGGTCATCCCCGCGGGTGCGGGGAACAGATGGTGGATGGACAGGGAAGAACCTGAAGCGCCGGGTCATCCCCGCGGGTGCGGGGAACAGAAGTAGCGGAAGCTGCCGGGCGGGCCGTCCTGCGGGTCATCCCCGCGGGTGCGGGGAACAGAGTCTCTCCCATGTCGTCCTCGATGTATCTCCCGGGTCATCCCCGCGGGTGCGGGGAACAGCGGGCCAAGAGCGACGCCAACCGGCGGAAATCCGGGTCATCCCCGCGGGTGCGGGGAACAGTGCCGGGAGCCGCCGAAGAACCCCCGCGCCAGAGGGTCATCCCCGCGGGTGCGGGGAACAGGTACCGCTCGCCCTGCGGCGGGCCGGCATGGACGGGTCATCCCCGCGGGTGCGGGGAACAGTGCGGGGGCATGACCCCAGCTTTCGAGTCCCACGGGTCATCCCCGCGGGTGCGGGGAACAGTCGCCGCCCGAGTTCGCGCCGTCCGTGACGTTCGGGTCATCCCCGCGGGTGCGGGGAACAGGGAGGCGGGGCCATGTGCGGGGGCATGACCGGCGGGTCATCCCCGCGGGTGCGGGGAACAGCGCATCATCATCCCCGCGCATCGCGTGATGGCCGGGTCATCCCCGCGGGTGCGGGGAACAGACCTGAGGGCTCCGGAGGCCAGGAAGATCCAGCGGGTCATCCCCGCGGGTGCGGGGAACAGCCGCCTACACGGCCGGGCAGCGCGTCATCCTGCGGGTCATCCCCGCGGGTGCGGGGAACAGAGTTCGACGTCGTAGGTCAGCAGCATGAATGGCGGGTCATCCCCGCGGGTGCGGGGAACAGCCCCGGCCACGGGGGCGGCACTTTTCTCGTGCCGGGTCATCCCCGCGGGTGCGGGGAACAGGGTGGCTGTTCGTGTTCCAGGAGAAGCGGCCGCGGGTCATCCCCGCGGGTGCGGGGAACAGCCGTGGGACACCGGGGCGCCGACCGTCGCGAGCGGGTCATCCCCGCGGGTGCGGGGAACAGGGCGGTCGTTCCGGCTCCGGGATGTTGAGGTTCGGGTCATCCCCGCGGGTGCGGGGAACAGGATACGGCCGAGGAGAGGCTGGTCGAGGCGATCGGGTCATCCCCGCGGGTGCGGGGAACAGCATTGCGACCACAGCTCGCGCGCGCAGGCCGCCGGGTCATCCCCGCGGGTGCGGGGAACAGATCCCCGCCGCGCGCTGTTCCGCCTCCCAAGCCGGGTCATCCCCGCGGGTGCGGGGAACAGATGCGCGAGCGAACCTGATGGCGGGGGCATGGCGGGTCATCCCCGCGGGTGCGGGGAACAGTGAGGACGGGGCTGATGAGCCGTAAAAAGGGGCGGGTCATCCCCGCGGGTGCGGGGAACAGCGGGTCAGGACGGCGAGGTAGCGCAGCCCCCCCGGGTCATCCCCGCGGGTGCGGGGAACAGTATCGAGGATTTCGTGGCTGCGGGTCGTCTGTCGGGTCATCCCCGCGGGTGCGGGGAACAGTGCGCCCGCAGGTTGTCCATGAGGCCGGGGATCGGGTCATCCCCGCGGGTGCGGGGAACAGTAGAGGGCGGCGACGGGTTCGGCGCGGACGGCCGGGTCATCCCCGCGGGTGCGGGGAACAGCATGCCTCCCACGGCTTCCGCACCATGCATGGCGGGTCATCCCCGCGGGTGCGGGGAACAGCCGTGGAGGCGCCTGTCGTGACGGCCGGGGCGGGGTCATCCCCGCGGGTGCGGGGAACAGGTAGAGCGGCGAGCCGCCGTTGCGGGCCATCGCCGGGTCATCCCCGCGGGTGCGGGGAACAGGCGCGGGCGATCACGACGACCCGGTTGGCCGCCGGGTCATCCCCGCGGGTGCGGGGAACAGTTGGCAAGGTAGCCGTCCAGGACGGTGCGGAACGGGTCATCCCCGCGGGTGCGGGGAACAGCATCATCACGTCCGCGACGCGCGCCATGATGACGGGTCATCCCCGCGGGTGCGGGGAACAGGTTCGACGAATGGTACGGGCCGTTGGCGATCCCGGGTCATCCCCGCGGGTGCGGGGAACAGACTGGCTGGAAACCATTGTTCCGACGAGGTCTTCACGATGTCAATTCCGGCACCGGATGAGACACGGCGTGGAGCCGGTTCAAGGCGGGCGGTCCGGCGGGGCGAAGGCCACCAGCTTCAGGCCGTCGAACTCCACCGGCCGGCGCCGGTTGCGGCCCACGGTGACAAAGTCGAAGCCCTGATCGGTCGGCGCCTTCCACGCCATCACGGCATCGCCCTCTCCGATCCACGCTTCCACCTCGCTCCAGATGCGCTCGCGCGTGCGGGCGGAGTAATCCCCCACATACACGCCCGCGCGGATCTCGAGCAGCCAGGCGGCCAGCCGGCCCCGCAGCCGCGGCGGCGCGCCCTCAACCACGATGACCATCATCGCCGGACGTCTCCTCTCCGAAGGCAGGCCCCAGCGCCTCAGGGGGCGGATCGGGACGCGGCAGCTGGCCGGCCGACAGGATCTCCTCGATCCGGGGGATGATCCGCGTCAGAAGCCCCGTGCGCCGGAACGCATCGCGGCAGGCCAGGCGCACCGCCCGTTCGGGTGGCATGTCCAGCCGCCCCCGGGCCGCAAGCCCCGCTACCCGAAAGGCCTCGGGCACCACGGTGTCGAGCTTCCACAGATCGGCGATGTCATAGACGAAGGACAGCGGCTTGCCGGTGTGGAGAAAGCCGATGGCGGGCGCGTAGCCCGCGGCCAGCACGGCCGCCTCGGTCAGGCCGTGCAGGCAGGCCGTGGCGGCCGAAAGGCACCGGTTCGGAACGTCGGAGGCGTCCCAGTCGCCCACGTCATAGGCCCGCCGCGTCCAGGCGACGCCGTGCTGCGCCGCCAGCAGCTCGTAGGCGCGGCGGACGCGCTGGCCCTCGATGCCGCGCAGCTGGTCGATCGAGCGCCGCTCGGGCGCCGCCTCGCCGAAGCGCTCCGCATACATGCGCCGGACGACGCGCAGGCGGGCGGCAGGGTCGAGCGCGATGGCGGCCTGCCACAGGAGGCGGTCCGCCCGGGCGCCGCCCGGCTGGCCGGCCGAATAGAGCCGCACGCCGCCCTCGCCCACCCAGACCACCAGCGTGCCCGTCCGTGCGGCGAGCGCCACGGCGGCATGGCTGATGCGGGCGCCGGGCTCGAGCATGAGGCAGGCCAAGCCCCCCACGGGAACGTGGACCCGCGTGCCGTCGGCCTCCACGGCGACAAAGGCGCCGTCCTGCACATCGAGGCGCGCCCTTTCGACGAAGACGAGCGATGCGCGATCCTTCAGCGGAATGGGCCGCGGCGGAGGCAGGCCGGGCAGCGCCATGCTCAGGGTGCTCGGCGGATCAGCATCAGGCCGCAGCCGAAGGCCTTGGCCCGCCCGAACCCTGCCGCGATTCCGGCCAGCAGGGCGGCCGGGTCCGTGACGCGCAGCGTTCCGGCAAGGTCGAGGATCCCGAATTGCGGCTGGCCCCTGCGCGGGCCGCGACGGCCGGGAAGCGCCACGACCGAATAGTCGGTGGCCGTCGCCGTCTCCACCGCAAAGCCCGCGCGCTGCCCTTGGCGTGCGAGCCAGGCCGCGCCTTCGCGATCGGCGAGCGCCATGCGGGCCTCGCGCCGCGCGTCGGACACCCCCCCGGGGGGCAGTGCATGGAGCGCGTCCATGACGACATCCACCCGCACCGCGTCCGGCCTGCCGTCCCCGCCCCGGGGGCCCACGCGGCGCGTCCGGGTCGCATTGGCGCGCAAAAGAAAACCGAGACGGTCTCCGGCGCGCAGGTCGGGGGCAAAGGGCTTCGTCTCGGGCGGCTCGAACAGCCCGGCCCCTGCCGGGTCGGGCGGCCGCGCGGAAAGCACGAGGAAGCGTCCGCCTCCGTCGGCCCGCCACAGGAAGTCCCGTCGCCGGTCGGCATGGTCGGCGAACAACGTCCAGAGCAGGCGATGATGCGCATCCATCGCGCGGGTGGGATCGTCGGGATCGACGAGCCCGGACAGCGCCGCCGCAGCCGGTGCGCGCGACAGGACCAGCCGCGAGAGCCAGAGCGTCACGGCGTGCTCCCGAGCCGGAGATCGGGGGAGAGGACGATCACCTCGCGAGGCCCGAAATGCCAGCCGGCCCGGTCGAGCGCACGGTCCCGCCGTGTCTCGATGCGTCCGCCCGATGGCAGGGCCGGGTCAACGTCGCAGGCTACCAGCCGCGCCCGCGCCGCGCCGCGCCAGGGCGGCAGAGGCAGTGCGGCCAGCGCGGCGACCGGGTCCGGAGCCTCCAGCACGCGGGGCGCGGGAGGCAGCGCGAGGGGACAGGATTTCCGTCCGAAATAGAGGGGAAAGACCGGCCGGCGCAGCGCCTCGGCCAGAGCGCCGAGCGGCGCGCCCCAGAGCGCCACCCCGACATGGACTCCCGTCCGGTAGTCGCGCAGCGTGACCGTGGTGTGCACGGCCCGGCCCGCCCGGGTCAGCGCTGCAGGCCGGCTGTCGGGTCGCTTCGCCGCAGCGCCGGGAACGGTCTGCACGGTGTGGAAGTCGCGCAGCGGCAGGCCCTCGTCGAAGACCGCGACGGCCGTCCGCACCGCCTCGAGCGCCGCCAGTCCCTCCCGGTCGTCGCGCCTGAGCCCGAGAGCTGCGGCGCAAAGGCCGAGCACGGCGGACCGGCCTGGCCAGGCCAGCGTGCCCCGCCGCTCGTGTCCCGCGAACTCCCCCATCGCGGCCATCGCCGCCGTCAGGGTAAAGACGAGGTACTCACCCACGGCCGACCCGCTCCACGGCGGCGCGGGCGAAGCTCTTGATCGCGGCCAGAGAGCCACGCCCCTCCATCACGTCCATGATCTCGACCGCATCGGCGGAGGGGCCATAGGCCGCGTCGATCCGGCCGGCCATGTCCTCCATCGCCTCGACCGAGGCACGCAGCAGGTCCGCCCCACGGACGGGCCGGAAGAACGCCCCCGTCAGGTCGCGCGGCGACGCCGTCCCTGCTTCGGCGCGGACATGCATCGCCCGCGGGTGGTGGGCATGGCTGTTCTGCTTGCCCCGAGGCGTGGCGGTGGCCAGCGCCTCGGCCAGCGCCTCGGCCCCCCGCGCGGCCAGCTCGCGATCGCCGGCCAGGTTGTCGATCAGCAGGTCGCAGGAGACGCAGGCATAGAGGTAGAACACACCCGAGCCGAAGCCGTGCTCGCCCAGGTGACCCGCGCCCGCATCGTCCTCGCGCGTCTTGAGGTCGTCCACAGCGGCGAACCAGTCGTCTTCGGCCTGCGCGGCATGGGTGGTGATCGCATGCGCCACCTGCACCGCGGCCTCGCGGCCGAAGTCAGGCGCATCGGCCAGCATCCGGCCGAACATCGCGATGTCCACGGCGCCGTCGGCAGTGCGCAACACGGCGCTCTCCAGCTTCGCGGGCAGGGCCTCTCCTGCGAGACGCCGCTCGGCCAGGCTCAGGGCCAGCGCCCGCTCCTCGGGCGAGACGAAGGCGAGGGTTGTCTGCAGGGCCGGCTGCGGCTCGCCCTTCTTCGGCGCCACGAGCTTGCCGAAGGCCACCACGACCTCGGCCGCCACCTCCCGGGCGCGGTCGGGCTCGGCCCCCTTGGCCACGAGATGCTCCTGCACGACCTCGCCGATCCGCTTGGTCCGGCTGCCCAGATGCCCCTTGAGGCCCATCTGGAAGGCAGGCGACATCCGCAGCGCGCGCTTGATCGCCTGCGACGACAGCCGCAGCCGCGGCGCACCGCCCAGCATCGCGGCCTTGGGGCGGCCCTGATCGTCGCGGTTCGGGTTCGAGGGGGGATAGGGCGTCAGCAGATGGAACTGGAGAAAGGTGGTCATGCGCGGGCGTCCTGAGCAGTGGGTCCGTCAGAGGAAGGGGCCGCAGCCTCGGGCGCCCGGCCGCCGAAATAGTCGAAGCACCAGCGGATCCGCGCGGCCTCGTCCCAGCGCAGCAGATCCTGCGCGAGGCGCGCCACGTTGCACCGATCTCCGGCCAGCGGCAGCGCCCGGCGCACCGAGACAGCGAGCGTGACCGCATCGGTCTCGCGCAGCATCCGCTGGAAACGCAGCCGCGAGAGCCGGGGCGGATCGCCCTCGCCCCAGAGACGCGCCAGCGGCTCGGGCGTCTCTGCCTCCACCGCCGCCAGGACATGGGCCAGAGCGGCAAGCCGCGCAGCCCAGGCTTCGCCCAGCTCCGCCCGCAGCCCCGGATGCGCCGTGCCGAGCGCTCGGGCAAGGTCATGGACCGCCGGCTCCGACAGGACCGACACGGGATTCGCATCCCGTCGCAGACGGGCACACAGGCCGCGCGCTTCGCCCGTATCGGCCCGAAGCCGTTCGCGCCACCATTGCCGGGCGGCACCAGCGAGGGCGTCCTGCGTCATGCGTCCTCCGTCTGCCTGGATTCGGCCGGCGGCGCGAGGCCGAGCCGCCCGTAGAGCCGCGCGCCCGTCCGGCTGCGCCCGGAAAAGGTCCCGAGCAGATGCGACCGGCCGCGCACGATCCGCTCGGCCATCTCCGGCTTGCGCGTCCCGAGGCCCGGCAGCGCAAGCGCATCGAAGATCCCGAGTGCGGTCCTCCGCATGTCTCCCAGCCAGTCTCGCGCCACCGCATCATCCTCCCGGCCCGATTCCAGATCCCGCAGCCGCGCCAGAAGCGCGCCTTCGGTGCGGTGGACGAACGATTCCAGCTGCGCCTCGAGAGCCGATCCCTCGGCGAGGAACGGAAGGAGGGCCAGGCGCAGCGCTCCCCGGGCCTCCTCGGCCGCCTCGCCCAGCCCCAGAAGCGTGGCCAGCCTCGCCTCGGGCAGCGCCACAAGGGGCTGGCGCGAGAAGACGAAGTCGCGAGGCTTCATGTTGTCCATGACCCAGCCGGCGACGATGACGGCCGCGCCCGGGCCACCCCCGCGCGCGACGAACGTTTCCAGCGCCGCCGCCCGCTCCTCCAATCCCTCGCCGCGCACGAACAGCGTACCCAGCCAGTTGCGATAGCCGAAGGCCCCCGCGCGGGGATGGCGGGGCAGCAGCTCGCTTCCGGCCTTCATCCGGTAGTAGGGTGTCAGCGGATGCCGCCAGCCGGCATAGTTCGTCCCGTGCGGCCGCTGGATCACGCCCGTCACGCAGCCCTGCTCGACCACCAGGCGCAGACGGCGCGGCATCCCGAAGAAGGCCTCTGCCGGATGCACGTCGCCGGGAAGGACCTGCCGCCCCGTCTCCGAGGTCCGGGTCGGCCGCATCCAGGGCAGGATGCCCGGCCCCGCCGGACTTCCGTCCGGCACATTGGCCCAGACGAGATCCCAGAGCGGGCCGCCGCCGCCGCCCTGTCCCGCGGGATCGACCAGCGTGACGAGCGGCCCGCCGCCGCGCAGCGATGTGCGATTGCCGGCCCCGCCCGAGGGCGCGAAGGCCTGGAAGGCGTAGAGTGCCATCGCCGCGAGCGGCAGGGGCAGCGCCGGGTAACGGTCGCGCCGCACCATCAGGTCGGCATTGTTCCGGGCGGTGTTTCCGCCCGCGCTGTCGAGGAACAGCAGGTCCGGCGGGCTCGGCTCGCCCCCGAGCACCTCCAGGTCCTGAAGGAACCGCGGCCCCTCCCCCTCCAGGTCGAAGGCCGGGGCGAGCGGGGCGAGGCGCTCGTGCAACCGCGCCGGATCGGGTCTCCGCCGCGCCGCCCAGTCCCGCGCGTCCGCCGGCGGATCGGCGAGGAAGACCAGCCCGATCAGCAGCTCGAGGCAGGCGATCTCGAGATCGGCCCGCGGCCAGTCCGGCCAGAGGACATCCGCCTCGGCGATCTGGTCGGGCCGGATGGTGCGGGGACCCGCCGTCGTGCGGACGGGAATCCACGGGTCGGTGATGAGGTTGAGCGACGCGGCCACTTGGAACCCCCGGGCAGGATCAGACCATGGCGATCACGCGTTCGTCAACGCGGATGATGCCGCCGCAGGAGTCAGGACAACATCAGCCCGGTCTCCGCCTCGTAACGCAGGCCTGCGCAGATCGTCCCGTCCTCCGCCACCGGGCAGACCGTGACGGCCCGTCGCCGCCAGTCAGGCCAGTCGCGCGTCGCCTCGGCGATGGCTGGCCCCGCCTGGTCGGGCAGCGCAAATCCCTTCAGCCGTCGCGCGGAGGCCGCGACCTCGCTCAGCGCCCAAGCTTCCGCAGGGTCGGCAGCCTCGGCCCATGGGCGCAGGCAGCCGTCCTCCAGCCGCGCAAGCGCAAGCGTCCGCACCGGCTCGCCCAGCCGGGTCGGGTAATCGGCGTCGTCGAAGCCCTTGCTCGACCGGTAGCCCGCCGCGATGTCGAGCAGGTTCGTCCGCGCGTGGTGCCGCTCGGCGTGGCCTGCGCCCAGTGTCGCGCGCTCCGCGGCCTCCAGCGCCGGCGGCACCGGGGTGGCCCCTTCGCCATGCACCGCCTCGATCAGCCCGCGCAGGCCGTGCGGAGCCGCGATGGTGCCCGCGCGGCCCAGCGCTTCGGCCGTCCGCCACAGGTCGGACACCGGATAGACAAAGGCGCCGCGGCCCAGCGCGGCCTCGGCCCAGTGCGGCCCGTCTACCCGCGCGGGATCAGGCGACAGGACATGAAGGATCGGCGCCGGCACGGGACGGCTGGCGACGGGCCGCCGGTCGAGATGCCGCCAGAGCCGCCCTGCGCGCTGGATCAGCGCAGCCATCGGCGCAAGGTCGGAGATCATGACGTCGAAATCCAGATCGAGCGAGGACTCCACCACCTGCGTCGCCACCAGCACATGGCCTTCCCGCCCCACGCCCTCCTTGCCGAAGCGGGCCAGCGCTGCTGCCTCGTGCCGCTTGCGGTCACCGAGCGCGAAGCGGGCATGGAGCAGCATCGCCGGGACGTCGCGCCCCCGCAGCGCCGCCACGCCAGCGATGGCCTCGTCCACGGCGTTGCGGATCCAGACGCAGGCGGCGCCGTCGCGGGCCGCGTCGCTCAGCAGATCGAGCGCCTCCTGCGTGCTGGCCAGCCGCCGGACCGCGACCGGCCCCTTCGCCGAGGGGGGCGCGCGGTCGCGCAGCGCCGCATGGCCGGGGACCGAGAGCGACGGATAGGCCGGGTCATGATCGGGGACGGCTGCCCGCCCCGCCCCCTCCTCGAAGGCGGCCGAAAGCCGCGCGCGCAGGTCCAGCGGCAGCGTCGCCGTCAGCAGGATCGCAGACCCCCCGCGCGCGGCATGCAGCCCGAGCAGCGCCGCCAGCTCCTCGGCCATGTAGGGCTGGCCCATCTCGTGCACCTCGTCCACGATCAGGATCTTCGAGGCCAGGCCCCACTGGCGCAGCGTGGCAAAGCGCGTGGGCAGCACCGCGAGCAGCGCCTGATCTACCGTCCCCACGCCGATCTGGGCCAGCAGCGCCCGCCGCCGTCCGTCGGCGAGCCAGGGCGCGCAGGTCGCGTCGTCGCTGCGGGACGGCTGCCCCCTCAGGTCCCGGAACGGCACGGACAGGCCCGCCCGGCCATGCGCCAGCGTGAGCGAGGGCGCCTCGAACAGCCGTCCCGCGACGTCGCGCAGGCGCGCGAACATCGCATCTGCCGTCGCCATCGTCGGCAGCGCCACGAACAGCCCGCGTCCCTTGCCTGCCCGCAGCATCCGCTGCGCGAGGATCAGGGCGGCTTCCGTCTTGCCGCTTCCGGTCTCGTCCTCGAGGATCGCGAGCATCGGCCCAGCCCGCAGGGGCAGCCGCGCGGCGGCCGCCTGCATCGGCCGCAGCGCGAAGCCGAAGAGCGTGCCGTCCCGCACCGGACCGGGCACCAGCCCGGCCGCCTCGACCGCCGCCTCCGCCCGCGCCCGCGCGCTCTCCAGATAGGCCGCGGGCGCCGGGCCGGCCGCGACGGGGGGGAACCAATGGGGGTTGGAGCCGACCCAGTCCGCCGCCGTCACCAGCCCCGAGAGCCACCAGCTGAGCCGCTGCGCCTCCGCCACGTCCATGTCCAGCCGCGCGCCCGGCCACAGCCCGAGCAGCGCTTCGATCGCCGCCCGCGCGTCGCGCGCCGCCTCGGGGCCGGCCGCCCGCTCCATGCGGGCGAAGTCGTCGAGGCCGAAGCCCGAGACGGCGGAGGGCGGCTGCCCGTGATGCCCCGCGCAGGCCGCCGCAAGCGCGCGCAGCGCCCCTGCCTCCCCGCCCAGGCGGCCGAGCAGCAGTCCCTCGTTGCGCCTCAGCCACAGCTCGGTCACCTCCCAGTGGCGACGGGTCTGTCGCCGGCCTTCGCGAAGCATGGCGCGGAACTCCGCCCCGATCTTGCCGAGATCGTGGAGTCCGGCCAGCAGCGCGAACAGGTCCCGCCTCTCCGGCGCCAGCGCGTCGGGTCGCAGCAGGACCTCGGCCACGGCGGCAACGTCGAGCATGTGATAGACCGCTGGATGCCCCATCCCTCCGGCCGCGGGCGCGCTCTTGCCCGGCCAGTCGGTCAGGAACGACGGCTCCGGCATGATCGCGGCTCCTCGACCTGTCTCGTCCGCGCGGAAGCGACGACGACCCGGGAGAGGCTGTCAAGACGGCGGGACGGCCGCGAGGGCGCAATGGTTCCCCGGCCCTCGGACGGGACAGCGGCGGTGCGGTCGGCGGGGGGACTGGCTGGGGCGCTAGGATTCGAACCTAGGAATGGCGGTACCAAAAACCGCTGCCTTACCACTTGGCGACGCCCCAGCAGTGGCGGGGGAGATAGCCCGACCCGTCCGCCTCCGCAAGCCCCCCTCAGACCCGCAGCGGCTCGGCCTTGGCCAGCCGGTCGAACCGCACGAGAGAGGCGACCAGCCCCTCCATCCGCTCCAGCGGGATCATGTTCGGCCCGTCGGACGGCGCGCGGTCCGGGTCCTCGTGCGTCTCCAGGAACACCGCCGCGATCCCGAGGCTCACCGCCGCGCGCGCCAGAACGGGCGCGAACTCCCTCTGCCCGCCCGAGGCCCCGCCCAGGCCCCCAGGCTGCTGCACCGCATGGGTGGCATCCATCACCACGGGCCAGCCCGTCCGCGCCATCACGGGCAGCGCGCGCATGTCCGCCACCAGCGCGTTGTAGCCGAAGCTCACCCCCCGCTCGGTCAGCAGGATGCGCGTGTTGCCCGTGCTCGCCACCTTGTCGGCCACATGCGCCATGTCCCAGGGCGCCAGGAACTGCCCCTTCTTGACGTTGACCGCCGCCCCCGTCCGCCCCGCGGCCAGCAGCAGGTCCGTCTGCCGGCACAGGAAGGCGGGGATCTGCAGGATGTCCACGGCCTCGGCCGCCGGCGCGCACTGCTCGGGCGCGTGCACATCCGTCAGCACCGGACAGCCCACCGTCTCGCGCACCGCCGCAAGCACGCGCAGCCCCTCCTCCATCCCCGGCCCCCGCCGGCCCGAGAGCGCGGTGCGGTTGGCCTTGTCGTAGCTCGCCTTGAAGACATAGCCCGCCCCCTGCGCGGCGCAGATCGCGGCCATGGTCTCGGCGATGCGCAGCGCATGGTCGCGCGTCTCGATCTGGCAGGGCCCGGCGATCACGCAGAGCGGGCGGTCGTTGCCGAAGGTCACGGGGCCGACGCGGACCTCGCGCTGGGTCTGGGTCATGGGGCACCTCCTCGCGCGTCCCTAGCGCCCTGCGCCCGCCCCGTCACCCCCCTTCACCCTTTCTTAACCCCCGCCTGCCAAGTCCCTGATCCGCGGGCGGAAGCCGGACGCAACACCACCGTGCGGTGGTCCAACCTTGCGTTAACCATTCCCCGGCATCCTCCGGCGCCAAGCCCCTCCCCCGCGCCCGGAGCCCCCATGCCGCCCCTTCTCGCCTTCCACGAACCCTTCCGCCTCGCGCCCGCCCGCCACGCGCTGCTCGCCCGGCTGCGCGAGGGCCTGCGCCCCTTCGCCACCAGCCGCCGCGACGCCAGACCCCTCGCCCGCGCCGCCCTCTGGCAGGCCGCCCTCTGCGCCGCCTCCCCCGCCCCCGACGCAGCCCTCGCCCTGACCTGCCAGAGAGCCTTCAGCCGCTTCGTCCAGGCCTGGCTCGCGCTCGACTGGACGCACCACAACCCCCTCCACGCAGACCCCTTCTGGGACGTCTCCGACCGCCCCTGGACCCAGGCCGACGCCCAGGCCGAACAGGAGCGATGGGAGGCGGAGGGGAGCCTTGGGCGGCCGGGCGCGTCAGGCGGTGACCTGCTCGCGCAGGATCGAGGCGGTGAGCGAGACCATGAGGTAGAGCCCCGAGAAGATCAGGAAGGCCAGGACCGTGTTCTCGAAGGCGCGCGGATAGGTCGCCTCGTCGGGGGCGACGGGCTCGACCCCCAGGGAGAGGTAGCGCACCTGCCGGTTGGCCTCGATCTGGGCGCTCTCCATCTGGGTCAGGGCCTGCTGCACCAGCATGGTCTGGAAGGTGTAGTTCTCCTCGGCCAGCCGCAGCTCGGTGTTGCGCGCGGCCAGGCTCGCCCCGGCGGCCGAATCGCGGGTCATCTCCTCGCGCAGCCCGGCGATCAGCGTCTCGATGTTGGCGATCTGGCTGCGCAGCGCATCGACCTGCGCCTGGTTGGGCCGCGGCACCGAGAGGCGCGTCTGCAGCGTCAGCAGGAGCTGCTGGCGCTCGGTCTCCAGCGCGCTGATCTGGCTCGTGCGGGCGGCCGTCTCGCCCACGGGGTCGATCTGCTGGACCTCCGACTGGATGCGCAGCCACTCGGCCAGGGCCTCGGCACGCCGCCGCTCGGCCGCCTCGTAGCTCTCGCGGGCCCCCCGCATCTGGTCCTCGCGCAGCCGCTGGGTCAGCTGGTCCACCTGCTCCTCGGCATAGCGGATCAGCGCCTCCGAGAAGGTCTGGCTCAGCGCCGGGTCGGGGGCGATCACCTCCATCTTCACGATCCCCTCCGTGGGGTCGTAGCTGATCTTCACATGCTTGCGGTAGAGGTCGAACAGCGCCTCGTTGCTCGCCCCTTCGGGCAGGCGCTGGATCGGGTCGATGGCGGGGTCGGAGAAGGCCTCGCGGAAGCCGTGCTCCGCATCGAGCCGCGCCAGGGCGGCGCGCGAGGCGAGATAGGCCTGCACCGCCATGGAATCCTGCTGGTTGGCCATGGACGTGCCCTGGAACAGCCCGCCCAGCCCCGGCGCCATGCCCTGCGCCTCGGCCTTCTGGATGATGAATTCCGAGCGCGTGGCGTACATCGGGGTGGCGATGCGGGCGTAGTACCAGCCCGCCATCGCCGTGGGCAGGACCACGAAGACCAGAAGCCGCACCGCCAGAAGCAGGGCGCGCCGCCGGCGGCGGCGGGCCAGGTCGCGCTGGATGCGCAGGATCTCCTCCGTGCGGCGCCGCGCGGCCTCCTCGTCGCCCGGCCCGCCGGGCAGCGTCCGGGCCCCCGGAGCCTGCCGGGCGGGGTGCTGGGGCAGGGCAGGGCGCGGCCCGACCGCCGGCAGCCCGCCGCCGCCGCCGGCCTCGGGCAGCTCGGCGCCCGCCGGCTCGCCCCGGCCCTCTCCCGCGCCGGACTGGACCAGTTCGAGCAGGCTCGAGGGCTGGAACGGGTCGATTCCTCGCGCCCGCAGCGCCCGCACCGCCTCGAGGTCGGAGGTCGCGGCGATCCCGTGCTTGAGCGCCACCCGCCGCGCCATGCGCAGCTGCCGCCCCGTCAGCCCCTCGCGCCGGATCGCGTCAAGATCGTCGCCCTCCGCGGCCGCGGGATCGGTCACCGGCCGCAGGGCCGCCACCCGCGCCCCGCCGCCCGCCACCGCCCGCAACGGCTCTGCCGCCGCCGCGGCGGGCTCCTCGAGAAGCGGCTGGCCGCGCCGCAACCGGTAGCGCCGGACCCTAATGCCCATAATCGTAGAGCTCCCTTGCCTCCTCGAGGGTATCGAACAGATGCAGCCGACCGTCCCGCAGCACCCCCGCCTGCCGCACGAACCGCTCCAGCACCGCGGCCTGGTGCGAGACGATGACCACGGTGGTCGTCTCCAGGCGCTCGCGCAGGACCTCGCCCGCGCGGCGGTTGAAGGCCACGTCCGTCGTCTGCGGCATGCCCTCGTCGATCAGGTAGAGGTCGAAATCGAGCGCGAGCATGAGCGAAAAGGACAGCCGCGCCCGCATGCCCTGGCTGTAGGTGCCCACGGGCATGTCGAAATATTCGCCGATCCCGGCCATCCAGCGGCAGAACGCCTCGACATGGTCGGGGTCGAGCCCGTAGAGCCGGGCGATGTAGCGGCTGTTCTCGCGCCCCGAATGGCGCGGCACCACGCCGCCCATGAAGCCCAGGGGAAAGGAGACGCGACAGCTGCGGGTGATCCGGCCCTCGTCGGGCTTCTCGAGGCCCGCCATCATGTTGATGAGGGTCGTCTTGCCCGTCCCGTTGGAGGCGAGGATGCCGAGCGACTGCCCCATCTCGACCCGGAACGAGGCATCCTCCAGGATGACCTTGCGGCGCTGCCCCGTCCAGAAGGACTTGCTGACATTGGCGAATTCGAGCATGGCCCCCGATCCGACCGCAACGCCCCTCCCTGCGACCGAAGGATTCGGCCCGGGATGCGAAACGATGGGGCCGTGATGACCCCGGATTGTGGCGGAAGCCCGCCCCGGACCGAGGATAAACCGTGGCCGGCCCGCCGGAAAGTGACAAGACCGGGGGCAGATGATGGCGCGCCGCGACCCGAGGGAGGGGTGCCCCCGGCCTCCGCCGAGCCGACCGTCGCCGCCCGCATCCGCGCCTGCCGCCTCTGCGCGCCCCGATTCGCGGCCACCGCGACGGCCCACGCGCCGCGCCCCGTGGTCTGGTTCGCCTCCGCCGCGCGGCTGCTCGTCGCCTCGCAGGCGCCCGGTGCGCGCGCGCATGCCTCCGGCATCCCCTTCTCCGACGCCTCGGGCGTGCGGCTGCGCGACTGGATGGGCGTCACCGAGGCCGAGTTCTACGACCGCTCGCGCGTGGCCATCGTGCCCATGGGCTTCTGTTTCCCCGGCTACGACGCCAAGGGCGCCGACCTGCCGCCCCCGCGGATCTGCGCCGCCACCTGGCGGACCGAGGCGCTCGGCGCGCTGCCCGGCGTGAGGCTCACGCTGCTCGTGGGGGGGATGGCGCAGGCCTGGCATCTGGGGCCCGGTCCGGTGACGGCGCGCGTGCGCGCCTGGCGCGACACCTGGCCTGCGGTCGTGCCGCTGCCGCATCCCTCCTGGCGCAACACCGCCTGGCTGCGGGCCAATCCCTGGTTCGAGGCCGAGGTGCTGCCCGCGCTCCGCGCCCGCATCCGCGAGGTTCTCGATGGCTGACACGCCGCTCGCCCGCGCCGCCCGCCTCTGGCGCGCCCGCCCCGGGGACGACCGCGCCCGTCTCGCCTTCTTCGAGGCGCTCTCGGGGGCCGAGCTGGTCCTGCCCCTCTCCGGCGAGGGAGAGGGCGACAGCGTGGAGCCCGAGACGGCCGATCTCGGCGGCATCCCCCATGTGATCGCCCATGACGGCCCCGCTGCGCTCTCCGGCCCCGTCCGCCCCACGGCCACGCTGTCGGGGCTCGCGCTCGCACAGATGCTGGCGGGGCAGGGTGCGGGCGTGGCGCTGCGCCTGTCGGGCGGCGAGGAGATCGCCGTCTCGCCCGAGGCGCTCGACTGGCTGGCCCGCCACCTCGCCGCGGGGCCCGAGCGGGCCGAGGCGCGCCCGCGGACCGTCTTTCCCCCCCGCGGCCTGCCGCCCGCGCTGCTGTCCGCGCTCGACCGGCGGCTGGCGGGCGCGCAGGGCCTCGCCGCCGCGGCCTGGCTCGCGGCGGTGGAGTGGGAGGACGGCACGCGAGGCCACCTTCTCGCCGTCGAAGGGGCGCGGCCGGGAGCGGAGGAGGCGATCGCGGCCTCCGTCCACGCGGCTGTCGCGCTCTCGGATGCCGGGGGAGTGCGCCTCGACGTGACCTTTCTGCCCGCGGGCGCCCCGGTCCTCGCCCGCCTCGCCCGCGTGGGCCTGCGCTTCGACCTCGCCCCCCCCGACGAGCGGCCCGCCGCCCCGCCCCGCCTGCGCTGAGATGACCGTCCGCCCCCCCCAGGAAAGGAGCCCGCCCATGTCCCTGATCGACGAAGCCGCCCGCGTGCGCGAGCGCGCCTATGCCCCCTATTCCGGCTTCAAGGTCGGCGCCGCGATCCGCGCCGAGGGGGGGCGGGTCCATCTCGGCGTCAACGTCGAGAACGCCGCCTATCCCGAGGGCACCTGCGCCGAAGCCGGCGCCATCGCCGCCATGATCGCGGCCGGCGACAGCCGCATCGCCGAGGTGGCGGTGATCGCCGACGCGCCCCGCCCGGTGCCCCCCTGCGGCGGCTGCCGCCAGAAGCTCGCCGAGTTCGGCGGCCCGGACGTGCCGGTGACGCTCGCCACCCTGCGCGGCGCGCGGGAGGAGACGACGATCGGCGCGCTGCTGCCCGGCGCCTTCGGCCCCTCGGACATGGAGGCGTCCTGACATGGAGGCACGGCTCGATGCGGCCTGGGTCAACGGGCGGCTGCGGCGCGGCGAGGAGCCGACCGAGCCCGAGCTGCGCTGGATGGCGCGCGGGCTGGCCTCGGGCGCGGTGACGGACGCGCAGGCGGGCGCCTTCGCCATGGGCGTCTGCATCCGGGGCCTCTCGCCCTCGGGGCGGGTGGCGCTCACGCTGGCCATGCGCGATTCGGGCCGGGTGCTGCGCTGGGACCTCGACCGGCCGGTGCTCGACAAGCACTCGACGGGGGGGATCGGGGACGCGGTCTCGCTCGTGCTCGCCCCCGCGCTCGCCGCCTGCGGGGTGGCGGTGCCGATGATCTCGGGGCGGGGGCTGGGCCATACGGGCGGCACGCTCGACAAGATGGAGTCGATCCCCGGCGTCGAGCCCAAGGTTTCCGAGGAGGCGCTGCGCCGCATCGTGGGCGAGGTGGGCTGCGCCATCGCCGGCGCCACGGCCGAGATCGCCCCGGCCGACCGGCGCCTCTACGCCATCCGCGACGTCTCCGGGACGGTGGAGTCGATCGACCTCATCACCGCCTCGATCCTGTCCAAGAAGCTCGCGGCCGGGCTCGAGGGGCTGGTGCTCGACGTCAAGTGCGGCTCGGGCGCCTTCATGAAGACCGAAGGGGAGGCACGCGCGCTGGCCCAGGCCCTGACCGAGGCCGCGAACGGCGCGGGCTGCGCCACGGCCGCGCTCGTCACCGACATGGACGAGCCGCTCTGCCCGGCCGCCGGCAACGCGGTCGAGGTGGCGCTCTGCCTCGAGCTGATGGAGGGCCAGCGCGAGGCGGCGCCGCGCCTCCATGACCTGACGGTGGCACTGGGGGGCCGCCTCCTCGCGCTCGCGGGCGAGGAGGAGGAGGCGGGCGCCGGCCGCATCGCCCGCGCGATCGCCTCGGGCGAGGCGATGGAGCGCTTCGCGCGCATGGCCGCGCTGATGGGCGGGCCGCGGGACCTCGCGCAAAGCTGGCGGAGCGACCTGCCGCGCGCGCCGGTGGTCCGCCCCGTCCCCGCGCCCGAGGAGGGCCACGTCGCCGCCATCGACGGCGAGGCGCTGGGCCGGGCGGTCGTGGGGCTGGGCGGGGGACGCCTGCGCGAGACGGACCCGGTGGACCCCGCCGTAGGCCTGACCGCGATCGCCCCGCTTGGCGCGCGGGTCGGGCGGGGCGATCCCCTCGCGCTGGTCCATGCCCGCGACGAGGCAGCGGCGGAGGCGGCGGCTGCGGCCGTCCGCGCGGCCATCAGGCTGGGCGAGGCGCCCGCGTCGCGGCCGCTCATCCTCGGGCGCATCGGCTGAGCCCCCCTTGGCGGCACGCGGCAGGGCGGGCTAGAGGGGCCGGAACGGGACAAGGGGACGGATGGGTGGCGCGGGCCTTTCTGGTGGTCATGGATTCGGTCGGGATCGGGGGCGCGCCCGATGCGGCCGAATTCTTCAACGGCGACGTGCCCGACACGGGCGCCAACACCGTGGCCCACATCGCGCGGACCGCGGGCCTCTCGGTGCCGACCCTCTCGGCCCTGGGCCTCGGCCATGCGCTGCGCCTCGCCTCAGGCGAGGAGGTGCCAGGGCTGCTTGTCGCGTCGCCCGAGGGTGCCTGGGGGGCCGCGACCGAGGAGAGCCGGGGCAAGGACACCCCCTCGGGCCACTGGGAGCTGGCGGGGGTGCCCGTGCCCTGGGACTGGACGGTGTTCCCCAAGACCGTGCCGTGCTTTCCGCCCGACCTGGTCGAGGATGTCTGCCGCCTCGCGGGCACCGACGGCATCCTCGGCAACCGCCATGCCTCGGGCACCGCGATCCTCGAGGAGGAGGGCGAGGCGCATTGGCGCACCGGCTGGCCCATCTGCTACACCTCGGTGGACAGCGTGTTCCAGATCGCCGCCCACGAGGAGCGCTTCGGCCTGGCGCGCCTTCTGGACCTGTGCGAGCGCATCGCGCCCCGCCTGCACGCGATGCGCGTGGGCCGCGTGATCGCGCGCCCCTTCACGGGCAGCCCGGAGGAGGGCTGGACGCGCACTGCCAACCGGCGCGACTTCGCCATCGCCCCGCCCGCGCCCACGCTCTGCGACTGGGCGGCCGCGGCGGGCCGGCCGGTGCGCGCCGTGGGCAAGATCGGCGACATCTTCTCGGGGCGCGGCATCACGGACGTGGCCAAGGGCCCGGACCGCGCGCTGATGGACCACCTCCACCGCCTCGCCGCCGAGGCCGAAGACGGCGCGCTGGTCTTTGCCAACTTCGTCGAGTTCGACAGCCTCTACGGCCATCGTCGCGACCCGGCGGGCTATGCGCGCCATCTCGAATGGTTCGACGCGGGTCTGGGCGCGCTCCTGCCGCGGCTGCGGGAGGGGGATCTTCTGGTGGTGACGGCCGATCACGGCAACGACCCTACCTGGACCGGCACCGACCACACGCGCGAGCGGGTGCCCGTCCTGATCCACGGGGCGGGGCCGCGCGCACTCGGCCTCATGGCCTTCGTGGACGTCGCGGCGACGATCGCCGCCCATCTGGGCCTGCCCGAGCGGGGCAGGGGAAGGAGCGTTCTGTGAGCGACTGGCAGAGCCGGCCCAAGGTCGAGCTGCACCTGCACATCGAGGGGGCGGCCCCCCCGTCCCTGATCCGCGCCCTCGCGGCCGAGAAGGGCGAGGACCTGTCGCGGATCTTCGACGAGGCGGGCCATTACCGCCGCGGCACCTTCGAGGAGTTCCTGCGCCATTACGAGGCCGCCGCCTCGGTGCTGCGCACGCCCGCCGATTACCGCCGCCTCGTCCTTGCCGTGCTGGAGGAGAGCGCCGCCCACGGGGCCGTCTATCAGGAGGCGTTCCTGAGCCCCGACTTCTGCGGCGGCGGCGACGTCGAGGCCTGGCGCGACTACGCCGCCGCCATGGCCGAGGCCGCGGCCGAGGCCGAGCGCGAAACGGGCATCGTCCTGCGCGGCATCGTCACCGCCGTGCGCCATTTCGGTCCCGAGCGCGCCCGCGTCGCTGCGCTCTGCGCGGCCGAAACGGCGGGAGACTTCATCACCGGCTTCGGCATGGGGGGAGCCGAGCTGACGGCCCGGCCCGGCGACTTCGCCTGGGCCTTCGACTGCGCGCGCGAGGCGGGGCTCGGCCTCACCTGCCATGCGGGCGAATGGGGCGGACCGGACATGGTCGCCGACACGCTGCGCGACCTGCGCCCGTCGCGCATCGGCCACGGCATCGCCGCCGCCCGCGACCCCGCCCTGACCGACCGGCTGGCCGAGGACGGGATCGTGCTCGAGGTCTGCCCCGGCTCCAACGTCTATCTCGGCGCGGTCCCTTCCTGGCAGGCCCATCCGATCGCCCGGCTGCGCGAGCGCGGCGTGCGCGTCACCGTCTCGACCGACGATCCGCCCTATTTCCACACCACCCTGACCCGCGAGTGGGAGGAGCTGGAGCGCGCCTTCGGTTGGGGCCCCGAGGATCTCGACGCGCTCAACCGGGTGGCGCTGGACGCCGCCTTCTGCGACGCGCCCCTGCGCGAGCGCATCCGCAAGCGACTGGAGGCCGCATGACCGATCATCCCGAGGGCGTCACCGTCGTCACGCATCCGCTGGTGCAGCACAAGCTCACCATCATGCGCGAGCACGACACATCGACCGCCTCGTTCCGCCGTCTCCTGCGCGAGATCAGCCTGCTTCTGGCCTACGAGGTGACGCGCGAACTGCCCATGACGACCAAGCGCATCCGCACCCCCCTGGCGGAGATGGACGCGCCCGCCATCGAGGGCAAGAAGCTCGCGCTCATCTCGATCCTGCGGGCGGGCAACGGGCTGATGGACGGGATCCTCGACCTGATCCCGGCCGCCCGGGTGGGCTTCGTGGGCCTCTACCGCGACCCCGAGACGCTTCAGCCCGTGCAGTACTACTTCAAGGTCCCCGCCCAGCTTGAGGACCGGACCTGCATCGTCGTGGACCCGATGCTTGCCACCGGCAATTCCTCGGCCGCCGCCGTGAACCTGCTCAAGCAGGCGGGCGCGCGCGACATCCGGTTCCTGTGCCTGCTCGCCGCGCCCGAGGGGATCGCGCGCATGCGCGCGGCGCACCCGGATGTGGGCATCGTGACGGCGGCCATCGACAGCCACCTGGACGAGCACGGCTACATCGTGCCGGGTCTGGGGGATGCGGGCGACCGGATGTTCGGGACCAAGTAGGCGCCGGACGGAACCGCCGCCGCCCCGGACGGCTTTACAGCCCGGAAGGGCTCGGGCAGGGTCGTGCGCGACGGCCGGGCGGGGCCGGAGGAAGGCGGGGGTGCGGGATGATGGTGGCACGTCTTGGAACCCTCGCAACCGCGACCTGGACCCTTGCCGCTGCGGCGGCCCTCGCGCAGCCCGCCGAGCTGCCGCCGCCCGGCTTTGCGGGAACGCAATATGTGGACAGCGCCGGCTGCGCCTTTGTCCGGGCCGAGGTCGGCGATGCCGTGGAATGGGTGCCGCGGCTGGGGGCCGACCGGACGCCGGTCTGCGGCCTGCCGCCGTCCGTTCCGGTGACGGTGGCGGAGCCTCTGGCCGAGCCCGTACCCGATCCGCTGGCCGCCGCGCGGGCGGCCAACAACGGCGGGCCGCTCGGCCCGGCCCGGATCGAGATCGACCCGCCGCCCATCGCGCCCCGGGCGGGCATCCGTGTCGCCGCTCCCCCTCCGGCCGCTCCGCCGCGCGCGGCG
This sequence comes from Rubellimicrobium sp. CFH 75288, assembly GCF_009904055.1. Taxonomy (GTDB): domain Bacteria; phylum Pseudomonadota; class Alphaproteobacteria; order Rhodobacterales; family Rhodobacteraceae; genus Rubellimicrobium. Next base: position 127,076 of record NZ_WYDP01000005.1, on the reverse strand, counting down.
GCCCCGCGGCCCCCGGCCCCGATCGCGGTGGCCGGGAGCGTGGTCGTGCCCGTGGCAACGGCGCGCATCGTCGCGGTGCCGGTCTCTCCGACCATCGGAGCCGAGGTCGCTGCGCCCGGACCTGTCAACGTCTCGCGCACTGCCGCGAATCCGCGCCTGCTCGAACTGCCCACCTTCGGACATGACCCGATCCCGGCCTCCAATCCGATCGGCCTCGTGCCGCAGATCGCCTCTCCGCCGCCCGGCTTCGAGCCGGCCTGGGACGACGGCCGCGTGAACCCCCGCCGCGGTCTTCCCCGTGCCGTGGCGGGCCCGGTCATCATGGGCGCGGTTGTGGTCGGACCTGTCGTGGTGCTGCCGCGGGGGCACTAGTCAGCCGTCGCAGATCGCCTGGAGGCTGACCCATTCGGCATCGGTGATGAGCGGTGCCTCCCCCGCATCGGGCAGGGTGGCAGGCAGGGGTCGTGCGGGGTCGGCGTCGCGCAGGTAGGGGCCCGCCGGGATGCCGAGCGTCGCGAGGGCAGGGACCAGCGCCTCGGGCGCCGGCGGACGGGGCGGATCGGTCAGGAGCCGCTGGGCATGGGCCTCGGTCGCGCGGGGCGGCAGGTCGCCCGTCACGAGAAGGCGCGCCGCCGCCATGACGCCGGCCTCCTGCAGCAGCAGGTCGAGCGGGTCCACACCGCGCCGGGCCGCCAAGGCCGCCAGAACGTGGCCGGCCAGCACGGCCGGTTCCGCCGCCCGCTCGACCGTCTCGCGCGAGAGGATCACGAGCCCTCCCGGCAGGACGAGCGGCACGGCCGGTCCGCGCGGCAGCACGACGATCTGTCCGGCCGCCCGGTCCCCGAACAGCCTCGCATGGAGACGGCGCAGCGCCTCGACCCCGAGCGCCGAGCGGCAGGCCGTGCCGAGGTCGCGGCCCAGATGCCCCAGAAGCGTGGCGCCGATCTCGCTGCGCTTGGAGGAGGGCACGACGGCGAGCGCCTGGCGATGGACCGCGCCGGGCAGCCACAGGACCAGAAGCCCCGCCAGACAGGCCGCCACCCCCGCGGCGATCCCGCGCCGCAGGCGGCCGCCGCCCTGGCGGCGGCGGACCGCCCGTCGCACCGTCTCGATGGCCGACACCATCAGGTCGTCCTCGATCTCCACGCTTTCGGACCCCGTCTCGTCCGGGCCGAACCGGGCCGGGACGGCACCGGGGTTGAGCCGCGTCACGGCCGGCAGGGACCAGTGCGCGACCGGCTCTCCCGTGACGTCCGTCAGCACCAGCGTGGCATGGCCCAGCGACACCGTCACCTCGCGCGGCTCCGTCTCGTCCTCGGCCCGCCACAGGCCGGTCGTCTCGAGCCGGGCATATCGGGTGAGGGCGGTCATGGGCTCCGCGTTCTGCCTGTCGGAGCCGAGTCTAGCGGCCCGCAGCGGCGAAGAAAACGCCGCCCCGCCCGGCGTAGGCGGCCTGTCCGCGTCACGCGGCGTCGCAGCCGGGCGGTGACGCCGCCGGCCGTCCCGCTAGGAACGGGCGGCGAGGCAGGGAGAGCGGCATGGCGGGAGAGAACGGCCGGACGGTCGAGGCGGCGCTTCTTGTCACCGGCGGCATGGCGCTGTTCGGGCTCATCGACAACTTCATGCGCCTGGCGGCCGAGACGGGCGGGCTGTGGCAGTTCCACCTGCTGCGCTCGGCCGTGGCGCTGGCGGTGTTGGTGCCGGTCGCCTGGATCGCAGGCGCGCGGCTCTCGCCCCTCCGGCCCGGCCGGGTCCTGCTGCGCTCGGTGCTCAACTCGGTCGCGATGGTCATCTATTTCGGCTGCCTCGCCTTCATGCCCATCGCCCAGGTCGTGGCGGGGCTCTTCACCGCGCCGCTCTTCGTGGTGCTGTTCTCGGTGCTGCTGTTCCGCGAGCCGGTGGGGCCATGGCGGACCGGTGCGGTCGCGCTGGGCTTCGTGGGCATCCTTCTTGCCATCGGGATCGACGCCGACAGCCTGTCGGCCCTGTCGCTCCTGCCGGTCCTCGCCGGGGCCTTCTATGGTCTGGGCAATCTGGTGACGCGGCAATGGTGCGCGGGCGAGGGGACGGCGGCGCTGCTTCTGGGCTTCTTCGGCCTGATGATGCTGTGGGGCGCGCTCGGCACCCTGATCCTCTGGCTCGTCCCGCTGCCCGTCGCGCCGGGCGCCGACGGGTTCGCGACGCGCGGCTGGGTCGCGCCGGAAGGGGTCTTTCTCGTGATGATCCTCGTGCAGGGGGTGGGCTCGCTCGTGGGCGTGGGGCTCTCCATCCGCGCCTACCAGATCGCCTCGGCTACCGTGGTGGCGGTGTTCGAGAACGCGCTGCTCGTCTTCGCCACGCTCTGGGCCATCGTCCTCTGGCGCGAGATCCCCGGCCCGGTGGAGGCGCTGGGCCTTGTGCTCGTGACGGCTGCGGGCATCCTGATCGCCTGGCGCCAGCCCTCGGCCGCACCCCGGCGCGAGGCGGCATGATCGTCTCCCGCGCGCGGGGATTCCTGTTCGTCCACATCCCCAAGACGGGCGGCACCGCCGTCACCCGCGCGCTCGAGGCGCAGGCGCCGCCGGACGACCTGCTCATCGCCGACACGCCCGAGGCCCGACGGCGCCGGCCCACCCTGCGCGGCCTGCGCCCCCGCGGGCGGCTGTGGAAGCACGCCACGCTGGCCGACATCGAGGGCGTGGTGGCGCCCGAGGAGTTCGACCGTCTCCTGGTCTGGACGCTGGTGCGCAATCCCTGGGACCGGGTGGCGAGCTATTATCACTGGCTGCGCGCGCAGTCCTTTGCGCATCCGGCCGTGGCACGGGCCCGCGCGGGCAACTTTGCGGCCTTCCTGCGCCATCCCGACACGCTGGCCGAACTCGCCGCCTGGCCGGCGCGGCGCTACCTCAGCGATTCGCACGGCCGCGAGCGGCGCGCGCTCTTTGTCCGCATCGAACGCTTCGCCGAGGAGATCGGCCCCGTCGAGGCGCTGCTGGGCCATCCGCTGCGGCTGCCCCGGATCAACGCGAGCGACCGGCCGCGCGACTGGCGGCTGCTCTACGACGCCGAAGGCGCCGATCTGGTCGGCCGTGCGCTGGCCGAGGATGCGGCGCGGTTCGGCTACGATTTTAACGGAATCTCAACCTCCTGATGCCATGATGGCGGCCGAGGGTCGGCTCGCCGTCCCCCCAGCCGGGAGTCGTCCGATGTCCGCCGTCTATACCGTCCATGCCTTTTCGGCCTCCAACCTCTTCAACGCCGGCGGGGGGCTCGCCATCAACGTGGCCGACAACAACGGCGTCCTTCTGGGCAATCCGCCCTTTCTCCATGCCGGCGGACCCGTCCAGCGCATCCGCATCCGCGAGGAGGACACGGACCGGCCGCCTGGCAACTCGGCGGGCTATTTCGACGACGGAACCGATGCGCGCCAGTTTCTCGATGCGCCGGTCACGCTCGGCTTCCGGGATGCCAGCGGGCGCGAGGCGACGCATACCTTTCCCGCGGGCAGCGTGGTGCAGTCCGAGTTCATCATCGCCTTCTCGTCGGGCTATCGGCTGACCGGCCTCCGGCTCACCGATCCGGCCACCGGGCGGCTCTTCACGGCCGGCTATGCGCTGGTCCGCCCGGACGGACGCCTGGTGACGGAGGCCGGGCGTCTCGACCTCGGCCGGCCCCAGCGCAACGCCACCGACGGAACGCAGCCCTGGTCGGCCATCGCCTGCTTCGCCCCCCGCACCCTGATCCGTGTGCCCGGCGGCCGCATGGCGGCGGCCGACCTGCGGCTTGGCGACCTGGTGGAGACGCTCGACGCCGGCCCGATGCCCGTCGAATGGAGCGGCCGGTTCGTCGTGCCGGCCGGCCGGGCCGATCCCGTCGCCATTCCGCCCGGTTGTCTGGGGGCCCGGCGGCTCCTGCTGCTGTCGCCGCAGCATCGCGTCCTGCTGCGGCATCCCTCGGCCGAGATGCTCGCCGGCTCGGCAGAGGGGCTGGCGGCTGCCGTCCACCTCTCGGGGCTCGGGGGGGTGGCGCGGCGCGCTGCGGCGGCCCCCGTCCACTACGTCCATTTCCGCCTGCCCGCCCATGCCCTGGTCGAGGCCGAGGGGGTATGGTGCGAGACGCTGTGGGGCGGGGCGGATCTGCGCCTCGACCTCGGCGCGCCGCTGGGGTCGGACCCGCTGCCGCCCCTGCGGGCGGAACCGCTGGTCCGCCCGCTGCTGCATCGGGCAGAGGCGGCCCTCGTGTTCCGGGCCATCCTACGCGACGCCGCCCCGTCGGGCGACGCCTCCGCCGCCTAGGCCGCCTGCGCGGCCGCGCCCTCGCCATAGCGGCCGTAGAACGTCTCGCCCCGCTCGGCCATCTCGCGCAGGAGGCGCGGGGGGGCGAAGCGGTCCCCATGCGCCTCGGCCAGCGCCTGGGCCCGCGCGACCGCCTCGGGCAGGCCCTGCATGTCGAGCCACGAGAAGGGTCCACCCGACCAGGGCGCGAAGCCCCAGCCCAGGATCGCACCCACGTCCCCCTCGCGGATGTCGGTCAGCACCCCCTCCTCGAAGGCGCGCACCGCCTCGAGGACCTGCGCGAAGAGAAGCCGGTCCTGCACCTCGCGCAGGGGCGGCTGGACGGCGGCGCGGGGGAAGCGCTCCGACAGGCCCGGCCACAGGCCCTGCCGCTCGCCCTTGTCGTCATAGGCGTAGAAGCCGGCCCTGGCCTTGCGGCCCAGCCGTCCCTCCTCGGCCATGGGGAACAGCACCCGGTCCACCGCGTCGTCGCGATAGGCCTCCCCCAGGGCCGCGCGCGTCGCCTTGGCGATCCGCACCCCGAGGTCGATCGAGGTCTCGTCGATCAGCTGCAGGGGGCCCAGCGGCATCCCCGCCATGCGGGCCGCGTTCTCGATCAGCGCGGGCGCCACGCCTTCGGCCACCATGCGCACGCCTTCGTTCAGGTAGGGGATGATGCAGCGGTTGGCGTAGAAGAAGCGCGCATCGTTGACGACGATCGGCGTCTTGCGGATCTGCCGCACGAAGTCGAGCGCCTTGGCCACGGCCCGGTCGCCCGTCTCCTGGCCCCTGATGATCTCGACCAGCATCATCCGGTCCACCGGGCTGAAGAAGTGGATACCGATGAACTGGTCGGGCCGGTCCGAGGCGCGGGCCAGCTCGGTGATGGGCAGGGTCGAGGTATTGGTGGCGAAGATGCAATCCTCGGGGACGTGGCGCAGCACGCTGCGCGTGACCTCGGCCTTCACGGCCGGGTCCTCGAACACCGCCTCCACGATCAGGTCGCAGCCTGCGAGCGCCGCGTGGTCGGTCGCGGGCGTGATGCGCGCCAGCGTCTCGGCCTTCTTCTCCTCGGTCGTGCGCCGGCGGCTGACCGCCTTGGCGAGCAGCGCCTCGCTGTGGGCCTTGCCGCGCTCGGCCGCCTCCTGGGTGGAGTCGATCAGGACCACCTCGATTCCGGCCTGGGCGGCCACATGGGCGATGCCCGCCCCCATCATGCCCGCGCCCAGCACGCCCAGGCGCTTCACCGACAGGTCCGGCGCCTGGGGCCGCCTGGCGCCCTTGCCCAGCGCCTGCATGTTGAGAAACAGCGACCGGATCATCGCCGACGACGACGGGTCCAGCAGCACGTGGGTGAACCACCGCGCCTCGATCCGCAGCGCCGTGTCGAAGGGCACGAGCGCGCCCTCGTAGACGGCCGAGAGCAGCGCCCTGGCGGCTGGATAGACCCCCATCGTCTCGCGGTTCACCGTGGCCGAGGCGCCCACGAAGGTCTGGAAGCCCGCCGGATGATAGGGGGTGCCGCCCGGCATCTTGTAGCCCTTGCGGTCCCATTCCTTGGACAGGTCCGACCCCACGGCCCCCAGAACCCAGGCGCGGGCGCGCTCCAGCAGTTCGGCCGCCGGCACGACCTCGTCGATCAGGCCCGCGGCCTTGGCCCCGGCCGGGTCCGGCGTCTTGCCCTGCAGCAGGTAGGGCGCGGCCGCCATGACCCCCATCCTGCGCACGAGCCGCGTGGTCCCCCCCGCGCCGGGAAAGATCCCGACCTTGATCTCGGGCAGGCCGATTTTGGCCTTGGGGTTGTCCGCGGCGATGATCCGGTGGCAGGCGAGCGGGATCTCGAAGCCGATCCCCAGCGCCGTGCCGGGCAGGGCCGCACAGACGGGCTTGCCGCCCTTCAGCGTCTTGGGGTCCATGCCCGCGCGCTCGATGCGGCGCAGGACTGCGTGCATCCGCATCACGCCATCGAAGATCGCGCGGGCGGGCTCGTCGCCGCCCGTCTCCTTCATGCGGGCGATCACGGCGAGGTCCATGCCCCCGGCGAAATCCGCCTTGCCCGAGGTGATGACGATCCCCTTCACCGCCTCGTCGGCGAGCGCCTGTCCCACCAGCGCGTCGAGTTCCTCGAACCCTTCCATGGACATGACGTTCATGGACCGGCCCGGCACGTCCCAGGTGATGATGGCGACGCCGTCGTCGCCGACGGACATGGCAAAGTCGGTCATGGCCGGTGGCCTCCCTGCAGAGCGGAAAAACGGAAAGGACGGGGCGCGGTCAGCCTGCAGCGGCGACCGCATAGCCCATGTCGGCCCCTGCCGCGCCGTCGAGCGGCGCAGGCAGGGTCAGGAAATCGACCATCTCGATGAGCCAGGGGCCCTCGATCCGGGTCAGGAACAGAAGATCCGTGCCCACCTCGCGCACCGACCCGTCGGCCATCGCGTGCGTCCAGTGCACCCAGACGCGAAGGCGCTGGGATCGCGGCAAGTCCAGGGCCGTGATGCGCCCCTCGATCTGGCGCGTGCCCTTGCGCCAGCGCTCCTCGCGCCAGAGGGCGACGCCGCGCATCAGCGCGGCCGGATCGGCATAGACTTCGGTCCGGCCGTAGGCGTGGAACGGGCAGGGAAAGCGGTGCAGCCTGGCCATGCCGACCATGTCGCCCGACGTGAGCGACCCGGCCAGTCGTCGGACTAGGGCGTGGACCTCGCTCGCCACCAGCTGTCTCCGAAGGGCGGAACCTCGGAACTGACATAGAAACTCGTGCAACTGCGTGCAGCGTACGGTTCCCGCAAGACCGCCCTTGCGCAAACTGCCGTGGCGGCCGGGCGACAGCCGGGGCTCCGGCGCGGGGCGGGACGGCCGGCATCACACCCGCTCGATGATGGTGGCCGCCCCCATGCCCGAGGCGATGCAGAGCGTGGCAAGACCCGTGCCGACGCCGCGCCGTTCCATCTCGTCCAGAAGCGTGCCCAGGATGATCGCGCCCGACGCGCCGAGGGGGTGGCCCATCGCGATGGCGCCGCCGTTGACGTTCACCCGGTCGTCGGGCACGTCGAAGGCCTGCAGGAAGCGCAGCACCACGGCGGCGAAGGCCTCGTTGACCTCGAACAGGTCGATGTCGCCGATCCCCATGCCCGCCGCCTCCAGCACGCGCTCGGTCGCCGGGATGGGCCCCGTCAGCATGATCGTGGGGTCTGATCCGACCTTGGCCGTGGCCCGGACCCGCGCGCGGGGCCTCAGCCCGTGCCGCTCGCCGAACTCGCGCGAGCCGATCAGGATGCCCGCCGCCCCGTCCACGATCCCGGACGAGTTGCCGGCATGGTGGATGTGCTCGATCCGCTCCAGATGCGGATACCTGAGCAGCGCGACCTTGTCGAAGCCCGGCATGACCTCGCCCATCGCCTGGAAGGACGGGTTGAGCGCGCCCAGCTTCTGCATGTCGGTGTCGGGGCGCATGTACTCGTCCCGGTCGAGGATCGTCAGCCCGTTGATGTCGCGCACCGGCACGACCGAGCGGGCGAACCGCCCGTCGTCCCAGGCCTCCTTGGCCCGCTTCTGGGACTGGACGGCAAAGGCATCGGCCTCGTCGCGGGTGATGCCGTATTCGGTGGCGATGATGTCCGCGCTGATTCCCTGCGGCACGAAATAGGTCGAGAGCGCCAGGCTCGGGTCCACCGCGATGGCAGCGCCGTCCGATCCCATCGGCACGCGGCTCATCATCTCCACGCCGCCCGCGATGTAGCCCTCGCCCGCGCCCGCGCGCACCTGATTGGCGGCGAGGTTGACCGCCTCGAGCCCCGAGGCGCAGAAGCGGTTGATCGAGAGCCCCGGCACCCGCTCGCCCAGGGAGGAGGCGAGGACGGCCGAGCGCGCGAGGCAGCCGCCCTGTTCGCCCACCTGCGTGACATTGCCCCAGATCACGTCCTCCACCGCGTCCTCGGGCAGGTTGTTGCGTGCCTTGAGGTCGTCGAGCACCTGCGCCGACAGGCGCAGCGCCGTCACCTCGTGCAGCGAGCCGTCGGTCTTGCCCCGGCCGCGCGGGGTGCGGATGGCGTCGAAGATGAAGGCGTCCATGGTCCTCTCCGTCAGGTCAGGGGTCCGAGCGAGGGGCTTGCGCCCTCCCGCCGCGGCATGAGGTCGTAGGGATGCTGCCAGCCGGGCAGGGCGGCGATGCGGTCGAGCCAGCGGTCGATGGCCGGCCAGTCCGCGCGGTCGAAGCCGAAGGGTTCGGGATAGAACAGGTAGCCGCAGCAGGCGAGGTCGGCGATCGTGGGCTCCTCGCCGGCGAGCCAGAACCCCTCCGACAGCCGTGCCTCGAGAACCTTCAGCGCCGCGCGCAGCCGGCCCGAGAGCCATGCGAGGACGGCCGGGTCGCGCCTGTCGGGCGCCAGGAAGTTGCCGAGGAAGCGCAGCATGCCCGCCTGCGCGCTGACCTTGTGGTTGTCGAAGAACAGCCAGCGCAGCGTCTCCTCGCGGTCGGGGCCGAGCAGACGCCCGGTCCGCTCCGCGGCCCAGAGCTGGATCGCCCCCGATTGCGAGAGCACCCGGTCGCCGAGGTCGAGCGCGGGCACTTCGCCCATCGGGTTGAGGCGGAGATACTCGGTCCGGCGCGCCCCGCCGCGGAAGAAGTCCACCCAGACCGGCTCCCACGCGATCCCGCAGAGCGTCAGCGTCAGCGCTGCCTTGTAGGCGTTGCCCGATTCGCCGAAGCAGTGGAGCCGTGGGGTCACGCCGTAGCCCTCGCGCAACGCGCGGCGCCCGCCGTCCTGTCGGAGCGGCTGCGCCGTTTACCGGATGGAAAGGATTTCCGTGCCAGGGTGATCCTGCGCGGCCCGGGGGCGATTCGGCCGCGCCGCGACCCGGCCGTCGGATGCGGCCGACCGTCCGCGCCGGCAGATGCCCCGTCGGTTGCCAACGCAGAAAGGAGACACCACCACCCGTCAGCCAGTCCCGGCCTCGCCCGGCTCTGCCGCGCCGGCCGCATCATGCCCGCCGCTCCGCCAGGTCCGCCTTGAACTGGCGCAACCTGTGCGACAGCCCCGTGGGGTCCGTGATCCCGTCGAGGTTCTCGAAGACGAAGCTCAGCGCTTCGCCTTCCTCGAGCCCCGCTTCCTCGGCGAAGCGCCGCAGGCGACGATAGCCGTCCTCGGTCATCGCTGCGGCGAAGCGGCGGGTCAGGCGCAGGCGCTTGGGCATCGCAGGCCCTCCGGCGCCGAGGCTAGAACGCCTCGGCCGGAAGCGCCATGACCGCCTCTCCGCCCGACCGGATGCGCGCCAGATGCAGCGCGGTCGCCGGAAGCTGGCGCGCCGCATGGAAGCGCGCGGTGGCGAGCTTGGCCTCGAGGAAGGCCCGGTCGCCCCGTCCCTCGGCCAGTGCCCTGTGCGCGGCGACCGCCATGCGCGCCCACATCAGGCCCAGGCAGACATGCCCCATCAGGTGCATGAAGTCGGTGGCCCCCGCCAGCGCGTCCTCCGGCGCCTTGGCCGCCCGCTCCATGAAGTGCATGGCCGCCGCCTGCAGGTCCTTGGACGCGGCCTTGAGGGGGTCGAGCACCTGCACCTTCAGGGTCTCGTCCTCCTCCTCGTGGGCCTTGATGAAGCCCTTGACGTGCTCGAGGAAGGCCATGAAGGGCCGGCCGCCGCCCGCAGGCAGCTTGCGCGCCACGAGGTCGAGGGCCTGGATGCCGTTGGCGCCCTCGTAGATCATGGCGATGCGCGCGTCGCGCACGAATTGCGAGACGCCCGTCTCCTCGATGTAGCCGTGCCCGCCATAGACCTGCTGGGCCGCCACCGTCATCTCGAAGCCCCGATCGGTCAGGAAGCCCTTGACCACCGGGATCAGCAGCGAGACGAGCGCATCGGCCTCCGCATCCCCCTTGCGGTGCGCCCGGTCGATCAGGGTCGCCGCCCAGTAGGCCAGCGCGCGGGCCCCCTCGACAAAGGCCTTCTGCTCCATGAGCGAGCGGCGGATGTCGGGATGCACGATCAGCGGGTCGGCCGCGCCCGCGGCCGTCGCCGCGGCGGCCACGGCGCCGGCGTTGCGGTCGGGCAGCGGATTGCGCCCCTGCACGCGTTCGCGCGCCCAAGCGCGGGCGTTCTGATAGGCGATCTCGGCCTGCGCATAGCCCTGAAGGCCCACGCCCAGACGCGCCTCGTTCATCATGGTGAACATGGCGCGCATGCCCTTGTGCTCCTGCCCGAGCAGCCAGCCCGTCGCACCCTCGAAGTTCATCACGCAGGTCGCGTTGCCGTGGATGCCCATCTTGTGCTCGATCTTGCCGCAGGAGAGCGCGTTGCGCTCGCCCAGGGAGCCGTCCTCGCGCGGCAGGAACTTCGGCACGATGAAGAGCGAGATGCCCTTGGTCCCCTCCGGCCCGCCGGGGATCTTGGCCAGCACGAGGTGGACGATGTTCTCCGCCAGGTCGTGCTCGCCGGCGGAGATGAAGATCTTCTGGCCCGTGATGGCATAGGTGCCGTCGCCCCGGGGCTCGGCGCGGGTGCGCATGATGCCCAGATCCGTGCCCGCATGGGGCTCGGTCAGGTTCATGGTCCCGGTCCATTCGCAGGTGGTCAGCCGGGGCAGGTAGAGCGCCTTCTGCGCCTCTGTCCCGTGCAGGCGGATGGCCGAATAGGCGCCGTGCGTCAGGCCCTGATACATGTTGAAGGCCATGTTGGCGGAGACGAACGCCTCCTGCGCGGCGGTGTGGATCACATGCGGCAGGCCCTGGCCGCCCCATTCGGTGTCGCAGTCCACCGCCGTCCAGCCGCCCTCGCGCACGGCGTCGAAGGCCTCGCGGAAGCCCGGAGGCGTGCGGACCACGCCGTTCTCCAGCCGGCAGCCCTCGCGGTCGCCGACCTCGTTGAGGGGCAGAAGCAGACCTTCGGCCACCTTGGCCGCCTCCTCGAGGATGGCCTCCGTGGTCTCCCGGTCGAGATCGCGGTAGCCGGGGATGTCCTCGGCGCCGATGCGCAGAACGTCGTGCAGGACGAACTGCATGTCCCGGACGGGGCTCTTGAAGATCTGCATTCGGTCCTCCCTCTGCTTGCGTTCCGCCTCAGGCTGCGTCCGACCGCGCGGTCTGCCGAGCCAGTTCCTCCCGGCCCCAGGCCAGCTGCTCCTGCAGCTCGCCGATGGCCACGTTCAGCGCGTCGCGCCGGGCGATCATCTCCGTGAGGTGGCGCTCGGCGACCTCGATCGTCCGGGCCAGTTGGGTCGTCCGCCCGCGCCCGCCGTCCCAGAGCTCCAGAAGCTGCCGGATCTCCTCCAGCGAGAAGCCGAAGCGCTTGCCCTTCAGGATCAGCGTCAGGCGCGCCCGGTCCGCCCGCGTGTAGAGCCGCCGCGTGCCCTGCCGGATCGGCGACAGAAGCTCCTTGGCCTCGTAGAAGCGGAGCGCGCGCGGGGTCACGTCGAACAGGTCGCACATCTGGCGGATGGTCATCGTGTCGTCGGTCATGGATCGCGTATCCTGCCTGCCGGTCTCGTGAATCAGGCGGGCCAGATGCGCCGTGCGACGCCATCCTACAAGACACGATGACGTGGACGTAAACGAAACGCGGCGTCACCCCGTCCCGTCGGGACGCGAGGTCATGCCGATCCGCGACGGACCGTCAGCCGGCGGGCAGCGTGGCAGCCGTCTCGTCGCGCAGGCGCCGCAGCTCGTCCATCGTTTCCTCGATCTGCCGGCGCTGCTCGGCCAGTTCGCCCAGCTGGCGGTCGGCCAGTTCGATCCAGCGGCGCATCTGCGCCTCCGTGCCTTCCTTTTCGTAGATCAGAAGCCACTGCCGGATCTCCTCGAGCGGAAAGCCGAAGCGGCGGCCCCGCAGGATCAGCGTCATGCGGGCGATCTCGCGCGGGCCATAGAAACGCGCCCGTCCCTCGCGCTCGGGCGAGAGCAGCTCGATGTACTCGTAGTAGCGCAAGGTGCGCGGCGTCACGTCGAAGCGGGCGCACATCTCCTTGAACGAGAGGCGGATCGGTTCCTTCTGCGTGTCGGCCATGGTTCTTCCCGCGTTGCCCTGAGACTAGGGCGCGGCAGGGGCGGCGGCAACAGCAGCGCCCCCTTGCAGCGGCCGCCCGTCCGGGCATGGTGCGGGCCATGCAGTCGGACAACCCTCAGGACAGGGAACGGATCGCCCGCGCCTTTGTGGCCGCCCTTCCCTTCGCGCGAGCCCTGAACCTGTCGCTCGAGTCGATCGGCGAGGGCAGCGCCGCCCTGTCGATGCCCTGGTCCGACCGGCTGGTGGGCGATCCGGCCACCGGGGTGATCCACGGCGGGGCGGTCTTCGCGCTGCTCGATACCTGCGCCGGAACGGCGGTGCTGTCGCACCCGTCGCGGCCGCGCAGCACCGCCACGCTCGACCTGCGCATCGACTACATGCGCGCGGCGGTGCCGGGACGACGGATCGTGGCGCGGGCGGAATGCTTCCACATGGCGCGGTCCGTGGCCTTCGTGCGCGCCACCGCCGAGGACGGCGAGTCCCGGCCGCTCGCGACCGCCGCCGGAACCTTCGCTGTCGAGGCCGCCCGGCGGGGCGTCCCGGAATGAGGGTCCCGCCCGAGCCGGTCCAGGTCGTCAAGGGACGGCGCGACGCGGCCCTTGCCCGGCTGGTGGAGACCGTGCCCTTTGTGACCTTTCTGGGCATGGGCTTCGAGCGCCGCGGCGACGAGCTGACCGCGATCCTTCCCTTTCGCGACGAGCTGATCGGCAACCCGGTCCTGCCGGCCCTCCATGGCGGCGCCACGGCGGCATTCCTGGAGACGGCAGCCATCGTGGCGCTGGCCTGGTCGCAGATGTGGGACGCCATGGAGGCGGGTGCGCTGCCCGCCGAGGGACGGCTTGCGCTGCCCAAGACGATCACCTTCAGCGTGGATTACCTGCGCACCGGCCTGCCGCGCGACGCCTACGCCCGGGCCCGGGTGGCCCGGTCTGGGCGGCGTTTCGCCTCGGTTCACGTGGAGGCGTGGCAGGATATCCGCACCAAGCCGTTCGCGCAGGCGACAGGGCACTTCCTGATGCCCAGCGCGGCATGACGGTCCTGACCCGACCGAGTGCCGCAGCGGTGACCCACCGTCGCGTCCTGCGCATGGCTCTGCCGATTGTGGCGGCCAATGCCACCGTGCCGCTCCTCGGGGCCGTGGACACCGCCGTGGTGGGTCGGCTGGGGGAGGCTGCGCCGATCGGCGCCGTGGGGCTCGGAGCGGTCGTGATCGGCGCGCTCTACTGGGTGTGGGGGTTCCTGCGGATGGGGACCACGGGCCTGACCGCACAGGCGCGCGGCGCGGGCGACCGTGCCGAGGTGGCCGCCAACCTGTCGCGGGCGCTGCTTGTCGGGCTGGGCGGAGGCATCCTGCTGATCCTTCTGCAGCCGCTTCTGGTGGCCGGGGCGCTGGCGCTTGCTCCGGCCAGCGAGGCTGTGGAGATGCTCGCGCGCGACTACCTGGCCATCCGCATCTGGTCGGCGCCGGCCGCGGTCGCGCTGTTCGGGATCAACGGCTGGCTGATCGGCCAGGAGCGGTCCGGGGCGGTGTTCGTCCTGCAGGCCGCCCAGATGGGCCTGAACGCGACCCTCGACATCTGGTTCGTGCTCGGCCTGGGCTGGGGCGTGGCGGGTGTCGCCGGAGCGACGGCCCTGGCCGAGTGGACCGGTCTGCTGCTGGGTCTGTGGATGTGCCGCGCGGTACTGCGGGGCCGCGAGTGGCGCGACCGGGCGCGCGTGCTCGATTCCGCCCGGCTGCGGCGCATGGCGCGCGTCAACGCGGACATCCTCGTGCGGACCCTGCTGCTCGAGGCGGTGCTGGTGAGCTTCCTGTTCTGGGGCGCCGGATTGGGGGATGTGGCGCTGGCGGCCAATCAGGTCCTGCTGCAGTTCCTGACGATCACGGCCTTTGCGCTCGACGGCTTTGCCTTTGCGGCCGAGGCGGTGGTCGGCACGGCCTTCGGAGCGCGGTCTCCGGCAGGGGTGAGGGCCGGATTGCAGGTGGCCTCCCTCTGGGCGACGGCGACCGGGCTGGCCCTCGGGGCGGGATTCGCGCTGCTCGGCGGTCCGGCCATCGACCTGATGACCACGGCACCCGACGTGCGGGAGGCCGCCCGGATGTTCCTGCCCTGGATGGCGCTGGCGCCCGTGACCGGAGTGGCTGCCTGGATGCTCGACGGCGTCTTTCTGGGCGCGACGCGCACGCGCGATCTGCGCAACGCCATGGCCGGAGCGGTGGCGATCTATTTCGGCGCCCTCCTGATCCTGGCGCCGCTCTGGGGCAACCACGGGCTCTGGGCCGCGCTGCACGTGAGTTTCCTTGCCCGGACGGCCCTGCTCGCCCGGCGCTATCCCGCGCTCGAACGCGCGGTCGGATCAGCCCCATGAGCGGTCCCGGCGAGGATCTGGCCGAGGCGCTGGTCCGCGGCGACCGTCGGGCGCTGGCCCGGGCGATCACGTTGGCCGAGTCGTCTCGGCCGGACCATCGCCGCGCGGCGGAAAGGCTGCTGTCCGCCCTGCCCGAACGGGACGATGCCCTGCGGCTGGGCCTGACGGGGACACCGGGGGCGGGCAAGAGCACGCTGATCGAGGCGCTCGGCCTGCGGCTCGTCGCCGAAGGACACCGGGTGGCCGTCCTGGCCATCGACCCCTCCTCGTCGCGCTCGGGGGGCTCCATCCTGGGGGACAAGACGCGGATGGAGCGGCTGGCACGCGCCCCGCGGGCCTTCGTGCGGCCCTCTCCCTCGGGTGGCGAGACGGGCGGCGTCGCGCGTCGCACGCGGGAAGCCATCCGGCTTTGCGAGGCCGCCGGCCACGATGTCACGCTCGTCGAGACTGTCGGAGTGGGACAGTCCGAGGTGCAGGTGGCCGCCATGACCGACGTGTTCGTTCTCGTTCTCGCGCCGCTCGGAGGAGACGATCTGCAAGGCGCCAAGAGGGGGATCGTGGAGGAAGCCGATCTTGTCCTGGTCAACAAGGCCGACCGGGACCCCGAGGCGGCCCGACGCGCGGCAGCCGACTACGCGGCTGCGCTGCGCCTGTTGCGCCCGCGCCCGCACGATCCCGAAGGCTGGCCCCGGGCGATGGCCGTCTCCGCGACGAGCGGCGAAGGACTGGACGAGGCCTGGTCTGCCATCCGGGCGCTCTGGCTCTGGCGCCGCGACACGGGTGCCCTGGCCGAACGCCGGCGGGTGCAGCGGCGTCTGTGGTTCGAGGAGGAGCTGCGCGCGCTGGCCCTCTCGCGGGCCCTTGCCGCGCCGGGTCTGCGCGAGGCGCTTCCCGGTCTGCAGGCCGCGGTGGAGGAGGGTCGCCTGTCGCCGGCCGAGGCGGCCCGGCGAGCCTTCGGGTCGTGAGGCCGATGGCAGAGCGGCCTGCGCCCGTCACGCTGTTCGAGGGCCGGCGCCTGCGCGCCACCTGGTTTCCCGGCCGCTCCGACCGGACCATCGTCACCTTCGACTGGCGGCAAGAGGGCCGGGAGGGCTTCGCCCCTCTGTGGCATGCGACCTCGTTCGCCCGGCAGGGCTTCGGACAGGTGACGATCCGCACCGCAGCCAACGACTGGTTCCTCAACGACGAGACCGAAGCGCTCGAGGGCGCCTTGTCGCGATGGTCTCCGCACGGGGGACGGGTGCAGATGCTGGGCTTCTCCATGGGCGCCTATGGCGCGTTGCGCCTGGCGCGGGCGCTCGGGGCGCGGCAGGTGGTCGCGGTGTCGCCGCAATCGGGGCTCGAGGTGGCATGGGACCGCCGCTACCCGGCCGAGGCTGCGTCCTGGCCCGTGGCGCTCGGCCATCTGGGTGCAAGGGCGGTGCCCGGGCTGAGGGGTCTTCTGGTCTTTGATCCCTTCGTGCCCGAGGATCGGTGTCATGCCGCCCGCATCCTCGGCTGGTTCCCGGCGCTGCGCCCGGTACGACTCGGATTCGGAGGTCATCCCGCGATCCGGGTGCTGCGCGGCGCCGGCGGGATGCGCCTGCTGCAGGAGCAGGCAGGCGCGCGATCCGCGCGCGCCGAGCCGATCCTCGCCGCGCACCGGGCAGCCCGGCGCAGCTCCCGCGGGTGGTGGCTGCGTCTCGCCCGGCAGGCCGGGGAACGCAGGCCCGCTCTGGCCGCACGGGCGCGCGAGAGGGCCTCAACCCTGGCCCCGCATCGTGGCGACGAGGGACCGGAGGGATAGGGTCGCTTGCTTGACCTCCGGGTGGAATCCCACTATGGGCCTGGCTTCTGATGTCCGGCGCCCCTGCGCCAGCCACGACGCGCCGCGGAGCCTCGCGGCCCCTGAAAGGACGAGACCGATGTCGCGCCGCTGCGAACTGACCGGCAAGGGCCCGATGGTGGGCCACAGCGTGTCCCACGCCAACAACAAGACCAAGCGTCGCTTCCTGCCCAACCTTCAGGAAGTCACCCTCGCCTCCGAAACCCTCGGCCGCACCTTCCGGCTGCGCATCTCCAACCACGCCCTGCGGTCGGTGGATCATCGCGGGGGACTGGACGCCTTCCTGGCCAAGGCGCGCGACGCGGACCTCTCCCCTGAGGCGCTCGCGATCAAGAAGGAGATCGCCAAGGCCCAGCCGGCCGCCTGATCCCGGTCTGCCGCTGTGGTCGGGGCCCGTGCCGTGCAGGCCGCGGGCCCTTCGCCTGTCAGGGTCGTCCCAGGGCGCGCCAGCCGATGTCGCGCCGGCAGAACAGGTCAGGCGCCTCGATCGCATCCACTAGCGCATAGGCGCGGTCGCGCGCCTCTTGCAGGGTGGTGCCGCGGCCCGTGGCGCAGAGAACCCGGCCCCCCGCCGCCACCAGCCTTTCGTCGCGCAGGGCGGTACCGGCATGGAACACCATCTGAGCGGACGTCTCCGGCAGGCGATCCAGCCCCCGGATCGGTCCTCCCGCCTGCGGCTGTCCGGGATAGCCGCGCGCCGCCAGCACCACCGTCAGGGCGTGGTCATCGGCCCAGGTGACGGTGACGTCCCGCAGCCGCCCTTCGGCCGTCGCCTGGATCAGGTCCAGCATCTGTCCCCCCAGCCGCATGGCCAGCACCTGCGCCTCCGGATCGCCGAAGCGGACATTGTATTCGACCAGACGGGGCATGCCGTCCTCGACCATCAGACCCGCATAGAGGACCCCCTGGAAGGGGGTGCCGCGTCGGGCCATCTCGCGCAAGGTGGGCTCGATGATGGTGGCGAGCGCGCGCCGCTGAACGTCGTCGGTCAGTAGCGGTGCGGGGGAATAGGCCCCCATGCCCCCCGTGTTGGGGCCGACATCGCCCTCGCCCACGCGCTTGTGGTCTTGGGCGGTGCCGATGGGAAGGATGTCGGTGCCGTCGCACAGCACGAAGAACGATGCCTCCTCGCCGGGCAGGACCTTTTCGATGACGACGCGGGCAGCTTCGGCGGAAAAGGCGCTCTCCAGCGCGGCCTCCGCCTGGTCCAGCGTGGCGGCGACCGTCACACCCTTGCCGGCGGCGAGCCCGTCCGCCTTGACCACGATGGGCGCGCCCTCCGCCCGCACATGGGCGAGCGCCGCGTCCAGCCTGTCGAAGGCGGCCCAGGCAGCGGTGGGCGCTCCGCAGGCGTCGCAGATCGCCTTGGCAAAGGCCTTGGACGATTCGAGCCGTGCCGCTTCGGCCGAGGGTCCGAAGACGGCCAGCCCTGCGGCGCGCAACCGGTCGCCGATGCCGGCCGCAAGGGGCGCTTCCGGGCCCACGATCACCAGGTCCACCGCGGCCTCGTGGCAGAATTCCGCCACCGCATCCCCGTCCAGGGGGTCGATCGCGGCGCATTCGGCGATCGCGGCGATGCCGGGATTGCCGGGCGCCACGATCAGCCGGTCGCATTTGGGGTTCTGCTTGACCGCCCAGGCCAGCGCATGTTCCCGCCCGCCGCCGCCGAGGATCAGGATGTTCATCCGCGCCACTCCTGCTGCCGCGGGACCGGCTTGGCCCCCGTCGCCGCGCGTTCTAGGGTGCCGGTCCGCACCCCACAAGCGGCGAGGCGCCCATGACCCTTCTCGACGACGAGCCGCAGACCGGCGCCAACGTCCCGGAATGGCGGGTCTCTGACCTCGCGCAGGCGATCCGGCGGACGCTGGAGGGAGGCTTCTCCTTTGTCCGTGTCCGGGGCGAGGTGGGCCGGGTCACACGGGCCTCCTCGGGCCATCTCTACTTCGATCTCAAGGATGCCAACGCGGTCCTGTCCGCCGTGAGCTGGAAGGGGCAGGCCGCGCGCCTGACGGCCCGTCCCGAGGAGGGGCAGGAGGTCGTGGCGATCGGACGGCTGACGACCTTTCCGCCCCAGTCGCGCTACCAGATGGTGGTGGAGGACGTCATCCCCGCCGGGGCCGGCGCGTTGATGGCCCAGCTCGAGGCGCGTCGCCGCAAGCTGGCAGCCGAGGGCCTGTTCGATGTCGCCCGCAAGCGACCCATCCCGTTCCTGCCCCGGGTCATCGGCGTCGTGACCTCGCCGCAGGGTGCCGTGATCCGCGACATCCTCCACCGGCTGCGCGACCGGTTCCCGCGCGAGGTGCTGGTCTGGCCCGTGGCCGTGCAAGGCACGACCTGCGCGCCGGAGGTGGCAGCGGCCGTGCGCGGGTTCAACGCGCTCGCCCCGGGCGGGCGCATCCCGCGGCCGGACCTCATCATCGTCGCGCGCGGGGGAGGCTCCATCGAGGATCTGTGGGGGTTCAACGACGAGGCCGTGGTGCGCGCCGTCGCGGAATCGGCCATCCCCGTCATCTCGGCCGTCGGACACGAGACAGACACGACGCTGATCGATCATGCGGCCGACCTCAGGGCGCCGACGCCCACCGCGGCGGCCGAACTCGCCGTGCCCGTCCGGGCGGAACTCGCGGAGCGGATCGCGGGACATGGCGGACGGCTGCATCGCGGGTTGCGTCTGGCTCTCCGCCAGCGCCAGCAGCGTCTGGGCGATCTGGGCCGCGCCCTGCCGCGCGGCGAGGCGATTCTCGGCGCGGCCGGCCAGCGGCTCGACCTGCTCGCGCAGCGGCTGCCGGCCGCGCTCCGCCGCGCGGTGGCGAAGGGGCGCGTGCGCCTCGGGGAGGCCCGCGTGGGTCCCGCGATCCTGCGCCGGGCCCTGCACGACGGCAGACGCCGACTGGAGGAGGCGGATCGGGCGCTGCAGCCGGCGGCGGAGCGCAACGGCGCCGATGCGGCACGCCGGCTGGCCGTGCTCTCCGGCCGGTTCGACCTGGCCGCCGGCCGGTGGACCGTGGGCCGCACGGAGCGGCTGGCGGCGCTGGCTCCCCGGCTCGGCATCGCCGCGCGGCGCCAGATCGCCCTGAGCCGCACGTCCTTCGGCAGGGTGGGGAACTCCCTGATGCCCGGTCTCGTCCGCACGCTCCTGGAGCGTCGCGCCGCCCGCCTGGACGCGCTGGCGCGTCTCAACGAGACCCTGAGCCACCGGGCGACGCTGGCGCGCGGCTTTGCGCTGGTGCGGTCGGGCGACCGGGTGGTGACCAGCGCCGCGACGGCCGCGCGCGAGTCGCTTCTCGAGATCGAGTTCGCCGACGGCCGACTGTCCGTCGTGCCGCGCGGTCAGGCCCCGCGCCGCCGCGAGGCGACCTCGCCCGGTCAGGGCAGCCTGCTCTAGACGCCCACTCCGCCGCAGACCAGCGAGCCCGGCCGGTCCACCAGTTCGTAGAGGACCGAGGGTCCGCCGCCGCCCAGATAGACCGCCCGCAGGCCGTTGCCCTGGCGGAACACCTGCCAGCACTGGGTCTCGAACGGCGTGTCGTCGTAGACGAAGCAGATGGCCGGATCGTCGTTCGGTCCTTGCTGATACCACCGGCCCGACAGGCACTGGTCGTCCCCGATCCAGGCCCAGGTCACGCGACGGTTGGGGTGGTAGTGCTCGACCCCATACGCATCCGACCCTGCGGCACCGTAGGTGAGCGTGCGTCCCTCGACGAGCGATTCGAACTCCTCGGCCGTAAGGGGGCCGTCTTGGGCCGCGACAGGCAGCGCAGCCAGGAGGAGGGCGACAAGGATCGGGCGCATGGGGCGACCATAGGCGGGTCGCCTCCGCTGCGCCAGTCACCCTTGCGGGAGCATCCAGCGTCTGGCGCGACGATCCATCATGCGCCGCCAGAGGGGCGGGATCAGCGCGACCGTTCCCATGACCGGCAGGCTCCGCGGCAGACGCGGCGCATCCCGGTCCGAGGGCAGGGCGAGAACGGGATAGGCGCGGGACGGATGGGCATGATGGTCCGAGTGACGCGGTGCATTGAAGGTCAGCGCGGAGGAGGCGCGATGGGGGCTGTTCCATGAATGCCGCTCGTCCACCGGCTCGGGGCGGCCGTCGGGGCGCGTCCGGCGTCGCAGGCCGTAATGCTGCACGTAGTCGGTCAGCAGAAGCTGGCCCGAGGCGTGAAGGCCGATCAGCATCCAGACCGCCACGCCTGCAACGCCTCCCAGAAGCCATGCGAGCGCCCCCGCGCAGACGGTCGCGAGGACATAGCCGCCATAGGGATGCTGCCATGCCGCCCGTCCGGCCCGCCCGAGCCGCCGGCTCTCGGCCCGCCAGCCCTCGCGGAAGGACCCCCGCCAGGCCCGACCTGCGAACCGCCAGAACGACTGGCCGAGGGGCGCGCTGTTCGGGTCGCGGTCCGTGGCGACGTGGACATGGTGCACCAGCGGGTGAGCCGAGGCGTGATGCCCGAACAGAAGCGCCGCGTAATGGGCGATGCCGAGCCGCCGGAGCGCGCGTTGCGGCCGATGGATCAGTTCGTGGGCGCAGGCATTGCCGACCTGTCCGAGCCAGAGCCCGGCGGCCAGCACGAGCGCGCCAAGCGTCAGGGGGGAGAGCGTTCCGCCGCCGGCCGCCCGGACCACCAGCCCCAGAAGGACGAGCCCGCCGAGCGCCGTCACCGCCAGAAGCGCGTCCGACCCCGGATATTCCGCATCCGGCATCTCCGCAGGGGCCGCGGCCAGGACGCGGTCGAGCGCCGCGACCAGAAGGGTCATGGCTCCGAGCGCGAGCCACGGCCAGGGACCGCCCCAGACGGCACCCGCGAGCGCGAGGGCAAGGGGGCCGAGGGTGGCGGCGGCGAAGGCGGCCATGGATCTCCCGGAGACGACGGGGCGGCAGGCGCGTCGGCTTTGCATCGTCGCCCCGAGGCATTAGGTCAAGGGCGCACAACGCGGAGGCCGCATGTCCTTCTTCGGTAAGCTCAGGGAGCGCCTGTTCAAGTCCTCGTCCCGGCTGGAGGAAGGGCTGAACGACATCGTGGGAGAGGCCCCGCTCCCCTCGCCCGAGGCGGCGGCGGGGGCCGGTGCCCCGCCAGCTGCTGTCAGATCTGCCGCGTCGTCCGCCGCAGCCTCCGGCCCTGACGCTCTCCCGCCCTCCGGCCCTGACGCCTCCGCCCCGACCGGGCGGGGTCTGCTGGGGCGGCTGTTCGGCCGGCCTGCCGAGGCGGACCTGCCGCGCCGGGTGCTGGACGACGCCATGCTCGAGGAGATCGAGGACCTGCTCGTGGCCTCCGACATGGGGGTGGAGACGGCGCAGCGCGTCGTCGCCAACCTGGCCGAGGGGCGCATGGGCCGGCGCCTGTCGGTGCCCGAGATCAAGGGCCTGATCGCGGCCGAGGTGGCGCGGATCATGGAGGGCGTGGCGCGCCCCATGCCCCTGTTTCCGCGCCGGCCGCAGGTGGTTCTGGTCGTGGGCGTCAACGGCTCCGGCAAGACCACGACGATCGGCAAGCTCGCCGCGCAGTTCCGGGCCGCCGGCAAGTCGGTCGTGATCGCCGCCGGCGACACGTTCCGTGCGGCCGCGGTCGAGCAGCTCCAGGTCTGGGGAGAGCGCGCCGGGGTGCCGGTGCTGACCGCGCCGCAGGGCTCGGACCCCGCCAGCCTCGCCTTCGAGGCGATGGAGCGGGCGGGACGGGACGGGGCGGACCTTCTGCTGATCGACACGGCCGGGCGGCTGCAGAACCGGGCCGACCTGATGGAGGAACTGGCCAAGATCGTGCGCGTGATCCGCAAGAAGGACCCCTCGGCCCCGCACAACACGCTTCTGGTGCTCGATGCCACGACGGGGCAGAACGCGCTGAGCCAGGTCGAGACCTTCCGGCGCATGGCGGACGTGACCGGCCTCGTGATGACCAAGCTCGACGGGACGGCCAAGGGCGGCGTCCTGGTCGCGCTGGCCGACCGCTTCGGGCTGCCCATCCACGCGATCGGCGTGGGCGAGGGGATCGACGACCTCCAGCCCTTCGACCCGGAGGATTTCGCCCGCGCCCTGACCGGAGGGGATCTCGCGGCGGCCTAGTCGCTGCGGGGCGCGTGCGGCCGGTCGAACAGCCGCAGGACGAGCAGGACGAACAGCGTCAGCGCCGTCGCCAGCGCCGCGAGCGGCACCTGGCCCGCCCCGCTGGCCAGCCCGATCGCCCCGGCCAGCCAGAGCGAGGCGCCGGTGGTCACGTTCTGCACCCGTCCGTCCGCCCGGAAGATCAGCCCCGCCGCTAGAAAGGCCACGCCGGCCGTCACCGCCTCGATCAGGCCGAAGGGCTGGATGCGCACCTCTCCGCCGCCATAGTCGATCAGCGCGAGTTCCCGGCCCACCAGGATGAACAGGCACGCCGCCAGGCTGACGAGGACATGGGTCTTGATGCCTGCGGGCTTGGCCCGCCATTCCCGCTCGAACCCCACGCAGGCGCCCAGCACCACCGCGGAGACGAGGCGCAGCAGGGTGACGTCGAAGGGCACCGCGTCGAAACCGTAGAGGTCTCCGGCGATCGTGTCTTGCATCTGGCTCCGATCCGGGTTGGGGATGGCACGCTTCGTCCCTGCCGTGGAGTGTCACGAAAGCGTCATGGATTCCAAGCCCCCCACCGATCTTCGTCCCCGCGAGCAAGGCGTCCGCCCGCCTGTCAACCCGTGGTTGCGTCAGGCGCTGGAACTGGGGCCGACGATCCTGTTCTTCCTGCTCTACATGCGGATCAAGGACGACACCTTTGTCCTGGGCGGCACGGAATATTCCGGCTTCATCGTCGCCACGCTGGCCTTCGTGCCCGTCCTGCTGCTGGCCATGGCGGTGCTGTGGCGCCTGACCGGGCGGCTGGGGCGGATGCAGGTCTTCACCGCGGCGATGGTGGTGCTGTTCGGCGCGCTGACCGCCTGGTTCAACGACGAGAGCTTCTTCAAGATGAAGACGACGATCGTCTACGGCACGCTGGCCGCGCTTCTGGGGGCGGGGCTTCTGTGGGGCCGCTCCACCCTCGAATGGGTGATGGGAGAGATGCTTCCCATGCGGCACGAGGGCTGGATGATCCTGACCCGGCGCCTGGCGGCCGTGTTCGTCGCGCTGGCCGTCGCCAACGAGGCGATCTGGCGCACCCAGAGCACCGAGCTGTGGGTGACGCTCGAGACCTTTGCCTTTCCGGCCGCGCTGATGCTGTTCCTGTGGGTGCAGATCATGCGCCTGCAGCCCTACATGATCGAGGAGGAGGCCGAGGAGGCGCGCTAGCGCCGGCCGAACAGCACCTCGCGCGCCCGCGCGTCGAGGGGGCCCGGCGCCCGCGCCTCGGCCGCGACCGCAAGGCCCCGCGCGACGGCCGGGCGCGCCTCCATCGCCGCGAGCCACCGCGCCATGTGGGGCTTGTCGTCCAGGGTCTGCTCCTGCCGGGACCAGCCGCGGGCCCAGGGAAAGATCGCGAAGTCGGCGATCGTCGGCTCCTCGGTGGCGACAAAGGCGCCCGTGCGGGCGAGCTGGCGGTCGAGCACGCCGTAGAGGCGCGCGACCTCCGAGCGGTAGCGGTCCTGCGCATAGGGCAGGACCTGCGGCGGCTCCATCTGGGGGGCGTAGCGCAGGAAGTGGTTGGCCTGTCCCGCCATGGGACCGAGCCCGCCCATCTGCCACATCAGCCACTGGTCCACCGCGATGCGCTCGCGCTCGGTCCGGCCGCAGAAGGTGCCGGTCTTGCGGGCGAGGTATTGCAGGATCGCGCCCGATTCGAAGATCGAGACCGGTGCGCCGTCCGGCCCTTCGGGGTCCACGATGGCGGGCATCCGGTTGTTGGGCGCGATCTCGAGGAAGTCCGGGCGGAACTGGTCGCCCTGGCCGATGTCCACCAGATGCACCTCGTAGGGCAGGCCCATTTCCTCCAGCGCGATGGTGATCTTGTGGCCGTTCGGGGTGGGCCAGTAGTGAAGCGCGATCGGTGCGGGCATGGGGACTCGTCTCCTGTGTGCCGGGGCTGCCGCACGGGAGACCCGCACCGCCCGCGACAGGCCGGCTCCGGCCTGCCACAGCGGGGTGTCCGGCGCAAGGAAGGGCGCCCCTGGCGTGCGGCAGCCGCATGGGAGACGTCCCGGTGGGCTCGGGCGACGGAACCCGACGGAGCGTTGCGCCGGCCGGGTCGTTCAGGGATGCGAGACGGCCGGCGGCAGGGCGGCCGCCGATCGGCCGGGGCGGGGTGAAGCCGGCAGCGGCGCGGCCGCGCACAGCAGCGACCAGGGCGTGGCGTCCGGCTCGAGCAGGATCGAACGGTAGAGGCGCCAGATCCCGGGGCGCAGGTAGCCCGACCAGTGGCAGATCGCGCGCGAGGGGGGCGGGATGCGCCAGCCCGCGCGAGCCAGGGCCCCGAGTGTCGCCGGGCAGTCCAGCGGCAGGTCGAGCCAGCCCGGCGCGCGGACGTCCCCCCCCGAGAGCCGCGGCCCCTGCCAGGGCAGGGCTGCGCGCAGCACCCAGTCGAAGGGGCGGTTCTCGGCCCCCGTGACGTTGACGATCTCGGCCGTCCGGCCCGATGGGCTTTGCGCCAGGGCCAGCGCCTCGGCGCGCGAGAGCGCGGCGGCCAAGAGGATCGCGCGCCGCACCGATCCCGGGGGCAGCCGCATCATCGCGGCGGCGGCCACGCGCGCGCCCAGCGAATGGGCGAGAAGCCCGACCGGGCGGCCGGGGTCCAGCCGCCGCACCAGCGCGAGGTGCTGCGCCAGCGCCGCCCCGGCCTCCGCCGCGCGGGCATGCGCCCGCCAGAGCGAGCCCTTGGCGTCCCAGCCGAAGCCGAGCGCCAGCCCCGCCTGTCCGCCCAGTCCCAGGCGCCGGGGCCAGGACACCGCGCCCCAGAGGCTGCGGTCCGGGCTGAGCGACAGGATGTGGCGGAACGGGTCGTCCGGGCCGGCGCCGGGGCGGAAGCGGTAGCCGTGCACCAGCGCCACGACCGGCGCCCCCGGCGGCAGCACCGCCAGCGCGCGGGCGAGCGCGCCCGGGTCGGGGGGGTCTGTCTCGGTCGTGGCGAGCAGCATGGTCGGGCGGCCCTCCTGCCTCGGCCGCCCCGTAGCTTCCTTGTCTCACAACCCGGTGACGGCACGGTGACGATGCGGTGACAGCCGCGCTTGACGGGACCGGAAGGGGCCGCCATAGCCCCGCCGCGGCCGGAGGGGCGGAGGCGATCGGGGGGCGGCGATGGACCGTTGGAGCAAGCGCACGCGCGCCGTGCAGGCCGGCATCCGGCGCAGCCGGTTCGGCGAGATGAGCGAGGCCATCTTCCTCACGCAGGGCTTCGCCTACGGGAGCGCCGAGGAAGCGGAGGCGCGCTTTCTCGAGGCGGGGCCGGACGAATTCATCTATGCCCGCTACGGCAACCCCACCACGGCCATGTTCGAATCCCGCATGGCCGCGATCGAGGGGACGGAGGACGCGTTCGCCACCGCCTCGGGGATGGCGGCGGTGTCGGGGGCGCTCCTCGGCGTCGTGCGGGCGGGCGACCGGGTCGTGGCGGCGCGGGCGCTGTTCGGATCGTGCCTCTACGTGCTCGAGGAGGTGCTGCCGCGCTTCGGGGTGGAGACCGTGTTCGTGGACGGCACGGACATGGACCAGTGGGCCGAGGCGGTGACGCCCGGCACGCGCGCGGTGTTCTTCGAGACCGTCTCCAACCCCACGCTCGAGGTGGTGGACATCGCCGCCGTCGCAGGGATCGCGCGGGAAGCGGGCGCGCTCGTGCTCGCCGACAACGTGTTCGCCACGCCCGTCTTCTCGCGCGCGGCCGAGCTGGGCGCGGACGTGGTGATCTATTCCACGACCAAGCATGTGGACGGGCAGGGGCGCGCGCTGGGGGGCGTGGTGCTGGGGAGCCGGGCCTTCGTGCGCCGGACGCTCGAGCCCTTCATGAAGCATACCGGGGGGGCCATGTCGCCCTTCACGGCCTGGCTGATGCTGAAGGGCCTCGAGACGATGGACCTGCGGGTGCGGGCGCAGGCGGAGACGGCGCTGACGCTGGCCCGCGCGCTGGAGGAGCGGGGGGTGCGGGTCCTCTATCCCGGCCTGCCGAGCCATCCCCAGCACGCGCTGGCCCTGGCGCAGACGGGGTCGGGGGGGACGGTGCTGTCCTTCGACCTCGGCTCGCGCGAGCGGGCGTTCGCGTTCCTGAACGCCCTGCGGATCGTGACCATCTCGAACAATCTCGGGGATGCGAAGTCCATTGCCACGCATCCCGCGACCACCACCCATCAGCGGCTGCCGCAGGACCAGAAGGACCGGCTGGGCATCGGGCCGGGGCTGGTGCGGCTGTCCTGCGGGCTGGAGGCGCCCGAGGACCTGCTGGCCGACGTGACGGAGGCGCTGGACGGGTTGCCGTGATCCGGCTTGCGGGGCGGGGCGTAACCCCCGCATCGTTGCAGGGCCGTCGCCGCGACACCACATGACGGCCCTGCCTGCCGCGCCGAGGGGACCGGAGCCATGAACCTGCATTCGCCCGACCTGGAGCGGGACCTGACGCGCGCCGAGGCGGAGGAGGCGCTGGCCGCCCTGCGCCGCTGGGCCTCGCGCGCGACGCCCGAGGAGATCGCCGATCTCGAGCCCGCGCTGGCGCGGCTGCTGCCGGGGCGGGAGGTGGCCAACTACCCGGACCTGCGCCGGACCTATCCCGAGGATTTCGCGCCCGACGCGGCCTATCGCGCGGGGCTGCCGGACCTGCAGAACGGCCCCGCCTCGCTGATCCGCGGCGCGCGGGCGGCGATCCAGCATGTCGGCATCTCGGGCTTCCGGCTGCCCATCCGGTTCCGCCGGCGCGACGGGGGCGAGGTGGTGCTCGAGACCGCGATCACCGGGACGGTGAGCCTGGAGGCCGGCAAGAAGGGCATCAACATGAGCCGGCTGATGCGCAGCTTCTACCGCTTTGCGGGCGAGGAGTTTTCCTTTGCCGTGATGGAGCGGGCGATCGAGGCCTACAAGGCCGATCTGGGGTCCTGCGACGCGCGGCTGCAGATGCGGTTCCGGTTCCCCATGCTCGTCCCCTCGCTGCGGTCGGGGCTGGAGGGGTGGCAGTACTACGCGGTCGCGCTGGAACTGGCCGAGCGGGAGGGGGTGCGCAAGAAGATCTTCCACCTCGACTACGTCTATTCCTCCACCTGCCCCTGCTCGCTCGAACTGGCCGAGCATGCGCGGCAGGCGCGCGGCCAGCTCGCGGTGCCCCATGCCCAGCGCTCGGTCGCGCGGCTGTCGCTGGAGGTGCTGCCGGGGCCGCGGCTGTGGTTCGAGGACCTGGTGGAGATGTGCCGCCGCGCGCTGCCCACCGAGACGCAGGTGATGGTCAAGCGCGAGGACGAGCAGGCCTTCGGCGAGCTGAACGCGGCCCATCCCGTCTTCGTGGAGGATGCCGCGCGCCTCTTTGCGGCCGAACTCCTCGCGGACCGGCGGGTGGGCGATTTCCGCGTGGTGGCGAGCCATCAGGAAAGCCTGCACAGCCACGACGCGGTGAGCGTGCTGGTGGAGGGAGAGACGTTCCGGGCCGAGAGCCTCGACCCGCATCTGTTCGGGTCGCTGGTCCATGTGCCCTGATCCTGCTGCGGTGGATGGGGGCAGGATCGCGCAGACAGGTTAACGAGGCGTTACGGCACCGCGCGCAGGGGGCGCGGATCGCGCAACGGGGTTGACCGTGGCGCGGGAGCCGCGCGAATCGGGGGGTCAGGCTGCCGCCATCATCTCCTTGGTGGCGCTGAGGCGCAGGGCGGGGAAGTCGCGGCCGATGCGGTCGATGTCCCATTGCAGGCGCGTCAGGAACACCGTGTCGCCGTCGTGGTCGTGGGCGATGTGGCCCTTGTTCTTCGCCACCATCTCCTCCACGGCCTCGGGCGGGCCCGAGACCCAGCGGGCGGAGGTGAACTGCGTGCCCTCGAACCGGACGGGCAGGCCGTATTCCCCCTCGATCCGGGAGGCGAGCACGTCGAACTGGAGCGCGCCGACGACGCCGACGATGTGGCCCGAGCCGACGAGGGGCTTGAACACCTTGGCCGCGCCCTCCTCGGCGAACTGCATGAGCGCCTTCTCGAGATGCTTGGCCTTCATCGGGTCGCCGGGGCGGACGGCCTGGAGGAGTTCGGGGGCAAAGGAGGGGATGCCGGTCACGCGCAGCGCCTCGCCCTCGGTCAGGGTGTCGCCGATCCTGAGCTGGCCGTGATTGGGGATGCCGATGATGTCGCCGGCCCAGGCCTCCTCGGCCAGCGCGCGGTCGGAGGCGAGGAACAGGACCGGCGCGGAGACGGTGATCGGCTTGCCCGCGCGGACGTGGTGGAGCTTCATGCCGCGCTGGAAGTGGCCCGAGGCGAGCCGGACAAAGGCCACGCGGTCGCGGTGGCGGGGGTCCATGTTGGCCTGGACCTTGAACACGAAGCCCGTCACCGCCGGCTCCTCGGGGGCGATCATGCGGGGGGTGGCGCGCTGGGGCTGGGGCTCGGGGCCGTAGGCGCCGATGCCATCCATCAGTTCGCGCACGCCGAAGGTGTTGATGGCGGAGCCGAACCAGATCGGCGTGAGGTGCCCCTCGAGCACCGCCTTGCGGTCGAAGGGGGGCAGGAGGCCGCGCGCCATCTCCACCTCCTCGCGCAGCTTGTCCAGCAGGTCGGGGGGAACGTGGGCCGCGATGCGGGGGTCGTCGAGGCCGTCGATCCGGATCGACTCGGCCACGCGGTTGCGGTCGGCGCGGTCCATGATCTCGAGCCGCTCGCGCAGGAGATCGTAGGCCCCGAGGAAGTCTCGCCCCATGCCGATGGGCCAGGAGGCGGGGGTCACGTCGATGGCGAGCGACTCCTGGATCTCCGAGATGATCTCGAAGGTGTCGCGGCTCTCGCGGTCCATCTTGTTGCAGAAGGTGAGGATGGGCAGGTCGCGCAGGCGGCAGACCTCGAAGAGCTTGCGGGTCTGGCTCTCCACCCCCTTGGCGCCGTCGATGACCATGACGGCGGCGTCCACGGCCGTGAGCGTGCGGTAGGTGTCCTCGCTGAAGTCGGAGTGGCCGGGCGTGTCCACGAGGTTGAAGCGCCAGTCGCGGTAGTCGAAGGACATGGCCGAGGCGGAGACGGAGATGCCGCGCTCCTTCTCCATCTGGAGGAAGTCCGAGCGGGTGCGGCGCGCCTCGCCCTTGGCGCGGACCTGGCCGGCCATCTGGATGGCCCCCCCGAGCAGGAGGAACTTCTCGGTGAGCGTGGTCTTGCCGGCGTCGGGATGCGAGATGATCGCGAAGGTCCGGCGGCGCGTTATCTCGGCAGGAAGGGGGGCGCGGTTCGTCATGGCGCGCCCTTCTAGGCGGGGCGGGCCCGTTCGGCAATGCGCCGCGGCGGCGCCCCCGGAGAGGAGAGAGGCGGCCATGGGCCTGTGGACGAGTCGAGGACGGTGGATGGTGGCGGCCGCGGCCGCGCTGGCGGTGGCGGCGGGCTGCTCGTCGCGTGAGCGGGACGTGCTCGCGCGGTCGGGCGAGAGGCTGCAGGAGGCCGGGGCGCTGGCGGACCGGGTGGGGCGGCTGCCCGTGACGGATGCGGCGGCGCTGCCCCGGACGGGGACGGCGCGCTATGACGGCTTCGCGGCGCTGCGGCTGGAGCCGCCGACGTCGGGGCCGGGCGGGGGGGCGAGCGTGGTCGGCCGCGCCGACCTGCGCGCCGATTTCGGCCGCAACACGATCGGGGGCGAACTCAACGACTTCATCGGCGTGGTGGACGGCCGGCCGGTGACGGATTTCTCGGGCTCGCTCGCCGTGACGGAGGGCCGCATCGCGCGGGGGCCTGCGACCGGCTGGCAGGCGGATGTGGAGGGCCGGCTGCGCGGCGGCCGGGATCGCATCAGCGTGGACGGCGACCTGATCGGGGTGTTCCACACGGACGGCCGCCGGCCCGCGGCCGCCGTGAGCGCGATCACCGGGCCGCGCACGGACCTGCGGCTGAACGGCCAGCGCCGCGAGGGCGGCATCGTCGTCTCTGCCGAGCGTCCGCGCTGAGCATCAGGCTTGCCAGCCGGCCCGGCCGCGCGCCTGATGGCGGCGCGCGGTCGGGGAGGCGGAGATGATTCGGTCGTGGATGGCGGCGGCCCTGCTGGCTGCGGCAGGGTGCAGCGGGGCGAGCGTCGGCATGGATCCCGCGGAGCGGTATGCCGACCTGGCCGATCGCAACGCGGCCATGGCGCGGCGGGTGAACGCGGAGCCCGTCACGGGGCTTCTCGACATGCCGGTGACGGGGGCGGCGCGCTATGACGGCCATGCGGTGCTGGCCATGGGCGCCGGGAACCAGACCAGGCTGATCGGAGATGCCGCGCTTGTGGCCGAGTTCGGGCTGGACCGGATCAGCGGCACGGTGGGCAACATGGTGGGCTCGCTCGACGGTGGCGCGATCCAGGCGCTGGACGGCGAATTGCGCATCCGCAACGGCGACCTGCGCGCCGGCTCGCCCAGCCGGTTCACGGCCGACATCGCCGGGGTGCTGACGGGTCGCGAGAGCGGGGTCGTGGGAGTGGACGGCTCCATCTTCGGCAATTTCCGCGGCCGGTCGGCGGGTGTGCCGCCCGCGCTCAACGCTGCGCAGGGGGCGGGCACGCGCTTCACGCTGGACGGGCGGACGCAGCCGGGTCTTCTGGGGATCGTGGCCGAGCGGCGCTGAGGCGCGCGTCTCAGCGGGCGGAGGAGGCGCGGCGCAGCAATTCGGCCATGTCCGCCCCCGGCAGCAGGTTCTCGGCCACCTCGTAGGCGAGATGGCGCCGCGGACCGTGCGGACGCGCGCCCATGGGCAGGCCCGCGCAGGTGCGCAGGTCCACCAGGAGCGATTCGGCCGCGATCCCCTCGGCGAAGACGATCTGGTGGTCGTCGAACAGGAGCTGGAAATAGTCCACGAAGCCGCCTTCGCGGATCTGGACGCTGTCGCCGTTGACGAGGTGGCGGACGCGCACCAGCACCTCGGCGCGGCCGGCGCCGAGACGGTCCTCGCGCTGCCAGACGAAGATGCGGTGGTCCGGCGCTAGGACGAGGTCGCCTGCGTTGTGAAGCGCGCCCGCGCGGATGACGACCGGCGCGAAGGCCCCCGTCGCGCGCACCGTCCGGCAGCCGATCCAGCGCAGCGGCTGGGGCCCGTCGTCGCGCGTGAGCACCCGGTCTCCGGGGCGGAGATCCTCCACCGGGACCTGCGCGCCGGAGGCGAGCGCGATGCGCGTGCCGCGCGCAAAGGAGGCCGAGGCGAGTTCGGCCAGGCGTGCGGTGGCGGCGTGACGGTCGATCCCGACCAGGCGGTGCTCCGATCCCGGCTCGGCCCCGGCGAGCGGCAGGGCGTGGATCGCGGCCACGGCGTCGTTCTCGACCTCGACGAGGACCAGCATCTCCCACAGCCGGCCGTCCGCGGCCGCGAGGGTCAGCGCGCAGTCGAGATGGACGGCATGGCCCGTCTGCCCCGTCTCGGAGCCGGGCGCCACGGTCATCCGGCCCGCAGCGTCGAGCGCGACCCGCAGCTTGCGCGGCGCCGCGTCCGGCACGAGGCGGTAGAGGTCGTCGGGCACCAGGTCGTCGGCGATGCCCAGCGCCTCGCCGCGCGCGACGCCCCACACGACGACGAACGCCTCGGCCGGCAGGACGGCCAGGGTCTCGACCGTGGGCGACGGGGCGGGGGTCATGGAGGGCGACGGCCGATCGGGGTTGCACAGCCGCGACACGCTAGGATCATGCCGGGGCAGGGTCAACGCGGAGGACAGGCATGGATCTGGGGATCGCCGGGCGGCGGGCGGTGGTGACGGGCGCCTCGCGCGGGTTGGGGCGGGGCTGCGCCGAGGCGCTGGCGGCCGAGGGGGTGCATCTGGTCCTGGCCGCGCGGGGCCGCGAGGCGCTGGAGGAGGCAGCCGCGGCGATCCGCGCCGCCCACGGCGTCCCGGTGACGGCGGTGGCCGCGGACGTGACCGCGGCGGAGGGGAGGCAGAGGCTGATCGAGGCGGCCGGCGAGGCCGACATCCTCGTGACCAATGCGGGCGGGCCGCCGCCGGGCGCGTGGCACGAGTTCGGGCGCGAGGACCTGCTCGCCGCGCTCGAGGCCAACATGCTGTCCGCGGTGGCGCTCGCGGGCGCGTTCCTGCCGGGCATGTGCGCGCGCGGCTGGGGAAGGGTGGTCAACATCACCTCCTCGGCCGTGCGCGCGCCCAGCCGGTCGCTGGGGCTGTCCACGGCGGCGCGGATGGGCCTGACGGGCTGGGTCGCCGCCGTCGCCCGCGAGGTGGCGGGGCAGGGGGTGACGATCAACAACCTCCTGCCCGGAAGCCACGAGACGGACCGGATCGTGGCGCTGGACCGCGCCGCCGCAGAGCGCGAGGGCCTCAGCCTGGAGGCGGTGCAGGCCCGGCGGCGGGCGGAGATCCCGGCCGGGCGCTACGGCACGCCGGCCGAGTTCGGGGCGGCCTGCGCCTTCCTGTGCTCGGTCCGGGCGGGCTACATCGTCGGGCAGAACCTGCTGGTGGACGGGGGGGCGACCGCGCTCACGCTGTGACGGGTTGCGTCCCCGGCCGCAGGGTCCTAGTTGCCTGAGATGTTTTGTCGGAAACGGAGGCTCCCGTGGCGCCGAGGCTGGCCGTCGAGGGACTGACCCGCGCCTTCGGGGGGCGGACGGTCGTGCGCGACGTCTCGTTCGAGGTCGAGGCGGGGCAGGTGAGCTGCCTGCTGGGGCCCTCGGGCTGCGGCAAGTCCACGACGCTGCGGATCGTGGCCGGAGTGGACCGGCCCGATGCGGGCACGATCCGGGTCGAGGGAAGCCCCGTCGTGGGCGAGGGGGTGCACGTGCCGCCCGAGGCGCGCGGCATCGGGCTGATGTTCCAGGATTTCGCGCTGTTTCCGCATCTGAGCGTGGCCGACAACGTGGCCTTCGGCCTGCCGCGCCGGATGGCCGGTCGGGCGGAGCGGGTGCGCGACCTGCTGGCGCGGGTCAACATGGAGCGCCACGCCGACGCCCTGCCCCATCAGCTGTCGGGGGGCGAGCAGCAGCGCGTGGCGCTGGCGCGCGCGCTCGCCCCCCGGCCGCGCATCCTGCTGATGGACGAGCCCTTCTCGGGGCTCGACGGGCGGCTGCGCGACGAGATCCGCGACGAGACGCTGGCCGTGCTCAAGGCGGAGGGCGCGGCGGTCCTTCTCGTCACCCACGACCCGGCCGAGGCGATGCGGATGGCGGACGAGATCCTGCTGATGCGCGACGGCGCGATCGTCCAGCGCGGCGCGCCCTACACGATCTACAACAACCCCGTGGACCTGCGCGCGGCGGCCTTCTTCTCGGACCTGAACGTCATCCGCGGCGTGGTGCGGGGCGCATTGACCGAAACGCCGTTCGGCCCCTTTCTCGCCCCCGGCCTGCCCGACGGCACGGAGGTGGACATCGCGATCCGGCCCCAGCATCTGGCGCTCGACTTCGACCGCGGCGGGCGGGGCCCGCGCGAGACGGCGAGCCACGGCGTCGCGGCGCGCGGGGTGGTCGAGCGCGCGCGGTTCATGGGGCACGAGAGCCTGGTGGAGCTGCGCATGGATCATGACGGATCGGTGCTGAAGGCCACCGTGCCCTGGGTCTTCCTGCCGCGGCCGGGCACGCCGCTCTGGATCATGTTCCGGCGCGACCGCTGCTTCGTGTTCCCGCGCGGGGCTGAAGGTGCGGGCCGGGGAGCGGCGCCTGTTCAGGACGCGGCCGCCTGACGGTCGGCGAGGGTGCGGCCCGGCTCGTCGGCGAAGAGCTGCGGCAGGGGGGTGAGCGTCTCGATGAGGTCGGCGCGCAGGTCGGCGAAGCCTTCCGTCGTTTCGCACCAGACGGTGACGGTCCAGACGCGGCCCCAGTAGTCGAGGCGCAGCGGGCGGACCACCCGCAGGGGGGCGGCGGGATCGGCCGGCATCGCCACGCGCAGCTTCTGGCGCGCGCGCAGCGCGGCGCGCAGCGCGGGCAGATGGCGGAAGCCGCGAGAAGCCTCGGCAAAGGCATGAAGCGCGAGCCCCGCCGGTGCGGCGGCCGGCGGCAGCCGCCCCTCGGGCAGGGTGGCGTCGAGCTTGGCCGCGAGGCTGCGCGCGGCGGCGACGAGGTCGGGGTCGCCCCCCCGCTCCACCGCGGCGAGTCCGAGCTGGAGGGCCTCGAGTTCGGGCAGGGTGAGGTTCAGCGGCGGCAGGGTGACTGCGGCGGTGGCGGTGTAGCCGAGTCCGCGTTCGCCAGCGATGGGCACGCCCGAGGCGATCAGCGTGTCCATGTCGCGATAGACGGTGCGGCGGCTCACCCCGAGACGGCGCGCCAGATCCTCGGCCCGGTGCAGCCGGCCGTCGCGGAGAAGCCGCGCGAGAGCGAACAGGCGATCGGTGCGGCGCATGACGGCCCTCCTGACAGGTTTTTGTCACAAAAAGCGACTCCCGTCGCGGCTTCAAGGCGCCTGGACGGTTCCAGAGGCGGGCCGGGGCGATTATCTAGGGGCGGTCAGCAGAGGGAGACACCCCCATGGGACTCGGCAATATCGGCCCGATGGGCCTGCTTCTGATCGCCATCGTCGTCCTGGTCCTGTTCGGGCGCGGCAAGATCGCCTCCATGATGGGCGAGGTCGGCAAGGGCATCACCGCCTTCCGCAAGGGCATGGATGACGGGCGCCGCGAGATCGAGGACGCCAACGCGCAGGTCGCGCGCGACGTGACCCCGCCCGAGGCCGCACCGACCGTCAACCCGGTGCCGCCGGCCGCCGTCCAGCCCGCTCCCGAGCGCGAGCGGGTCTGAGGGCGCCGGTTCGCCGGTGCCGGTCGGCGGAGCGTGACACCGTCCCGTCGGGGACGGGGTGAGGAGGGCGGAGCATGTTCGATCTCGGCTGGACCGAGATGGTCATCATCGGCGTGGTCGCATTGATCGTGGTGGGTCCCAAGGAGCTGCCCGGCCTGTTCCGCGCCGTGGGGCAGATGGTCGGCAAGGCGCGCGGCATGGCGCGCGAGTTCAGCCGCGCCATGGAGGCCGCCGCCGACGAGGCCGGGGTCAAGGAGATCGACCGGACCATCCGCGCGGCCACGCGGCCGATGCAGTATGGCGCCGACCGCCTGCGCGAGGCGGCCCTGGGCGACCGGCCGGGCCGGACCCGCTCCGCGGCCCCCATCCCGCCGGCGGGAACGCCCATCGAGGGCGGCCGCCCCGCTCCCTCCGCCGGAACGGCCACCTCCGCCCTGGCCCAGCAGCGGGCCGAGGAGCGCGCGCGCCGCCTCGAGGAGGCCGCCGCGCGGGGCGCCGCCAGACCCCCGCCGGCCGCGCCGGTTCAGGCCGCGCAGGCGCCCGCTCCGGCGCCGGCCGCGCCCGCGACTCCCCCGGCGACACCCAAGGACGAGACGGCCGCATGAGCGCCAAGCCCCTTCCCGGCGCGGTTCCCGACGAGATCGAGGACAGCTCCGCCCCCCTGATCGAGCATCTGGCCGAACTGCGCACGCGGCTGATCTGGTCGGTGTTGGCCTTTGTGGCGGCCATGCTGGCCTGCTTCTTCGTGTGGCAACCCATCTACGGCTTCCTGACGCGGCCGCTCTGCGTGGCGCTGGAGGCGCGGGGGCAGAACTGCGCGCTGGTCTTCCTGAGCTTGCAGGAAGGGTTTTTCCTGGCCTTCTCCATCTCGATGATGGCGGGGCTCGTCCTGGCCTTTCCGGTCATCTCCTACCAGATGTGGCGCTTCGTGGCGCCGGGACTCTACCGCAGCGAGAAGAACGCCTTTCTGCCCTTCCTGATCGCCTCGCCCTTCATGTTCTTCCTGGGCGCCGGCTTTGCCTATTACATCGTCACGCCGATGGCGTTCTCGTTCTTCCTGACCTTTCAGGACACGGGCACGCTCGCCTCGCCCGAGGCGGCCGAGGCCGCCGCGCGCGAGGCCGGGACCGCGGCCATGGTCTTTCAGGGATCGGCCAAGGCCTATCTCAACCTCACCATGGCCTTCATCGTGGCCTTCGGCCTGTGCTTCCAGCTGCCGGTGCTGCTGACGCTGCTGGGGCGGGCCGGGATCGTGTCGGCGCGCGGGCTCGCGCGGGTGCGCAAGTACGCCCTCGTGGGCATCCTCGTGCTCGCCGCGGTGGCCACGCCGCCCGACGTGATGAGCCAGATCATCCTGTTCCTGGTGGTCTATCCGCTCTACGAGGTGTCCATCTTCCTCGTCCGTCGCAGCGAGCGCGCGCGGGAGGCGCGGCTGCGGGCCGAGGGGGTCCTGGGGCCGAACGAGTCGCTCTACGGCGAGGAGGACGAGGCCGCCGCGGCGGACGGCAAGGCGTGAGCCGCGAGGGGATGGCGGATTCGCTCCGCCGCATCGCCGCCGCGCTGGAGCGGCTGTCGCCGCCCGTCCCGCCGCGTCCCGACCTGTCGGCCGAGGGATATGTCTGGCATCCCCAGCCGGACCGGCTGGAGCCGGTGGAGCGGGTGAGCCGGGTGGATCTGCGCCTGCTGCATGGAGTGGACCGGGCGCGCGACATCCTGCTTGCCAATACCCGGGCCTTCGCCCGCGGCCTGCCGGCCAACAACGCCCTGCTGTGGGGTGCGCGCGGCATGGGCAAGTCGAGCCTCGTCAAGGCGGTCCATGCAGCCGTGGCGGCGGAGATGCCCGGCCTCAAGATCGTGGAGGTCGGCCGCGAGGACCTGCCCACGATCGGCCGCTGTCTGGCGCTGCTGCGGGAGGCGCCGGCGCGCTTCGTGCTGTTCTGCGACGACCTGTCCTTTGCGGGGGACGACCAGCACTACAAGGCGCTCAAGGCCGTGCTCGACGGCGGGATCGAGGGGCGGCCGGAGAACGTGATCCTCTATGCCACCTCCAACCGGCGCCACCTGATGCCGCGCGAGATGATCGAGAACGAGCGGCAGACGGGCATCCACCCCTCGGAGGCGGTGGAGGAGAAGGTCTCGCTGTCGGACCGCTTCGGTCTGTGGCTGGGCTTTCATCCCTGCTCGCAGGACGACTTCCTAGCCATGGTGCGGGCCTACCGGGACGCCTGGGCCATCCCGGTGGACGATGCCACGCTGCGCGCCGAGGCGATCGAGTGGCAGGCCACCCGCGGGGCGCGATCGGGCCGGGTCGCTTGGCAGTTCGTGACCGACTTGGCCGGTCGCCACGGCATCCGCCCCGGTTGAGGACCGAAGGCCCGGGTTCCGAGAAAGGCGAATCGTTCGCGGTTTGTCCGACTGGCGGGACGGGGAGGGGCAGGCTATCGTCGCCCGGCAGATCCGGGTCAACCGGACGCCACGAGGCAGAGGCGGTGCTCCATGACGGACCTGGTTCATGGGACGGTCCCCGCGCGCGCGGCGGACCCGATCCTTCCGCGATGGTGGCGAACCATCGACAAGGGCGCCCTGTCCTGCGTCATGGGATTGTTCGGAATCGGCCTCCTGCTAGGGCTGGCGGCCTCGCCGCCCCTGGCGGCACGCAACGGCCTCGACCCCTTCCACTATGTCGCGCGGCAGGCGGCCTTCGGGCTTCTGGCGATCGCGGTGCTGCTGGTCTTTTCGATGATGTCGCCGCGGCAGGTCCGGCGTCTGGCCGTCCTCGGGTTCGGCCTGAGCTTCGTGGCGCTGGCGCTGCTGCCCTTTCTCGGGACGGATTTCGGCAAGGGCGCGGTGCGCTGGTACTCGCTGGGCTTCGCGTCGTTCCAGCCGTCCGAGTTCCTCAAGCCCTGCTTTGTCGTGCTCTGCGCCTGGCTCATGGCCGGGGCGCAGGATCCGCACGGCCCGCCGGGGCGGCTGTGGAGCTTCGCCATCGCGGTCGTGGTGGTGGCCATGCTGGCGCTCCAGCCCGATTTCGGGCAGGCGGCGCTGGTGCTGTTCTCGTGGGGGGTGATGTACTTCGTCGCCGGAGCGCCGATGACGCTTCTGCTGACCCTGGCGGGGATCGTGTTCTTTGCCGGAACGCTGGCCTACGAGCGTTCGGAGCATTTCGCGCGGCGCATCGACGGGTTCCTGTCGCCGGATGTCGATCCGCGCACCCAGATCGGCTATGCGACCAACGCGATCCGCGAGGGCGGCTTCTTCGGCGTGGGCGTGGGCGAGGGCTCGGTCAAGTGGTCGCTGCCCGATGCGCATACCGACTTCATCATCGCGGTGGCGGCCGAGGAATACGGCCTCGTCCTCGTGCTTCTCATCATCGTGCTCTATGCCTGGGTCGTCGTGGGCTCGCTCGGCCGGCTGCTGCGCGAGCGCGATCCGTTCATCCGCCTGGCGGGGACCGGGCTGGCCTGCGTGTTCGGCGTGCAGGCGATGATCAACATGGGCGTGGCGGTGCGGCTGCTGCCCGCCAAGGGCATGACGCTGCCCTTCGTGAGCTACGGAGGCTCCTCGCTGATCGCGGGCGGCATCGCCGTGGGCATGCTTCTGGCGATGACGCGGACGCGGCCGCAGGGACAGATCCGCGACATCCTGGGGACCCGGCGGTGAGCGCGCGGGCGGCAGAGGCGCCCCGCCTCGTGGTCGCGGCGGGCGGCACGGGGGGGCACATGTTCCCCGCCCAGGCCCTGGCCGAGGCGATGCTGGCGCGGGGCTGGCGCGTGACGCTGAGCACCGACGAGCGGGGCGCGCGCTATGCGGACGGGTTCCCCCCCGAGGTCGTGCGCGAGGTGGTGGCCTCGGCCACGCCGGCGCGGGGCGGCGTGGCGGCCCGGGCGCTGGTGCCGCTGCGCGTCGGCCGCGGTGTGGCCTCGGCCTATCTGCGGGCCGGACGCGACCGGCCCGCCGTCGTTGCGGGCTTCGGAGGCTATCCCAGCATCCCCGCCCTGACGGCGGCCGTCCTGCGCGGCCTGCCGAGCCTGATCCACGAGCAGAACGGCGTCCTGGGCCGGGTCAACCGCGCCTTCGCGCGCCGCGTGGGCGCGGTGGCCTGCGGGACCTGGCCCACCGACCTGCCGGGCGACGTGGAGGGCGTCTATGTCGGCAACCCGGTCCGGAGCAGCGTGCGGGCCCGGGCGGCCTCGCCCTACCGGCCGCCAGACGAGGCGGCCGAGATCCACGTCCTCAGCATCGGCGGCAGCCAGGGGGCGCGGGCGCTGTCGGATCTCGTGCCGCCCGCGCTCGCGGCCCTGCCCATGGACGTGCGGCGGCGGCTGCGCGTGAGCCATCAGGCGCGCGAGGAGGACCGCGCGCGCGTGGAGGCCTTCTATGCCGCCGAGCACATCGCGGCCGAGGTGCGCCCCTTCTTCGACGACGTGCCCGAGCGCATGGTCCGGGCGCAGCTGGTGGTGGCGCGCGCCGGGGCCTCCACGATCGCGGACCTGTGCGCGATCGGCCGGCCGGCGATCCTGATCCCCTATCCGCACGCCGCGGCCGACCACCAGACCGCCAATGCCCGCGGTCCCGCCGCCGCCGGCGCGGCCGAGGTGCTGGCCGAGGCGGGCCTGTCGGTGGACGCCCTGGCCGAGCGGGTGGCGGCGATCCTCCTCGAGCCCGAACGGGCCGAGCGGATGGCGCGGGCCGCCGCCGCCCTGGGCCGCCCGGACGCAGCGGAAGCGCTCGCGGCGCTTGTGGAGCGGCTGGCCGCGGGCGAAGGGAGGGGCCTTTCGTGAAGGACGGAGACGCGCCGATGCAGAGGCCCACCATGCTGCCCCAGGATGTGGGGCCCATCCACTTCGTCGGCATCGGCGGGATCGGCATGTCCGGCATCGCCGAGGTGCTGCTGACGCTGGGCTATACCGTCCGCGGGTCGGACGCGCGCGAGAACGACAACACCGCCCGGCTGCGCCGGCTGGGGGCCGAGATCTGGATCGGTCAGGCGGCCGAGAACCTGGAGGGCGCGGAGGTGGTGGTCGTCTCCTCGGCCATCAAGCCGGGCAACCCGGAACTGGATGCGGCGCGGGCGCGCGGCCTGCCCGTCGTGCGCCGCGCCGAGATGCTGGCCGAACTCATGCGGCTGAAGTCCAACGTCGCCGTCGCGGGCACCCACGGCAAGACCACCACCACGACCATGGTGGCCAAGCTGCTGGAGGCCGGGGGCATGGACCCCACGGTGGTCAACGGGGGCATCATCCGCTCCTACGGCTCCACGAGCCGGATCGGCGGGGGCGAGTGGATGGTGGTCGAGGCCGACGAGAGCGACGGCACCTTCAACCGGCTGCCCGCCACCGTCGCCATCGTCACCAACATCGACCCCGAGCACATGGAACACTGGGGCAGCGTCGAGAACCTGCGACGCGGCTTCCACGAGTTCGTGTCCAAGATCCCGTTCTACGGCCTTGCGGTCTGCTGCACGGACCACCCGGAGGTGCAGGCGCTGGTGGGACGCATCACCGACCGGCGCGTGCGCACCTTCGGCTTCAACGCGCAGGCGGACGTCCGCGCAAGCCGGCCGACCTACAAGGCGGGGGTGGCGCATTTCGACGTGGCGCTGCAGGCCGAGGGGGACCGGATCGAGGGCCTGACCCTGCCCATGCCGGGCGACCACAACGTGTCCAACGCGCTCGCCGCGATCGCGGTCGCGCGCCATCTGGGCATCCCCAAGGACGTGATCCGCGACGCGCTGGCCGCCTTCGAGAGCCCGGCGCGCCGGTTCACCCGCGTGGGCGAGGCGGGAGGCGTGGAGGTGATCGACGATTACGGCCATCACCCGGTCGAGATCGCGGCCGTCCTGCGCGCCGCGCGGCAGGCCATCGAGGGGCGCGAGGGCGCGCGCGTGATCGCCATCCACCAGCCTCACCGGTTCACGCGCCTCCATCACCTCTTCGAGGAGTTCTGCACCTGCTTCAACGAGGCGGACGTGGTGGGCATCGCCGATGTCTATGCCGCGGGCGAGGAGCCGATCCCGGGGGCGGGGCGGGACGATCTGGTGGCGGGGCTGATCCGGCACGGCCACCGCCACGCCCGCGCCGTGCACGGCGAGGACGACCTGCTGCGCCTGGTGCGGGAACAGGCGCGGGCGGGCGACCTCGTCGTGTGCCTGGGCGCGGGCAGCATCACCCAGTGGGCTCAGGCCCTGCCCGAGCGGCTGCGCAGGGTGCAGGGCGGATAGGAAGGGGAGGGCGGGCATGGCGCCATCGCTTGTGGCGGGCTGTCTCTGGATCGTGACGGCGGCGCTCGTGGCTCTTCTGCCATGGCGCCGGCAGATCGGGCCGGGTCTGGTTCTGGCCGCGGCGGCACCCCCGGTGCTGCTGTGGATCGGCGCGGAGGCGGGCTGGGCTGCTGCGGCGCTGGGCCTTCTGGCCGTCCTGTCGATGATGCGTCGCCCGCTGGCCGGGGCCCTGCGCGGCCTCCGGCGGACGGAGGCCGGGGCATGAGCGCCGCGGCCGTTGCCACGCTGCTGTGGTTCGTGGGCGCCAACGTGCTGGCGATGATCCCGTCGCGGGACCACCACCGGACGCGGGCCTGCCTGCTGATCGTGGTGGGGGTTCCGCTTCTGGGCTGGCTCACGGTGGCGGAGGGGCCGGTCTGGGGCCTCCTGGCCCTGGCCGGGGGCGCATCGGTGCTGCGCTGGCCGCTCATCCAGCTGGGGCGCCGCCTTCTGGGGCGGCCCGGAACAGGCGCCGCCGCACGGCGCGAACCGGCGGAGTAGGCCCTGGACGCGGGGGCCCTGCGCGCGCTGCTGATCGCGCTGCTGCCCCTCTCCCTGGGGATCGGGTTCGGCTGGCTCTGCGGCCGGCGGGGCTGGCGCCTCGCGGGGATCGCGGCGGGGGCGGCGCTGCTGGGGATGCTGGCCCTGCTGCTGGTGCGCGCCCGGGGCACAACCGAGGGGATGCGGGCCCTCGCCGATTTCGTGACGGCGCTCGTGCTCGTCTTTCCTGCGCTGGTCGGTCTCTGTATCGGAGGGGCGGCAGGATGGATCGCGCGGCGGAGGCGGCATGGACGGTGAAGGCGGCAGGATGCGCTGGCCGCCCCTGCGGGGGAGCCTGAGCGAGGGGCGGGTGCTGGCGGACCTGACCTGGCTGCGGGTGGGCGGGCCGGCCGACGCGCTGGTCCAGCCCGCCGACGAGGCCGACCTCGCGGCCTTTCTGGGCGCCCTGCCGCCGGAGGTGCCGGTGTTTCCGATGGGCGTGGGCTCCAACCTGATCGTGCGCGACGGCGGCATCCGGGGCGCGGTGATCCGGCTGGGCCGCGGGTTCAACGCCATCGCGATCGAGGGGGGGCGCGTGCGCGCGGGCGCGGCGGCGCTCGATGCGCATGTGGCGCGCCGCGCGGCCGAGGCGGGGCTGGACCTGACCTTTCTGCGCACGATCCCCGGCACGATCGGCGGCGCGGTGCGGATGAACGCCGGCTGCTACGGCGCCTATGTGGCGGACGTCCTGGTGGAGGTGCGCGCGGTGCTGCGCGACGGAACGGTGGCCACCATCCCGGCCGCCGACCTGCGCCTGGCCTACCGCACGAGCGAGCTGCCCCCCGGCGCCGTGGTGACGGAGGCCGTGCTGG
The DNA here is from genome assembly GCF_009904055.1 of Rubellimicrobium sp. CFH 75288. Taxonomy (GTDB): domain Bacteria; phylum Pseudomonadota; class Alphaproteobacteria; order Rhodobacterales; family Rhodobacteraceae; genus Rubellimicrobium. Next base: position 84,275 of record NZ_WYDP01000005.1, on the reverse strand, counting down.
CCCCGCCCGCAGGCGACCCCGCGGCGCTGGCCGCGCGGATGGAGGAGCAGGTCGCGCGGCGCGACGCCACCCAGCCCGTCAGGGACCGCACGGCGGGATCGACCTTCCGCAACCCGGCGGGGTTCTCCTCGACCGGGCGGGCGGACGACGTGCACGACCTCAAGGCGTGGAAGCTGATCGAGGCGGCGGGGATGCGCGGCGCGCGGCTGGGCGGCGCCGTGATGAACCCGATGCACGCCAACTTCCTCACCAATGCGGGGGGCGCGACGGCGGCGGAGCTCGAGGCGCTGGGCGAGGCGGTGAGAAAGGCGGTTTACGATCACGCGGGCCTCACGCTAGAGTGGGAAATCATGCGGGTCGGCGAACCCGCCTGAGGGGCAGGACGGGCCGAACGGCCCGCATGTGGGGCAGATTCAGGCATGCCGGGCAGGGCAGGTCCGAGAGTTGCCGTCCTGATGGGCGGCCCGTCGGCGGAGCGCGAGGTGTCGCTGTCCTCGGGGCGCGGCTGCGCGGCGGCCCTGCGGGAGGCCGGCTACGACGTCGTGGAGATCGACGCGGGCCCCGACCTGCCCGAGCGGCTGCGCGAGGCGGCGCCCGACGTGGCCTTCAACGCGCTGCATGGCCGCTGGGGCGAGGACGGCTGCGTGCAGGGGATGCTGGAATGGCTGCGCATCCCCTATACCCATTCGGGGGTGCTGGCCTCGGCGCTGGCGATGGACAAGGGGCGCGCCAAGGACGTCTTCCGCGCCGCCGGACTGCCCGTGGCCGAGAGCCGGATCGTGCCCCGCGAGGAAGCCGAGGCCGCCCATATCCTGCCGCCGCCCTATGTGGTCAAGCCCAACAACGAGGGCTCCTCGGTCGGCATCCACATCGTGGCCGAGGGGGCGAACCGGCCCCCCGTGCTCGGCCCCTCCATGCCGGCGGAGGTCATGGTGGAGGCCTATGCGCCGGGGCGCGAGCTGACCGTGGCGGTGCTGGGCGACCGGCCGCTGGCGGTGACGGACATCCTGACGGAGGGCTGGTACGACTGGGAGGCCAAGTACGCGCCCGGCGGGTCGCGCCACGTGATCCCGGCCGAGATCCCGCCGGAGGTGGAGGCGGCCTGCCTGCGCATGGCGCTGGCGGCGCACCGGGCGCTGGGCTGCCGGGGGCTGACGCGGACCGACTTCCGCTGGGACGAGGGGCGGGGGCTGGACGGGCTGGTGGTGCTGGAGCTGAACACCCAGCCGGGGATGACGCCCACCTCGCTCGCGCCCGAGCAGGCGGCGGCGGCGGGGATGGACTTTCCGGCCCTGTGCCGCTGGATCGTGGAGGATGCCGGATGCGGACGCTGATCCTGCTGTGGCGCCTCACGTTGCCGTCGCTGCGGCGTCAGCCGCCTGCGGTGCCGGCGGGGATGCGGCGCGACCCGGCCCCCACGCTCTGGTCCTATCGCTACCAGCGGCTGATGCTGACCCCGTTCTACCGCCGCCTGGTGCGGGTGGGGCTGCCCGCCGCCGGCATGGCGGTGGCCTCCGCGCTGTGGCTGTCGGCCGACGCCAACCGGGCCTGGCTGGCCGAGCGGGCCGACGCGCTCCGGGACGCGCTCTACCAGCGGCCCGAATTCCTCGTCCACGACGTCGAGGTGACGGGGGCGGACCGCGCGCTCGCCGTGGCGATCCACGGCATCGTCGATCTGGAATTCCCGGTCTCCTCCTTCGACATCGACCTGCCGGCGCTGCGGGCGGCGGTGGCGGCGCTGACGGCGGTGCGCACCGTCGAGGCCGAGGTGGAGCCCGGCGGCCTGCTGCGCATCAAGGTCACCCAGCGCGTCCCGGTCGCCGTGTGGCGCTATGCCGACGGTCTCCGCCTGATCGATTCCGAGGGCGTGATGACGGGCATGATCGCCTCGCGCTCGGACCGCGCGGACCTGCCGCTGATCGCCGGCGACGGCGCCAAGGAGGCCATCGGCGAGGCGCTGGCCCTGTTCGCGGCCGCGGCCCCCATCGCGCCGCGCGTGCGCGGCCTCGTGCGGATGGGCGAGCGGCGCTGGGACATGGTGCTGGACGGGGACCTGCGCATCCTCTTGCCCGAACGCGATCCCGTCCCCGCGCTCGAGCGCGTCCTCGCGCTGCACGAGGCGCAGGACATGCTCGACCGCGACCTGGCCCTGGTGGACATGCGGCTGGGCGCGCGCCCGACCCTGCGGCTCAACCAGCCTGCGCTCAACGTCCTGCGGACCGCGGCCGCAGCCAGCGCGGCGGGCGTTCCCGCCGCCCCGATCGAGGAGGAGCACTGACCCCGATGCGCCCGCTCTACCAGTCCCAGCGCATGATGCGCGACCTGCGCCGCGCAGCGCTTCAGCGCGGCGTCATCGCCATCCTCGATCTGGGCACGACCAAGACCGCCTGCCTGATCCTGCGGTTCGACGGGCCCGAAGGATCGGCCGCCGACGGCGTGGGCCCCATGGCGGGGCAGTCGCGCTTCCGCGTGATCGGTGCGGCGGTGACGCGTTCGCGCGGGATGCGTCTGGGCGAGGTCGATTCCGCCATCGAGGCCGAGCGCGCCATCCGCACGGCCGTGCAGGCCGCGCAGAAGACGGCGCAGGTGCGCGTGGACCACGTCATCGCCTGCTTCTCGGGCGCCCGCCCCGAGAGCTTCGCGCTGAGCGGCGAGGCGGAGGTGGAAGGGCAGGCCGTCACCGGCGGCGATATCGGCCGCGCGCTGGCCGCCTGTGCGATGCCGGAGATCGGGGCCGGCCGCGAGGTGCTCCATGCCCAGCCCGTCAACTTCGCGCTCGACCATCGCAGCGCCGTGTCCGACCCGCGCGGGCAGGCGGGCCGGATGCTGTCCACCGACGTGCACCTTCTGGCCGTGGACGGGGCGGTGGTGGACACGGTCCTCCAGTGCCTCAAGCGCTGCGATCTCGAATGCGCGGGACTGGCCTCCTCGGCCTACGTCTCGGGTCTTGCCAGCCTCGTGGAGGACGAACAGGAACTCGGCGCGGTCTGCATCGACATGGGCGGCGGGTCCACGGGGCTGTCGGTCTTCATCCGCAAGCACATGATCCATGCCGATTCCGTGCGTCTGGGCGGCGATCATGTGACCGCCGACATCTCCATGGGCCTTCAGGTGTCCACCGCCACGGCCGAGCGTCTCAAGACGCTCCACGGCGGCGTGGTCGCGACGGGGCGCGACGACCGCGAGCTTCTGCCGCTCGATGCCGATACCGGCGACTGGGAGCACGACCGCCGCACCGTGAGCCGCACGGAGCTGATCGGGATCATGCGTCCGCGCGTCGAGGAGATCCTGGAGGAGGTGCGCGCGCGGCTGGATGCGGCCGGCTTCGACCATCTCCCCTCGCAGAGCATCGTGCTGACCGGCGGGGGATCGCTGATCCCCGGTCTCGACGGGCTGGCCAGCCGCATCCTGGGGCAGCGGGTGCGGATGGGCCGCCCGCTGCGAGTGCAGGGCCTGCCTCAGCCGGCCACGGGAGCGGCCTTCTCGGCCGCGGTGGGCCTGTCGCTGTTTGCGGCCAATCCGCAGGACGAATGGTGGGATTTCGAGGCGCCGCCCGACCGGGCCGGGGCGCGGTCGCTGCGGCGGGCCGTCCGCTGGTTCCGGGAGAACTGGTGATGCGCGGGGTCCCGCCGATCGGGGCGGCACACCGATTCGCCCCTTGCCAAAAGATCGCGCGATGGTGACGGGAGAAGAGTTTAGGGCGTGACGAGGGCGCAACACGCCAGTAGAGTCGATGCAACCGTCAGCGAAGTCCCGGCCCCGTGGCCGGAACGCCGACCGACGGCGGCCGATGGACAGCGGCACAGAGAAACGGACAAACAGGCGGACAGCGCGATGGCTCTCAATCTCTCCCTCCCCGGTCAGGAGGAGCTCAAGCCCCGGATCACGGTGTTCGGCGTGGGCGGTGCCGGCGGCAACGCGGTCAACAACATGATCGAGAAGCAGCTCGACGGTGTCGAGTTCGTCGTCGCCAACACGGATGCCCAGGCGCTCAAGCAGTCGCATGCGCCGGCCAAGATCCAGATGGGGGTCAAGGTCACCGAGGGGCTGGGGGCGGGGGCGCGGCCCTCGGTGGGAGCGGCCGCGGCCGAGGAATCGATCCAGCAGATCGTCGATCACCTGGCCGGGGCGCACATGTGCTTCATCACCGCCGGCATGGGCGGGGGAACGGGCACCGGCGCGGCCCCGGTGATCGCGCAGGCCGCGCGCGAGCTGGGCGTGCTGACCGTGGGCGTGGTGACCAAGCCCTTCCAGTTCGAGGGCGGCAAGCGGATGCGGCAGGCCGAGGAAGGCATCGAGGCCCTCCAGAAGCATGTCGATACCCTCATCATCATCCCCAACCAGAACCTGTTCCGCCTGGCCAACGAGAACACCACCTTCACGGAGGCCTTCGCGCTGGCCGACGACGTGCTCTATCAGGGCGTCAAGGGCGTGACCGACCTGATGGTGCGGCCGGGGCTGATCAACCTCGACTTCGCCGACGTCCGCGCGGTGATGGACGAGATGGGCAAGGCGATGATGGGCACGGGCGAGGCCGAGGGCCAGGACCGCGCCACCCATGCCGCCGAGAAGGCGATCGCCAACCCGCTTCTGGACGAGATCAGCCTCAACGGCGCCAAGGGCGTGCTGATCAACATCACCGGCGGCTACGACCTGACGCTGTTCGAGCTCGACGAGGCGGCCAACATCATCCGCGAGAAGGTGGACCCCGAGGCCAACATCATCGTCGGCTCCACGCTCGATCCCGACATGGGCGGGCGGATGCGGGTGTCGGTGGTGGCGACGGGGATCGACGCATCGGCGAGCCGGGCCGAGACCCCGCTGCCGCGGCGGTCCATGTCCGCCCCCCTGCGCGAGCGCGTGAGCCTGGAGGAGCCGGCCGCCGCGCCTGCCCCCCGTCCCTCCGCGCCCAAGCCCGCCTTCCAGCCGGCCGCCCGCCAGCCGCAGCCCGTCGCCCGGGTCGCCCAGCAGCCTGCGCCGCAACCGGCCTCTCCGGCGCCTGCCCGGGCGGCCGCCGCTGCGCCCGCCGTGCCGCGCCAGCCCGAGCCGGAACCGGCCGTGTTCGAGGCGCACCATTTCGACGGGATCGGCACCCCGCCGGTCGACGACTTTGCCGATATCGAACAGGCCCTCGCCGATGACGGGATGCCGCCGCCCGCCTACCAGCCCCAGCCTGCCCCCGCCGCCCAGGCGCCGCAACCCCCGGCCGGGCGCCCGGCCGCCGGCACCCCCACGCCCGAGGCGGTTGCGCGCCTGCGCACCCTCATGGCCCAGCGCGCCCAGGAGGCGCGCCAGACCGCTCCGGCCGAGCCCGTCCGGCCCGAACCGGCTGCGCGCCAGCCGGCGCCCGAGCGGCGGGGCGGCGGGCTGGGCCTGTCCTCGCTCATCCACCGGATGACCGGCCAGAGCGCAGAGGCGGCAGCGCCCGCCCCTGCAGCCCCGCGTCCGGCGCCCCGCGCCGAGACGCCAACCGATCCGGACGCCGAGCGGGCCGACATTCCCGCCTTCCTGCGCCGTCAGGCCAACTGATCGCAACCCCTTCGCGGTCTCCGGGGGCCGCCCGTCCGGGCGGCCCGTCCGCTCGGGCGCGGACGCCGCATGTTTCAGGCCGTCAGAAACCGTGAATTGGCTGCGCGTCCTGCTGCGCCTATGTCCAAGACGGCCACTTCGAGACCAGAGCAGAATGCCCGAGCAGACCACCCTTCAGGCCCCGGCCTCCGTCGCGGGCACGGGACTTCATACCGGCGCCCCCGTTCGGGTCTTGCTGCGCCCGGCGCCGGCCGGCAGCGGCATCGTGTTCCATCGGCTCGATGTGCCCGAGGGAACCGACCCCCGCATCCCGGCCCGCTGGGACCGGGCCCTGTTGTCGCCCCTGGCCACGCGGCTGGCCAACGGGTCGGGGCTGACGGTCTCGACCGTCGAGCATCTGATGGCGGCGCTGGTGGCTTGCGGGGTCCACAACGCCCTGGTCGAGCTGGAGGGACCGGAGGTGCCGATCCTCGACGGCTCCGCCGCCCCTTGGGTCGAGGCGATCCGCAGGGCCGGAACCGTCCCGCTGGACGCTCCGCTCGAGGCGATCGAGATCCTTCGGTCGGTGGAGGTGCGCGACGGCGAGGCGGTCGCCCGGCTCGATCCGCATGACGGATTCGCGATGCGCTTTGCCATCGACTTCCCCGACGCGGCCATCGGACGGCAATCCAAGGCTCTGGACCTCGGCGGTGAGGCCGTGCTGCGCGAACTGGCCGACAGCCGGACCTTCTGCCGGCAGGCGGATGTGGAGCGAATGCGGTCGATGGGGCTGGCGCTGGGCGGAACCTATCTGAATGCGGTGGTGGTGGAGGGGGCGCGCGTTCTCAGCCCCGGAGGGCTGCGCCATCCTGACGAGGCCGTGCGCCACAAGATGCTGGACGCCGTGGGCGATCTGGCGCTGGCGGGCGCGCCGATCCTCGGGCTCTATACCGGGCGGCGCTCGGGGCATGCCCTGACGGCACGGCTTCTGACCGCGCTCTTCTCGAACCCGGACGCCTGGCGGCGCATCCTGCCCAGCCCTGCGCAGGCCGCGCGCCTGGTCGGAGCCGGAGTGGGGCGGGCGCACATCGCCCCCGCCTCGGCGGCAGCCTGATCGCCGAAAGGCTTTCTCCCGCTCCGGCGCCCGTGCTACACCGGCGCCGGACGCGGCGCGCGTCCCAAGAGGACGGAACGGGCGGCGAGGCACGGCATGGCTGAACGATGGGGACGGCTGGCGCTCGCAGGGGTGCTGGCTCTGGCACTGGCGGGCTGTGGCGAGCAGCGCGGCGGCATCCGTGCGCCCGGCGCGCTCGACGCATTCACGCCGGAGCAGATCTATCTTCAGGGCGAACAGGCCTTGGACCGGGGACGGGAGCGCGACGCGGCCTTCCTCTTTGCGGAGATCGAGCGGCTCTATCCCTATTCCGAATGGGCGCGGCGCGGCCTCATCATGGCCGCCTTCGCCCATCACCGCGACCGCGACTACGAGAGCGCGCGCGCGGCGGCGCAGCGCTATCTCGACTTCTATCCTGCCGAGGAGGATGCGGCCTATGCCCAGTATCTCCTCGCGCTCAGCTATTATGACCAGATCGACGACATCGGGCGCGACCAGGGCCTGACCTTCCAGGCGCTGCAGGCGCTGCGCGAGGTGATCGAGGTCTATCCCGACAGCCCCTATGCCGCCGATGCCATGGTCAAGTTCGACCTGGCCTTCGACCACCTGGCCGGCAAGGAGATGGAGGTGGGCCGCTACTACCTGGCCCGGCGGCACTACAACGCGGCCGCCAACCGCTTCCGCGTGGTGGTGGAGGACTTCCAGACCACGCGCCACACGCCCGAGGCGCTGTATCGCCTGGTCGAGGCCTATCTGGCGCTGGGTCTGGACGCCGAGGCACAGACGGCCGGCGCCATCCTGGGCTACAACCACAACGGCACCGTCTGGTACCGCGACGCCTATGCGCTGCTGACGGGCCGGGGTCTGCGGGCCGAGGCGGTGGGCGACAACTGGCTGTCGGCGATCTGGCGGCAGGTCGTACGCGGCGAGTGGATCTGAGGCGACCCGCTCACATCACCGCGCCCATCTGCCACGGCACGAACTCCACCCCGCCGAAGCCCAGCTCCTCGGACCGGGTGCGGCGGCCGGAGGCCACGTCGAGGAACGCCTCGAAGATCTCCCGGCCCTTCTGCTCGACCGGGACGCCCCGGGCGACGATGTCGCCGCAATCGATGTCCATGTCCTCGCTCAGGCGGGCGAACATCTCGCTGTTGGTGGCGAGCTTCAGGCAGGGGACGGGCTTGTAGCCCGAGACCGAGCCGCGCCCCGTGGTGAAGCAGACGAGGTTGGCCCCCGACGCGATCTGGCCCGTGACCGAGCACGGGTCGTAGCCGGGGCTGTCCATGAACACGAAGCCGCGCGTCGTCACGGGCTCGGCGAAGCGGTAGACGGCGCGCAAGGGCGCGGTGCCGCCCTTGGCCACGGCGCCGAGGCTCTTCTCGAGGATCGTCGTGAGGCCTCCGCGCTTGTTGCCGGGAGAGGGGTTGTTGTCCATCTCGCCCCCCCAGCGGGCGGTGTACTCCTCCCACCAGCGGATGCGCTCGAGCAGGCGCTCGCCCACCTCGGGCGTCTCGGCGCGGCGGGTCAGCAGGTGCTCGGCGCCGTAGATCTCGGGCGTCTCGGACAGGATGGCTGTACCGCCATGGGCCACAAGCAGGTCGGAGGCGTGCCCGAGCGCGGGATTGGCGGTGATGCCGGAATAGCCGTCCGAGCCGCCGCATTGCAGGCCCACCACGAGGTGCTCGAGCGCCGCCGGCTCGCGCACCGCGCGGGAGGCGACCTCGGCCATCTCGCGCAGGATGGCCACCCCGCGCTCGACCGTGCGGCGGGTGCCGCCGGCGGCCTGGATCGTCATGTGGCGCAAGAGGCCGTCGGCGCGGATGGGGCGCGCGCCCACCAGTTCGGGGACCTGCATCACCTCGCAGCCCAGGCCCACGACGAGGATGCCGGCGAAGTTGGGGTTGCGCCCCCAGCCGCGCAGCGTGCGCAGCAGCGTCTCGTAGCCCTCGCCCGAGGCGGCCATGCCGCAGCCGGTGCCGTGGACGATCGGCACGACGCCGTCGATGGCGGGGTTGTCGCGCAACCACTCCTCGCGCTCGCAAGCCTCGGCGATGAAGCGGGCGACCGAGCCCGAGCAGTTCACCGTGGTGAGCACGCCGAGATAGTTACGCGTGCCCACCCCCCCGTCGGCGCGCCGGTAGCCGAGGAAGTGCCGCGGTGCCGCGACCGGTGGCAGGGGGCGCAGGTCGGTGCCGAAGGCGGGATCGGCGCGGTGCTCGCCCATGCCCAGATTGTGGGAATGGACGTGCTCTCCGGCCGCGACAGGGCGGGTCGCCGCGCCGATGATCTGGCCGTAGCGGGTGACGGGCTCGCCCGGGGCAAGCGGGCGCAGCGCGACCTTGTGGCCGCGGGGGATGGGATCGCGCAGGACGATGCCCCATTCGGGCAGCTCCGCGCCGGCAGGCAGATCCGCGAGGGCGATGGCGACGGCGTCCTCGGGATGGAGGCGGAGCATGCGGGCGGCGGCGGCATCGAGCATCGGGGGGTCCTGGTCAGCGGCGCGTTGACAGCCCGAAGGCTGCAGCTAGCATGCTAGCATGCCGGCGATGGGGCGCGACAGGGGGGGAGTGGCGGAGGCCGGCACGGCCGCTGCGCAGCCTGCCGCCACGGACCAGTCCTTCGGTCCCCTGCCGGAGGACGGCGGATCGCTCGGGGATCGTGTGCATCGGGTGCTGCGGTCGGCCATCGTCGAGTTGCGCCTCCGCCCGGGTGCGATCATCCGCAAGGCCGAGGTCTGCGCCGCCCTGGGCGTGTCGCGCAGTCCGGTCGCAGAGGCGGTGGCGCGGCTGTCCGTGGAGGGGCTGGTCAGGGTCGTGCCGCAGGCCGGTACCTTTGTCGCGCGGCTGAGCCTTGCCGCGGTGCGCGAGGGTGCGTTCCTGCGCGAGGCGCTGGAGGGGGCGGCGGCCGAGTCGGTGGCCGGAACCGCGAACCCTGCGGAGGTGGCGGCGCTGCGCGACTGCCTCGAGCGGCAGCGCGAGGCGGCGGAGTCCGGCGACGGAGGCGCGTTCTACCGGGAAGATGCCCGGCTCCACGAGACGATCCTGGGCATGACGGGGCACCGGACCCTGCCGGTCCTGTCCCGCACCGCCTGGGTCCATCTGGACCGGGCGCGGCGCCTGATGCTGCCGGTGCCCGGCCGGATGGCCGAGTCGCTGGAGGAGCACCGCAGGATCGTCGAGGCCATCGCCATGGGGGAGGCAGACGCCGCGCGCGCGGCCATGCGACACCATCTGCGGGCGGTCCTGGCACGGCTGGAAGAGGTCGCGGCCGAGCGGCCCGAACTGTTCTCCTGAGCGATCTGTGCGACCGACGGGGCGGGGCGGACGGATCGCCCGTCCGGCCGCGTCAGCTTGGCCGGCTCCAGTCGATCGGAGTCTCTCCGCGGTCCGCGAGCCAGTCATCGACGCGCGAGAACGGGCGCGAGCCGAAGAACCCGCGCCTGGCGGCCAGCGGAGAGGGATGGGCGCTGTGGTGGACGAGATGCGCGCCGGGGCGGATATGGCGGGCCTGGGCGCTGGCCGGACGCCCCCAGAGGATGAAGGCCGCCGGACGGCGGGAGACGCGATCGAGCACCTGGGCCGTGAGCGCCTCCCATCCCAGCCGCGCGTGACCGCCGGCCTCGCCGCTGGGAACGGTCAGATGCGTGTTGAGCAGCAGGACCCCCTGGCGCGCCCAGCCCGACAGGTCCCCGTTCGGCAGCCGGTCGCCCGTGTCCTCGGCCAGCTCGGCGAAGATGTTGCGCAGCGAGGCGGGAAGGGGGCGGACCTCCGGCGCGACCGAAAAGGCAAGCCCCATGGCGTGGCCGGGTGTCGGATAGGGATCCTGGCCGAGGATCACGACCCGCGCGGCCTCGGGCGGGCAGAGTTCGAGCGCCAGGAAGCGACAGGCCGGAGCAGGCAGGGTCGGGCGCGTCTCGGCCGCGAGATGGCGGGCGATGCGCGGCCAGTCCGTGCGCCAGAAGGGCAGGTCTGCCCAAGCGACGGGAGGGGTGCCCTCGGTGCGGGGCAGGGCGCCTGGGGGCGCGGCGAACAGGTCAGGCTGCTGCGGCATGGCCCCTCCGGCGGGTGCCGGAGAGGACGCGTCGGGAGCGGCGCCGGTTCCCTCTCCGGTCACTCCGCAGCGGCCGTGGCGGCGGCAAGGCGCTCGAGCGCACGGGCCGCTGCCCCCGAGTCGAGGCTCTCCCGGGCGATCGCGACTCCCTCCGGGAGGTTCGCGGCGCGATCGGCGATCACGAGGGCGGCCGCGGCATTGAGCAGCACCGCGTCGCGATAGGCCCCCGGCGCGCCCCCGAGCAGCGCGCGGAAGGCGCGGGCGTTGTCCTCGGGCGTGCCGCCGAGGATCGCCTCGAAGGGATGGACAGGCAGTCCCGCCTCCTCGGGATGGGTCTCGCGCTCGGTCACGGCCCCGTCGCGGAGTTCGGCCACGCGGGTCGGCCCGGCGATCGAGACCTCGTCCGTGCCGTCCGCGCCATGCACGAGCCAGGCGCGCTCGGACCCCAGCCGTCCCAGCGTCTCGGCCATGGGACGCAGGAGGTGGGGCGCATAGGCCCCCGTGAGCTGGCGGCGCACCCCGGCCGGGTTCGTGAGCGGACCGAGGATGTTGAAGATCGTGCGCGTCCCCAGTTCGGTCCGGGCGGGCATGACATGCTTCATGGCCGGATGGTGCATGGGGGCCATCATGAAGCCGATCCCGGCCTGTTCGAGCGCGCGCTCGACGGCTGCGGGACCGACCATCACGGCGACCCCCATCTGCCCGAGCGCGTCGGCCGCACCCGAGCGCGAACTGAGATTGCGGTTGCCGTGCTTGGCCACGGGGACGCCTGCGCCGGCAACGACAAAGGCCGCGGCGGTGGAGATGTTCAGCGTGCCCTTGCCGTCGCCCCCGGTGCCCACGATGTCGATGGCGTCCGCGGGGGCCCTGACGGCATGGCAGCGCGCGCGCATCTCGGCCGCGGCCGCTGCGATCTCCTCTACCGTCTCGCCGCGGGTGCGCAGCGCCATCAGCAGCCCGCCGATCTGGGCGGGGGTCGCGTCGCCTGCAAACAGGATGGCAAAGGCTTCCCGCGCCTCCTCGGGGCGCAGCGGCCGCTCGGCTGCGGCGGCGATGAGGGGGCGCAGCGCCTCGCTCATGCAGGGACCGGCAGCAGGTCGAGGAAGTTGCGCAGGAGCGCGTGGCCGTGCTCGGAAGCGATGGATTCGGGGTGGAACTGGACGCCTTCGATCGGACGGTCCCGGTGCCGCAGGCCCATGATCGTCCCGTCGGCCAGCTCGGCCGAAACCTCGAGCACGGAGGGGAGGGTCGCGCGCTCGACGACAAGGGAGTGGTAGCGCGTGGCCTGAAATGGGGAAGGCAGGCCGCGGAACACGCCCGCGCCCCGGTGGTGGATCGTGCCGGGCTTGCCGTGGACGGGCTCCGCCGCGCGAACGACACGGCCTCCGAACGCCTGGCCGATCGCCTGGTGCCCGAGGCAGACGCCGAGAAGCGGCACCCGCGCCTCGGCGGCCGCGGCGATCAGCGGCAGGCAGATGCCCGCCCGATCCGGATCGCAGGGCCCCGGCGAGAGCACGATGCCGTCGGCGCCCATGGCCATCGCCGCCTGCACGTCGAGCGCGTCGTTGCGCACGACACGCACCTCCGCCCCCAGCTCGCCCAGATAATGGACCAGGTTCCACGTGAAGCTGTCGTAATTGTCGATGAGCAGGATCATGGATGCTGGCGGGATCTGGCGCGGCAAGCGCTGGCGGGGCTACCGCCCGCCGGGGTGGCTGGTCTAAGACGGAGGCACCATGCGGCGGCCTGCGGGCGGGGTCAAGCGGACGGGCCGGAACGCGGACCGGCTGCGACACGGTGCGCGGGGCGCGGAGGGGGCGCGGTGTCGAGCGGAGGCAGGCCGGTGAGACGGGGGCTCTGGAGCGGGGTGGCGGCGGGCACGGCGACGGCGGTGCTGGGCCTCGGGGCGATGTCGCTGCTCGTTCCGCTGCAGGCGCCGCCCGTTGCTCCCCAGATGCCGCAGGCGGATGCACCGGACGCGCCGAGCGCCCCCGGGGGCACGGGAGCGCCGCCGGCGGCTCCGGCGGCGGATGGGGCCGGGAGCAGGGTCCGTGCGGATGACGCCCGGCCCGGCCGCCTCGATCCTCTGCCCGCCTCCGCAGGCGAGCCGATCGCCCTTGACGGCACGCTGCCTGCCAGGCCCGAAGCGGGGCGCGATCCGGCGCCGTTCCCCTCCCGAGCGATGCCGCTGCCACCCCCGGACCTGCAGGCGCCGCGTCCGGCGGTTCCCGGCGGTGCACCCCGTCACGCCGAGATGGCACCCGTCCTGCCCTCGGCCCCCGCCGAGATGGCGCCCGAGGCAGTCGAGAGGGTTTCACCGCCTCCCGTGTCGCCGGACCTGTTGCCGACAGCCCCCATGCAGTCCGGCGGTGCCGAGGATGGGCCTGCCCGGCTGCCCGTGAGAGCCTTGGCCGCGACGCCGCAGCCGGACGGCGGGCCTGCGGATATGGGTGCGCCGGATCTGACGGATGCGGCGATGGCCGTTCCGGCCCTGCCGGCGCCGCCGCCCGCGCTGGGTCCGGCCGTACCGGCGCTCGCCGGGCCCGGGACGGTGTCGGACGCTGTCGCGATGCTGGCGCCGGAGGCGCCGTCCGCGTCCCATCGGGCGCCCGGATTCCTCTCGTCCACCCGGGACGGCGAGGCAGGCGCTGTGCCCCGCCCCCCGGAGGGACCGCTGCATCCCGCTGTGGCGAACATCCCGCCCTTCGGGCTGGATGCTGCCCCAGCGGATGGTGCGGCGCCGGTCCTTCCGGACGAGGAGGCGGTGCCGGTCCGAACGGCCTTTGCCGGCCCTCTCGCGCGGCCCGACAGGCCGGCGCGCCAACCCGATCCGCCCGCGCCCCCTGGTGAGCCCCCGCAGGTATGGGCTGCGCCGGATGCGACTGCGGCCCCTCCCCGGACGCAGGAGCAGCCCGGCCTGCCCCCGGCGGCGGATGCCGTCCCGCCGGGCGCGGTGCTGCCGGAGCGGGTTCTGCCGGCCGCTCCCGACAGCGTTCCGCCCAGCGAGGTGGCCATCGGGGCAGAGCCGTCTGCGGGGGTCACCGGCATGGTCGTGCCGACGCGCCCGCCGATCCGACCTGGCCCGGCCCTGCCGCCGGATGAGGCGCTGGCGGAACTCGGGCCATCGGAGGCTCGGCAGGCAGAACCGGCGCGCGAGGCCGGCGAGGAGGAGACGGCGGAGGCTGCCTCCGTCGCCCCTGCTGTCGGCATGCCGGTTGCGGAGGGCACAGACGCCGGGACGATGCCGCCCGACGGAGCCGACAGCGCCGCGCGGGAGGCGCCGGCAGGGCGGATCGTGGTGGGCGGCCAGACCATGCCGGCCGGGGGCGCCGTGCCCGTGCGGCGGCCCCCGGCGCGCGAGCCATCCTCCACGGAGGCGGGGGAGGCAGCCGCCCTGGAGACCGACCCTTCCGCGCTGCGCCGTCATGCGGCGGACTGGACGCCGCCCGCGGTCGAACGACCGCTCCTGTCGGTGCTCCTTCTCGACGATCCGTCGCTCGACGGGGCCGAACTGGCCGTCGCTGCCCTGCCCTGGCCCGTCAGCGTCGCGATCGACCCTGCCGCTCCGGGAGCGACGGAACGGATGGCTGCCTATCGTGCAGCCGGCGTGGAGGTGCTGGCCCTGGCGGAACTGCCCGCGCGGGCGCAGCCCTCCGACGCGGCCGTGGCCTACGAAGCCATGCTCGCCACCCTGCCCGAGGCGGTTGCGGTGCTCGATCTGGGCGGGGGCGGACTGGCGCAGTCCGGGGGCGCGGGGAGCGTCGCGCTGGACCGTCTCGCCGAGAGGGGACTGGGCCTCGTCCTGGCGCCCGCGGGTCTGGGCGGCGCGGAGCGAGCCGCGGAGGCGGCGGGAGTGCCCGCGACCACGATCCTGCGCGATCTCGACGCGAACGGGCAGGACGACCGCGTGATCCGGCGCTTTCTCGACGACTCGGCCCGTCGGGCCGGACTGGACGGGTCGGCCGTGGTGCTGGCGCGGGTGCGGGCCGAGACGCTGACGGCCCTGTCGCTCTGGGCCGGCGCGCGCCGGGCGGCCGAGGTCTCGGTGGCGCCCGTCTCGGCGGTGTTGCGCGAGGACTGATCCGCAGTCTCCGGTGAGGGAGTCAGGGCAGCTTGGTGCGCGCCGCGCGGCCACCGCGGCGCCGCGTCAGGCGACCCTCGCGGCCGGGGAGGTCCGCCAGGATGGCCCGGCGTGCCTCCGATCCCATGGCAAGCCATCCCGCAATCTCGGCCCGGCTGCGCAGGCACCCTACGCAGAGCCCCGACTCCGGGTGGATGACGCAAATCCGCCGGCAGGGACTCTCCGGCTCGGCCCGCGACCAGACGGCCTCCGCCGACGCGTCCGTCAGGGCGGGGTCCTCGTGCCGGATCGCGGCGGCAGGGATCTCGTCCTTGGGTGTCACGGATTCTCCAGTCGGGCGAGGCGGTCGAGCATCCCTTGCAGAATGAACGCGGCCGCGACCGAATCGATCACCTGCGAGCGACGCTTTCGGGACGCATCCGCCTCGAGCAGGGCCCGCTCGGCTGCCACGGTGGACAGACGCTCGTCCCAGAACGCGATGGGCAGGGGGGTGAGACGTTCGAGGTTGCGCCCGAAGGCCCGGGCGGACTGCGCTTGCGGACCCTCGGAGCCGTCCATGTTGACCGGCAGGCCGATGACGAAGCCGACCAGTCCGCGCGCCTGCACGAACCCGAGCAGGGTCTGAGCATCCGCAGTGAATCGGGTGCGCCGGATCGTGCTGCCGGGAGTCGCGATGCGGCGGCGCGGGTCCGAGAGCGCCACGCCGATCGTGCGGGTGCCAAGATCGAGCCCCGCCAGTGCGCCGGACGGCGGCAGCGCGGCGGCAAACCCTTCGGCATCGGCGCAGATCACGGTGCCGGTCCCGCTGCGGGCGGCGGAGGCGGACCGACGAAGGCGGGCGGCGCCTCGCCCCCGGGGGCCGGGCCGGCACCGGCCGGCGCCTCCACGCCGGCCTGACGGGCAACGGCGGCCAGGACGGAGAGGGCGCGCTCGTCGTCGCGGAACGTCCGACGCGCATCCTCGAGCGCCTCCCAGGCAGCGGCCCGCTCGCCCAGCACGGCAAGTGCGTTGACAAGCTGCGCCCATTCCTCGGCCGACCCGCCCTCCTCCCGCAGGCGCGATTCCATGGACTCGACCATCCCCCGGACCATGGCGGCGCGTGCGGCGGGGTCCATCGTGGCTGCAGCGTCCATGTCCTCGGCCGAGGGTCCGGGGATGGCCGGCGCCGGCGGCGGCGTCCAGTCCTGACCGGCCAACCAGGCGACCTCCTCCATGCCGGTCAGAGCGAGGCGCCGGTGGAGACTGTCCGGCCCGTCCTCGATCACCCGCCGCCAGAGGGGAAAGGCGCGGTCCGGCCGGCCGGTCTGCGCCTCCAGAAGGCCCCGGTAGTAGAGAAGACCCGGATTGAGGGGTTCGCGCTCCTCGATGCGGGCGAGGACGGCCTCGGTCTCCTGCGTCACGAGGCCGCCGGCAGCGGCCACCATCCGGTCGGCGAGGTCGAGCCAGTCGGCCGTGGTCGCCCGGTCGCCCTTGAGCAGGATCACGCGCTCCTGGGCACGGGCGGCGTCGGCATAGCGGCCGAGCCGCGCCTCGTGCTGGGCGAGGAGCGTCCAGCCCTGCAGGTCGTCCGGCCGGTCGGGAACGATCTGCCGGAGCTGCTCGACCATGGCGAGGTAATCCTGCGGCAGGTCGCCGGGCTCGGGCGGCGGCATGAGCGCGAGGGCCTGCTCCTCGGCCTCCTCCTGGGAAGGGCGGGCTGCGCGCAGCGCCTCGGCCTGGGCGAGACGTTCGGCGCGCGGCGCATCGGGCAGGGCGGGCCAACCGAGCGCGGCATAAAGCCCCAGACCTCCCCCCACCACCAGCAGGGCGGCAGACGCCACCGCAAGGCGCGCCAGCGGACGCGGGGCGAATCCGACCCCGGCCATGCCGCGGCGCGCCCGGTCGGCCGCAAGGAGGCGTCGGGCGATCTCCGTCCGGGCGCGCTCGGCCTCGGCCGGATCGAGGACGCCACGGGCGACGTCGCGCTCCACCTCGCGCAGCTGGTCACGATAGATGGCAGCCTCGGCCTCGGGCGCCTCGTAGGCGGCACGCTCCCGCACGAGGATCGGCCGGGCCAGCAGGGCAGCCACGACGAGGGCGAGACCCGCTGCGAGGAACCAGAACAGTGCCATCCTTCTCCTTCCGCGCGCGCCTTCGGGCGCCATCGCCCCCTCTATCCGGTCCGCGCCTTCGGCGGAAGGTCGCAATCACGAGGCGTTGCGCCGCAGTCGCGCCGGCTTTCCCCCTCTGGCACGCTCTAGTACATCGCGGACCGCGGCGCGCGCGTGGCGCCGATCCGGCCGGAGGGGTGAAGCATGCGACGCTATTCCGCCTGGGCGTTGTGGCGCGAGGGGCTGCGCGGCCATGCGGGGTGGGACCGCGCCTGGACCTCGCCGCTGCCCAAGCCGCGCTACGAGGTGGTGGTCGTGGGGGCAGGGGGGCACGGGCTCGCCACGGCCTACTACCTCGGCAAGAACTTCGGCATCACGGACGTGGCCGTGGTGGAGAAGGGGTGGCTGGGCGGCGGCAATACGGGGCGCAACACGACCATCATCCGGTCGAACTACCTGCAGGACCCCTCGGCTGCGATCTACGAGAAGAGCCGTTCGCTCTATGAGACGCTGAGCCAGGAGCTGAACTACAACATCATGTTCTCGCCCCGTGGCGTGATGATGCTGGCCCAGACGGAGCACGAGGTCCGCGGCTACAGGCGCACAGCCGAGGCCAATGCACTCCAGGGCGTGCAGACGGAGTTCATCGGCCCCGAGCGCGTCAAGGAGCTCTGCCCCATCATCCATATCGAGGGGCCGCGCTATCCGGTGCTGGGAGCCCTCTGGCAGCCGCGCGGCGGCACCGCCCGGCACGATGCGGTGGCCTGGGGCTATGCGCGGGCCTGCTCGGACATGGGAATGGACATCATCGAGCAGTGCGAGGTGACGGGGATCGACAGCGCCGGCGGCGCGGTGACCGGCGTCCGGACCACGCGCGGCGCGATCGGCTGCAACAAGCTCGCCATCGTGGTGGCCGGGCATTCCTCCGTCCTGGCCGAAATGGCGGGGTTTCGCCTGCCCATCGAGTCGCTGCCCCTTCAGGCGCTGGTGAGCGAGCCCATCAAGCCCTGCATGGACGTGGTGGTGATGGCCAACACGGTCCACGGCTACATGAGCCAGTCGGACAAGGGCGAGATGGTGATCGGCGGCGGGACCGACGGCTACAACGCCTACACGCAGCGCGGCTCGTTCCACCACATCGAGGAGACGGTGCGCGCCCTCTGCGAGACCTTCCCCATCATCTCGCGGCTGAGGATGCTGCGGCAATGGGGCGGGATCGTGGACATGACGGGCGACCGATCGCCCATCATCTCGCGCACGCCCCTGGGCAACTGCTTTGTGAATTGCGGCTGGGGCACGGGCGGGTTCAAGGCCATTCCGGGCTCCGGCTGGGCGATGGCGGAGCTGGTGGCCAAGGGCGCGCCCGGACCGCTGGCCGCGCCCTTCGGCCTCGAGCGGTTCCGCGAGGGGCGCTTCATCGATGAATCGGTGGCGGCCGGAGTGGCGCATTGAAGAAGAAGATGGCCGCTCCGTGGAACCGCTCGCGGGGGCGTGACGTTGCGCCGTGGCAAGGACTAGCCACGGAGCCCAACCCATGTCGGATCCCGCCTACAATCCCCCGCCGCCACCGCCGCGCCGGAGCTCGGGCAGCACGATCGCCTTTGTGGTCGGCGCGCTCGTGGTCGCCGTGTTGCTGCTGTGGTTCTTCTTCTGGCGCGGCACCGCGCAGCCCACGGTGGTGGATACCACCGCGCCGGCCACGACGACCGAACCGGCCGCGACCGGCACTGCTGCGACCGACACCGGCGCTGCCGCCACGGGTGGCGACGTCAACGTCACCGTGGACACCACGGCGCCCGATCCGGCCGACGCTCCGCCGGCGATCGATCCCGAGGCCGTGGCCGACGACGCTGCCCCTGCCGCGACCGATGCCGGTACCCAGACGCCTCAGGACACGACCACGCCGGCCACGCAGGCCAGCCCCACCGAGGGTGAGGCCGCTCCTGCTCCGGGCACCGGCGCCGACCAGTAAGACCCGCGTTCCGGCGCGGACCCTTCGCGCGTGCATCGCGATCGGGCCGTCCCCCTCCGGGGGGCGGCCCTTCGGCATGGGCGATTGCCGGATTGCCATCAGGGAGAGTGCATCGTGCTGATCCTGTTCTGCCCCCATTGCGGTGTAGAGGCCGACGAAACGGAACTCGCTCCCGGCGGCGAGGCGCATCTGCGCCGCGAAGGTCCGGGATCGGCCGACGAGGCGTTCGAGGGCTATCTGTTCGGACGGGTGAATCCCAAGGGCGTCCATTTCGAGCGATGGCGGCATGCCTATGGCTGCGGGAAGTGGTTTCTGGCGGCCCGCGACACGGCGACAATGCGCGTCTGGGGCACCTATCCCGCCTCGGAGGCCGGGCCGCCCGACCCGCTCCGCGATGCGGTGACCGCGGACCGGCCCGGCTGGGCGTGGCGCGATCTGGGAGGGGCGGCATGAGCACCCGGCTGAGCACCGGCGGACGGCTTCTCGACCGCTCGCGTTCCCTGCGGTTCAGCTTCGACGGTCATGCGGCCGAAGGGTTCGCGGGCGACACGCTGGCCTCCGCGCTTCTGGCCTCGGGCCGGATGCTGCTGGGGCGGAGCTTCAAGTATCACCGCCCGCGCGGTCTGCTCGCGGCCGGGGTCGAGGAGCCCAACGCGCTCGTCAACCTGGGCGAGGGAGAGCGCATGGAGCCCAACCGGCGCGCCACCTCCGTGCCGCTGCGCGATGGGCTGGTTGCCACGTCGCAGAACCGCTGGCCGAGCCTCGAGACGGATGTGGGGGCGGTCAACGACGCGCTCGGCCGTTTTCTGCCGGCGGGCTTCTACTACAAGACCTTCATGTGGCCGGGCGCCTTCTGGAAGAGCGTCTATGAGCCCTTCATCCGCCGCGCGGCCGGGTTGGGCCGTGTGCCCAAGGGGCGCGATCCGGACCGCTACGAGCATTTTTACGCCCATGTGGACGTGCTGGTGGCGGGCGGCGGCGTGGCCGGACTGGCCGCCACCCTGGCTGCGGGGCGCGCGGGGCGGCGTGTCCTGCTCATGGAGCAGGAGGGCTGGTGGGGTGGACGGGCGGGCGTGGACGCCCCCGAGATCGACGGCATGACCGCCCCCGCCTGGATCGAGCGCACGGTGGCCGAGCTGCGGCGGATGCCCAACGTGCGGATGCGTCTGCGCGCGCAGGTGGCCGGGATCTACGACCACGGCTATGCGGTCGCGGCCGAGGATCTCGAGGCCTTGGCACCGGGGCGGCACGAGGGGCCGCGCCAGCGCCTGTGGCGCATCCGCGCCCGGCGCATCGTCGCGGCGACCGGGGCGATCGAGCGTCCGCTGGCCTTTGCCGGCAACGACGTGCCGGGCGTGATGCTGGCCTCCGCGGTGCGGGACTATCTGGCGAACTGGGCGGTCAGCGTCGGCGACAGGGTCGTGGTCGTGACCAACAACGACGATGCCTATCGTACCGCCCTGGCGGTGCATCGCGCAGGTCTGGTCGTGCCCGTCATCGTCGATGCCCGGCCGCGCCCCGAGGGCGAACTGGTGCAGCGCGCCCGCGAGATGGGTCTCCGGATCGAGGCGGGTCGCGGGATCGCCAAGGTCCACGGGCGCAAGCGGGTGCGGGGTGTGACGCTTTGCGCGCTGGCGGGCGAAGGGTCGGGTCTCGAAGACATCGCCTGCGACGCCGTGGCCATGTCCGGCGGCTGGAGCCCGGCCGTCCACCTGTGGTCCCATTGCGGCGGCAAGCTGCTCTGGGACGAGGCGGCGGCGCTCTTCCGCCCGGACCGGGACCGGCCGCCGCGCGGTGCGGACGGAGAGCCGATGGTCCTCTCCGCAGGCTCGGCCGACGGGGCGCTGCGGACGGCCGATGTTCTGGCCTCGGGTCTGCTGGCCGGTGCGGAGGCGGCCGGATCGGACGAGGAGCCCGCCCCGCTTGCTGCGCACGATGCCGAGGAGGGGCCGATCCTGCCCGTCTGGGTGATGCCTCAGGGGGCCAGCCCGGAGCTGCGCCGCAAGATGTGGCTCGACTTCCAGAACGATGTGAAGGTGTCGGACGTCGAACTCGCCGCGCGGGAGGGCTTCATCGCGGTCGAGCATGCCAAGCGCTACACGACGCTGGGCATGGCCACCGATCAGGGCAAGACGTCCAATATCAACGGTCTGGCGGTGCTGTCCCAGAGCGTGCAGTTGCCCATTCCGGAGGTCGGCACGACGACCTTCCGCCCGCCCTACACGCCCCTCACGCTGGGGGCGATCGCGGGCGTGGCCAAGGGCGACCTGTTCCAGCCGGTCCGCGAGACCCCGATGCACGCCTGGCACGCCGCCCACGGCGCTGTGTGGGAGCCGGTAGGCCTGTGGCGGCGCCCTTGGGCCTATCTTCGCGAGGGCGAGGACCGTCACGCCGCCGCGCTGCGCGAAGTCACGGCCGTGCGGCGGCAGGTCGGGATGCTCGATGCCTCCACGCTGGGCAAGATCGTCGTCAAGGGGCCCGATGCGGGCCGGTTCCTCGACATGATCTATACCGGCGTGATGAGCACGCTGCCCGTGGGCAAGTGCCGCTACGGGCTGATCTGCTCCGAGAACGGGTTCCTGATCGACGACGGCGTGGTGGCGCGGCTGTCGGAGGATGCCTGGCTCTGCCACACCACCACGGGCGGAGCCGAGCGCATCCACGCCCATATGGAGGACTGGCTGCAGTGCGAGTGGCACGACTGGCGCGTGTTCACCGCCAACCTGACCGAGCAATGGGCCCAGATCGTCGTCGCCGGCCCCCGCGCACGCGCGGTGCTGGAGCGGCTGGGGGGGATGGACCTGTCGGCCGCGGCGCTGCCCCACATGACATGGGCCGAAGGCATGCTGGCGGGCCTGCCCGTCCGGGTGCACCGGATCAGCTTCTCGGGCGAGTTGTCCTTCGAGATCGCCGTGCCTGCGGCGTCGGGTCTGGCGCTGTGGGAAGCGATCCGGGAGGCCGGCGCGCCGGAGGGGATCACCCCCTACGGCACGGAGGCCATGCACATCCTGCGGGCCGAGAAGGGCTACATCATGATCGGCGAGGAGACGGACGGCACCGTGATCCCGCAGGACCTCAACCTCGGCTGGGCGATCTCGAGGAAGAAGCCCGACTACATCGGCAAGCGCGCGCAGGAGCGCTCGCACATGGCCTCGCCCTTGCGCTGGCGGCTCGTGGGTCTGGAGACGATGAACGGGTCCGTGCTGCCGGAGGGCGCCTACATCCTCGCACCGGGTCAGAACGCGGTGGGCCAGCGCAACACGCAGGGACGCGTGACCTCCACCTACTACTCGCCCACTCTGGCGCGTGGCATCGCCATGGCGCTCCTGGAGCGGGGGCCCGAGCGGATGGACGAGGTGGTGGAGGTGGCCCGCAAGGGAGCCGATCCGGTCCTCGCGCGCGTGGTCGATCCGGTGCTCTATGACAAGGCGGGGGAGCGGCTCCATGGCTGATGTGCGGGCGCTGGGCCCTCTGGGAATGGTGACACTGCGGACCGACCTCGCTGCCGCGGCCGGGGCACTGAGGGACGGGCTGGGCCTTGATGTGCCCGAGCGGTTGCGGATTGCGGGCGACACCCGCCGCGGGGCGGCCTGGATGGCGCCGGACGAGCTGCTGCTGTTCGTTGCCCCAGGCGAGGGGGGGGCAGTCGCGGCCGATCTGGGGCGACGGCTGGGGGAGGTGCCGCATCTGTGTGCGGATGTCTCCGACCTGCGCGTGGGGTTTGCCGTCGAGGGGGAGGGCTGGCGCGAGGTCCTGGCCAAGCTCTCGCCGGCCGACCTGCATCCGGACGCCTTCGGCTCCCGCGCTTTCCGGCGCACGCGGCTGGGTCAGGTCGCGGCGGCGATCTGGCCCGAAGGCGACGGCGCGCATGTTCTGGTCTTCCGGTCGTTCGGAGACTATACGCTGCGGCTCCTGCGGCAGTCCGCCTTCGACGGGGCTGTCGGGTTCTTCTAAGACGCCGGGAGCGGCCTTGCCTGCATCGGTCGGTTTCCGTTGCGGCACCGTGGCGTTCGTGTTACACTGCCTGAACGAGATACGGTCGCGGCCTGGCCTCGACCGTGATGCCCGGGCCGGTGACCCGGGCTGGCCCCCGGACGCTGGCCAGCGTGACGGGGGCCTCCTCTTGGGCGGCGCGTCTTGCGGTCAGAGGGGCAGGGCCGTGGTGCTCTTGATCTCCTCCATCGAGAGCAGGGCCGTGATGGTGTGGATGCTCACCTCCGCGATCAGCGCCTGATAGAAGGCATCGTAGGCGCGGGCATTCGGGACGCGCACCTTCAGGATGTAGTCGATATCGCCGGCGAGCCGATGCGCCTCCTGCACTTCGGGGCGGGCACGCAGGGCCGCGAGAAAGCGGGCCTGCCAGGCGGCGTCGTGCGCAGCGGTGCGGATCAGGACAAAGAACGTGGCTTCGAAGCCCAGCGCTTCGGCATCGGCCACGACGACCGGAGGGCCGATCACGCCGGCCTCGCGCAGGCGGCGAATGCGATTCCAGACCGGCGTCTTGGACGAGCCGACCGCACGGGCGATCTCGTCCAGCGAGCGGCCTGCATCGCGCTGCAGCTCCGCAAGGATCTTCCGGTCCAGAGCGTCGAGCCGGAACGCCATCCCCTCTCCCGTCCTCCCCAAAAGCAACCGCCACCTGTTTACCGCTTCGACAGAACAAGCGTCCTTATCTTTGTGGCCGAATAGCCTCTGGAAGGGAAGATGTTCTATATCGGGAGGCGAAGGGGCGGAGGGAGCGATGCAACACTTTCCGGTCTTCATGGCGGTGGCAGGGCGGCGGATCGTGGTCGCCGGCGGTGGCGAGGCCGCCTGCGCCAAGCTGCGCCTTCTGCTGCGGACGGAGGCGCAGATCCATGTGTTCGCGACCAAGCCGGCTCTGGAGATCCGCCGATGGGCCGAGGCCGGGCGTCTGGTGCTGCACCGCCGCGCGCTCGAGGCCCCGGATCTGTCGGGGGCCGTCTTGGCCTACGGGGCCGAGGAGGACAGGGCGGCGGACGGGCAGCTTGCGGAGTGGGCGCGGGCGGCGGGCGTGCCGCACAACATCGTGGACGATCTGGACCGCTCGGCCTTTCTCACGCCGGCCCTTGTGGATCGCGACCCCGTCGTGGTGGCGATTGGCACGGAAGGAGCGGCGCCGGTGCTGGCCCGGCGGATCAAGGCCGATCTCGAGGAGCGCCTGCCGACCTCGCTGGGGATGCTTGCCCGGGCCGCCGCCGGGTTCCGCCGGGCGGCCGAGGCGCTGCCTGCAGGTGCAGCCCGCCGGGCCTTCTGGAGCGCCTTCTTCGAAACGGCCGGTCCTGAGGCGGCGCGCAACGGCGGTGCGGGAGAGGTGGCGGATGCGCTTCGCCGCCTTCTGGGCCGCCATCTCGCGCGTGCCCCACGCACGGGCTTTGTCGAGTTCGTGGGTGCGGGCCCCGGCGATCCGGATCTGTTGACGCTGAGAGCACGACGCGCACTCGATCGCGCCGATGTCGTCGTCCACGACCGGCTCGTGACGGCCGGCGTGCTGGACTTGGCCCGGCGCGAGGCCCTGCTGATCGACGTGGGCAAGGAGGGTTTCGGTCCCTCGACGCCCCAGGAGGCGATCCACGCGCTTCTGGTCGAGCACGCGCGGGCCGGCCGGCACGTGGTTCGGCTGAAGGGGGGCGATCCGTCGGTCTTTGGCCGGCTGGAGGAGGAGATTGCGGCCGTGGAGTCCGCGGGTCTCGCCTGGTCGGTGGTGCCCGGCATCACCGCCGCCTCGGCCGCCGCGGCCGCGATCGGTCAGCCCCTGACCGCCCGGGGTCGCAATGCGGGCCTGCGGCTGCTGACCGGGCATGATGCGGCCGGCTTGGCCGAGCACGACTGGCGTGCGCTGGCCCGGCCCGGGGAGGTCGCCGCGATCTACATGGGCCGGCGTGCCGCGCGACGGATGCAGGGCCGCCTTCTGATGCACGGCGCCGACCCGTCGACGCCCGTCTCGGTGGTGGAGAATGCCGGTCGCGCGGGGCAGCGGGTGCTGGCCACGACCCTGGCCCGACTCGAACCCGACCTGTCGGATGCCGGGATGTCCGGACCGGTCCTGATCCTCTATGGGCTTGCCCCCCGCCTGGCGGGGGCCGCCCTGCCTGGTCTGGAGGAGGTTGCGTCATGAGCCGCCGCTTTGTTCCCAAGGTCGTCTCCGCCAACGATCTGCTGGAGGGTCATGCCGTCTGGCTGACCGAGGACGACCGCTGGAGCCCTGACATGGGGGAGGCCGAGCTTCTGGAGGACGAGGCGCATGCGCAGATCCGCCTCCTGTTCGCACGTGCCCAGCCTCACATCGTCGGAGCCGATCTGGTGGACGCCGCTCCCTCTCCGACCGGTCCCGTGCCGCTCCATTTCCGCGAGGCTTTCCGCACTCACGGTCCGACCAACTACCATCACGGCAAGCGCGCCGAGGGTCTGACCCCGCGCGGCCGCATTCCCGGAGCACAGGACGGTGTATAGCTACGACGCCTTCGACGAAGCCTTTGTACGCGATCGCGTACGCCAGTTCCGCGCGCAGGTGGAGCGCCGCATCGACGGCTCGTTGACCGAGGAGGAGTTCCGTCCCCTGCGGCTGATGAACGGCCTCTATCTCCAGCTCCATGCCTACATGCTGCGCGTGGCGATCCCCTACGGCACGCTGAGCCCGGCCCAGATGCGCCAGCTCGCCATGATCGCCGAGCGGTGGGATCGCGGCTACGGACACTTCACCACGCGCCAGAACATCCAGTTCAACTGGCCGCGCCTGCGCGACGTGCCCGACATCCTCGACGCCTTGGCCGATGTGGGGATGCATGCGATCCAGACCTCTGGCAATTGCGTGCGGAACGTCACCGCCGATCACTTCGCAGGCGCCGCCGCCGACGAGATTGCTGACCCGCGGCCCGTGGCCGAGCTGATCCGGCAATGGAGCACCGACCACCCGGAGTTCCAGTTCCTGCCGCGCAAGTTCAAGATCGCCGTCTCGGGCAGCCCGCGCGACCGTGCGGTGACGCGCGCTCACGACATCGGCCTGCGGATGGTCAGGGGTGCGGACGGCGAGCCGGCGTGGGAGGTTTCCGTCGGAGGCGGGTTGGGCCGGACGCCGATGCTGGGGCAGGTGATCCGCCCGGCTCTGCCGGAGGCGGACCTGCTGCCCTATCTGGAGGCGATCCTCGGGGTCTACAACCTGCGCGGCCGGCGCGACAACAAGTACAAGGCCCGCATCAAGATCACGGTCTTCGAGGGCGGGCTCGAGGCGTTCCGCAACGCGGTGGAGGAGCGCTTCGCGCAACTGCGCGGGGAGTGGGGCGGCGCGGATCGCGCCATGCTCGAGCGGATCAGGGCGATGTTCGCACCCCCTGCCTGGAAGGAGCGGGACGATGGCGACTATCTCGCGTTCCGTGCGGCCTCTCCCGCCTTCCGATCCTGGACGGACACGAATCTCCATCCGCATCGTGCCCCGGGCCATGTCATCGTCACCGTCTCGCTCAAGGCGCCGGGGGCGACGCCGGGCGATGCGACGGCGGCGCAGATGCGGACCCTCGCGGACCTTGCAGAACGTCACGGCTATGGCGAGCTGCGGGTGAGCCACGAGCAGAACATCATCCTGCCCCACGTCCACCGCGCGGACCTGCCCGCGGTCTGGCGCGCTCTCCGCGAGGCGGGGCTCGCCACGGCCAATGCGGGTCTTGCGTCCGACATCATCGCCTGCCCGGGCATGGATTACTGCGCGCTCGCCACCGCGCGCTCCATCCCCATTGCGCAAGGCATCGCACGGCGGCTCGTCGAAAGCGGCCTCGAGCGCGAGACCGGGCCGCTCGGCATCAGGATCTCGGGCTGCATCAACGCCTGCGGACACCATCATGTCGGGGCTATCGGGATCCTTGGGCTCGACCGGGGGGGCGTGGAGACCTACCAGATCACGTTGGGGGGAGATCCCACGGAGACCGCCGCGATCGGCGAGAAGACGGGCCCCGGCTTCGCGGCGGACGAAGTGGTGGATGCCGTCGAGCGGCTGGTGCGCGGGTATCTGACGGTGCGGCGCGATGCGCAGGAAAGTTTCCTGCACTGTGTGCGCCGCCTGGGTCTGGAGCCGTTCCGCGGCTTTCTCTACGGCGCGGAGGCAGCCGATGCGGCCTGATGCCGAGGCGCGCGCCGCGCGGCTCAACGACCGCTACCGCCATCACGCGGCCATGGCGGTGCTGAGCCATGCGCTGACGGACCCGGAGGTGGGCCCGCTCGCGCTCGTCTCCTCCTTCGGGACCGAGTCGGTGGTGCTGCTGCACATGGTGGCGGTGCTGGACCGGCGTCTGCCGGTACTGTTTCTCGACACCGGGATGCTGTTTGCAGACACTCTGGCCTATCAGCTCGAGGTGACGGAGCGGCTCCGGCTCGAGGATGTGCGGGTGATCCGGCCGGATCGTGCGGCGCTCCTCGAACGCGATGCGGACGGCCTGCTGCATCAGGCGCAACCCGACGCCTGCTGTGTCCTGCGCAAGGTGGAGCCGCTTGCCCGGGCGTTGAAGGGCTTCGACGGCTGGATCACGGGCCGCAAGCGCTTTCAGGGCGGGGCGCGTGCTGCGCTCGAGTTCTTCGAGGCCGACGGCGAGGGGCGGATCAAGGTCAACCCGCTCGCCCATTGGCGCCCCGAGGACGTCGCCGAATACATGGCGGAGAACCGCCTGCCCCGGCATCCCCTTGCCGCGCGCGGCTATCGGTCCGTGGGATGCGTCCCCTGCACGACGCGGACCGCCCCAGGCGAGGGCGTGCGTGCCGGGCGCTGGCGCGGGCTCGACAAGACGGAATGTGGCATCCATCTGGTAGATGGCCGGGTGGTGCGCGGCATGCCGGCCTGAGGAGCGGGACCATGTCCGTGATCGTGACCGACCGGGGTTTCGGCCCCGACGATTTTGCGGGGCCTGTCCGTCCGCTCGCCGAACTGGACAGGCTGGAGGAAGGCGACGGCGTGGAGATCGCGCCGGGGGACGATCCGTCCGAATTGGTCGGCACGCTCGGCCAGCTCGGCCTGGTCCGGGTCCGCTTCCCCTCCTTCTCGGACGGGCGCGGCTTTACCCTCGGGCGCGATCTGCGGCGGCTGGGCTTCCGGGGCCGGCTGCGGGCGGCGGGGCCGATCCTCGCCGACCAGTACCCGATGTGCCGGCGCGCAGGCTTCGACGAGGTGGAGATTCCCGACGATCTGGCGGCGCGCCAGCCCGAGGCGCAGTGGCTAGCGCGAGCGGACTGGCGCAGGGGCGATTACCGGGACCGCCTGCGCGGATCGGCCGCGCTTTCCCCTGGCGGAGCCTCGCGCTAACAGGCTGAAACCGTGAAAGGCCCCCGATGACCGCTCAGCCCTCCCTCCGTACTGCCGCAGCCCTGTCCGATGCCCAGATCGTCACCGATGTGCGGCACTACACCGACCGCCTGTTCGCGTTCCGCTGCACGCGCCCGCGCAGCCTGCGCTTCCGGTCGGGCGAGTTCGTCATGATCGGGCTGCCGGGCGAAGACGGACGGCCGATCCTGCGGGCCTATTCCATCGCATCGCCGGCATGGGACGACGAGCTGGAATTCTACTCGATCAAGGTGCCCGACGGGCCGCTGACGTCACGGCTGCAGCATATCCGGCCGGGTGACGAATTGATCCTGCGGCCCAAGGCGGTGGGCACGCTGGTCCATGATGCCCTCCGGCCGGGCCGACGGCTCTGGCTCTTCGCAACCGGGACGGGATTCGCGCCCTTTGCCTCCCTGCTGCGCGATCCCGAGACGTGGGAGCGGTTCGAGGAGGTGGTCGTCACCCACACCTGCCGGCAGGTGGCGGAATTGGCTTACGGGCGCGAGATCGTGGAATCCCTTCCCGGAGACCCCCTGATCGGAGATCTCGTCGCGGGCAAGCTGCGCTATTATCCGACCACCACGCGCGAGCCGTCGGACCGCATGGGACGCATCACGACGCTGATCGAGAGCGGCGAGATCTTCCGCGATCTTGGACTGCCGCCGCTCGATCCGGCTGCGGATCGGGCGATGGTCTGCGGCAGCCTGGCTTTCAACCTCGACCTCAAGGCGCTGCTCGAGAGCGCAGGGCTGCGCGAGGGGGCCAACAGCGACCCGGCCGAATTCGTGATCGAGAAGGCGTTTGTCGGCGACGGGATCTGATCCGCCGCGTCGGATCAGATCCCTGTCAGGATGGCGCGGATCCGCTCGAGCACGGCCTCGAGTTGCTCGGGTTGCCCCTGCGCCTGGTCGAGGTCTGCCAAAAGGCTCGAGCGCTCCGCAGGGGTCAGGCGCCCCGAACGGGCCAGAGCGGCACGGATGGCCTCGGGATCGAGCGCAGCAGGGTCGAGCAGGACGTCCAGATCGGCCGGCACCGTGACAAAGGCGCGGGGCGGGGCGGCGGTCGCCTGAGCGGGCGCATTCTCGCCGTCCGTACCGGGGGGCGGGGCGACGGCCGCGGCCGACGGGTCGACATTCGTGCCGTCAGGGGCAGCCTCCTCGGGTGTGCCGGCAGGGGCGGCAGAGTCGGGTTCTGCCGGATCGCCGGCCGGATTGGCCGTGTCGTCGGGGACCGTGCCGGGCTGCGGCGGGTCGCCCTCGCCGCCGGGGCTGCCCTGCTCGGGCGTCTCGCCGGTCTCGTCGGGTGCCGGGACGTCGCTGCCGTCCCCGGCCAGAGGAAGGTTGGCATCGGCTCCGGGCACGGCGACGGCCCCGGCATCGGTACCGCCAGGCGCGGTCTGGGTAGAGGTCACGACGCCGCTTTCGGCGGCGCGATCGCTCCGGCTCCAGACATAGGCGAAGATCGCCACCGCCACCACTGCCACGAGAGCCACGATCCGCGTCATCTGCCCGTCCTTCCCTACGTCCACCGGCCGGTCCTGCTGCCCCGTCCGGGTCTTGCGGCAGCTATGTCAGATGGTCCGCAGCTTGGGAAGGGCAAGCGGCCGGCCAGACGCGGAGCGCGGCTGCACCGGTGTCGATGTAGGGTGCCCAGTAGGCGACCGACTCGGCCAGCTCGGCCACCACGCGGCGATCGTCGGGCTCCCGCTCCTTCCACGACAGCTCGAGGCAGATCTCGTTGTCCGTGGCGCCGCCTTCGGCGAGGGCGGCCAGAAGCGGCCCCGGACGGATACGGCCTGTGGCGTTGTGCCGGGCGGTAAAGGGACGGTGGCCGCCCTTGTCCATCATCGACTGCTTGATGTGGATGATGGGTGAGTGGCGCGGCACGGCCCGCGCCCAGGCATAAGGGTCGGTGTCGTCCGGGTCTGGCGAGGTGACGTCGCCATGGTCGATGTCGGCCATCATCCGCAACGGGAGGGACAGGCCCGCAGCGTCGATGCGCGCCTGAAGGGACAACGCGGCAGGGATGGTCTCGCCGAACTCGCGGGTGATGGACATGGGCTCCCAGAACAGGAACGACAGGCCCGCCTCCCGCGCATGGTCGGCCAGCTCGGCCCAGCAGTCGAGGGCGATGCGGATCATCGCCTCGCGGCGCGCAGGGTCGTCCTGATCGCGGAAGGTGAGGATCGCGAACTGGGTGCCGATCGCGCGCCCACCGAGATCGGCAATCAGGTCGGCAAAGGTCTTGAACCAGTCGAGGTGATAGCGCCGCACGTCGCGGTCGGGATGGCCGAAATGGTTGAGCCGTCCATAGGGTCCTGTCATCCCCGACGTCACGCGGATTCCCGTCCGCTCCATCGCCCGGCCGAAGGCGCGCACCCGTCGCCGCAGGACCGCTGCCGGCCAGGAGGGATCAAGGAATTCGTGCGTCAGCTGCAGGTCGCGCACCCGGATGTCACGGGCCACGGTCTCGGTCAGGTCATCGGGCTCCGCGAAGCGGTTGACGAGCGGGTTGGTGGAGATGGAGAGAGTCAGGCGCATCGGTTCAGGCCGCCGCCTCGAGCGCCGCGCCGCTCCACCACTCCCGGAAGGCCGCGTGTTCGGCCGGCGTCAGGTGCAGATGGTGCTTGGTGCGCCGTAGCAGGACATCCTCGGGCGTGCGGGCCCATTCCTCGGCCGCGAGATGGCGCGCCTCGGCCTCGTAGAGGAGCCCTCCAAAATGGCGCCCGAGTCCTTCGAGGCTCGTGGCCTGCTTGACGATGCGATCGGCCCGGGTGCCGTACAGACGGGCGTAGTGAAGGGCGAGGGGGCGCGGCATCCACGGGTAGCGCCGTCGCAACGCTCCGAAGAACGCCTCGAAATCCGCGCCGGGCATGTCGCCGCCGGGCAGCGGGGCGTTGGCCGTCCAGTCGGCTCCCATGTGCGGGAACACTTCCCGCAGCCGGTGCAGACCGCGTTCGGCCAGTTCGCGGAAGGTGGTGATCTTGCCGCCGAAGACGTTGAGCATCGGCACGCCGCCCGTGCGGTCGAGGTCGAACACGTAGTCGCGCGTGACGGCCGACGGGTTGCCCTTTCCGTCGTCGAAGAGCGGCCGGACTCCCGAGAAGCTGTAGAGAACGTCCCCGCGCGTCAGCCCTTCCTTGAAGTACCGGTTCACGGCGGCCAGCAGGTACTCGACCTCGGCCTCGTCCGCGGACACCTCCTCGGCCGCGCCGTCATAGGGAATGTCCGTGGTGCCGATCAGGGCCAGGTCCCCTTCGTAGGGGTTGATGAAGATCACACGCCGATCGTGGTTCTGAACGAGGTAGGCGTGCGCTCCCGACCAGAACTTGGGCACCACGATGT
Source organism: Rubellimicrobium sp. CFH 75288 (assembly GCF_009904055.1). Taxonomy (GTDB): domain Bacteria; phylum Pseudomonadota; class Alphaproteobacteria; order Rhodobacterales; family Rhodobacteraceae; genus Rubellimicrobium. The sequence goes on along the minus strand of NZ_WYDP01000005.1, from coordinate 52,794 downwards.
GGCTGCCCTTGACCAGACGCACCTTGCGCGCGGAATTGGCTCCGGCGACGCGCCCGATCACGTCGGCCACCCAGGGGCCGGCGCAGTTGACCAGACAGCGGGCCCGGAACCGATGCTCCTCGCCCGAAAGGCGGCTGCGAGCCTGGACCGTCCAGGCGCCGTCCTCCCGCCGGGCCGAGACAGCCGGGCAGCGCGGCAGAACAAGGGCGCCGCGCTCGGCCGCATCGAGCGCGTTGAGCACGACCAGCCGCGCGTCGTCCACCCAGCAATCGGAATACTCGAAGCCTTTGGTGTACTCGTCGCGCAGCGGCAGGCCCTCCGGCGCGCGGCGCAGGTCCAGCACGCGGGTGCCGGGGAGCTGCCGGCGCCCGCCGAGATGGTCGTACAGGAACAACCCCGTCCGGACGAGCCAGGCCGGCCGGTCCTGCGGAGAATGCGGCAGGACGAACCGCATCGGCCAGATGATGTGGGGAGCCGCCCGGAGCAGGACTTCGCGTTCGATGAGGGCTTCGCGCACCAGCCGGAACTCGTAGTATTCGAGGTAGCGCAAACCTCCATGGACGAGCTTGCCCGAACGGGACGACGTCCCCTCCGCCAGATCGTCCCGTTCGAGAAGGACGACGGAGAGACCCCGTCCGGCCGCATCCCGGGCGAAGCCGGCCCCGTTGATGCCTCCTCCGATCACCACAAGATCCACGAGATCGGTCATCGCGGTCCTCCCGAGCAGCAGGCCAAACCGGTCCAGGCGGGCGCCAGACCCCGACGCGCGGCGAGATAGGCCGCAAAGCGCCTGTCGTACAGGGTTGCAAGGTCGGGGTCCGGCGGCTCCGGCGGACCCAGATGGGGCGTCACCCAGGCGCGGATGCAGGCGTCCATCGAAGGTTGAAGGCCCAAGGCGACCGCAGCCATCATCGCGGCGCCGGCCGCTCCGGCCTCCTCGCGCAGGCAGACCCGTGCACGAGCGCCGCAGGCGGCCGCGAGAATGGCGCGCAGCGCCGGCGACCGGACGGCGCCGCCCGTCAGGCGGATCTCGGCAGGCAGCGGTCCCATGACGCCGTAGCAGTCCCGCATCGCATAGCCCAAGCCCTCGATGACGGCGCGCACCAGATCCGCGAAGCGATGACGCCGGCTGAGCCCGTTGAAGCCGGCCCGGGCACGCGGTTCCACGAAGGGACCACGCTCCCCTGCTTCCGAGATGTAGGGGTGATACAGGACCTGCCCTGGCGTGCTCTGCGCAAGCCAACCTTCGATCCGACCGACCAGGTCGGCGCGCTCGACCGGCCTGCCCATCTCCGCCAACAGGTCCCCGGCGAGATCAAGCAGCCAATCGAGGTTGAGCGTGGCGGCCATGTTGGTCTGGACCTGCGTCACGCGGTCCGGCACGGGAATCGGGATCGCGTATCCGGTGCCTTCGGCATTGAGGTGAAACCCTTCCGGCGGCACGGCGCGCAGGTGCACCCCGGTGGAACCGATCACCGAGCAGGCGGCATCCGACTCGTCCGGCAGATGAACGCCTGCGCCGAGCGCGGTCATGGCCATGTCCACATAGCCGAGGCAGACCGGTGTGCCGGCGCGCAGCCCGGTTGCTGCAGCCGCTTCGGGCAGGAGCGGATGGGTGACCTCGGTGCCCTCGAGAATGGGTGGCAGCAGATGCCGGTAGGCCTCGAGTCCCAAGGCCGCGATCACGCGGTCGTCGTAGCGCCGCGTCCGGAAGTCCCCGAAGGTGAAGGAGGCTTCGGAAGGATCGGTTGCTGCCACTCCGGTCAGCCGCAGATGGAGCCAGTCCTTGCAATGGAGGGCATGGGCCGCCGCCTGCAGCCGGTGGGGCTCGGTCCGGGCGATATGGGCGAGCTGGGCGCCCATCTGGCAGGTATTGAGACCCGTCCCTGTCGTCTCGAACCGCACCCGTTCCTCCGAGGAGGCTGTCAGGCGCCGGACGGTGGGCGCGGCGCGGGCGTCGAGCCAGAGCCAGGCCGCGCCCACGGGCTGCCCCGCCGCGTCCACCAGCCAGGTGCCGTCGCCCTGTCCCGTGACAGCCAGCCCGACGGTCCGGCCGGCGAGGTCTTCGACCTGTCCGGCCAGGCTGCGCAGCGCGGCGGCGGCGTCCTGCCACGTGCGCTCCATGTCCTGGGTCGCCGCGCCGTCGGCGCCCGATTCATAGCGGTTGGGCACCGAGGCAACCGCGATCTGTGTCCCGTCGGGATCGAAGGCCACCGCCTTGATGACCGAGGTGCCCGAATCAAGACCGACGATCAGGTCGCCCATCGGACTGGCCCGCTCAGGCGGCAACAAGCGCACGGGCCGTGCGCTCGTCCGTGATCAGGCCGCTGAGCAGACCCGTGTGCAGGACTGCTCGGATGGCAGACGTCTTGACCGCTCCGCCGGCGAGGGCCACGACGCGACGACCGGCCAGCGAGCCAAGATCGGGTGAAAGGGTGCGGGCGGCGAGCGACGTTTCGACCGGATGGCCTGCCGCATCGAAGAAGTGGCCGAGCATCTCGCCCACTCCGCCGCGCTCCTGGACCTCCCGGATCTCCTCGGGCGCGATCATCCGCGCGGTGACAAGCTGCGCGTCGGGTTGAGCGGTGCCGATGCCCACGAACAGCAGATCCGCGCTGGCCGCCAGGTCCACCACCTCGCGCACGCCGGGCTGGGAAAGCAGCACGGCCCGATCCTCGGCCGTGTTGGCGAAAAAGGGGACCGGCATGACATAGGCCTCGGCCCCGGTCTTCTCGGCCAGACGGTGCATGACGTCGTGAGGGTTGGCGGCGTAGCGGCGGGTCAGCACCCCGACGAGCGAGACGAAGCGCGTTGCGCCTGCGTCCTGACGCGGCATGGCCGCGATGGCTGCCGCAAGCGTGCGCCCGTTGCCGACCCCGATCACCCGCGGCTCGGCGCCCCCGATGATGCGTCCCAGGAACGCAGCTCCCCCATGTCCGAGCGCGCGAAGCGGCAGGCCTTCCTCGCCCAGATCGGGAATCACCTCGGCCGTGGCGAGGCCGAACCGCTCGACCAGCCGCTGTTCGAGCCGCAGGCAGTCCGTCACGGACCCCTCGACCGAAACCTTCACGGCACCGTTTTGATTGGCCCAGGCGACCAGCCGGTGAGCCTTGACCGCCGAGACGCCCAGGCGCGCCGCCACCTCGGTCTGCGTGAGACCGCCTGCATAGTGGAGCCAGGCCGCCCGGATGGCGAGGCTTTCGTCATCGCGTGGCGCCGCAGCCCTGCCCATCGCTTCCCCGGATTTGTGACTTGAAGAAATCTTCAAGATGAGAAAAATCTTTCAACATATGCACCGATCTGTCAAGGTGGCGGGGCGGAGCAGGGCGGCTCAGACCAGCGGGACGGGGCCGCTGGTCTGCGGGTTGCAGCCGGGCTGGTGGAGGAGGCGGCCATGATCCGGGGGACGCGGATGGGGCAGGATGTGGGGGTCTGGCCGTGACGGCCGCGTCTGCTTCCCCAAGGCGCCGACGAACCCGGCGGACCGGCCTGCGCGTCGCGCTTGCGGTCGGGGTCGCCGTGCTGGTCCTGGCGCTGATTGCCCTTGATACGACGGTCGTGCCGATCGGATCGGAACTCGATGCGCGCCAGCAGGCCTTCGATCCTGCAGCCTGGGCCGCCGCGGAGTTTCCGCGCATCCAGGCTGCCATCGAGGAGCGGGCCGTCCCCGCAGCCGAGCTGGCCGCAGCGATCGCGGCCGATCCCGCCCGGGCCGCCGAGGAGTTCGGGGTCATGTCGAGCGGGATGCCTGTCTATGCCGTCACCTTCTCGGGCACCGCCGGAGAGGCGCGTTCGGGCGTCTACGACGTGACGGTCGAGGGTCTGGAGGGCATCCGCGTGCGTGTTCAGACCGGCCCGGCGATCAACGGAACGGATGTGCGCGATGCCACGGGCACTGTCGCTTTCGGCGATTTCCGCAACCAGATCGAGTATCAGGACGCAGGCGCCGCCCTCAACAACCGGGTGCGGGAGGATGTGCTCGCGGGGATCGACACGGCCAACCTGACCGGCCGCACGGTCACCGTCACCGGCGTCTTCCGCCTCGTGAATCCCGAGAACTGGCTCGTGACGCCCGTCCGGATGAGCGTGCCATGACCACAGCCCTTCTCACCCGCGACGTGCCGGCCGCGCCTGTCATCGGGCAGACCGTTCTCGAGGCTCGCGGCGTGGCCAAGTCCTTCGGGTCCATTCACGCCCTCAAGGGGGTCAACTTCGCGGTGCGGGCCGGTCAGGTCACAACCCTGTTCGGAGAGAACGGGGCCGGCAAGTCCACCCTGATGAAGATCCTTTCGGGCGTCCTCCAGCCCTCGGCGGGCGAGATCCTCCTGGATGGCGTGCCCGTGGTCTTTGCCTCCTCCGCGGATGCGCAGGAGCGCGGGGTCTCCATCATCCATCAGGAACTGTCGCTCGCCCCCAACATGTCGGTGCGCGACAACATCTTCATGGGCCGGGAGATCCGGGGTCCCTTTGGCGTGGATTTCGCCGAGGAGGAGCGCCAGACCCGCGCACTCATGCAGGAGCTCGAGGAGGAGATCGACCCGCTCACGCTCGTGGAGGACCTGCGCCTGGGTCAGCAGCAGATCGTGGAGATCGCCCGGGCGCTGTCCATCAACTCGCGTATCCTCATCATGGACGAGCCCACCTCGGCGCTGTCGGCGTCCGAGGTGGAGGTCCTCTTCCGCGTGATCCGCGACCTGAAATCCCGCGGCGTCGCGATCGTCTACATCTCCCATCATCTGGAGGAGGCGCTGCTCATCACCGACCACGCGGTGGTGCTGCGCGACGGGGCGATGGTCGCTCAGGCCGAGCGCGCCTCGATCGACCTGCCCTGGATCGTCCGGCACATGACCGGCGAGAACTACGACCTTGGCTCACCTCCGACGGATTACGAAATGGGCGAGACCGCTCTCGTCGTCGAGGGTGTGTCGGTCCCGGACGCCTCGGGGGCAGACCTGGTGGACCGTCTGTCGCTGTCCGTGCGCGCGGGCGAGATCGTCTGCCTCTACGGGTTGATGGGCGCTGGTCGCACGGAGCTTCTGGAGGCCATCGCGGGTCGGCTGCCGCTGAGCGCAGGCCGCGTGCTTCTGCACGGTCGGGACGTGTCGCACCTCTCCATCGCGGAGCGCATCCGTGAGGGCCTCGTGCTTGTGCCCGAGGATCGGCAGCGCGACGGGCTGGTTCAGACCATGAGCGTGGGCGAGAACCTCTCGCTGGCCTCGATCATGGACTTCACCCGGGGCTTCTTCACCTCGCGCGAGCGCGAGCGAACGGTCATTGCGGAGGCGATCCGGCGTACGCATATCAAGACGGCAGGTCCCGGGGCGCCGATCGGCTCGCTGTCGGGCGGCAACCAGCAGAAGGTGGTCATCGGCAAGATGCTGGCCACCGGCCCCAGGGTTGTCCTCCTCGACGAGCCGTCGCGAGGCATCGATGTGGGCGCCAAGGCCGAGGTGTTCCGGCTGCTTGTGGAAGGCGCACGGCAGGGCCTGGCCGTCGTGTTCTCCACCTCCGAACTCGCGGAATGCCTTTCGGTGGCGCATCGCATCGTGGTCATGCGCAAGGGTCGCATCGCGGCCGAGTTCGGGCCGGACGTGGCCAAGGAACGCATCATGGCGGCTTCCGGCGAAGGGGTTCACTGACGATGGCCGAGATCTCCGAATCCAGCCGGTCCGAGCGCCGCATCGCTGCCGCGCCGTCGCGGCGCTTCAGTCTCGGTTGGCTTCTCCTCGAAGGGCGGGCCTTCTTCGCCCTGATCGCGATCATCGCGGTCTTCTCGGCCCTCTCGCCGGTCTACTTTACCGTCTCCAACTTCCTGACGATGTCGAGTCAGGTGGCCATCTTCGGCCTTCTGTCCATCGGGATGCTGCTCGTGATTCTGAACGGCGGAATCGACCTGTCGGTCGGCTCGATCCTCGGCCTGTGCGGCGTCGTGGCGGGAGCCATGATGAAAGGGGTGGAAGTGGAGGCGCTCGGCGTCATCCTCTACCCGCCGGTTTGGGCCGTGGTGGTGCTGACGCTGGCGCTGGGTGCCCTGGTCGGGGCGCTCAACGGCGTCCTGGTGGCCTTCCTGAAGGTGCCGGCCTTCGTGGCCACGCTGGGGGTGATGTATGTGGCGCGCGGGGTGGCGCTGCTGCTGACCAACGGCCTGACCTTCAACAATCTCGATGGCGATCCGGCGCTCGGCAACACGGGCTTCGCCTGGCTGGGGCGGGAACGGCTGCTGGGTATTCCCGTCTCGATCCTGATCTTTGCGGCCGTGGCTCTCGCGGCAAGCCTGCTTCTCACCCGAACGGCCTTCGGCCGCTGGCTCTACTCGTCGGGCGGCAACGCGCGCGCGGCCGAACTTTCGGGCGTGCCGGTCCGCACTGTCCAAGTGACGGTTTACGTCCTCTCGGGGATCTGTGCAGCCATCGCGAGCCTGGTTCTCGCCTCGAGGCTGAACTCGGCCGGACCGACGGCCGGAACGACCTACGAGCTGACCGCCATCGCTGCGGTGGTCATCGGCGGCGCTGCCCTGACCGGCGGGCGCGGCACGGTGCAGGGGACGCTGCTCGGGGCCTTCGTGATCGGGTTCCTGTCCAATGGCCTCGTCATCATCGGGGTCTCGGCCTACTGGCAGACCGTCTTTACCGGTGCGGTGATCGTGCTGGCTGTCCTGCTCAACTCCATCCGCTACGGCGGCCGCGTCCGAAGGCCGGCCGTCGTCTCCGCTTCCCCGCCGACGGCGCCTTCCGGCTGAGGCCCGCCGGCACGGGAAACCCGCACTTCCGGCAATCCGCCGGGGGGCATTCACGATCCAAGGGAGGATGACGTGACACTCACAATTTCCCGCCGCCTGCTGATCGCCGGCGCAGCCTCTGCCCCACTGGTTGCCCGCGCGGCCTGGGCGCAGGACAAGGGGCTCATCACGATCATCGTGAACGACCCCGCCAACCCCTACTGGTTCACGGAAGGCGAAGTGGCGCGCACCACCGCCGAATCCATGGGCTACAGCGCCACGGTGGCGGCCCATACGGGCGACACCAACATCGAGTCGAACCTGATCGACACGGCCATCACCAACCGCTCGGTGGCGATCGTGCTCGACCCCGCCAATGCCGACGGCTCCATCGGCAACATCCAGCGGGCGATCGACGCCGGCATCCCGGTGATCCTCGTCAATGCCGAGATCAATCAGGAAGGTCTTGCCATCGCGCAGCTCGTCTCCAACAACGCCCAGGGCGCGGCGCTCGGAGCCCAGCGCTGGGTGGAGGTCATGGGCGAGCAGGGCAACTATGTCGAGCTGGTCGGCGCGCCCTCTGACAACAACGCGGCCACGCGCTCCAACGGGTACATGACGGTGATCTCGCAATATCCCGACCTCGTTCAGGTCGGGCGGGAGGTTGCCAACTGGGACCGCACCCAAGGCTACAACCGGATGCAAGCCCTGCTGCAGGCCAACCCCGACCTCCAGGGGGTCATCTCCGGCAACGACGAGATGGCGCTGGGCGCCATCGCGGCCTTGCAGGAGGCCGGGCGCCTCGAGGGCGTGGTGGTCGGCGGCTTCGACGGCTCCCCCGATGCCGTGGAGGCCGTGCGGGCTGGAACGCTCGCCTATACCGTGCTCCAACCGGTCGCGGTCTTCTCGGCCGAGGCGATCCGGCAGGTCGACAACTATCTCACCACCGGCTCGACAGGGGCAGACAGCGAAAAGCAGCTGTTCGACTGCCTTCTCATCACGCCGGAGAACATCGACCAGTACACCGGACCGTTCACCATGGCGAGCTGAGGGAAGGGCGGGCGCCTGCCCCGGCGCCCGCCGGCTCCTCGCCCGATCCCGGACATGCGATGGCATCCCTGCTCGGTCTCGACTGCGGGCTGACCGTGACCAAGGCAGTGCTGTTCGATGCGGACGGCACCCTTCTGGCCGCGGCCCGCATGCGCGTTCCCCGCATGATGCCGCGGCCACGCCACGTCGAGCGCGATCTGGACGTGCTGTGGCAGGCGGTAGCGGCGGCCATCCACGAGGTTCTGGAGCGGTCCGGGCGCGCGCCTGCAGATGTGCGTGCCGTCGCCGCAACCGGGCATGGCGACGGCCTTCACCTGCTCGACCGGAACGGGCGGCCCCTGGGATCGGGCATCCTGTCGCTCGACAGCCGGGCGGGTGCGCTCGTCGCGCGCTGGCGGGCCGAAGGGGTTGCAGCCGAAGCCCTGGCCCTGACGGGACAGGAGCCCCATGCCGCTTCCCCTGCCGCGCTGCTGGCCTGGCTGCGCGCTGAGGAGCCGGACCGGTTCGCACGGATCGGACATGTTCTCTCGTGCAAGGACTGGGTCTGCTATCGGCTGACCGGCGAGATCGGCACCGACCGGACAGAAGCCAGCACGGCCTTCGCCGACTGGCGGACGCAGATGTGGTCGCGTCAAGCCCTGGAACTTTACGGCCTCGGCGATCTCGAGGGCGCGCTGCCGCCCATCGCACAGCCGGCCGAGCTGATCGGAGCCGTGAGGCGCGAAGCCGCAGAGGAAACGGGTCTGCCCGCAGGAATCCCCGTTGCTGCCGGACTCCACGACGTGACGGCCTCGGCCCTCGGCATCGGGGGACACAGGGAAGGCATCGTCGCCGTTGTGGCCGGAACCTACTCGATCAACGAGACGGTTACCACAGTGCCGCATGTCGATCCGCGCTGGTTCCTGCGTAGCGCCGTCGCGCCGGGGACTTGGCATGCGATGGCCATCTCCCCCGCCTCGTCGGCCAACTATGACTGGTTTCTCGACAGGCTCTGCCCTCGCGAGCGGCAGGACTGGGGTCCGGAGATCCACGACCACCTGATGCCCGAGATCGAGGCGGCCTTCGCACGCCAGTCTCCGCCGATCTTCCACCCCTTCCTGTTCGGATCTCCCTATGGCCCCGAGGCCTCCGGAGCGTTTCTCGGCCTGCGCGGCTGGCATGAGCGCGGCGATCTGCTGCGGGCCGTCCTCGAGGGGATCGCCCTGACCCACCGACTCCATGTGGATGCGCTTCGCGAGACCTTTCCAGTCGAAGCGTGCCACCTCACGGGAGGCGTCTCGCGCCATCCGGCCATGGCACAGCTGTTCGCCGACATGCTCGGCCTGCCCGTGGTCACGACCGACACGCCCGAGGCGGCCGCCTGGGGGGCTGCGCTCTGTGCGGGTGCGGCCTCGGGGCTGTTGCCCGGCTGGGACAGCGACCCGCGCGACCTGTCGGCCTTGTCGACGGTCACCGAACCGGATCCGGACCGCCGTGCCGAGATGGAGGACCGCTTCGCTCTCTACAAGCGCGCGGCAGAGGCTCTGGCGCCGGTGTGGCGATCGCTCGAGGGTGCCGAAGCATGACGCCGGCTGACCGGGAGGCCCGGCTGGCCGCGATCCTCCGGAGGGGTGTGGACGTCCTCATCGTCGGCGGAGGGATCAACGGAGCCGGGCTGTTCCGCGACCTGTGCCTTCAGGGGATCACCTGTCTGCTCGTGGACAAGGGGGATTGGTGCTCGGGAACCTCCGCTGCGCCATCCCGTCTGATCCACGGCGGCATCAAGTATCTCGAGACGGGGGACCTGCGCCTCGTCTCGGAATCCACGCTCGAGCGGAACCGGCTTCTGCGCAACGCTCCCCATCTGGTCCGTCCGCTTCCTACGGTGCTGCCGGTCTTTTCGTGGACGCGTGGAACCGGGGCGGCGCTGCGGACGCTCCTGGGATCGCGCACGGCGCCGCGGTCGCGCGGAATGCTGCCTGTCGCGCTGGGCCTGTGGCTCTATGACGCCTACGGGGCGCGCGAGCGGATCATGCCACGCCACCGCCTGTGGAGCCGGTCCAAGGCTCTGGGCGACATGCCCGCCCTGTCGCCGCGGATCGTGGGTGCGGGTCTCTACTGGGACGCCTGGGTGACGAGCCCCGAGCGGCTTGTTCTCGAACTCGTCCAGGACGGTCTGGCCGCCGATGCGTCTTCGGCGGCCGTGTCCTATACGGAACTGGCAGAGCGCCAGGGCGGAACGGTGCGGCTTCGTCGCGAGGCCGGCACGGTGATGGCCGTTCGGCCGCGGGTTGTCGTCAATGCGGCCGGTCCCTGGATCGACCACGTCAACGAGAGGCTGGACGTGCCGGGACGGCTGATCGGCGGGACGCGCGGCAGCCATGTCATCCTCGACCACCCCGAACTCTGGCGGCAGCTCGCCGGACGGATGGTCTATTTCGAGGCGGATGATGGCCGCATCTGCCTGGCGTTTCCTTATCTGGGACGGGTGCTTGCAGGCTCGACGGACATTCCCGACGACAATCCGGATCAGGCCCGCGCCAGCGAGCAGGAGGTGGCATATATCCTCCAGAGCCTGCGGCATCTGTTTCCGCATCTGGACTTCGCGCGCGAGCAGGTGCGGCACGTCTATGCGGGGGTCCGCCCCCTGCCGCACTCGGATGCAGCGACGCCGGGCCTGATCAGCCGCGACCATTCTGCCCCCGTGGCCGAGCCGGAGGGGGATCGGCCGTTTCCCGTCGTCAGCCTAGTGGGAGGCAAGTGGACGACGTTTCGTGGCTTTGCCGAAGAGGTTGCGGATCTCGTGCTTCACCGTCTCGGCCGGCCGAGGCGGGCCTCCACCCGGGAGGCCGCGATCGGCGGCGGACGCGACTGGCCGGAGGACCCGGTTGCATGGAGCGCCGATCTTGCGGCGGAGACGGGCCTTGCGCCGGACCGGGTAGCCGAACTGCTCGGCCGCTACGGGACGACAGCACGGTGCGTGGCACTCCGCTATGCCGGGGATCGGGACAATCAGCGACTCGACAGTGACGCGTCGTGGAGCCTGGGCGAGATCGAACGCATCCTCCGGGAAGAGGATGTCGTTCATCTGGAGGACGTCGTCCTGCGCCGCACCACGTTGGCCATCACGGGCCGCCTTGGGCACGCCGATCTCGAGCGGATCGCCGCGCTTGCCGGCCGTGTGCTGGGCTGGGACGAGGAGCGTCGGCGACGGGAGGTGGAGGGGACGCGCCGACGCCTCGAGACGGTTCACGGGATGCGCCTCGACCCGGCGGACCGGGCCGCCTGAGCCTCAGCCTCTTCGATACCGGGCATCCACGGCCTCGATGTCGCGCACGTTCGCCGCGGAATGGCTCTGCGGGTCGAAGCGGCCCGTCTGAGCCAGCCATGCCTCGACCACCGCCTTGGCGAGTTCGGGGCCGATGACCCGTGCGCCCATAGTGATGATCTGGGCGTCGTTGGACAATGCCGCCCGTTCGGCCGAGTAGGTGTCGTGGACCTGCGCGGCGCGGATGCCCGGCACCTTGTTGGCCGCGATGGCCACGCCGATCCCTGTCCCGCAGCAGAGGATCGCGCGGTCGAAGGTTCCTGCCCGGACGGCCTGAGCCACCCGCTCGGCCAGCGAAGCGTAGAGTTCTGTCTGCCCCTCAGGCGGGTCGGAGATCTCCTCGATCACGAGGTCGTCGCGCTGACGCAGATGGTCGGCCAGGATCTTGGCAAGGGGCAGGCCGGCGCTGTCGCCGGCAATGGCGAGTTTCATGTGTTTTCCTCCGGGTGGGGGCGACGGGCAGTCCCGATCGGTGCAGCGTCTTGCTGCAGCGCGAGGTCTAGGACAGCCCGGCAATTGGGGGCCGAGGTGGCCAGCACGTCGATCACGCCCGTCCGCAGCGCACCGAGGATCGCCGTGACCTTGCTCGGCTCGGCCGCGACCGCGATGGTGCAGCCGATCCGGGCCAGATCCTCCCGGCCGAGACCGATCACCCGTCCGCCGAGTCGCTCGTTCCGGGCCTCTCCCGACAGGGTGAAGAAGTCGTAGCCCATGAGGTCCCCCACGACCCCTTCCGCTTGGGCCTGGCGGATCTCGTCCGGGCTGAACCAGCCCATGCGCGCCATGTGGCTGTCGGGTCCGAGATCCCCGATTCCCATGATCGCCACATCCGCGCCCCGCGCGCGGTTGAGGGTGCGGCGCACCGTCTCGTGCCGCATGAGGGCTTCGCGGAGGGCAGGGTCCGGGACATAGGCCGGGGCATAGAGCGTTGTGGCGGTGCCGCCGAAGCGTCGCGCGAAGGCGCGGCAGATGTGGTCGGCGTTGCCCTCCTCTCCTGCCTCGGACGCGCCCCCGGAGGCGGAGACCCATTCGATTCCGTCAAAGCCACGGCCCGCCTGGGCGGCAGCGACCGCCGCCACGTTGCGCCCCATGCCGATGGCCACCACGGCATTCTCCCGCAGGGTGGATTCGAGAAAGTTCGACACCAGTCCGGCCACGGCCGCGCGCTGCCGCACCGGCGCGGAAGCCTCGGGCGCGACGAGAAGATGCCGCAGGCCGAACCGGCGCGCGAAAGCCGCCTCGAGATCCCGGGTCTGGGACGAATGAAGCCGGACGCGGATCTCGACGAGCCCCTCCTCCTGCGCCTCGCGCAACAGACGGTTGACCTTCATCCGCGAGAGCGAGAGCGCCCGGGCGATGGTGTCCTGCGTCTCGTTCTCGATGAAATAGCGTCGGGCGATCTCCACCAGGAGGCCGACGCTGTCACCTCGAGAGGGGCCACCGTCCGCTGCCATGCGACTCCTCCACCACTGTGCGAACATGTGTGCATGATCTGTTCAATTGTCAATCACACAACCCGCCCTTGCCGCGATGCAGCAACGATTTCCTGCTCCACCACGCTTGACGAACCGAACAAATGGACACAGTTGTGTGCTAAAGCACGGCCCGGGGCCGGGCAGGGGAGGACATGATGCCGCTCTTCGAGGTGGAGGGCTTGCGCAAGTCGTTCGGCGGCGTGATGGCGCTGCGGGACGGCCGCTTCCGTCTCGATGCCGGCTCGGTTCATGCGCTGTGCGGCGGCAACGGGGCGGGAAAGTCCACATTCCTCAAGATCGTCATGGGAATCGAGAGCCGCGACGGCGGACGCATCCGGCTAGACGGCCGTGAGGTCCGTTTCGCCTCGCCGCGCGAGGCCTTGGCTGCCGGCGTCGCCATGGTGGAGCAGGAACTGAGCCCTGTCCCAGCCATGACGGTGGCCGAGAACATCTTCCTGGGTCGCGAACCCACTCGCGCCTTCGGCCGGGTCGATTTCGCACGGATGAACCGCGAGGCGGCGGAGCTTCTGGGCCGGCTGGGCTTCCACCTGCCGCCCGACCGCCCCATGATGGACCTGACCGTGGCGCAGGTCCAGCTGGTCGAGATCGCCAAGGCGCTGAGCCACGAGGCCCGCGTCATCATCATGGACGAGCCGACATCGGCGCTCGGCGAGGCGGAGGCTGGCCACCTGTTCGACGCCATCGAGCGGCTGCGCGCGCAGGGCGCCGGGATCATCTACGTCTCGCACCGCCTCTCGGAAATCTTCCGCATCGCCGATCGCTGGACGGTGTTCCGGGACGGCTGTCACGTGGCCGAGGGCTCGATGGCCGAAGTCACGCGCGAAACGCTGATCCAGCACATCGTGGGCCGCCCCCTGGCGGAGGAGTTCGTCAAGGAGAACGTGCCCGGCCCCGAGACCATGCTCGAGGTCGAGGGCCTGACCCGCGAGAGGCTGATCCGCGACGTGTCGTTCTCGGCCCGGCGAGGCGAGATCCTGGGGATCTATGGCCTGATGGGTTCGGGGCGCACGGAGATCCTCGAATGTCTCTTCGGTCTGGCGCCCGATCGCAAGTCGGGTCGCATCCGCCTCGACGGGCGCGAGGTGCGCATCCGCTCGCCCAAGGATGCCATCCGGGCGGGTCTCGCCCTGGTGACGGAGGACCGGAAGGGCTCCGGCCTCGTGCTGACGGGCAGCGTGCGCTCTAACATTACCCTGGCAGGACTCGAAGGGCTGTCGATCGGTCCGGCGATGAACGTGCGGCGCGAGCGTGCCGCCGCACGGCGGATGATCGAGGCCTTTTCCATCAGGACGCCGCACGACGCGCTGGAGGTGTCCGGCCTCTCGGGGGGCAACCAGCAGAAGGTGGTTCTCGGCAAGTGGTTTCTGACCGAGCCGAGGGTGCTGCTGCTCGATGAGCCGACGCGCGGAGTCGATGTGGGCGCCAAGCGTGAGATCTACCGCGTCATGTCGGATTTTGCAGGCGCCGGCGGCACGGTGGTCCTGGTCTCGTCGGAGACCGAGGAGGTCCTGGGGATGGCGGACCGGATCGTGGTGATCCGAGACGGCCGGGTGGCGGGCGAGATGGTGCGCGAGGCCGCGACGGCCGAGGACCTCGTTCATCTGGCGGCGTGAGGGGAGAGACGATGGCGGTCGGAACGGCAAGGCGGATCGACACGGGCGAGATCATGCGCCGCTACGGCATCCTCATCGCCTTCCTGGTGCTCTGCGTCGTGCTGGCGGTGGTCAACCAGAACTTCCTGACCACACGCAACATCCTCAACGTCCTGCGTCAGACCTCCATCAACGGCATTCTGGCGATCGGAATGACCTTCGTGATCCTGGCGCGTGGGATCGACCTGTCGGTGGGTTCGATCGTGGCGCTGGCGGGCGTCGTCTCGGCCTCCCTCGCCACGATGGCGACGACGGCGATGGTGCCCGGCGGGCCCTATCCCGCGGCGCTGGCGATCCTTGCCGGGCTGGCGGTGGGGGCAGCCTGCGGCGCGGTCAACGGCGTGATCGTGGCGCGCTTTCACGTGCCCTCCTTCGTGGTCACGCTGGGGATGCTGTCGGCGGCGCGGGGGCTCACGCTGCTCTATGCAGGGGGGCGGCCGGTGCCCAATCTGACGGACAGCTACCGGTTCATGGGCAACGGCTCGCTTTGGGGCATTCCCATGCCGGTCGTGATCTTCGCGGCCGTGTTCCTCGTGGCGTGGTGGGTGCTGAGCCAGAGCCGCTTCGGACGGCAGGTCTATGCCGTGGGCGGCAACCCCCATGCAGCCCGCGTTTCGGGCATCTCCGTCGCATCCATCCGGATCTGGATCTTCGTGATCTCGGGCACCCTGGCGGGGCTGGGTGGCATGATCCTCGCGGCGCGCACGGGGTCGGCGCTGACCCAAGCCGGGATCGCCTACGAACTCGACGCGATCGCGGCAGTCGTGATCGGGGGCACGTCGCTCGCGGGCGGGGTGGGGCGGGTCACGGGCACGCTGATCGGGGCGCTGCTGATCGGAGTGATGAACAACGGCCTCGACCTCATGGGGGTCCAGTCCTACTACCAGCAGGTCATCAAGGGCGTGCTGATCGTGGCCGCCGTGATGCTCGACCAGTCACGGAACAGACGGGATTGATTTGGCCCCCGATCCGGCCGGGCCGGGGGAGACGACCACGCGCAATCGGGAGGATGACGCGCATGAGACGACTTCTGACCCTCGCTTCGACCCTGGCTCTCGCCGCCGGCGCGGCGGCCGCACAGGACGAGCCCCTTCGCATCGGCGCCGCCGTCTATGGCCTCAATGCCGAGTTCATGCAGATCTGGTCTGCGGCGCTCGAGGAGCATCCGGCCGTGCAGGAGGGGATCGTGGACGTCACGATCTTCGACGGCCGCTACGACGCGCTCGTCCAGCAGGAACAGTTCGAGACGATGATCACGCAAGGCTTCGACGCGATCATCTTCGTTCCCATCGACATCGAGGCCGGTGCCGCCGCGGTGCAGGCCGCGCATGACGCGGGCATCCCGGTCGTCGGCTCCAACACCCGCGTCAACAGCGATCTGCTCCACTCCTATGTCGGCTCCGACGACGTGATGTCGGGCCGGATGGTGGCCGAATACGTGCTGGAGCAGATCGGCTGCGAGGGCAATGTCGTGATCCTGGAAGGTCCGATCGGGCAATCCGCACAGATCCAGCGCCTGGAAGGCAACATGCAGGCCTTGGCCGAGTGCCCGGATGTCACCGTGCTGGAACAGCAGACGGCCAACTGGTCGCGGGCCGAGGCCCAGACGCTGATGGAGAACTGGCTGACCACCCATGGTGATGCGATCGACGGGGTGATCGGGCAGAACGACGAGATGGCGCTGGGCGCCATCGAGGCCATCAAGGGTGCGGGCCTGAACGTCGAGGATTTCGCCATCGCCGGGATCGACGGGATCACGGATGCGCTCAATGCCGTCAAGGCCGGCGAGATGCAGTCGATCCTGCAGGACGCGCGCGCGCAGGCGCAGGGCGCACTCGATGTCGCCATCAAGGCCGTGAAGCCGGACTACGAGCCGATGTCCGACATCTGGGAGCAGTATCCGGAGATGCCGTGGAATGACGGCGCGGATGCGGAATACAACGTCCCCTGGACGCCCGTGACGGAAGAGAATGTGGACGAGCTGCTGGCCCAGCGCCAGTAGGCAACCGCAGCGACAAGACGGGAGCGGCCGGAGCGATCCGGCCGCTCGCCCACATGAACGGGGTGAAGCCTTGGACCTGACCTTCGGACTCGACGGGCGCACGGCGCTCGTGACCGGCGCGGCCTCGGGGATCGGTGCGGCCATCGCCGGAGCCTTCGCGAACAAGGGCGCGCGGGTGGCTCTGGTGGACCGTGCCCTCGACACGGCGCGCGAGCGCGCGGCAGCCCTGGAGGGCGCGGAGGCCTTCGGCTGCGACGTCACCGATCCCGACAGCGTTGCGCAGACCATCGCCGCCGTGCACTCCGCCTTCGGGCGCATCGACATCCTTGTGAACTCGGCGGGCATCGTGGACCTTGCCCCCGCGGAAGAGATCGGGCTGGAAGCCTGGCGCCGGACGCTCGACATCAACCTGACGGGCAGCTTCCTCGTGGCGCAGGCAGTCGGCCGCGTGATGATCGCGCAAGGGAACGGGCGGATCATCAATCTCGCCTCGCAGGCCGGATCGGTAGCCATCGAGGGTCATGTCGCCTATTGCGCCTCCAAGTTCGGCGTGATCGGGATGACCAAGACCCTCGCGCTCGAATGGGGACGCCACGGGATCACGGTGAACTCCATCTCGCCCACGGTGGTGATGACGGAGCTGGGCCGCAAGGCATGGGAAGGGCCGAAGGGCGAGGCGATGAAGGGGCTGATCCCCGTGGGCCGCTTTGCCGAGCCCGAGGAGATCGCGGCCGCGGCGGTATTTCTGGCCTCGGACGCAGCGGCGATGATCAACGGGGCCGACCTTCTGGTGGACGGCGGCTACACGGTGCGCTGAGGGGAGACGGCCATGCTGACGCAGAAGCTCATCAATGACGGCGACGCCGCGGTCGACGAGATGCTGGAGGGCGTTCTCGCCGCCCACGGCGACATCCTGCGCCGCCCCGAAGGGTCGCGCCGCGCGGTCGTCGCGACGGATGGCCCGCGCGAGGGGAAGGTGGGGCTCGTGATCGGAGGGGGTTCGGGGCACGAGCCCACCTTTCTCGGCTTCGTCGGTCGGGGTCTCGCGGATGCCTGCGCGATCGGCAACGTCTTCGCCTCGCCCCCGCCGCAGCCCGCCGTGGAGGCCGCGATGGCCGCGAACGGCGGTGCGGGCGTCCTGTTCATGTACGGCAACTATGCCGGCGACGTGATGAACTTCGACATGGCCTCCGAGATGCTGGAGATGGAGGGCATCGAGGCGCGCACCGTCCTGACCACGGACGACATCGCCTCCGCGCCGCGGGACCAGCGGGACCGTCGCCGGGGCGTGGCGGGCAACGTGTTCATCTTCAAGGCCGCAGGCGCGGCGGCGGACCTGATGAAGCCTCTGGACGAGGTCGAGCGGCTGGCGCGGCACGCCAACGCGCGCACCTTCACGATGGGTGTTGCGCTGTCCGCCTGCTCGCTGCCCCAGACGCGGCGGCCGAACTTCGACCTGCCTGCAGGCGAGATGGAGATCGGCATGGGCATCCACGGAGAGCCCGGGGTGCGCCGCGGTCCCCTGCGCCCAGCCGACGAGGTGGCCGACGAGATCATGGATGCGATCCTGGAGGAGATGGGGGCGTCGCGGGGCGACCGGGTGGCCGTGCTGGTCAACTCGCTCGGCTCCACACCTCTGATGGAACTCTACATCCTCTACCGGCGCGTGGCGGATCGCCTTGCCGATGCAGGGCTTGCGATCCACAAGGCCTTGGTCGGACCCTATTGCACCTCGCTCGAGATGGCGGGGGCGTCGATCACCGTCATGCATCTGGACGACGAGCTGCTGCCGCTCATCGACCATCCCTGTCGCTGCGCCATGTTCCGCGAGGGCTGATGACCACCGAGTTCTCCACATCCGATCTCGATCACCTCTTTGATGCCCTCGTGACGCGCATGGAAGCGGAACGGGATGCGCTCTGCCGGCTCGACGGGGTGATCGGCGACGCCGATCATGGCGTCGCCATGCTGCAGGGGATGAGCGCTGCCCGGGATGCCGTGCGGGCCACGAACGGAACGCTGCAGGACAAGCTCAATGCGGCGGCCAAGGGGTTCCTGAACGCGGTGGGCGCCTCCTCCGGTCCTCTCTATGCGACCGGCTTCATGCGCGCGGCCAAGGCGGCGGGCCCACGCCAAGCCATGCCGCGCAAGGACACACCCCTGCTGATCGCGGCCATGGCCGAAGGGATTGCCCATCGGGGCAAGGCGATGCCGGGCCAGAAGACGATGCTGGATGCGTGGGCTCCCGCAGCGGAGGCAGCGGGCGGAGACGGTCCGCTGACGGATCGTCTGGACCGCGTGGCCGCTGCTGCGAGGAAGGGGGCGGAGGCCACGGCTGGAATGGTGGCCAGCCTCGGGCGGGCCGCCCGGCTGGGTGAGCGCAGCCTCGGCCATCCCGATCCCGGCGCGGTTTCGGCCGCCATGATCGTGGAGGAAATGGCGAGGGCCTTCCGCGGCTGAGGGTCCTATTCCGGCAGCCGGCCCGAGCGGCGCATGGCGGCCAGCATCCTCTTCATGTCCGCAACGCGGATGCGCTGGATCTCGGGTCGCCGCATCGCGACCGCGGTGGAGAGGACGTCGAGCACGACCAGCGCTGCCAGCCGCGACACGGTCGGCGTGTGTCGTTCGGTGTTCTCCAGGGTCTCGATGACGAGACCGACATCGGCATGCCGAAGGAGGGGTGCCGAGTCGGTGCCCGTGATCGCGATGCAGGCGGCGCCGCGGCCACGGGCCAGGCGCAATGCGCGGACGACCTCCTGCGTCTCCCCCGTATGCGAGATCGCGACAGCCGCATCGCCGGGCTCGAGAAGGGCCGCCAGCATGACCATCTGGTGAGCATCCGTGGTAGCGCCGCAGGGCACGCCGAAGAGCGGAAACTTCTGCTGGGCATCGAGGGCGACGATCCCGCTCGCCCCCAGACCGAAGAACTCAATGCGACGGGCGCCGGCCAGAAGGTCGGTGGCGCGGCGCATCGCCTCTGCATCGAGCCGCCCGCGCGCCCAAGCCAAGCTGGCGAGGTTCACGTCGAACACTTTCTCGATGAGAGTCGGCAGATCGTCTCCCGGAACGACCACGCTGTGGGACGTGGCACGGGAAAAGGCGAGCGACCGGGCGAGCTTCACGCGCAGGTCGCGGAATCCTTCGCAGCCGATGGCCGCGCAGAGCCGGATCACCGTGGGTTCGCTGACTCCGGCGCGCTGCGCAAGACCCGCCAGTGTGAGGGTCAGCACCCCCTCCGGATCGGCCAGGATCGCCTCGGCGACGCGGCGTTCGGACGGTCGCAAGCCCGGAAGGCGCCGGATCAGGACTTCGAGTAGGCCGTTCTCGATCCCGCTGGCTTCCGCTGCCTCCATCGCCTCACCTCACGAGGCAGAGCGTCTCGCCGGGTTGTGGCACCACCACTGTCGGTGGTCCGGTCCCTGCGGCCAGTCTGACTTCGGCCGGATCGGCGCTGTTGAAGGCGAAAAGGCCCCAGTGATGCGGCACGAGGACCGCAGCGCCGAGGGCACGGGCAAGATGGACCGCCTCGGCCGGGTGGAAGTTCCCGGGCACGCCCATGGCGGCACGCCTCGCGTCGCGCCCGTTCACCGGGAGAAGGGCAATGTCGGCACGGCCGACGGCTTCGGGAAGGCCGTCGAACGGAACGCAATCTCCTGAATGCCACAGGCGCACGCCGCCTGCCTCGAGAGCGTAGCCAAGAAAGAGGTCCCGGCCTTGCCCATCCTGCTCGCGGCGTTCATGCGCGGCGGGCGTGACGTCGATCACGAGGCCGGGCAACGGTTCGACCCGGGCCCCGGCCAAGGCGCCGACGATACGGGCACCCGGTGCCCGCGCCCGTGCGAGATCCGCACAGGCCGCCGGTGCGACCACGACCAGCCCCGGAAACCGTGCGGCCAGCGGCCCCAGCGTGTCCGGATCGAGATGGTCCGTATGTGCATGGGTGACGAGGATCGCGTCCGGACGGGGCAGATCCGCCACCGCGATCGGAACCGGCATGAGCCGCCGGTGATCGGGCCCGCGATCGGCATATTTGGCGGCGAGGCTGTCGCTGAGATAGGGATCGATCAGGATGCGGTGACGCTCCGTCTGGATCCAGAATCCCGCCTGTCCGAGCCAGGCCAGCCCGGGCACACCCTCCTGGGGCCAGCCGGATCGCCGTTCAAGCCGCACGGCCCAGTTCCTCGAGCAGGTTGGCCACCGCGACGCTGGCGGCACGCCCCACCGACTCTACTGTCAGCCCGCCAAGATGCGGCGTCAGGATGGTCCGCGGATGCAGCAGAAGCGGGGCGAGCGGCGGCGGCTCGGTCGCGAAGGCGTCCACCGCATAGGCCCGCAGGCGCCCGTCCTGCAGGGACCGGAGCACGGCACCCTCGTCCACGAGTCCCGCACGGGCGGTGTTGACGAGGACAGCTCCCGGTTTCATCCGCGCGACCATCGCTGCAGTCATGAGCGGCTCGCCTGCGGGGGGACGGGGCACGTGGAGCGTGACCGCGTCAGCGGCGGCGACCGTCTCCTCCAGGGAGGTCCGTCGCAGGCGCGGATGACGGACCCGGTCCGGAGGCGCCAAGGGATCGTGCGCCAGCACGGACGCGCCGAGAGCGAGAACCATGTCGGCCAGCCGGCTTCCGACGGCACCCAGTCCGACGATGCCGATTGTTGCCGTTTCGATCTCGCGCCCAAGCGGCCTTGGCCACTGGCCCTGCCGTACCCCCTCATGGCACTCCACCATCTGGCGCAGCCCCGCAAGGATCAGAAGGAGCGCCAGTTCCGCCACACCGCGGGCATTGGCCGCCTCGGCGCGTCTGACCACGATTCCGCGTTCGGCCAGAGCGGCGAGCGGCAGGTTGTCGATCCCCGTTCCGTTGCGGCTGATGATGCGGAGCGCGTCGGCTGCTGCGATCACACCGGCGTCCACCGGCTCGATCCCGCAGAGCCAGCCGACACAGCCGGGGAGGGACCTCATCAGCTCGTCGCGCTGCGGCATCCGGCCGGGCGCGGGCCGCACAAGCCGGTATCCCGCTTCGCGCAGGGGCCGGAGAGCCGGATGGTCTCCCGCCGAAAGCGATCGCGGGGTGACGAGGATTGCGCCACGATCAGCCACGGGCGGAGGCCTCCGCCGCGATCGTGGCGATCCGATCCCATTCCGGACCTCGGGTCGGCAGGGCGAGCCCGAAGACCTCGGCGATGACCTGGGTCCAGCCGTGAAGGAAGTAGGTCCAGCCGTCCTCGACTCGCAGTCGTCGGCCGTCGGCCTGATCGCGTGCCTGATCAAGAAAGACGAGGGAGCCTCGGTAGTTGAGTTCCCAGACGAGCCCGGCCTGCGGAAACCGGGCCGCGGGCGAGAGCGGAGAGCCCGGCCGGTCCTTGCCGAGGCCGGTCGCGTTCACCACGAGGCTGCCGGGCGGCAGGCCCGCGAGCGCGGCATCGTTGTCGGCGGCCGTCCTGACGAGACGGGGTTCGACGGCCGGTCCCTCCGCACCAGCCCGGTGGTGGAGGGCGGCCAGATGGTCCAGCCGCTCCGCGGCCACGTCCGTCACGATGATCCGGGGCGGGCGATCGGACCGTCGCGCCAGAGCCAGGGAGATAGCCACCGCCGACCCTCCGGCGCCCAAGAGAAGGGCCTCTGCGCCAGTGCGGGCGAAATGGTCCGGGGGGACAAAGGCCTCCAGCGCGAGGGCGGACGAGATCGGGTCCTTGGCATGGGCCAGGAGGCGGCCGTCGCGCTTGCTGAGGCAGCTCGTCTCTCCCGTCAGGGCTGCAAACGGGTCCACGAAGTCGAACAGGTCGCGCGCCGCACGAAAGAGGTCGATCTTGTGGGTCGTGACCAGCGCGCCGCGCGACAGGGGATCGTCGCGGATGAAGGCCGTGGCCTCCCGGAGACGTTCGGGGGCAACGCCCGGAGGGAAGTCCATCCCCCGCAACTCGGCATCGAGCTGCCAGTGGCAGGCCCAGGCGGGAAACACCCGATTGATGGACGAGCCTGCCGTGCTCACCCCGACGAAGTGCAATGTCGGACGTGCGGCGGGGTGGAACATCAGCCGGGACCCCCGTCCTGCGGCGCATCGGCCGCCAGCCTGATCGCCTTGATCTCCTCGGCGCTGCGGCCTCTCCAGTGGCGGTTGGGCTCCGCGATCCAGCCGCCTGCTCCGTCATCCATGATGCGCAGCCTCATGCCGCCGGCCCGTTCGATGATCGCGTAATCCTGACCCGCATCGGCCGGATAGCAGAAGGTCATCACCAGACGGTCGGCCCCGGTATTGACGGACCGGTGAATCCAGAAAGGAGGAACCACCACTGTCACGCCGGGACTGATCGCAAGAACCCGCACATCGCCCTCGGGCGACTCGAGCAGCATGACCCCGGAGCCGCTTTCGCCGCGATAGGTTTCGGGCCGGTTTGGGATGGCATGGATGTGGCCGCGGGTAAGAAAGAACTCGCGGCCGATGCGCCCCGGTTCCATGGCAGTGGTGCCGATGATCAGTCCGCCATGCGCCACCGGGGGGCGCACCTCGTCCACCCGATACACCGTGCGTGCGCCGTCCCGACGGACCGCCTCGGCAAAGGCAGCTTCATCCGCGTAGAGACCCGCCAGATCCTTCAGGCGTTTGTCGTACCGCCCGGTGGCTCCGTGGAGCGTGCCCGTCTGCGGATCGAAGCGGTAGGCTGCCGGCTCCTCCATGCCACCCCCCCCCTGGCTGTAGCTAAACTACATATGCCCTGCAATCTGGCAAGACCATCACCATGATCCGGCCTCGCGACCGGCCGTCCACCCCGATGAGGCATCGGCAAACCGTCCGGTCCGATTCAGACTTCCTGATATCGGACTGCCAACGCCGGGGAGACGGTAGTTTTTCTACAGCGGGGACTTGATCGGGGGGTCTGCCTGTCGCATCGTGACGACCGGGAGGATCGGGATGAGCGCCGGGCTGTCGCAGGACCGCATCAAGCACGCCTTTCTGTGGCCGGCCTTTCTTCTGGTTCTGGCGATCTCCCTCTTTCCCCTCATCTACGCCCTGATTGTCAGCTTTCAGTCCGTCCGCCTCGTCCCGCCGCTGCCGCCACGGTTCGTCGGCTTCGACAACTACGCCGAGATCCTGCAATCGGCCCGGTTCTGGGGCTCGATGCGGGTGACGGCAACGATCACCCTTGCCTCGGTGGCCCTGCAATATGTCCTGGGTTTCGCGCTCGCGCTGGCCCTGCATCACAATGTGCCCGGAGCGTCGCTTTACCGGGTGACATTTCTTCTCCCGATGTTCCTGGCGCCTGTCGGGGTGGCCCTGATCGCGCGCATGATCTTCCACCCTTTCCTCGGGCCCGTGAACGACCTGTTCACCACCCTCGGGTTCGGACATGTGGAGTTCCTGACGCGGGCGGGTCCGGCCATTGCCGTGCTCGTGACCATCGAGGTCTGGCAGTGGACGCCCTTTGTGACGCTTCTGATGCTCGCCGGTCTCCAGAGCCTGCCGCATGAGGTGTTCGAGGCGGCGAAGGTGGACGATATCTCGCCCTGGCGCCGGTTCTGGGACATCACCTTCCCGATGCTTCTGCCGCTGTCGGTCGCGGTCGTGTTCATCAGGCTGGTGGAAGGCTTCAAGGTCATCGACACGGTGTTCGTGCTGACCGGAGGCGGGCCGGGCACGGCGACCGAGACGTTGACGCTCTTTGCCTACAACGAGGGGTTCAAGAAGTTCAACCTCGGCATGACCTCCGCGCTCAGCTTCACCTTCCTGTTCGTGGTGATCGTGTTCGGCACGATCTACCTGGCCTTGGCCCAGCGGCTTGTGCGGAGGGTGACGTGACCGAGGGAAGCGGCTTCCGGCGCGCAGGTCTGTTGCTTGCGTTCCTGTGGTTCGTCCTGTCGATCTTTCCGATCTATTTCGTGTTCGTCACCGCCTTCAAGCCGCCGCTCGCGGTGAGCCGGGGTCCCACCTACATCCCGTGGGTCGATTTCCAGCCCACCCTTCAGGCCTTCCGCGATGCCTTTGCCGGCCTCAGGGGCGATTTCCGGGGACCCGTGGTATCCTCCGTTCTGGTGTCGCTCACCGCCACCGCCCTGTCGGTGCTGCTGGGCACCATGGCGGCCTATGCCTTGGTCCGGTTCACCTTCCGGATCAGGCTGCTGGCAGGGCTGCTGTTCGCAGTGATCGCGATCGGAGGGTTCGTGTTGCTCAACGGGATCTGGGGGATGCGGGTGCCCTACGCGCTCGCGCTGGTCCTAGTGGTCGCGCTCGCGGTGTCGGTCTGGGCCAACAGCCTTCGCCTTCCGGGGCCCGTTCTCGGCAACAACGACGTGACCTTCTGGTTCGTCTCGCAGCGCATCTTCCCGCCCATCGTGTCGGCCTTCGCCCTGTTCCTCCTCTACAGCGAAATCGGGCGGATCGGACCGCGCCTCCTGGACAGCTTCCCCGGTCTCGTGCTCGCCTATACCGCCTTCGGGCTGCCCTTTGCCGTCTGGCTGATGCGCGATTTCCTCTCCTCGGTGCCGGTCGAGGTCGAGGAAGCGGCGCTCGTGGACGACATCGGCCGCTTCCGCATCTTCTTCGGAATCGTCCTGCCGATGGCGGTTCCGGGACTCATCGCCACGTCCATGATCGTGCTGGCCTTCATCTGGAACGAGTTCCTGTTCGCCCTTCTGCTGACCACGGGGCGCTGGCAGACGCTGCCGGTGCTGCTTGCCGGGCAGCAGTCGAGCCGGGGGGACGAGTGGTGGGCCATCTCGGTCGCGGCGCTGATCTCTATCGCGCCCATGGTCGTGGTCGCCACCATCCTCGGCCGCATGATGCGGTCGGGGCTTCTGTCCGGGTCCATCAAGTGACCCAATCAACCGGGAGGATGACGATGAACCGACTGACGATCCCGGCGGCCGCGCTCGCTGCGCTGGCCGCCGCTCCGGCCCTGGCCTGCGAGCCGGACTTCACCGGCGTGACGCTCACGGTCTCCACCCAGAACGGGCCCGCCATCGCCTCGGCGCTTCAGGCCGCCGGACGCTCCTGGAGCGAGCGGACCTGCGGGACGGTCAACGTGGTCGAGTTCCCCTTCGGCGAGCTTTACCCCAAGTTCCTGACGGCCATGTCCCAGCAGACGGGCGACTTCGACGTGATCGGCTTCGTGCCCGCCTGGCTGCCCGACTTCGCCCCATTCCTTGCCACGGCTCCCGAGACCTTCACGCAGGGCGAGGACTGGGAAGACATCCACCCCGTCTATCGCGAACGGCTGATGGTCTGGGAGGGCGAGGTCAAGTCCGTCACCATGGACGGCGACATGCACATGCTCAACCTGCGGGCCGACCTGCTGGAGGACCCCGAGGAGCAGGCCGCCTTCGAGGAGCGCTACGGCTATCCGCTCGCGGCGCCGACCACCTGGGCCGAGTATCGCGACCATGCCGAATTCTTCACTCGCCCCGACGAGGGGCTCTACGGCACGGCCGAGGCCTACCGGCGGGGCGGCCAGCAGTTCTGGTACTTCTTCAGCCGCGCAGCGAGCTACACC
The DNA here is from genome assembly GCF_009904055.1 of Rubellimicrobium sp. CFH 75288. Taxonomy (GTDB): domain Bacteria; phylum Pseudomonadota; class Alphaproteobacteria; order Rhodobacterales; family Rhodobacteraceae; genus Rubellimicrobium. The sequence goes on along the minus strand of NZ_WYDP01000005.1, from coordinate 27,080 downwards.
AACCACCCCGACAATCCCGGCTCCATGTTCTTCGACCCCGAGACGATGGACGCCCAGATCAACAATCCCGGCTGGCTGCGCGCGCTGGAGGAGTACAAGGCTGCGCTCGAGTTCAACCCGCCCGGTGCGCTCAACAACGGCTCGGGCGACGTGCGCCCGCTCTATGCCGGCGGCACGGTGGCGATGAACATCGACTGGGCCGATTCCGGCGTGCTGCGTGCGACCGAGGGCGGACCGGAGGCCGAAGGAACCGTGCGGACGGCCATGCTGCCCGGCTCGACCGAGATCTGGAACCATGTGACCGGCGAATGGGACTCGTTCGACGAGGTGATCCACTCGCCCTTCCTGGCCTTCGGGGGCTGGCAGCTCGGCGTGCCCGCGGACAGCCGCAACCAGGAGGCCGCCTGGGACTTCGTGGCCGAGGTCGTCTCGCCCGAAGTGTCCTCGGCGGCGCTCGTGACGGCGAATTCCGGCGTCAACCCATACCGCTTCTCCCACTATGCGGACACGCAGAACTGGTCGGCCATCTTCACCGAGGAGGAGGCGGCCTCCTATCTCGGCGCCCAGCGCGCCTCGCTCGATGCGCCCAACGTCGCGCTCGACCTGCGCCTTCCGGGCTTCTTCTCCTACACGGAGGTCCTGGAGATCGAACTCTCCAAGGCGCTCGCGGGCGAGGTGGAGCCGCAGGCTGCCCTTGATGCCATCGCGGCCGAGTGGAACCGCCTGACCGACGAGTTCGGGCGCGACTCGCAGCTGGCGGCCTATCGCGCCTCCGTGGGCCTCGACCCGATCGAGTGAGCCCGCCCGCTCCCGGCCTTCGGGCCGGGAGCCCTTCCGCCTCGAAAGGAGACCCGATGCCGCACGTGGAAATGGAAGGCGTCACCAAGGCCTTCGGGGCCGTGACCGTCATTCCGCCGCTCGACCTGATGATCGACAAGGGCGAGTTCCTCGTGCTGGTCGGCCCTTCGGGCTGCGGCAAGACGACGACGCTGCGGATGCTCGCGGGGCTCGAGGAGGTGTCGGGTGGCACGATCCGCATCGGCGGCCGGGACGTGACCCATCTGCGACCCGGAGCGCGTGACTGTGCGATGGTGTTCCAGAACTACGCGCTCTATCCGCACATGACCGTGCGCGAGAACATCGGCTATGCCATGCGCGTTCACGGAACGCCGCGCGCGACCATTGCCGAACGGGTGGAGGAGGCGTCGCGGCTCCTCGGGCTCGAGCCCTATCTCGACCGCAAGCCGCGCATGCTGTCGGGCGGCCAGCGCCAGCGCGTGGCCATCGGGCGGGCGCTGGTCCGCCATCCCGAAGTGTTCCTGTTCGACGAGCCGCTGTCGAACCTCGACGCCAAGCTGCGCGTGGAGATGCGCACGGAGATCAAGCTGCTCCAGCGTCGCCTCGGGACCACAGCCGTCTATGTCACCCACGACCAGGTGGAAGCCATGACGATGGCCGATCGGGTCGTGGTCATGCGTGCGGGCGTGATCGAGCAGGCGGCCGACCCCATCACCCTCTACGAGAAACCCGCCAACCGCTTCGTGGCGAACTTCATCGGCTCGCCCGCGATGAACTTCCTGTCGGCCCGGCTGGCCGATGGCTCGGTCGTGACGGACGGACAGGTCCTGCCGCTCGCGCCCGAGGATGCGGCGCGGCTGGGGCCTCGCGAGAGCATCGTGTTCGGCATCCGCCCCGAGCATATGCGCAGCTCCGAACATCAGGCCAGTCTCACCTTCGGGGCAGAGGCGGTGGAGCCGCTCGGCCCCCACACGCTGGTCCTGGGCCGACTGGGAGGCGAGAGGGTGACCGCCCAGGTGGACCCGCGCTTTCCGGTTGCGGCGGGGCAGCCCTGCACCGTGCCTGTGGACATGACGCAGGCGCATTTCTTCGACCCCGACACGGGTCTGCGCCTCTGACCATGCGGGATCTGGCGCTGGCTGTGGATGTGGGCACGGGCAGCGTCCGGGTCGCCCTTGTCGATCGGACGGGCCGCCTGCTCGCTATCCGCCATCGTGAACATGACCAGATCGTTCCGCGCCACGGCTGGTCGGAGCAGCGTCCGGCGGATTGGTGGGAGGGGGCGGTCGAGGCGATCCGGGCGGTCCTGTCGGAAGTCGAGGGGGCAGCGAATCGCGTCGCCGCACTCTGCGCCTGCGGGCAGATGCATGGCTCGGTCCTGGTGGATGCGGACGGGCGCCTCACGCGCGAGACTGCGCTTCTGTGGAACGACAAGCGCACGCAACCGCAGGTGGAGGCGTTCGCCGCCCGTGCGGACGTTCGGGCAACGCTCGATCGGACTGCCAACTGGCCTGCTCCGGCTTGGCCCGCCTTCAAGCTCTTGTGGTTGATGGAGAACGATCCCGACGCCGTGGAGCGGGCGAGCCACCTGCTGATGCCCAAGGACTGGATCAACTTCCGCCTCACAGGGCAGCGCGCGCAGGACCGGACCGAGGGCTCGATGTCGTTCCTGATGGATTGGCGGACCCGCGGCTGGTCGGCATCCCTGGGTGAGATGACGGGCGTGCCGATGCGCCTGCTGCCGGCCCTGCGGGACCCTGCCGATGTGCTGGGCGCCCTCACGCCGGAGGCGGCGCATACTCTCGGTCTCCCTGCGGGACTCCCCGTTGCGGTCGGAGCGGGAGACTACCCGGCCTCGCTTCTCGGCTCGGGGGTCACGGCGCCGGGGCTTGCCTCGGATGTGACCGGCACCTCCACCATCCTGACGATCCTCCATGACGAGCCAGTCCTCGCCGAAGGGCTGTCCAACGTCCTTGCGCCCACGGGACACTGGGGCAGCCTGACGCTGCTCGATGCGGGCGGGGATGCCGTGCGCTGGGCGCGGCGTGCGTTTCACGACAACCGACGATCCTACGCGGAACTGGCCGAGGCGGCCGAGCGCGCCGAGGCGGGGGCAGGGGGCCTTCTCTTCCTGCCCTTCCTGTCGGGCGAGCGCTTCGGACGCCACCCGAATTCCCGCGCGCAGTTCTTCGGACTGACCGCGGCACACGGTCTGGCCGACCTCCATCGCGCGGTGCTCGAGGGCGTGGCCTTTTCGGTCCGCCACCGGCTCGAGGCGGCTCAGGGCGGCCACGGCCGGCCCGAGCGCGTGGTGGCAGCAGGCGGCGGGGCGCGGCACGCGCTGTGGCTGCGGATCAAGGCCTCCGTCTACCGCGTCCCCTTCGTGCTGCCCGAGGAGCCGGAATGCGGCGTCGTCGGGGCGGCCGCGCTCGCCTTCGCCGCCCATGACGGAGAGGCGCCGGCCGCGCTCGCCGCGCGCATGGTCCGCTGGAGCGGGGAGATCGCGCCGGACCCGCACTGGGCCGAACTCTACGACCGGATGATGCCGCTCTGGGCGGACCTCTACACCGCCGTGCAGCCCTTCTACGACCGGCTCGACGCGCTCACGCGGTGAGGCCCTCCGGCTCGGGCAGATTGTGGAGCCGGGCGCAGGCCACAACGGTGTTGGCGAGCAGGCAGGCGATGGTCATGGGACCGACGCCGCCCGGTACCGGGGTGATCGCCCCTGCCACAGCCGCGGCCGAGTCGTAATGGACATCCCCCACCAGACGCTCCTTTCCCTCGCCCGGCAGGCGGTTGATGCCCACGTCGATCACCGTGGCGCCCGGCCTGATCCAGTCGCCCCGCACCATCTCGGGCCGGCCGACGGCGGCCACCACGATGTCGGCCCGCCGCGTTACCGCCGGCAGGTCACGCGTGCGGCTGTGGGCGATCGTGACGGTGCAGTTCTCCCGGAGGAGAAGCTGGGCCATCGGCTTGCCGACGATGTTGGAGCGTCCGATCACGACAGCCTCCATCCCCGACAGGTCGCGGTGCAGGTCGCGCAGCAGCAGCAGACAGCCCAGCGGCGTGCAGGGGATCATCGCCTTCTGGCCGGTCCCGAGCAGCCCCACATTGGAGATGTGGAACCCGTCCACGTCCTTGCGCGGATCGATGCTGTTGATGACGAGGTCGCTGTCGAGATGACGCGGCAGGGGAAGCTGCACGAGGATGCCGTGGACCGCCTCATCCCCGTTCAGCCGGCGAATCAGCGCCAGGAGATCCGCCTCGGACGTGTCGGCGGGCAGCCGGTGCTCGAAGCTCTCCATCCCAGCCTCGAGGCACTGGCGGTGCTTGGAGCGCACATAGACCTGACTGGCGGGATCTTCGCCGACGAGGATCACGGCGAGGCCCGGCGTCACGCCGGCTGCCCGGAGGTCGTGCACGGCCCCTGTGACGCGCTCGCGCAGCCGCGCTGCAAAGGCCTTGCCGTCGATCACCCGCGCCCGGTCCGACCCGTCCGCCATCCCTATCGCTCCTCGCTGGTAGATTCGGGCCATTCGGGCCCGAGAACTCCTTCCTCCCGGGCAATGGACCAGTCGATGAGCCGCCGCCACAGCTTCTCGATCAGGTCCGGGGGCAGACCGTGGACGGCGGCCTCGGCCCGGACATTGGCCACCACCTCCTCCACCCGCGACGGGATGCGCGCGGGCAGACGCATGGGTCCCTTGATGGCGGCCGCGCGGTCGATATAGGCCGTCCGCTCCGCAAAGAGGCGCACGAGTTCCCGATCCACCCGGTCGATCTCCGCCCGGATATGGGCCATCGTCTCGCACGCCTCCGGCGGTCTTGCCACATCGTCCCCCATGTCCTGCAAGCGACCGGGGGCGCCAAGCCCCGGTCCATCGGTCAGAACAATCCTTCGATCCGGCCCTGGTCGTCCAGCCGGATCACCTCCGCCGACGGGGTACGAGGCAGGCCTGGCATCGTCATGATCTCGCCGCAGATCGCCACCACGAAGCCCGCTCCGGCCGCCAGCCGCACCTCCCGCACGGGGACTGTGTGCCCGGTCGGTGCGCCGCGCAGGTTCGGGTCGGTGGAGAAGGAGTACTGCGTCTTGGCCATGCAGATGGGCAGGTGGCCGTGCCCCGCCGCCTCCCATGCCTTCAGTTGGTCGCGCACCGACTTGTCGGCGATCACCTCGTCGGCATGGTAGATCCGCTTGGCGATGGTCTCGATCTTGGCGAAGAGCGGCATGTCGTCCGGATAGAGGGGCGCGAAGGAGGTCGGACCCTCGGCCAGCTCCACCACCTTGCGCGCCAGATCCTCGATCCCCGCCGAGCCTTCGGCCCAGTGGCGGCACAGGATCGCCTCGGCCCCCTGCTGGGCGACGTAGTCCTTGACGGCCGAGATTTCCGCCTCGGTGTCCGAGAAGAAGTGGTTGATGGCGACCACGACCGGCACCCCGAAGCCCTTCACGTTGGCGATGTGCCGCCCGAGATTGGGGCAGCCCTTGCGCACGGCTTCCACGTTCTCCACGCCGAGATCGGCCTTGAGCACGCCGCCGTTCATCTTCATCGCCCGCACGGTGGCGACGATCACAGCGGCGGCGGGCTTCAGCCCGGCCTTGCGGCACTTGATGTCGAAGAACTTCTCCGCACCCAGGTCGGCGCCGAACCCGGCCTCGGTCACGACATAATCCGCCAGCTTCAGGGCGGTGGTCGTGGCGATCACGCTGTTGCAGCCATGTGCGATGTTGGCAAAGGGACCGCCGTGGACGAAGGCGGGGTTGTTCTCCAGCGTCTGGACGAGGTTGGGCTGCATCGCGTCCTTGAGCAGCACCGTCATCGCCCCGTCGGCCTTGAGGTCGCGGCACAGGATCGGCTGCTTGTCCCGCGTGTAGGCCACCACGATGCGACCCAGCCGTTCCTGCAGATCGGCGAGATCGCGGGCAAGACAGAGGATCGCCATGACCTCCGACGCCACGGTGATGTCGAAGCCGGTCTGCCGCGCGAACCCGTTGGCGACGCCGCCGAGGCCCACGACCACGTCGCGCAGGGCGCGGTCGTTCATGTCCATCACGCGCCGCCAAGCGATGCGCCGTTCGTCGATGCCCAGCGCGTTGCCCCAGTAGATGTGGTTGTCGATCATCGCGGCCAGCAGGTTGTGCGCGGCCGTGATCGCATGGAAGTCTCCCGTGAAATGGAGGTTCATGTCCTCCATTGGGACGACCTGCGCCATGCCGCCGCCGGCCGCGCCGCCCTTCATGCCGAAGTTCGGCCCGAGCGACGCCTCGCGGATGCAGACCACGGCCTTCTTGCCGATCCGGTTCAGCCCGTCGCCCAGACCCACGGTGGTCGTCGTCTTGCCCTCGCCCGCTGGCGTCGGGTTGATGGCCGTCACGAGAATAAGCTTGCCGTCCGGGCGGTCGCCGAGCGAGGCGATGAAGTCCTGGCTCACCTTCGCCTTGTCGTGCCCGTAGGGCAGCAGCCCCTCGGTCGGGATGCCGAGCTTCTCGCCGATCTCCAGGATAGGCTTCTTCTTGGCTTCGCGCGCGATCTCGATATCGGTCTTCATGGCTCCCCTCCGCGTCGCGCCTTGCGTAGCGGAGGCCGGACACGCCCGGAACGGCGATTGCGACAGGTTTCGGCCGCATTTCGGCCTCGCCTGCGGAAACTCCTGACGCAGATCGGAACCTTCCGCTCAGGTCGTCGCCGCGTCCGGCTGCCAGCCACGCCGAGCTGGGACGAACAGGCGCAGCGCTCCGCCGAGATAGTCCGGGCCGGCTCATGACAGGGCAGGTTCTCGATGTCCGCGATCAATGTGCAGCCTTCCTCGGCCTGAAGGTGCGAGGACGGGGGCAGATGCGTGGAGTCCGGGATGCCCGAGACGGCGACCGAGGCGCCGAGCCAGGCATGGTCCATGGCCGCAGGCCAGAGGACACGGGCTACTGCCGGCATCTCCTCCTCGGAGACGACCGAGAGCTGGCGGACGTCGCGGATCGGCGTGTTGCGCGGGTGGAGGTCACGCACCCGCGTGCAGGCGGAGCGCCTCTCGCCCGTGTGGATCTCGGTGGCGAAGCCGGCGAAGATGAGCGGCATTTCGGCCACCGGCTCGCCGTGGATGATGAGGTCGTCGCCAACGGGCTGGGTGACCCGCCCCAGCCAGACGATGGTGCCGCGATGGGGGGGCCGACGAGGGCGGGCATGGCGTCTCCTGCGTTGTGGCCTTCCTGCCCTCCCCTGTCGCCTCCCCGCAAGTCGGCGCAATCGCATCGCAGTGCCACGAGGAACAGACAGCGGTAGCGATAGAGGATCGTCCCGTCCGCCTCGGCCGGATAGGCGACGGACAGAGCGGCGTCGTAGGCTACAAGGAACTGGCGCCTCTCCCCTTCGCTCATCCACGGGAAACAGGACTGCAGCTCGGTGGCCTGCGTGATGGCGCGCACGGGGCGCCCTTCGCGACGGGCATGAGGGGATGGAGATACTCGGTCTCCCAGACCTCGACCTGCGCCATCGGCGCGAGCAGGCGGCGATAGGCGGCGGGCGGGGCCACCGGGTCGGACTGGTCATCCGGGAAGCGCTCGGGATCGAGGCGGAAGGTGATTTCGCGAATGAGACGGTGCGAGGGAGCTGCGAACTGGCGCGGAATCTGCACGGCGAGCAGTCCACCCGGGGCCAGCAGTTCGACCAGTCCGGGAAGAAGGCTGTTGTGCCGCTCCGTGTCGGGGATCCCGTTGCCACAGAAGATGAGCGCGTTGGACCGCTCCTGGCTCCAGCGGAAGTCGCCGTACCGCCAGATCTCGTCGTAGCCCCATGCCGCTTCCATCTTCCTCAGGGAGGAGTCCACGCCGATCAGGCGCCGGCCGGGGAAGCGGGCGCGCAGGGCCGGAACCATGGCGCTCTCGCCACAGAACAGGTCCACGACCGCACCTTCCGGCGGCGCACCCAGCAGGCGCAGAAGGTCGAGGCCCGGCCTGACTCACAGTTCGCGGAGACGGCGCGTAGGCGACCGGATCCCAGTCAGGGGCGCCGTGGGCCATGCATCAGGCAGAGGGTTCGGGCTCCATCTCCTCGTCGCGGCGGCGGCGGGGTCGGGGCGTCTTGGGGATTGCGGTGATCGAGGCGCCGCCCGAGGGGGGGGGCGGCGCCGCGTCCTCTCCGCGATGGAGCGGCTCGCCGGCGATGACGCGCGTGATCTCGGACCCCGTGAGGGTCTCGTACTCGAGAAGGCCCTGCGCCAGGCGCTCGAGGTCATCCCGCTTCTCGGTCAGGATCCGCTTGGCCGTCTCGTAGCCTTCGTCGATGATCCGCTTGACCTCTGCGTCGATCAGCTTCTGCGTCTCGGCGGAATGGTTCACGGCGCCCTGATAGGCCCCGAGAAAACTCTGCTGCTCGTTGGCGTAATCGACATAGCCGAGCTTCTCGGACATGCCGAACTGCGTCACCATCGCACGTGCGATGCGGGTGGCCTGCTGGATGTCGCTCGTGGCGCCGGATGTCACCTGCTCAGGCCCGAAGACCAGTTCCTCGGCGACACGACCCCCCATGGCCATCGCGATCTTGGACTTGTACTTGGTGTAGGTCACCGAGAGCTGGTCGCGTTCGGGCAGCGACAGCACAAGGCCAAGGGCCCGGCCGCGCGGAATGATGGTCGCCTTGTGGATCGGGTCGTGCTGGGGCACGTTGAGACCCACGATCGCGTGGCCGGCCTCGTGATAGGCGGTCAGGCGCTTCTCCTCCTCGGACATGACCATGGAACGGCGCTCCGCGCCCATCATGACCTTGTCCTTGGCGCTCTCGAAATCGACCATGGTGACGAAACGCCGCCCCACCCGGGCCGCCATCAGAGCCGCCTCGTTGACGAGGTTGGCTAGGTCGGCGCCCGAGAAGCCGGGGGTGCCGCGGGCGATGATGCGCAGGTCCACGTCCGGGCCGAGCGGCACCTTGCGGGCGTGCACGCCAAGGATCTTCTCGCGGCCCTTGATGTCGGGGTTGGGCACCTGAACCTGCCGGTCGAAGCGGCCTGGGCGCAGGAGGGCGGGGTCCAGCACATCGGGGCGGTTGGTGGCCGCGACGATGATGATGCCCTCGTTGGCCTCGAAGCCGTCCATTTCGACCAGAAGCTGGTTCAGCGTCTGTTCGCGCTCGTCGTTGCCGCCGCCATAGCCTACCCCGCGCGAGCGGCCCACGGCGTCGATTTCGTCGATGAAGACGATGCAGGGAGCGTTCTTCTTGGCCTGCTCGAACATGTCGCGCACGCGGGAGGCGCCCACGCCCACGAACATTTCCACGAAGTCGGAGCCCGAGATGGTGAAGAACGGCACGCCCGCCTCGCCCGCGATGGCGCGAGCGAGCAGCGTCTTGCCGGTGCCGGGGGGGCCGACGAGCAGCGCGCCCTTGGGGATCTTGCCGCCGAGGCGCGAGAACTTCTGCGGGTTGCGCAGGAACTCGACGATCTCCTCCAGCTCCTCCTTGGCCTCGTCGATGCCCGCCACGTCGTCGAAGGTGACGCGGCCATGCCGTTCCGTCAGCAGCTTGGCGCGGGACTTGCCGAAGCCCATCGCGCCCCCGCGCCCGCCGCCCTGCATCCGGTTCATGAAGTAGATCCAGACGCCGATGAGAAGCAGGAAGGGCAGAAGCGACAGGATGAACGCGGTGAACCCCGATTGCTGCTGCGAACGGGCCGAGACGGGCACGTTGTTCTGGAGCAGGAGGTTGGTCACCTCGGCATCCGGTGGGAGGATGGTCACGTAGTCGCGTCCGTCCACGCTGCGGAAGCGCACTTCCTCGCCGTCGATCGTGGCCTGTGCGACCTGGCCCGACTGAACCGCGGCCACAAAGTCTGAATAGGACCGCGCGTTGGAGGCCGTGTTCGCCTGACCCCCGGAGAACAGGTTGAACAGGGCCAGGACCAGAAGAAACAGGACGACCCAGAAGGCGATGTTGCGCGCGTTGCCCAAAACAGCGGACTCCCCCAAGCGCGGACGGCCTGCCCGCGGCGATGGGCCAAAGATAAGGGTCCCTGCCCGACGTTCAATCCGAAAGCCGCGCCGTCCGGCGGCCGGCGGCGCTCCGCCGCAGGGGGTCTGCTCAGGAGCCGACAGGGAGGGGGAAGGGGCTGGCGGGAGTGCAGGACCAACCCCGGGACCCTCCGGCCAGTGGCGCGGCCACAAGGCAGTCGCCCGTCCAGATTGCAGGGCTTGCCATGAGCGAGACAGCGGGCAGGTTGCGGGGGACGGACGCAAGTTGTGCCAGTCCCGCCGGGCCCAGGGCGGCGACGCGCAGATCCCCCGTCGGGCTGGCTTCTGGCGGCACGATCGTCCAGCGGTCCCAGATCATGGGGCCATCGGATCGGACCGGGACCGACAGCCCCGCCACCGCCCGCATCTCGCGCGTCACGCGGACGCCGCCCGGAGCCGCGCCCCAAGGTTCCGGCAGGAGCGTACAGCCGCCCAGAGCGGCCCGGCGGCCGCGTTGCACGAGCGCCGCAGCCCGGAGCAGCGCCTCCCAGCGGGGCTTGCCGCTGCCGCCGATCCATTCCAGCGCCGCGCGCAGCAGCCGGCCGGCCGTCTCGTCCGCCTGCAGATGCAGGCAGCGCGGGGAGAGAAGCACATCGCCCTGCTCGATCCGCAGATCGGTCTGCGCCCGGCCGATCGCAGCCGCCTCGAGCACCTCCCTCGCCCGAGCCATGTGGCCGGCTGTCCGGCAGAGGCGCTCCCGCGTCAGCCCAAGCGGGGCGAGTGCCTCCATGAGCCTGCGGGCCCGCGCCCGGTCGTGGCGAAGATCGTCGTTGGAGGGATCGTCGATCCATGTCTTTCCGCGATCTGCCAGCCAGCGCCGCAACCCGGCCCGCGGAAGATCGAGAAAGGGGCGGCCCCAGGCCACACCGTCCGCCATCCACCACGCGCGCATCCGGGCCAGTCCGTCCACACCCGACCCGCGGGCGAGCCGGAGCAGGACCGTCTCGGCCACGTCGTCGGCCGTATGCCCGAGCAGGACGAGTGACACGCCCTCGCGCAGAGCCCATGCGCTCAGGAGACGCCGGCGCGCCTGTCGCGCCGCCTGCTGGAGGTTTCCATGTCCGGGCGCATCCGCCCAGGGCAGGATGGCGTGCCCAACCCCCAGGCCGGTGCAGACCGCGCCGACCTGGCGCGCTTCTGCGTCCGATCCCGCTCTCAGCCGGTGATCGACAGTCGCTGCCGTCAGCGGGAGGCTCCGCTGCCTTGCCAGGAGGGCTGCCGCGTGGAGAAGCGCCATGCTGTCGCTACCCCCTGACACCGCGATGCCGATCCCCCCACCGGCCGTGGGATACAGGTCCAGAAAGGCGGCAAGAGCCGCGACCGGGTCCGCCGCGGCTCGGTCGGTCAAGGGCAGCCGAGACTGTCCCGCTCGCTGCGCGCCTGCGCCACGAGGGGCGAAGCCGGAAACCGCGCTTCGATCTCCGCCAGCGTCACGCAGGCATCGGCTCCCTGGCCAAGGCGCCCGAGATTGCGCCCCAGCGCCAGAAGCGCATCGGCTGCCAGGGCGCCGGACGGGTCCGCCGAGAAGGCGTCCAGATAGGCCCGCGCGGCGTTGTCCGTCTCCCCCAGCGCGTCGAGGGCCTCTCCACGGGCCATTTGCGCCCGCGCCGTCAGGGGGCTGCCCGGATAGGCCTGGACAAAGGCCGCAAAGCCGTCAGCGGCGCCGCGAAAGTCACGGTTTGCGAGCGCCTCCTGCGCCCGCTCGAAATCCGCCTGTTCGCTGACGGCCAGGTCGGGGCCGGTATCGGGAAGGGGGGTCGGCGCCACCGGCTGCGCCGCCTCTGGCAGGGGTACCACAGCGGCATTGTCCACCCCGCCCAGGGACGGGGTCGTGCCGAGATTGGCGATGTCGCAGCCTGGCTCGATCTCGCACAGGCGGAATTCGATGTCGCCCAGCCGGTTCGTGCCGTCGGCCGTGATCCGGTTGATGCGGAACTCGAGCTCCTCGGTCTTGGCGGTCAGGCGTTGAAGCTCCGACTCGATGGCGTTGAGCCGATCCAGCGGCGTGCCGCCCGGCACGCCTGCGGCCAGCGCACCGGAGGCGCTCAACTCTGCCCGCAACCCGTCGATCTGACCGGCGAGAGCGGCCACCTGGGCGCGAATGTCCGCCAGGGTCTGCGGATCGGCCTGCGCCTGCACCGCCACGGGCCAGGCGATCAGGAGCAGGGAAGCGAGGCGGCGCATCAGCTCAGTCCTGCCGCCGCAATCACCGTGACGGCCCGGCGGTTCTGTGAATAGCAGCTTTCGTCCGAGCAGGTCGCGACAGGCCGCTCCTTGCCGTAGGAGATGGTGCGGATCCGGTTGCCGGGGACACCCTGCGAGATGAGGTACTCACGAACTGCATTGGCGCGTCGTGCTCCCAGGGCGACGTTGTATTCGCGCGTGCCCTGCTCGTCGGCATGGCCTTCCACCACGATCTGGTAGGAGGCGTTCGACAGCAGCCAGCGCGCCTGACCGTCCAGCGTCTGGATGGCCTGGGGCGACAGGGTGGATTGGTCCACCGCAAAGAAGACCCGGTCGCCCACGGTCTGCTGGAAATAGGCCGGCGAGGTCGGATCGGAGGGTCCTCCGAGCCCGCCGGTGCCCACGCCCGGCACGCCCGCCCCGGGCAGGCCCGCCGCGCCGCCGGGACCGCCGATCCCGCCTGCGCCGCCCGCGCCGCCAGGGCCGAAGCGGTCGGGCCTCGTGCAGGCCGACAGCCCCAGCGACAGGCCGATCGCGGCCACCAGCATCCACTTCGTCATGGGTCCACCCCCTCCATCCATCCTATCGCGCCCACCGGACGCGTGCCAAGCCTCAGGGCAGCAGCGGTCCCCAGGACGGATCGGCCGCCATGCCGATCCCCGGAACCTGCCGCAGGTTCCGCCCCGACACATCCACCGTGTAGAGCGACGGTGCCCCCTGCGCGCCCTGTGTCTCTCGCGTGAACATCAGCACGCGCCCGTTCGGCGCCCAGGTGGGCCCCTCATCGAGGAAGCTTGCCGTCAGCAGCCGTTCCTCCGAGCCGTTCGTCCGCATGACCCCGATATGGAACCGGCCGGCATGCTGCTTGGTGAACGCGATCAGGTCGCCGCGCGGCGACCAGACCGGCGTGGAATAGCGCCCCTCGCCGAACGAGATGCGCTGAGGCTCGCCGCCGCCGGCGCCCATCACGTAGAGTTGCTGCGTTCCCGACCGGTCGCTCTCGAAGACCAGGCGCGAGCCGTCGGGCGAGAAGGAGGGCGCCGTTTCGATGGAGGGTGCGGAACTGAGCCGCGAGGACGAGCCCGAGCCCAGATCCGTCGCGTAGATGTCCGTGTTCCCGCCCGTGGAGACGGAATAGACGATCCGCCGGCCGTCCGGGGCGAAGCGCGGAGAAAAGGTCATCTCGCCCGGTGCGGTCGGCACGCGGGCCCGCGAGACGGTCGCCACGTCGATCAGGTAGATCGCGGGCTGACCCGATTCGTAGCTGGTATAGAGGACGCGATCTCCGCGCGGGCTGAACCGGGGTGCGAAGAGGAGCGTGGACGCGTCGGTGAGATACTGGACGTTCGCCCCGTCGTAATCCATCACGGCCAAGCGATGGGTCCGCGCGTCCTTGGGGCCGGACTGGGAGACGAAGACCACGCGGCTGTCGAAATAGCCGCCTTCGCCCGTGATGCGGGAATAGACCGCATCGGCGACCTTGTGGGCCATGCGTCGCCAGCCTGCTTGTGTTCCGGCAAACTGGAGCCCCTCACCGAGTTCGGCGCCCGCGAAGATGTCGTAGAGGCGGAACTTGACGACCAGGTTTCCGCCTTGGACGCCCACCGCTCCGGTGACGAGGGCCTGCGCATTGATCGCCCGCCAGTCGGGATAGTTCGGCGCCTGACCGAAGGATGACGGCACCGAGATGAACGCCGAGGCGGGGATCTGGCGGAACAGGCCTGTCCCGACCAGATCGGCTGCCACGAGGCCTGCGATGTCGCGTGCGGCACCTTCGGCTCCGCCCGTCTCGACCTGGAACGGCGCGATGGCAAAGGGGATCGGCTCCACCACGCCCTGCGTGACGTCGATCCGCAACGGCCCCTGTGCGCGGGCAGGTGCGGCGACGAGCGCGGGTGCGGCCAGCGCTGCACCCGACAGGAACAGGAAACGGCGGCGGGAAGGCATGGCAAACCTCTTGCAAGGGGGGCGGCCTGGGGGGGTCATCGGATCGTCATCGCCTCCGGGTTGAAGGTCATCTCCACGACCCGCCATTGCTCGTACTTCTCGGCGGGGAGGGGGAAGCCGTCGCCCTGGCAGCGCAGGATCGCGCGGCGCGCCGACGCGAAGGCGCTGTCGGCAGCCGAACTCGACTCGGCATTGTGGGTGAGCAGACGGATGTCGCCCGCCACCTTCGCGTCCCGCCCGAGCTCGAAGGCGACGGTCACCGTGACACGACCGGCCTGGCTGCCCGGATCGACGATCCAGCATTGCTGGACGGCCACGCGGAAGGCATCCCGCTCGGCGCCTGTCATCGGCGGACCGGGATCGGCCCTCTGCGCACCCTCTCCCGACTGGCCCGAGGCGGCGGCCGAGGATGCGGCAGCCAAGGCGGCCGCCACGGCGTCGTCCACCGCAGGCTCCGGTCGCGCAGGAGCCGCTGCCGGCTCGGTGGGTGGTGTCGGCCGCTCGGCTGCGGCGGACGCGGCCGCCACCTGCGTCTCGGCGGGCTGCGTCGCTGCGGGACGCGCCGGACGCGAGGCCGGCCGGACAGCCCGGGCCACCGCCGTGATCGGCGGCGCGGGCGTAGGCGGCTCGGGGGCCGCGGCTGGCTGCTCGGCCTCGGTGACGATCTCGGTTGCCGCCTCCGGCGGTGCGGCCTCCTCCTGGGGCGGGGTCGGTTCGGGATCGGGGGCAGGGGCCGGTTGCGCGGCCGCCTGCTGGACGGGGGCCGGTGCCGCCTCGCTTGGGGGTGCCGCCTCGGGGGCGACGCGCGGCGCCGGCCGCGGGATCGGTCGCGGCGCCTGCGCCACCGCAGTCACAGGGGGCGGCGGGGGTGGGGGTGGAGCAGGTTCCGGCACAGCCGGAGCCGGCTCCGGCGCGGGCGGCGGCGGAGGCGGCGGCTCGGGCACGACGCTGACCGGCTCGGGTGCGGGCGGCGGCGGCTCGGGTGGCGGGGGCGGAGGGGCTTCCTCGGCGGGCGCCGGCTGCGGCTCGGGCGCCGGTGCGGGGGTGGGTTCGGGCTCGGCCGCCGGCGGAGCAGGGGGCGTCTCGGCGGGGGGGGGCGCCGGAGCGGTCTCGCCCTGGATCTCCGGCCGCGGTGCGGTGCGCTGGACCAGCGCCGCGAATTCGGCGCCCGAGACCACCGTCACCGGCGTGACCCGGAAATCCAGGGGTTCGGGACGCATGCCGGGCCCGAACAGCACGAGGCCGATCAGAACCGCATGCGCAGCGGTCGAGATATAGCCCCCGGGAGACACGATCGGTCAGCCTTCCGTGATCAGGGATGCGCCCATGTCGGGCCCGCCTGCATCCGTCACGAGGCCGATATCGTTGAAGCCCCCGGCATTGAGCGCGCCCATGACCTGGGCCACACGGCCCCAGGCATTCGCGCCGTCGGCGCGCAGATACACCCGCCGCGACGTGCGCTCCGCGGCGATTGCGGCCAGGCGGGGGATCAGCTCGCTTTCGGGCACCTCGGTGGTCTGGATCATGATGCGCCCGTCCCCGGTGACGGTGACAGTCAGCGGCTCCTCCTGGTCGAGGGGCAGCGCGTTCGCCGCCGTCTGCGGCAGCTCCACCGGCACGCCGACCGTCAGCAGGGGGGCTGCCACCATGAAGATGATGAGCAGCACCAGCATCACGTCCACGAAGGGCGTGATGTTGATCTCGCTCATCGGCTGGGCGCGTCGTCCCCTTCGGCGACGCGATCCGCCGGACGGATCAGAGGTCTGAAGGCTCGCGCCCATGCTCCGTCCTCCTCAGGCCGCTGCGTCGAGCTGGCGCGACAGGATGGTGGAGAACTCGTCGGCAAAGGCCTCCCAGCCCGCCACGATCCGGTTGGAATCGCCCGAGAACTTGTTGAAGAAGATCACGGCCGGGATGGCGGCGAGCAGCCCCAGCCCGGTGGCGAGAAGCGCCTCGGCGATCCCCGGCGCCACCACGGCCAGATTGGTGTTCTGCTCCTGCGCGATCCCGATGAAGCTGTTCATGATGCCCCAGACCGTCCCGAAGAGGCCGATGAACGGAGCGGTGGAGCCAACGGTCGCCAGCACGCCGAGACCCTTCTGGAGGCGCTCCGACTCGCGAGCGATGGCCACGTCCATGGCCCGGTCGATGCGGCTCTGCGCTCCCGCGATGAGACCCCCGTCGTCGCGATGCGACCTGCGCCATTCCGTCATGCCGGCCGCAAAGACCCGCTGGGAAGGACCCTTGGGATCGGGCCCGATCGCGTCGTAGAGCCCGTCGAGCGGCTGGCCCGACCAGAAGGCGGCGTCGAACACCGCAGCCTCGCGCCGGGTGCGGCGATATTGCCACCACTTGTCGATGATGATGGCCCAGCACCACACCGAGGCCAGCACCAGCATGATCATGATCGCCTTCACCACGAGGGTGGCGTGGGCGAAGAGTCCCCACATCGAGTAGTCGGTCGCCGCGTCCATGCTGACTGCCCTCTGCCGCCGGGTCCGCGCCTCTCGGGGGCGCGCTTCGGAGGCTGGGGATAACGCAGGCGGGAGGCGAAATCCAATAACCTCCGCGACAGCGGGGCCGATCGTGACCTGTCTGTGGCGCCCGCGCGCCGGCCGCGTCGTCAGGACGGGGCGAGCAGATCGGCGGGAAGCCGCCGGGGTCGACCGTCGGAGCCCAGCGCCACAAGGGTGACCCGCGCCCGAAAGAGAACCTCGCCGTCGCGCAGGACCTCCTGGAGCAGGACGAGGCGCGCCGTCGTCGCCTCCGCCGGTGCCGTCGCGACCTCCAGCCGGTCGTCGAACCGTGCGGGCCGGAGATAGTCGGCCTCGATCTGCCGGACGGCGAAGACGAGACCCGATTCGCGGTGCAGCCGGAGCTGGTCCACCCCGCGCGCCCTCGCCCACTCGGTCCGGGCGCGCTCGATGAAGCGGAGGTAGTTGGCGTAGTAGACGATCCCCGCGAGGTCCGTGTCCTCGTAGTAGACGCGCAAGGCGAAGCGGTGTGTCATGGTGCGCCCCTCTAGCGGAGCGCCCGGCCCTTGACGATGGCCGCCTCGCCCCAGCGGCTCCGGATCGCATCGGCGGCCCGTTCGGCCGCACGACGCCGCGCTGTATCGGGATCCAGAAGGTCGCCCAGCCGGTCCGCATCCACAGCCGGACAGATCCCGCCGAGGCCCACGCCGAGCAGGCGGAAGGGTCCGGCTTCCGGAACCGAGTCGAACAGGAGGCGCCCGGTCCGGTAGAGCGTGTCCGCCATCTGGGTGGGCTCGCGCAGGGTCGTGCGGCGGGTCAGCAGGCTGTGATCGGCCCTCTTGAGCTTGAGGAGGACCACCCTGCCGGCCAGACCGCGGGTCTTGGCTCGTGCCGATACCTTCTCGGACAGCCGCCAGAGATGCCCGTCGAGGCGGTCATGGTCGAGCAGGTCGGCCTCGAACGTCAGCTCGTGAGAGATCGAGCGGATCGGGCGATCCCGGCAGACCGGCCGCGCGTCCTCGCCGCGCGCGAGGTGCCAGAGCCGCTCTCCGAGGGAGCCGAAGCGCGTGCGGAGCGCCTCGATGTCCCATCGCTCCAGATCGCGGATGCGGTGAATGCCCGCGCGGGCCAGCGCCTGCCGTCCGGCCTCCCCCACACCCCACAGGTCGCTGACCGGACGCGCGGACAGGCGCTCCACCGCCTCGTCCCGGGCGAGGACGGCGAAGCCGCGCGGCTTGTCGAGATCGGAGGCGAGCTTGGCCAGGAACTTGTTCTCGCTCAGCCCGATCGAGAGGGTCACGCCCACCTCCCGCTCGACGGCCAGCGCGAACCGCGCGAGCACGAGGGCGGGGGGCGCGGCATGCACGCGCTCGGTGCCCCGCAGATCGAGAAACGCCTCGTCGAGCGACAGCGGTTCCACCCGGTCGGTCAGACCCTCCATCAGCGCTCGGATCGCGCGCGACGCCTCCTCGTAGGCGGCAAACCGCGGTCGCACCACGGCGGCCTCGGGGCAGAGACGGACCGCCTGTACCATCGGCATCGCCGAGCGCACCCCCCGCAGCCGTGCAAGGTAGCAAGCCGTCGAGACCACGCCCCGCACCCCCCCGCCCACGATCACGGGACGGTCCCGCAGGTCGGGATTGTCGCGCTTCTCCACCGCGGCATAGAAGGCGTCGCAGTCGCAATGCGCGATCGCGAACGACCAGAGCCGCGGGTGGACGAGCATTCGCGGCGAGCCGCAGGAGGGGCACCGGCTGCCGGCCGGCGCATCGAATCGCTCAAGGCAGTCGCGGCAGAGGGCAGGCATGACTTATCCTAGGGCGGACGACCCTCGCGACGCCACCGACTTCGTGGGCGCGAAGGGCGCTCTCCTGTTCGGCTCCCGCATGCTCTGGCTGCTGCGCGACGACCGGCCAGACCTGCCCTTCGCCGGGCTCTGGGACCTTGTCGGCGGGGGCCGCGAGGGCCCGGAAACTCCGCGCGAGACCCTGATCCGCGAGGCGCGGGAGGAGACGGGTCTCGATCTCGAGGCGGCCGAATGGCTCTGGCAGCGTCCCTTTCCGGCCATGGGAGCGCCCCACCGGACGGGATGGTTCTTCGTCCTGCAGCTGCCCGAGCATCATGCGGCCCGCATCACTCTGGGCGAGGAGGGGCAGGGCTGGCTCCTCGCGCAACCGGCCGATTTCGTCCGCCATCCCCAAGCCGTACCCGCGCTGCGCGACCGTGTGGCCCTGTGGCTTTCTGTCCTTGGACACCGGCCCGAGGCGGGCTAGCGTCCCGGGCGTCGCAACGGAGCAGGCCATTCATGGACATCCAGACACCGATCGGCGCTGTTCCCGGCTTCACGCTCGTGCTGGGACTCTTTGCGCTTCTTCTCATCGTGGCGATCTTCCGCGGGATCCGGGTCGTTCCCCAGTCGGAGAAGTATGTGGTCGAACGGTTCGGCCGCCTCCGCGCCGTCCTGTCGCCGGGTCTCAATCTCATCGTTCCGTTTCTTGACCGGGTGGCGCACCGCGTGTCGATCCTTGAGCGGCAGCTCCCCACGTCCAAGCTCGATGCGATCACCTCCGACAACGTGCTCGTCAGCGTGGACACCTCCGTGTTCTACCGGATCATCGAGCCCGAAAAGACGGTCTATCGCATCCGCGACGTGGACGCGGCGATCACCACGACGGTGGCCGGCATCGTACGCTCCGAGATCGGCCGGATGGAACTCGATCACGTCCAGTCCAACCGCTCGCAGCTCATCGCGGCCGTCAAGGCGCAGCTTGCCGACCAAGTGGACGACTGGGGCATCGAGGTGACGCGCGCCGAGATCCTCGACGTCAATCTCGACGAGGCCACCCGCGCCGCCATGCTCCAGCAACTCAACGCCGAGCGCGCCCGGCGCGCGCAGGTCACGGAGGCCGAGGGTCGCAAGCGCGCGGTCGAGCTCCAGGCCGATGCCGAACTCTACGCGGCCGAGCAGCGCGCCAAGGCGCGCCGGGTCGAGGCCGATGCCGAAGCCTATGCGACCGGTGTCGTGGCCGAGGCGATCGGCCGCAACGGCATCGAGGCGGCCCAGTATCAGGTTGCGCTCAAGCAGGTGGACGCGCTCAACGCCCTGGGCCAGGGCGCAGGCCAGCGCACCATCGTGGTCCCCGCCGCCGCGCTTGAAGCATTCGGCGATGCGTTCAAGCTCCTGGGGGCGCGGCGGCCGTGACGTGGTGGGCCGAATGGTGGGTCTGGATGGCGCTCGCGGTCGCGCTGGGCATCCTCGAGGTCGTCCTTCCGGTTTTCGTCTTTCTGGGCTTCGCGGTCGGAGCCGGGGCCACCGGGCTTCTGCTGCTGTTCGGCCTCGACTGGAGCTTCGGCGCACTGGCGCTGCTCTTTGCGGTGATCTCGGGTCTGGCCTACCTCGTCCTGCGCCTTGCTCTGGGAGGGCAGGGGGGCAGCGCCCGGATTGTCCGGCGCGACATCAACGACGATCCCTGAAGACATCCGGCGGAGGCGTTCTGCAGGACGAGGGCGCGCCTCCGGAGGAAGCGCGCCCCCCGCTCCGCGGGCCACGGTCGCGGAGCTGGTCGGGTCACCCCGCCTAGCGGGGACGCACCCGACCCGAATCCGATTGCCGCAGGGCCGCCTCCGCCAGCGCAGCCTCGATCCAGTCGCGGGGCGCATCCGCCGGTGCCGCGAGGCGGCAGGGATAGCGGTAGGTGACTCCACCCCGCACCACATCCACCCGTGCCTCGAAGCGCCCATGGGCCGCATCGTAGCGCAGCGATTTCAGACGCACCCCCATGATCATCCCCTCCTGCTCGCCTTCACCGGACAAACGAGCAGCCGGCGAAAAGGTTGCACGCGATCTGCGTCGGCATGCGACGGAACGCGCAGCCCCCGCAGGCGTTGATGCACCGAAGCCGGAGACGCTCCGGCGATCCGCGCACCGGCACCACAAGCCCGCAGGACAAGGTTTTCGACGAGTGCGCGGGTAACGAGTACGGGGGGTCGCGCCGCCCGGCGCGATCCCCCTCCGTGTCACGGCAGATCGGACAGGATGGCCCCTAGCGCCCGAACAGGGTCCGCGGCCTGCCAGATGGGGCGCCCGACCACCACATGGTCCGCGCCGGCGGCCAGGGCGGCACGCGGGGTCTCGGTCCGCTTCTGGTCTCCGGCCGCGACTCCGGGAGGGCGGATGCCGGGGGTCACGATCAGGCGGCCATGGGCCTGCGGGAGGGCGCGGATCGCTGCCGCCTCGCGGGCCGAGGCGACGACGCCATCCGCCCCCGCCTCGAAGGCGCGGCAGGCCCGCTCGAGAACGATCTCCTCCAGCCCGCCCGCCCGGATGAGACCCTCGTCGAGATCGTTGCGGTCGAGCGAGGTCAGGATCGTCACGGCGAGAATGCGCGTGGACGACCCGGCCGCTCCGGCCGCCGCCGCGCGGACCACCTGCGGGTCGCCGTGCACGGTCAGCAGGTCGAGGTCGAAGCGCGCCAGACCACGAACCGCCGCCTCGACGGTGGCGCCGATGTCGAACAGCTTGAGATCGAGAAAGACCCGCTTGCCCCGCTCGTCCTTGAGTTCCCGCGCAAGCGCGAGCCCTCCTCCGGTGAGCATGCCCAGACCGATCTTGTAGAACGAGGCCAGTCCGCCCAGACGGTCGGCCAGGGCCAGGCCCGAGACCGCGTCCGGCACGTCGAGGGCGACGATGAGCCGGTCGTCGGCACGGGGCGCGGGCGAAGGGTCCTGCATGGGCGTCTCCGGAACTGCCGGTCCTGCCGTTATGCGGCCCGGATCGTCCGCGCAAGCGCGAGGCGTCCCGTCGTGCTGGACCCGGAGGCGTCCCGCAGGCATGGTGGGGGGACACGGGCTGGAGACACGACATGGGACGGGTGATCCGGCGACAGGACGGCGAGCGGGCCGATTTCGGCAGCTTCGGCGCCCGGTTCCTTCTCGATGCGGGCGCCTCGCAGGGGGGCATCGCGCTGGTCGAGCACTGGGTGCCGCCGCGGACGCTGGCCGCGCCGCTCCACCGGCACGGGCGCGAGGACGAATACACCCTCGTCCTGCAGGGCCGCATGGGGGCGCAGCTCGGCGAGGATGTTGTCGAGGCGGGAGCGGGCGAGGTCGTGCTCAAGCCGCGGGGCGAATGGCACACCTTCTGGAATCCCGGCGACGAGGAATGCCGGCTGATCGAGATCATCGCGCCGGGGGGGTTCGAGGGGCTGTTCCGCGCCATGGCGGCCGATCCCGACGCCATGCTGGGCGAACGCGCGGCTGCGCTCGATGCGCGGTTCGGGCTCGAGGTGGACTACGACAGCATTGCCCCGCTCTGCGCCCGCCACGGATTGCACTTCCCCGCCTGACAGATCTTGCGGGAGACCTCCCGCCATCACACATCCACGCCGAGGCCCAGGGGGACGCGCCGCAATGCGGGCGTCTCCGGCCGGGGTGCTTGGAAAGGAGAAACCATGAACTTGGAGAAGTTCACGGAACGCTCGCGCGGGTTCCTTCAAGCCGCGCAGACCATCGCGATCCGCGAGAGCCACCAGCGCGTGATGCCGGAGCATCTGCTCAAGGCGCTGATGGACGATCCCGAAGGATTGGCGGCCAACCTGATCGACCGCGCCGGCGGCTCGTCGGCCCGCGTGCGCGAGGCGGCCGACCTGGCGGTGGCGCGCCTGCCGCGCGTGACCGGCGATGCAGGACAGGTCTATGTGGACACGAGCCTCGGCCGCGTTCTCGACGAGGCGGAGCGCGTCGCACAGAAGGCGGGCGACAGCTTCGTGCCCGTGGAGCGGATGCTCACCGCGCTCGCGCTCGTGCCGTCCCGCGCGCGCGAGGCGCTCGAGCAGGGCGCCGTGACCGCCCAGAAGCTCAACGCCGCCATCAACGACCTGCGCAAGGGGCGCACGGCCGACACCGCCTCGGCCGAGGAAGGTTATGACGCGCTCAAGAAGTATGCCCGCGACCTCACCGAGGCGGCGCGGGAAGGCAAGATCGACCCGATCATCGGCCGCGACGAGGAGATCCGCCGCGCCATGCAGGTGCTGTCGCGCCGGACCAAGAACAACCCCGTCCTGATCGGCGAGCCGGGTGTGGGCAAGACCGCCATCGCCGAGGGGCTTGCCTTGCGCATCGTCAACGGGGACGTGCCCGAATCGCTGCGCAACAAGCGGCTGATGGCGCTCGACATGGGCGCGCTGATCGCAGGTGCGAAATATCGCGGCGAGTTCGAGGAACGCCTGAAGGCCATCCTCAAGGAGATCGAGGCCGCCGCGGGCGAGATCATCCTCTTCATCGACGAGATGCACACGCTGGTCGGGGCGGGCAAGGCCGACGGCGCCATGGATGCCGCCAACCTCGTCAAGCCTGCGCTTGCTCGCGGCGAGCTGCACTGCATCGGCGCCACCACGCTCGACGAATACCGCAAGCATGTCGAGAAGGACGCAGCGCTCGCCCGTCGCTTCCAGCCCATCTTCGTCAACGAACCCACGGTCGAGGATACCGTCTCGATCCTGCGCGGCATCAAGGAGAAGTACGAACTCCATCACGGCGTGCGCATCTCGGACTCCGCGCTCGTGGCGGCCGCGCAGCTCAGCCACCGCTACATCACCGACCGCTTCCTGCCCGACAAGGCGATCGACCTCGTGGACGAGGCGGCCTCCCGGCTGCGCATGGAGATCGACAGCAAGCCCGAGGAGCTCGACGCGCTCGACCGCCAGCTTCTGCAGATGCAGATCGAGGCGGAGGCCCTCAAGAAGGAGGACGATGCCGCCTCGCGCGAGCGGCTCGAGCGGCTGGAGCGCGAGATGGCCGACCTGCGGGAGCGGTCTGCCGAACTGACAGCCCGCTGGCAGGCCGAGCGCGAGAAGCTCGAATCTGCGCGCAGCCTCAAGGAGCGGCTGGACGCGGCGCGGGCCGAGCTCGATCGCGTCAAGCGGGAAGGCAATCTCGCCCGTGCGGGGGAGCTGGCCTATGGCGTCATTCCGTCGCTCGAGCGCGAACTGGCCGAGGCGGAGTCGACCGAAGGACTGATGGTCGAGGAGGCTGTGCGCCCCGAACAGATCGCCGAGGTCGTGGAGCGCTGGACGGGCATTCCCGTCTCCAAGCTGCTCGAAGGCGAGCGTGAGAAACTGCTGCGGATGGAGGAGGAGCTGGGCAAGCGCGTCGTCGGCCAGGAGGCGGCCGTGCGCGCCATCGCCAATGCCGTGCGCCGGGCGCGGGCGGGCCTCAACGACGAGAACCGCCCCCTGGGGTCGTTCCTCTTCCTGGGCCCGACCGGCGTGGGCAAGACGGAACTGACCAAGGCGGTGGCCGAGTTCCTGTTCGACGACGACAGCGCGATGGTGCGCATTGACATGTCCGAGTTCATGGAAAAGCACGCCGTCGCGCGGCTGATTGGCGCGCCGCCGGGCTATGTCGGCTACGACGAAGGGGGTGTTCTGACCGAGGCGGTCCGCCGCCGGCCCTATCAGGTCGTGCTCTTCGACGAGGTCGAGAAGGCCCATCCCGACGTGTTCAACGTCCTGCTGCAGGTGCTCGACGACGGCGTGCTGACCGACGGACAGGGGCGCACGGTGGACTTCAAGCAGACCCTCATCGTGCTGACCTCCAATCTCGGCAGCCAGGCGCTCAGCCTCCTGCCCGAAGGCGCCGACTCGTCGCTTGCCCGCCGCGAGGTGATGGAGGCGGTGCGGGCCCACTTCCGGCCCGAATTCCTCAACCGGCTGGACGAGATCGTGCTGTTCGACCGGCTTGACCGCGCCGACATGGCCAAGATCGTCGAGATCCAGCTGCGGCGTCTGGAGGCGCGGCTCGCCTCGCGCAACATCACCCTCGATCTCGACGAGGCTGCCAAGGCGTGGCTGGCCACGGAAGGCTACGATCCCGTGTACGGGGCGCGTCCGCTCAAGCGGGTGATCCAGTCCGCGCTGCAGGACCGGCTGGCCGAGGCGATCCTGTCCGGGGACATCCGCGACGGGGAAACCGTCCGCGTGACTGCCGGTCCGGAGGGGCTGATCGTCGGAAACCGCGTCGCGCCTCCCCGCGACAGCGGTCGGCCCATGCAGGCCGTGGTGCACTGAAGTCCCGATCCCGGAATGCGGAAACCCCCGGCGGAGCGATCCGCCGGGGGTCTTGGCTCGGTGGCGCCGGGCGATCAGCCTTCCGGCGGCATGATGACGGAGTCGATCACGTGGATGACCCCGTTGGACGCCTCGATGTCGGGTTGCGAGATCATCGCGTCGTTGATCATCGGCCCGCCTTCGAGCGTGAAGGTCACTTCGGAGCCCTGAACCGTCTCCGCCGTCATGCCTTCGGTGAGATCCGAGGACATCACGCGACCGGGCACCACGTGATAGGTCAGGATGTTGGCCAGCGCTTCGGGATCGGCCAGCAGCGAATCGACGGTGCCTTCGGGCAGGGCCGCGAAGGCTTCATCGGTCGGCGCGAACACGGTGAAGGGTCCTTCGCCCCGCAGGGTCTCGGTCAGGCCGGCCGCCTCGACAGCGGCGAGGAGCGTGGTGAAGTTGCCGGCATTCTGCGCGGTGTCGATGATGTCCATGTCCTGAGCGAACGCGGCCGTGCCAAGCGCGAGGGCGCCGGCGGACGCCAGAAGGGTCGTACGAAGCATGTCGAGTCTCCCTTGATTGCGTAATGCCTGGAGGCGCCGAGGCGCGCTCCGGCATCGCAGGGGCTACGGGGAGTCTTTCCGGCCGGATCAGTCGCCCATCGCCCCGGCGGCGGTCGAGAGCCGCCGGACGCGGCTTTCCGCCGAGACCGCAGCACGGCAATGTGAGGTGCGTGAAACTCTCCGGCCGTCCATCCGTGTCTGGACGCGAACGGATTCCGGACGGGAGGATCCCATGGCCCATCGCTGGCGCAACGATCTCACGCGGGCGGATGTGACGCCGCCGGGGCTCTGGACCGACCGGCGCCGTCTTCTCGTCTCGGGTGCGGCCGCCGCCGCTCTCGGCCCGGCTGTCGCCATTGCCGAGGAACGGCTCGAGCCCAACAGCTTCGAGGAGATCACCACCTACAACAACTTCTACGAATTCGGCTACGACAAGACCGATCCCGTCCGTCATGCCGCGGCCATGGTCACGGAGCCCTGGTCCGTCCGGGTCGACGGGCTGGTGGAGCGACCGGGCGAGTACGCCCTAGCCGAGCTGCTCGAGGGTCTCGAAGCCGAGGAGCGGATCTACCGGTTCCGCTGCGTGGAGGGCTGGTCGCGCGTCGTGCCGTGGCTGGGGGTGGAGCTGGCG
Organism: Rubellimicrobium sp. CFH 75288; assembly: GCF_009904055.1. Taxonomy (GTDB): domain Bacteria; phylum Pseudomonadota; class Alphaproteobacteria; order Rhodobacterales; family Rhodobacteraceae; genus Rubellimicrobium. The sequence continues at coordinate 1,431 of NZ_WYDP01000005.1, read as the reverse complement.
GACGTGCTCGAGCGGATCGGAGTCCGGGGCGAGGCGCGCTATGTGGCGTTCGAGACCACCGTTCAGCCCGACGCCATGCCGGGCGTGCGACGCGGCGTGCTCGACTTCCCCTATGTCGAAGGGTTGCGGCTGGACGAGGCCCGCCACCCCCTCACCCTTCTGGCAACGGGGCTCTACGGCCAACCCCTGCCGAACCAGAACGGGGCGCCGATCCGCCTCGTCGTGCCGTGGAAGTACGGCTTCAAGTCCACCAAGTCGATCGTGCGCATCACGCTCGTGGCTGAGCAGCCTCCCACCACCTGGAGCCGGATGGCGCCCCAGGAATACGGCTTCTATGCCAATGTGAACCCGAACGTGGATCATCCGCGCTGGAGCCAGGCCACCGAACGGCGCATCGGCGGGGGCCTGTTCTCGCGCCGCCAGCCGACCCTGATGTTCAACGGCTACGAGAGCGAGGTCGCATCCCTCTACGAGGGCATGGACCTGTCGCGCCACTACTGACGTGGCGCTGTCCGACGCGATCAACCGGGCCGTCCGGCACGTGCCGGTCTGGCCTCTCTATGCCGGTGGGATGGTGTGGCTGGTCTGGCTGTTCTGGCGCGCGGCAACGGACCCTGCCCTGATCGAGCCCGTGGACTGGCTCGAGCGGGCCTACGGGCTTGCGGCCCTGCAGCTGCTCGTGGCGTCCCTTGCCATCAGCCCGGTTCGGCGGCTCGCCGGCATCAACCTTCTGCGGTTCCGGCGCGCCACGGGCCTGCTCGCCTTCGCCTTTGCCGCCGCCCATGTGGCCGTCTGGGCATTGCTGGACCTCCAGGCGGTCTCGGCGATCATGGCCGACATCGTCAAGCGTCCCTACATCACGGTGGGATTCGCGGCCTTCGTGCTGCTCGTGCCCCTGGCACTGACATCCACCGACGGAGCGATCCGCCGCATGGGCGGGGTGGCGTGGCGGCGTCTGCACCGGCTCGTCTATCCGGCCGCATTCCTCGCGGCGCTCCATTTCCTCTGGCTCGCCCGGGGGTTTGCCCTCGAGCCGCTCGTCTATGGCGGGCTGATCCTGACCCTGCTTGCGGCGAGACTGAAGCCGCGGGACTGGATTCGCCGCCAGGCGTCGCGGGCGGGTGGCGGCGTCAGGGGCGCGTGAGCCGACCGGCCTGCGAAGCCGGGATGAAGGTCAAGCCCCTGATTCCGAGGCATTCCTGACCAACCGGAAAAAAGTTGCAACTTTTGTGACGGACCCTCTTGCGGAGGGCGGGCCCCATCCGTAAATACCCGCTCACCGACGACGCCGGGGGCGCCGCCGAGACGCCGAGGGCCGGACGACAGACCGGCAGCGAGGCGGACGATCTCGGAGATGATCCGCTCTGCCGCAGCCCTTCGGGGCGATGGGGAAGGGTCTTCGCCGAAACCTGCTCTTTGACAGTGATGGTA
>NZ_WYDP01000049.1 GCF_009904055.1 Rubellimicrobium sp. CFH 75288 | reverse complement strand
CTGAACCTGGACAGACACATGTGAGACGCTGAATGGGATAAAAAGATGGGGAACCGACCCTGTAGCGGAGGTTCCCCATATGCAGCTTACCTCGTTTGGCCGAGCGATATGGCAAGGGGCTAGCCAAGGGACAAGACTGGCCGAAGCGGGGGCAGGCGACCCGGATGTCCAGGAACGCCTTCGCAAGGTGAAGTTGGTGAAAGCCCTGCGGGAG
>NZ_WYDP01000048.1 GCF_009904055.1 Rubellimicrobium sp. CFH 75288 | reverse complement strand
CCAAGGGACAAGACTGGCCGAAGCGGGGGCAGGCGACCCGGATGTCCAGGAACGCCTTCGCAAGGTGAAGTTGGTGAAAGCCCTGCGGGAGAGCAAGCGGAGCTGGGGAGAGATCCAGGAGTTTTTAGGCATCAGCCGGGCCACCTACTACCGTTGGGAAAGGGCTTTGAGGGAGAAGGGGCTAGCCGGACTCAAGCCCAAGTCCCGCCGCCCCCGGCGCCTGCGGGGAAAGGTGCACTGGAGGCCCGAGCTTCTTCCGCGGGTGGAGGAGCTGAGGAGGGAGAACCCCACCTGGGGGCGGTGGCCCATCTGGCTCACCTTGCGCCGGGAGGGCTTCCAGCTAGGGGAACGGACGGTGGGCCGGATTCTGGCGTATTTGGAGGGGAGGGGACGGGTGGAGAGGGTGGCCCGCTTTCTGGCCCGGAGGGGGAGAGGGAAGGCCAGGGGAAGACCTAGGAGACCCTACGCCCGGGGTAAGCCCCGGGGATACGAAGCTCAAGCCCCTGGGGACCTGGTACAGGTGGACACCTTGATGGTGAGCCTGGGACCGGGGGAGGTGGTGCGGCACTTTTCGGCGGTGGACCTCTTTACCCGCTATGCCCTGGGGGAGGTGCACAGCCGGGCCACGGCGAGGCTAGCGGGGGAGTTTCTGTCCCGACTGGTGGCCCAGGCGCCTTTCCCCATCCGGGCGGTACAGGTGGATGGGGGTAGCGAGTTCATGGCGGAGTTTGAGGAGACATGCCGACGTTTGGGGATTGCTCTTTTCGTGCTGCCTCCCCGGAGCCCCAAGCTCAACGGGCACGTGGAGCGGTTGCAACGGACTTTTAGGGAGGAGTTTTATACCCGAGCTTTGCCCACGAGGGTGAGCGAACTACAGGCGGAGCTCAATGCCTACCTTGACCACTACAACCGCAGAAGGCCCCACAGGGCCTTGGGTGGCCTTGCTCCCTTGGAGTTCCTGGCTAAGATATGGGGGGAGTCGGTTCCCCAAGGTGTCTCAAATGTGGTGGCCAATTACAGGC
>NZ_WYDP01000047.1 GCF_009904055.1 Rubellimicrobium sp. CFH 75288 | reverse complement strand
GGATCAGATCCTTGATCTTCATCTGCGTTCTCCGTTGCTCATGCCGACCTGACCTCGATCCGGCGCGCCTCCGCCTCTGCTGCCCGCGGCAGACGCAAGGTCAACACGCCGTTCTTCGCCTCGGCCTCGATCCGCTCGCTGTCGAAATCGCCCGACAAGGTGAAGATGCGCTCGTAGTCGCCCGGGGCGTATTCCGCGTGCACGAGGCGCAGATTCTCGGGGGCGACGAGGGCGGTGCGTCCACGGATGGTGAGCACACGCTGCTCGAGCGTGACTTCGACGTCGCCGGCGGGAACGCCGGGCATCTCGACCATCAGCAGGATCGCGTCGCCCACCTCGACGATGTCGGCAAGGGGGCGCCACACCCTTCGGTGGTGCGTCGGCTCGGCGCCCTCGGGTCGGGCGGCGGAAGTGTGTGACATCTGTTCGGTCATCGGCGCTGCTCCTCTGCTTCAGCCGGCCTTGATCGGAATGCGCTTCGGCAGGTCGGTATCGGGCCGGCCGACCGCGATCCGCAGTACGCCGTCGGTGAAGCGTGCCTCGACCTTGTCGGGATCGACCCGGAACGGGAGGCGCACCGCGCGGGTGAACCGGCCGAAGCCGCGCTCGCGCCGATGCCAAACGGCCCCGTCGGGCAGGTCGGGCAGCCGACGTTCGCCCGACAGCGTCAGGACATCGTCTTTCACCGAGATGTCGATGTCGGCTGGGTCGACGCCCGGTAGTTCTGCAGTGATCGCTGCGGCGGCATCGCCCTGCCAGACATGGACCGCCGGAAACGCCGGCGCCGCGCCGGAGACGAGCCTGTCGAAATCCTCGCTCAGCCTCCGCATCATCGCGAATGGATCGGCGCGGTAGAGTGCCATGGGATAGGCCATTGCATGCTCCCTCCTCTCTGAGGCCCGTCGCGGGAACGGACGGGCGTTGGTATCTCGGCGTTCGCTCGAGGCTGGTCGTAGCGGCGGCGCCTGATCGTATGGGTCAGCCGCCTATTCGGCGGCGTCGGGAGTCGGTTTCGGAACCGCGCCTTTCTCTGGACCAGTACCGCTGGTATCCTCGCCATCGGAAGCGGGTGCCGCGGCAGGCTCGATCCGCACCTGTTCGGCCGTCTTGTCCCAGCTGATCCGCACCTGATCGCCCTGCGCCACCTCGCCGCCCAGCATGGCGCGAGCCAGGCGCGTCTCGACCAGGCTGCGGATCTGACGCTTCAGCTCGCGCGCCCCGTATTCGGGGCGGAAGCCTTCGGCGGCGAGCATGTCGATCAGGCTGTCGTCGAAGATGACCTGCACGCCCTGGGCCTGCGCCGTGCGCGCCAC
>NZ_WYDP01000046.1 GCF_009904055.1 Rubellimicrobium sp. CFH 75288 | reverse complement strand
CCTGGAACCCTGCAATTTCTGGTCCCGCGATGAAGCACCGCCCGCGTCCACCCGAGCAGGACGACCTTCTCCGTCCACGGCTCGTCGGCCTGATCGACATGCGCCATGAACTGGTGAAGCTCGCAAGCCTCATCGACTGGGAGTTCTTCGAGACGGAGTGGTCGGGGTTCTTCCCGTCCTCGACGGGCCGGCCGGCGACATCGTCGCGGCTGGTGGCGGGCCTGCTCTATCTCCAGCACGCCTTTCGGCTGTCGGACGAGGCGGTGGTCGCACGCTGGGTGGAGAACCCCTACTATCAGCACTTCACCGGGGAGGTCTTCTTCCAGCACCACGCACCGATCGATCCCACCTCGCTCACCCGTTGGCGCAAGCGCATTGGGGAAGAGGGTGTCGAGTGGCTGCTCACGAAGACCATCGAGGCGGGCCGCGCCTCAGGTGCAGTGGCGGAGCGGAGCCTCGAGCAGGTCGCGGTGGATACGACGGTGATGGAGAAAGCCATCGCTCACCCCACGGACTCCCGGCTCCTGGAGCGGGCGCGGGCGCAACTGGTGGACCTCGCCCGAGAGGCCGGGGTCGAACTGCGCCAGAGCTACGCCCGTCTCGCGCCGCGGCTGGCGGCGCAGATCGGCCGCTATGCGCATGCCAAGCAGTTCAAGCGCATGCGCAAGGCCCTGAGGACCCTCAGGGGCTACACCGGCCGCGTGCTACGCGACCTGCGCCGGCAACTCGACGAGGTCCCTGCGGGGAGGCTGCGCGAGCGGGTGATCGACAAGCTAGTCCTCGTCTCGAGGCTGCTCCACCAGACGCCGAGGAGCACCGGCAAGATCTACTCCCTCCACGAGCCGGAGGTGGACTGCATCTCGAAAGGCAAGGCGCGGGTGCGATACGAGTTCGGCTGCAAGGTCAGCATCGCCACCACGCTGGCCGAAGGCTTCGTGGTCGGTATGCGCGCGCTGCCGGGCAACCCCTATGACGGCCACACCCTGGTCGAGGCGCTGGAGCAGGTGGAGATCCTCACGGACTGCCGCCCCCGCCTGGCCGTGGTCGACCGCGGCTATCGCGGCCACCGCGTTGAGAGCACACAGGTTCTGATCAGCGGCACCCGCCGGGGATTGACGCCAGCCTTGGCAAAGGCGCTCCGACGCCGCAGTGCCATCGAGCCCGAAATCGGCCACATGAAGACCGACGGCCGCCTCGCCCGCTGCGGCCTCAAGGGCACCCTCGGCAACGACATCTTCGCCATCCTCTGCGGCTGTGGTCACAACCTTCGCAAGATCCTCGACCACCTCCGGGCTTGGCTTGCCCAGATCATCGCCGCAATCCTGGACCTCAGCCGGGCGATGCTGGGGCTCCAACACGGCTATGCAACCGCCTGATCGGGTTGTTCAGAGCGAAC
>NZ_WYDP01000045.1 GCF_009904055.1 Rubellimicrobium sp. CFH 75288 | reverse complement strand
GGATCAGATCCTTGATCTTCATCACAATCCTCCTTTCATCGGCTCAGGCGGCCTTGACCTTGATCGTCCTCGGCCGGCTCGCTTCGCTGCGCGGCAGACGGAGGGTCAGCACACCGTTGCGCATTTCGGCCTCGATGCGGTCGGCATCGAAATCCCCCGACAGGGTGAAGGCGCGTTCGTAATCGCCGGGCTCGTATTCGGCATGGGCCAGGCGGAGCCTGTCGGGGTCGGCATGGTGCGACCGGGCGCGGATGGTCAGGACGCGCTGCTCCAGAGCGACGTCCACATCGTCGGGCGCCACGCCGGGCAGTTCGAGCATCAGCGTCACGCCGTCCCCCGTCTCGACGATGTCGGTCAGCGGCCTCCAGACCGGACGGTTGCGGGTCGTTTCTGCCGCAGTCTGGGCCGGGGTCTGTTCGGGCGCCGTGGTGACTTCGGTGGTCATGTCTCGTCCTCCTCTCTCAGGCGGCCTTGATCGCGATGCGGCGGGGCTTGTCCTCCTCGGGGCGGCCCACGGCAATGCGCAGCACGCCATCGGCAAAGCGCGCCTCGACCTTTTCGGGATCGACACGGAACGGAAGCCTGATCGCACGGGTGAAGCGCCCGAAGGCCCGTTCGCGGCGATGCCAGACGGCGCCGTCCGGCAGGGCAGGGGCCTTGCGCTCGCCCGACAGCGTGAGCACGTTGTCCTTCACCTGGATGTCGATGTCGGCGGGCTCGACGCCGGGCAGTTCGGCGGTGATCGCCGCCGCCTCGTCGTTCTGCCAGACGTTCAGCGCCGGGAAGGCGCGGGAGGCGCCGAAGGCACGGTCCAGATCCTCCGACAGCCGGCGCATCAGCGCGAAGGGATCGGCGGGGTAGAGTGCAGTCCTGTAGAGCATGGTCACCTCCTCCTGTGGACCCGAAGGCGGCCACGAAGGACGGGAGGGAGGCATCAGACTGCGCCCCCCGCTCTGGACTTCGGACGTCACCTCGAGGGGCCCGGACCGGCACCCCCGGTGGCCTGCCGCTTGGGCCAGACCCGTCGTCTTGCGTGAACCCCTTTCGGGCGTTCGATCCTGATGAAGGAAGGTGCCGCCGGGATGTCAAGAGGCTGCCGTCGGGAAAGGTCCTCCCCCCGTTCTCAGATGGTTGCCGGACAGGGCGGTGGCGTGCGGCACCGCCGTCGATCGGTCGGCCGCCGGCGTCCGGTTACTCGGCCGCCGACCGATCTTCCGGCGCTTCGGCCCCCGCTTCGTCTTGTGTCACCGGCTCGATGCGCACCTGTTCGGCCTGCTGGTCCCAGCCGATCCGCACACGATCGCCCTGCGTGACCTCGCCGCCCAGCATGGCGCGAGCCAGGCGCGTCTCGACCAGGCTGCGGATCTGGCGCTTGAGCTCGCGCGCGCCGTATTCGGGCCGGAACCCTTCGGCCGCCAGCATGTCGATCAGGCTATCGTCGAAGATGACCTGCACGCCTTGGGCCTGCGCCGTGCGCGCCAC
>NZ_WYDP01000044.1 GCF_009904055.1 Rubellimicrobium sp. CFH 75288 | reverse complement strand
GCATCAGGATCTCGGTGGGCATGGGTCCGGCCCCTCAGTACTGGAAGACATTGCCGGAGGAGCCGGCCTGCTCCTCCATCTGCACGCAGGTCTCGAGCAGGGAGTAGGACCCCGAGCCCGCGAAGCTGGCGACCTGATCGCAATGACGCCGCATCGCGGAGGGAAGGCCGTCCCAGCGCCGCTTCAGGGTATCGTAGGCGTCCTGCTCCATGTCGAAGCAGGTGTCATAGAGCACCGCGCTGAAACTCCCGCCGAAGCTCGCCACCTCGCGGCAGTGCCTCTCCACGTCGTATCGGGGCGGCAAGGCGAGGGCGGGGGAGGCCGCCATCACCCCCGCGATCAGCAGATGAGCCGAGTTGCGCATGGCCGGGGCCCCCTACCGATAGGTGACCTGCCGCACCGCCTCCACGACCTCCGCGGTGGTGACGAGGGCCAGCTTCTCGAGATTGGCGGCATAGGGCATCGGCACGTCCTTGCCCGTGCAGGCGATCACCGGCGCGTCCAGATGGTCGAAGGCCTGCTGCATGATCTGCGAGCCGATCCACGAGCCCACCGAGCCCTGCGGCCAGCCTTCCTCGACGGTGACACAGCGGTTGGTCTTCTTGACCGAGCGCAGCACCGTGTCGAGGTCCATGGGGCGCAGCGTGCGCAGGTTGATCACCTCCGCCTCGATGCCCTGACCGGCCAGCTCCTCGGCGGCCTGCAGGGCATAGGTCATCCCGATCCCGAAGCTCACGATCGTGACGTCGGACCCCTCCCGCTCCACCTTGGCCTTGCCCAGGGGGATGGTGAAGTCGTCCAGCACCGGCACCTCGAAGGAGCGCCCGTAGAGGATCTCGTTCTCGAGAAAGATGACCGGGTTGGGATCGCGGATCGCGGTCTTGAGCAGCCCCTTGGCGTCCGCCGCGCTGTAGGGCATGACCACGCGCAGCCCCGGCACCTGCATGTACCAGGCGGCGAAGTCCTGGCTGTGCTGGGCCGCCACGCGCGCCGCCGCGCCATTCGGGCCGCGAAAGACGATCGGGCATCCCATCTGGCCGCCCGACATGTAGAGCGTCTTGGCCGCCGAGTTGATCAGATGGTCCATCGCCTGCATGGCGAAGTTGAAGGTCATGAACTCGACGATGGGTCGGAGGCCGCCGAATGCCGCGCCGACGCCGATCCCGGCGAATCCGTGTTCGGTGATGGGGGTGTCGATGACCCGCCGGGCGCCGAACTCGTCCAGAAGGCCCTGGCTGACCTTGTAGGCGCCCTGATACTCGCCGACCTCCTCGCCCATCAGGAACACGGTCTCGTCGCGGCGCATCTCCTCGGCCATGGCGTCGCGGAGCGCCTCCCGCACGGTCTGGGTGCGGGTTTCGGTTCCCTCGGGCCAGTCGCTGCCTGCGGACCCGGCCGGTTCGGGCGGGACGGGGGCGCTGGTGGGCGCCTCGCCGCCTGCGGTTGCGTCCGCCTTGCCTTCGGAGCCGGTCAGGACGGCGGGCATGGGCGTGCTGGCGGCCTTGGGGGCCTCGGCCGCCTCCGCGCTTTCGCCCTCGGCCAGCAG
>NZ_WYDP01000042.1 GCF_009904055.1 Rubellimicrobium sp. CFH 75288 | reverse complement strand
GAGGCGGGCAGCGGCAACGGGCCGACGCTGTCGGACGGCAAGACGCTGTTCCACGCCGATCACGGCAACAAGGCCGGCACCGGCGCGGTGATTTCGGGTGCGACGCTCTCGGCGGCCCGGCTGGCACTGCGGATCCAGAAGGGTATCGAGGATCGCACGATCCGCGTGACGCCCCGCAACCTGCTGGTGCCGCCTGCGCTGGAGACCACGGCAGAGAAGTGGTTGGCCAGTATCGCGCCTGCCACCGCCGCGGATGTGAACCCGTTCTCGGGGTCGCTGTCGCTGGTGGTCGAGCCGCGCCTGTCCTCGGCCACCCGCTGGCACGTCACCGCCGATCCCGGCGAGATCGACGGTCTCGAGTTCGCCTATCTCTCCGGCGCGGAGGGTCCGCAGGTCGAGAGCCGGTCGGGTTGGGACGTGGACGGCGTGGAGATCCGGGTGATCCTCGATTTCGGGGCGGGCTTCATCGACCACCGCGGCTGGTTCATGAACGCAGGCGCGTGATGGCCGACCTCGCCCAGCTCACCGCCTGGCGGGACGCCCTGATGGCCGCGCGCTACCGGGGCGTCCGCACCGTCGAATACGACGGCAAGCGCATCACCTACGCGAGCGACGCCGAGATGGCCGCCGCGCTCGCGGACCTCAACCGGCAGATCGCGGGCGCCGCGGGGCGCGTCTCCGTCGTCCGCATCCAATCCTCGAAAGGGCTCTGAGCCATGAAGACCTACATCCAGAACGGCCACCTGATCACCGTGCCCACTCCCGCGGGCGGCATCGCCTCGGGCGACGCGCTGATCGTCGGCAGCATCTTCGGCATCGCCGCCTATTCCTCGGCCGAGGGCGAGCCGGTCGAACTTTCCACGACCGGCGTGTTCCAGATGCCGAAGGCCAGCGCCGCAGTGCTGACCGTCGGCGCGCGCGTCGCGTGGGACAACACCGCGAAGCAGGTCAACGCGCCTGGCACCGGGCGCTTCCCCATCGGGGTCGCGGTCGAGGCTGCCGAGACCGGCGTCACCAGCGTCGTGGTGCGGCTGGATGGAATCGCGACGGCGGCAGCGTGATCGCGCGGGCAAATCGCGTCGGCGGCTACAACGCGTTCGGATTTCCGGTTTCGGCTGCCATTCCTCGATCCTACTCTGGGCCCGGAAGACGAATCTTTTGGGCCTTTTCATGGACGGCGGAACGACACGAACAGCAAAGGACCTCTCCCGCGAGGAGCTCTATGCGCTCGTATGGGAACGGCCGCTCAATCGTGTCGGCCCGGAACTTGGTCTCGACGGCCCGCGTCTCGCCAAGCTCTGCGGCAAGCGCCAGGTGCCTTATCCGCCTCCGGGATATTGGCAGAAGAAGGCTGTGGGCCGGGCCCCTGCGCCTACGCCCTTGCCCGCGGAAGAAGTCGTCGCCGTCAAGGAGACCGCCCCTCGTACATCGCGCGCGCCTCGACCGACGGTCGTAGCACCAAAGAGGCCCTCGGCGGTGTCGCCATCGGTAGAGGCGCGCGCACCTGAACCTCCGTCCATCCCGGACGCCAAGGAGACCGAGAAGGACGACGGGCTGGATCCACTCGACGGGCTGCACCCGAAGATCAAGGCGTGGATCGCGGAGCATAAGCGCGAGCAAAAGGAGCACGCGCAGGAGAACCGGCGACGGAGGAACGACATCTGGTCCTGGGGCAAGTCCCTCCTGGACGATCTCACGCCGCGCGATCTGTATCGCTTCCGGGCCAGCAGCTCGCTCTGCCGCGCCATCGAGGCGGCGGGCGGCCGCGTCAAGGAGGCCGACATTCACGGCAAGCTGACCTTTACCGTCGGGGGGCGGGACATGGAGTGCATGGTGAAGGAGAAGATGTCTCGGCCGATCAAGCGACCGGAAGGTGAAGCCGCGAAGTGGACGGCCTATCCGCATCACCACAATTCGGGGCTGACCTCATCGGGATTCCTCAGGGCGCAGATCAGCACATGGCTTCCGGGCGAGCAGCCGCAGTGGATCGAGAGCCCGAGGAAGCCGTTCTCGCAGTTGATCCCGGCAATCGTGGAAACGGTCGTGGCGAGCGTTCCACGCCTGATCGAGTGGGAGCGCAAACGCGAGGAGGACCGTCGTCGCTATCAGGAGGCGGAGCGGCGCCGGTGGGAGTTGCGACGGCTCAAGGAGATCGATGACGCGCGCTGGAGTCGCTTCCGGTCTGCGGCGACGAACTGGAAGGAGAAGCAGCTTCTCGATGCGTTCATCGCCGAGCTTGAAGCGCGGCTGGCATCCGAAGGGAATCATGCCATCGGGGAGAAGACGACCACCGAGTGGCTTGATTGGGCGAAGGACCGTGCCGCGGAGCTCGATCCTTTTGCCGAGGGGCTGGTCGGGCTGTTTCGCGATGTGCAGCGTCCTTGAGGGCCCATCATGCTTCGGCGCCGCGCCGTGGGGCGTGTTCCCCCTCAGCGTAGATCGCATCCGTGATGCGGTTCAACAGCACAGCGTGGTCAGCGAGGGCCGTGACATGGCCCCAGTTCACGTCCTCGGGGCTGGCGAAGAAGCGGTCCTCGCTGGCGGCGCGGATGCGGTCGATGGCAGCGTCGATCTCGGCCTTGCGCGCGATGAAGGCGGCGAGCGCGGCGTCGTTGGTCTTCGGCATGGGGTGGCCTCCCGTGGTGGTGTCGGGGACCATCAGGCTCGCGGGCGCGTCTCGATCAAGCGGAGAATGCTGTGCGACTCGGCGCCATGCGTTGACACGGGCCGCCGGGGTTTTGTTGACACAGTGTTGACACGGGCGTGCAACGCAGAAAGCCTCCCGCGAGGGAGGCTTTTAAGATGCTGTATTCTTTGATATTTTTGGTTGCGGGGGCAGG
>NZ_WYDP01000041.1 GCF_009904055.1 Rubellimicrobium sp. CFH 75288 | reverse complement strand
GGCCCGTTGCCGCTGCCCGCCTCCAGCAGGGTCACGAGGATGCGCGCCTCGGTCTCGGCCGCGGCCTCCTCAGCCGATATGTCCGTTTCTGACGGACATGTGCTCCATCCTCTCTTCATCGACGGAGAGAGAAGATGACCACGGAAAAACATCTTGCGCTTGAGCTCGTCGCCGTCCTTGCCAATCGCTTCGGCCCCTGCAGCAAGGTGGCCAAGGAGGTGCCGGGCTGGATTGAATACCTGACCGACGTCGAATGCCCGGAACGGCCGCGAACCCGGCCAGGGGCCGCCTGGTGGGGGAGAGTGCGGGGCCTACTGGGAGACCTGCGCAACGGCGAGGGCCCCCCCGAGGAAAACCTCGTTCGGATCAACGCTGCGCGCCTCGGGCAGCACTTCGGCCTGACCGACGTGGAGGCGCGGATCCTCGAGTTCTTCGCCAGCTATCACAGCTTCGACATGTTCGAACATGTCGTCGACCAGGCACTCCAGACGCGGGATGTGACGCTGCCCTTCCTGATCGCCCTGTTCGTAGGGGCCGACCACACGGAGATCCGGGCGGCACTCCGGCCCGATGCCCGTCTGTCAGTCTCGGGCCTGCTGCAGACCGATGGGTCCATCTTGTCCCGCCACGACATGTCCTGGTCCGTGTCGAACCGCCTCGCCAGTGCCCTGACGACCGACTTCGGTGACATCGAGGGACTTGTCGCACTCCTGTTCCCCCCAGCCCCACCGCCGGAGGCGGAATGGAGTGACTTCCAAGGGCTGGGCGACAGTGCAGCCATCATGCGGAAGCTCCTGCAGAAGGCCCTCGCCGAGGGCATGCCCGGGGTGAACATCCTGCTCTACGGGCCGCCGGGGACGGGCAAGACCGAGTTCTGCAAGGTTCTGGTCCGCGAACTGGGTGCACGCCTGCGCGCGATCGGCGAGGCAGACGAGAGGGGCCAGGAGCCGTCTCGGGGCGAGCGCCTGGCCGAACTGCGCATGGCAGGCCGGATGCTGGCATCGCGGCGCGACACCGTGCTGATGCTGGATGAGATGGAGGATCTGTTCGGGAACGGCATCATTCTTCCCTTCTCCGGGCTAGGTCAGACGTCGAAGGTCTTTGCCAATCGGCTGCTGGAAACCAATCCGGTCCCCACGCTCTGGACAACCAATTCAATCGCGCCCTGCGATCCGGCCTTTCTGCGCCGGATGACCTTCTCGGCCGAGATGCGCCCGCCCGCAGGACAGATCCGCAAACGGATCTGGCAACGCCTGGCGGATCGGCATGTAGCGACGGAGGATGTCGCGTCGATCACGTCACTCGCGGACTTCCACGATCATGCTCCGGCGTTGGTGGCGGACGCGATGCGGGTCGCGCGGGCCTGCGGTGGAGGGATCGACACCTTCAGGCAGGTCCTCGGGGCGTCGGCCAAGCTGACCAACGGGGGTGTCGCGCCGCCGCCCCGCCACCACTCGGAGGTTCTGTGGGTTCCGGCACTGGCGAACACCGATACCAGCCTGTCCCTGCTGGAGGCGCGACTGACCGCCACCCCGGAACTGCCCCGGCTGTCCTTCTGCCTCGACGGTCCGGCCGGAACGGGCAAGAGCGCCTGGGCCCGCCACCTCGCGCGGCAACTGCACCTTCCCGTCATCGAGAAGCGGGCCTCGGACCTGCTGTCGATGTGGGTCGGCGGCACCGAGCAGGCGATTGCCCGCGCCTTTGCGGATGCCCGGGCCGAGGGGGCGCTGCTGATCTTCGACGAGGCCGACAGCCTGCTCGCCGACCGGCGCAACGCCGTCCGCCAGTGGGAGGTAAGCCAGGTCAACGAGATGCTGACCTGGATGGAGAGCCATCCGCTCCCCTTCGTCTGCACCACCAACCTGGCGAACCACCTCGACCCGGCGACGCAGCGGCGCTTCACCTTCCGCATCCGGTTCGACTGGCTGCGCCCGGATCAGCTGCCGCTTGCCTGGGCCGCGCACTTCGCAGCGCCGGTCCCGGCAGAGGTCGCGGCGCTGGACCGGCTGGCCCCGGGCGACTTCGCCAACGTCGCACGCCGGATGCGCGCCCTTGGTCAGGACGACACGGCGACGATCCTGGCCGAACTGCGGCGCGAGTCCGCGGCGAAGGAAGGCGCGGCGCGGTCCATCGGCTTCGGCCGTTGACCGGTGGCGTCCGGAACAGCAAGGCTCGTCCCTGAAGGCAAGGGAGGCATCATGCGCTATTCCCGTCAGGAAGATCTGCTGCGGCTGGCGGTGATGATGCAGGGCTCGGCCGAAGGTGTGTCGATCGCCGACATCGAGCAGACCTTCGGCGTGTCCCGGCGCACGGCCGAGCGGATGCGCGATGCCGTGCTGCGCGCCTTTCCCCAACTCGAGGAGCGCCCCGGTGTGAACGGCCAGAAATACTGGCGCTTTCCGCCGGGCGCGCTGGGTAAGATGGTGGAGCCCACCGTCGACGAACTGACGGCCGGGCACCGGGCCGCCAGCATCGCGCGGCGCGAGGGCGACCTCGACACCGCTGAGACGCTGGAACGGCTGCTGTCCAAGGTGCAGGCGATGTTTCGAGACGACCGCCGCCGTCGCATCGCCGCCGATCTCGAGGCGCAACTGATGGCCGATGGCGTGGCCTTCCGCCCCGGCCCGCGCGAACGCATCGCACCCGAAATCCTGCGCAAGCTGCGCGACGCAATCCTTGCAGGGGTGATGATCTCGGCCGACCATCGCGCCCGTGGTTCTGGCAAGCTCTCGCGCAATACGCGCCTTGGCCCGATTGCCATGCTGTTCGGCGAAGGGCGGCAATACCTGCTGGCCTGGAGCGAATACCAGGACGACCTGCGCCTGTTCGCGCTGGCCGGGTTCGAGCGGATCGACCTGGAGGATGAGGTGTTCGAACGCCCCGAGGGCTTCGACCTGCAGGATTGGTTGGCCGAAAGCTTCGGCATCTGGCGCGAGGAGCCGCAGGACCTCGAATGGCGCTTCCTGCCCGAAGTGGCGGACGAAGCCGCGACCTATGTGTTCCATCCGCGGCAGGAAACCGAGCGACTTCCAGACGGATCGCTGGTTGTGCGGTTCCGCGCCGGAGGGCGGCAGGAAATGGCTTGGTATCTGGCAAGATGGGGGGATAGGGTCGAAATCATTGATGCTCATAAGCATTCGCGTTGATCAGGAACTTGAAATGCCTCAAGGCAAGAAACCAGAGCCGGAATTTGAAGTGACGCCCGAGGCTTTGAACGCGGTGAGATGTCGTGTCCCGAGACGGGTAATCTTCAACAACGAACGAATGTCAATCATCGAGACAACGCAAAGGCTTTTGGGTGGAGCAAGTACGCTCATCGAAGCGTTCGTCCGCAATCGACCGCTCTGGCAGCGTCAAGCAAGCCTCGGTCGCGCTCGGTATCTCTTGGGACTCGACCGCCCCGACAGCAGCCTCATGCAGCCACGCCTGAATTGGAAAATGTCCCTTTCCGAAAGGATCGCGACCGAGACCTTGGCGAGGCTTTTGAATGCTGGCGGAGCCCAAGCGCGGGCGCTTCGGATCGGGGCATTCCTGCGGGCTCTGGGCCTTGGCAACACCGAACTTGGCATTGACAGAGGCTGTTTGGCATCTGCGGAGGTCTTCTCTGAAGTCCCCGCGATGGATGGGCGCCGGATCGATCTCAAGTTCCTGTGGCGGGATGCCCAAGATCGAGAGCGGGTGCTGGTTGTCGAGGCCAAGTTTGAACATGTTATTACGGACGGCCAGCTTCGCTGCTATCGGGACACCACGAAGAAACACCACCCTAAAGCCGTTCACCACATAGTTCGGCCTGAACAACGTCG
>NZ_WYDP01000040.1 GCF_009904055.1 Rubellimicrobium sp. CFH 75288 | reverse complement strand
GAAGTCGGAATCGCTAGTAATCGCGTAACAGCATGACGCGGTGAATACGTTCCCGGGCCTTGTACACACCGCCCGTCACACCATGGGAGTTGGGTTGACCCGAAGACGGTGCGCCGACCTGGCAACAGGGGGCAGCCGGCCACGGTCAGTTCAGCGACTGGGGTGAAGTCGTAACAAGGTAGCCGTAGGGGAACCTGCGGCTGGATCACCTCCTTTCTAGGGATGTCTCCGGCAGCTTCGGCTCCGGGGCGACCTGGCAGCCTGGGGTTTGGCTCCGGGCTTGGGGCGAGGCCGCCCTCTTATCCCCTCAAGGTGCGCGAGAGCATGGCGGGTGGCCGACCCGTCTTGGGCGGGTCGGTAGCTCAGGTGGTTAGAGCGTACGCCTGATAAGCGTAAGGTCGGAGGTTCGAGTCCTCCTCGACCCACCACCCTGTCCCTTGTTGGGGGCCTTAGCTCAGCTGGGAGAGCACCTGCTTTGCAAGCAGGGGGTCGGGGGTTCGATCCCCCCAGGCTCCACCAGGGCTTGCGTCTGGACCGGACCGGACAGGACCGTTGGGTCTTGTCCCGTCCGATCGGATCGGGCGGTTTGACATCGTGAAGAGAGAGAAGCATCAGGACCGCTGGTCTGCCCGAGTGGGGGTGGGCTTGGGGTTGTCTCCTGTGGAGGGGGCGATCCGGTTGGGCGGTTCTGTATCCAAGTCAAGTACACTAACCGCGGCCCTGCGTTGTCCCTTTGGGATGGGGTGGGGCTGCTGATGTATGACTTCCGACCGGAGCCCCGTGCGAGCTGGATGGCCGTGCGGTGGGGACCTGGGGGGGCGAGGCAAGAGGCGCTCCCTGTTTGTGGGTCTGTGGGTCTCTGGGTCGGATCAAGCGCGAGAAGGGCGTTTGGTGGATGCCTTGGCAGCAAGAGGCGATGAAGGACGTGATACCCTGCGATAAGCTCTGGGGAGCCGGGAATAGGCTTTGATCCAGGGATTTCCGAATGGGGCAACCCCCCTGACACTCCCTTGCTGTCTGCTCTTGGCAGACAGCAGGAGGGTGGCCCAGGGATCTTGTGACTGAATCCATAGGTTACAAGAGGCGAACCCGGGGAACTGAAACATCTCAGTACCCGGAGGAAAGGACATCAACAGAGACTCCGTGAGTAGTGGCGAGCGAAAGCGGACCAGCCGAGCACCGAAGAGGGACCGGAACCGTCTGGAAAGTCGGGCCGGAGCGGGTGACAGCCCCGTACGGGAACCTCCAGGTGACGCATCAAGTAGGGCGGGACACGTGAAATCCTGTCTGAAGATCGGGGGACCACCCTCGAAGGCTAAGTACTCCTTGCTGACCGATAGCGAACCAGTACCGTGAGGGAAAGGTGAAAAGCACCCCGACGAGGGGAGTGAAACAGTTCCTGAAACCGGACGCCTACAATCAGTCGGAGCCTCCCATGTCCTTCGGGACGGGCGGGGTGACGGCGTACCTTTTGTATAATGGGTCATCGACTTGGTCTCACGAGCGAGCTTAAGCCGGTAGGCGGAGGCGGAGCGAAAGCGAGTCTGAACAGGGCGTTCAGTTCGTGGGATCAGACCCGAAACCGAGTGATCTAGCCATGGCCAGGCTGAAGGCTGGGTAACACCAGCTGGAGGGCCGAACCCACACCTGTTGAAAAAGGTCGGGATGAGCTGTGGCTAGGGGTGAAAGGCTAATCAAACTCGGAGATAGCTGGTTCTCTGCGAAAGCTATTTAGGTAGCGCGTCAGGTGAATGCCCGCGGGGGTAGAGCACTGGATGGGTGATGGGGGCCCACAGCCTTACTGAGCCTAACCAAACTCCGAATACCGTGGAGCACTGCCTGGCAGACAGACGGCGGGTGCTAACGTCCGTCGTCGAGAGGGAAACAACCCTGACCTCCAGCTAAGGCCCCCAAGTCACGGCTAAGTGGGAAAGCAGGTGGGACGACCAAAACAACCAGGAGGTTGGCTTAGAAGCAGCCATCCTTTAAAGATAGCGTAACAGCTCACTGGTCTAGACAAGTTGTCCTGCGGCGAAGATGTAACGGGGCTCAAGCCGTGCGCCGAAGCTGAGGGTGCATCGCAAGATGCGCGGTAGCAGAGCGTGGTGTGACATCGTCTTTGTCCTTTTGTGCGGGTTTGGTCCCGTGCCGGAGGGTCGAGGCGTTCTGTGAAGCCCGGGCGTGAGCCATCGGGTGGAGAGATCACCAGCGAGAATGATGACATGAGTAGCGACAAAGGGGGTGAGAGACCCCCTCGCCGAAAGCCCAAGGGTTCCTGCTTAAAGCTAATCTGAGCAGGGTGAGCCGACCCCTAAGGCGAGGCCGAGAGGCGTAGCCGATGGGAATCCGGTGAATAATCCGGAGCCAGGAGGATGTGACGGATCGCGGGTGTTGTTGTCCCTTATCGGATTGGGGCGGCGGCTGAGCGGTTCCTGGAAATAGCCCTCCATCAGATCGTACCCGAAACCGACACAGGTGGGCTGGTAGAGCATACCAAGGCGCTTGAGAGAACGACGTCGAAGGAACTCGGCAAAATGCCTCCGTAAGTTCGCGAGAAGGAGGCCCCGTTCCTGGGCAACCAGGGGCGGGGGGCACAGAAATGGGGGTGGCGACTGTTTACTAAAAACACAGGGCTGTGCGAAGCCGCAAGGCGACGTATACAGTCTGACGCCTGCCCGGTGCCGGAAGGTTAAAAGGAGGGGTGCAAGCTCCGAATTGAAGCCCCGGTAAACGGCGGCCGTAACTATAACGGTCCTAAGGTAGCGAAATTCCTTGTCGGGTAAGTTCCGACCTGCACGAATGGCGTAACGACTTCCCCGCTGTCTCCGACGTCGGCTCAGCGAAATTGAACTGCCCGTGAAGATGCGGGCTCCCCGCGGTTAGACGGAAAGACCCCATGAACCTTTACTCTAGCTTCGCACTGGCACCAGGACTGCGATGTGCAGGATAGGCGGTAGGCTTTGAAGCGGGGGCGCCAGCCCTCGTGGAGCCGTCCTTGAGATACCGCCCTTCGTCGTCTTGGTGTCTAACCGCGGCCCGTGATCCGGGTCCGGGACCCTGCGTGGTGGGGAGTTTGACTGGGGCGGTCGCCTCCCAAACAGTAACGGAGGCGCGCGATGGTGGGCTCAGGGCGGTCGGAAATCGCCCGTTGAGTGCAATGGCAGAAGCCCGCCTGACTGCGAGACTGACGCGTCGAGCAGAGTCGAAAGACGGCCATAGTGATCCGGTGGTCCCGCGTGGAAGGGCCATCGCTCAACGAATAAAAGGTACTCTGGGGATAACAGGCTGATACTGCCCAAGAGTCCATATCGACGGCAGTGTTTGGCACCTCGATGTCGGCTCATCTCATCCTGGGGCTGGAGCAGGTCCCAAGGGTATGGCTGTTCGCCATTTAAAGAGGTACGTGAGCTGGGTTTAGAACGTCGTGAGACAGTTCGGTCCCTATCTTCCGTGGGTGCAGGAGACTTGAGAGGAGTTGCCCCTAGTACGAGAGGACCGGGGTGAACGCACCACTGGTGGACCGGTTGTGGCGCCAGCCGCAGCGCCGGGTGGCTATGTGCGGACGGGATAACCGCTGAAGGCATCTAAGCGGGAAGCCCCCCTCGAAACCAGGTCTCCCTATCAGGACCGTGGCAGACCACCACGTCGATAGGCCGGAGATGCAAGCGCGGCAACGCGTTCAGTTGACCGGTACTAATCGTCCGATTGGCTTGATCCGACCCGGTGACGGACAGATCTCGTCCCCGAACCGGAAGCCATACATCCGACGCGGATACAGGATGCTTCCCGAGGGGTTCTGATCCGGTCTGGTGGCCACAGCCTGCGCGAAACACCCGATCCCATCCCGAACTCGGCCGTTAAGCGCGCAAGCGCCGATGGTACTGCGTCCCAAGACGCGGGAGAGTAGGTTACCGCCAGACCTGACCAGAACCCCTCCTCTCTTCATCACACCCTGACGCGGGGTGGAGCAGCCCGGTAGCTCGTCAGGCTCATAACCTGAAGGCCGCAG
>NZ_WYDP01000004.1 GCF_009904055.1 Rubellimicrobium sp. CFH 75288 | reverse complement strand
CGAGGTCAAGGCGGGCTGACGCCGCCCAAGGGCGGGGTGCCAAAAAGCGCCCCGCCTCGGCCGAAGGACCGCTCGCCGGGGGTGGAGAAGGTTAGGCTTCAGGCCCACCCCCTCCGCCACGCTCCCCCCCGGTACTTCCGTTTTCCTGTCCGCCTCCCACCGACCGGTGCGAGCGACGCGGTTGCCCGATCGTCGGGCAACCGGCGACAGACAGGTCCCCGGGCGGGCGTCTTTCGGGCGCATCGTCACGAGTCTGTTGCACTCCCCTGCCAGAGGGGGGCGCATGAATGCGATCGACCCTCACGCGCCGGCCTCCGCGGCGGAGCCGGCCGGCCTTCGGCTTGACGGGATCTGGAAGTCCTTCGGCCAGACTCCCGTGCTTCGGGACATCTCGCTGGACCTGCCGGGCGGGCAGCTGTCGGTGCTGCTGGGTCCGTCGGGTTGCGGCAAGTCCACCCTGCTGCGGCTGATCTCGGGGCTGGAGGAACCCACGGCCGGGACGATCCGGCTGGGCGGCGAGGACATCACGCATCGGGTGCCCGCCCAGCGGAACCTGTCGATGGTGTTCCAGAACTATGCCCTGTTCCCGCACCTGCCGGTGGCCGAGAACATCCTGTTCGGCCTGTCGGTCCGGCGGGTGCCCAAGGCCGAGCAGCAGGCGCGGCTCGAACGCGTGGCGAACCTGATGGGTCTGGAGACGCTGCTGCGGCGCAAGCCCGCGCAGCTGTCGGGCGGCCAGCAGCAGCGCGTCGCCCTGGCGCGGGCGGTGGTGTCGGAGCGGCCCGTCTGCCTGATGGACGAACCCCTCTCAAACCTTGATGCCAAGCTGCGCGCCGAGATGCGGGTGGAGATCCGCGCGCTGCAGCAGCGCCTCGGGCTCACGCTCGTCTATGTCACGCACGATCAGGTCGAGGCGATGACCATGGCCGACCGGATCGTGGTCCTGAACGAGGGGCGCATCCAGCAGGTCGCCTCTCCGCGCGAGCTCTATGCGCGGCCGGCGACGACCTTCTGCGCGCGGTTCATCGGCACACCGCCCATGAACCTCATCCCCGCGGAATCGCTGCCCGGCCATCCCGTACCGCCCGGCGCGGCGCTGATCGGCGTGCGTCCCGAGGACATCGCGATCGCCGAGACCGGCGTGCCGGCACGAACCGAGGGCATCGAGTATCTCGGCGCCGACCAGCTCGTGTCGGTGCGGCTGGACGGGGTGGCCGTGATCGTCCGCCAGCCCGCCCGGCTGGGCCCCCCGCCCGAAACCGTCCGGCTGCGCTGGCCCGAGGCCGCGCAGCACCTGTTCGACGCAGCCGGTGACCGGCTGCCCGATTCCCCCTCCAACCGGTTTTCGCACAAGGAGAGAGCATGAAGACCTGGACGACGACCGCGCTGGCGCTGATCGCCGCCACGGGCCTTGCCGCCCCCGCCAGCGCCGTGGATCTCGAGTTCTACTTCCCCGTGGCCGTGGGCGGCGACGCCGCCGGGATCATCGAGCGGCTGACGCAGGACTACATGGACGAAAACCCGGGCGTCACCATCGACGCGATCTACACGGGGTCCTATGCCGACACGACGACGCGGGCCATCACCGCCGCGCGCGGGGGCAACCCGCCCCACCTGGCCATCCTGCTCTCCGTGGACATGTTCGCCATGATCGACGAGGACATCGTCGAGCCGTGGGACCCCTATCTGACCGAGCAGGAGATCGAGGAGTGGATCGGCGGCTTCTATCCCGCCTTCCTGCGCAACAGCCAGTTCGAGGGGCAGACCTGGGGCATTCCGTTCCAGCGCTCCACGCCGGTGATGTACTGGAACAAGGAAGCCTTCGAGGCTGCGGGCCTCGATCCCGAGCGGCCGCCGGAGACCTGGGACGAGATGGTGGAGATGGGTCGCACCCTGACCGTCCGCGACGAGGCCGGCAACGTGACGCAATGGGGCGTGCGCATTCCCTCGTCCGGCTTCCCAAGCTGGCTCTTCACCGGGCTCGTGGCCTCGGCTGGGCAGGACGGGCTGGCCAGCGACGACGGGACGGAGGTGTTCTTCGACACGCCCGAGGTGCTCGAGGCGCTGGAATACCTGGTCTCGCTCTCGACCGAGCACGGGATCATGCAGCCCGGCATCATCGACTGGGGCGCGACCCCGCGGGCCTTCATGGACGGGGAAAGCGCGATCGCCTGGACGACGACCGGCAACCTCGCCAACATCCGCGCCAACGCGCCGTTCGAATTCGGGGTCGCGATGCTGCCGGCCAACGTGCGGCGCGGGGCGCCGACCGGCGGGGGCAACTTCTACCTCTTCTCCGGCCACAGCGAGGAGGAGACCCGCGCGGCGATCGACTTCGTGAAATGGGCGACCGCGCCCGAGCAGGCGGCCCGCTGGTCGATCGAGACGGGCTATGTCGCTCCCCGCCCGGACACGTGGGAGACCGAGGCGATGCGCGCCTATGCCGCGGAAGTGCCCGGCGCCGTCGTGGCGCGCGACCAGCTCGAGTTCGCGGTGCCGGAACTCGCGACCTGGGAGGGGCCGCGCATCACGCAGATCCTGAACGACAACATCCAGGCCGCCATCGTGGGCGACAAGACCCCGGCCCAGGCCCTGGCCGATGCCCAGCGCGAGGCGGACGCGATCCTTGCAGCCTACCGCTGACATCGATCCCCGGACGCGGCCCCTGGCCGGGGCCGCGCCGGCGGAGACGGCCGCGCCGGCCCGCCGGGGCTGGCGCCTTCGTCGCGAATGGGTGCAGGCGTGGCTTCTGCTCGCCCCGGCGCTGATCCTGCTGTTCGCCTTCACCCATCTGCCCGCCATCCAGACGGTCATCGACAGCTTCTGGTCCACCCCGCGCGGGCGGCGCCCGGCCGCCTTCGTGGGACTGGCCAACTATGCCCGCCTGCTGGAGGACCCGATCTTCATCCGCGCCATGGTCAACAACGCGATCTATGCCGCGATCACCATTCCGGCCTCGATTGCGCTGGCGCTCGTCATGGCGCTGTTCGTGCATGGGCGCCTGTTCGGGCTGGGCTTCGTGCGGATGGCCTATTTCACGCCGACCGTCCTGCCGCTGATCGCCGTGGCGAACATCTGGCTGTTCTTCTACCTGCCCGGCATCGGTCTGTTCGACCAGATTCGCGGCATCTTCGGCCTGCCGGCGCGCAACTGGGTCGGCCAGCCGGCGACCGCGCTCTATGCGGTGATGATGGTGACCATCTGGAGTCAGGCGGGGTTCTTCATGATCTTCTACCTGGCCGCGTTGCAGACGATCCCGCAGAGCCTGCGGGAGGCTGCCGCCCTGGAGGGCGCGTCGCGCTGGACGTTCTTCCGTCGCGTGACCTGGCCGCTCATCATGCCCACCACGCTGTTCATCTCGGTCAACGCCACGATCAACGCCTTCCGGACGGTGGACCACATCTTCGTCATGACGCAGGGCGGACCGAACAACGCCTCAATGCTGCTGCTCTACTACATCTACGAGCAGGGCTTCCGGTTCTGGGACACGGCCTATGCCGCGACGCTGACCGTCGTGATGGTGACGATCCTGGCCGTGGTGGGGATCGGCCAGTTCTTCCTGCTGGACCGCCGGACACATTACCGATGAGCACGCTCGCCCATCACGAAGGACCGTTCGACCGGGCGCTGTTCGTGGCGGGAGCCTGGACGCTGGCCATCGTCTGGCTGCTGCCGCTCGCCTATGCGGCCTGGACCGCGATCCATCCGCCGGCCTTCGTCGCGCGGTTCGAACTCTTCGCGCCGCTGACGGCCGAGAACTTCGTCCGCGCGTGGAATGCGGCACCGTTCGGGCGCTACTACATCAACACGATCCTGCTCGTCACCATGATCCTCGCGGCCCAGCTCGTGCTGTGCACGCTGGCGGCCTTTGCCTTCGCGCGTCTGGAGTTTCCGGGGCGCAACGTCCTGTTCGCGCTGGTCCTGATGCAGCTGATGGTGATGCCGGACATCCTGATCGTGCGGAACTATGCCACGATGTCGGCGCTGGGGCTGCTCGACACGATCCTGGCGATCGGCCTGCCCTACTTCGCGAGCGGATTCGCGATCTTCCTGCTGCGGCAGACCTTCAAGACCGTGCCGAGGGAGCTCGACGAGGCCGCGCGGGTCGAGGGATGCTCGCTCCTCGGTGTGCTCTGGCGGGTCTATGTGCCGCTCGCCCGGCCGACCATTCTCGCCTTCGGGCTGGTCTCGGTCAGCCATCACTGGAACAACTTCATCTGGCCGCTCATCGTCACCTCCTCGGTGAACACGCGGCCGCTCACCGTCGGCCTGTCGATCTTCGCGACGACCGACAGCGGCGTGGAATGGTCGGTCATCAATGCCGCCACGCTGATCACCTCCGGCCCGCTCCTGATCGGCTTCCTGCTGTTCCAGCGGCAGTTCATCCAGAACTTCATGCGCGCCGGCATCAAGTAGGACCTGCCTCCATGACCCTGCCCCTTCTCGGCGCGGCCCTCCGGCTGAGCGATCTCGACCCGGTGCGATCCTGGATCCTGGACGCCGGCCGTCCGGTGGAGATCCAGGACTTCGTCTCGCCCGCGATCACCGGCGGCGATGCGTCGGACCTGGTGAAGGGCTGGCGCCGGGCGCTGGACGGGCACCGCGGCCCGCGCGGCCTGCACGGGCCGTTCTTCGGCCTCGACATTTCCAGCCCCGACGCGGAGATCCGGGAGATCGTGCAGCGGCGGCTGCTGCGGGGCCTCGAGATCGCGGAGATGCTGGGCGCCGACCAGATGGTGATCCACAGCCCCTTCACGATGTGGCACCGCCTGAACTACGTCAATTACGGCTTCCTGCGCGAGACGCTGTTCGCCGCGGCGCAGGACTGTCTGGCGCCGGTGCTGGACCGGGCTGCCGGGCAGGGCTGCATGCTGGTCCTCGAGAACATCGACGACACGGACCCGCTGGATCGCGGCGATCTCGTGGACCGGATCGGCCATCCCTGCCTCGGCCTGTCGATCGACACGGGTCACGCCGCGCTGGCCCATGCCAATTATGGCGCCCCGCCGGTCGTGGACTTCATCGCCCAGGCGGGCGGGCGGCTGGCCCATGTCCATCTTCAGGACGTGGACGGCCATGCCGACCGGCACTGGCATCCGGGCGACGGGGTCCTGCCCTGGCCCGGGATCTTCCGCGCTCTCGCGATGCTGCCCGTGCCGCCGCGGCTGATCCTGGAGGTGCGGGCCGACCTGGCCGACCTGCCGCGGACCGTTGCGCGGCTCGAGGCGAGAGGTCTGGCCCGCTAGCGCGCCGGCCGCCCCCGCGTCAGCGCAGGCGCGCGCCGCTGACGGGATCGAAGGCGAACACTTGCGCAGGGTCGAAGGCGATGCCGACCCGGTCGCCCGGCGCGACGCGGGGATCGTCGCGCGATTCGACGACCAGCTTCTCCCCCGTGGGGGCGGTGACGTGGATGTAGGAGACGCCGCCCAGTGCCTCGGTCAGTTCGACCCGGTGGGTCGAGCCCTCCGCCACCGCCAGATGCTGGGGCCGCAGGCCGAGGGTCACCTCGCTGCCCTCGGAGGGGAGCCGCACCGCGAGCGGAACGGCCCGGCCGAGGCCCTCGGCGGCGACGAGGCCCGGCCCCTCCACCCGTCCGGTGACGAAGTTCATC
>NZ_WYDP01000039.1 GCF_009904055.1 Rubellimicrobium sp. CFH 75288 | reverse complement strand
GCAGCAACCGTCCTGTTCTGGCTCAAAAAACAATGAGCCGGGAGGCTACGCCAACTTCTTCCGCAGCCTGCTAGACAAGGCAAAGGCAGGCTACGGAGAAGAGAAATGTGTGCGGCGCCAGCAGCATGCTGCCTCTTGGGTCCTGCGGCGAAGCGGCTTGACTGCTTTCCGCTCGTTATTAGAACAAAAAGTGAACGATCATGGGAATCGCCTATGGCAGCTGTCTTGCTCCGATTGTTCACCCTTCTGCCTCTCGGATGTCCCTGAGGGACGTCTTCGCCGACCGGACCGACGGGGCCGCGGCGGGCCTCGCGCTTGGGCATCAGGCGGCAGGGGCGCGGCTGCTGTGGGTGCAGGACCGGCTGTCGCGACGCGAGGGTGGGCGGCCCCATCCTGCGGGAATGGCCGCCCTGCTGGGCGGACCGCTCGTGCTCTTGCATCTGGACGTGCCACGCCCGGCGGACGTGCTCTGGGCGATGGAGCAGGCGCTGGGCTGCCGAGGCCTGTCGGCGGTGGTGGGAGAGATCTGGGGGGAGCCAGCCGTCCTCGACCTGACCGCGACGCGGCGGCTGGCGCTTCGGGCAGAGCGCAGCGGGGTGCAGGCCTGGCTGCTGCGGCACGCCGCCACGCCATCGCTCAGTGCCGCGCGCGAGCGGTGGCGGCTGGCCGCGATGCCCTCCGCGCCCTCTCCCGACGATCCCCATGCCCCGGGCGAAGCGCTGTGGCGCGCGGAGCTGTTCCGCAGCCGCGACAGAGCTGCGGGCATGTGGCTCGCACGGTGCGATCCGACCAAGGGGCTCGTTCTGCTGCGCGACGCGGGCGAGGTCGGCAGGCCGGCTCCTGCGCGTCCCGGACCGCCGGTCCTGCGCCGGGCCTGACGCCATGACCGGAACGCGCGGCGCCGTCCTCCTTCGCTTTCCCCACCGGGCGCAAGACGTCGGGGGCAGCTCCTCTCCCGGCCGCTCCTCCGGGGCGCCGGTCTCGGCCGCCACGGCCCGCCGGAAGCCGAAGGCCTCCGGGCGTGGCCCGGCTCAGCCCTCCGGCCGCCGCCTGCTCTCCCTCGCGCTGCCCCGCTTCGCCATCGAGCGCCACCTGCGCCGCAAGGGAGAAGGCGAGGATGTCCTGCTGGCCCTCGCGGCACCCGGTCCCCACGGCGCGGTCATCCATGCTGCCACCCGTGCGGCGGAGGAGGCGGGCGCGGCGCCGGGCCTGCGGGTGGTGGACGCACGCGGCGCCTGTACCGCCTTGCGGGTGGAGGAGGCCGATCCGGTGGGCGATGCGGCCGCGCTGGAGGGCCTCATGCTCTGGGCGCGGCGATGGTGCCCCTGGACCGCGGTGGAGGAGACCGGAGGGCCCGGCCTTCTCATGGATGTGACCGGCGCGGCCCATCTTCGCGGGGGCGAGGCGGCGCTGCTCGGGGAGATCAAATCCCGCCTGTCCGCCTGCGGCCTGACGGCGCGTCTCGCCATTGCGCCCACGCTCGGGGCAGCTTGGGCGCTCGCACGGTTCGGGCCCGCCCGTGCGCTCTGTGGGCCGGACGAGGTCGCCGCCATGACCGCTCCGCTGCCCGTCGGGGCGCTGCGGCTGGGCCGCGAGACGGTCCTGCTGCTGCGCCGGCTGGGCCTCTCCACGATCGGCGCGTTGATGGAACTGCCGCGTCTCGCGCTCGCGCGCCGCTTTGCCCGCGCCGAGCCGGGCGCCAACCCGCTCGTCCGCCTCGACCAGCTCACGGGACGGCTGCCCGAACCCGTCGCCTGGCCCGAGGAGCCGCCCCGCTTTCTTGCCCGCGCCGCGTTCTCCGAACCGATCCTGGACTCCGCGCCGGTCCTGCCGCATCTCGCGCGCGAGCTCTGCGCCATGCTGGAGGCCAAGGGCTTCGGCGCGCGGCGCATCCGCTTGCGGCTCTACCGCACCGATGGCCGGGTGGCGGTGGCGGAGGCGGCGACCGCACAGGCCACGCGCGACGCAGGCCATCTCTCGCGGCTTCTGGACGGGCGGCTCGAGGGAATCGATCCCGGCTTCGGCTTCGACCTCGCCACGCTCGAGGCGGCGGAGGCGGAGGGTCTCGACCCCCGGCAGCGCGGCCTCGGGGGTGAGGAGCCTGGCGAGGATCTCGCGCGGCTCGTGGACCGCCTCGCGGCCCGCTTCGGCCCCCACGCGCTGCGCCGGCCCGTCCCGCGCGAGAGCCACCTGCCCGAGCGGTCGGTCGCCTGGGTGCCCGTGCTGGAGACGGGGCTGGCCTCCGCCCCGTTCCCCCCTCCGCCCGCCGGCACGCCGCCCCGCCCAATCCGCCTTCTCGACCCGCCGGAGGAGGTGCGCGTGACCTATGCCCTGCCCGAGGGTCCGCCCGCGCAGTTCGTCTGGCGCCGCGTCACGCACCGCGTCACCCGCTTTGCCGGCCCCGAGCGCGTCGCCCCCGAATGGTGGCGGGACCGCCCCAGCACGCGCGCGCGCGACTACTGGCGTGTGGAGGACGGCGAGGGGCGGCGGCTCTGGCTCTTCCGCGAGGGGCTAGCCGGCGACGGGCGGGGCGGGCCGCCGCGCTGGTTCGTCCATGGGATCTTCGCCTGATGCCCGACGCCACGCCCCACCACCCCAGGCGCACCCTTTCGGAGGAGAACGCCTTCACCCCCAATCCCCGCGCGCCCTTTGTGGAGCTGGGGCTTGTCACCTGCTTCAGCTTCCTGCGGGGAGCCTCCGACGCGGTGGACTTGGTGACGACCGCCCATGCCTTGGGCTACGACGCGCTGGGCGTGGCCGACCGCAACACGCTCGCGGGCGTGGTGCGCGTCCATGTCGAGGCGCGGGTGGCAAAGCTCCGCCCCGTGATCGGCTGTCGCCTCGTGCTGCTCTCGGGCGAGGAGTTCCTCGCCTACCCGAAGGACCGCGAAGCCTATGGCCGCCTGTCGCGCCTGCTCAGCAAGGGCAAGATGCAGGACGCCCAAGGGGGCTGGCAGCGCAAGGGCGCCTGCGACCTCACACTCGACGATCTCGCGACCCACGCCGAGGGGATCGCGCTTGTCCTCGTGCCGTCCGCCGACCTCGAGGGGCTGCCGCAGCGGCTGCACGCGCTAGCGCGCCGCCTGCCAGGCCTGGGGCATGTCGCGGCCTCCTGGCTCTATCGCGGCAACGACCGGGCGCGGATCAACGCCCTTGCGCGCATGGCCGCGGCGGAGAGGCTGTCGATCCTCGCCACCAATGACGTGCTCTACCATGCCCCCCATCGCCGACCGCTTCAGGACGTGATGACCTGCATCCGCGAGGGCGTGCGCCTAGACGAGGCGGGCTTCCTGCTCCAGCCCAACGCCGAGCGGCACCTGAAGGGGCCCGACGAGATGGTCCGCCTCTTCGGCGAATGGCCCGAGGCGATCGCCGCCGCGCGGACGCTGGCCGATGCCTGCACCTTCTCGCTCGAGGACCTGCGCTACGAGTACCCTCACGAGATCGTCCCCGAGGGAGCCACCGCGCAGGAGCATCTCGAGCGGCTTACCTGGGAGGGGGCCGCGCGGCGCTATCCGGCCGGCGTGCCCCCCAAGGTGAAGGCGCTCATCGAGGGCGAACTCGCGCTGATCGCGCGCCACCGCATCGCCCGCTACTTCCTGACGATCCACGAGATCGTGGCCTTCGCGCGCGACCGCGGCATCCTCTGCCAGGGGCGTGGCTCGGCCGCCAACTCGGCCGTCTGCTTCGTGCTTGGCATCACCGCCGTCGATCCGGCCGCCCACGAGCTGCTGATCGAGCGATTCATCAGCGACGCCCGCATGGGCGAGCCGCCCGACATCGACGTGGACTTCGAGCACGAGCGGCGCGAGGAGGTGATCCAGCACATCTATGCCAAGTATGGCCGCCACCGCGCCGGCCTCTGCGCCACCGTCATCCACTACCGCCCCCGCTCGGCGATCCGCGAGGTGGGCAAGGTGCTGGGCCTGTCGGAGGACGTGACCGGCGCGCTGGCGAAGACCGTCTGGGGCTCCTGGGGCACCGAGATCGCCGAGCGCCATGTAAGGGAGGCGGGGCTCGACCTCGCCGACCGCACCCTGCGGATGGCGGTGCGCCTCGCCTCCGAGCTGATCGGGATGCCACGCCATCTCGGCCAGCATGTCGGCGGCTTCGTCCTGACCGAGCGGCCGCTGACCGAAACCGTCCCCGTGGGCCACGGGGCCATGCCCGAACGCAGTTTCATCGAATGGGACAAGGACGACATCGACGCCCTGGGCATCATGAAGGTGGACATCCTCGCGCTGGGGATGCTGACCTGCCTGCGCAAGGCGCTCGACCTCGTGGCCGCTCATCACGGGCGGAGCCTCGACCTCGCCACGATCCCGCAGGAGGACCCAGCCACCTACGCCATGCTCGGGCGCGCCGACTCCATCGGCGTGTTCCAGGTCGAGAGCCGGGCGCAGATGAACATGCTGCCGCGCCTCAGGCCCGCGACCTTCTACGACCTCGTCATCGAGGTGGCGATCGTCCGCCCCGGCCCCATCCAGGGCGACATGGTCCATCCCTACCTGCGCCGCCGTTCGGGCCAGGAGGCGGTGGCCTATCCCGCCCCCGCCCCGCCCGCGCCGCCTGACGAGCTCAAGCGCATCCTCGGGCGCACGCTAGGGGTTCCGATCTTCCAGGAACAGGCGATGAAGATCGCCATGACCGCCGCCATGTTTGATGCGCGCGAGGCCAACGAGCTGCGCAAGGCCATGGCCACCTTCCGCTCGCGCGGGCAGATCGACCGGCTGGAGGCGAAGATGGTGAACCGCATGATCGCGCGCGGCTACGACCCGGACTTCGCGCGCCGCTGCTTCGACCAGATCAAGGGCTTCGGCGAATATGGCTTCCCCGAGAGCCACGCGGCGTCCTTCGCGCTCCTCGTCTATGCCTCGGCCTGGCTCAAGTGCCACTACCCGGCCGCCTTCGGCGCGGCCTTGCTCAACTCCCAGCCCATGGGCTTCTACGCCCCCGCCCAGATCGTGCGCGACATGCGCGAGCACGGGGTCGCGGTGCGCCCGCCCGACGTCAACCACTCCGACTGGGACACGACCCTCGTCCCGGACGGCCGCAGCGGCATGGCGGTGCGGCTGGGCCTGCGAACCATCGCGGGCCTCCCCGCGGCCGCTGCCGCGCGTCTGCTCGCCGCCCGCGACGAGCCCTATGCCGCCCTCGCCGACCTCCAGCGCCGCGCGGGCCTCGCCGCCGCGCAGGTCCGCAGGCTGGCCGAGGCCGACGCCTTCGTCTCGCTGGGCCTCGACCGCCGCCAGGCGCTCTGGGAGGCGAAGGCGCTGCGCGACGCGCCCGACCTGCCGCTCTTCCGCGGCGAGGAGGAGCAGGGCCGGGAGCCCGCCATCGCCCTTCCGCCCATGCGCCTGCCCGAGCAGGTCGTGGCCGACTACCAGACGCTGCGCCTGTCGCTGAAGGCCCACCCCATGGCCTTCCTGCGTCAGAGCCTGCGCGCCCAGGGCTACGTCTGCGCCGCCGACCTCGCGCAGGCGCGCGACCGCCAGCTCGTGCGGCTCGCCGGGCTCGTCCTGATCCGCCAGCGGCCGGGCTCGGCCGGGGGGGTCTGCTTCATCACGCTCGAGGACGAGACGGGCAGCGCCAATCTCGTCGTCTGGCCGGCCGTGCTCGAGGCGCATCGCAAGGTGGTCATGCAGGCCCACCTGCTCATGGTCGAGGGCCACGTCCAGCGCGAGGCCGAGATCGTCCACCTGGTCGCGCGCAGCCTCCTCGACCGCACCGACGCGCTTCTGCGCCTCGCCCCCGATGGCCTCGCCCCCCCGCTCTCCCGCGCCGACGAGGTGGTGCGCCCTGTCCAGGGCTCCATCCGCTCCCCCCAGCCGGGCCATCCCCGCAATGCACGCGTGATGCCACGAAGTCAGGACTTCCGGTAAGACGCCAGACGCTGGCGACCTCATGCACAGCTCTGACAGCAGGCGCATAGGCCCGCTCCGGCTCCACCACTGCTGCGGAGCGCAGCTTCACTCCTGAAGGGACATCGCCTTGCACTCCACTTCCACATTGGGATCAGGACCCGTTGATCTGTCTG
>NZ_WYDP01000038.1 GCF_009904055.1 Rubellimicrobium sp. CFH 75288 | reverse complement strand
CTCGACGTTGTTCAGGCCGAACTTCGTAGGGCGCGCGCGTGATCTTTCCGACGGCCACGACGCCTTTCGGAGGATTGCCGGTGCGGATCAGAAAGACGCGGTCACCCTCGCGCGGCTTGCTCGAGCTGCAGCGCCAACGGTTGTCGGCCTTCTCCCCACTGATCGTCGTGGCGCGGTCGGCCGCGAGTGTGTCCCACGCCCATCTGGAGGGGTTCCAACTGAGGAGCCAGTTCTTCGTCTGGTTCTTCCACTGGGACTCGAACTCTTCCTGGTAGAAATCGATGTCCGCGCCATGCTCTTCTTCAAGTCGCGGCGCAGCTCGAGCAAGGCGCGGTCGATCTCGACAGTGCTCCACTTCTTGATCTCCTTCTCCGTCGTGTCTCCGAAGCCGGCGAGGATCAGGCGTTTGTCGCCCTCGGAACTGATCCGCTCGAACGTGTCGGGAAACAGAAGGTGTGGAAGAATGTGGATCAGCTGCCTATGCCGCGCCTCCGGGAGGCCGCTCAGCCAGCCAGAGAATGCCCACGGGTCCGACGCGATCTGCTCACGGTCGGCGTCACCGCGAGCCTTGAAATCGCGCAGGGCGCCGATGAGGAATACCAGCTCGCGCCAACGGTGCGTGTTGTAGGCAGTCCCGGCGGAGCCGATGCCTTCAAGAACAGAGTCTTCCAGAAGAGGGTGGGTCGCGCTCAGGTCCTCTCCCGACCAAGACCAGATCTCCAGCACGTTTTCGCGCTTCTTGGCGGCGCCGACGTTCGACGGGAAGAGCCAACGTAAGCCAAAGGCTCTCGGCCATCAGCTGGCGACAATCGGGCGAGCCCTCCGAGAGCTGCACCTTCAATTTCGAGAGGAAATCACCTTCACCGGCGTCGAGGTTTTTGACGAAGCGCCGGTCAAGTTCATCCAAGAGCGAGTCCGTCCAGAGGTTCTTCCCCTCAGAAAATACAGAATGCTCGGCGGCCAGAGATCGTTCTCGCCACTGCCTGACAGCGTGGTAAATCGGCTCAACATGGTGGTTGGGGTTGTACTTCGACACGCGAAAAGGCTTTCTCGGTTGCTCTACTGGGTGCGGTGGACACCGGAGGTCTGATGCCCGGGATTCCTTGGGCGCTCAAACCCACAGAAGTTCGGGCTTTCCGAGCAGGCGTTGACGGGGCCTTCAGCCTTTATCTGCGAAATCCTTCTCCTGCATCGAGCGCAGGGCACATAGAAATTGCGCTCATCAAGCTGGCGTTGAGTAGCGGCATTGCTCCTGGTGTCGAAGTAACTCGGCTGCCACTGTTCGATGAGATCGCCGGGCACGCACTTCCAAAGTTCGCCATGCGCCTGATTGCTCTCGACAAGCCTCGCGACGTTGGTCCTTTGATACAGGTTGCTGTGGGCCAAGGGTTTCGCCTGGCCAACTGGGCCGGATGAGTTGCGAGAGAGAATATTGTCGCCCTCCCGATCCGGCGAGGGAATCTCGGCCAGCGAGAGGCCAAATTCGAGGTCGTGGAATTCTTCGGAAGACTGAGCCCCACGCCCAGTCGATCTCAGGTTCACTCGCGCGACATAATCATGATCGATCTGCAAGCTGCATTCGATTCGTTCGAGCAGAGGCTGTGCTTTGGGGTCGACCTCAACCCTGACGACGCAAAGCGAACGCCGGGGATCATCTGGCGATGACTTGCCGAGCTTTACCGGCTTCGCAACCTCCACAACCGCGACGCCCTCCCGAGGGTCCACGCAAAACAGGCGGGTGTTGGCGACGTTCTGGGTTTCGTTCTCGATCGGAAGTGTCCAGCCGGCATCGACAAGAGAGTGGTAGGTGCCCCGGCCAGATGTGTCTGCGACGAGTATTTCGATCGGTTTTGACAGTTTGAGCCTGAGCCCATCATGCGCAATCCAAGCGGCGCCTTCGGCGATGATGCGATCACCATTTTCGAGCCGCGGAACTCTCCCCACGAACCGTTCCGTCAGGCCATCTCGAATTGCGGGCATGTTGACCATCCCGCCAGTTGCCAGGCACAGTTCGACATCCTGGTAAGTCAGCTGCGCCTGCTCCAGTATCTCATCGATCCGAGCCAGCCCGCGTGCGACGATGCCAGAGCTGAGTTTCTCGAGTTCCGCCCGGGTTACCGATCCAAGGAGGTTTTTTCCGGGCCCATCAACCTTCAGGTAGTTCCGTACGATCACGTCTTCGGTGTCGACCTTGGGATCAGACAAATGGATCTTCAGAATTTCGCACTGGTGCAGCAGCTTCGCTGCCATGCCCGGTTGTTCTAGCGCTGTGATGTCTTCCAAGCCATGCGCGGACGCATGCTTCTCGCGCAAGTGATTTCGCAGCCGTTCGTCGAACTTGTCGCCGCCGACTTCGTTGTCGCCAAGATTTCTGACCTGCATGATCGCACCACCAGTGATGCGGCAGAGGGTCAAGTCGAGCGTGCCGCCACCCCAATCGAAAACGAGGATGGATCTTCCTTCGAGGCGCGCCAGCTCGCGGCCAAGGTCGGGTTGGGCACGAAGGTGAGCATAAAGGGCAGCTACCGGCTCGTGAACAAATTGCACAACGCCAATGCCGGCTTTCCGAGCCGCTTCGCGAAGGGCTCGGCGCTCAGGCCCTCCGAAGTCGACGGGAATGGTGAACACCGCCCGTGTGAGATCGTGCGCAGGTGCACCGCCGCGCGCGATGGCTGCGTCGGCTTTCAAATGTCGGAGGACTTCGGCGACGGCATCGGTAGGCTCGACAGGTCTGCCATCCACGAAGATAGGACCATCACGCCTGAGCGACATTTTCGGAGATCGAACGAAGCCTGGTGGGGCGCCACCTTCGGTGATGTCCATGTTCTCTCGGGCTTCGCGTCCAACTACGATGTCTGCGCCACGGTACCAGATGACGGACGGATGAGGGCGACGGGTGACTGGATCTACGAGTGCGAGGGCGCGCCCCCCGACTGAAACTGCCGCCAGACTGTTTGTTGTTCCAAAGTCGATGCCGAAGATGGTCTCACTCATTCCTTAGCCTCTTCAATCACTGAAAGCGCGGCTTTCACGCGTCGAAGCGCAATCCCTGGCGCTGGAGGGTCAATTTCCAAAGCGTCGATAGCATCCGCGAGTAGAGGGCCCAGTCGTTCGCCCAGCAGCACTCTTTGCTCGGCTCTTGTTTCAGTCAGGTCATGACCCCAATGATGGCGTTCAGCTGCAAGGGTCTTCTCCAAGTTGGCGATGGCCGCTTCCTGCTCAGAAATGGTCGATTTTGCATCATCCAATTCGGTCCTTAGCTTTTCGATCTTTCGGTTCGCATCATCGAGACGATGGCGAAGGTCATTGGAGATGTGCCTCTCGCGAGCCTGTTCTTCTTCCGCGACCTTGATCATCTGATCGCCAAGTGCCGCCATTGCCGCTGCAATCCGAAGCTCACCAGGTCGTCCCTTCTGAACGGCTCGCTGTGCTGCCCGCGCAGCCGTCTTCAAATCCTTGAAGAGAATTGGAGAAAGTTGTTCCGCAACCTGCCACGTTTTGAGCGACCGCTTCTCAACAAGCCAACATATGGCGATCCGCAGAATATTCTCTGTGCGCCTCTTATCGTCCTTCTTTTCAGAACCCAGGCCTGCAGAGAGTTCACGCAGAACGGATTTGAAGATGCGTCCTGCGTCGTGGTCATGCGGGTCGAAAGCTTCACCAAGTTGCTCCTTAAGGCGTGACTGTGCAGCCCCCCACATCCATGCGTCGACCGGCTCCGGCGGTGAGGCTTGGGCCATCAAACCCCAGAGGCGCTCCGCCTCTGGGTCCTTGGACAGCATAAGCTTGGCGGCTGCCTCTTGGTCCGTGGAGCGGAAGCGCTTCACTTCATTCTTGCGAAGGATCTTGAAGAAGACGGAGGGGCTCGCACGATCCTCGCCAAAGTACCCTACAAGCGTGGGAGGTATATCAACTTCTTCAACCGGGGCGTCCTTGGATTTGTCCGACCCCTCTACCTGAAATTCGGCGCCTGTGCTCTCAGCCTTGGTTCCTGACTTCTTTTCTTTCTCGGTCACGTCGATGCTTGCTCCAGGTATTTGCTCGCCCATCGGCTGAAGGGATAGATCTCGGCGATCTGTGTTAGTGGTTCCAAGGCGCACTCGGTCGAGCCGAGTCGCCATGCTGAAGCGGCCCATATGGCGAGCGCCTTCTGGTGATCGGTCACGTCGAGTAGGCCAGATTGCGCGAGCGTCCTGCACTCGTCATCCAGGATCGGACTCCATCGCGGCTGTGCAGTGAGATGTTTTGAAAGTTCAAGCATCCGCCCTGTCCCGTGATCGATCGGGCAGACTGGCCGCCGAGTGACACTCTCGTTAGGGCATGCCAGGATTGCCGAGCCAGGGTTCGATAGCAGCTCAATCGCGAGATCGAGTTCCCAATATCCTGTACGCCCTCCGCCATTTTCGAAGTTATTCAACGAAAAGCGTATTATGCAGGTAATTAGTCTTGCAAGTGGGCGCGGGAAATCCTTCAGGATATCGAGCGCGCGTCCATAGAGTTCACGATAGCGGGAGAATGGAGTGGTCAGGCTCTCGCCATCAGGGCGCTCTTTGATAATAATTCCAAGACAATAGTCGGCGAGGCCGGATGCATACTCCCTTCCCGGTCCCTGAGTCCGCTTGTCCGCGAGGAAAGAGCCAATCGAATTTCTGGTTATCGCCTCAGATACCAGTATTTCTCCGAAAGCTTCCTCTACTCGCTTGAGCTCAGCCTTTTGTGCAATTCGGAACGAGAGGCCATAGTGAGTGACAACAGGTGCCGCCCTTTGCTCAGTCGCATTGACCAATTCGAGGTTTAGCTCCGCCTGAGAGGTCGCGGCGATGGTCTCCCTGAGAGTATCAATGGAGACCTGCTGCGGCAGAGCACCGTCGAGGCAGACCTTGGCATGGCTCGCGTTCGTTACGGCAATATCTGACAATGAGAGTGGCGATCGAATGACGGCATGCGCACTCGGTTCTTGGCCGCGCAGGAGGATGAATGGCCGCTCTACGCGATGTTTAGCGTAGACATGGTCTTGGAACTCCGACTGGCTCGGAAAATGCGCTGCGCAGAAAGGGCAGGAGTAGCCTGGCTCTCGTGGCGGCCCGGGATCTGGGGTCCTTTCGGTGCCCTCAAAGAAGGCATCGAGGTCACCTTCTCGGATCCAGCCGACAGTGGGCATGCTGACCTCTCATGTCGCGACAGTCTACGTTGTACCGTGTGGGCTTGGCCCCCGTCCACCCAGCTTCATCATTGAACATCGATCCCATAAGGCGTAACCCTTCGCATATCCGCGAACAAGCGGATTGACAGGGAGAAGAAGCGATGAACCGGCCATGTCCGCCGACGGTGTGACCTTCGGCCAGGCGATTTCGAAGGCCCGCAAGGCACTCGGTCTCAGCCAGAAGGAGCTCGCAGCGCGCGTGATGAAGGAAGAGGGCGGCGGGTCGATATCCCCACAGTACCTCAACGACATCGAGCACGACCGACGCAGCCCCAGCTCGGGGCACCTGATTCGCCAGTTCTCCGGCATCCTGAACATCCCGGAGGACTACCTATACGCACTCGCAGGCCGGCTACCGGATGATCTTCGGCCGGATGCGTCCACCCCGGGCAAGGTCGTCGAGGCCTTCGCCAATTTCAGGAAGACGTTGAAGGAGTAAGGGGGTTGGCATGGTGAAGATGATCCGTGATAACACGGGGCCGCTTTGCCGAGCGACCCTTCTACCGCGAGCGAGATCTCGACGATGAATGCGAGCGGCTGATCCGTGAGCTTTTGGTGAAGCGCTACGGTGAGGTCGACTATCCCGTGGCGACCGACGACCTGACCGTGCTGATCGAGATGCACCACGCGGACCTCGACCCTTACGCCGACCTGTCTGCTTACGGTCCCGATGTGGAAGGGGTCACCGAGTTCTTCCTAGACCGGGGGCCCAAGGTCTCCATCTCCGAACGGATCGTGGCCGACGAGCGGCGCGAGAATCGCTTCCGCACCACGCTCACCCATGAGTTCGGGCACGTGAAGTTTCACGGGCCTCTCTGGGCGCAGAAATTCGCCAACGGCGACCTGCTCGAGCGCGGCGTGAACGCCAACAAGGCGATCTCCAAACGCGACAATATCCTGGACGCCCCGCAGTCGGACTGGATGGAATGGCAGGCCGGCTATATCAGCGGCGTGCTGCTGATGCCGGCCACGCCGGTCCGTCGCCTCGTGTCCGACTACTGCAGTCCGCGCGAGCTGCATGGCGATATCCATGTTTCGACGGAGCATGCCGCGCGGCTGATCCAGATGGTCATTGAGCGTTTCGCGGTTTCCGAAGAGGCCGCGCGCATCAGGCTGCTGAAGCTGAACCTGATCACTTCAGCACGCGGACAGCCCTCGCTCTTCGGGCGCTGATCGGCTCTGTTGCACAAATCGTGT
>NZ_WYDP01000037.1 GCF_009904055.1 Rubellimicrobium sp. CFH 75288 | reverse complement strand
CAGCCGGTTTGTGCAACAGAGCCGTCTGACAACATACTCGGTCAGTTTGGACTCGATGCCGACCACGGCGGTCGGGCCTGAAAGCAGAACATCGAGGTTCGGGGATCGTCCGCCCCGCAGGCCAGTCGGGCATTTCCGCTCGAACTAGAGTTGATCAAAGGTCGCGCCGCCTGGCATCGCCAGATCGCCGATGCGACGGCGGAAGGGCGCAAAGCAGTTCACGGCAAGTGCAGACGAGGAATGCGCCGCCCGGAATTTGGTCTGAAGCTCGTTGCCGTCACCCGCGCTGAGATCGGCCTCGAAGTCCTCGGGCAAGACCATCGGCAGCAGGTTTGCCCTGAAATCTGCGGCATAGCCGTTGTCGTCGATCAACCCGTCAGGACGCTGACGGGCCAGTGCGCTTTTGAGGGCGACAAGCGCTCGGGTGCGAACGGCGCTCTGGGAAATGGAAACAAGTGTCATGGAGGGCAGCATAACCGTGAACGCCTTTGCATCCACTGTCGATTTGCTCTTCGCCGATCCCAACATCGGTCGGGACGCGGTCTACTTCGCCGATGGCGGCGCGCCCAAGCTGGTGCGCGTCGTCGCCCGGCGCGCGGATGCCGTCACCGACTTCGGCGACGCGCGGCTCTGGTCCGAGACCACGCGGATCGACTTGCGCGTCGCCGAGGTGCCCGCCCCGCGCCCCGGCGACCGGGTCGAGATCGACGGCGATGTCTTCCTCATCCAGGGCGAGCCCGCCCGCGACCGCGAGCGGCTGGTCTGGACCGTCGATCTGCGCCCGGCGTGACCGCAATGAAACTCAAGCTCGACATCGATCCTGACATCGTCGCGATGATGGCGGCTGAGGTTGCGGCGGGCGAGCGGGCTGTGTCGGCCGCGATCCGCGAGGCTGGGACCGGCCTCAAGGAC
>NZ_WYDP01000036.1 GCF_009904055.1 Rubellimicrobium sp. CFH 75288 | reverse complement strand
CGGCCGCGATCCGCGAGGCTGGGACCGGCCTCAAGGACGCCTGGCGCGCGCAGATCACCGGCGCGGGGCTCGGGCCCCGGCTCGCCCGCACCATCCGGTCGGAGCAGTTCCCCAAGGGCAAGCCCAGCCTCAGCGCCGCGGCACTGGTCTGGTCGAACGCCCCGGTCATCGTCGGCGCGCACGACACCGGCCCACTGATCCGGTCGAAGAACGGGTTCTGGCTCGCGATCCCGCTCCCCGCCGCAGGCAAATCCCTGCGCGGCGGCCGGATCACCCCCGGCGAATGGGAGCGGCGACGCGGCCTCCGGCTGCGGTTCGTCTATCGCCGCACCGGCCCGAGCCTGCTGGTCGCGGAGGGGCGGCTGAACACGAAGGGCCAAGCCGTGGTGTCGCGTTCCAAGACCGGGCGCGGCACGGTCACCGCGCCGATCTTCCTGCTGGTGCCGCAGGTCAAGCTGCCGAAGCGGCTGGACCTGGCGCGGGACGCGGCGCAGGCTCACGACGCGGTGCCGGGGCTGATCGTGGCGAACTGGGTGGAGACCCGTTTCTGAACGGAGGTCGACCTCGGAGCAGCATTGGCATATATTGCCAATGCGCTGCAGGAGATCCCCATGGCCACCCGAAACGTCGTCCTGACCGATACGCAATCCGAACTGGTCGACCGGCTGGTCGCGTCGGGGCGATACCAGAATGCCTCCGAGGCGCTGCGGGCGGGCCTGCGGCTGCTCGAGCGCGAGGAAGCCGAACTGGGCGAACTGCGCGCCCGGCTGAACGCGGGCCTCGAGGAGGCGCGATCGGGCGCGCTCGCCGAAGGCTCCGGTGAGGACGCGATCCGCCGAGCTTTCGCCGCAGCGCGCAATGCCTCCTGATGCCGAAGCCCTGGCGGCTGACGCTGAGGGCGGAAGCCTCGCTGATCGACATCGCAAGATGGACGCTCGAGACCTTTGGCCCGCGTCAGGCCGAGGCGTATGAAGAGGATCTGATCGCCCTGTGCCGCGCGATCGCGGCCGGGACGGCGCAGACGCAGGACTGCCGCCGCCTGATCGATCCGGACCTGCCCGAGGATCTTCGGTTCGCGCGGGCGGGCCAGCATTTCGTCGTCTTCATCGAGGACGCCGAGCAGGTGATCATCATCGACTTCCTGCACGGCCGATCCGACCTGCCGCGGCGGCTCGCCAATCTTCCCGTGCCGAAAGGCGACAGGGATCGCTGACGGCTGGACTCGTCCCGGAGAACCGGGATCGCCATGCCCACCCCTCGCGAAACCATCCTCGCCGCGCTGCACGCGCGGCTCTCGACGCTGTCCGCCACCGCCCTGCGCGGCGAGGTGCTGCCCGAGCGCGTGCCCACAGAGGGCCTCCTGATCCTTCGCGACGGCGAACCGGGCGAGCCCGAGGTTACGTTGTCGCCGTTGGCCTATCACTACCAGCACCGTGCCGAGATAGAGGCGGTCGTGCAGGGAGCCGACCGCGACGCCGCCTTCGATACGCTCTGCGCCAGCGTGGGTACGACAATTGCAGCCGACCGCACGCTGGGCGGGCTCTGCAACTGGCTCGAGGCGGAATCGCCACGGCCCGTGGATCTGCCCGTTGAGGGCGCGGCCAGCCTGAAGGCGGCCGTGATCCCTGTGATCCTGCACTACACCACGGCCGACCCGCTGTCCTGACCCCCAACACCACAGGAGACGAGACGATGGCACGAGCCCTTGGGGCGCGGGCGCAGATGGCGCTGGCGTTCGAGACGACCTATGGCACGCCGCCCGCCAGCGGCTACACGCGGATGCCGTTTGCCAGCACCACGCTGGGGGCCGAGCAGCCGCTGCTGAACAGCGAGTTGCTCGGCTACGGCCGCGATCCGCTGGCGCCGATCAAGGACGTGCTCACGGCCGATGGTGATGTGGTGGTGCCGATCGATGCCGAGGCCTTCGGCTTCTGGCTGAAGGGGGCATTCGGGACGCCGACGACCACCGGCACCGCGCCCGGCCCCTTCACGCATGAGTTCCGCTCGGGCGGCTGGGTGCTGCCCTCGATGGCCATCGAGGTCGCCATGCCCGAGGTGCCGCGCTTTGCCATGTACGCGGGCTGTGTCGTCGACCAGCTCTCGTTCCAGATGCAGCGGGCGGGGCTGCTGACCGCCACCGCCCGGCTGGTCGCGCAGGGCGAGGCGCTGGCGGCGACCACCGGCGCAGGCACGCCCGCGGCGCTGGAGCTCCTGCGCTTCGGCCATTTCAACGGCACAGTCACCCGCAACGGCGCGGCGCTCGGGAACCTCGTCACGGCCGAGGTGACCTATGCCAACAACCTCGACCGGATCGAGACCATCCGTGCCGATGGACGGATCGACGGGGCCGATCCCGGCATGGCGGCGCTCACGGGCCGGATGGAGGTGCGCTTCGCCGACCAGGTGCTGGCCAACCAGGCCATCGCCGCGGACCCCTGCGAGATCGAGCTCGGCTGGACGCTGCCTTCGGGCGAGAGCCTGACCTTCACCATCCACGCCGTCTACCTGCCGCGTCCGCGCATCGAGGTGCCGGGACCGCAAGGCATCCAGGCGACCTTCGACTGGCAGGCGGCGGTCGATCCCGCGCTCGGGCGAATGTGCACCGTGACGCTGGTGAACGAGAGGGAGACATATTGATGCTGACGCTCGACCTGACGAACGCGCCGCGCTGGCTCGATCTGCTGCCCGGGGTGCGGCTGAAACTGCGCCCGCTCACCACCGCGCTGATGGTCTCGGCCCGGGCCGATCCGGCGGTCGAGGCCCTGCCGCCCGAGGCCACGACCGAGGAACTGGCGCTCGCCATGGCCAAGGCGGTGGCGAGGCGCGCGGTGCTGGACTGGGAGGGCGTCGGCGATGCCGCGGGCAACCCGGTCGCTGTCAGCCCCGAGGGGATCGACGCGCTCCTCGATATCTGGCCCGCCTTCGAGGCGTTCCAGGCGGCCTATGTCGCCAAGGGCCTGCTTCTGGAACAGGAAAAAAACGCCTCTGCGCCCTCGCCGACTGGTCCTACGGCGGGGGCGAAGGCTACTGCGCGGCCTGCCCGCAAGCCTGCCCGGACTGCCCCGCAAGGCTGAACCGGCCGCTCACCTTTGAAGGCGCACAGGTCTGGGACCTGGCGCAGCGACTCGGCGGCCAGTTGCGCATCCTCCCCGGCGCGGTGATCGGCTGGGACATGGGTGCGGCGCTCGCGCTGGGCCGCGCGCTGGGCGTCCCGCCATTGGCCATGGCCGAATTCCTGCCGCCCATCGAGGCGGTGATGGTGCGCAAGATCAACGAGCAGATGGCGGCAGAGCGCGGCTGATGGTCAGGTGGCTACCTTCGGGATAAGCCGGACCCCCGGCAGACCGTCGAAATGTGCATCGCAGGTCACCAGCGTCGCGTCCCTGGCGCGCGCCGTGGCGAAGACGATGGCATCGGCGGTTGCGAGGCGATGCGCGCGGCAGGCCTCTGCCGCCGCGAGAGCGATCTCGGTGTCGAGCGGTACCACCTGGCAGACCTGCGTGAAGGCGATGACCTGATCGGCCTTGTCCTCGCCCACCTCGCGGGCGAGCCACTTGGCGAGCTCAAGCTGGACCATGGTCGGCACCACCCAGGCCTCCTGCTCGGGCAGATGCCCGGCAACCGCCTCGCCGGTGGGCGAGCCGATCAGCCATTCGATCCAGGCCGAAGTGTCGACGAGGATCATCAGGTCCGGTCCGACCGGTCGCGATAGTCCTCGGGCCGCGCCCCCTTCGCGAGCCCTTGAAGGCTCTCCTTCTTCGGCACCGGCACAAGAAGCACGCCGGTGCCCTTCGGGATGAAGGCGAAGGTCAGCCCGGCCTCCCAAGCATGCGCAGCCCGGATCGCCTTGGGGATCGAGATCTGGAACTTCGAGGACAGGGTCGCGGTCTCGGCCATCGTCATACGCCTCATGGATCGATCAAAATAACGTAAGACACGAAAGTCCCCAAGGCAAGGAGCATCCGATGACCGAGAAGCGCGTATCCGTCCGCCTTGCGGCGGTGGGCGGTCGGCAGGTGCGTGCCGAACTGGAAGGTGTCGGCGAAGCGGGTGCGCGCGGCTTCGGACGGCTCAGCCGTGAGATG
Organism: Rubellimicrobium sp. CFH 75288; assembly: GCF_009904055.1. Taxonomy (GTDB): domain Bacteria; phylum Pseudomonadota; class Alphaproteobacteria; order Rhodobacterales; family Rhodobacteraceae; genus Rubellimicrobium. Next base: position 2,206 of record NZ_WYDP01000036.1, on the reverse strand, counting down.
GAGCTGGCCAATACCCGGCTCGCCGCTTTCGCGCGCCGCGCGCGCATCGCGGCCGCGGCTGCGGCCGGGGCGCTGGCGGCGGCGGCCACGGCGATGATCCGCTCGGGGCTCTCGACGGTCGATGCGCAAGCGAAGCTGGCGGCCTCGCTGGATACGACAGTCGAAAGCATCCAGGTGCTCGAGCGCGCAGGCGATCTGGCGGGCGTGTCCATGGGCCAGGTCGAACAGGCGGCGATGCAGCTCACCCGGCGGCTGAGCCAGGCGGCGGCCGGCGCTGGCCCCGCGACGGAAGCCCTGCGCCGCCTGCGGCTGTCTGCTGGAGAGCTGCAGGCCCTGCCGCTCGACCAGCGCATCGCGCTGATCCAGGATCGGCTGGCGGATCTCGTGCCCGAGGCAGAACGCGCGGCGGTCGCGTCGCAGCTCTTTGGCGACCGGGCGGCGCTGGTCTTCACCCGGATCGACACGGCCACGCTGCGGCAGGCGACACAGGACGTGCGCGACTTCGGCGTCGTCGTCAGCGATCAGGACGCCCGCCAGATCGAGCGGACCAATGACGCCATCTCGCGCCTCGGCCTGATCTGGCGCGGGCTGTCGAACCAGCTGGCGGTCGCGGCGGCGCCTGCGCTCGAGGCGGTGGCCGACGCCATGGCAGCGGTCGCGCGCACCACCGGGCCGCTCGGCATCGCGATCCGGACCCTGTTCGACAACCTCGGACGGCTGGTCAGCATCGCGGGCACCTTCGCCGCCCTGATGGCCGGGCGCTGGGTCGCCGGGCTGGCGGCTGCGGCGCTGTCGGTGCGCGGGCTGGCCACGACGCTCGTCCTCCTGCGCGGGGCGCTGATCCGCACCGGCATCGGCGCGCTGATCGTCGGCGCGGGCGAGCTGCTCTATCAGTTCTCCCGCCTCGTCACGGGAGCCGGTGGCTTCGGCAATGCGCTGGAGCTGATGGGCAATGTCGCCCGCGCGGTCTGGGACGGCATCAAGACCACGATGGGCTCGCTGGTCGACGATTTCCGGGCGCTCCGCGCGGATATCGAGAGCATCTGGACCCGGCTCATGGCCTTCCTCGCAGGCAAATGGGCCGATTTCCTCGGGATGATCGGGCCCACCTTCAACGCCGTGGCCGACCGGATCGGCGCGGATTTCCAGATCGACTGGTTCGGGGCGCAGTCATGGGCATCCATGCTCGACCATGCCGCCAGCAACGCAGGCACCATGGCCGAGCGGTTTCGCCAGCGCGCGGCGGATACGCGCGCGGGGGCCTTCGACGGGGTGCGCGAGGCGGTCACTGCGCTGGTCGAGGCGGTGCGCGGCTCGGGCGCGGAAACCGAAGGCGCGCTGGACGCCGCTGCCGCCGGGGCCCGGCGCGTCGCGGAAGCGCTGGACGAGGCGGAGATCTCGGCAGGACGTGCTGGCGCTGCCGGACGGCAGGCGGGGACGGATACGGCAACGGGAGCAGATGCGGCCGTCACCGGATGGCAGGCGGTCACCGCCGCACTCGCCGACTATGCAGCGAGAGCGCGCGAGATCGGGGCCGATATCGGCCAGGCGCTCGTGGGAGCGTTCGGGGCGGCCGAGAACGCGGTCGCCGACTTCGTCCGCAAGGGCAAGCTCGACTTCCGCGATCTGGTGACCTCGATGATCGCCGATCTCTCCCGGCTCGCCGCGCGGCGCTTCATCCTCGGCCCGCTGGCGGGGCTGCTGTCGGGCGTGCTCGGCGGTGCCGGAGGCATGTTCGCCTCGGTCCTGCACGCGGGCGGCACGGTCGGCATGGCCGGTCCCGGCCGGATGGTCCCGGCGCTCGCTTTCGCGGGCGCGCCGCGGATGCATTCGGGCGGCTGGGTCGGGCTGAAGCCGGACGAGGTGCCCGCTATCCTCCAGCGCGGCGAGCGCGTGCTCTCGCGCCGCGAGGCCGCCGGGTACACCGGGCGCGGGGCCGCGCCCTCCGTCAATGTCACCATCATGACCCGCGACGCCGAGAGCTTCCGCCAGTCGCGCACCCAGCTCGCCGCCGACATCGCCCGCGCGGTGTCGATGGGCCGCCGCGGTCTCTGAGGATCCCGACAATGGCCTTCCATGAAGTCCGTTTCCCCGATGCGATCAGCCGCGGCGCGCGCGGCGGCCCGGAACGGCGTACCCAGATCGTCGAACTGGCAAGCGGGGCCGAGGAGCGCAACGCCAGCTGGGCCAACTCGCGCCGCCGCTA
>NZ_WYDP01000035.1 GCF_009904055.1 Rubellimicrobium sp. CFH 75288 | reverse complement strand
GCCGTGGACCGCGGGGGTCGTGTGGACTTCTCTCGGCCGATCCGGCGGCTCACCGAGGCCGAGGCGCTGGACCTGCTGCGGCCGACACCCGCGCCGCAGCCGTCTGTCCCGCAGCCTGCGCCCGACGCACCTGCCAGCTGGCTCGCCCGGCTGGCCGACCTCTTCACCACCCTGATCCGGAGGGCCTGATCCCATGCGCTACATCCGTCCGACGTCTCTCACCTGGTGGGCAGGGCTGCTCGCCTTTGCCACGGGTGCCGCCTCGCTTGCGCTGCCCGCCACCGGTCCGCTGGCTGATCTCGCCCGCCTTGTCGCGACGCTGGCAGGCTCCGGCGACGGATCGCCTGCCGCGCTGATTGCCCTCGGACTCGGCCTGATCGGGCTGCGCGACCGGATCGAACGCGGGTTCCGCGGCGATGACTGAGTTTCTCGCAGGCATGGTCGTGGGCGGGGCCGTCGGCGTCTTCGTCGTCGCCCTTTGCGCGGCAGCGGCGCGGGGAGACCGGCCATGAAGTCCCTCCCGCCCGCGCTGCAGGCGCATCTCGACGAAGGCACAACGACACTGGCCTGGTGCTGGCGCATCACGCGGGCCGATGGCGTGACCTTCGGTTTCACCGACCATGACAGGAAACTGTCGTTCGACGGCACCGAGTTCGAGCCGGAAAGCGGGCTGACGGCATCAGAAGTGCGATCCGGCTCCGACCTGTCGGTCGATGCGCAGGACGCGCAAGGCGTGCTGTCGTCGGACCGGATCACCGAGACCGACATCCTCGACGGCCGTTGGGACAATGCGGCGGTCGAGGTCTGGCGGGCGAACTGGTCGAACCCGTCACAGCGCGTGCTCCTGCGGCGCGGGGCCATCGGCCAGATTCGGCGTGGGCGGCTGGCTTTCGTCGCCGAGGTGCGGTCGCTGGCCCATGTCCTCGGTCAGACGGTCGGGCGAACGTTCCAGGCGAGTTGCGACGCCGCGCTGGGCGACACGCGCTGCGGCGTGGACCTCGAGGCCCCGGCCTTCAAGGGGACCGGCGCGGTGATCGATGTGCTGCGCGACCGGGCCTTCACCGCTTCCGGCCTCGCCAGCTTCGCGGCGGGCTGGTTCACCTTCGGGTTGGTGGAATGGTCGACCGGCGCGAATGCGGGGCGGCGGGTCGAGGTGCTGTCGCACGACCTCGTCGATGGCGTTGCCATCCTGACCCTGCTGGAAGCCCCGGTGCGCCCGATCACGGCGACGGATGCCTTCGTGGTCCGGGCGGGCTGCGACAAGCGGATCGCGACTTGTGGTGCGAAGTTCGCCAATGTCGCCAACTTCCGGGGGTTCCCTCACATCCCAGGGCAAGACGCGGTCCTGCGCTACGCCACCAAAGACGGTGGCCATGAAGGAGCTGTGTTGTGACGCACATTGCGGGTCAGGGTGAGGCGGACAAGCAGACAGTCCGGGGGACTGTCTGCCCGCCGAACGGACTGCGCTACGCCACCACGGACGGTGGCCACGAGGGGGCGGTGCTGTGACCCTGTCAGTTCCGACTGCCGATCCTGCCCGCGTCATCGTCGCCGCGCGATCCTGGCGTGGCACGCCCTACCACGATCAGGCCAGCCTGCGCGGGGTCGGCTGCGATTGTCTCGGCCTCGCGCGCGGCGTCTGGCGCGAGGTGGTAGGGCCGGAGCCATTTCCGATCCCGCCCTACAGCCGGGATTGGGGCGAGACCGGGCCGCGCGAGGTGCTGGCCGATGGGGCACGGGCGGTGATGCCGGAGATCGCACCCGCTGACGCCCCACCCGGCGCGCTGATCCTGTTCCGCATGATGCCGCGCGCCATCGCCAAGCATGTGGGCATCCTGACGGGCCCGGAAACCTTCCTTCACGCCTATGAGCGGCTGGGCGTGATCGAGGAACCGCTGACGCCCGCCTGGCGACGGCGCATCGCCTTTGCCTTCCTGTTCCCTGCACGCTGAGACCAACACATGGCCACGCTTGTCCTCGGCGCCGTCGGCTCTGCCATCGGCGGGGCCTTCGGCGGGTTCGCCGCCGCCCTCGGACCGGTGGCGGGCGCCGGCTCACTCCTCGGCTTTTCCGGGGCGGCCATCGGTGGCTTCATCGGCTCCACCATCGGCTCGGTGGTGGACAGCTGGATCGTGTCCTCGCTGGCGCCTGCGCAGAAGATCGAGGGTCAGCGCCTCGACAGCCTGCGGATAACCTCTGCCACCGAGGGGGCCATCATCCCGCGCCTCTACGGACGCATGCGCATCGGCGGCAACATCATCTGGGCCACGGATTTCCGCGAGAAGAAAAAGCGCCGGCGGCAGGGCGGCGGCAAGGGCGGAGGGGGCGGCAAGGTCCGGACCACCGAGTACCTGTACTATGCCAGCTTTGCGGTCGCCCTTTGCGAAGGCCCGATCACCGGCATCGGGCGCATCTGGGCCGACGGCAAGCCGCTCGACATGACCGGCATCACCTGGCGCTGGTACCCGGGGAGCGAGACCCAGACGCCGGACCTGTTCATCGCCGCGAAGATGGGGGCCGCCAACACCCCCGCCTATCGCGGCACCGCCTATGTCGTGTTCGAGGAGTTGCCTCTCTCGGATTTCGGGAACCGGATCCCGCAGCTCTCGTTCGAGGTCTTCCGCCCGCTGGCCGATCCCGACACCGCCGAGGGGCTGACCCGCGCGGTCACCATGATCCCGGCCTCGGGCGAGTTCACCTATGCCACGCAGGCGATCCGCAAGACCACGGGCGGCGCCTTCGGCGGCACGAGCGGCGGCACGACCACCGCCGAGAACCTGAACGCGCTCCCCGACACTGCGGACATCGTGGTGGCGCTCGACCGGCTGCAAGCCATGGCGCCTGCGGTCGAGAGCGTCAGCCTCGTCGTCGCCTGGTTCGGCACCGACCTGCGGGCGGGCAACTGCCAGGTGCGGCCGGGCGTCGAGGTGGCGGCCAAGGCCACGAGCCCCCGCGTCTGGTCGGTAAATGGCGTCGGCCGCGCCGCTGCGCATCTGGTCAGCCGCGACAGCGAGGAGCGGCCAGTCTATGGCGGTACGCCCGCCGACTTCGCGGTGGTGCAGGCGATCCAGGAGATGAAGGCGCGCGGGCTGCGCGTGACCTTCTATCCGTTCATCCTGATGGACGTCCCACCCGGCAACAGCCTGCCCAACCCGTATTCTGACAACGGTGCGCAGAGCGGCCAGCCGGTGTTTCCCTGGCGCGGGCGGATCACCTGCTCTCCCGCAGCAGGGTTCGCGGGCACGGTCGACAAGACCGCCACGGCGACAACGCAGGTCGCCAGCTTCTTCGGAAGCGCGACGCCGGCCAACTTCTCGGTCGCCGGCGAGGCCGTCAGCTGGACCGGCCCCGCGGGGGACTGGGGCCTGCGCCGCATGATCCTCCATTACGCCCATCTCTGCGCGGCCGCCGGGGGCGTCGATGCCTTCCTGATCGGCTCGGAGATGCGCGGGCTGACCACGATCCGCTCGGGCGCCAGCACCTATCCGGCCGTGCAGGCCTTCCGCGATCTCGCCACCGCCGTGCGCAGCATCCTCGGCCCCACGACGATGATCAGCTACGCCGCGGACTGGTCGGAGTATTTCGGCCACCAGCCGGGCGACGGCAGCGGCGACGTGTTCTTCCACCTCGATCCGCTCTGGGCGGACGCCAACACCGACTTCATCGGCATCGACAACTACATGCCACTGTCGGACTGGTGCGACGGGTTCGATCATGCCGACGCGCAGGCCGGCTGGCCCGCGATCCATGACCGGGGCTACCTGCAGGCCAACATCGCCGGTGGCGAGGGCTTCGACTGGTTCTATGCCTCGGAGGCCGATCGCTCGGCGCAGATCCGGACGCCGATTTCGGACGGCGCTGCAGGCAAACCATGGGTCTTCCGCTATAAGGATCTCCGCGCCTGGTGGTCCGAGCCCCACTTCAACCGCCCGGGCGGGATCGAGAGCGGGATGCCCACTGCGTGGGTGCCGCAATCGAAGCCCGTCTGGTTCACGGAACTCGGCTGTCCCGCCATCGACCGGGGCACGAACCAGCCCAACGTCTTCTTCGGCCCGAAGTCCTCCGAGAGTTTCACGCCCTACTTCTCCCGCGGCTGGCGCGACGACGCGATCCAGCGCGCCTATCTCGAGGCGACCTATCTCTGGTGGGGCACCCCGGCCAACAACCCGCTGTCCACCGTCTATGGCGGCCGGATGGTCCATGTCCCCGAATGCGCCGCCTGGACCTGGGACGCGCGGCCCTATCCGTTTTTCCCCGCGCTGACCGGCGTCTGGACCGATGGCCCCAACTGGCGGCTCGGGCACTGGCTGACCGGGCGGCTGGGGGCGGTGTCGCTCGCGGCCCTCGTCCGGCACCTCTGCCTGCGCGCCGGACTGCCCGCCCACCGCATCGACGTCTCCGGCCTCTGGGGGGCGGTCGAGGGATATGTGATCGGCGCGCTGGAAAGTCCCCGCGCCTCGATCACCACGCTGGCGCGGCATTTCGGGTTCGATGCCGTTGAAACGGGCGGCGTCATCCGCTTCGTCATGCGCGGCCGCGCCGCCGTGGCCGAGATCGGTGCCGACGATCTGGTCGCTACCCCGGACCCCCGCGCCGAGGGTCTGGAGCTGACCCGCGCGCAGGAGACCGAACTGCCGCAGGCGCTGAAGTGGCAGCTGGCGCGGGCCGACGAGGATTACGATGCCGCACAGGTCGAGGCGCAGCGGATCACCGTCTCGGCTAGCCGCATCGCCTCGGAAGCCTTCCCCATGGCCGTGGCGCCCGAGGAGGCCGAGCGCCGCTGCCGCCGCGCGCTGATGGAAGCCTGGATCGGCCGCGAGACCGCGAGCTTCCGCCTGCCGCCCTCGCGCCTGGCGCTCGACCCGGCCGACGTGATCCGGCTCCAGCATGACGAGCGCGGCCTCGACTTCCGGCTTCTGTCCACGGCCGATGCCGAGGCACGGGGGATCGAGGCCATCCGCCAGGACCGTGACGCCTACGACCTGCCGCCCGGCGATCCGCGCCCCGCGACGCTCGCGCGCCCGCTGGTGCTGGTGGCGCCGGACGTGGCCTTCCTCGACCTGCCGCAGCTGACCGAGGACCAGCCCGCGCATAGGCCCTTCCTTGCGGCCCATGCGCGGCCCTGGCCGGGGGAACTGGCGGTGTTCCGCAGCCCCGGCAGCGACGGGTTCGACCTCCTGACCACTGTGCCCGCCCGGGCGCGGATGGGGGTGCTGGCCTTCGACCTCTGGCCGGGCCCGGTCTCGCGCTTCGATCTCGGCAATGCCCTGACGCTCGATCTGTTCACCGGCTCGCTGGAGAGCGTCATCGACCTGACGCTGTTCGGCGGGGCCAATGCGCTGGCCGTCGAGAGTGCGCCCGGCGTCTGGGAGATCGTCCAGGCGGGCGCGGCCGAGCTGCTCGCGCCGGGCCGCTATCGTCTGACCCGCCTCCTGCGCGGTCAGCGCGGGACGGAAGGCGCGATGGGCAATCCGACCCCGGCCGGGGCGCGCGTCGTGGTTCTGGACAGCACCCTCGCGCCGCTGCCCATTGCGCTGGGCGATCTGGGGCTGCCGTGGAACTGGCGCGTGGGCCCGGCCACGCGGCCGCCCTCCGACGAAACCTATGTCGCGCAAGCCTTCACGCCCGCAGGTGCCGGGCTGCGCCCTTTCTCCCCGGTCCATGTCGAACAGCCTTGGCGGCAGGCGCGCATCCCCGGCGACCTCACCATCCGCTGGACCCGGCGTTCCCGGGCGCTCGAGGCCGATGCCTGGGAACAGGTCGAGGTGCCGGTGGGTGAAGACATCGAAAGCTACGAGGTCGAGGTGCGGGACGGGGCGGCCGTCAAGCGGGTGCTGACCAGCAGCACGACCTCGGTCCTCTACACCGCCGCCCAGCAGACGACCGACTGGGGCGCGCCGCTCGGCCCCGGCGACACGCTCGCCCTCCGCATCTTCCAGCTCTCCGCCCGCCTCGGGCGGGGCGCTCCAGCCAGCGTCACGCTCGTCTTCTGAAGGTCATCACCATGTCCGACACCACCACCCATCTCGGCCTGCCGTATCTGATGGCGGCGCAGGCGCAGAAGCACGTCACCCACAACGAGGCGCTGCGCCTGCTCGACGCCATGGTGCAGCTGGCGGTTCTGGACCGCACCCGCACCGCGCCGCCCGCGAGCCCCGCCGATGGCGACCGCCATCTTGTCGCCAGTGGCGCGACCGGCCTCTGGTCGGGCTGGGATCTGAACGTGGCCTTCCATGTCGACGGCGCGTGGATCCGGCTCGTTCCCCGCCCGGGCTGGCTGGTCTGGGTCGCCGACGAAGGCGCCTTCCTGGTCTGGTCGGGCTCGGGCTGGGCCAGCGTCGGCGAGCCGCGCGACGTGCCCGACAGCGTCTTCAGCCTCGTCAACGACGCGGACCCGACCAGGAAGGCCGTGTTCTCGCTGGCCTCGATCTCGACCGGCCAGACCCGGACCTACACGCTGCCCAACACCTCGAGCGAGCTTGCGATCCTCGCGGGCACGCAGACCTTCTCGGGCAACAAGACCTTCTTGGGCACCCTGACCGCCTCCGGGGGGACGGCGACCATTGGCACATCGACCGGCACCGCCACCTATGGCGTCGGGACCGGCGCCACCACGAACGGCACGACCAAGACCGTGAACCTCGGCACCGGCGGGGCCTCGGGGTCGAACACCGTGGTCAACATCGGCTCGGCCACCTCCGGCGCGGGCGGGACCACCGTGATCAACACGCCCACCGTGACCTTCGCCAACAGCGTCACACAGGTCGCCATGCCCCAGGCGAACCTGACGGCCCAGCAGTTGGGCCTCGGCTGGGCCACCGCCGACGCCTTCAACCGCTTCTCGATCAACACGCCCGCGATGCTGTTCAACCACGCCGGCAACGGGATCGAGGCGACCTTCAACAAGAACGCCCCCGGCGACGACGCGGCCTTCGCCTTCAAGACCGGCTTCTCGGCGCGGGCGCTGATCGGCCTCCTCGGCAACGACGACTTCGGCTTCAAGGTCAGCCCGGACGGCTCGGCCTACTTCGACGCCATCCGCATCGACCGCGCCAGCGGCCGGGTCGAACTTCCTGAGCCCATGGTCCTGCCCGGACGCGCCACACCGCCCGATCCGCCGCCCGCGGGCCGCATCCACCTCTATGCCCGCGACCGCGCGGGGTCGGCCTGGCTCGAGGTCATGCGGCCTTCGGGGCGGCTTTTCCCGCTCCAGCCGCATTTCGGGGTCAACCGCATTGCCACTTGGGCCCCCTCGACCAGCACGACCGTCAACGCCAATGGCATGCCCCGCACCGCAGTCGGCACCACAGCAACGCCCGCGCTCGCTTCCACCAATCTCTCCACCTCCATGCGCCGCTGGCGGATGACCAGTGCGGCCACCGCCGATGCCGTGGCAGAGGAACGCTCCGCCGGCTGGGTCTGCTGGCGCGGCAATGCCGAGGGCCTCGGCGGTTTCACCTATGTGAATCGACTGTCGCTCACGACGCTGCAGCCCACCGGCATGGGGTTCTTCGGGCTGATGGGGTCCACCGCCGCGCTGGCCACGACGCTGCTCCTGAGCGCGGTCGTCAACGCCATCGGCATCGGCTTCCAGCGCGGCACCCATGCCAACTGGCAGATCGTCCACAACTCCGGGTCCGGCGCGCCCACGCTGATCAATCTCGGCGCAAGCTTCCCAGTCGATGCCCCCACCAATGTCCTGACGCTGTTCCTCTACGCCGCCCCCAACGCCAGTTCGGTCTGGGTCCGCGTCGCCGAGGAAGTCTCCGGCGCCATCGCCGAGGTCGAGATCACCGCGAACCTCCCCGCCGCCACCCAGCTCCTGAGCCCCCGCAACTACATGAATACGGGCAGCACGGTGGCTGCAGTCGCTTACGACTGCTCCGGGGTGTACATTGAGACCGATTATTGAGGGTGGCCTTCAGGATGCCGCGATCGTGCCGATCCTGACGCGCGAACGACGCCGCGCCGCAGGACGATCACGGTTCCGAGCGCAAGAAACGCCCCGCAATAGGGCGGCGGCAGACCCGCAAGCCTGATCGCTCCTCCGCTTCCCGCCAGCAGCGCCAAGGTCAGCCGCAGATCGGCGACCAATATCGGAGGGGTCGTCGCCTGCTTGTGAGGTGGATCGGCATGGCCGTATTCCGTCCCGAAATTCCCTGGGTCCGGTCCTGCGATCCTCGACGGTTGCGCGCTTGCGCCACTTTGAGACGGTTCTGGGGTTGATGCCAAGCTCCCGGCTCAGCTGCGCCAGCGACGCTTGCGATGGCTGCATCGCAGCTCTGACGGCTTGCCCTCGCCAGCGGGCCCGAACCCGTGGCGCCCGGATGGCTCGATCATGGCGCTCCCGTGACGAACTTGTCCCATAGGGCGCCCTTCCATTCCTGCGAAAGGATCGCACCATCAGCCATGGGATCAAACACCCCCCTGCGCCTGGGCCCAACGGACGATATCCCCGGCCGACATCGCGCCGCTCGTGCGTGCGATCTCCCGTCCGGCCTTGAAGAGGATCATGGTCGGAATGCCGCGAATGTCGTAACGTCCGGCGACCGTCTGCTCGGCTTCGGTATCCAGCTTTCCGAGACGGACCTTCGGCTCGAGCGATCGGGCTGCGGTCTCGAACTGCGGTGCCATGATCTTGCACGGCCCGCACCAGGCAGCCCAGAAATCGACAAGGAGCGGCGTCTCGGCAGCGAGGTGGCGGTCGAAATTCGCCGATGTCAACGTCACCGGTCTGCCCTGGAAAAGGGCAACCCCGCATCGGCCGCATTTCGGATCCTCGGCCAGGCGCTCGGCGGGCACACGGTTGGTGGAGGCGCAATCCGGGCAGACAACGGTGGGCATGGTTCGGTCTCCTGTTCCGATGGGTTTCCTTGAATCGCGTGTGTCCGATCACCCGCGCCGCGCCTCGCGATTGCGTGGAGTCGGCAGGTATTCCACGCCGCCGCCCTGGCGCCGGACCGGCTGCGGGTAGAGGGTCATGAGTTCGAGCACTTCGTCAGGCATCTCGAGACTGACCGGCAGACCCATGTCGCGCGCCTCCTCGGCCGGGATCGGATAGTCGTGCGTCCAGGTCCCTGTGGCGAGCCGGGCGGCGAGCGACGCGGCCGCCGCCTCGTCCATCTTCCCGGCCAGAAGCCGGGTCGCCGCCGCCTCGACCTGGGCGATGGCCTTGCGGCCGATATCGGCGAGCACCAGCGTCTGGTCGTCGATCTCGGCGACGGGCTTTTCCTCGACGACCCTGAGGATCGAGGCGGCGGGCATGCCCCCGAGCTGCGGATCGATCGGGCCGAGCACCGAGTGTCGGCACATCACGATCTCGTCTGCGGCCAGGGCGATCAATGTGCCTCCCGACATGGCGTAATGGGGCACGAACACCGTCACCTTGCCCTTGTGACCCTGGATCGCCCGGGCGATCTGCGTCGCGGCCAGCACCAGACCGCCGGGCGTGTGCAGAACGATGTCGAGCGGCACATCGTCGTCGGTCATCTGGATCGCGCGCAGCACCTCCTCGCTGTCGTTGACGTCGATGTAGCGCATCAGCGGAAAGCCGAGCAGGCTCATCGTCTCCTGCCTATGGACCAGCAGGATGACGCGGCTGGCGCGCGCCCTCTCGATCTGGGCGATCTTGCGCATGCGCATCGCGTCCAGATAGCGCCGCTGCAGGACCGGCTGCAGCGCCGAGACGATGAAGAAGAGCCAGAGCAGATCCGTCAGCCCCATGGTCCGCGTCCTCCGCTGCGCCGGCCGTCCGGCAGGAACCCGTAGATGCCTTCGTCGCGATAATGGGGCCGATAGCGGCGACGGGAGCGGCGCACGAGCGGGGCGAGCAGCCAGCCCGCGGCGAAGCCGCCGATATGCGCCCACCAGGCGATCCCGCCCGCGTCGGCGTCCTGTCCCAACGACAGGAGGCCCGGGACTGCCTGCATGGCGAACCAGACGAGCGCGAAGACCGCCGCGCGCACTTCGACGAAGATGGGAATGATGACGATCGGGATCATGACCACCAGTCGGGCTGCGGGGAACATGCGGGCGTAGCAGCCGATGACACCGGCGATCGCGCCCGAGGCCCCGAGCGCCGGCACCACCGAATCCGGATTTGCGAAGGCGTGGGCAAGGCCTGCCGCCAGTCCGCAGACGAGGTAGAATGCAAGGAACCGCCCGGATCCCAGCCGGTCCTCAACTGCCGGGCCGAAGATCCACAGGGTCCACATGTTCAGGATGAGGTGAAGCCAACCGCCATGCAGGAACATGTTGGTCAGGAACACGACAGGATCGCCCGGTGCCACCGACCGCAGGTCTCCGAGGAAACGCGCGGGCACGAGCGCATAATGGAACAGGAACACCTCGAGGATCCGGGGCGGAAGCGAAACCTGGTGCAGGAAGGCGAGAACGCAGGCTGCAATCAACAGCCAGACCACCACCGGCGGGTAGCGGGTGGCCACGCTATCCTGATAGGGCAGCATGGTCCTGCTCCGCTGACCTTGGAGGGCGTGCACGGCCGAGGTGCTGCACCGGTCTGGTCGCCGCCAGACCAGAGCGGGCGATTGGTCCGGCCGGATGCGGCCTCATCGCACCCTCGGAACGGCTGTTGCGATCGTCGTCCCGATCCAGGCGGGAGGGTCGGAGGCGGGAAACGACCCTATCGACGCTTCCTCGACCGGGTCCACGCGCGCCGGACCCTCGCCCGGCCCGCAATCGGCCGCGACAACCGGGTGGCGCCGGGACATCGCGTGGGGATCGACCGTCGCTGGCGATGCTCCCGGGTAGGGCAGGCGCACGACCCCCGGCACATCGACGCCTCGGTAAAGGCGATGACGGCTGGTCCCTGCATGAACGGCACCGGAAGTCCGCCGGGGCCGGTCTTCCAGCACGACATAGCGCCAGTCGTTCGCCTCGGCATAGCGGATCGCACTTTCGGCGTCGGGGAAGGCGAGTCTGATCGTTCGAAAGGGATCGTCGCTCGACGTCCAGCCCATCAGCGGATCCAGTTTCGGGGCGCGCGTGGCCTCGAATTCAAGCACCCAGGACCGGGAGCGCGGCGCCGACTGCGTGACCGATCGCGCCGGTCGTCGGATGATCGCAAGCGGAACGTTCCATGACCGCTGGTCGGTTCCGGGGACCTTCGGCGGCACGGGAGGACGGTTAAGAACATCCATCGGAGTGCGATTCCTGCTGACACTGAGCAAGCCAGGTATTATCCGGTTTGAGTTCCACCCGAAACCGAATTAGTCTGCCCTTATCAGAATCTTGGGCGCGCCACCTCCAGTCAAAG
>NZ_WYDP01000034.1 GCF_009904055.1 Rubellimicrobium sp. CFH 75288 | reverse complement strand
GCTCGTCCGTCGCCTCAAGGGGCAGCGCGTCCGCCTCCTGCACGGCCCAGGCATACCCCACCGCCAGGACGGGGCCCCGCGCGCGCAGAGCCGCCAGGGTCCGGTCGTAGAAGCCGCCCCCGTAGCCCAGCCGCCCGCCCCTGCGGTCGAAGGCGACCAGCGGCACGATCAGCACCTCGGGCACCACCTCGGGTCCTTCGGCGGGCACCAGCGTGCCGAACCGCTCGGTCACCAGCGCGCAGCCGGGGCTCCAGGCCCGGAAGGTCAGGGGCAGGCCCCTGCGGGGGGTGACGGGCACGCCCACGGGCCCGTGCCGCGCCGCCTCCGCCATGGCCGGGACCGGGTCGATCTCGCCCCGCATGGGCAGGAAGCCCGCCAGCGGCCGGCCCCGATGCGGCGCGAGAACCGCGCGCAGATGCGCCGAAGGGTCGGGATGGCCCGCCCCTGCGGCCTCGGCCCGCCGCGCCAGCGCCGCCGCCCGCGCCGCCGCCTTCTGCTCCGCCAGCATCGCCTGCCCGCTCATATCAGGACCAGCGTGGCGATGCCCAGGAAGACGAAGAAGCCCACGATGTCCGTCACCGTGGTGACAAACGGCCCCGAGGCTACGGCCGGGTCCACTCCCAGACGGTTCAGCGTGATCGGCACCAGCACGCCCCCCAGCGAGGCGAGCGTCAGCGTGATCCACAGCGCCGCCGCGATCACCACCGCAATCATCGGCTCGCGGAAGAACAGCACCACGACCAGGGCCATGATGAGGCCGAAGGCCAGTCCGTTGACGATTCCCACCCCCGCCTCGCGGCGCACCACGCGCCAGGCATTGGCCTCCGTCAGCTGCCGCGTGGCGAGCGCGCGGACCGCCGTCGCCACCGCCTGCGTGCCTGCATTCCCGCCCATGGAGGCGACGATCGGCATCAGCACCGCCAGAAGCACGATCTGCTCGATCGTCGCCTCGAACTGGGAGATCACCTGCGCGGCCACGTTGGCCGCCACCAGCGTCACCAGAAGCCAGCGGAAGCGCCGCCTGGCCGTCTCCAGAACCCGGTCCCCGATGGAGGTCTCGTCCACCCCCGCGAGCCGCAGGTAATCCTCCTCGTGCTCCTCGTCGAGCACGGTCATCGCGTCGTCGATGGTGATGACGCCCACGAGACGGTCGTCGTCGTCCACCACGGGGACCGAGATCAGGTGGTACTTGTTGAAGGCATAGGCGACAGCCCCCTCCTCGTCCTCCACATGGACGGTGCGGAAGCTGTCCTCGGTGATGTCCTTGAGCCGCACGTCGCGCCGCGAGGACAGCACGCGGCCCAGCGTGACGTAGCCCACGGGCTTCATGCGCGGATCGACGAGGATGACGTGATAGAACTGGTCCGGCAGGTCCACGCCCGAGCGCAGGAAGTCGATCGTCTCGCCCACCGTCCAGTGCTCGGGGACGCGCACCACCTCCACCTGCATCAGCCGGCCGGCCGAGTATTCGGGGTAGTTGAGAGCCTTCTCCACCGCCGCGCGCTCGGGCGCATCGAGCGAGGCGAGCACGCTCTCGCGCTCGGGCGCATCGAGATCCTCGACCAGGTCCACCACGTCGTCGGATTCGAGCTCGCGCACCGCAAGGCGCAGCGCCGCGGGGTCCAGCGCGGCCATGACCTCCTCGCGCACCGACAGGTCGAGCTCCGAGAGCACGTCGCCGTCGATCCCCTTCCAGAGCTGGAGGAGCCGCGGCCGCAGCCTGGGGTCGAGCTGCTCGATCAGGTCGGCCGCGTCCGCCGGGTGCAGGTCGTCGAGCAGCGCGTGAAGGCGCGAGGAATCCCCCGCCTCCGTGGCCTCCGCCACCTGCTCGACCAGTTCGGGATCGAGGCCGAAATCGTCCTCGTCCTCGTCCTCCCCGGGCTCCAGAAGGGTCTGGCCGCGCTCGTTCATCCCGATCCCTCCGTGCCCGGCCGCCCCCGCGGCGTCGCGGCGGACCATACAGGCTCGCCGCGGCCCGGCAAGCGGCCTCTGGCCCCCGCCCGGCGCGCGTCCTAGGGTCCGGCCCCATGCAGCAGCTTCTTCTGGGCCAGACCCTCGCCTTTGCGGCCGATCCCTTCGCCACCCCTCCCGAGGGGGCCGCGATCCACGATTCGCGGGGCGGCGTTCTTGTCGAGAACGGGCGCATCGCCGCCTTCGGCCACGGCCCCGACCTGCGCCGCGCCCATCCGCGGGCGGCCGTCACCGACCACGGCGAGGCGCTGATCCTGCCGGGCTTCGTGGATGCCCACATGCACTATCCCCAGACGGGGATCGTCGCCTCCTGGGGCAAGCGCCTCATCGACTGGCTCGAGACCTACACCTTCCCCGAGGAGGCGCGCCTCGCCGACCCGGCCGTGGCCCGGCAGACGGCCGCGCTGACGCTCGACCTCGCGCTCGACCACGGCACGACCACGCTGCTCAGCTTCTGCACGATCCACGAGGGCTCGGCCGATGCCTGGTTCGAGGCGGCCGAGGCCCGGGGGATGCGGGTCGCGGGCGGGCGCACCTGCATGGACCGCAACGCGCCCGCCTCCTTGCGCGACACGCCCCAGTCCGCCCATGACGAGAGCGCGCGCCTCATCGCCCGCTGGCACGGCCGGGGCCGCGCCACCTACGCGATCACGCCGCGCTTCACGCCCACCTCCTCGCCCGCCCAGCTCGAGGCGCTCGGCGCGCTCTGGGCCGCCCATCCCACCTGCCTCATGCAGACCCACCTGAGCGAGCAGACCGACGAGGTGGAATGGGTCCGCCGCCTCCACCCCGAAGCGCGCGACTACCTCGAGACATACGACCGCTGGGGTCTCGTCGGTCCGGGCGCGGTGTTCGGCCACGCCATCCACCTGACCCCCCGCGAAAGGGCCCGCCTGCGCGAGGCGGGCGCGGCGCTCGCGCATTGCCCCACCTCCAACGCCTTTATCGGATCGGGGCTCATGGACCTCGCGGGGCTCCGGGCCTCGGGCATCCCGGTGGGGCTCGCCACCGACACGGGCGGGGGGTCGTCCTTCTCCATGCTGCGCACCATGGCCGCCGCCTACGAGATCGCGCAGCTGGGCGGCCACGCGCTCCACCCCGCCCAGCTGCTGTGGCTGGCGACCGAGGGGTCGGCCGCGGCGCTGCGGCTCTCGGGGGTCGTGGGCCGCCTCGCCCCGGGGGCGGAGGCCGACCTCGTCGTTCTCGACCTCGCCTCCACGCCCGCCATCGCCCAGCGCGCGGCCCGCGCCGGAACGCTGTGGGAGGCGGTCTTTCCCACGATCATGATGGGCGACGACCGCGCGGTGCGGGCGGTCTATGTCGGGGGGCGACGCGTCCGGCCGGCCTGAGCCCTCAGCAGCGGTCGGCCAGCACGAGGACCCAGTGCGTGCCGCTCCGCCCCAGGCCGAAGGCGCCGAATCCCGGCCGCAGCAGGTTCTGCCGGTGCGCGCTCGAGGCGGCCCAGCCGGCCAGCGCCGCCATCGCATCGGGCTGCCCCCAGGCGAGGTTCTCGCCCACAAAGGCCGTCGCACAGCCTGCGGCCTGCGCCCGGGCCGCGGCTCCGGTCCCCTCCGGGGTCCGATGGGCGAAATAACCCCGTGCCGTCATGTCCCGCGCATGGGCCTCGGCCGCTGCCGACAGACGCGGATCGGCCCGCATGGGCCCCGCTCCCGCCTGCGCCCGCAAGGCGTTGAGCGCGGCACCAAAGGCCGCGTCGGCAGCTACGGGCCCGGCCGCGAGGGCCCAGAATGCGACAAGAAGGACGGTCGGAATGGCGCGCATCGACTCTCCGGCAGCCGCGAGGGGACGACGCCATCCTGACCCGGCACGGGGGCCCGGGACAAGTCGCCCGCACCGTCCGGGCCGACCACCGGCGGGCCTCCGCAGAGACGCTCAGGCCCCCTGCAGCAGCGCAAGGGCGGCCGCGTGCAGATCCGCATCCGCCGCGGCCAGGAGCCGGCCGCCCTCATGGGCCGGTCCGCCATCCCAGTCGGTTGCCAGCCCGCCCGCCGCCTCGACCACGGCGATGGGCGCGGCCACGTCATAGGGCTGGAGCCCCGCCTCGATCACCAGATCCACCTGTCCCAGGGCCAGAAGGGCATAGGCGTAGCAGTCCATCCCGTAGCGCACGAGGCGCACCCGCTCGGCCACCCGGTCGAAGGCCGCGCGCTCGGCCGGCGTGCCGATCTCGGGGAAGGTGGTCAGAAGGCGCGCCTCCGACAGGCGCCGCCCGCGGGCGGTGCGCAAGGCCACCTCTCCGGCCGGTCCGGCCAGACGGGCGCGCCCCAGCCCGCCCTCGAAGCGCTCGCCCGTATAGGGCTGGTCGATCAGCCCGAAGAGGGGGCCCTGCCGGTCGCGCACGGCCACCAGCACCCCCCAGGTCGGCGTGCCGCAGAGATAGCCGCGCGTGCCGTCAATCGGGTCGATCACCCAGGTCAGCCCGCTCGTGCCGCCGAGGGGGCCGTATTCCTCGCCCAGGATGCCGTCGCCGGGCCGCTCGCGGGCGAGGATCTCGCGCATGGCGCGTTCGGCCTCGCGGTCGGCCTCGGTCACGGGGTCGTAGCGCCCCTGCGCCGCGCCCTTGTCGTCGGCCCCGATTCCTTGACGGAAATGGCGCAGCGTCGGCGCCCGGGCCGCATCGGCGGCCGCATGAGCCGCCCGCACGAGAGCTTCGCGCGTCTCCGGGCTCAGGCTGTCTCGCATCGGGTCCGCCTCCTCCGGCCGGGGCCGCATCCGCGCTAGCGCGGGGCTCCGGGCCGGTCAAGCGGCCCCGGCGGGGTCCGCCGGAGCGCCGGAGGAGGGGGCATCAAGGGGTCAGGCCGCGTCGCTCAGCACCCGGGCGAGATCGAACAGCCGGCGGCGCTGCGTTTCCGGAATCGCATAGTAGGAGCGCAGAAGCTCGAGCGCCTCGCGGTCGGTCAGGAGGTCTCCGGGCATGCCGGCCACCCCGCCCAGATCGTCTCCGGCCGGGCTGGTCATGCCCTCGAAGAAGAAGGCGATGGGCACGCCGAGCGCGCCTGCGATGTCCCACAGCCGCGAGGCGCTGACACGGTTCATCCCGGTTTCGTATTTCTGGATCTGCTGGAACTTGATTCCCACACGCTCCGCCAGCTGCTGCTGGGTCACGCCCAGCGTCCAGCGGCGGTGGCGGATCCGCTTGCCCACATGCACGTCAACCGGGTGCTTCATCGTCGTCCGTCCTGTCCTCGTTCCTCTGCCGCCTGCCTTGCGACAACAACGGAGGGGCGCCATCCGGTCCGCACCGGACGGGTCCACCGTCACATCTCGTCTCCTGTTCGGTGCTCGCACCAAACACGGATAGGTTGAAAAGATCACCTTGGCTTTTTGGACAGGTGCCCGATCGGGCAGGTTGCAGGCCAAAACGGGCGGTCGGGCGGAGAGTCCGGACGGGCTGGGAAGGCACCGGCGCGGGCCCTTCCGCGCAGCGGGAGGACGGCCGCGGGACCCGGCGGGCTGCGCGACGAGCTTCTTCTTCTGCTCTCCACATCATTGTCACGACTGGAAAATCCGGGCACCAAAGCGGCTTGAAATGATGGGCCTGATCCCCAATATGAAGCCCCGACAGGCCCACCCCTCGCGGGGCGGGTCGCACGTTCAACCGGAGGGGTACCATGGCTGACTACACCACGATCCGCGCGGGCACGGCCGGCGCCCGGGCCGCGCGGATCGACGAGGGCCTTCGCGCCCACATGAACAAGGTCTACGGGACGATGTCCGTGGGCATGCTGGTCACGGCCGGCGTCGCCTGGGCGGTCGGGTCGTCCCCGGCGCTCCTGTCGATCTTCCGCGATCCCGCGACGCTGCAGCCCAACATCCTGGGCTGGATCGCGATGTTCGCGCCGCTCATCTTCGTGTTCGTGATCGGTGGCGCGATCAACCGCGTGTCGGCCGCGGGCCTGCAGGGGCTGTTCTACCTGTTCTCCGCCCTGATGGGCCTCTCGATCGCCTGGATCTTCGCGGCCTTCACCGGCATCTCGATCGCGCAGACCTTTTTGGTGACCGCCATCGCCTTCGCGTCGCTGTCGCTCTACGGCTACACGACCAAGCGCGACCTGACCGGCTGGGGCTCCTTCCTGATCATGGGTCTGGTCGGCCTGATCGTGGCGATGATCATCAACATCTTCCTGGGCTCGCCCGCGATCGCCTTTGCGATCTCGATCATCGGCCTGCTGATCTTCGCCGGGCTCACGGCCTACGACACCCAGCGCCTGAAGGTCGAGTACGTCGCCCATGCCGCCCATGGCGACACCGAGTGGCTGGGCAAGGCGGCGATCCTCGGCGCGCTCAGCCTCTATCTCAACTTCATCAACATCTTCATGTTCCTGCTTCAGTTCATGGGCAACCGCGAGTGACCTGACAGCAGGGGAGACCGGGACAGGCGAGGGGCCGGTTCTGCCGGCCCCTTTCGCGTCAGCTCCGTCTCCCGGACCGGACAGGGGATGGTCGCGCCCAACCGCAGCTCCCCCCGCCGGAGCGGCGCGAATCCCGGCACGGTGGAACGGTCCTGCATCCAGGGCGGACACGACCGGAGACGCCGCCCGCCCCGATGCGCCGCGTCGCCATCACAGGCTCTGACACCGCGCCGCATCCGGCCCGCAGGGGCTGCCGCATGCCGGGCATGGCCCAGGAAAGCGCCGTGGGCCGGAGCGCTTTAGCCAGTGGCTCGGGCGACCAGATGCACGCTCCCGCGATCCGGTCCAGGTTCCGGCGACGGAAGAATGGCCGGACGTCAGCTATCACCTCTCGCGCGCGCGAGATGCGGCAGGGCAAGGACCGTCCCGGAACGTAGATCATGCCCGCGCAACGGAGTCGCGGAGGAGCGCGCGAACAGCGCACCCGGCGCCACCATGTCCGGCAGAGTGAAGAGGCGAGCCGCAACCACGGCCCAGCCTCGCACAGCTGCGCCCGCGCGTCGCGCGCGGTGCGCCCCGGAGGCTACTTGATCTTGCCTTCCTTGTACTCGACGTGCTTGCGCACGACGGGGTCGTATTTCCGCACGGTCATCTTTTCGGTCATGGTGCGGGCATTCTTCTTGGTCACATAGAAGTGCCCGGTCCCCGCGGAGGAATTGAGGCGGATCTTGATGGTGGTCGGCTTGGCCATGGTCGCGTCTCCGGCTCGCGGGAAGCGCAGGCCCCGCGTCGATCTCGAAGCCCGCCTTCTAGCCGCTGGCGCGGCGGCGTCAAGGCGGCGGGCGGCCGGCATGGGCGGCCTGTAAGCCGGATCCTGTCCGGGGGTCTCCCCCCGGGATGACCATTCCTCTCGGCCTCCGGTCGCCCGGAGGCTCCAGCTGCCTACCCGGATCCCTCGGGCCCAGGCCGCCCTGCCGTTTCCGGCGCAGGATCCCTATCTGGCATTGCTCCCGGTGGGGCTTGCCGTGCCGGTCCGGTTGCCCGTCCCGCGGTGGGCTCTTGCCCCACCGTTTCACCCTTGCCGCCGGCCCCCGAAGGGCGTCCGGCAGGCGGTCTGTTCTCTGTGGCGCTTTCCCTCGGGTTGCCCCGGCCGGGCGTTACCCGGCACCGTGCCTGGTGGAGTCCGGACTTTCCTCGTGGAGCCGGGGCTCCCCGCGGTCATCCGGCCGCCCATGCCCGCCCGATCTAGGAGGCGGGCGCTCCGCGGTCAACCGGGAAGCGCCGCGCGAGGTCGCAGGCCGCGCCGGCATCGATGTGGTCGGCCGGCCCCGACGCCCAGGGGCGGAAGCGCAGCCGGAACGCGCGCAGCAGACAGTCCGGCGGCGCGCCGGGATCATAGCCCAGCCGGTGCAGGGCGACCGGCAGCGTCTCCGGGTCGGCCTGCACACCCGGCTCCGGCCAGACCGCCAGGCCCGACCGCGCCAGCCGCCGCCAGTCGAAACGGGGGCCGGGATCGACCTTGCGCGTCGGCGCACAATCCGAATGGGCGATCACGCGCTCCGGCGGGATCGACCAGCGCGCCAGCACGCCTTCCAGAAGCCGCTCGAGCGCCAGCATCTGCGGATGGGGATAGGGGTGGTCGCCGCGGTTCTGCAACTCGATGCCGATGGAGTGCGAATTGATGTCGTCCACCGCGCCCCACCGGCCCGCCCCTGCATGCCAGGCGCGCCGCTCCTCGGGCACCAGGGCCAAGGTTTCTCCCGCCTCGTCCAGGAGGTAGTGGGCACTGACCGCGGCGGCCGGATCGCAGAGGCGCGCCCGGGACAGCGCGGTCGAGGCCATGCCGGTGAAGTGGATCACGACCAGATCCGGCCGCACCCCGCCCCGCCGGTCCCCGTGATTGGGAGACGGGCTCAGGTCCGGTCAGCTCCGCCCGACCGCCGCGCGGAACGGGGCCGGATCCCAGGCGCAGGCGAACCCGTCGCCATCGGGGTCGAGGCCCAGCGGGTCGCGCTGGGGTCCGCCGCGGGCCAGGAAGTCGCGCTGGGCCTCGTCCGGGCTGCGGTACTGGGCGCAGTTGCGCAGCATCCGCCCCTCGCGCGCGAAGATGAAGCGCGAGTAGATGGCCTGACCACGCACGTTGGGCGCGTTCAGCGCATACTCGACGATATTGGGACCGGTATCCTGCGGCGGAGAAGGCAGGGCGGTCGGCTGGACCACCTGATACTGCGCCGCCTGCGCCGCCCGCCGGGCCGCATCCGATTCGATCGACTCGCGCGAGGCGACGGCGTCGAAATCCTGCTCGTCCGAGATGCGCCCGTCCGAGCCGCGCACGCCCACGAGGACCGGAGCGGCATTGCCGGGGCTGGCTTCCACCCCTGTGCGCAGCCCCTCCGTGCCCGAGCCGGGCACCGTGGACGGAAAGGAGGCCGGAGCCGTCGAGGCGGCAGGGGGGGCGACCCCGATCGGCGCAGACGAGACCGGCACGGCGCCGATTCCCGCCGCCGCCAGGTCGGCGCTCGAGATGCCGCCTGCAGCCGGAGCGGGGGCAAAGGCCGGCGCCGGCGCCACCGATGGCGCGGGACCCGTCAGCATGGCTTCGCGGCGGGCGCGCTCCATCTCGTAGCTGGCGTAGTTGTCGAATCCGACACCCGCTCCGCTGTCGGGGATGCGCGGCCCGCAGGCACCGAGGAGCAACAGCGCGGCACCCGCGCCCAGGGCCAGCTTTCGCTTCATCGTTCCCTCCTGTCGGACGGGCACAGTTACCACCACCGGGTCGGCCTTGCCAAGAAGCCGGCGGCATCCTCCAGCGCATAGGCAAGGTTCAGCAGATCGCCCTCCTCCCAGGGCCGGCCGATCAGCTGAAGGCCGAGCGGCAGCCCGTCGCGGTCGAGCCCCACGGGCACGCTGATCCCCGGCAGGCCGGCGAGGTTCACCGTCACGGTGAACACGTCGTTGAGATACATCTTGACCGGATCGGCCGCCTCGGCCGCGCCCAGGGGGAAGGCGGCAGACGGCGTGGCCGGGGTCAGGATCGCATCCACCCCCTCGGCGAAGACCGTCTCGAAGTCCCGCCGGATCAGCGTGCGCACCTTGCGCGCGCGGTTGTAGTAGGCGTCGTAGAAGCCCGCCGAGAGCACATAGGTGCCGATCATCACGCGGCGCTGCACCTCGGCGCCGAAGCCCTCGGCCCGGGTCTTCTCGTACATCTCCACGATGCCGTCGCCGGGCGACAGCGCGGCGCGCCGCCCGAAGCGCACGCCGTCATAGCGAGCGAGGTTGGACGAGGCCTCGGCCGGGGCGATCACGTAATAGGCGGGCAGCGCATAGCGCGTGTGGGGCAGCGAGATGTCGCGCATGACGGCGCCGCGGTCCTCGAGCATGCGGCGCCCCTCGGCCCAGAGGGCCTCGATCTCGGGCGGCATCCCCTCCATGCGGTACTCGCGCGGCACGCCGATGACCTTGCCGCGGATGTCGCCCGACAGCCCGGCCTCGTAGTCGGGCACGGGACGGTCGGCGCAGGTGGAATCCCTGGGGTCGGGGCCGGCCATCGCCCGCAGCAGGATCGCCGCGTCGCGCACGTCGCGCGTCATGGGACCGGCCTGGTCGAGCGAGGAGGCAAAGGCCACGATTCCCCAGCGCGAGACGCGCCCGTAGGTGGGCTTGAGGCCCACGATGCCCGTGAAGGCCGCGGGCTGGCGGATGGAGCCGCCCGTGTCCGTTCCCGTCGCCGCCGCGCAGAGCCCCGCCGCCACCGCCGCGGCCGAGCCGCCCGAGGAGCCGCCGGGCGTGAGCGGCGCGGGATCGTCCCGGCGCCGCCACGGGTTCACGGCTGGCCCGTAGCACGAGGTCTCGTTGCTCGATCCCATGGCGAACTCGTCCATGTTGAGCTTGCCGAGCATCACCGCGCCCGCCTTGCGCAGCTGCGCCGTGACGGTGGATTCGTAGGGGGGCCGGAACCCCTCGAGGATGCGGCTCGCGGCCTGGCTCGGGACGCCCTCGGTGCAGAAGAGGTCCTTGATGCCGAGGGGGATGCCGCAGAGGTCGGGCGACATGCCGGCATCGAGGCGCTTCTGCGCGGCCTCCGCCTGCCGGCGGGCGAGGTCGGGCGTCTTGTGGACAAAGGCGCCGAGCGCGTCCGCCCCCTCGATTGCGGCGAGATAGGCCTCGGTCAGTTCGGGGGCCGAGATGTCGCGGGCGCGCAGCCGGTCGCGCGCCTCGGCCAGCGTGAGCGCGGTCAGGTCCGTCATTCCACCACCTTGGGGACGGCGAAGAAGCCTTCTCGGGCATCGGGGGCGTTGAGCAGCACCTCGGCCTGCCGGTCGCCGTCGGTCACCTCGTCGGGGCGCAGGCGCAGGCGCATCGGGGTGACGGAGGTCATGGGCTCGACGCCCTCGACATCCACCTCGCGGAGCTGCTCGATGAAGCGCAGGATGGCGTCGAACTCGCGCGCGAGGGCGGGCAGGCGCTCCTCCTCGACGCGGATGCGCGCGAGGCGGGCGATGCGGCGGGCGGTGTCGGTGTCGATGGACATGGACCTTTCCCCGGTGACGCCGGCCGCCTTAGCGCCGGGCCGTCCCCTGGGCAAGGCCGTGGCGGCCCAGAACCTCGATCATCCAGCCCAGCATCAGCGCGTTGAGAAGGTGCCACAAGAAATGGGTGCCAAAGGGGATCGCCTCGCACAGCGCGCCGTCGAGCGAGCGGAAGACGAGCGACAGAACGAGGATCGCCGCCCCGATGGCCAGGCCCTGCGCCACGGTCGGCAGGCGGCGGCGCAGCAGCAGGGCATGGACGAGGATCAGAAGCGGCACCGGCCAGTACACGGCCGAGACGGCGAATCCCGGCAGGCGCGCGAAGAGCGGGGCGAGCAGGCCGATCCACGGGATCGTGCCGAGGACGAACAGCGCCGCCACGCCCCGGCCCTGTCCCCAGTAGCGCCGGTGCGTCGCCCAGACATAGAGCAGGATGAAGAGCCCGATGGGGATCACGTCCGCCGCGGCGGCCCAGGGCGTCGCAAGGGTGTGAAACAGGAAGCTGCCCACCCCGATGAGCGCGAGAAGCGCCGCGAGCGCCGCGCAGAGCGGATCGCGTCCCCAGCGCCGCCAGGCGACGAAGGCCGCCACGAGAAAGGCCGCGTTGGTGAGCGCATTGACCGGCTCGGCCCAGAAATGGGGGCCCGTGCGCTCGCAATAGAGGTCGATGCGCTCCACGATTCCCCGCCCCGACGATCCCTGCCCTTGTGCCCCGCCCCGGCCGGCCTGTCACGGGGGCGGGCGACGGCTTCCCTTCCTTTCCCGCGGCGCTAGGCTCTTGGCGGTCCCCAGCCGAGCGCGCCATGTTCCCGATCCGCGACCACAATCCGTCCGAAAAGACGCCCTTCGTCACCTGGGCGCTGATCGCGCTCAACGTCGCCATCCATCTGTGGGCGATCAGCGCCGCGGCGGGGCCGGCCGAACTCTACCGGCTGTGGTACGCCTATGGCCTGGTGCCGGCCGAACTGTCCCGGGGCCAGGGGCTCTGGAGCCTCGTCACCTCCATGTTCCTGCACGGGGGGCTTCTGCACCTCGGCGGCAACATGCTGTTTCTGTGGATCTTCGGCGACAACCTGGAGGAGGAGCTGGGCCATGGGGGGTTTCTGCTCTTCTATCTCGCCTCCGGGGTAGGGGCGGCGCTGGCGCAGTGGCTGGCCGCGCCCTTCTCGACCGTGCCGATGATCGGGGCCTCCGGGGCGATCGCCGGGGTGATGGGGGGCTATCTGCTGCTCTTTCCCCGGGCGCGGGTGGACGTGCTGATCTTCATCGTCATCATCATCCGCATCATCCCCGTTCCCGCCTGGCTCGTGCTGCTGGCCTGGCTGGGCATCCAGGTGGCGCAGGGCGCGGTGGCCGACGCTCAGGGGGGCGGGGTGGCCTACTGGGCCCATGCGGGGGGGTTCGTCGTGGGCTTCGCGCTGGTCCTGCCGGTCTGGCTCGCCAAGGGGGGGCCGGGCTACTGGCGCCGGACCGACGGTCATCCCCCCCATCCCGAGGCGCGCTGGGGCCCGCTCGAGCAGAGCCGGGTGCCGCGGGTGCGGCGCCGCTAGTCCCGGCGGCGCACCAGCCGCGCGAAGCGGTCGAACAGCGCGGCATTGGCGGCGATCACGCTGCCGTCCTCGAGCGGTTTCCTCCCCTCGGCCACCGCCTCCACGAGGCCGCCCGCCTCCTGCACGATCAGCAGGCCCGCGGCCATGTCCCAGGGCAGCAGCGCGCGCTCCCAGAACCCCTCGTAGCGGCCGGCCGCCACATAGGCGAGGTCGAGCGCCGCCGAGCCCATCCTGCGCACCCCCGCGCATTCGGGCATCAATCGGGCGAGGTCCTGCAGAAGCTGGGGCAGGCCATCGCGGGCCCCGAAGGGGATGCCCGTCGCAAACAGCGCCTCCGACAGGCGCGAGCGGCCCGAGACGCGGATGCGGCTCTCGTTGAGCCAGGCGCCCTCGCCCTTCTCGGCCCAGAAGGTCTCGTCCTTGACGGGGTCGTGGACGACGCCGGCGACGATCTGGCCCTTGTGCTCGAGCGCGACGGAGACCGCCCAGTGCGGCAGGCCGTGGAGGAAGTTGGTGGTCCCGTCGAGCGGGTCCACGATCCAGCGGCGCGTCGGGTCCTCCCCCCTGGTCTCGCCGCCCTCCTCGCCCACGAAGCCGTAGGTGGGGCGCGCCTCGCGCAGGGCCTCGCGCAGGGCCTGCTCGGCCTGGCGGTCGGCGCGGCTGACGAAGTCGCCGGGGCCCTTGACCGAGACCTGGAGCTTCTCGACCTCGCCGAAATCGCGCAGAAGCTGGCGGCCCACCTTGCGGACGGTGCGGACCATGACGGTGAGGTTGGCGCTGCCGGGCATGGGATGTCCTTCGGAGCTGGGGCGCCCGCCTATAGGCCGAGGGGGCGGGCGGCGGCAAGGGAGGCGCTCGGGCGCAGCGCTCAGGGCCGGCCGTGGCGCAGCGCCTCCTCGCGCGCGAGCCGCACCAGATGGGCCACGAAGGGTCGCGCGGCATCGCTCTCGCGCGTGGCGGCAAAGAGGCGGCGGGTGACGGGCCTGCCGTCGCGCCGCAGCGGCCGGACGGCCAGCCCCTCGCGCCCTGCGCCGCGTACGACCCAGTCGGGCAGCACCGCCACCCCCCGACCTGCCGCCACCAGAAGCAGGATCATCGCCGTCAGCTCCACGGGGCGGATCGCGGCGGGCTCCACCCCGGCGGGTCCCAGAAGCTCGGTAAAGACGTCGAGACGCGTGCGCTCGACCGGATAGGTCAGAAGGGTCTGGCCGCGGAAATCCGCGGCCTCCACCGCCTCGCGCGCGGCAAGCGGATGGTCCTCGGCCGCGACGAGGACGGGGGCATAGTCGAAGAGCGGGGCGTAGGAGAGCCCCTCGCCCCCCGGATCGGAGGAGATCACGAGGTCCACCTCCTCGCGCCGCAGCGCCGCGAGCGCGTCGAAGGCCAGCCCCGCGCGGATGTCGATGTCCACCTCGGGCCAGGCGCGGCGGAAGCGGTCGAGCACGGGCAGCAGCCATTCGAAGCAGGCATGGCATTCCACCGCCACATGCATCCGGCCGGCCCGACCCCGTCGCAGCCCGCCCAGATCGGCCTCGAGCGCGGCGATCTGCGGCAGGACCGCGCGCGCCGCGGCGAGCAGCCGAAGACCCGCCGGCGACAGGCGCAGGGGCCGCGTGGCGCGCACGAGGACCGGCACGCCCGCTCCCTCCTCGAGGCTGCGGATCTGGTGGGACAGGGCCGACTGGGTCAGGCCCAGCCGTGCCGCCGCGGCGGCAAGGCTGCCCGTCTCGTGGATCGCCTCCACCGTGCGCAGGTGCCGCAGCTCCAGATGCAAATCGGCCTCATGCTGGACTTGAAAACAATGAACTTCTCTCATGCATGAGGTTCTGGCACAAGGGCGTCGCAGAATCCGGGAGGCGTCCATGGCGTCGGTCAGCTTCGAGTTCTTTCCGCCCCGCTCGGTCGAGGCGTCGTTCCGTCTGTGGGACTGCGTGCAGGCGCTGGCGCCGCTCGGCCCGGATTTCGTGTCGGTGACCTGCGGGGCCGGCGGCACGACGCGGGAGCCGTCGCAGGAGGCGGTGGGGGCGATCCGGCGCCGCGCAGGGCTGCGCGTTGCGGCGCATCTGACCTGCGCGGGCCAGAGCCGGGCCGAGACGCTGGCCCTGGCCGGGGCCCTGGCGGATCAGGGGGCGGAGGATGTCGTGGCCCTGCGGGGCGACCTGCCGGGGGGCGGCCCCTTCTGCCCCCATCCGCAGGGATTCGCCTCCTCCGTCGAACTGGTCGCGGCGCTGCGGGAGGGGGGACGGTTCGGACGGATCTGGGTGGGCGCCTATCCCGAGCGCCACCCGGAGGCGCAGGACGAGGCGGCCGATCTGGACTGGCTGCGCCGCAAGCTCGATGCCGGGGCGACGGGGGCGATCACGCAGGTCTTCTTCGCGCCGGAGACCTTTCTGCGCTTTCGCGACCGGGCGGCCGCGGCGGGAATCGCGGCGCCGCTCGTGCCAGGCGTGCTGCCCGTGGAGGACTGGCCGGGGGCCCGCAGGCTGGCGGCACGGTGCGGGGCCTCCATTCCGCCCCATGTGGCGAGGGGATTCGACCGGGCGCAGGAGCGGGGGGCAGGGCGGCTCTTCGCGCTCGCCCATGCCGTCGCGCTGGGCGAGCGGCTGCTGGCCGAGGGTGTGGAGCATCTGCATCTCTACACGCTGAACCGGGCGCTCATGGCGCGCGATCTCTGCCTGGCACTGGGACTGGGCCGGGCAGGACCGGTGCGGGCCGTGGCCTGAGGCGCCGGGGCGCGGACCGGCCCCTTGAGGCGACGGACGAGC
>NZ_WYDP01000033.1 GCF_009904055.1 Rubellimicrobium sp. CFH 75288 | reverse complement strand
CGACAGCGTCGGCCCGTTGCCGCTGCCCGCCTCGAGGAGGGTGACGAGGATCCGCGCCTCGGTCTCGGCCGCGGCCTGGCCCATGCGGCGGGCGAGGTCCGAGAACGCGCCGAGGTCGTCGTTCACCAGCACCTGCCGGGTGATGCCGATCTTCCGCGCCCAGGTCTCGACCTTGTAGGCCTCCCGCGCCTCGGCCATGGTGCCAGCCTTGATCTCGCCGTGCTCGTTGAGCTTCTCCAGCAGCGGCGCCTCGCCCAGCATGATCTTGTTCACCGCGCGGAAGTCCCGCGCCGTGGTCTGGCGGCCGAGGCGGCGGATGCCCGAGGGCGCGGCCTGGTAGGCGTCGCGCAGCACCCGGCCCACCGTGTCCCCGAGGATGATGGGGAAGTCGGATGTCGTGTGCAGCGCGCGGGTTACGAGGCTCGCGGGCGACAGCGCCATGGTGGACTCGCCGCGGAGCGTCAGCAGTTCCTTCGCCATGTCCACGGGCGTGGCGTAGGCGTAGCGCCGGGCGGGCTCGCTCAGCTCGTGGCGCGGGTTGATCCGGGCGTAGAGCGCCTCACCCATTTGCCGGGCACGGAGCGCCGGGTCGTCGTGGCCCTCGCCCATCTCGACGCGGACCTGTTCGGTGCGGATCGGCGGTGCAGACCGCTTCGCCAGCGCCTCGAAGGCCGCGCGGCGGGCAGTGTCGGCATCGGCGTTCGCGTCGATCTGCCCGTCGATCCAGGACTGATCCAGCCCGGCGATACGGGCGATGGCGCGGATCTCGGTGTTAATCGCGGCGCGGGTCTGCGCCTCGGGCGGGCCGGGGGTGACGGTCGTGTCGGTCATCTGTGTCTCCATGCGAATGTGGGCGCCGGGGTCGGCGGGCGTCGGCACCAGGGAAATCTCGTGAGGTGTCCAGCGCACGGCTGTCAGCACGCGCGCGCCGTTCTCGGTCGTCTCGGCCCAGTCCTCGACCGAGTAGCCGACCGAGACATGCCGCAGGATGCCGGCCAGCACGTCCTGCCAGACCGGCTCCACTTCGGGCCGGGCAGAGAACTGGATGAGCGCCGTGCCGCGCTTGCCGTCCACTGCTGCACTGCGGACGGAGCCGAGCACGTCGCGCACGGCAGTCTGGCGGTGCGCGTCGAGGACGCTGGCGCCTTCCAGGCGCGACAGGTCCACCGCCTGCGGATCGAGGCTCAGACGCTCGATGTATTGCCCGGCCATGTCACGGCGGCGCACGGGTGCGCCCGTAGACCAGACTACCTCGACCGTACGAGCCTCAGGATCGGCCGTGGCGGGCGCCAGTGTGGCGCGGCGGGTGAGCAGTTCGAGGGCGTCAGTCATCGGCAGACTCCTTCTGCTGCGGCGCCGCCGTCTGGCCGAAACTCAGCCCTAGCCCCTCCGCGCGCTCGCGGTCCGCGGCGATCTCGGCATCGACCTGTTCGGCGTCGTAGCCACGCTCGGAAATTGCTTGGGACCGGCTCTTGAGCCCCGCGCCGATCGCCATGATCTCGGCCTGCACGTCCTTCATCGGATCGACGTAGTCGAACTTCGGCGGTAGCCACTCGCAGCCGAGATAGGCGTCCGGGTTCCGGTCGAAGTCCCGCGCCGGAAGATCGCCCGTCAGCACCGCAAGCCGGACGAACCGCTCCCACACCGGGCGGCAGAACAGGTGCACCACCACGGTGTGCTGCAACTGCTCGACCCGGCGGCGGAACTCGATAAGCCCCGCGCGGATCGAGGAATAGGTCACACCCTCCAGATCTCCCGAGACCAGCTCGTAGGGCAGGCCAAGCCCCGCAGCGACGGCGCGCAGGTGGTTCTTCACGAAGGGCGCATAGGCATCGTGCTCGGTCGGATTGGAGAAGCGGATGTCGGTGCCGGGTGGCAGGGGGATCAGGCTGCCGGGCTCCATGCCCACGGTAAGCGCGCCGCCGGTATTGGTGCCCGAGAGCCCGCCTGCCGTGCCGTCCGGATCGGTGATGAAGCCGGTGAACAGCGCCGCGACCTTGGCCTTCACGAGGGCCGCATCCTCGAACTGGTCGAGCTCGTGCAGCCGCAGCAGCACCGGCGCGAGCCAGGTTATGCCGCGCAGCTGGCCCGCGGCGAGCGGCTTGAACAGGTGCAGGCAATCGGCGGCGGGGACGCGGAGCGGGTCCATGCGGAGAGACCCCAGCGGATCGCCCGGGCGGGAGGACAAGACCCGGTAGGCGACCCTTCGACCGGCAGCATCGAACTCGATGCCCGCGCGGATCCGCGCACCGCCGCCGATCTCGCGGTGCAGGTCCATGGGAACCTGCTCGCGATCCAGAAGCTCGAGGTGGAGAGGAAGGCTGGCGGCGTCGCTGGCCACCCGCAGCCGGGCGAAGCTCTCGCCGCTCTCGACCATCGCGCGCACGGCCATGGCCTGCAGCCCGTAGAAATCCGCCAGCCCGTCCGGGGCGGCGTGATCGGTCCAGCGCAGCCAGAGCGCCTGCAGCCGCTCGCGCACCGCGCGGTCGGGATGGGTGGATTGCGGCTTGATCCCGGCGCCAACGACATTGCCGACCAGGCTGTCCACCGCCGCCGCGACCCACGGGTTGTTGCGGGCATACCAGCCGGCGCGGCGTGCGGCCATAGTGGCGCCCGCCAAGATCGCGGCGTTCAGGCCATCGACCGTCTTGGCGCTCTCCCAGCGCCGGCCGCCGCCCGCCGCGTCGAAGGCGCGCGTCCTGCCGATCCCGAGAAGCCGTTGGACGAAGTTCCGCATGCCGCCGATTTTCGCGCGGCGGCAAGCATCAAGCTATTGGGAACGTTTGAGAATATTCGCCAGTCAGCCAGACGAATCGGGATCAGGCGCCAATCTTCTCCACCATCTGCGCCCGCATGTCCTTCCCGTCGACCGTCTTCTCGACGACGATGAAGAGCCCTTTTCCGCCGCTCTTTTTCTCCCACAGTTGGCCGATGGTCCGTTTTTCGGCGGTGTCGGGACCCTCGGCGATGTGGGCGCCTTTGTACTCGACGACAAGCAGGCGGCCGTCCTCCAACTGCGCCACGAAATCCGGGTAGAACTTGTCCGTCGCGGTCGGCAGCCAGAACGAGTTGGGATGGCGGGCGACGTTGCGGATCCAGAACTTCAGACCCGGCAGGCTGTCGATGGCCTGCGCGCACTGGAACTCCTCGCCATTCTCGGCGCCGTCGAAGGCCGGCACGTGGTCGGGACCAAGGAAGTGCTTTCGCGGCTTCCAGCGACCACGATACCGGCGTTGGTCCCAATACATCCCGTCCTTGAAGCTGAACGCCTCATCGAAGGACACGTCCACCTTGGCTTCGGGCGCGAACAGATATCGCTGGTAGACGCCGTCGCGCTCCTGCTGGCGGATGGCGGCGAGTTTCTCGCGGACTTTTCGGGCGAGGATGAACTTGCAGCGCATCAGCGCCGCAATGTGCATCCCGCGTGCGGTGATCAGGTGGCCGACGAGGTCGCGCAACCAGCGCAACAGCTCGGTCTGGTGAATGTCCGGCTGGCGCACCTGCCGGTCGAGCCACAGCACCAGCGCCTCCGGGGTCCAACCCTCGACGTCGACGTCGAGCGCCAGCTGCTCCGCCTCGTCGGCGAACTGATAGGTGATGCGATTGCCGTCGAGATCGATTTCGAAGCTGCGGGCCGTCTCGCGGATCGCGAACTCGGCCTCGCCCAGCTTCGAGGAATGATCGAGCAGCGACCAGTCGTGGAACTCCATGAACACGTCGGTGTCGGCGAACTCCAGCTCGCCCTGGATCTCCGACATTAGGCGCGGGACCTCGAAGGTCTCGCCCTGCTCGGCGGGCGACAACTGGTCCTTCACAACGACGCGGTATTTCGAGACGGCCTCGGCGAAGCCCTTCCGTTCCGTCTCGGGCAACGTGTCGGCGATCACCTTCTCCAGCTCGCCGTCGACGCGGCCGGTGACAGCGATCTCGATCTTGCCACCGCCGGTGTCGCGGACGCTGACGCCTTCGCGCTTCCTCAACTCCGCAACCACCTCGGGCGTCGCCATCACCGTGTGCTTGAAGGTAGGCTTCGGCTTGTCGCGCGGTCCGAACAGGCCGGTGTCGGCATCGAGCGAGGTCTGCGCCGGTTCGATGTTGTCGCGGGCCTCGTCCTCCTCAAATCCCATGGCGACCAGCTTGTCGGCCAACGACCGCGCCGCTTCGCCGAAGGATGGTTCAGACAAAAAGGCATAGGCACGGTTCAGCGCGTCCGCCTTGCGGCGTTTGGCGTAGGGCATCCGTAGCACGCGCCCCAGCAGCTGCTCCACATCCACCGCGCTCTGGATCCGCGAGACGGAGCAGAAGGCGTAAGCGAAGGAGCAGTCCCAGCCCTCCTTCAGCGCCTCGACGGTGATCACGTATTCGATGGGGCACTTCGGATCGAACAGATTGATGCCGTCGAGCTCGCGCTGATCGCCGGTCGCCACGGCGATCTTGTCCTCGGGGATCTGCTCGACCTCCATCAGGTGTTTCTTCAGCGCCTCGACCGTCACCTCCTGGTTCTTGGGCTGCGCCTGGAACAGGACAATTGGCCGGATGTAGTCGGGGTCCTTGTCGGCTTCCTCGGCCAGAATGGCGCGCGCCGCGATGGCGCCGTTCACCGCATTCTGCCAAGTGTCGTGCTCGGACAGCATGATGGGCAGCTTGATCATCTCTTCGAGCTTCAGCTCCTGCGCCGTCACGCTGTGCAGGATGTTGGAGTTGAGGCGCGGCGTTGCCGTGAACTCGATGATGGCGGACGGGTTCACCCGCGCCTGCATCTCCCGCGTCAGGCCCGTAACGGCGTTGTGCGCCTCGTCCACGATCATCAGCGGCCGATGGATGTGTATCAGGTTCGCGAAGGAGAATTTCACGCCGCCGCCGTCCAGCGTCTCCAGCCCCGGCAGGGACTTGGGCAGTGCGGTGAAATGCGGCTCCATGTTCTCGTTGTGGGCATAGACCTTGCGACCTTCCGTGTTCGAGACCCGCAGCGTCTGGATCGTGCCTACGACGATGCAGCAATGGTCGCGGATATCATGCGGGCGGATGTGCGTGAAATCGGCGATGTCGAACACGCGCACCCGTCCGTCGAAGGCCTCGTCGAGCGCCTGTCGATAGGGATGGCGGGCGTTCTTCAGCGCCTCCGCCGTCTGCAGGCGAATGGTGTTCGACGGCACCAGCCACAGGACCATCGGATAGTCCTTCTCCACCCAGGCATCGCGTGCAATGCCGATGGAGTATGCGCCGAGGATCGTCTTGCCGCCGCCGGTGGGCAGACGCAGGCACACGTAAGGAACGTTCGGCAGCTCGGCGAGCGGCGTGTATGTGCCGCCATAGCGGCCGAGCCGCTTCGCCTGCTCCGGCTCCTTGGAGATCGCCTCATACGCGCCCTTCGGGCCCGCCACGCGCGCCTCCTCGAAAAAGCGGCGGAGAACGGAGAGAGTATCGGTCTGGTATTGCTTCAGTTTCATCGGACGCCCCCTCACTTCCGCGCTTTGACGTCGTAGGGCGTCTGCTTGAAGGTGATGCGCTCGCGGTCCAGCGTCGCGGGCGTCAGCCGGGATTGTTCGCCATAGACGGTCAGCGGGCCGTCGAAGCCCGGCGCCAGCCGGGCGATATCGGCGCGGATCAGGGCCAGCGTCGCGCGGGTCAGCACGTTGCCGCCGTCCGGCCGCTTGTCGCCCAGGATGCCGTTGTAGAGCAGCGCATGGGCGCGCCCATCGTGGATGCCCAGCAGCGGGCTTTCGGCCTTGCCATCCCCCGGACCGTCCCACGGGCGGTCGGTTTCCGAGAACCAGACATGCGCCGCCAGCACCGGAAAGCGGATGTCCTGCCGGATGTGGCCGTCCTCGTCGAACACGGGCGGGCCGAGGCGATAGAAGCGGAATCCGCCGCCGCCCTGCCAGCCGACGGATTGAGAGATGCCGCCCTGTTCGCCGTCGATCACCTTCTGCAGGCGCGGCGCGCAGTGGGACACCGCGTGCTCGCCCATCTCGATGCCGATGTAACGGCGACCCATCTTGTGTGCGACGGCGGCCGTGGTGCCGGAGCCGAGGAAGGAATCGAGCACGAGGTCACCCGGGTCCGTCGCAATTTGAAGGATGCGCTCCAATAGCTGCTCCGGTTTGATAGTCTCAATTGGTTCAATGCCCGGAAGCAACTCGCGCGCATGGGCTTTCGCTTGACGACTTGTCTTTACGTCCAGAAGAATCGTTTGGTGTGGTCTTTTGGGCAAATCAGGTGCGAATTCGCGCGCATAAGGCACCCATACAAGCTCACCATTCTTTTCACGCTGCTTCCAGATTAGCCTTCCCTCGCGCTTGAGCTTTTTGACGCCGCTACAACTAAATGCCCACCGTGCCTCCCGTCCGTCGTCATGTATTGGATAGACGCGAGTTCTATCAGGTGCAGGAAGGGGGAAATACATTGTTGGACGATCTTTTCTGAGCGAGTTCTTTCCGTTTTTCTTCACGAGCCGATCACGATGAAAACGGGGCTCCTCCAATGTGGTCCTGTATGATCTCAGGATAGATTCATCGGGTTTCTTCTTGAATGTGACGGATTTCTTGTTCGCCTTGTAGCAAAGCACGAACTCATGATCGGGCGTGATTGGCGGCTTATTGTCGTTTGGGCTGTCAACCTTCTGCCAGACAAAGGTGCATTCGAAATTCGAGCGCCCGAATACCTCATCCATGATGACCTTGAGGTAATGCCCCTCGTTGTCGTCGATGGACACCCAGATCGAGCCGTCCTCGGCCAGCAGGTCGCGCAGCAGTTCCAGCCGGGGCCACATCATGGCCAGCCACTGCGTATGCTCGAGGTTGTCGTCGTAATGCTCGAAGGCCGAGCGCGTGTTGTAGGGCGGGTCGATGTAGATGCATTTCACCCGGCCCGCATAGAACGGCAGCAGCGCCTTCAGCGCCTCGAGGTTGTCGCCCTGGATCAGCATGTTGCCCGCACCGCCGTCGCCCGCCGACAGCTCCGGGACTTCCTCCAGCAGGCGATAGGGCACGCGTTGCGCCGTGCGGATGTCCTCGTCCCGTGTCAGCCAGTTCAGTATCGGCATGCGCTAGCGTTCGTCCCCGTTGTTGTCCTGCGCCGTCGCATCGCTGCGCGGGCGCGCCTTGCCCGAGGGTTCCACCGCCTGCCCGGTCAGCCGCCGGTATTCCTCGACCGCAAGGACGACGACCACCGGGCGCCCGTGCTTCTCGACCACCACGGGTTCGGCCCGCGCCTCGTCGATCAGCTGGCCGAAGCGGTGCTTGGCCTCGCGGGCAGACACGGCCTTCATGGGCCCCTCCCTGATTTGTGGTCAGAATGGTCACAACGGGCCGGGATGGTCAATCCGCGATCACCGCATCCACGCCGACCGGATCACCTCGGGCCTCTCGCGCCCGGGCGCCGCCCGCCCCGGCATCTGCTCCACCTCCTCGTTCAGGCGCATCCCCATGCTGATCAGGCCGTGCAGGGCGGCGTGGGCGTAGACGAAGGTGTCCAGCGCCTCGTTGCGTTCGCCGTCGCGCTTGGGTTGCCAGGAGCGGATTGGGCGGCCTTTCTCGAAGCGGGTGACGACGCGTTCGGCGGTCAACTGGCGGAAGTAGTCGGCGTCGAGGCGGCGGGGGAAGTGGATGGCGCCGGGGCCGGGTTCGGTCAGTTTCAGGCGGGCGTAAACCGCGTCCTTAACGGCATCGACGCCAACGATGAACAACGGGATCTTGCCCTTGTTGGTGCGGGTGGGGCGGCGCGGCCAGACCGGGATGCCGGGGCCGCCGCGGCCCTTGATCGCCCAGATGCGGCGGGCGAGGCGGGTGCGGCAGAACTCGTAGGCCATCTTGGTGTGGTGACCGCCGGTGTCGATGGCCGCGGCGCGCACTGGCAGGTCGAGCCCGGCGGGATGCGGGAAGGTCGCCTGCAGCACCATGTCGAGATCGGACCAGAGGCGCGGCCCGGACGGGTCGCCCCAGAGCACGCGGTAGTCGATCACCCATGCCTCCTCGTCGCGGCCCCAACCGAGGATCTGCACCTCGATCCGGTCGCCCTGTACGTCGACGCCCGCGGTCAGCACGGCGACGGCGGCGGGAACCGCCTCGCCCCAGTCCTCGCGCCGGGCCATGAGCGGATCGGCCGGAACGGTGTCGCCCGCCTGGTCCTCCCAGGACTCGCCCAGCCTGGTGTTGACCCAGACCTGCAGACGCGCGGGATCCTTGCGCACGCGGCCGTGTTCGGCGGCGATCTCGGCCCATGTCTCCCACGGGGAATAGAGCGCGGAGAGGTGGAAGCCCGCGGTGCGGCCGTCGCCTCGGGCCGTCGCGCGCCATTCGCCCGCCGCCAGCAGGCGCGGTTTTTCGTGCTCATGGTGAATGCCTCCGCAGGCCTCGCAGATCAGATGCGCATGGTCGCGCCGCCCCTCCGGCCAGCGGATGCGCGCCCAGGTGATCGGGGCCATGTCGCCGCAATGCAGGCAGGGGACGTGGTAGAACCGCCGGTCGCTGTGCTCGAAGGCGGCCTCGATGCGGGAGTGGCCCTTCAGCGTGGGCGTGGACACCATGTAGATCTTGCGCCGCCCGCGGAAGGTGGCGGTGCGCTGGATCGCCAGATCGACCGGATCGCCCTCGCCGTCGGCATCGCCGGGATAGCCGTCCACCTCGTCGAGGAACAGGTAGCGGACGGGCGTGGAGCGCAGCCCCACCGCGCTGTTCGCGCCGGTCATCACCAGCTGGCCGCCGGGGAAGGATTTGCGGAACAGGCTGTTCCCGGCGTCGCGTGACCTCGGGGCCGAGACCAGATCGCGCAGGGCAGGGGTGGCCTCGATCAGCGGATCGATGCGGACGGTGGTGTTCCGGCGCACCATGTCGAGCGAGGGCATGACCAGCATGGCGATGCCGGGCGCGTTCTGGATGATGTAGCCGAGCCAGTTCAGTCCGGCCTCGGACCCGCCCGTCTGCGCACCCTTCATCAGCACCACGCGTTCATAGGGGCTGGAGGTGGATAGCGCATCCATCACTGCGCGCAGGTAAGGCGTGCGGTCGGTGCGCCAGCGGCCCGGTTCCGCAGAGGTCGGCGGCAGGATGCGATTGCGGTCGGCCCAATCTGACACGGGGATGGGCGGTTCCGGGCGGATGCCGCGCCGCCAGGCGAGATCGATGTCAGGCACCATCGCCAAAACTCCCCAAGGGCAGGTCGGCCAGGTGTTCGAGATGTTCGCGCATCATCCGGTCCAGGGCCGCGAAGGTGGCACGCGGATCGGCGCCGACCTCAGCCGCTAGCAGCGGGGCTGTGCGCTGGACCCACGCCATGTGGGCGTCGCGTTCTGCACGCGCGCGTGCGAATACGGTGCGCGTGGCGGCGGCGGTTTCGACCAGCAGGCCCTGTTCCTTTTCGAAGGCCAGCTTGGCACGCTGGACCTTCACGATCTCATGCAGCCGCTTGGCCTCGGCCAGCGTGGTCGAGACGCGGCCAGGGGTGGCGGTGGCACCACCCTTGTTGCGTCGGGCTGGATCGAGGTTGTCCTCGATCCAGGCGAGGCCCACCGCCACGTCGATCCGCCCGTCCGCGCGCACCGGCAGCCCCTCCGCCACCAGCTGCGAGATGCGGCCCTTGGTCAGGCCGACGCGGGCGGCGAAGGCGGTCTTGGTCTCGGCGCTGTCGAGTTTAGTCATCTCCGCCCCCTGACGCTGGCGGGCTTATGCGCTGCGCGTCCCCACATACGGATCGGCCCGGGAGGAACCGCCGCTTTCCCGATCCTTCCGGCTTGACCCTGCCTCGGGCGGGCGCGCTCGGCGCCTCGGGTGACGCACCGGTGACGCAAGGATGACGGGATTTCAGGCTCAAGCCTTTGAAAGTGTTGAGATGACGCACTTCCCCCGGCAACCTTTTCATATGGGGGAAAGTGATGAGGATTGGGGAGAGAGTTTCCCCCCTTATCGAAATGTCTGAGCCGAAGTGCGTCATCTCAACACTCTCAATGGGTTAGGAGCCAAAAAGCCGGTTTGGTGCGTCACCACTGCGTCACCGCGAGGCCGATGAAGAACCGCCCTTCCTTGGTCCGCTTGTGCTGGATCCCCGCGACGCGCGCCTGCACGCGCTGGACGAAGCCGTTGATGGCGGGCAGCTTCTCGGGCTTGTAGCCCTCGGCCAGCGCCCAGTTCTGGAAGCGCAGGTGTGCATCGCGCGTGGCCAGCATCGGCCCGCCGTTCACGATGGGCACGACCGATACGCAGGCATCGATCCAGGCGGCGATGGGATCCTCGCTCAGCACCCATTCGAGGAGGGCCTCGTGGCAGCCCTGCGGGATGGCGAAATTGCGCTGGCGGATCAGCCGCGCCGCGCCCTCGACTGCCCATGCCAGCAGCAGGTCCGGTTCCTCGGCGGCGATGCGCTTGCCGATGTCCTCGATGCGCTCCTCCAGTGGGATCGAGCGGGTGAAGGGGATCAGCAGCAGGCGGCGCTGCACGCCCCGGTCCACGCCGCCCTTGAAGCTGGGCAGCTGGTTCGCGGCGAAGAGGTTCTGCGCCACCGAGCGGAACTCGACCCGGCTCTTGTAGACGTCGCGCCCCTCGATGGGATCGCCGGTGACCACGGCCTTGAAGGTGTCGGACGCGATGGCCTCGGGCGAGAGTTCGTCGGAGGCGTTCAGCAGCTTGCCCACCAGCCCGATCACATGCCGCTCGTCGCCCATCTTCGAGGCGGGGACCGAGCAGATGGCGCTGGCGGGCAGGAGGCCGCGCGCCAGTTCGAGCACCTGGCTCTTGCCGTTCTCGGCGGTCTTGCCGTGCAGCACCACCGCGCGCGGCTGCATCAGACGGGTGGCGTAGCCCAGCGCAGCCGCGCCGCAGACCTCTGCGAGCAGGGCGCATTTGGCCTCGGCCTCGGGGTCGCCCTTGAAGCTGCCGGTCAGGAGCCTGGCGAGCAGCGAGCCTGCGGGCGGGGTTCCGGCGGCGCCGGGTGGCCAGCGGCCGGGCAGGGTGTGGCGGCAGCGGTGCTCGCGGTGGTGGGGTTCGAGGCGCGGCGTCCCCTCCGCGTCGAAGCGGACGAAGCCCGAGGCGCAGTTGATGCCAGCGGGCGGGGCGTCGAAGTATCCGGGCATGGCGCAGAGGGCGGCGCATTCGTTGAGGATCGAGTCGACACGGGTCTTCGTCAGCTTGACGTTCGAGGGCTCGCCCGCGGGCGTGAGGAACCCCGCGCCGTCATAGGTGTGGACGGGCAGGCGCATTTCGTGGTCGGGGATCGCCTCCCAATGGGTGCCGCCATAGCGCCAGAATTCGCCATCGGCATGGACGATGCGGCCGTGGCGCTCGGTCAGATCCTCGCGGACCCGCTTCGCGATCTCCACGTCCGAACCGATGTAGAGTCGCTTGCGCCCGGTGTCGGCCTCCTCGGCGCGGAAAGGTTCTGCGCCCGCGATGAGGTTGCGCACGGCCGCCTCGCCCTCGCGGACCAGCACATCGTTGAAGTCCTGCTCCTCGGGCGGGGTGGCGATCAGCACGGTCATGCCGCGATGCGCGAGCATGCTTGCGGCGCGGGTGATCTGGCCCTCGGCCTTGCTGCCGGGCAGATCGCCGTCGCGGGCGACGATCACCGTGGCGTTCGCGGGCACCGGCGCGCGGCCAATGTTGGAGATGCCGAGGCAGGCCCAAGTCTCCTGTCCCGTCGCCTGCCAGACCGAGAGCGCGGTCTCGACTCCCTCGCAGAGCACCAGCGGTTCCCGCCCCGGCAGTCGCACCGCGGCGCGTTCGGCCCAGCCCTCGACCGCCTTGTTGGTGCGTTTGACCACCTTCACCGGGGCCTTCCGCCCCTCGGCGGTCAGATAGACCTGCTGCAGCGCCAGCACCTCGCCCGCCTCGTCGGTGGCGAACGCGACCATGGCGCCGAACTGGCGATAGGCGTACTGACGATAGCGGATGCAGTCGGGCGGCGTGGCGGTGATCCCGCGATGGCGCAGATAGGCGAGGACGGGCGTCGAGACGAGGCTCTCGCTGCGGCGCACGATCTCGGCCACCTTCTCGGCGCGTTCCTCGGGCGTCGGTTCCTTGGGCTGGACCGAGCCCGAGGCGGAACGCGCGGGCGCCGCGGGCGGCTTCGCCGACCAGGAGGGACCGGCTTCGGGTTCGCCCAGCCAGGCCCGCGCCCAGTCCCATGCGGCTTTCTCGTCCAGCCCCAGACGATGGGCGATCAGTTCGAGCGCAGCACCGCCCCCGCCATGTTCGTGGTCGAACCAGCGGCCCTTTTTCGCGCCGTCGATCTCCACGGCGAGGCTGCCCTTGGTGCCGAAACGCAGCTGCTGCGCGCCGGAAAGCTGCCGGTTCGGCTCGCCAAGCAGGTCGCGGGCCAGGTCCGCGAT
Organism: Rubellimicrobium sp. CFH 75288; assembly: GCF_009904055.1. GTDB lineage: Bacteria > Pseudomonadota > Alphaproteobacteria > Rhodobacterales > Rhodobacteraceae > Rubellimicrobium. The sequence goes on along the minus strand of NZ_WYDP01000033.1, from coordinate 6,216 downwards.
GCGGTCTTGCAGCATGTCGGCCAGCTGTGAGACGGACATGCGCGTGGCGGCACGGGCGCGGGAGCCGGGCGGCGTGCCGTTGAAGTCGAGAGGGTCGCCCTGCACCGTCATTGCCGCGGCCCCTTCACGGTGCAGAGCAGGATCGGCATCTCGGGGCAGACCGCCTGCACGCGGTTGGTCCAGGCGATCTCCTGCTCGGGTCGGGTCTCGATGATCAGCCCGTTGCGCTGCGCCATGGCCATCAGGGCGATGCTGGAATAGGCCTCGGGCGGCGGGGCGCAGGAGATGATGGCGACGCCGTCGGCCATGCCGATCAGACGGTCGAGCGCCTTGCTGTCATACTGATCGGGGCCGAGCGCGCAGTCGGTGTCGTCGCCCACCATGACGATGAAGGGCCGTTCCAGAAGGGCGAGACCGCGCTCGAGCCCGGTCGCGCGCTGGGGGATCACCAGGAAGCCGACACCGTGATCGCGGATCGCGTGGACGATAGGCAGCAGATGCGCGGCCTCCGCAGCGACCTTGGCTTCCAGCTGTTCGAGGATCGAGCCGGTGAACTGGATGGGAGTGTCAGGCATTGGCGAAGCCCTCCTGCAGGGCGATCCAGTCCATCAGCGTGGAGCGGCGCGTGGCGATGCGGCTGCCCAGCCGGAAATGCGGCAGCGGGCGCTTCGAGCGCGTGCAGAGGTAGTAGACGCGGCGCTGGAACCGGAACTCGTCGGAGTCGAAGAGGAAGCGGGCGATCTCGGCGGCGCCGACCATCATGTCGGGCGCGAGCGTGGCGGGCGCGGTCATCGGCCCCTCCCGGCGCGCGGGGCGCTCGGCTTGCGGGAGGCCTCCTGTTCGCGGGCGAGCAGCCAGTCGCGCACCGCCTCGATGCGGTAGTAGACGCGCCGGCCGATCACGACGAAGGGCGGGGACTGGCGCAGCTGGCGGTCGCGCTGACAGGTGCGCAAGGACACCCCACGGCGGGCGGCGTAGTCCTCCTCCGAGATGAAGCCGTCGAGGAAATCGGGCGGCGGGGCGACGGTGGCGGCCCTCTCGGCGCCTCCGGATGCAAGGGGTTGGGTCATCGGCGTCTCCTTCGTGCCAGGCGACGCAACGCGCCGCCGATGCCCGAGAGATGCCGACGTTCCCGATGGTCCGTTATTGGTGAGGGGAGACCGTTATCTAGTGAGCCGGATCGGCTCAGTAGTCAGACGCTGGGCAGCGGGGCGCGGTAGTCCAGCGCGGCCTCCAGCAGGGCGCCGGACAGCGGCTGCGGCTTGAATGGCGATCCCGGCCATGGCCGATACTGCGGCAGGATCCATGTATCGTCGGGATCCAGCAGCGTCTGTGCCTTCGCGCGCAGGGGCTGATGGGCAAGGCCGAATTCGAGATACGCTTCCGCCTCGGACAGGAACATCATGAAGTTCTCGTTCAGCTCGCCCTCCATCGCGGCGCCGACTTCCTCGGGCGTCTCGTTGTGCGTGAAGGCGATCATGAACCAGTCGAACAGCACGGCGCAGAAATGCGCGACGGGCTTGTAGGTCTTCCACGCCTTGCGCAGGTCGTGGCTGTTGCGCGGGACGTTGGGCAGCTTGACCCGTTCGAGAATGAACACGGCCTTGTTGACGCTCGCCCCGCCCGGTAGGTCGGCGTGATGCATGGCCATGCGCCGCACCAGCGCGAGGATGAGACCGGCCGCCAACCAGCTGCCGACGCGCTTCTCCATGTCCCTCTCGAAGAACCGGAAGCCGGGCGCCATGCTGACGGTGGCATGTCCGCCAGCCTCATCGAACCATGCCTCGAACTCCTCGTGCGACGCCATCCACGCCTCGTGCTGCTCGATGGCGAGGATCGTGTCCTCCCACCCGTCTGCCGCCGCAGGGTCCGGAAGGGCGTCGCGCTTGGCCTTGAGGTCGGCCAGATGGATCGACATGAGCGTGGCGACATACTCCCGGCGGGATTGCTCGTCGGCAAGGTCGGGCCATGCCATGACGGTGCGGACCGCGATCTGGGCGCGATAGAGGCCGCCGGGTGCCAGCAGGTGTCCATAGTCAAGAACGGGCATCGTCAGCCTCCGCGTTTTCCTTGTTTATGATTTGTTCCGCGGGGGTCTGCAACACGAAGGCGCCCACCGTCTCGGCGGCCTTGCGCAGCGGATCGTCGAACAGATGGGCGTATCGCTGGGTGGTCTGGACCTGAGTATGGCCGAGCATCTGGCCGATCAAGGGCAGCGACGCGCCCGCCGACACGAGGATGCTGGCGAAGGAATGGCGGATGTCGTGGATCCGGACATTCGGCTGGAACTCGGTCTTCGGGTTGCCCTTGCGGTCGAGGACCGGCTTGCCCTTCGCGTCCAGCACCGGCACCTCCGCGCCGAGCCCCGCCCTGCGGCAGACCGAGACCCATGTGCGCTTGATCTCGGTGAGCGGTTTCCCGGTCGAGCCGGGGAAGACGTAGGGGCTGGGCGGCATGCCCTCGGCCTTCGCATTGGCGGCGGCCTTCATCTCGACCAGCAGCTGCACCGCCGGGCCCGAGAGCGGGACGCGGTGCAGCTTGCGCTGCTTGGTGTGCGCAGAGGGCTTGGTCCAGACGCCGTTCTCGAGGTCGAACATCTCCCATGTCGCGCCCAGCACCTCGCCGCGCCGGGCGCCGGTCAGCATCAGCAGCTTGATCGCGTTCGCGGACATGGGCTCGGAATGGTCGTTCAGCGCCTGCCCCAGCGCGGCGATCTCGGTCCGGTTCAGATAGCGGTTCCGCTTCTCCTCCTGATTGCGGCGCACGCCCGAGGCGGGATTGTCGTCGCGCCATTTCCAGCGGATCGCGAGGTTGAACGCCTTGCGCAACACCTCGATGGTGCGGTTGGCGCGGACGGGCGTGCCGCGGATCTCGGTGATGTCGCGGTGGAGCGCATCGACATCGTCATGGCTGATCTGGGCGACCTTCATCTTGCCGAAGCGGGGCAGGATGATCTTCTCCCACATCATGCGCTCGTCGGCCTGACTGCGCTCGGCCTTCTTGGGCAGGTGCTCGCGGGCATAGCGTTCCCACATTTCCTGCACGGTCGGCGCCTCGCGCTGCGCCTGCCGCTCGCCCATCGGGTCGTGGCCGAGATCCACCTCGCGCTTCATGTCCTTTGCGGTCTGCCGCGCGGCGGCCACCGTCCAGTCCGGCCAGGCGCCGATGGTGATCCGGCGCTGCCGCCCCTCGGCGCGGTAGTCCAGGATGAAGGACTTTGCCCCGCCCGGCGTCACCCGCAGGGCGAAGCCCTTCACCTCCGCGTCCCAGAGCATGGACTGCCCGCGCACCGGCGGCAGGGCCTTGCGGGCGGCGGCTTCGGTCAGTTTCTCGGTCATTCCAGCCTCCCCGTGTCAACACTGTGTCAACACATCATATGGCTGTTCTTGTCGTTCGCTGGCGGCGAGTCACAGGCGGTCGCGCCGGATAGCCACAATAAAACAGCCGTCTAGGAGACTAGGCCGGAAAACGCGTCAACAATCAAGGCTCTATATGTTGTGTGGTATCTGGCTCATAACCTGAAGGCCGCAGGTTCAAATCCTGCCCCCGCAACCAAAAATATTCCGCGTTATCAAACGCTTGAACGCCGCTCTCCGGGGCGGCGTTTGCCTTTGAGCCCACCGTGGAAGCACTGTGGAAGCAAGAGGGGCCGAAGTCCTTCATACCGCTTCGTAAATCGGTGCCTGCGATGACCATTGCTTCCAGTGCGGCTCGATCGGGATCATCGCATCGATACCGGCCGGGATCCCGCTGCCAAAGGGGAGCTCTCGAACATCGATTGCGACAACATCCAGTACCGGCCGCTCTTCGGTCATGAGCACGAACTCGGTGATCCTCCCTGGCGGGCAGTCCCTTGAGGCCGGGTAAACGAGCGCGAGTCGCTTGCAGCGGTAGCGACTGGCGTAGGCGTTCATCTGATATGTGTCGTCGCTCGAGACGCTCGAGTTCGGTTCGGCGAGATCGAGGCGCTTCCATTTTGCATCGAAGATGGCGACGCACTCGTCTCCGCTCTGAACGGTGATGTCGGGGCGCAGCTGGAAGCCCGCCGTCGCGAGGTTCTTCACAGGGCTCTGAAGTCCGACAGTAAGGCGAGCACCGGCCTGCACCAGGCAGGCATGCCGGATGCGCAGTCCGAGTACCGTCTCGAAGAGCTTCTCCATGTTGAACAGCAGAGCGGAACCAGCTGAGTCGCCGACGCGAACATCCGGATAGAGTGCTGTCAGCAGCCAGCGGGCCCGCTCAAACACCGGCTCCCAGTGTCGGATGGTCCGATCAAACCGCAGGGCGCCGACGTCGCGAGCCCTGACCCTGCGATCGGTCACCTCGTCAAAGCGATGGAGGAACGCCGCGACCATCGCCCGGGTCCTCGGGCTCAGGGCGAGCCCTAGAAGGATCCGAAGGACCGCCTTGAGCGCTTGATTGTAGGGGTTGTCGATGCTGCGCTCATCGAAGCGACAGAGTAGATGAGAACGGTCGAAGGCGTTCATGCGCAGGTGCTCGGTCAGCTCTAGCCGTCCGCGGATAGCATTGAGGTTCTCCGTCCTCTCCGAGTACCGGGCAATGGCCCCGCCTCGGAGCGCGGATTTCACCTGGCTGCAGAAATCCTCGATGAAGACGTCCAGGAGGTGGCTGTGCTGTTGCCCGAGGCCGGCCTCGCCTACGCGCTTCGATCCGAGCTCTCCAGCACGAGCAAGCATGGCCACTAGAAGGCCCCGCATGTTTTCGCTGCTATCGCTGCCATGGTCGATCTTTGGAAGTATCTCGATTGCCAGCTGCTCGGTTTGCAGGACTCCGCAGAACGGCCCGAACTTCAATGACCGATGGCCCCACGTGAGGACCCCGGGTGGCAGACGTCCGGCGAGTTTCGCGATCCCTTCTGCCTCGATCTCGCTGATCCCGCCGGCCGGGCCGATGCTTACGCCCTCCCTCTCTCGGAAGGTCAGGCACCTCATTCCGGTGGCTCGTAAATCTTCCGGATTGCGTCCGGGGTGATGTCGTCTTCCCGAATGATCTCGAACGCCTCACCGTCCCCGATTTCGGTCGGGTCCGCCTTGGGAAAAAGCACAGCGGCATTCTGTGTCCGCGCCCGGACCAATTGCAGCTCCTCCTCTACGGCCTGGTCGGCGAGGACGTATCGGATCTGACGCCAGTCGTCGTAGAACGCCTCTTGCAGGAACGGCAGTATCTCCCGCGCAAATACACGGCGCAGCTCGTCGAAGGACTTCACGTGGTAGAAGTAGCTGTGGCCAAGGGTCTGGTCGCGATGCAGCAGGCGGGACAGGCGGGCATTCATGGCCTGCAGGAGCTGACGCAGGTCGATCGCGTTGCCCTCGCTGTCATCGATCGATTCAAGCAGTTCCGGCTTCGGTGTGAGTTCCTCGAACCGGAATCGGCGCCGTAATGCGCTGTCGAGCAGAGCGATTGAGCGGTCCGCGGTGTTCATGGTGCCGATCACGTCGACATTCGCGGGCACACCAAAACGCTCACCAGAGTAGGGGAGTGTCACTTCCAGGCCCTTGCAGCTCGCCAAGCGGTTTCCCGAGGCATCTATGCGGATACGCTTGTCCACTTCGACCAGCGTAATCAGCTCGCCGAAGATCTTGGCGACGTTTCCGCGATTGATTTCGTCGATGAAGAGGGCGAACCGCTTGTCCGGCGCGCGCCGGGCCCTATCGCAGAGCCGCTTCAATACCCCTGGCCGCACCTCGTAGGTGACAGCCCCGTTCTCCGTGACCGGGCGAATGCCCTCGACGAAGTCCTCATACGCGTAGCTCTGATGAAACGTCACGAACTCGAAGCGATCACCGGCCTCGTCCAAGTATTGCGGCAGGTAATCGTTCTTGAGGCGGTGGGTCTTCCCGGTCCCGGGCGGGCCGTAGAGAATGAGGTTCAGGGGCGGCGCGAGTTTCTTTGGAGATGCATCCCCAGAACCGGCGTCGTCCCCCGGCGGAGTGGCGCCCGATGCGATAGGTGACAGCGCCTTCCATAGGCGCTCCAGGGTCCGGGCAGCTTTTGCCTTGATCTCGATCCCGGAAGACTGCGGGTTCCATTCCTGGCCGGGCTCGCGGTTTTGCAGCTGTTCCAGAGGGACGATTTCGTCCGACGTTGCATCGCGGACGGAGTCGAATGCCACGTCAACGAAGCGCGTCGTCTCTCCGGCGTCGGCCCTGGCCTGTTCCCAGTGCTCAGCTTCGTAGTTCGCTCTGAACAACCCGA
>NZ_WYDP01000032.1 GCF_009904055.1 Rubellimicrobium sp. CFH 75288 | reverse complement strand
CAGCCGGTTTGTGCAACAGAGCCATCGTGACGGGAACGCTGCCCTACAAGCAGGAGCGCGCGACGCTCTCGGAACTCTCGGCGCTGTTTCCCTTCGCCACCAACATCAACCTCAAGGCCGTGGACCACATCGACGGGAGCCCGGCCATCCGCCAGCTCACCTCCCGCACCCTGGCCGATGTCGCCGTCCACGAATGCTGGCGCGGACCCTGCACGGTGGAACTGCGGCCCAATGCGCAGGCCCCGGTCCATCGCCTGCCGGTGCGCGAGATGCTGGACGGCTTCTTCTGGCGTGGCGCCTTCACGCTCGTGCCGGGGCGGGTGCTGCTCGACTATCTCAAGGAGGACGGCTGATGGCGTCATATGCATGGGTCCTGGGCGTGCGGCCCGGCTACGAGGACGAGTACCGCCGGCGCCATGACGCGCTCTGGCCCGAGATGGCCGAATGCCTGCGCAAGGCGGGCATCCGCAACTACCACATCTTCCGCCACGGCCTGACGCTGTTCGGCTATTTCGAGACGGACGATCTCGAGGCCACGATCGCCGCCCTGCGCGAGGACCCCGTGAACCGGCGCTGGTCCGAGCACATGGCCGACATCATGGTGATCGACATCGATCCGCGGACCGGCTTTCCCTTTCTGCTGCCGCGTCAGTGGAGCCTGTCGTGAGGACGCCGGACCTGTCGGGCCGCAGAGCCTTTGTCACCGGCGGCAACCGGGGAATCGGGCTGGCGGCCGTGCGCGCCCTGGCCGAGGCCGGCGCGGCCGTGACGTTCACCGTCCGCTCCCCGGCGGCCGCCGCCGAGGCGCAGGACGCGCTGGGCGGCGCAAGGGCCGAGCCCGTCCTCTGCGACGTCACCGATGCCGAGGCCCTGGCGCGCGCTCTCGCCCCCGGCTTCGACATCCTCGTCAACAATGCCGGCATCATCGGCCCCATCGCGCCCCTGGCCGACGCCGACCCGGACGCGTGGGCGCAGAACATCGCGATCAACCTGGTGGGCGCCTTCCGCGCCATCCGCCTGGCCCTGCCGGCGATGCTCGCGCGGGGGGGCGGAACGGTGGTCAACCTCTCGTCCGGCGCCGCGCACCGCCCGATGGAGGGCTGGTCGGCCTATTGCTCGGGCAAGGCGGGGCTGGCGATGCTCACCCGCTGCGTGGCGGAGGAATATGCCGCCCGCGGCATCCGCGCCTTCGGCTTCGCGCCGGGGGTCGTGGACACCGACATGCAGGGGGCCATCCGCGCCTCGGGCATCAATCCGGTGAGCCGCCTGCCGCGCGACACTCTCCGCCCGCCGGAGGAGCCCGGACGCGCCATCGCCTTCCTGTGCACGCCGGCCGCCGATCCGTGGGCGGGCGGCGAGGTCGATATCCGCACCCCCGCCTTCCGCGAGGCGGTCGGCCTGCCGGCCCTGCCATGACCGAGGTCGTCGTCACGGACGCCACCTTTCCCGACCTCGCCGCCGAGGAGGCGGCAGCGCGCCGGCGCGGCGCCCGTCTGCGGCGTGCCGCCTGCCGCACGGCCGAGGAGGTGGCCGAGGCCGTCCGCGGCGCGCGGGTGGCCGTGGTCCAGTTCGCCCCCTTCGGCGCGGAGGCCGCCGCAGGCCTCCCGCCGGGGGCGACGGTGATCCGCTACGGTGTGGGCTACGACAACCTGGACATCGCAGCGCTTCGCCGGCACGGTCTGCGGGCGGCCTATGTGCCCGACTACTGCACGGAGGAGGTCGCCGACCACACGGCGGCCATGATCCTCGCGCTGCTCCGCCGGCTGCCCCAGCTCGACGCCTCGGTCCGCCGGGGCGAGTGGGCCGCCGTCCGGGTCGCCAGACCCCTGCGGCCCTTTGCGGAGACCCGGATCGGCTTTCTGGGATTCGGACGCATCGCCCGGGCCGTCCGGGAGCGGCTGGCGCCCTTCGGCTTCCGCTTCCTTGCCCACGACCCCGATCAGGCGGGCCGCCACGAGGGGATCCGCTTTGTCGATCTGCCGACCCTTCTGGCCGAGTCGGACGCGCTCTCCCTGCACGCCCCCTCCACTTCCCGGACGCGCGGCCTGATCGGCCGCGAAGCCCTGGCCGCCATGCAGAGCCATGCGGTCATCGCCAACACCGCCCGAGGCGACCTGGTGGACGAGGCCGCTCTGGCGGAAGCGCTCGCGGAGGGACAGGTCGGCGGCGCCGCCCTCGACGTGTTCGCAACCGAACCGCTCCCCGACGACTCGCCGCTGCGCGGCGCGCCCAACCTCCTGCTCAGCCCGCATGCGGCCTGGTATTCCGACGCGGCCGTGGCGCGTCTGCAGACGCTGGTGGCCGACGAGATCGGCCGCGCGCTGGACGGCCTGCCGCCCCGCTGTCCTGTTCCCGGAACCGAACCATGACCGTCCGCTCCGTCGAGGCGATCCCCGTCTCCTACCCCGAGCCCAACGACCACGCCCGGCACCGCTCCGTCTGCCTGGTGCGGATCCAGACCGAGGAGGGGGCCGTGGGCTGGGGCGAATGCTGCGCCTACTTTCCCGAAGCCAGCCGGGCGGCCAAGGCGCTCGTCGAGGGGCTGGCCCCGCTCGTGATCGGCCAGGACGAGGTCCAGACCGAGCGGATCTGGCATGCGCTGCGCGAGCACAGCTGGTGGTACGGGACCGGCGCGGGCATCGCGTCGCTCGCCATCAGCGGCATCGACATCGCCCTGTGGGATCTCAAGGGCAAGGTCCTCGGCCGGTCGGTCCTCGACCTGCTGGGCGGTCCCGTCCACGACCGGATGCCCGCCGTGGCCTCGGTCCATGCGACAAGATCCTCGATCGGCGCGATGGTCGAGGAGTTCCAGGGCTATCTCGCGGATGGGATGCAGGGGATCAAGATCGGGTTCGGCAAGAAGGGCGAGGCGCATCTGGGCTTCGACCACGACCGCGACGTGGAATTCGTCCGCCGGGTGCGCGAGGGCATCGGCCCCAAGCGGCTGATGATCGACCTCGGGGTGAGGAACTTCTGGGACGTGCCCACCGCAATCCGGCGTGCCCGTGCCTTCGAGCCCTTTGCGGTCCACTGGCTCGAGGAACCCCTGGGCCACGATGATCCCGAAGGCTATCGCGCGCTGCGTGCGGCCACGTCGCTGCGGCTGGCCTACGGGGAGCGCGAGTGGAACCACCGCGGCGTGCAGCGGATCGTGGAAAGCGGCACGGTCGATGTGGTCGGTCTCGATCCGGGCCGGATCGAGGGGATCACAGGCTTTCGCAAGGCGGCCGAACTCTGCGCGCTCCACCGCCGCCAGGCGAATGCCCACAACTTCTCGACCGCGATCGTTTCGGCCGCCTCGCAGGCGCTGAGCTTCGCCTCGCCCGCCTGCCGCGAACTCGAACTCCAGCCGGTCTATGGGCCTGCGCAGGCGGATCTGGTGGACAGGCCCGTCTGGCACACGGACGGCTGGGTGCACCGCCCCGAGGGCCCCGGTCTCGGCATCGCGGTCAACGAGGACCTCGTGAACCGCGCCAGGCTCGACCGATGAGGCATCTCGACTGGGGACTGGACGGCAGCACCGTTCTTGTCACGGGCGGCGCAGGCGCGATCGGGCGCGCGATCTGCGAGGGCTTCGCGGAGGCAGGCGCGCGCGTGGCGGTGGCGGATCTCGACGGAGCGGCCGCCGAAGCCGTCGCCGCTCCCCTGGGGGGGGCGGGGTTCGCGATCGACCTGATCCGCATCGCCGATCTGCCGCGACTCGTGGCGCAGGTGGAGGCCCGGCTCGGCCTGCCTGCCACTCTGGTCAACGCGGCCGGGATCATCCGGCGCAATGCCGACTACCTCTCCGTCACCGAGGAGGAATGGGACGCCCAGCACGCCGTCAATCTCAAGGCCGCCTTTTTCCTGTCGCAGGCCGTGGCGGCGCGCCTGATCGCCGCGCGCGCGGCAGGCAGCATCGTCAACGTCGCCTCCCAGGGATTCTGGTCGGGGGGGTTCGGGGGCTCCGTGGTCTACAACGCGGCCAAGGGCGGTTTGGTCACGATGACCCGCGGACTCGCGCGGGCCTGGGCGCCGCACGGGATCCGCGTCAACGCGCTCGCCCCCGGCCTCGTCGAGACGCCGATGCTGGTCACGCCGCAGACGACCCGGGCCGAGATCGCCGCCCTCGAAGCCCAGATCCCGCTCGGCCGGCTGGGGCAGCCGGCGGATCATGCCGGCGCGGCGGTGTTTCTCGCGTCCGCCATGGCGCGCTACGTCACGGGGGCTACGCTCAACGTCTCGGGCGGCTTTCTCATGTATTGAACGGGCAACGCCCTGCCGCCACGGGCGGTCTGCCGCTCCTCGGACGTTGATCGCAAGGCGCGGTGGCGCTAACTCCCCTGCGTTCCGCACGATGGCCGGCCCGTCTGCCGCCGGCTGCGGAACGCAACTGGAGACTGGCGATGCTGCATCCTCCCGCGCCCCGTCCGGTGCGCCACCCGGCGCAACCCGCGTGAGTTCGCCGATGAGCCATCGCTGGAACCATCTCGCCGATACATCCCCCCTCGCCCGACGCATCGGATCGCTGGACTGGTCCCGGACCGGCCTCGGGCCCCTCGCAGGCTGGTCGGAGGCGCTGCGGACCCTGGTCGGGCTGGTGCTCGCCTCCAGCCAGCCCATGTTCCTGGCCTGGGGGCGCGAGCGGACGCTGCTCTACAACGACGCCTATGCCCCGATCCTCGGCGACAAGGAGCCCACGGCGCTGGGCCGGCCCTTTCTCGAGGTCTGGCACGAGATCCGGGACGACCTGATCCCCATCGTGGAGGCCGCCTTTCGCGGCGAGCCTGTGCAGATGGACGACATCGCCCTTGTCATCGAGCGGCGGGGCTTCCGGGAGGAGACGCATTTCGCCTTCTCCTACACGCCGATCCGCGACGGGACGGGCGATGTGGCAGGCTTTCTGTGCGCCTGCCAGGAAACGACGCGCCAGGTCGAGGCCGAACGCCGCCTGCGCGCGAGCGAGGCGCGCCTGCGCCGCATCCTCGACGGGATGGGTGAAGGCTTCGGCCTTCTGGACCGCGACTTCCGGATCATCGAGCAGAACGCCGAGGCGCTGCGGCTCGACGGCCGGCCGGCAGAGGCCATCCTCGGCCGGAGCCACTGGGAGGCTTATCCGGGATCGGAGACCAGCGAGATCGGCCGGCTCTACAAGCGGGCGATGGCCGAGCGGGTGCCGGTCTCGCTCGAGCACCGCTACCGGTTCGAGGACGGCCGCTCGCTCTGGCTCGACATGCGCGCCTATCCGGTCGAGGAGGGCCTGGCCGTCTTCTGGCGCGACATCACCTCGCGCAAGGAGGCGGAGGAACGCGCCGCCGAGGAGGCCGAGCGGATGCGCCTCGCGCTCGATGCGGGCGCCATTCTCGGGGTGTGGGACTGGGACGTGCCGGCGGACCGCTTCACCGCCGATCCGCGCTTCGCCAGGGCCTTCGGGCTGGATGCGGAGGAATGCCGTCGCGGCCTGCCGCTCGAACGGGTGGTCGAGACGGTCCATCCCGACGACCGGCCCCTCCTGCTCGAGCGCATCGCCGAGGCGATCCGGCAGGGCGGCCCCTATCGCCACCAGTACCGCGTCCGCCGACACGACGGGCGCTACTACTGGATCGAGGCCAACGGACGCGTGGATCTCGATGCCGAGGGTCGCGCGCTCCGCTTTCCGGGCGTGCTGCTCGACATCGAGGCGCGCCGCGCCGCCGAGGAGGAGCGTGACCGCGCCCAGAACCTGCTCAAGGCCTTTGTCGAAGCCGTCCCCGGCGTCGTCTATGCCAAGGACCGCCAAGGCCGGATGCTCGTCGCCAACAGGGGCACGACCGAGCTGATCGGCAAGCCGCCCGAACTTTATCTCGGCCGCACGGACGAGGAGTTCCTCGACGATCCGGAACAGGGCCGTGCCATCATGGCGACCGACCGCCGGATCATGGAGGCGGACCGGGCCGAGCAGGTGGAGGAACTGGTCAGCCTGCCGGACGGCCGCCCGGCCTGGTGGCTTTCGACCAAGGCCCCCCTGCACGACGCCTCGGGGCGGGTCATCGGCCTGATCGGCTCGTCCATCGACATCACCGCGCGCCGCGAGGCCGAGGAACGCCTGCGGCGAAGCGAGGAAACCCTGCACGAGACGACGCGCCGCCTCGACGCGATCCTCAACAACACGCGCGAGGCGGTGTTCCTCATGGACCACCGCCAGCACTGCATCTATGCCAATGCCGCGGCCGAGAAGCTCACGGGCTACCGCTTCGCGGAGATGCAGGGACGCACCCTGCACGACGTGGTCCATCACAAGCGCCCCGACGGCAGCCCCTATCCGATCGAGGAATGCCCGATCGACCGCGCCTTTCCGGCGCGTGCCCAGATGTCGGGCGAGGAATTGTTCGTCCACCGCGACGGCTCGTTCTATCCCGTCGCCTTCACCGCCAGCCCCGTTCTCGACGAATCGGGCGAGCCCGTGGGAACGGTGATCGAGGCGCGCAACATCGCCGAGGAAAAGGCACGCGACGCGGCGCTTCGCGAAAGCGAGGAGCGCTTCCGATTCGCGCTCGAGGCGGCCGGCGGCATCGGCACCTGGGACTGGGACGTGGGAACGGACGTGATCCACACCTCCGCCCAGTTCGCCCGGATGTACGGCCTCGACCCCGAGCGGGCGCGCAGCGGCCTGCCGCTGGCCGAGTACATCGCCGGAATCCATCCCGAGGACCGCGCCCGCGTGGAGGCGCTGATCGCGGAAGCCGTGCGGACGGGGGGCGAGTATCGTGCCGAGTACCGCGTGCTCGGACGGGGCGGCGAGACCCGCTGGGTGGTGGCGCGCGGCCGCTGCCTGCGCGGCGAGGACGGACGGCCGTCGCGGTTTCCGGGCGTCACCTTCGACATCACCGACCGCAAGCGTGCCGAGGCCGCGCTCGAGGAGGCCAATGCCACGCTCGAGGCGCGCATCGCCGAGGCGGTGGCCGAGCGCGAGCGGACCGAGGAGGCCCTGCGCCAGAGCCAGAAGATGGAGGCGGTGGGCCAGCTGACCGGCGGTATCGCGCACGACTTCAACAACATGCTCGCGGCCGTGACCGGATCGCTGGACCTGCTGTCGCGCCGGCTGGGCGAGAGCGACGAGCGGGCCCGCCGCTATGTGGACGCCGCCATGGAGGGGGCGCGACGCGCCGCCCAGCTCACCCAGCGCCTTCTGGCCTTCTCGCGCCAGCAGCCGCTGCGCCCCCAGCCGCTCGACGCCAACCGCCTCGTGCAGGGCATGAGCGACCTCCTGCGCCATTCTCTCGGAGCCTCCGTCCATCTGGAGACGGTGCTGGCCGGCGGCCTGTGGCGAACCCATGCCGACCCCAACCAGCTCGAGAGCGTCATCCTCAATCTCGCCGTCAACGCGCGCGATGCCATGCCCGAGGGCGGACGGCTCACGATCGAGACGCTGAACGCCCATCTCGACAGCCGCTATGCGTCCGAACATCTGGGCATTCCGCCCGGCCAGTATGTCTGCATCGCCGTCACGGATACCGGAACGGGCATGACCGCCGACGTGGTCGCCCGCGCCTTCGATCCGTTCTTCACCACCAAGCCCGTCGGCAAGGGCACGGGGCTGGGCCTGAGCCAGGTCTACGGCTTCGTCAAGCAGTCCGGCGGCCACGTGAAGATCTACAGCGAGCCTGGCGAGGGCACGACCGTCAAGATCTACCTGCCGCGCCTTCTGGCCCTCGAGCCCGAGGATGCCGCCCCCGCGCTCCAGCCCGCCCTGCCGCGGGGAGAGGCGGGCGAGGTGATCCTCGTGGTCGAGGACGAGCCGGCCGTCCGTCGCTTCACCGTCGAGGCGCTGCAGGAACTGGGCTACCGCGTCGTCGAGGCGGAGGATGCCGAGACGGCGCTGGCTCTGCTCGACGACCATCCCGAGATCGCCCTGCTCTTCACCGATGTGGTCATGCCCGGCATGAACGGCCGCAAGCTGGCCGACGAGGTGCTGCGCCGGCGTCCCGGCCTGCCCGTCCTGTTCACGACCGGCTACACGCGCAACGCGGTCGTCCACAACGGCGTGCTCGATCCTGGCGTGCATCTTCTCGGCAAGCCGTTCACCATCGAGGACCTCGCCACCAAGCTGCGCGAGGTGCTCGAGGCCCCGCCGCACTGACGGGGATCGGCGGTTTTCCGGGCCGCCGGCCTCGGCTAGAAGCGGCACCGGCAGGCAGGGGGAGCGTGCATGACCAGACCCGTGGTTCTTGTGATCCTGGACGGCTGGGGCCTCCGGGAGGACACCTTCGCGAACGCGCCCGCCCTCGCGGCGACACCCTGCTTCGACCGGCTCTGGTCCACCTGCCCCCATGCCACGCTGGTCACGCATGGTCGCGATGCGGGCCTGCCGGCAGGCCAGATGGGCAATTCGGAGGTGGGCCACACCAATATCGGCGCAGGCCGCGTCGTGGCCATGGATCTCGGCCAGATCGATCTGGCCATCGAGGACGGCTCCTGGGGCCGCAACGAGGCGCTGGACGCCTTTGCCGCCGCGCTGCTGCGATCGGGGGGAACGGCGCATCTGATCGGGGTGGCCTCCGATGGCGGCGTGCACGGACATGTGCTCCACCTCATCCACGCTGCCCGGGGCCTGGCCGCCCGGGGCATCCCCGTGGCCGTGCATGCCCTGACGGACGGACGCGACGTGCCGCCGGGCTCGGCCGGCGCCTTCCTGCGCCAGATCGAGGAGGCCCTGCCCCCGGGGGCCAGACTCGCCACCGTGGACGGCCGCTACTGGGCGATGGACCGCGACCGCCGCTGGGACCGGGTGCGCCTCGCCTACGACGCGATCGCGCGGGGGGTGGGCCTGCGCGCCCCGGACGCTGCCGCGGCGCTGGCCCAGGCCGCGGCGCGCGGCGAAACGGACGAGTTCGTGACCCCCACCGTCCTGGGCGATTACGGGGGCATGCAGCCGGGCGACGGCGTGTTCTGCCTCAACTTCCGCGCCGACCGCGCGCGGGAGCTTCTGCAGGCCCTGGCCGATCCCGATTTCACCGGCTGGGAGCGCGGCGAGCCGCCTCCCCTCGCCGCGCGGCTGGGCCTCGTGGACTATTCGGCGGCCCATGACGCCTGGTATGCGGCCATGTTTCCCAAGCGGCCCGTGGCCAACACGCTGGGCGAATGGGTCTCGGCGCACGGCCGCACCCAGTTCCGGCTCGCGGAGACGGAGAAGTATCCGCACGTGACCTTCTTCCTCAACGGCGGCCGCGAAGCCCCCTTTCCCGGCGAGGACCGCCTGATGCCCCCGTCCCCCAAGGTCGCCACCTACGACCTCCAGCCCGAGATGGCCGCGCCCGCCGTGACCGAGGCGCTGGTGGCCGCGATCCGCAGGCCCTACGATCTCGTCGTGTGCAACTATGCCAATCCCGACATGGTCGGTCACACGGGCGACCTCTCGGCCGCCATCCGCGCCTGCGAGGCGGTGGACAGGGGGCTCGCCCGGGCGGTCGAGGCCGTGCAGGCGATGGGCGGGGCCATGATCGTCACGGCCGATCACGGCAATTGCGAACTCATGATGGACCCGGCGACGGGGGGGCCCCATACCGCCCACACGCTCAATCCCGTCCCCGTGATCCTGGTGGGCGGCCCCGAAGGGGCGCAGCTGCGGTCGGGGCGGCTCGCCGACCTGGCCCCCACGGTGCTCGATCTGATGGGCCTCGCGCCGCCTCCGGAGATGACCGGACATTCGCTGATCGAGCGCGCGACCTGATGCGCAGGCCGCGCCGTCTCGCCCTTTTCCTCGCGCTCGGGCTGTCGGCGCTTCCTTCCGGCCCCGTGCCCGGCCAGGACGCGGCGGGCCTGTCCACCCCGGAGGCGGCCGCCCGCGCGGCGCGGCGGCTGGAGGAGGCGCGCCGCCTGCTCGACCGGGCGGGCGGAACCGATGACCGGATTGCCGCCCTGACGGCCACGGTGGCCGCCTACGAGGAGGGACTTGCGCTCCTGCGCGACGGCCTGCGCCGCGCGGCGGCGGAACGGCGGCGGATCGAGGCCGGCCTCGAGGCCGAGCGCGAATCCATCGCGCGCCTGCTCGGGGTGCTCCAGGGCATGGGCAGCGCCCCTGCGCCCGTCCTGCTGCTGCACCCGGCAGGCCCGCTCGGCACCGCCCGCGCGGGCATGATGCTGGCCGACGTCACCCCTGCCCTCCAGGCCGAGGCCGAGGCCCTGCGCGCCCGGCTCGAGGCGCTGGCCGAGATCGAGGCGGTCCAGACCGCCTCCGAGGCCACGCTGCGCGAGGGCCTCGCCTCGGCCCAGGCCGCGCGGGCCGAACTGGCGGCGGCGGCGGCCGACCGCACCGCGCTCCCGCGCCTCTACACGGAGGACCCCGTCGCCACGGCCGTGCTGCTCGCGGCGACCGAGACGCTGGATGCCTTCGCGGCCGGACTGGGCGAGACGGTGGACCGCGAACTGCCCCTGCCCCCGCCCGAGGCGCGCCCGCAGGGCGACCTGCCGCTGCCCGTGCGCGGCACCATCCTGCGCCGCCCCGGCGAGGCGGATGCGGCCGGAATCGCGCGGCCGGGTCTCGTGATCGCCACCGAACCCCGCGCGCTCGTCACCACGCCGGTGGCCGCCACCCTACGCTTCCAGGGGCCCCTTCTCGATCTCGGCACCGTGGCCATCCTCGAACCCGCCCCGGGCACGCTCTTCGTCATCGCGGGCCTTGCCCAGGCCTGGGGCGGTGCGGGCGAGGTCCTGCCCGAGGGCGCGCCCGTGGGGCTGATGGGCGGCGAAGCCCCCGATGCCCACGCGATCTTGAGCGGCGCGGCGCCCGCGGGGGATGCAGGACGCAGCGAAACCCTCTATCTTGAAGTCCGCGACGCGACCGGGCCGATCGACCCGGGCCTGTGGTTCCACCTCGAGGAGTGAACCCCCGATGACGAGACTGGCACTGGCTGTTCTGGGCGGGGCGGCCCTCGGCCTCGTGACGACGACCCAGATCGCCGGCCCTCTGATCGCCCAGGAGAGCGGAAGCCGCTCGATCTACGAACAGCTCGACCTGTTCGGCGACATCTTCGAGCGCATCCGCTCCGATTATGTCGAGGAAGTGGACGAGCAGAAGCTGATCGAGGCCGCGATCAACGGGATGCTCACCTCGCTCGATCCGCATTCGAGCTACCTGTCCCCCGATGCCGCCGCCGACATGCGCGTGCAGACCCGGGGCGAATTCGGCGGCCTCGGGCTCGAGGTCACGCAGGAGGACGGCTGGGTCAAGGTCGTCTCGCCCATGGACGGCACGCCTGCCGAGGCGGCCGGGATCCAGACGGGCGACTTCATCACCGCGGTGGACGGCGAATCGGTTCTCGGGCTCACGCTCGACGAGGCGGTGGACCGCATGCGCGGCCCGGTGGGATCGGAAATCGTCCTGACCATCGTGCGCGAAGGGCGCAGCGAGCCCTTCGATGTCTCCATCATCCGCGACACGATCAAGCTCACGGCCGTCCGCGCGCGGACCGAGGGCGACACGATCGTGCTGCGCGTGACGACCTTCAACGAGCAGACCTTTCCCAACCTGATGCAGGGCCTTCAGGAGCAGATCGAGGCCGCGGGCGGGATCGGCAACGTCAATGGCATCGTGCTCGACCTGCGCAACAATCCGGGCGGGCTGCTCAACCAGGCGATCTATGTCGCGGACGCCTTCCTCGAGGGCGGCGAGATCGCCTCCACGCGCGGCCGTCACGCGCGCGACGGCGAACGGTTCAACGCCACACCCGGCGACGTGGCCGAGGGGCTGCCCATCGTCGTGCTCATCAACGGCGGGTCGGCCTCGGCCTCCGAGATCGTGGCCGGCGCGCTGCAGGATCATCGCCGCGCGGTCGTCGTGGGCACCCAGAGCTTCGGCAAGGGCTCGGTCCAGACGGTGATGCCGCTTGCGGGGCAGGGCGCGATGCGCCTGACCACCGCGCGCTACTACACCCCTTCGGGCCGCTCGATCCAGGCGCTCGGCATCTCCCCCGACATCATCGTGGAACAACCCCCCCGCCGCAGCGATCCCGACGCCGAGGAGGAGGCGACCCCGCGGCGCGAGATGCACGAGGGCGACCTGCGCGGCGCGCTGCGCAACGACTCGCTCACCGATGACGAGCGCAGCCAGATCGAGGAGGAGCAGGCCCGCGCCGAAGCCGCCGCCCGTCTGCGGGAGGAAGACTACCAGCTCGCCTATGCGATCGACATCCTGCGGGGCCTCTCGGCGCTCGGGCCTGGCGGCCCCTCCCCGATCCGGGCCGCCGCCGCGCCCGCGGCCGAGCCCGAAGCCGCCCAGCCGTGAGCCCCACCCCCGAGGGCTACAGGCCCTGCGTCGGAATCCTCCTGACGGACGGCCGGGGACGGATCCTCCTCGGCCGCCGGTCGGACCGCCCCGAGGCGGAGGATGCCTGGCAGGCGCCCCAGGGTGGCATGGACCCCGGCGAGAGCCCGGAAGACGCCGCCCTGCGCGAGCTCGAGGAGGAGACCGGCATCCCGCCGCGTCTTGTCCGGCTCGAGGCCGTGGCCGACCGGCCGGCGCTCTACGACCTGCCGCCCGCCATGCGTCCCGCGCATTGGAAGGGGCGCTGGAGGGGTCAGGCGGTGACCTGGGTTCTCCTGCGCTTCGAGGGAACGGAGGCCGACATCAACCTCGACACGGCGCATCCCGAATTCGCGGCCTGGCGCTGGGGCAGCCTGCCCGAGGCGGCGCGTCTCGTCCTGCCGCTCAAGAGGCCGGCCTACGAGATGGCGCTGGCCGTCTTCGGCGAGCGCCTCTCCCGGGCGGGCGAGCAGGCCAGCCCCTGACGGCCCGTCTCAGCGCCGCAGCGCCTGCAGGACAGACGGTTCGGCAAAGCCCGTGACCGGCAGGCCGCGCGCGGCCTGGAAGTCGCGGATCGCCTGGATCGTGCGGGGTCCCACCGTGCCGTCCGTGCCGCCCGTGTCGAAGCCGAGCGCGCTGAGCCGGGTCTGCAGCTCGATCCGTTCGGCCTCCGTCAGCGGCCGCTCGGACGAGAACAGGCCCACGAGCGGGGGGCGCCCGCGCAGGCGGTCCGACAGGTGCCCGATCCCGATCGCATAGGTGTCGGCCGCGTTGTAGCGGCGGATCACGTCGAAGTTGCGATAGACGAGGAAGGGCTGCCCCGAGGGACGGATCAGCCGCGCCGGACCCGCATCGGGCAGCGAGCCGCCCGCCGCCGGTCGCACGCCCCGCGCGGCCCATTCGGCGGCCGTGCGCCGGGCGTCTCCCGCGCCCTCGTCGGTGACGACCTGCACCCCCCAGGGCTGACCACGGCGCCACCCCGCCCGCGCGAGGTAGTTCGCCGCCGAGGCGAGCGCGTCCGAGGGGTCGTCGCTCCAGATGTCGCGGCGGCCGTCGCCGGTGAAGTCCACAGCATATTCCTCGAACGAGGTGGGGATGAACTGCGTGTGCCCCATCGCGCCCGCCCAGGAGCCCGTCATCCGCTCGGGCGTGATGTCCCCGCGCGCGAGAATGCGCAGCGCGCTGAGCAGCTGGCTTTCGAAGAAGGCTCCGCGCCGGCCGTCATAGGCCAGCGTGGACAGCGCCGAGACGACGGGCACCTGGCCGCGGTTCTCGCCGTAGGACGATTCGAGCCCCCAAACCGCCACGACGGTTTCCTTGTCCACGCCGAAGCGGTCCTCGACCGCCGCGAGCAGCGCCGCATGCCGGGCCAGCGCCGCGCGCCCGCCTTCCACGCGCCGATCCGACACCGCCGTCTGGAGATAGTCGCCCAGGGTCCGCGTGAACTCGGCCTGCGCGCGGTCGCGTTCGATCACGGCCGGAATGTAGCCCGCCCCCCGGAAGGCCGCCTCGAGCGTCGCCTCGGGAATGCCCGCGGCCCGCGCCCGCGGCTTGAAGGACGCGACCCACGCATTCCAGCCGGGATCGGGCACGACCACGAAGGGATTGGGCCGCTCGGCCGCCTGCGCCTGCATCATCAGGCCGCGCGGCGTGCCGCCGCCGCAGGAGCAGAGCGCCAGCGCCGCCGCGCCGGCGAGAAAGCCGCGCCGTCCCCGATCCATCCCATGCCCCGCCTCTGTTTCCGACGCCCGAGCCTAGCGGCCGCGCCCCGCCTGCAAAAGCGTCTCTCTGCCCGCGACGGCGGATTCCCGCGCCTCCCCGGACCGCACCCGGCGGCTCAGCCCTTGCGCCGCCGCAGCACGCGCCGCCCCTCCCGCCGCGGCGCGGCCCCCTTGCGGCCCCTCCGCCGCCGCAGCGGCGCATCCTCCAGCTCCAGCAGCTCCAGCAGAACCGCCCCCGAGGCGGTGCTGACCTCCGCGATCCGCACGAGGACGCGCAGCCCGGCGGCAAAGGTCACGCCCGATTCGCTGCCCGTCAGCGTCCCGTCGCGCGCGTCGAAGCGCCAGAACTCCTCGCCCAGCGACCGCACGGGCACGAGTCCGTCCGCCCCCGTCTCGTCCAGCCGCACGAACAGCCCGAAGCGCTGCACCCCCGAGATGCGCCCCCGCGCCTCCGTGCCGCGCCGCTCGGAGAGATAGGCCGCGAGGTAGCGGTCCGTCGTGTCGCGCTCGGCCTGCATGGACCGCCGCTCGGCCGCCGAGATCAGCTCGCCCGTCTCCTCCAGCCGCTCGCGGTCGAGCGTGCCCAGACCGTCGGCCGCCGGATCGGGCCCCCAGCCATGCGCCGCGATCAGCGCGCGGTGCACGATCAGGTCCGCATAGCGCCGGATCGGCGAGGTGAAATGCGCATAAAGCTGCAGAGCCAGCCCGAAATGCCCCAGATTGTCCGGCGCATAGAAGGCCTGCGGCAGAGACCGCAGGGTGGCCATGTTGATGAGCTCGGCCTGGTCCGTCCCCGCCGCCTGCGCCAGCAGCCGGTTCAGATGCGTCGTCCGGAGCACCTGCCCCCTGGCCAGCGCGAGGCCCGAGGCCTCGGCCGTCTCGCGCAGCGCCTCGAGCTTGAGGGGGTCTGGCTCCTCGTGGACGCGAAACAGCAGCGGCACCCGCCGCGCGACCAGCTCCTCGGCCGCGGCCACATTGGCCAGGATCATGAACTCCTCGATCAGCCGGTGCGCCTCCAGCCGCTCGCGGAACGCCACCGAGACGACGCGCCCCCCCTCGTCGAGGACGATCCGCCGCTCGGGCAGGTCGAGCTCGAGCGGCCCCCGCGCCTCCCGCGCGCGCGCCAGCGCCCGGTGTGCCGCAAAGAGCCGGCGCAGCACCCCCTCCCAGAGCGGCCCGGTCGTCTCGTCCGGCTGCCCGTCGGCCGCCCTCTGCGCCGCCTCGTAGGCCAGCGAGGCGCGGCTGCGGATCAGCCCGCGCACGAAGCGGTGGCCGGTCTTGCGCCCCTCCGCGTCGATCCGCATGGCGACCGCGATCACCGCCCGATCCACCCCCGCATGCAGCGAGCAGAGATCCCCCGACAGCCGCTCGGGCAGCATGGGCACGACGCGGTCGGGAAAGTAGGTGGAATTGCCCCGCAGCCGCGCCTCGGCATCGAGCGCGCTGCCCGGCCGGACATAGAATGCCACATCCGCGATGGCGACCCAGAGCGTGAAGCCGCCCCCCTCCTCCGGCACGGCCAGCACCGCGTCGTCGCGGTCGCGCGCATCCTCCGGGTCGATGGTGACAAAGGGCAGGTCGCGCAGGTCCTCGCGCCCCTCGGGGCCCGCGGCCACCGCCCGCTCCGCCTCCTCCAGCGCGGCGGGGTCGAAGGTTTCGGGGATGCCGTGCTCGTGAATGGCGATCAGCGACAGCGCGCGCGGGGCCGACGGATCGCCCAGCCGCTCGACCACCCGCGCGCGCGGCAGGCCCAGCCGCCCGCGCTCGCGCCCCACGGCCTCGGCCTCGACCAGCTCGCCCTCCTGCGCGCCGCCCGCATCGCCCGGCCCCACGATCCACTCGCGCCCCTCGCCCTTGGAGAGCGGCACGATCCGCCCCCCCGCCCCCTCGGCATGAAACAGGCCCAGCACGCGCGCCGGCGCGGCGGCCAGCCGCTTGATGGGCCGCGCGACATGACCCTCCCCCTCCCGCGCGATCCGCGCAAGCAGCCGGTCCCCCGGCCCGAGCGCCCGGTCCCGCGCGCGCCCCTCCACCCGGATCGGGGGCGGCTCGCCCTCGCCATGCCATTCGAGCGGCCGCGCCAGCAGGTCGCCGTCGCGATCCGTCCCCGTCACCTCCACCACCGTGACGGGGGGCAGCCCCCCCTCGCGGCGGCGCTCGCGCCGGGGCCGCAGAACCCCCTCCTCCTCCATCTCGCGCAGAAGGCGCTTCAGGTCGTCCCTGTCCGCCCCCCGCAGGCCGAAGGCGCGGGCCACGTCGCGGCGGCTCGCCTCCGGGTTCTCGTCGAGAAAGGCAAGAAGGGCGGTCCGGTCGGGGATCTGGCTCATGGCAGCCCCCCTAGCACGGCCCTGCGCCCGCCACACGGGGATTCACAGGGGCCGCGTCATGTCGCGGTGGGGGATGCCCGCATCGTCATAGACCGGCCCCTCGGCGCGAAAGCCCAGCCGCTCGTAGAACGGGATCGCATGGACCTGAGAGCCGAGCCGCGCCTGCCGCGCCCCCCGCGCCCGCAAGACCTCCAGCGCGGCCTCCATCAACGCCGCCCCCGCGCCCCGCCCGCGCGCCTCGGGCAGGACGGCCACGCGCCCGATCTTGCCCACCTCGCCCCGCAGCAGCAGCCGCGCCGTGCCGATCGCGCGGCCGCCCTCCCGCGCGAGAAGGTGGATCGCCTCGCCGTCCAGCCCGTCGATCTCCAGCGCCTCGGCCACGCCCTGCTCCTCGATGAACACCCGCCGCCGGATGGCGAGGCAGGCCCCGAGATCGTCCGTCTCCTCCACCGTCACGCGAAGAACTCCTCCAGCACCCGCCCGTAGATCCGCGCCAGCACCCGAATGTCCTCCACCGCCGCGCGCTCGTCAGCTCCGTGCATGGTCGGCCCCGGCAGGCCCAGCTCCAGCACCGGGCAATGGGCGCGGACAAAGCGCGCATCCGACGTGCCGCCCGTGGTCGAGAAGACCGGCCGCCGCCCCGTCTCGGCCTCGACCGCCCGGGCGACCAGGCCGGTGAACGGCCCCGGCTCGGTCAGGAACGGCTCGCCCGAGACCCGCACCGCCACCTCCGCCTCCGTCCCCGTCTCCGCCGCGACCGCCCCGGCCTGCCCCCGCAGCCACTCCGCCAGCGCGGCGCCCGTGTGGCGGTCGTTGAAGCGGATGTTGACGGTCGCCCGGCAGAGCGCGGGAATGACGTTCGAGGCCGGGTTGCCCGTCTCGATCGCCGTGGGCACCAGGGTCGAGGGCCCGAAATGCGCCGTCCCTTCGTCGAGGGGGCGCTCGACCAGCCGCCCGACCAGCCGCGCCATGGCGGGGACCGGGTTCACCGCGCGCTCGGGATAGGCCGCATGCCCCTGCCGCCCCCGCAGCACCAGATGCGCCGTCAGCGATCCCCGCCGCCCGATCTTGACCGTGTCGCCCGGCACCTCCGCCCCTGTGGGCTCGCCCACGAGGCAGGCCCCCATCCGCCAGCCCCGCGCCTCCAGACGCTCGAGCAGCGCGCGCGTGCCGTCCACCGCCTCGCCCTCCTCGTCCCCGGTGATCAGCAACAGCAGGCCGCCGCCTGCGGGCAGGCGCGGCCGGAAGGCGCAGGCCGCGGCCGCCATGGCCGCCACGCCCGACTTCATGTCCGCCGCGCCGCGACCCCACAGGTAGCCCTCCGCGACCTCGCCTCCGAACGGCTCGCGCGTCCAGAGCGCGCGGTCGCCGGGCGGGACCACGTCCGTGTGCCCGTTGAAGCCGAAGACCCGCGCGCCTCCCGGATCGCCCGCCCAGGCGAGCAGGTTCGCCACGCCGCCCCGGTCCGCCCGCTCGCAGGCGAAGCCCCCCCGCTCCAGCACATCCGCCAGCAGGACCAGCGCGCCCCCCTCCTCCGGCGTGACCGAGGGGCAGCGCACCAGCGCCGCGGCCAGATCCACCGGGTCGGGGATCATGGCGGCGCGTCGAAGAGCGGCGTGAGCTGCGCCACGATCACCGCGTTCTCCGCCCGCGCCCGCTCCATCAGCGCGCGCTCGGCCTCGTCGATGTCGTGCCCCTCGGCCAGCCGCTCCTCCAGCGTGCCGTAGCCCGACACGTCGAGGGGCGCGAGGCCCGCCTCCCTCAGCACGGCCACCGTCTCGCGCACGGCCTCCGCCTCGTCCACGCCCGTGGCATAGCACAGGAGCGCCGCCCCCGTGGCCCCCTCGGGCAGCCCGTCGCCCGCCTTGCGCCCCGCCTCCACCAGCAGGGTAAAGACCTGCTGCGGACGCTTTTCCCCGGCTCCGCTCACAGCCGCGCCGCCTCCACCACGGCCGGGACTCCCCCCGCCTCCCACGCATCGAGCAGGTCGTCCGCCTGCACGCGCCCCGTCTCGACCGACCGGTGCAGCGGCGCCAGATAGGGCCGCTCGTCGGGAATGCCCTCCGCCGCCCGGGCGGCCAGCCCCGCCTCGGCCAGCGCCAGCGCCGCGCGCGCGAGGTCGCGCAGCCGCACCCCGCCCGCCTCTCCGGCCAGCGCGCGCTCGGAGGCCGCCACGCGCAGCCCCTCCCGCGTCTCGGCCGACCAGGGCCGCACCAGGTCCCACGCGGCCTCGAGCGAGGGGCGGTGATAGAGAAGCCCCGCCCAGAAGGCAGGCAGCGCGAGCAGATGCGCCCGGTCGCCCGCATCGGCGCCGCGCACCTCGACAAAGCGCTTGACGCGCGCCTCGGGAAAGAGCGTGGTCAGATGGTCGGCCCAGTCCCCGAAGGTCGGGATCTCGCCGGGCAGGGCCGGCAGCCGGCCGGCCAGGAAGTCGCGGAAGCTCTGGCCGCGCGCGTCGATGTAGCGCCCCTCGCGATGGACGAAGTACATCGGCACGTCGAGCGCCCAGTCCACATACCGCTCGAAGCCCATGCCCTCCTCGAAGGCCCAGGGCAGCATCCCCGTGCGCGCCGCATCCAGGTCGCGCCAGATCCGCGAGCGCCACGAGCGGTGCCCGTTGGGCCGCCCCTCGAAGAGCGGCGAGGAGGCGAACAGCGCGGTGGCCACCGGCTGGAGCGCCAGCGCCACGCGCAGCTTCAGCACCATGTCGGCCTCGTCGGCGAAGTCGAGATTCGCCTGCACGGTGCAGGTGCGATACATCATCTGCAGCCCGTGCGTGCCCACGCGGCCCATGTATTCCGTCATCAGCCGGTAGCGCCCCTTGGGCATCTGGGGCATGTCCTCGTGCCGCCAGTGCGGCGCCGCGCCCAGCGCCATGAAGCCGATCCCCAGCGGGGCGGCCACGGCCCTGGCCTCGGCGAGATGGGCATCGAGCTCGGCCGCCGTCTCGCCCACATGCCGCAGCGGCGCCCCCGACAGCTCCAGCTGCCCCCCCGGCTCGAGGCTCACATTGGCCCGGCCGCGCTCCAGCCCGATCAGCGCGCCGCTCTCGCGCACCTCGGTCCAGCCCCGCGCCGCCAGCCCCTCGAGCAGCGCCCGCACCGAGGCCCGCCCCTCGTAGGGCACGGGATCGAGCCCCTCCTCGAGAAAGGCGAACTTCTCGTGCTCGGTGCCGATGCGCCAGGCCTCGCGCGGCTTGGCGCCCCCCTCCATCCACGAGGCGAGGTCCTGAGCGCGCTCGACCGGGCCGCCGCCGGATTGGGGGATGGACATGGACCCTCGTTCTCTGTCCGCCGACAGGTGCCGTGCAGGCGCCGCGCTGTCAATCGGGCGGCCGGGGGCCGAGTCGGGCAGGTTGCGCGGCGGGCGCTGCGCTGCCATCGTCGGGCGGCCATGACAGACGCGGACCCTGCCGCCTTCCCGCCGCCCGGCGCGGCCCCCGGGCCGTCTCCCGACGAGCCCCCGGACACGGTTCCGCCTGCGGCGCACGACCCGCCGCCCCTCGTGACCGGCGCGGCCGAGGCACGCGAGGCCGTGCTCGCCTTCGAGGCGGCGCTCGCGCGCAGCCCGGCCCTGGCGGCGCGCCTCGCCTACCCGCGGGCCTGGATGGCGCTCAAGGACGAGGCCGGCTGGCACTACGCGCCCGCCCTGTGGGCCGGTCATGCGGGCCTGTCGGCCGACGCCTATCTCGCGCTCGCCTCCCGCCTCGACGGACGGCGCGCCGAGGCGGCGCTGCGGGCCTTCTGTGCCCCCGTCACCGATCCGCGCCGCGCCGACAAGCATGCCCGGCGGCTGCGCGCCCTCTTTGCCCGTCATGCGGTCGGGCGCGCGCCCAATGCCCGGCTGCGCCTGCTCGAGCCCGCTCCGGACGCCGCGCCTGCCGATCTCGAGGCGCGCGTCGTCGATCTCGTGGTCGAGGTGGCGCGCCTTCTCGGCCCCGCCGCACGGGCCGCGCTGCGCCGGCGCCTGTCCTGAGCCCCCGCCCCTTCGGGGCCGCGCGCCCGGCGCTTGATTTCCGGCCCCGCCCCGCTTAGACCGCCGCGCGTTGTGAAATCGGGCCGCGCCGCGGCCCCCGAGGCGTGAGGCCCACCGCAGATGGCGAAGGCGAAGTTTGAGCG
>NZ_WYDP01000031.1 GCF_009904055.1 Rubellimicrobium sp. CFH 75288 | reverse complement strand
TCCTGCGCCAGAGAGGGCGCGGCAGCCAGGACGAACGCTGCGGCAAGGATCGGTCGCATCGGGATCACTCCAGCGGGATCGGGGTTGTGGGATCGCCGTCGAGCGCGGCGTCGAGCATCGGCGCGAGACGGTCGAGCAGGAAGGGCAAAGACAGGAGCGATCCGTAGGACATCGCCCCATTCACCTCGCTGTCGAGCGACAGGAAGATCTCGCGGCCCTCGGCCGGTGCCCGCATGCCCTGCCGTCCGGCGAGCGCCATCACGTCCGGGTCGCCGGGCGCTTCGTACCAGACGACGAGATCGGCATCGAGTTCGGGCAGGATCTCCTCGGAGATCTGGAGGTAGAAGGCCCCCGGCGGAGAGATCTCCACGACCTTGGGATGCGGCTCGAGCCCGAGCTGCGCGAGGAACTGCACGGTGGGATCGCTCGCGGTGTAGAGGCCGACGGCACCGTCCCAGAAGGTCATCATGGCGAAGGTCCGGCCCCGCCAATCGGGATGCGCCTCGGCCAGGGCAGCGATCTGCTCCTCGATCTCCGCGATCCGGCGCGCTCCTTCGGCCTCGCGGCCCGTGGCCAGGGCGACCCTCTCGGCCCGGCCCCTCCAGTCGAGTTCGAAATCGCCCAGACCCGGCGCGGTCGCAACGACCGGAGCGATGGCCGAGAGGCGCGCGAAATCGGTCTCGGAGATGCCGGAGTTGACGGCGATGATGAGATCGGGGTCGGTCGCAGCGATGGCTTCGAAGTCGATCGGGTCGCCGATCATCACGGGTTCGGAGTCAACCAAGGGACGCGCCCACGGCCAGTAGCCGTCTTCGAAGGGCCCGAACCAGCTGCGCGCCGTCAGCGGCTGGAGACCGAGCGCCAGGAGGTTGTCGGCGCCGCCATAGTCCAGCGTGGCCACCCGCTCGGGCCGATCGGGAATCGTGACGGGCCCGAACTTGGTGTCGAGCGTCAGCGGGAAGTCCTGCGCAAGCGCCGGCAAGGCTGACGAAAGGGCAAGCGCGAGAGCAAGGGAAAGTCGCATCGTTCTGGGTCCATTCATTGCGCGAGGTCGGGATGAGGTGGTCGCGGCGGAGGGGTCTGGTCACTCGATGAACAGGTCGTCGCGCAGGCCGGGTCGGGACATCGCCGCGGCCAAGGCCTCCATGAAGGCTCGGGCCTTGCCCCAGGCGGCCCCGACCGTTTCGGTCCCGACGATCTCGACGATCTGGTCGGCTTCGGCGACAGGCAGCGCCTGCACCAGCGGATCGGCGAGGAAGGCCGCCATCGTGGCGCCGGCTCCCTCGCCATCGTAGGTCAGCACGAAGAGGAGGTCGCCCATGTGTTCCGGCAGGGCCTCGAAGCCCAGCTCATCCCCTTCGCCGGGCGCGAGCGCCTCCTGCGCCGGGACCCGCCTTATCCCCAGCAGGCGGAAGGCCAATCCGGCGGCCTGACCGCCTGTCTCGGGCCAGAAGCTGCGTCCGTCCTGCGGCGCGATGAACGAGGTGCTGACGCTCGTCAGCCGGCCGCCGATCCGGGAGCGGAGGGCCTCGGCCCGGGCCCGAAGATCGGCCCGGAGCCGCTCGGCCTCGGCACTGCGGCCGACGGCATCGGCGAGGTTCAGCAGGGCGACATCCAGCGGCTGGCCGAAGGGATCGAAGACGATGGTCGGCGCGATCGGGGAAAAGGCCTCGACCTGACCCTCCGGCCAGGGGGTCGCGATGATGAGGTCGGGAGCCAGGGCCGCCACGGCCTCGCGATCCGGGGCCTGATAGCTGCCGACATGGACCACGGTGGAGGTGTCGAAGCCCTCGGTCCGACGGAACAGGGGCGTGCCGTCGGCCGCGGCATGGCCGGCGCTGCCCACCGGGACGATGCCGAGCTCGAGGAGCGGCAGCAGCCCGTTCTGGTCCGACAGGGTGACGATCCGTTGCGGAGCGATAGGGATGCAGGTCTCGCCCGCCGGATGGCCGAACGGGCGCTGCCCTGACGGGCAGTCCAGCCCGAAGGCGGGGCCGGCGAAAATCAGGGCGAGGACCACAGGCAACGGACGCGGCATGGGTCAGTTCCCCGCCAGCCAGCCGCCGAAGGGATTGGGCACGGGCGGCGGCGCAAGGCCGAGGATCCGGTCGTAGATCTCGTCCAGCACGAGATGGGCGAAGGCCACGTTGTCGCGGATCCAGTGCTGCCCCTCGCCGGCGGGCGCGATCAGACGGCCCGCGGCCACGGGGGGAAGGCTCTGCCAGAGCGGGGAGGCCTTCAGCGCCTCCTCGACGGCGGCATCCCAGCCTGGCAGGACCACCAGCCAGTCCGCGGCGAGGTCGCCCAGCCGTTCGGTCGAAAGCGCATACCAGTAGGGCCGGTTCAAGGCGGCGGCCTCGTCCGGCGACAGGACCCCTTCGTGCATGGCAAAGCCCGCGGCCAGCATCTGCTGCGCACCGAAGTTCATCTCGGTAAAGACCTGGATCTGGCCCCCGCTGTCCATCATGCGCGCGATGGCGAAGCTGCCCGGATCCGGCCCGAGGCGTGCTCGCAGGTCCGCCAAACGTGCGTCGAAGGCGGCGAGCTGTTCGTCCGCCGCCGCTTCCTTGCCGAGGATGGCGGCGACGACCGTGTGGATCTCTCGCCAGCCGGGGGCCTGTCCTTCATAGTCGATGACCACGACCGGCGCGATGCGGTCGAGGCGCGCGTTCTCCTCCGGCCAGAAATCGCCCGACACGAACAGGTCCGGGGCTGCGGCGGCGATCGCCTCGAAGTCCGCCTCCGGCAGGCGGCCGATATCCACGGCGCCGGCGCGGTCGGCCTCGGAGAAGGCACCCGGATAGGCCGCCCGGAACTGATCGAGATAGATGTTCCAGGTCACACTCGGGGCGCCGAGGAGCCAGGCGTTCACGGCGGCGGCCTCGACCCAGGCGATGCGCGCCCCGACCGGCACGCAGGCGCCGCCGCCTTCGATCAGGGGATGCAGGACGGTCCGGGTGCCGTCGGGACAGTCCAGGGCGACCGCGGGAGCGACGCTTGCGGCGAGCACAAGCGAAGTCAGGAATGCACGCATCGGCAGATCCACGGTTTGTCGGGGAACGGGCCGGGCGCGCCGAGGGCTGGCTGGGCATCGGACTTTATTGTTTACTGTTTCAGTCGGATTTGCAAGAGCCTTCTCGGCGGCAGGGTCAAAGAGTGCGCCGGCTCTGACTGCGCAGGATCAGCAGCGCGAAGAGCGGCGACCCGACCAATGCGGTGACGAGGCCCGCGGGGATCTGCAGCGGGGCGAAGGCGGCCCGCCCGATCAGATCGGCGAGCCCCACCATCAGCGCGCCGGTCGCCGCCGACAGGACGAGGTGCAGCCCCGGCCCGGATCGGGCGAGGCGTTGCGCGACATGCGGCGCGACCAACCCGACGAAGCCGAGCGGCCCAACGGCCGAGACGGCCGCCGCGGCGAGCGCCACCGAAAGCAGCACGAGCAGAACCCGGGCCGGCTGCACCGCAAGGCCGAGTCCGGTGGCCACCTCGGGACCGAAACGCAGGGCCGAGATCGGCCGTCCCGCCCAGACCAGAGCCGGACAGAGGCCCAGCAGGACAAGCGCCAGCACCCGGACCTCGCCCCAGCCGGCCGCATGCAGGCTGCCCGCCAGCCAGCCGAGCGCGGCCTGCGCCGCCTCGAGCCGGCCATAGGTCAGCATCGCCCCGGTCACAGCCGAGACGAAGGCCGCGACCCCGATCCCCATCAGGACGAAGCGCAGCGTGGCACCGCCCGCGTCGCCGCGCGACAGCGACAGGATCAGCGCCGCCACGGCCATGGCGCCGCCGAAGGCGGCCACCGGGCGCAGGCCCGGCATCGCACCCGGCCAGAGCACGATCAGCGCCACCACCGCCAGCGCCGCCCCCTGACTGACCCCGACCAGCGAGGGATCGGCAAGCGGGTTGCGCGTGATCCCCTGCAGGATCGCCCCCGACAGGGCCAGCATGGCCCCGGTCAGCAGCGCGGCAAGAAGCCGCGGGAAGCGGAATTCCCAGACCACGGTCGATCCCATGCTTCCCGCCTCGGGCCGCGCCAGCAGCGCGGCGACCTCGGACCAGGCCAGTCCGTAGGATCCGGTCAGAAGGCTTGCCAGCGCCGTGGCGGCGATCGCCGCGCCCAGGAGCGCCAGCACGAGGAGCGGCCGCACCGGCGCCTCGAAGGCGATGGCCCCGCGCAGGGCCGCGACGCGCCAGACCGCGCTCACAGCCGCGCCCGCACCAGCCAGACGAAGACCGGCCCGCCTGCCAGCGCCGTGACAAGGCCTGTGGCGATCTCGAGCGGCGCAAGCGCCACGCGCGCCAGGATATCCACGCCCAGCAGGTAGATCGCCCCGATGACGGCCGAGACCGGAACGATGAGCCGGTAGTCGGCCCCGACGAAGAGCCGCGCCGCATGCGGGATGACCAGCCCGACAAAGCCCAGCGGCCCCGCCAGCGCCACCGAGGCCGCCGTCAGCGCCACCACGGCGGCCAGGGCCAGCGCCTTGAGCCGCGCGACATCCACCCCGAGCCCCGCCGCCACCTCCTCGCCCATGGCCAGCGCCGTCACCTGCCGGGCCAGCACGAAGGCCAGCGCCAGGCCGCCCGCGAACCACGGCAGGCCCCAGAGGAACACCTCCCAGGACCGGCCCGACAAGGTGCCGTTGAGCCAGACGCGCAGCGACTGGAAGCTCTGCTCGTCGAGCAGATGCGCCAGCGTGACGATGGCGCCGAGGAAAGCCGTCACCGCCGCGCCGGCAAGGATCAGCGACAGGGGCTGCACGCCCCCCGGCGCGGCGCCTGCGAGGCCCCAGACCAGTGCCGCCCCGCCCAGCGCGCCCAGCGCGGCGACGAGCGGCAACGCCGCGCTGCCCCCCGGCCCCTGCAGGGCCACCCACAGGACCACCGCGACGGAGGCGCCGGCCATCAGGCCCAGGAGCCCCGGTTCGGCCAGGGGGTTGCGCGTCACCCCCTGGATCAGCGCGCCGGCGACCGACAGGCTTGCCCCCACCGCAACGGCATAGACCGCGCGCGGCAGACGAAGGTCGCGGATCACCACATGGTCGAAGTTGCCGGGTTCGGGCGCGGTCAGCGCGGCCAGCACGGTTCCGAGCGGGATGGGCTTGGCCCCCACCGCGATGTGCCACAGGAAGACCAGCACCAGCAGGCCCAGAAGCAGCGGCGCACCCGCCAGCGCGGCGGCGCGGCGCCCGCCCGGTCCGGCATGGGTCGCGGCGTGGGCCGTCATTCGGCGGCCGTCGGAAGGCGCTGTAACGGATCGAATTGCCGCGCCGGGATACAGACGGGATAGCGGCCGCGCGGCGCGGGCAGGACATCCGCCGCAAGGCCGAAGACGCGGTCCAGGGTCTCGGGCGTCACCACCTCCCGCGGCGCGCCTTCGGCAAGGATCCGTCCCCCGGCCATCATCACGATCCGGTCGGCGAAGGCGGCAGCCATGTTGATCTCGTGCAGCACGACGACGACCGTTCGCCCCTCTTCATGGGCGATCCGGGACAGGAGCGTCAGGATGTCCACCTGCACCTTGAGGTCGAGAAAGGTCGTAGGCTCGTCGAGCAGCAGGATCGGCGTCTCCTGCGCCAGCGCCATGGCGATCCAGGCCCGCTGGCGCTGCCCGCCCGACAGGCCCTCTACCGGCGCCTCGGCCAGTTCCGCGAGGTTCGTCCGGTCCATGGCCACGGCCACGGCCGCCGTGTCGGCGGGCGACCATTGCCGCAACAGCGTTCGATGCGGAAAGCGCCCCTGCGCCACCAGCTCGCGGACCCGCAGTCCTTCCGGCGCGACCGGACCCTGCGGCAGGAGCGCCAACCGCCGCGCCACCTCCCGCGTCGGAAGAGCATGGATCGGCCGGCCGTCCAGTTCGACGGTTCCGGTGCTGGGTTTGATCACCCTCGCCAGTGTCTTGAGAAGCGTGGACTTGCCGCAACCGTTCGGGCCCACGAGGGCGGTCAGTCGCCCTTGCCGTGCGTGGAAGTTGACGCCGCGGACAATAGCTATCCTGCCATAGCCGGAGACAAGATCGCGGCAGGCAAGACTGGGCCCGGTCTCCAAGGGATTCGGTTCGCTCACGCCATGCCACACTTGATCGCAACCCGCTGGAGTCTGACTAATTTACTAGGGATAGAAATGCAAGGTGGTGTCTCGACAGGGCTCCGTTGCACAAGCGGCTGGTTGCCGAGGTTCCCCCTGCCATGACAGAGATGTTCCACGGCCTCCGCGAGGGGGATGCCGAGCGCTGTGAGGCCAATCGGGAATGAGCGGGCGAACGCCACCGGTCGGAGAGAGCCCTCGAATGACACGCACCTGGAACTCCGCACCCTGACGGTCGAGGGCCCGGGCGGACAGGCACTGCCCCAGCAGTTTCACATTGCGCATGTTGGCCTCTGCACGGCTTCTACGATGAGACCGGTTCCATCGTCGTCACGTGGTTCAACCGACGCGCTTCGATGTCCGGAGGATCTCGTTTCGTGACGACGGCACTCCGGGTGTCGGGCTGCCGGGGCCTGGCATTCGTGGAGGGTCGTGCTGATCGCCCGCGACGCGTAGACGCCGGAACGCGATGCGCTTCTCGGCCTGCTCGTCGCTCCCGCCGCCGGGGCCAGTGAGGCGGGCATGGGCGCGCCGGCCCCATCGTGATCGCCGCTGTCTTGGGGAGGCGGCCCCTCTGTTACCGCCCGACCGGCCGGTAGGATGGCCGCTCGGGCGCCGGGCCGGCAGCGACGGCTCCGGTCAGGGGCGATGGCTTGCCACCAGTCGGCGCACGGTGTAGGCGCCTTGTTACACTATAACATTTTCGAGGCCACCACGCCCGACCCGCGCCTTCCCGTCACCGTGCTCTCCGGCTTCCTCGGCGCCGGCAAGACGACGCTGCTGAACCATGTGCTCAACAACCAGGGGCGGCGGGTAGCGGTGATCGTCAACGACATGTCCGAGGTCAACATCGACGCCGACCTGATCCGCGAGGGCGCCGCGCTCAGCCGCACCGACGAGAAGCTGGTCGAGATGACCAACGGCTGCATCTGCTGCACCCTGCGCGACGACCTGTTGTCCGAGGTGCGCCGCCTCGCCGCCGAGGGGCGCTTCGACTACCTCCTGATCGAGAGCACGGGCATCGCCGAGCCCCTGCCCGTGGCCGCCACCTTCGACTTCCGCGACGAGGCCGGCGCCAGCCTGTCGGACGTGGCCCGCCTCGACACGATGGTGACGGTGGTCGATGCAGCGAACCTGCTGCGCGACTTCTCGAGCCACGACTTCCTGGCCGACCGGGGCGAGTCGCTCGGGCAGGGCGACACGCGCACGCTGGTCGACCTGCTGACCGACCAGATCGAATTCGCCGATGTTGTGATCCTGAACAAGGTCACCGATGCCGGGCCCGAACGCACGGACGCGGCGCGCCGGATCGTCAGGGCGCTCAACCCCAATGTCCGCCTGATCGAGACCGACTTCGCCCGGGTGGATCCGTCCGCGATCTTCGATACCGGGCTCTTCGACTTCGACCGGGCGCATCAGCATCCCTTGTGGGCCAAGGAACTCTACGGCTTCGCCGAGCACACCCCCGAGACCGAGGAATACGGCATCGCCTCCTTCGTCTATCGCGCGCGCCGGCCCTTCCACCCGCAGCGCATCCACGACGTGCTCAACGGCGATCTGCCCGGCACGATCCGCGCCAAGGGGCATTTCTGGATCGCCACGCGGCCCGACTGGGTGGCCGAGTTCAGCCTAGCGGGGGCGATCTCCTCGGTCGCGCCGCTGGGGCGCTGGTGGGCCGCGGTCCCGCGCGAGCGCTGGCCCACGCATCCCGGCGCGCTGGCCGAGGTGCGGGGCAAGTGGCTCGACCCCTGGGGCGACCGGCGGCAGGAACTGGTGTTCATCGGCGCGGGGCTGGATATCGCCGGCATCCGCGCCCGCCTCGATGCCGCGCTCGGCCCCGAGGACGACTTTACCCCCGAAGCCTGGGCGGGCCTGCCCGACCCCTTCCCGGCCTGGGGCCAGCGCAGCGCCGCCTGAGGAGCCTTGCCATGAAACACCTGCTGCCGACCGTCGCCCTGCTGCTGGCCGCCCCGGCGCTGGCGCACGACAGCGGCCCAGGCATGACGACGCGGCCCGTTACCGCCTGATCGTCGCCGATGCCGAGGCCGGGCGCGTCACCGTCGCCGATCCGGGCGAAGGGGTGCGCGCTGCCTTCGACCTGCCCTCCCCCGCGCGCCTCCACCTCGGCCCGGACGGGCGGCACGTCTGGGCGCTGAGCCGCGCGGCGGGCGCGGTGCGGCTGATCGACACGGGCCGCGTGACCGAGGACCACGGCGACCATGAGGCCGTCGTCCTGCACAGCCCTGCCCTGACCGATGCCGCGCTCTCGGGCGAGGTGCCGGTGCATTTCAACACCGGCGGCGGCCGGGCGGCGATCTTCTGGGACGGCACCGGAACGGCCACGCTGCACGACGCCGAGGGGCGCGCGACGCTGGCGGTCCTCGAGACCGGCAAGCCGCATCACGGCGTGGCCGTGCCGGTGGGCGCGGGGACCATCCTCACCGTCGCGCCCGAGGGCGAAGGGCTGCCCGATGCGCTGGCCCTCGTCGATGCCGAAGGCGCCGAGGTTCTGCGGATCGACTGCCTGAACCTGCATGGCGAGGGCAAGGCCGGACCCTTTATCGCCTTCGGCTGCGAGGACGGCGTGGCGATCTTCGACACCGCGGCCATCCCGCCCGCGGCGCGTTTCGTGCCCTATCCGGCCGATGCCCCGCAGGGCGGCATGATCCGCCAGCTCCTCAGCCCCCGCGCGACGCTCGCGCTCGTCGGCAACTTCGGCCCCGATCACCTCGTCGTCCTCGACCCAACGGCCGGGGACGGGGATTTCCGCTTCACGGCCCTTCCCGCGCCCCGCATGGCCTTCGCCCTGACCGGGACGGGCGAGGTCGGCTTTGCGATCCTGGCCGACGGGCGGCTTCTGCGCTTCTCGGCCCTGACCGGCGCGATCCTGGCCGAGGCGCCGGAGGTGACGGCGGCCTATGCGATGGACCGCAGCGTGATCCGCCCGATGATCGCGGTGGCGGGCGACCGCGTGGCGATCTCGGACCCCGCGCGCGGGGCGGTGGTGCTGGTCGATGCGGGCGACCTCGCGGTGATCGAGTGCATCGCGATCGGCGGGGCGCCGCGGCGGTCTGGCGGCGGGGGCTGCCCGAAGCGCTAGGCCCCTGGCTCGACGCGCTTCCGCCCGGACGGCTGCCGCGCTTCTGGGCGCGGCTTGGCGTGCCGCAGGTCGGCGCGGCGGTCGATGCGGCCTGCGGCATCGCGGGCCTCGCTCCGGGCGCGGAGCGGCGCGGGCTGGCCGCCGATCTCGGGGCGCTCGCCGTCGTCTTCGGCCGGCTGACGGGCACGGCGGCGGTCGATGTGCGGCTGGAGGCGATCGCCACCGATGCATGGCCGTCGCTTCCATGTCGATCGCGCGCGGGCGCGGCTTCTGTGCACCCTGCGCGGGCCGGGGACCGAGCTGGCCTTGCCCGCGCCGGACGGCACAGCGCGCCCCCTCGATCTGGCGCAGGGCGGCCGGGGGCAGATCGCAGCCCCAGAGGGACACCAGGATGACGGGGACATCGGCCCAGATGGCGCCGCGAACGCGATCCAGAACCTCCTGCACCCTGTTCGCCCGAAACCCGCGCAGGAGCCAAACCTCCGCCGCTCGGGCCTCGGCGCCATGGCGGCCGAGTCGCCAGATCCGCGACGCGATCTCGAAGGGTCCGGGCCCTGTCAGGCCGGACTGCGTCCTGATCTCGCGACAGAGCGCCGCGAGGTCGATATCGTGGTGCCGGACGCTCTGCGGGTCCTCGAGGCGAACGACCTCGCCCGTCTCGGGATCGACTTCGACGAGCCCGCCCTCGGGATCGGCGCAGATGACGGTGTCGCCCGTGTTCCCAAGGTCTGCCCGTTCGACCAGGATCCCCCGCGCGCAGCGACCGCAGGAGCCGCGGCTCGACGTCCTCCAGATCAGAGCCCGCAAGCGCAGGGATCGGGTGCCGGTCACTCAGCTGCAGCAGCAGTGCGGCGAGACGGGCGGCGTTTGCGGATGTCATGGTCTTCCAGCATGTCGAGGATCGGGCGCTCGTGGGAGTGATCGCGCATCGAGAGCGTCCGGGGCGGGCGGATGGTGACGGGGACGACGGTTTCGCTGCCGTCCACCTCGATGGTCATCGATCTTCGCGTGCACGATCCGCACATCCGCGATGTCGATCTCGGGGGCCACGCGGGCAAGCCGCGCGATGGCATCCTCCGTGTCCCGCAGCGTCATCGTCCATGGCGACCGGCGCAGACGACCGGCGGCGGTCCGCGCGGTTTCGTCGATCCGGATCTCGCGCAGCGCCACATGGGCGATGTCGCCCTCGGGATCGGGGCGGAACGCGAAGGGCGCGCCCGCCGCCTGCAGCGGGGCGAGGCTGTAGAGCTCCTCCGCGGCCGAGGCCTCGAAGATATCCGCATCGCCCATGACGTGCTCGCCGAAGATACGGGCGAGCTTCTTCGCATCGGGGACGGATTTGGAGCCTACGGCGATCGCGCCGCGCCGACGGTCGTATTCGAGGGTGGATTGCACGATCTCGTGGAACTTGACCGTGTCCTCGGCCCCGTCCCGGTCCACGTTCTTCGTCTCCGCCTTCGTCCCGTGCAGCACCAGGATGCGCAGCAGGTCGTCCTCGTCGAACCAGTGGACCTCGCAGAAATGCCCCTCGTAGCGCCCCGAGAACCAGACCCGGACGGCCTCCGCGAAGGCCGCCTGCACCTCCGGGGCGTCGTGCCGAAGCTCGGTGTCCGCGCATTCGGCATCGCGTTCCAGCTTGGACGAGTGGGCGAGGAAGGCTGCGGCCCCGAGCGCGCGGTCGAAGACAGGACGGTGGTCGAGATAGGCCGCGAGGGCGATGAACCGCGGCGTGAACCGTCGGTCGTCCGTCTCGCCCTCGCGGCGGAGGCCCGCCAGCAGGTCGACGCCCGCTTCGGCGGCGATTTCCTGGACGATCCGCGCCCCGGCCTCGGTGGCCAGCGTCGAGATGTTGTAGAGCGCAAACTGCAGCTTCGCGGGAAACCGGCGGTCGGCGCGTGCGAAGAGATCGAAGATCTGCTTGCGCCTCTCGGTCTCGTCCTCCGGCAGGCCATCCCAGTCGAGGCCGATCTGCGGAAGATGGGGATCGAGCAACCGGCGCAGCAGCTCGAGGTCCACCGTCCGGGAAAAGGCGCGGTCGACGAAGTTCCTGATCCTCCTGGTCATGCATGCTCCTTCCGGTTCCGGAACGCTCGCAACCGACCGTGCACATGGCCGCATTCCGACGATCCGATGATGGCTTGCAGAAAGAGTGCGCGCGCGGGACCGGAGAAAGCGGCCCTACTGTCCTCGGGGCAAGCGCCACATATGTTCCGATTATGTTCTAACCGATCGCGCAACCGGGAGTCGAGTCTCCGGGAGCGTCGTTCGCGCTGCATCGTCCACCGTGGGACGGTTCGTGG
>NZ_WYDP01000030.1 GCF_009904055.1 Rubellimicrobium sp. CFH 75288 | reverse complement strand
CAACCGGGAGTCGAGTCTCCGGGAGCGTCGTTCGCGCTGCATCGTCCACCGTGGGACGGTTCGTGGTCGCGATGAGTAGAGGCCGAGGGAGACGATCGCCCCGAGGCCCCCATGAAACGCCCCAACCCGCTGCCGCCAGACCGGATGACCCCTGCCGAGCGCCGCGCCGAACTGTGCGGCCTGCTGTCGCTCGGGCTGGTTCGGTTGCGGATGCGGGGTGGGGGCGAAGTATCTGACGAGACTGGAGAACCTTGCCTAGGGTCAGGACCCATTGATCTTGCGGGCGCGGCCTGATTCAAGCTCTGCAAGGAGACTGGATCATGAGCAACCTTTTCTGGCTGACCGACGCGCAGATGACTCTGGCTGACCGACGCGCAGATGACGCGTTTGCAGCCCTTCTTTCCGAAGAGCCATGGCAAGCCGCGCGTAGATGACAGGCGTGTGCTAAGCGGCATAATCTTTATCAATCGCAATGGGTTGCGGTGGAGCGATGCGCCGAAGGAATACGGCCCGCCAAAGACCCTCTATAATCGGTGGAAGCGGTGGAGCGACAAGGGTGTCTTCGCCCGAATGATGGGTGGCCTGGCCGCCAGGGCAGATGTTCCGAAGACGGTGATGATCGATGCGACCTACCTGAAGGCACACCGCACAGCGACCAGCCTGCGGTCGAAAAAGGGGGCCGGACGACCGAAGAGACCGTCTGATTGGTCGCACCAAGGGCGGCATGAACACCAAACTGCATGCCGTCACCGATGCCGAAGGCCGCCCGATCCGGTTCTTCATGACTGCGGGCCAAGTCAGCGACTACACCGGCGCCGCCGCCCTGCTGGGCAGCCTGCCAAAGGCGGAATGGTTGCTGGCCGACCGTGGTTACGACGCTGACTGGTTCAGGGAAGCGTTGAAAGACAAGGGGATAAAGCCCTGCATTCCCGGCAGGAAGTCGCGCGGCAAACCCATCAAGCATGACAAGCGCCGCCACAAGCGCCGCAACCGGATCGAGATCATGTTCGGCAGGCTCAAGGACTGGCGCCGCGTCGCAACACGCTACGACAGATGTCCAAAGGTCTTCCTCTCTGCCGTAGCCCTCGCCGCAACAGTCATCTTTTGGCTATAATTACCAGAATGAGTCCTGACCCTAGGTCGATACAGGCGGGCACAAAGTCAGAATCACAAAGTCAGAATCCTGTCGGCACCCAAGCGATTCGAAGTGCCCGATAATCCAGTTCAGGGCGCGAGGCCGTGCGAGGAGCTGTCAGGACTTCTTCTGGCTCAGTGCCACGGCGAGGATGATGATCCCGCCCCGGGCGATGAGCTGCTGGCTGAAGTCGAGGCCCATGAGGATCAGCCCGTTGTTGATGAGCCCGATCATCAGCGCACCCACGATGGTGCCGATCACGGTCCCCATCCCGCCGAAGAGGCTCGTTCCTCCCAGCACGGCGGCCGCGATGACCGACAGTTCGTCCCCCTCGCCGAGCTGGAAGCGCCCCGACTGAAGGCGGCCCGCGTACAGCATCCCGGCAAGCGCCGCCGCCATCGACGACATGACCAGGACCCGGAACTTTACGGAGCGCGTGTCGATGCCCGAGTAGCGTGCCGCCGTCTCGCCCCCGCCCGTGGCGAGCACCCGCCGCCCGAAGCCCGTGCGGCGCAGCATGACGTGGCCAACCGCCGCCAGGATCAGAACCCAGACCAGCAGCACCGGCACCGGGCCGATGGAGCCCCCGCCGAAGACCCAAGAATAGCTGGGCGACAGGATCGGCACGGCCGCCGTGGCCGAGATCCACATGGCGACCCCCTTGGCGATGCCCATCATCGCGAGCGTGGCGAGAAAGGACGGGATGCCGATCCGTGTGGTGAGCCAGCCGTTGAACATGCCTACCGCGAGCCCCGTGGCGAGCCCCGCGAGGACGCCCGCCAGCGGTCCCGCCGCGGCGATTGCCATGGCCACCGTCACCGTAGTCAGGCCAGCGACCGCGCCCACCGACAGGTCGATCTCACCGGCGGAGAGGACGAAGGTCATGGCGATCGCCATCACCGCAATCATCGCCGTCTGGCGCACGATGTTGAGGAGGTTGTTGGGGTTCAGGAACCCCCTGTCGCTCAACGTTGCCGCAAAGACGAGGAAGATGACGACGAAGCCGATGTAGATGATGTACTGCCGCCAGTTGGCGAGGAGGCCGCTCGGCCGGCGGTTGGCGAGAGAGGTGTCAGACACGCGGATCCTCCTGCCCTGCGATGAGGGCCTCCTGGATGGCGGCTTGCAGCTTGCGCTCGGCGGCCTGGAGCCGGTGCGCGATGTCCTCCTCGGGGACCGAGGGGTCGTCGAAGGCGGCGCGCGGTCGGTCCGCCCGTGCCCTGCCATCGGCCATGACCACGATCCGGTCGCAGGCGGTCAGGAGTTCCGAGAGCTCCGAAGAGATGAAGACGATGGCCTTGCCCTGCGCGGCAAGGTCGCGGACTAGGCGGATGATCTCGGACTTCGAGCCAATGTCGATTCCGGCGGTCGGCTCGTCCAGCACCAGGATGTCCGGGTCCGCGGCGAGCCACTTCCCGATCACCACCTTCTGCTGGTTGCCGCCCGAAAGCGTCGAGACCGGCGCGTCGCGCCCGGCCGTCTTAATGGCGAGCCGCCCGATCTGGGCATCAGCGACCTGCCGGATCCTAGAGCGGTCCTCGATCCCCCAGCGCGTCAGGCGGTCGAGGATGCCCATGGTCAGGTTCGATGCCACGGAATGTGCGGGGATCACCCCCTGCCGGGCGCGGTCCTCGGGCACGAGCGCAACGCCCGCGCCGATGGCCTCGGCGGGGGTGCGGATCGGGACCGGCCGGCCCTTAATGCGGATCTCGCCCGCGACAAGCGGCTCAATCCCCGCGATCACCCGTGCCGTGGCCGAGCGGCCCGCACCGAGGAGCCCCGCGAGCCCCACAACCTCGCCTTGGTGGACTGCAAGGTCGAGGCCGTCAGGCTTGTGTCGCCCGGTGACGCCCCGCAGCTCCAGCAGCACCTCGCCCCGGGATACGTCCGCCCGCGCCAGGTCAGCGAGA
Organism: Rubellimicrobium sp. CFH 75288; assembly: GCF_009904055.1. Taxonomy (GTDB): domain Bacteria; phylum Pseudomonadota; class Alphaproteobacteria; order Rhodobacterales; family Rhodobacteraceae; genus Rubellimicrobium. The sequence goes on along the minus strand of NZ_WYDP01000030.1, from coordinate 6,788 downwards.
CCCTTGGACCGCTTGCCCACGATATGCTCGATCATGGTGTCGATGGGCAACTCCGAGAGCGGCGCGGTGATGACGTGCTGCCCGTCGCGCAGGATCGTGGCGCGGTCGGCGATGCGCGCGATCTCGTCCATGCGGTGGCTGACATAGACGATAGCAACGCCCTTGGCCTTGAGCTTGCGCAGGAAGACGAAGAGCCGCTCCACGTCCGACACGGCGAGCGCGGTCGTAGGCTCGTCGAGGATCAGGACACGGGCATCTTGGCTGATCGCCTTGGCGATCTCGGTGAGCTGCTTCTGGCCCGCGCCGAGGTCGCCCACCTGCGCGCGAGGATCGACATGCACTTCGAGCATCTTGAAGATCGCCGCCGCCCGCCGCTCGGCGTCCCTGTCGTCGATGAGACCGCTGCCCGTCCGCGCCTCGCGCGTCAGGAAGATGTTCTGGGCGACGGTGAGGGTCGGGACGAGACTCATCTCCTGGTAGTTCATGGCGATGCCGGCGGCGCGGGATTCCTCGGGCGTGTGCGCCGTAAGCACCCGCCCACCGACCTCGATCGTGCCGGCGTCCGGCCTGTGAACGCCGTTCAGCACCTTAAGGATCGTGCTCTTGCCCGCGCCGTTGCCGCCAAGCAGGGCGTGGACCTCGCCCGGAAGCACCTCGAAGTCCACCGCGTCGAGGGCGCGGACGCCCCCAAAGGACTTGGAGATGCCCGTCATGCGGACGGCCGCGGGCGTGCTCATACGATGCGCTCCTGGGCCTGTGCGGCCGCCAACCCTTCGACCCGCTCCCATCGCCCGGACTCACCGGATCGCAGGAGCGCGTCGGCGACATACTCGGTTCTGAGACCATCCTCGAAGTTAGGCGAGGGTAACCTGTTCTGCGTGATGGCTGCGAAGAAGTCGCGACACTCGACGATTTTCGTCTCCGAGTATCCGATGCCGAGGGCCGGGATGGGCCAGAGCCCTTCGCCATAGGGATGCGCCGGGCCGGTGTAGACTTTGCGGAAGCCCCGCGCATCGGCCGGGTCGTTCCGGAACATCACCTGAAGTTCGTCGCGGCGCTCGTAGTTGAAGTAGATCGAGCCCTCGGTGCCGTGGATCTCGAACGTGATGAAGTTGTTGCGGCCCCACGCGTTGCGGGACGCCTCAAGGGAGCCCACCGCGCCGTTCTCAAAGCGGAGCATGGAGATCACCTCGTCGTCCACGTCCACCTCGCCCCGCTCGGCAGTGGCCGACTTCTCGGAGGCGCCGAGCTTGTCCACGACACCCTGCTGGATGGGCCGAGAGGTGACATAGGTATGGACCATCGCGTTCACCTCGGCGATTGGACCCACGAGGTAATGGGCGAGATCCACGACATGGGTCGCGATGTCGCCCGTGGTCCCCGACCCCGCGATTCGCTTCTGGAAGCGCCAAGAGAGCGGGCCATCGGGGTCGGCGGACCAGTCCTGGAGATAGGTGCCACGGAAGTTCAGGATGCGGCCGATTCGGCCCTCCTCGATATACTTTCTGGCCAGCGCGACGGCGGGCGTGCGGCGATAGTTGAAGGCGACCATGTGGATGACGCCCGCTTTGCGCACGGCCTGCGTCATGGCGCGGGCCTCCTCAAGGGTCCGCGCGAGCGGCTTCTCGCAGATGATGTGCTTGCCCGCCTTGGCCGCGGCGATCGCGATCTCGGCATGGACGTCGTTGGGTGTGCAGATATCCACGACGTCGATATCGGGCCGCGCCACCACCGCGCGCCAATCCGACGAGGCCTCGTCGAAGCCGTAGCGGGCGCGGGCGGTCTCGGCCGCGGCGTCGGTGAGGTCCACGACGACCTTGCGGTGGGGAATGGCCGGGGCCGGCCAGAAGAACATCGGCATGGAGGCATAGGCCATGGCATGCGCCTTGCCCATGAAGCCGCCGCCGATCATGGCGACGTTCATCACGCGAGTCATCGTGATATCTCCGCAGCGGGATGAAGGCGGGCGGTCCACTCGGGTCCGCCCGCCGGGGGATCACTGGCCCATCGAAGTGATGATGTTCTCGGTCGGGGGAGCATGGTAGACGATCTCCCAGGCTTCGAGAAGGTTGTCCCGGGTCACCGGCAACGCCGGCAGCGCCACGAAAGCGGGCGCCTCCTTGCCCAAGAGCGCGTAGCCCGCAAGGATCGCCTCGGTCACCCCCTGGTCGAAGGGCCTCTGCGCGCCCAGTCCGTAGATCGGCCCGCCCTGCGCCATGGAGATCGCAACGTTCTCCCCCAGGTCGATTGTGGTGATGACGATGTCGCCCCGGCCCGCTGCGCGGGCGGCCGACAGCACGCCCTCGGCCGGCACGTCCCAGACCGCCCAGATGCCCCTGAGACCAGGGTTGGAGGTCAGCATCGCCGAGGCCGCCCTGTCGGCGTCGCCGGTGAAGTCGGGCCCGCCGATCCCCTGCTCGGCGACGATACGGATGGCTGGATAGTTCTCTTCGATCGTCGCCTTGAAGGCGTCGTAGCGCTGCCGCGTCACGAAGAAGTCGGCCGCGTGGTAGATCAACCCGATCTCGCCCCCTTCCTCGCCCAGCGCCTGCGCCATCAGATGCGCGGCGGCGACGCCGTTGCCGTAATTGTCGGCCGAGACGGAGGACACGTAATCCTGCCCGGCGACGAAGCCTTGGGGCACGTTGTCCATGAAGACGAGCCTGGCGCCCGCCTCGGCGGCGGCGCGGTAGGCGGAGGCGGTGGCGACCGGGTCGGTAGGGATCGAGACAATGATGTCGGGCGACTGCGCCATCACGGTCTCGAGGTTCGCCACCTGCGTCTCGGGCTTGAAGCCCGCGTCGGTTACGGCGATGACCTCGATGCCCATCACGGCGAACTGGTCCCTAAGGCCCGCGACCTGGGCGCGTGACCAGTCGTTGCCGCCGTAGTGCAGGACGATGGCGGCGGTCGCGCCCATGTCCCTGATCTGCTGGAGCTCCTCGTCGGTTAGCGTCACCTCCGAGGCCGGCGTCGGCGCCTCGCCGTTCGGGCCGGTGGACAGGACCTGGCCCTGGAGCGCAGCCAGCGCCGCGGCCGGATCGGCCGAGGCCGCCAGCGGTCCGAGCGCCAGGGCAAGCATGGCCGCCCCGCCCAGCAGGGTGCGTCTGTTCATCATCGTGGTCTCCTCCCAGAGATCCGGCCATGCCGGAGACGTTGGGCCGTCAGGCCCGTTTCAGGTATTCCATGCTGAGCCGCGCCCCCTCGGCGGGGTCGGGCCAAGCGTCGAGTTCGATGCAGACCCAGCCCGCAAACCCCGTCTCGCGCAGCGCCTCGAGAATCGGACCAGTGGGCACGTCCCCCCGGTCGAGCGGCGTGAAGGCGAACGGTTCCTTCTGGAGGCCCTTGAGGTGCACGTAGCTGACCCGGTCGCGCAGCTCTCGGATCAGCCGCGCGGGGTCGCCGCCGGCGGCGGCCAGATGCGCAGTGTCGGGGCAGAAGTCGATCTCGGTCGCCGCGAAGATGCGGTGCACGTCCTGCGGCCCCTCGACGATCGTCGAGAGGTGCGGATGGTAGTGCGCCCGAAGCCCCCGGGCCTCGGCGATCTCCTTCACGCGGTCGAGCGCTGCGCCAAGCCTCGCATAGTCCTCGTCGCGGGTCCCGTCGAAGCGCTTGGCGCCCCCGCCGACGACGAGATGCGGCGCGCCGAGCTCGGCCGCGCGTTCTGCGGCGCGAGTAATCCGGGCCAGTTCCTCCGGCAGGATGTCATCGAAGATGAAGTTTCCGCCCGAATAGGTCGCGACCAAGGCCAGCCCCGTCTCCGCCAGCAGCCGGCGCATGGCGGCGGCCGACCAGTCAAGCAGGTTGCCGTCGAAGACCTCGACGCCCTCATAGCCCGCCCTCGCAATCTCTGAGAAGGCGCGATCCATCTCGCCGAATGTGCGATAGCTGAGCTGGGTGATCGAGGTCACCCCGACAGCGTTCCCGCCCAGCGCGCCCCAGCAGTTCGCATGATAGGCGAGCTTCCACCCGGTCATTCAAGCACTCCCCCTCCCGCTTCCTCGCCTGGTCATCACGGCTACGCCTGAATTCGGATCATGTCAACCTTTAAAAGGCATATAATAGCCATCTTTTACATTTATACGGCATAAGTTTGCCGTTGCAGCGCCGAGAGAGACACCTTATCGCTACGAGATCAAGGAGGCTCGGATGCCGGTGCTGGACCGCGAGGATGAAGCAACCCAGGCGCGCGGCCGAGGCCGACCCCGGGCCTCCGAGACCGCCAGCGCAAGCTTGGTTGCCATCCTTAACCTCGTGCGAACCGGCCAGGCCACGACCCGCCAGGAGATCGAGCGCGTGGGGGAGTTCGGCCGGGCAGTCGTCGCCGATCGCTTGGCGCTGCTGACCGAACTAGGTCTCGTGGATGAGAGCGAACTCGGCGCAGCGACGGGGGGGCGGGCGCCGCGCCTCGTCCGCTTCGCGGCCGACAAAGGACGCGTGCTGGTGGCAACGCTCGACCAGACGGCTCTGGGCGTGGGCATCGCAGACCTGTCTGGCCGCCTCCTGATGGAGCACCATGAGCCCGCCGACCTGACCGAGCCCGCGGCGGCGATCCTCGATCGCGTGACCTCGCTCTTTGACTGGATCCTTTCGCGCCAGAGTGGACCGGGCTCGGCTCCTTGGGCCGTCTCCCTGTCGGTGCCCGCCCCCGTCGCCGAGGCCGGGGACACCTTCCTCTCCGAGACGCCGCCGATCCTGCCGCTCTGGGAGGGCGCCCTCTTCGTGGAGGCCCTCGTGCGGCGCTACGGCGTTCCTGTCTGGATGCGCTCCAGCGTCGAGACGATGACGATGGGGGAGCTTCATGGCGGGGCAGGGATCGGCTGCACGGCCATGCTCTTCGTCAAGGTGGGGAAGCGCATCGGCGCCGGGATTGTCTGCGACGGACGCCTCTGGCGCGGCGCACTGGGGGCGGCGGGCCTGATCGGGCAGCTTCCCGTCCAGGCCGGGGAGCGGACTGGCACGCTCGACGCGCTGGCCGGCTCCGAGATGATCGCCCGCGAGGGACAGGTCGCCGCCGAGGAGGGCCGGAGCACGCTGCTGGCTGACCTCCAGCGCCGCCACGGCAGTCTGACAGCGGCCGAGGTCAGCCAAGCCGCCCAGATGGGCGACCGGGTGTCCATGGAGATCCTTTCCCAAAGCGGCCGCCTCATTGGACATGTCGTGGCGACCCTGGCCAACGCCCTCAACCCCGAGATCATCGTCCTCTCAGGCTCGGTGGCGCAGTCGAACGACATCCTCCTCGCAGCGGTGCGCGAGGCGGTCTACGGGGCGTCCCACCCCCTTGTGACGCGGGATCTCCAGATCGTGCGGTCGCAGATGAGCCGCTCGGCCGGCCTCGTGGGGGCGGCGATGGTGGCGGTGGAAGGGCTCTTCGCCCCGCCGATGCTGAAGGGCTGGGTCCTCCAAGGCCGTCCGATGGCCCATCCGGGCTTCGCGGCACTGCGCGGGCGGCTCGACGGTCCGCCGCCCGCGCCAAGCGAGCCGGCCGCTCCTCGTGCCGGCCGGATCTGAGGGGGGGGACGCCATGTCGATTGCCGGCCTCGGCCCTCATGGCGAACGCGCCTCGCCGCCGCAACGCGTGGCCCTCTCCTCCGCCGACGTCGAAGCGGCACGGAGAATGGGCTTTCGCGTCGCGATCGTCATGCATACGCTCGAGAGCGACTTCGCGCGGCAGCAACTCCAAGGCCTTGCAGGGACACTGGGCGACTGCGGCACAGCCGTGATCGAGGTCGTGGATTGCGGCTTCTCGCCCGAGGCGCAGATCGCCGCCCTCGACCGCCTGGTGATCGAGGCCCCCGACGCGGTGATCTCATTGCCGGTGGCCAACGCTGCCGTCGCCGCGGCTCACGCGCGACTGTCCGAGGTCGGAATCGCGGTCGTGCTCCTCGACAATGTGCCCACGGGGCTCCTGCCCGGTAAGCACTACGTGGCCTTGGTCTCCGCCGACAACTCGGGCTTGGGGCGAATTGCGGCCGAACTCCTGGCCCCGCACCTGCCCGAGGGCGCCGAAATCGGCGTCTTGGGCTATGACGCCGACTTCTTCGCCACCGACGAACGCGAACTCGCCTTCGAGCGGTGGATGCGAAGGGAGCGGCCGGACATCATGCTGCGGACCGCGCGCTTCAGCTCTATCCCGGTCGCGGGCGAGACAGCCCTCTCGCTTTTTGCGGCGCATTCCGCCCTCTCCGGCCTTTTCGTCGTCTGGGACACCCCGGCCCGAGAGGCGCTGTCGGCCTTGTCGCGACACGGCTGGACGGGTCCGGTGGCTACCATCGACTTGGGCCGCGATGCCGCCGTCAGCTTGGCCAGCGGCGGCCCCATCGTCGCCGTCGCCGCGCAGCAGCCCTACCAGCAGGGCGTGACGGCGGCGCAGACAGCGATCTTGGCCATGCTGGGGCAGCTCACTCCGGACTGGATCGCTCTACCAGGCCTGCCGGTGACTCGCGCCAACGTCGTGGAGAGCTTCCAAGCCGTCTGGCGCCGCCCTGCGCCTCTTGACGTCCTGACAAGACTTATGCAGGACCGAGGCGCCGGCTGATCGTCGTGCTGCCTCCACGTCAGCCCGCGACGCCCCGACTTGCCTTCCGCCCGAGGATTGATGGGTTGGACCCCCTCGAAGGCACCCAATCGTCCAAAAGTAAGGTCACGTCCTGTGTGGCTACACCATGTGCACCATGGGAGAGGTGGTTCGGTTTGTCTGAACAGGCCCCGGGCGTTTTCTAAGTGGTTTTCCGCCTTGGTTACGCCGCCACCGCTTCGGGTGTCGGGGCTCTGTTGCACAAACCGGC